>JAGGQZ010000034.1 GCA_018613055.1 Chryseobacterium sp. ISL-80 | reverse complement strand
GATACTAATCGTTCGAGGACTTAACCAAATGATCATTCGATTCTCTTGAATTCTTCTTACACATTATCTAGTTTTGAGGGAATAAAACCTCAAACCAAATAGTCTGGTGGCGATGGCGAGAAGGTCACACCCGTTCCCATACCGAACACGGAAGTTAAGCTTCTCAGCGCCGATGGTAGTTGGGGGTTTCCCCCTGTGAGAGTAGGACGCCGCCGGGCTGTTTGAACAATTTAATGGATTACACATAATATTATCGACGCGGGGTGGAGCAGCCCGGTAGCTCGTCGGGCTCATAACCCGAAGGTCGCAGGTTCAAATCCTGCCCCCGCAATAATCCATCTTTTTCATACATATTAGGTCCCGTGGTGTAGCGGTTAACATGCCTGCCTGTCACGCAGGAGATCGCCGGTTCGATCCCGGTCGGGACCGCCATTTTTCTAGATTGCTAGAATCGCAAAGCGAAACAGGGTTTCGTTTTTTTTTATGCCTTTCACCTTATTCAAAAGGGAAAATGGCCGGTTTTTTTGCCCGGACTCGATAAATCGTGTAAACTACATATAGAATCGTCATCCTTAGGAGGCATCCTAAGGTTTTTTTGTATTATAAAATTGATTGTTAGTTGGTGATAGATAGATGGCGACTTATCAATTCATTTCCACGCAGCCGGAAGAGACAAAAAATTTTGCAAAGAGGCTGGCTGCTCTTTTAAAGGAAGGCGACGTGATTGCCCTGGAAGGTGATTTAGGTGCGGGAAAGACCACTTTTACCAAGGGGCTTGCTGAGGGGCTGGGTATCACGAGGAATGTGAATAGCCCTACTTTTACGATCATTAAGGAGTATCAGGGACGGCTTCCTTTATATCATATGGATGTGTATCGAGTGGAAGATGCGTTTGAAGATCTTGGTTTTGAAGAATACTTTGAAGGTAATGGTGTTACGGTTGTTGAATGGGCTCATTTAATAGAAGCACAGCTGCCGCAGGAACTATTGCTGCTTCAGTTGTATCTTGATGACAATGGTGCAAGGAGAATTGTCGTCGAGCCAAAGGGCGAGCGATATGAAGAATTGTGTAAGGAGATTTTTAAATGAAGGTATTATCGATAGATACGTCCAATTATGTTTTGGGAATTGGTCTGCTTGATGGCGAAACGGTTTTGGGCGAGTATATCTCCAATATTAAAAAGAATCACTCTGTCCGGGTGATGCCGGCGATTCAGACACTGATGGAGGAGTGCAATGTCAAACCGGACGATTTATCGAAGATTGTTGTGGCTGAAGGACCGGGATCGTACACTGGCGTCCGTATCGGTGTGACAATAGCCAAGACGATGGCCTGGACACTGAAGATTCCTTTATCTGGTGTATCAAGCCTTCAGGTGGCCGCAGCATCAGCAGGACGTTATTTTGACGGCTATGTATCTCCTTTTTTTGACGCGAGGAGAGGGCAGATTTATACCGGTTTATATAAGTTTGGAAACCAAAGGTTGGAAATTGTGAAAGAGGACCAGCTTGTGATGTCAGCTGATTGGGTAAAGGTTTTGAATGACATGGACAGCAAGGTATTGTTTACGAGCAATGATTTGGCTCTGCATGAGGATGTCATTAAACAGGAGCTCGGGAATAAGGCTGTTTTTGCTGAAATTACCGAATTGAATCCAAGGCCGGCAGAACTTGCTTTGTTGGGCAGGGATAAAGAGGCTGTTGACCTTCATACCTTCGTCCCTAACTATATCCGCCTGGCAGAAGCCGAGGCGAACTGGCTGAAAGCGCAAGAGACTAAAAAATAAGTGGGAAGCGAACATGAATAAAACGATAACGTTCCGGAATATGACGGTTGATGATCTGGATGACGTGATGGCGGTTGAGGTCAATTCCTTTACGATTCCATGGAGCAGGGAAGCTTTTTTTAATGAGTTGACGAAGAATCAGTTTGCTCAGTATCTGGTAGTGGAAGTGGATCAGAAGGTTGTGGGTTATTGTGGTGTGTGGATCATTGTTGATGAAGCACATATCACGAATATTGCCGTGCTGCCGGAATACAGAGGAATGAAGCTGGGCGAGGCACTGATGGCTAAGGTAATGGAGCTTGCACGCGAAATGGGAGCATTGAGGATGACGCTCGAAGTGAGGGTAAGCAATGACAGGGCCCAAAATCTCTATCGAAAGTTTGGATTCGAAGAAGGTGCCATCAGGAAGCAATATTATACAGACAATATGGAAGACGCTTTAATAATGTGGGTGAATTTATAATGACAAAAGACCAATTAATCATGGGAATAGAGACGAGCTGTGATGAGACAGCCGTAGCGATCGTTAAGAATGGACGGGAAATCCTCGCGAATGTCGTGGCCTCGCAGATCGAGAGCCATAAGCGGTTCGGCGGAGTGGTACCGGAGATCGCATCGAGGCACCATGTCGAGCAGATTACGCTTGTTTTGGAAGAAGCACTCGCTCAGGCAAATGTGGATGTTAAAGATTTGGATGCGATTGCCGTGACGGAGGGTCCTGGCCTCGTTGGTGCTTTATTGATCGGTGTCAACGCTGCGAAAGCCTTAGCGTTTGCAAATGGGATCCCTCTTGTTGGGGTCCATCATATAGCAGGCCATATCTATGCGAACAGACTTGTTGCCGAGATGAAGTTTCCACTGCTTTCGCTCGTTGTGTCTGGAGGCCATACGGAACTTGTTTATATGAAGGAGCATGGTCATTTCGAGGTGATTGGCGAGACTCGGGATGATGCAGCTGGAGAGGCTTATGATAAGGTAGCGCGTACCCTGAATCTTCCGTATCCAGGTGGACCGCATATCGACAGGCTTGCACATGAAGGAGAGGCAACCATTGACCTGCCGAGAGCCTGGCTGGAGGAAGGGTCCTATGATTTCAGCTTCAGCGGGCTGAAGTCAGCTGTAATCAATGTTGTGCATAACGCACAGCAGCGGGGGGAAGAAATTGCCCCTGAAGAGCTGGCGGCAAGCTTCCAGGAGAGTGTCATTGATGTACTTGTCACGAAAACGCAAAAGGCTGTAAAAGAATATGATGTGAAACAAGTTCTGCTAGCCGGAGGTGTTGCGGCTAATAAAGGCCTGAGAGCAAAATTATCCACAGAATTTGCAGATTCGGATGTGGAAATTGTCATTCCGCCGCTGTCTTTATGCACAGACAACGCAGCGATGATTGCTGCCGCAGGAAGTGTGATGTACGATAAAGGGCAAAGAGCGGAACTGACATTGAACGGAAATCCTGGTCTGGAGATAACTATCCACAACCAAAGTCGCAGTTAGAAATTATTTTTGTCAGACTCTTCTGTGGATATGTAAACAAAAACAGCTTATGATTGTGCATAATGTGGATAAAAAAAGCTTGTTTTGTGGATAATGTGGAAAAGTCTATGGATAACCTATAAATCAGTCTTTGCTATGTGAATAACTATGTGAACAAAAAGTCCCGGTTTTTAATCGGGACTTTTTTTAGTGAATAAGAGATGGAACTCGGGGTTTTCAAATTGGAAATAATCTTAGTTATTTTCCAGTTTGCGAATAAACAGGATTATTTTGCGAATAAAAGTGCTGGCTTTGCGAATAAATACAGCATTTTTGCAATTAAACACCCCTTTTTAGCGAATAAACAAATTCATTAGAAAACAATCAACAAATTTCTGTGGATAACATACAAAAAACCGGGCAAATTCATGCCCGGTTTCTCCATTGCTAGGCCAATTCCGTCCACTCTTCCATCAGTTCGTCGAGCTTATCTTTGGCGGTTTCGATTTTGGAATTGATTTCTCCTGCTTTTTCGTGATCCTGGAATATTTCCGGATCACAAAGCAATTCTTCGTATTCTGCAACCTCTGACTCGAGCTTGTCGATCAGCGCTTCGACCTCTTCCATGCGACGTTTGCGCTGGCGTTCGAGCTTCTTGGCCTCTTTATCCTGCTGGTAGGAGGTCTTGTCCTGCTTGACTGGTTCGCTGATCGTGCCAGCCGCTATGGCCGCCTGTCTGGCCAGTGCCTCAAGTTCTTCCTGCTCTAATTTCTTCTCGACGTAGTAATCATAATCACCAAGATATTCTGTTGCTCCGGCACGGTCGAGTTCAAGGACCTTGGTGGCGATCCTGTTGATAAAATAACGGTCGTGAGAGACGAACAGGATGGTGCCTGGATAATCGATCAAGGCGTTCTCAAGGACTTCCTTGCTGTCCAGGTCCAGATGGTTTGTTGGTTCATCCAGAATAAGGAAATTGGAATTTTGCAGCATTAGCTTGGCCAGTGCCAACCGCGCTTTTTCGCCGCCGCTCAGGGTCGAGACGATTTTTAACACATCATCGCCTGAAAAAAGGAAGTTGCCCAATACGGTGCGGATCTCCTTTTCGGATTTCAGTGGATACTCGTCCCACAGCTCATTTAAAACCTTTTTGTTCGAGCTAAGTTCAGCCTGTTCCTGATCGTAATAGCCGATTGAAACATTGGAGCCGTACTGAATATTGCCGGCAATCGATGGCAATTTTTCAACAATGGTCTTCAATAAGGTCGACTTGCCGACTCCGTTTGGTCCAACGAGGGCCGTACTGTCGCCACGTGAAAGGTTGAAAGATATATTTTCGGAGACGACTTCATTCTGATAGCCGACAGCAAGTGTATTTACCTTCAGGACGTCATTCCCGCTCTGGCGTTCGATCTGGAAGCTGAAGGAAGCAGATTTTTCATCTCCCATCGGCCTGTCCATCCGGTCGATCTTCTCGAGCTGTTTCCGGCGGCTCTGGGCCCGTTTCGTTGTTGAGGCCCTGGCAAGATTTCGCTGGATAAAGTCCTGCAGCTTGGAGATCTCATCCTGCTGCTTTTCATATAGCTTCAGGTCGCGCTCATAATTTGCGGCTTTATGTTCTAAATACGAGCTGTAATTGCCAGGGAACTTCGTCAACTGGTGACGGGAAATCTCGTATACCTGGTTCACAACCTTATCAAGGAAGTAACGGTCGTGTGAAACAATTAAAATCGCACCGTCATAGCCCTGGAGATACTGCTCAAGCCAGGAAAGTGTGTCAATGTCCAGATGGTTAGTCGGTTCGTCGAGAATCAAAATATCAGGACGAGTCAATAACAGCTTTGCGAGCGCAAGCCTTGTTTTCTGTCCTCCGCTTAAAGTGGAGATTTTTGTGGAATAATCAAAAGACTGGAAGTTCAGGCCGTGAAGGACGGAGCGGATGTCCGCTTCGTACTGGTAGCCGCCTTTTTCCTTGAACTGGACCTGCAAAACGTCATAATCCTTTAATACTCTTTCATACTCTGACTCATTCGACAGGATGCCAGGATCCGACATTTTTTCTTCAAGCCGGCGCAGTTCTTTTTCCATGCTGTGCAGATGGTCAAAAACAGCCAGCATTTCATCCCAAATGCTTTTCTCGGATTCCAGTCCGGTATTCTGGGCCAGGTAGCCGATTGATGTTCCTTTCGGGCGGATAATCTCGCCGCCGTCATGGGATTCATAGCCGGCAATGATTTTCAGCAGGGTGGATTTTCCCGCCCCGTTCCGGCCGACCAGGGCAACACGGTCATTGGTCTGTATTTCAAACTTGATATTCGATAAAATAAGATCAGCCGCAAAATATTTTGATAGCTGATTGACTTGTAATAGAATCATTATTTTTCACCTCTAATGCCTTAGGGATAGTGTAACCCAATCCTATGGGCTCGGCAATATGTGCGGCCTGCAATGGGTGGTAAGGTATGAAAAATTTCCTCCTCTATATGTGAAGATAGAAACAAAGTTCACACACAAGTTTGGGAAAATAGTGTATTATTTGGTTGAAAGGAGCTTGAACATGGCAGAATTTACGCATTTTAATGAAGAGGGAAGAGCGAAGATGGTCGATGTCAGTGAAAAACCGGAGACGGTCCGTACGGCAGTCGCCCATTCAAGCATCACCGTTAATGAAGATATATATGTAAGGATTACTGAAAATAAAATGAAAAAAGGCGATGTACTGGCAGTCGCGCAGGTTGCTGGCATCATGGCGGCCAAGAAGACGTCAGAGATCATCCCGATGTGCCACCCGATTCCATTAACAGGCATTGACCTTTCGTTTGATTGGGAGCAAAATGGTAATGACTATATATTAAATATCGCTGCAGCTGTTAAAACAAAAGGGAATACAGGGGTAGAAATGGAAGCGTTAACAGCAGCAGCAGCATGCGCGCTGACTGTTTATGATATGTGCAAGGCCGTCGACAAAGGCATGGTGATCGGCAGGACCTATCTCGTGGAAAAAACCGGCGGGAAAAACGGCGATTTTAAGAGAGATGAGAAGTTAAAATAGAAATACGAACAGGGTGGAGGATGGAGAATGACGAATGATGCTATGAAGATTCCGCAGGCAACTGCTAAGCGTTTGCCGCTATATTACCGATTTTTATTGAACTTGCATTCTTCAGGCAAGCAGAGGGTATCGTCCGCGGAGCTGAGTGAAGCGGTAAAAGTGGATTCGGCTACGATCAGGAGGGACTTTTCCTATTTCGGGGCTTTGGGTAAAAAGGGTTACGGCTATAATGTGAATTACCTGCTGACTTTTTTCCGAAAGACGCTCGACCAGGATGAACTCACGAAGGTTGCGCTGATTGGCGTTGGTAATTTGGGAACGGCGTTTTTGAATTATAATTTTTCCAAAAACAATAATACGAAAATTGAAATTGCCTTCGATGTCGACCCAGATAAGGTTGGGACGCAGATTGGCGATGTGCCTGTCTATCACATGGATGATCTCGATAAGGTTGTGGTTGAGGAAGGCATCCAGGTGGCAATCCTGACAGTGCCGTCAACAGTGGCACAGCCGATCACAGACAGACTTGTACAGGCGAATGTGAAGGGAATCCTGAACTTTACGCCGGCGAGGCTGAATGTGCCGTCTTCGATCAGGATCCATCATATTGATTTGGCAGTAGAACTGCAATCATTGATTTATTTCTTGAAACATTATCCGACAGACAGTGAATCAGAAGAATAAAAAATGGCTCCTTCGATGAAGGAGCTATTTTTTCTGCATTTGTTTAAGTTTGAAATGAAACAGAATCATCCTGATGCCGGAACCGAAGTCAAAGGTGGCGAGCAGGACGAGCAAATAACTGAAAAATCCCCAGCCTGTATCGTTGACATTCTGGATGGCGAAATAGGTGAATAAGCTGCCTAACAAGATGTAGACAATGCCTGAAAACATAGGCGATTGCTTCATGACTTAAAATCCCCCAATAAAGCTTTGAATTTTCTCTGCTTCTTTTATCATTCTCTCAATGTCTTCCCTGAATACGGATTGAAGCAGGACAACCATTGTATTCATTGTAACATGGGCGATGATTGGCACGATGATCCGCTTTGTTTTTACATATAGAAACGCAAAGGTGAAGCCCATTGCTGAGTATAGGATCACATGCTCCGGCTCCATATGGGCCAGTGCGAATATGACGGAGCTGATCAAGGCTGCCAAGAAGAAGTTCATTTTCTTGTGCAGGCTGCCAAAAATAATCTTCCGGAAGACGATTTCCTCCAGAATCGGACCGATGATCGAGCTGACAAGGATCACAACCGGGAACCTTTCAATCAGCTTGATGATTTCCTGTGTATTCTCCGAGCCCATCTCAATTCCAAGCATGCTTTCAATGCTGCCTGCAATCGACTGGGCGAACAGGGCCAGGAATACCCCGGCGAATGCCCATGCCGCCGAGCTTGCCGGCGAAGATGCTTCGCGCAAATCAGCATTTATGTTTCTTTCCTTCCTTAAAATCAGCAGGATGATCAGGAGTGTCAGCGAAAAGCTGGTTACGAGCCAGTATGGAATCGCGAGGGTTTGCATTTCATTCAGGCTTTTTCCCATCGCAGCACCGATCAAAGCAATGAGTGGCACCCCGACAAGACTTGAAAGCTGCATAACAATATAGGCAATAAGGACGTACCAGTATTCTTTTTTCAATTGAAAAAACTCCTTAATAATGCAGAAATGTATGTTCTGAAATTTTACGTAATAATATGCTGGCCTGTAAAATAAAATACGGGGACCGCTTTGCTTACTATATACACTCTCTTTATTCTACTAGTAAATGATTTAAAAGTTCAAATTGTAGGGCCAGGATGAAAAAGTTACTTGTTCGGGTTTACTGTATCCGGTTAAGGTGCCATTTTCAATTTGAGAATAATTGGAGGTACAAATGATTTATTTGGAAACGCCACGACTGATTTTGCGGAACTGGTCTGCGGCAGATTTAGAGCACTTTTGCCTAATGAATGCAGATCAGGATGTGATGCAGTATTTTCCTCGTGTTTTATCTTCCGCAGAAACTGAGAAGTTTTATCAGTCGATTCTTGCCGAGTTCAAGGAATACGGCTTTGGGCTATATGCGGTTGAAGAGAAGAGAACGAAAGAGTTCATCGGCTTCATCGGGTTTCATAGGGCAACATTTGACGCAGATTTCACCCCATGTATTGAAATTGGCTGGAGGCTGAAAAAAGACGCGTGGGGCCAAGGTTATGCAACAGAAGGAGCCAGGGCCTGTCTGGAATATGGATTCAATGAGCTCGGCTTTAGCGAGGTCGTCAGTTTTACTGCTGAAATCAATAAACCCTCTATCAATGTCATGAGAAAAATCGGCATGAACCCTGTTAAAACATTTCATCACCCGAGAGTAGATCAGGGCAGTCCGCTGAAGAAGCATGTCCTTTACCAAGCCAGTAAATGATGCCGTCAGCAGGAGATTTCTACAGCATTCGACAGCACCTGGATCATCGTAAAATTTCATGAAAAATTTTTGCTTCACGCTTGCAAAAAAAATCGAGATTCATTATTATATAAATTGTGTTAGCACTCTATTGAGGCGAGTGCTAATAAAAAATAATCTACATATAATTTGAGGAGGTTGTTTCACTTGATCAAGCCACTAGGAGATCGCATTATTATCGAGCTTGTTGAGTCTGAAGAAAAAACTGCAAGCGGTATCGTTTTACCCGACACAGCGAAAGAAAAACCTCAAGAAGGTAAAGTCGTAGCTGTTGGAACTGGCCGTGTACTTGAGAACGGTGAGCGCGTTGCTCTAGAAGTTGAAGTCGGAAACCGCATTATCTTCTCAAAATACGCAGGCACAGAAGTGAAGTACCAGGGAACTGAGTACCTGATCCTACGTGAAAACGACATTTTAGCAGTAGTAGAATAATCACTGCGATTATAAACAGAACGTAAAAATATTAAAAATCTGAGGAGGTTTTTCTACAATGGCAAAAGAAATTAAGTTCAGTGAAGAAGCACGCCGCGCGATGCTTCGCGGGGTAGATTCTCTTGCAAATGCAGTAAAAGTAACTCTTGGACCAAAGGGACGCAACGTGGTTCTTGAGAAGAAATTCGGTTCACCTCTTATCACTAACGATGGTGTAACAATCGCGAAAGAAATCGAACTTGAAGATGCATTCGAAAACATGGGTGCTAAGCTTGTTGCTGAAGTAGCTAGCAAGACAAACGACGTTGCTGGTGACGGTACGACTACTGCAACAGTTCTTGCTCAAGCAATGATCCGTGAAGGCCTTAAGAACGTAACTGCCGGCGCTAACCCAATGGGCATCCGCAAAGGTATGGAAAAGGCTGTTATTACAGCAGTTGAAGAGTTAAAGGCTATTTCTAAGCCAATCGAAGGCAAAGCTTCTATCGCACAAGTTGCTGCAATCTCTGCTGATGACGAAGAAGTTGGCCAATTGATCGCTGAAGCAATGGAGCGCGTTGGCAACGACGGCGTTATCACAATCGAAGAATCAAAAGGCTTCACTACAGAATTGGACGTTGTTGAAGGTATGCAGTTCGACCGCGGATATGCATCTCCTTACATGGTAACTGATTCTGACAAGATGGAAGCAGTTCTTGAAAATCCATATATCCTGATCACTGACAAGAAAATCGGCAGCATCCAGGAAATCCTTCCTGTCCTTGAGCAAGTTGTACAGCAAGGCAAGCCATTATTGCTTATCGCTGAAGATGTTGAAGGTGAAGCACTTGCTACATTAGTAGTCAACAAGCTTCGCGGAACATTCAACGCAGTAGCTGTTAAAGCTCCTGGCTTTGGTGACCGCCGTAAGGCTATGCTTGAAGACATCGCTGCACTGACTGGCGGTGAAGTAATCACTGAAGAACTTGGACGCGACCTTAAGTCTGCTACTATCACATCTCTTGGACGCGCTTCTAAAGTTGTGGTTACAAAAGAAAACACAACAATCGTTGAAGGTGCTGGAGACAGCGCTCAAATCGAAAGCCGCGTAAACCAGATCCGTATTCAAATGGAAGAAACAACTTCTGAATTTGACCGTGAAAAGCTGCAAGAGCGCCTTGCTAAGCTAGCTGGCGGCGTTGCAGTCATCAAGGTTGGTGCTGCTACTGAAACTGAATTGAAAGAACGCAAGCTTCGCATTGAAGATGCTCTTAACTCAACTCGCGCTGCAGTTGAAGAAGGTATCGTATCAGGCGGTGGCGTAGCGCTTCTTAACGTATACAACAAGGTTGCTGGAATCCAGGCTGAAGGCGACGAAGCTACTGGCATAAACATCGTCCTTCGCGCTATGGAAGAACCAGTTCGCCAAATCGCACACAACGCTGGACTTGAAGGCTCAGTCATCGTTGAGCGCCTGAAGCGCGAAGAAGTCGGCACAGGCTTCAACGCAGCAACTGGAGAGTGGGTAAACATGATCGAAGCTGGTATCGTTGATCCAACTAAGGTTACACGCTCTGCACTTCAAAACGCAGCATCCGTATCTGCAATGTTCCTGACTACTGAAGCAGTAGTTGCTGACATCCCAGAACCAGCTGGTGCTGGAATGCCTGACATGAGCGGCATGGGCGGTATGGGTGGCATGATGTAATCATCGCCTCACCCTTGGTAAAAACTAAAAGAAGCATCCCATAAGTTGTTAAAACTTATGGGATGCTTCTTTTATTTCTTTCAAAAAGCTATCCCTCAATATATTTTATAATAGTAGTATAATAACATCGAGGTGAGAAAAAGCATGGAGGATATAACCTTAAGCTCATTGCTGGATGTCATCGGGGAGTTATTTTCGGATGAAATCTCGATTGCGGTTTCGAATACGAAGGAATATATTTATTATCGTCCCAGCAAGAGGGTGGATTTGAAGATTGCTGCTGGCGATCCTGTAAAGGAAGGGACGATTGCCTATAAAGCGCTGATGTCGAGGCAGAAGGTTTCTGAGTTCATTAACCGGGATGTTTTTGGCATTCCTTATCATGGGATGGCGGTCCCGTTTTTACATAATGGCGAGCTTGAGGGATGTGTGACGGCGATTTATCCGGCGCTGACCGATGGGAAGTCAGTCGTGACCCTGAAAACTCAGGATGGCTGGATTCCGGTTCCTTTTTCAAAGGTGATCCATATTGAGGCGAAAGATAAGAAGACCCATGTTTACACGGATGAGATATCTGGGACACATAAATACTCCCTGCAGGAGTTTGAATATTTGCTTCCGAAGGATTCCTTTATCCGGTGCCATCGTTCATTCATTGTGAATGTGAACCATATCAAGACGATTTATCCGGATACTCATTCTACTTTTCTGCTGTCGATGGATAATGGGGAACGTGTGCCGGTCAGCCAGTCCTACTCCAGTTATTTTAGAAAACTGCTGGGATTCTGATTTTTTCTGCTTGGGTGTCTAAATTCGCTGTTTTGTCGGAATCTTTTGTCTAGTATTCCGAAAACCATATCCTGATGTTGTTTATGGGTAAAATGATTGTAACTATTCATTAAGTGAGGGATTCAGATATGGAACAGCAATTAGAGCGAATTAGAGATCATCGTCTGAAGGACAAAGTTGTGACTCCTGATCAGGCAGCTTCCTTCATTGAAAGTGGAATGTCTTTAGGGTTAAGTGGCTTCACGCGTGCAGGCGACGTGAAAGCGGTACCATTCGCCCTAGTAAAGAGGATAAAAGAAGATGAAAACTTTAAGGTTAATGTATATACCGGAGCTTCATTGGGATCAGATGTAGATAAGCTGTTCGCTGAGGCAGGCATCCTGGGCAAAAGATTGCCATTCCAGGCAGATCCGACAATGCGCCGTGGCATCAATCAGGGAGACTTTTTGTTTGTGGACCAGCATCTATCACATACAGCCGAGCTGATCCGTGCTGATGTCATGGACATAGACGTCGCAATTTTGGAAGCGATTGCAATAAGTGAAGACGGAATGGTCATCCCGACTACTTCAATAGGCAATTCCATGGCATTCGCCCAGAATGCGAAGTCGATTATTATCGAAATTAACACAGCTCAGTCAACAGAACTCGAAGGATTGCATGATTTATACGAACCAGGAAAACAAGGGGCAAGGCAGCCTATTCCACTCACTAAACCTGACGATCGGATTGGAACGATCGGAATCCCGGTCGATGTAAACAAGGTCAAAGGAATTGTGTTTACGAATCAGCTGGATTCACCATCGACCATTGTTCCTCCGGATGAAGAAACGGTTGTGATGGCACAGCATTTGATTGAATTCCTTCGAAAAGAAGTCCAGAGCGGCCGGCTTACCGAAAGCCTGGCCCCATTACAATCAGGGATTGGTTCTGTTGCCAATGCCGTTCTCCATGGAATGCTGGATTCAGAGTTTGAGAACTTGGAAGTCTATTCCGAGGTGCTTCAGGATGCGGTATTTGACCTGATTGATGCGGGGAAGGTCCAATTTGCCTCCTGCTGTTCAATCACGCTTTCCGAGGAAAAAATGCAGCAAGTCTTCTTGAATTTTGAAAAATATCGAGACAAACTGATGATGCGCCCTCAGGAGATCTCCAACCATCCTGAAATCATTCGCCGTCTCGGGTTGATTTCCATCAATACAGCGTTGGAATTGGACATCTACGGAAATGTCAATTCAACCCACGTCCTCGGCACGAAAATGATGAACGGAATTGGCGGTTCCGGTGACTTTGCCCGAAACGCGCGCCTGGCCATCTTTGTCACTAAATCGATTGCCAAAGGCGGGAAAATCTCAAGCATCGTGCCTTTCGTCTCACATGTGGACCATACGGAGCATGATGTCGATGTGATTGTCACTGAACAAGGATATGCCGACTTGAGGGGCCTTGCGCCAAGGGAAAGAGTGGAACTTATAATCGAAAATTGTGCACATCCAATGTACCGCGAGCAGCTGCGCGCCTATTATCAGGAAGCACTGCAAAGAGGCGGGCAAACACCACATGTTTTGGAAAAAGCTCTATCATGGCATACCAATTTTGCCAGCAAAGGTACCATGATTGAAGAATCGGCGGAAACGGTCCAGGTTTAATAAGAGCAGCCTATACCTATACGATGTCAACTCCCCAACCATTGAGGCTGGGGAGTTTTTGGTGTTCCAGCCACCAAAGGCTCGCAGGTCTTTTCCAAAAAGACAGGCATAAAATAGGATGAGGGATATCTTGGGTGGTGTTAGGATGCATGAAATGTCACTTATGTCAGAAATCATTGAAATCGTTTCAGAGGATGCTGCTGAAAGAGGCTTTAAAAAGGTGGATCAGATTGATGTCATCGTGGGGGATTTATCCAATGTCCTGCCTGACGCCCTGGAGCTGGCGTTTCTCTTCTTTCAGAGACAGGAAGGCAGTGTGATTGACGAAGACAGCAGGCTGCATATTATTCGGGAAGAAGCAAAAGCGCGATGCCCGGCATGCCAGTGTGATTTTCAGCCTGATTACAGGATTGCGCTTTGCCCGGAGTGCGGAGTTCCCGGCAGCCTGGTGGTGAGCGGTGAAACGTTCAGGGTTGAATCCTATGAAGGAAGGGATGGAGACGATGAAAATTAAGCTCGAGGCAGATGTGTTAAAGGATAACAATCTAGCTGCCGCTTATAATAGAAAACTATTTAAGAATCACAAAACACTTGTCATCAATATCATGAGTTCACCTGGTGCCGGAAAAACGACTCTGCTGGAAGAAACGATCAAGGCATTGCGCCAAGATTTTACCGTAGCCGTAATTGAAGGAGATCTGGCCACTGACCGTGATGCGGAGCGATTGCGTTCATTAGGGGTAAAAACCATTCAGATTAATACAGTGGGAGGCTGCCATCTTGACGCGAGGATGATTGCCAAAACACTTCCGGAATTTAAGCTGGAAGACATTGATATTCTCTTCGTCGAAAATATAGGGAATTTGGTATGTCCGTCAGGCTATGATTTAGGACAAGATTATAAAGTCGTCGTATTAAGCGTACCGGAAGGCAATGATAAAATCCCGAAGTATCCAGTAATGTTCAGACGTACAGATCTGACGATTATCAATAAAGTCGATCTTCTGCCATATGTTCAATTCAGTGTGGAGGAAGCTGAAAAAGACTTAAAGACTATTAACCCTGAGGCACTGCTGATGGTTTTGTCCGCGAAGACTGGTGAAGGTCTTGAAGGCTGGATCAACTGGATCAAGGAAGCGTACAGGCAATGTACGGAGCGTTAAGCATCAGGGTGACGGGAAGGGTGCAGGGAGTTGGATTTCGGCCATTCGTTTATTCTCTTGCGAAAAAATTTCAATTGACCGGAACCGTCCAAAATAATCTTGACCATGTCATATTGATTCTGGAAGGAAACGAAGATTCGCTTGAAAAAGCTGTCGCAGAAATAAAGAATTCGCCGCCACCTCTGGCAAAGATCGATAGAATCACCACAACAAAAATTCCCCCTGTCTATTTTGCAGAATTTACGATCATTCCAAGCAAAAAAATAGATTCCTATTCCTTACCATGGATTTCTGCGGATGCAGCGATTTGTGAGGATTGCCTGCAAGAAATGAAAGATCCAACGAATCGGCGATATCAATACCCATTCATCAACTGCACACAATGCGGCCCGCGCTACACAATCATTCAGGCTCTGCCCTATGATCGTCCCAATACCACGATGAGTGAATTTACGATGTGTGACCAATGTCAAAAAGAATATGATAATCCGTTGAACCGGCGGCATCATGCCCAGCCAATATGCTGTTCTGCTTGTGGCCCTGACATTGAACTATTTCAACAAAGCGGGGAAATGGCAGCACAGGATGACGAGGCACTTATTGAGGCAGGTGAACTTTTAAGGAGCGGCCATATTGTCGGGATAAAGGGAATCGGCGGATATCATCTCGCATGTGGTGCCCATCGAGGGAGGGCAATTGCTGAAATAAGAAAAAGAAAGAACCGTCCCATCAGGCCACTGGCCATTATGGCAAGGGATCCCGATGTTGTAAAAAAGCATTGTTATCTTTCAAAAGATGAAGAGGAAATACTGAACAGTCCTGTTATGCCAATCGTGGTGTTGCGGAAAAGAGAGGGATGCACCCTTCCGGAAGTGCTGTCACCAGGATTGTCCACGATTGGGATCATGCTGCCGTATTCGCCGTTGCATCATCGACTTTTTGAAACAAGCGGACTTGAATGTATGGTCATGACCAGTGCCAACATTTCAGGACTGCCGATTCCTTACAGAAAAGAATCCATCGACGGCTGTTTATATGATTTTCTATTAACACACAAACGTGACATTCACCTTCCAATTGATGATTCTGTCGTACAGATTGACGGTGAGCATATGCTCTATCATAGGCGGGCACGAGGATTTGTACCGGATCCTTTTCACACTCAATCAGATGTTGATGGAATTCTTGCTTTTGGCGGAAATCAAAAAAATACCTTTGCGCTTGGGAAGGAAAAGGACATCGTGGTCAGTTCCTATATTGGCGATTTGGACAACGAAGAAATGATCCATTTTTATAAGGACCAGATCCGTCGTTTTCAAACATGGCTGGATGTGGAAGTGAAGCATATAGCGGTCGATCAACATCCTTTGTACGCATCAGCGGAACTTGTAAAGGAATATGATTGCAACATCATACCCATTCAGCATCACCATGCCCATCATGTTTCCTGTATGGAGGATAACGGCATCGAGGAACCTTGTTTCGGGATCATTCTTGATGGAACCGGCTATGGCGATGACGGGAATATCTGGGGATTTGAGTTTCTTTACGGCGATGCCGATTCCTTTGAGCGTCTTGGCCATCTGGAATATACCCCGCTTCCGGGCGGGGAAAACGCCGTGAAAGAAACATGGAGAAATGCAGTCGGAATGCTCTATCATTACTGGCAGGATGACGGCATCGAGATAGCAATGAAGCTATTCCATGACAAAGCCAATGAAATCGACATTTTAAAAAGGATGATCGTGAATCAAATTCATACCCCGCTGGCAGGTACGTGCGGAAGAATATTTGATGCGGTCAGTGCGATTCTGGGAATCTGCTTAACTTCCACATATGAAGGAGAAGCGGCAATCAAATTATCAGATTCCATGATGAACGAAATGGACCATCCAGCTGAGACTTATCCATTCTATCTAAAAACAAACCAGGAAAATCAGCTTCAGCTTGACCTTTCACCGATGCTCTATCAAATCATCCAGGATCAATTCAACAATGTCAGTACGGCCAAAATCATTCACACTTTTCATTCAACCATTGTTTCCAGCTGTGTGGAGATGATTGCAAGATTAGCAGAAAGAAACCCGCACCTGAACAGGATGGTCATGTTGTCAGGAGGCTCGTTCCAGAATTTATTTTTAACGAAAGAGATCAAAGCGAAGCTCGAGGAAAAAGGGTTTGCCGTTAAGACGCATAAAAACGTGCCCTGTCATGATGGCGGCTTATCATTAGGGCAAATCATCATAGCTTCTCATGCTATTAAAAGTAAGGTGGTGGATCACTGTGTGCCTGGGAGTACCCGCAAAGGTGATGGAGATTGAGGAGCAGACGGCTCTGGTGGATGTGATGGGGTCAAGGATGCACGTCGGGATCCTGTTTGTCCCAGAGGTGAAAAAAGGCGACTATGTATTGCTTCATGCCGGACAGGCGATGACCGTAGTAGATGAGATTTATGCGCGCGAAAGCATAGAAGAATGGAGGAATATTTTAAATGGAAAGTTTGGAGACGCTCTCTGATCCGGCCTTGGCCCGTCAGTCACTGGGGGCCGTGATTGAACTGGCTGGAGAGTTTAAAAAGAAATTTGGAAGAGTACCAGTGTTGATGGAAGTATGCGGCTCACATACAATGGCTTTTGCCAAATCAGGATTGAAAACCAGGTTGAAGGAGCATGTCAGGCTGATTGCCGGTCCGGGATGTCCGGTGTGTGTGACAGACCAGAAATCGATTGATGCAATGATTCAATTAGCTGAAGGTCCCAACAGAATCCTGTGTACGTTTGGCGATATGATGCGTGTGCCGGGTTCCCGGGTGAGCCTGATGAAGTCAAAAACGGACGGCAAGGATATCCGGGTGATCTATTCACCATTGGACAGTGTGAAAATCGCCGAGGAAAATCCCGATAAGGAAGTCATTCTCCTCGGTATTGGCTTTGAGACTACGATCCCGATTTTGACTCTTGCCATTCGCGAAGCAGAAAGAAAAGGGTTGAAGAATTATAGTGTCTGGATGACAACGAAATTGGTGGAGCCGGTTATGAGAGCACTTCTTGAATCAGGAGAGGTGAAGCTGGACGGCTTTATTTTACCCGGACATGTTTCGGTTGTACTGGGCAAAAAGAGCTTTGATTTTTTAGTGGAGGATTACCAAATCTCTGGCGTCATAACCGGATTCGAGCCGGTGCAGCTTTTAAGCGGCATCTATAAAATGCTGGAGCTCCTGCTCGAGAATAAGCAGGATGTGTTGAATGACTATCCTTCTGTTGTAAAAGATGAGGGCAATCCTCACGCACAAAAATTGCTTAAGCACTATCTGCGTCTTCATGATGAAGATTGGCGGGGAATGGGAACGATTCCGGAAAGCGGACTTGTCCTTAAGGACGAATACGTACAATTTGATGCGAAAAAGCGCTATGAAGTATCTGTAGGAGAGCCGAGGAAAACCAAATGCCGCTGTGGGGAAATCATTAGAGGATTAGTAAATCCCGAAAGCTGTGTTTTGTTTAATAAAGGGTGTACACCAGCCCATCCGATTGGGCCCTGTATGGTTTCAACGGAAGGAACTTGTGCGGCACATTATCAATATATGAGAGGGGAATAGGCTTGGTCCAGAGAATTGGTTTAGCGCATGGGGAGGGCGGTGAACTTACCCACCAGCTGATTCAGGATGTGTTTGTTAAGTCATTTGGACATGGAGTCCAGACGAAACTGGATTCCGCTATTCTGCCTGGGATGATTGAAAACATGGCAGTAACGACCGATAGCTTTGTCGTGAATCCGATCTTTTTCCCAGGGGGCAATATTGGAAAGCTGGCGATTACAGGGACAGTAAATGATTTAGCTGTTTGCGGGGCGATCCCGCGATTTATTACAGCAGGCTTCATTCTTGAGGAAGGGTTTCCGGTTAATGACCTGAAGAAGATTGTCCAGAGCATGGCAGAAGAAGCGGAACGGGCGGGTGTCCATATCATCGCCGGTGATACAAAAGTGGTTGAAAAGGGAAGTGCGGATGGTCTATTCATCAATACGACCGGCATTGGGGAACTGCGAGAAGCGCCATGTCCAAACCCGGAGGAAATGAAAAAAAGGGACGCTGTGATCATAAGCGGTACGCTAGGCGACCATGGTGTCTCAATTTTATCTGCACGAAACGAGCTTGGTCTGATGACAGATGTCACGAGTGATTGTGCATCACTGAATCATCTTATTCAAGAACTTACAGATGAAATTCGAGGGATTCGCATCATGAGGGATCCCACAAGAGGCGGATTGGCCACTACCCTTGTCGAGATATGTGAAGACTTCCAGGTGACGATCGAGCTTGAAGAAGACTGTATTCCAATACGGAAGGATGTCCAGGGCGCATGTGACATTTTAGGATTCGATCCTCTTTATTTAGCCAATGAGGGAAAAATTGTGCTCATTGTAGATTCGAGTTTGGCCGATAGGGCGTTAACAATCCTCAGACAACACGTATTCGGCAGGGATGCTGAAGTGATCGGCCAGGTATCATCGCTGGAATCCGGGAAACTGTTGTTGAAGACCCCATTTGGCACCACGCGCAGGCTGCAGCGGCTTTCGGGAATGCTCCTGCCAAGAATATGTTAATTATTCCTGGGCTTGCGCATAGGATAGGAGGAAAGCTGCCTTAAGGAGAGGAAGTCATGACCAACATCCAGTTAATCAGATTACAGCTGAATCACCTTGTCACACAGGCGCGGCAAGACTTGTATACACTTTCGAGAACGAGTGATTATTATAAAAACCAGCAAATTATGCAACGCATATGGGACTCGCTATCTTCGATTCATTTTTTAAGTGAACTGCTTGCCAACCAGGCAAGTAAAAACTCTGGGCAAATACAGAATTCGATTCCGCAGCCTGCTCCTACAAACCAGCCGCAAATTCCGCCCATCACTCCCCTGCCAAATCCAAATAACACAACAAACAATCAGCGATCTTTTACGATACAAGAGTTGGCAACATTCGATGGCAAAAACGGAAGGCCTGCATTTGTTGCCGTGAATGGTATCGTCCATGATGTGACGAACAATCGGGCCTGGGCAGCAGCCACCCATTTCGGCCTGGTTGCGGGAAGGGATTATACCAGGGAATTTGCCTCCTGTCATGCCGGACAGGAATCCATCCTCGCGATGCTGCCTGCGGTGGGGAGGTTAATGCAATGAGCCAGTTTATTTTGCCGCCTGAACCATTAACAAATGAGGCGATTGCTGAAAGACTTACAAATACAGCTATCAAACAGCTTGATCGAGGTTTGATCAAGAAAAGAAACTTAGTGTATCTGGAATTGAACGGATGCTCAGGGAATATTATTTCGTTATTGAATGGACAGAGTCCTGATTTCGAATATGCGTTAAATTCAATGGTCGATTTGCGGTACAGCAACAGCCTGATGGCAGCTGAAGGAGAACAGGCCATCGCAAAACTGATGGAGGCCATGAATGAAGATTTTATACTGGCTGTTGAGGGAGCAGTCGCGTTAAAAAATAGCGGTCTTTACAATATCATCGGCAGTTGGCAGGGAAAGCCGCTTACAGGTCTTCAGGCCGCTCAGATGCTTGGAGAAAAAGCCGAGAGCATCCTTGCTGTTGGCGCATGTGCGACACATGGCGGCGTTTCTGCTGCCAGGCCGAATCCATCTGAGTCAGTTGGCCTGCAAACGGTTCTTCCTAATAAAAAGATGATCAAATTGCCAGGGTGCCCTGTCCATCCTGACTGGTTTTTAGGAACACTGGCCCACATGCTCCTTTATGGAGAACCAGAAACGGATAATCTCGGCCGCCCGCTGATGTTTTACAGCACCCTCATCCATGATCGCTGCCCGAGAAGGCCGTTTTTTGACAGGGGGATTTTTGCGGAGAAACTAGGGGATAAAACATGTCTTTTCAAGCTTGGATGCCGCGGGCCGGTGACAAGGATTGATTGTCCGACCAGGCAATGGAATGGACATGTGAACTGGCCGATAGGGGACGATACCCCATGCATCGGCTGTGCGCAATTTGGTTTTCCGGATGCGATGGCTCCGTTTATCAGCTATGACACGACAAGGGTGGTGAAGGATGAGTAAGCGAATTGTCATTAACCCATTAACACGGATCAGCGGCTTTATGGAAATTGATGTAACGGTAGAAAACAATCGGGTCGTCGAGGCAAAAACAAAAGGCAATTTATTCAGAGGCTTTGAGCAAATGCTGATTGGCAGAAGCCCATTTGATTCCGTTTATTTTACCCAGCGGATCTGTGGGATTTGCTCGTCAGCACATTCGATGGCTTCTTCTTTGGCGTTGGAGGATGCCCTGAAGATTGAGCCGATGGAACAGGGGAAGTACTTAAGGGATATCATCCATTGCTGTGAATTTCTGCAAAATCATATTCGCCACTTTTATCAATATACGGTCCCTGATTTTGTGAAAATAGAACAAAATTCGCTGTTCCAGGCCGATCACGATGACTTCAGGCTGCCAACTGAAATCAATGACCGGATATCCAGGCATTACTTTGAGTCTCTGGCGATCAGCAGGCTTGGCCACCAGATGCTCGCGGTCCTGGGAGGAAAAGCCCCACATAACCATGGTGTCTTCATTGGCGGGATCACGACCCAGGCAACCGCAGAAAAGGTGGTCCACCTGGATTCGGTTTTACAGAAGATATCTGCCTTCATTGATGAAAAAATGATTCCCGATGTATATGATATCGCCCGATATTATCAAGATTATTACCAGTTGGGCGGCGGATACGGGAACTTGCTGTCATATGGTTCTTTTAATAGTTATAAAGAGCTCGGGACTTTATATGTTGATCCGCTTGTCTTGACTCCGGAAGGACTTCAGGTATTTGACGAAAGCAAGATTCAGGAGAAAATTGATTACTCTTACTTTACGTCATCAGAACATACGTATTCACCAGGTGAAATAGTCCCGGAACCTGATATGGATAAGAAGAATGCTTATTCCTGGGTAAAAGCGCCGAGGTATAATGGGCTTCCATTTGAGGTGGGACCGCTGGCAAGACTGATATTAAGCGGAAATTATGACAATGGCATCTCCGCTATGGACCGGACTATTGCCAGGGCACTTGAAGCGAAAAAAATCACAGAGATCATGAAGCTATTGCTCCAGCAGGTCATTCCGGGAGTGGACGTGCAGAAAAAATATGAACTTCCAGAATCGGCATCTGGGAGGGGATTGGTTGATACGACAAGGGGAGCACTTGGACACTGGCTTAAGATAAAAGATAAGAAGATCTCATTCTATCAAATCATCACTCCTTCAACATGGGATTTTTCGACCCGTGATGAGAACGGCTATAGAGGAACAGCCGAACAAGCGCTGATCGGGACACCCATCCAGGATCCTGAGAAACCTGCCGAGATCGGAAGGATCCTGCGTTCTTTCGATCCGTGCATGTCCTGTGCGACCCATGTATACACTCCGGGAAAACAAATGAAAACAATAAAGGTGTTTTAATGGAGAAGGTCATCGTTTTAGGCATTGGCAATAGGCTGATGATGGATGATGGAATCGGTATTTACCTGATTGAGGAGCTATCTAGGCAGAATTATGATCCAGGTGTTTCGTTTTTGATTGGTGAATCGGATATTGATTATTGCCTGGAGCAAATAATGGGCACTTCATTGGTGATTATTATCGATGCTGCCGTTTCAGGGAAAACACCTTGCAGTCTTACGGTTTATGAGCTTTCTGATTTGCATGAACACCGGGAATTGGAGTTTTCACCGCATGATTTCCATTTGTTTAATCTATTATATGGGCAAAAGGAATCCATCAGGGGATACCTCATCGGCGTGGAACCGGAGGAAATCAGGTTCCATATCGGATTAAGCAAAAACTTACAAGAACAATGGGACAGGATTCTGCAGGATGTAACACAAACTATTGACGAATTGATAGGAAAAAATTGAGTGTATCAGCGTGTGAATCAGTTGTGTATCGCTTAAGTGCCCGGCATCAACTTCTGTTGAGCCGGGCTTTCGACATTCTGCGCCATGGAAGCGGATGAAAATTACTTACTAACCGATATGGCAGAGAACGGTATTTCTGATAGAATAGAAATATAGACGATATGACTATTGCAATTACGGTTAAAACCTAGCATATTGGTAAATAGGAGGTGCATGTGCGATATGCGACACGATATACAAGCGAATGAACAGGCATTCTCAACGAAGGAAGTGGCGGAGGAGATTGGGATTGCGACGCCTACTGTCCGAAAGTATGGCCAGATTCTGGAGCGCAATGGTTACGAGTTTTTGAAGGACGGTGACCGCCGGATCTTTGTGCAATCCGATATCCAAGCACTTGTAGCGTTACGCGATACGGACAAGCCGCTGGATGAAACAGCCAAGGACCTTGTGGTACAGCAAAGAGAGAAGCTGGAAGGAGCGGGCGGTACGGAAATCGCTCTTAACGATACATACGAAAACCTGCCTCAGGACCCGAATCAATTAAAAGAGGTTTTGCTTTTTGTCGTCAATGAACTGGCAGCAGCGCGTGAAATGAATGTGCAGCTGAAAAACGA
Source organism: Chryseobacterium sp. ISL-80 (assembly GCA_018613055.1). Taxonomy (GTDB): domain Bacteria; phylum Bacillota; class Bacilli; order Bacillales; family Cytobacillaceae; genus Mesobacillus. The sequence continues at coordinate 18,401 of JAGGQZ010000034.1, read as the reverse complement.
TATGGCCCAGCTGAAAACTAATGTCTCACAGCTTCAGCAGGATCATCACGTGATCAGTTCCAGTATTGGGAATTCAGCACAAAGAACCAATGCTAAGATTGAGAGGATCCTGGAACAGCAAAACGCCCATTATGAAGACTTGCTGGAACAGGAAAGGGAGCGAAGTGAACTTCTGCAAAAAGAGCTGCAGAAAATGCGCGAGGAACAAAAGAATGAGTGGAATTCTCAAATTGATTTTAACAGACGATTAGAAGAGGAAATCCGGAACAGAAAATGGAACTGGCTATTTTCGTTGTTCAAGAAATAAATTAGCGATATTGTCTTGAATAAGAGAATGCTATTGAAGGCAAGCGCATATTGCCAGGCGATATGAAGCAATATACAACAAAAAGCTTTTGACATGGTGTGTGGCTGTATATCGCCATACGATACGCTATAGTAAATCGTGTCGAAAAAGATTAATCCACTTTCAAAATTCAACAATTTCCCGAGAAATATTTACAAATTTTTAAAGTGGTATCGACAAAATCAGCCTCGAATCTTGACCTTATACATAAAAGAAATCCCCTATGAGCCATAGGGGATTTTTGTATTGTTCTGATCTTTAAAAAAGTGCCTGATTAAAATAACTTCTTGATTCGACCTGCAAGAGGGATCACAATCAACCCTGCGAGTACCACCTGCATGATGTTGCCCGGAATGGAGCCAAATGGCTGGATCCAGTTGCCGTAAAGGACGACTTCGGCAAAATAGTAACCTACAATCTTGACCAGCATCGCGACGATCACTGCGAGTGAATAGACAACGACCTTCTTGCCAGGCATTTTTTCAGCCATCAGTCCTGCCAGATAACCCATCAAACCAACGATGATGAACGTGAATGGAGCCCAGACAGCCCAGCCGGAGATCAAGTCGAACAGTCCCATTCCGAACGCTCCTGCGATTGCTCCTGTTTTTCTGCCGAAAACAAATGCGGCGATGAACAAAGGCACATTCCCAAGATGGATCAAACCGCCATTTCCCATGATTGGAAGCTTGATGTTGATGAACATGGTCGCTACCACGGTTAACGCGATAAAAAGAGCATTGATTACAAGAGTCTTTGTTTTAGACATGCTTGTAGATGTAGAGTATGTTGCATTCATATCATTACCTCTTTCTTTATGATGTCCTTTTCGCTAGATGCCCTTCTATACGAAAATATTATTTTAATTACTATCATACTCCTTATTGAGAAGTTAATAAATACTTAAAAATATACACACATGCCGAATATTTGAAAATTTCAAGTAAGCTCTTGTTTGAGATAGAAAAATTAAAATCGCTGGTATGACTCATTGATTGTACATGTTACGGACCCATAACCGTCATTCGGATAATCGATGGATTTACCGATGCTGTAAACCGGTCAAAGATGTTTTAAAACAATGTATATAAACGGATTTGCGCCATTCAAGAAATGTATGTTTATTTGAAAAAGATATGTATCTTAAGAAGTCCAGATTAAAACAAAAAAGCACCCAATGGATGCTCTTGAATATTAATGGAGCGGGATGGAAGAAACAAAATGCCGTAGAGGGATAATGACCCTATTATCTCAATAAATTGGAGCATCAGCATCTTTTTCGGAAGATTTACTATGGTCCTGAGAAATTTGACTATCAACCGGATCATCGGATGAATTGCTGTTTTCTTGGGAAAGAGAGCTGTCAGTCGCATTATCAATGGCACTGCTGTCATTTTGCGCGAGTGCACTATCCGTAGGAGCATTTGCTGAACTGCTGCTGCCCTGTGCAATGCTGCTGTTAGTAGGATCATCTGCAGCGTTACTGTGATCCTGAGCAACAGCGCTATTAACCGGATCATCGACAGCGTTACTGTGTTTTACAGCAACCGCAGAATGGTCTACATGGCCGATGGAAATTTGTTCAGGGTTTTGATGCTGACTTAAATTAAGATGGAGATTGAGCTGAAGAGGATAGTTCTGTAAGATGTTCTGCAGCTTGCTGTTAAAGTCCGGACCTGAATGAGTTTCGATGAGAGTCGAAAGGTTTTTGTTGATTTCCTTCTTAAGTCTTGGCTCCAGATATTCAGCCATCATCTTTTTGAATTCTTTCCTGATTTTCTTCGTTAATTCACCAGACAGCTCCTCCAGGATCTCTTTCTTCATTTGTTCCTTAGTCCATTTATCCATAAAATTCACCTCTTTTTCTAATACTTTTCAGCAGCTGGAAATGACACAATCGATCCCCACTGCACATGGGCTGTGGGGGATCGATTGTCATTTCCTATTTTAAAAGACGTCAGTAGCTTTGCTGTCGTCGAGGGCGACAGAGCTGTCGAAAGGATTGTCGGATGCATTGCTGTCGTCTTGAGCAAGAGCACTGTCGATTGTATCGTCTGCAGCATTACTCTTCCCTTGTGCAAGTGAAGTTTCCACTGGATTATCGGCAGCATTGCTCTTTCCTTGGGCAACAGAACTATTTGTAGGGTTGTCAGAAGCATTACTGAAGTGTTGGGCAACAGCACTGGCATCAGGATTATCTGAAGCGTTACTGCGTCTCAAAGCGATGGCTCCATTTTCTACATAACCAATGGCAAATTGCTTGCAGGACGATTTATCGTGCTCTTTTTTTTCAGGGTGCTTATACATTTCATTCACTCCTTTTTGATTGATCTTGCATATCTTTAATGCCTTAAAAAATTTCCTTTGCCTTACTGTCATCCAATGCCACTGCGCTATCAAATGGATCGTCGGATGCATTGCTATCATCTTGGGCTAATGCACTGTTAACAGTTTCATTTGCAGCACTGCTCTTGCCCTGGGAAACGGAGCTGTTGTCACCGTCATCAAGTGAATTGCTTCGTTCCTGCGCCACAGCACTTTCTTCTGGATTGTCAGATGCATTACTGTAATCTTGTGCCACAGCACTGTCATTTGGATTATCGGACGCATTACTGCCATCTATGGCAATGGCGCCATTATTGATGTAGCCAATCGCGATTTGCTCTGGTTCCTGCTCCTGCTTAAACCACTTGTCATCCTCTTTCTTCTTATCGCATTTGTCTTTCTTTTTGGATTTTTTGTGGTCTTTTTCCTGATAATCACCCGATGGCATTGGGTACTTCTTGTACTGGTTATACATTTCATTCACTCCTTTTTACTAGATTCCTTAGCAGTATATTTTCGTTTCCTTTTTCTGAATGGACAAACAAACTAATTTGTTTTTAAAAACTAAAAATGTACGTTTGTAGCAGGGGATTCATCTAATTAACTAGAGAATCGAATATTAGTTATATATTTTTAAGTTTACTATTGTCCTAGATTTGCTTAACGTGTTAATATCAGAATATTAAAAAAATAAGAAATATATTATCGAGGAGGATCGGCAGCTTTTTCATTCAACAAGAAGATACATAACTATTTTGTGAATTTGGGGAGGATGAAGGATGAAAAAGAGTTTGGCTGTTTTATTGAGCGGTGCGATGCTGATGCTTGCAGCATGTGGCGGGGGTGGTAATCAGGCGAGTGGAGAGAAGAAGGAAAAGACGGTGAAAATCGGGATTACCCAGATTGTAGAGCACCCTTCGCTTGATGCTGCAAGGGAAGGATTTATCGCTGCTCTTAAGGATGCCGGTTATGAAGAAGGCAAGAATCTTAAAATTGATTACCAGAATGCCCAGGGTGATATGAATAACAATGCGTCGATTGCGCAAAAGTTTGTTTCAGATAAAAGTGATTTGATTTTAGCGATTGCGACACCGAGTGCTCAGGCGGCGGTCCAGGCGACGAAGGATATCCCTGTCCTGTTCACTGCGATCACGGACCCTGTCGGCGCTGAGCTCGTCCAGTCCATGGAGAAGCCAGGCGGAAATGCGACGGGAACCTCTGATACACATCCAGATGCCATCAAGAATACCATCGCTGCCATCAAAAAGTTCGTCCCGGGAGCGAAGAAGGTCGGAATTATTTATAACAATGGTGAACCCAACTCCGTGGTGAATGTTAAAAACGCCAAGGAAGCATTGGAGGCGGAAGGACTCCAAGCTGTGGAATCCACGATTTCGGCCAGCTCTGAAGTAAAGCAGGCAGCCGAGTCGATGGTTGGCCGTGTAGATGTTCTGTATATTCCAAAGGATAATACCGTGGTTGCAGCGCTTGAGTCGGTGATTACCGTTGCAAATGATAAAGATATCCCAATGTTTGTGGGTGAAGGAGATTCAGTGAAGCGAGGAGCATTCGCGTCCTATGGACTCGATTATCATGAGCTTGGCTACACCACTGGCAAAATGGCAGTGGAGATCCTTGAAGGCAAAAAGCCGGCTGACATTCCGGTAGGCTACCCTGAGAACCTAGAATTGGTCATTAACAAAAAGGCAGCTGAAGAAGAAGGAATCACGCTGACAGATGACTTACTGAAGGACGCGAAAATCGTAGGAGAATAATAGTCTGAGCCTGCCGAAATGGCGGGTTCTTCTTGTTCATTGATGAAATAATACTATTTTCCCAATCAAAATGAAACAAAGTACCCTTCTATCCAATCAGGCAATTTAATACTTTTAAATGATGTGTGTAAAAAGGAGGAGGGGTATGGTTTGAGAAGGAGCAAAAGGATTATGTCATTATTAATGGTTTTATTATTGATGGTCCCTGTTGCTGCTAAAGCGGGCGATCTGGGCGGAGGCTCCTCCGGGGTTCCGGGCACCTGGTACCTGGGGACAGATCCTTCCTGGATTGATCCAGCTAAATCGCCGATCGTCTTCATTCATGGATATAACAGTTCGGCATCAGTCTGGTGGGACGGCAATGACATGTATGAAACTGCTCTTGCCAATGGCTATCAAACAGCCTTTATCGATCTTTATCCGGAAAAGGACATGTGGGAAAATGGAGCGATGCTGGCCGGAAAGCTGAAGCAAATTTATGAGCATTACGGCAGCAAGAAGCTGGTCGTGGTCGGCCACAGTAAAGGCGGGGTAGACACACAGACTGCGCTCGTCCACTATGGCGCCCACCAGTATGTTTCAAATGTCATCACCCTGTCCTCGCCGCATCACGGCACCCAGCTTTCAGACCTTGCTCACAGCAGTTCTGCCTGGTGGCTTGCGGCATTGCTTGGCAACAATAATGATGCCACTCGATCTCTCATGACAGGGAATATGAGTTATTTCCGCAGCGTTACCGATAACCACGCGAATGCAGCTAAGAACCGCTATTACACACTGGGCGGCTATAAATGGGGCTCCTTCGGCAGCGCCTTGTACTGGGGAGGGCTTTATTTAAGCAGTTATGGCTCGAATGATGGGGTTGTTACGGTTTTCAGTTCCCGCTTGCCAGGCGGAACCATCGTCCGGGAAGGAGCCTGGAACCATACAACGGTCCGTGAAGGCTCACATACATTCTCAGTGTTCAAACCATATACAATGTCAGCACAGCCAGCCGCTGCTGGTATATTTTCAACAGCAGAAGCTGTGGCGGAGCCTGATACAACCCAGATTGTCCGAGGCGGGAAGTCGGAACAAGCCATCAAGGACAGCTTCATCATCGAGGAAGGGGCAGATTGGTTCCAGATGGCTTTCCTGAGTGAAAAAAAGCTGCCATCACTCAAGCTGAAAGGTCCTGATGGCAAAGAATACAGCGCGATGAAAATTCAGCAGGACAACGGTGAGTTCTTCAAGGGAGCATGGGTCCACCTGTTTGAAGTCGATCGGCCAAAGGCTGGGAAGTGGAAGGTAAACGGACCGGGCGCTGCCTACTTGATGGTAATCGGAATCAATAGCCCGCTTAGTGTTGAATTGAAAAAAGACAAGAGCCAGAAGGTGAAAGCTTCATATAAAACAAACTGGATTAAATTTGACCATGACAATGAAAAGAAACTCAAAGAAGCAGGAAAAGGTGTTAAGGCAGGTAAAATCGCTGAAGGGGATTTTGACCAGCCAGGCGTTTACAACCTGACAACAGAAGTCACCGGAGTCGATGGTAAAGGAAAACCATTCGAACGGACGATTGTTGAATCCATCTATGTTGACGAAAATGGAAAGATCCATAGATAAACCAGGGGGGCGGCTGGCAAGGGCCAGCTGCTCCTAATTTACGAGAATGAAAATCTTCTAATAGACTGTTTTGCCTACTGCTATTCTCTGTGCTAAGTCTTAATGACTAATTTTTACATAAATGATGGATTAGCGGAGTTGTCGTCCGATATAGAAGATAAGCAGAGTTTTTAACATCAGGGGGAGAAAGTGATGCACGTTTTGGATTTGATTGCCAGAATCAACAATCGTGTCGAGGAATTGGATTTTGCGGCTGCGAGATTGTATATGGAAGAGAACATTGAAATCCTTAATGAGAACCGCAGCCATCTAAAGTCGAATGCCAGAGAGTTGCTTGAGTTTTTGACAAAACGCATGGAGGCTGGCCAACAGCCGCTGACAAGGAAGGACATGGCAATCATCAATGCTGTGAATAACTATGCATCCAAATTTGACTTGCGGGGCTTGAAGGTAGTCATCAAGGACCACTCGCTGCTGTTTTTGCGGGGGGATATCGAAGCGTATTTGAACACAGACGCGAGGATCATCCTCGAGGGAATGGGTGCGATTCCTAAGGCTGCAAGCTAAATAGATAAATAGATGAAATGTTGACGGTCTCTCGATTGAGGGCCGTTTTCTCTTTTTATGAAGGCTGTTTTCGTAAAGATTGTTGTTAAAATCCTAAAGCCGATTTTAACGTAGTATATACCTATCTTGGAGGTCGATATGAAGTTTTCATGCTCTTTTCTCATAAGAAGCGTCTACTTTACAAAGGAATACAGCGAATTCAATCCAATTTTGTATTCAATAGCAACAAAGTTTGAGAAAAGAGCCTTTATGAAACTTTCTCTTATGAATTCACGTCTATCACAAAGCAGAAATATTTTCATCTCACCCATTACAGGATTTTTACAGAAAATAGCGAATATAGACTTATTGGGATAAAAATAAAACGTATTTACGTAGATAAATAGATACAAGGGGGAAATTTCAATGAGGGACCAGATGAATCCAACGGTTGATCGAATACTTGGAAATATCGATAAGGTGATGACAGGCAAGCGGAACGTAGCGGAGTTAAGCCTGATTGCGCTGCTTGCCGGAGGACATGTACTGCTTGAGGATGTACCTGGTGTCGGCAAGACGATGATGGTCCGCGCGCTGGCGAAGTCTGTCAGTGCCAAGTTCAGAAGAATTCAGTTCACTCCTGACCTGCTGCCTTCAGATGTGACAGGCGTTTCAATTTATAATCCAAAAGAAATGGAATTTGAGTTCAGGCCGGGACCCATCATGGGGAACATCATTCTGGCTGATGAAATCAACAGGACGTCACCGAAAACTCAATCAGCTCTGCTTGAAGGAATGGAAGAGCAAAGCGTCACGGTCGATGGTGTGACGCATATTCTCGACAAGCCGTTTTTTGTCATGGCGACCCAGAACCCGATTGATTATGAGGGTACGTATCCGCTGCCGGAAGCCCAACTGGACCGTTTCCTCCTGAAAATGAAAATGGGCTACCCGGCGCTAGATGAAGAAATGGAAGTGTTGGACAGGGCGCAGCGCAATCTCCCAATCGAGGATTTGCAGCCGGTGGTTTCGCTTGAAGATTTACGGGACCTTCAGCAGAGCATAAAAGAAGTCGTCGTCGACGAAACGCTCAAGCGCTATATTGTCGAACTGGCAAGCCGGACTCGCGGCCATTCAAGTGTCTATCTTGGCGTAAGCCCACGTGGATCGATTGCCTTGATGAAGGCGGCCCAGGCATACGCCTTCATATACGGAAGGGATTATGTCATCCCGGATGATGTCCAGTATCTGGCACCCTATGTTTTCGCCCACAGGATCATTTTGAAATCAGAGGCAAGGTTCGAAGGGATCACCGCTGAGGATGTCGTCAACAGGGTGATGGCGAGAGTGCCTGTGCCGATCCAAAGGCTCGTGAAATAGTATGAAAAAATATTTTCAAAAGTTCAAAGAAATATGGAAGCTGATCGTTCTGCTTTTCCTGATCTTGCTCACCTTTTCGTATGCGATGTTCCAGGGTGGTTTTGTCAGCTGGTTCCTGTTTTACAGCTTCGTGCCATTCGGGCTGTATGCATTGGGTCTTGCTTTATATTCTTTGAAAGAAATAAAGGCGGAAAGAGTGTACACAAAACAGGAGTACAACGCTGGCGAGAAGTTCAGGGCGAGCATCGTTCTTGAAAGAAATATCCCGTTCCCGCTGTTTTACGCAATCGCCGAAGAACAGGCCGGGGAAACGCTTGCCGGAAACCGGGATTTGCAACAGGCGAAAACAATGGTATTCCCGGGATTCAATCGGGTATTCAGCTTCGACTACTCGATCGAGAACCTGCCCAGGGGCGAACATGTCCTGACAGGGATCAAGCTGAAGACGGGAGATCTGCTCGGCTTGATTGAAAAAGAAAAAATCCTGCCGGCTGAAAACAGGATTCTTGTTTATCCAGCCTATCAGGATCTGGTTTACCGGCCGGTCGCCCACCATTTTGACCAGGGGATGACCGCCTCGAAGGAACGTGTCCAGCGAGATACATCCATGGCCATTGGTGTTCGTGAGTACCAGCCGGGGGACCGGTTTTCCTGGATCAACTGGAAAGCGACAGCTCGGCGAAATGATATCATGACAAAGGAATTTGAACAAAGGCAATCACATGATGTGACCCTTTTGATGGACTGTGCGCCGGATCCGCGCTTTGAAGTGATCGTTTCTTTTACAGCCTCCGTCATCAGGGCGATTTTGCGCAAAGGCGCCCAGGTTGGACTGCTGACATCGAGCCATGAGCGTGTAGCTTTTCCTGCCCGGGGCGGGGAGGGCCAGCAGCAGCAGCTTCTCTACCATCTTGCCAAAATCCAGGATGGCAGTCCCGTCCCATTCGACCGGGTTCTGGAAGCAGAAACCTTCCTCGCGCAGCAGAACAATTCAATCATGCTGGTTACCTCCCAATTGACGAAAGAGTTGATTGAAAAAGCGGCGTTCTATAACCAACGAAATGGAGCGGTCAGTATTTTCCTGATTAAAAATAGCCAGGAATCACCGTCAAAAACAGAAATAAACTTAAAGTCATCGGCAAATGCAAGGGGAATCCGGCTTGTCATGGTGCATGACAGCCAGTTCCCGGAAGCCTTCTCGGAGGTGAACAGGGGATGACAATCGCTAAGCCGAAAAAAGATGCCGCGTTCTTTTTGTTGTATATTTTCAGCTTTTTGCTGCTTTGGGAATGGCTGCGGCCATTAAAGGAACTGACTGATACAGGCCATTTAAGTGTCTTCCTTGGCTTTGTATTTGTCTCGCTGATGATGTCGTACTTCAACATGCCGGTGATTCCGGGAGCGATCGTGAAAATCATCATCATCTTATATTCCGTTCACTTCATGTATTATGATGGAACATTTTTCAGTTTGGGATGGTTCGCTGAGCTGTTCAACGAGGTAACGTCGAATGCCATTTTTATTGTGAATGCAGAATGGACAGAAATCTCCAACGTTTTCAGGACATTGTTATTCTTTATCCTGCTCTGGCTGATGGCCTACTTGATTCAATATTGGCTGATCAACCGAAAACAGATCTTTGTGTTTTACTTCATGACGCTAGTTTACATTACGGTTCTTGACACGTTCACTCCATATGAAGCTGATGCGGCGATTGTCCGGACAGTCATTGCCGGATTTGCCGTGCTGGGAATGCTGTCATATCACCGGATTGCTGACAAGGAAGTGGTGAAGAAGAACCTTAATAGCGTGAAAAAATGGATGGTGCCTTTGGTGGCCATGATTGTTTTAAGTGTGGGAATCGGCTATGCAGCTCCTAAAGCAGACCCGATCTGGCCGGACCCTGTCCCGTTCATCACCTCCTATAACCAGGATTCCGGCGAAGGCAGCGGCGGCGTTAAGAAGGTGGGCTATGGAACGGATGATTCATCTCTTGGCGGGCCATTCATCGGTGACGATCGGGTCGTTTTCGCAGCTGAAGCAGATGGACGGCATTACTGGAGGATCGAAACAAAAGATGTCTATACGGGAAAAGGATGGATTACAGAAAAATCCGATGGAGCAATGCCGGTTGAATTTTTACCAGAACAGGCCATTCCAATGCAGCCGTTTGATGCAAATGTGAAGACAGAAGAGCGTACCAGCAGGGTCATTCCGAAAATCGGGTACCCCCACCTTGTCTATCCGCTCGGTGTGAAACAAGTGGAGGCTTCTGCAGGATACTCGTCATTGCAGTTCATGCTCGATCCTGAGACAGAAAAAATCACTTCCCTTCCTGATGGCCAATCAGGGTCATTCGGCCCGTACTCACTCACATTCGATTATCCTGTCTACAGTGTCGACAAGCTCAAGGCAGCTGGGAAAGAGGATATGGCAGAAGAGGAGGATGCGGCTTTCCTGGCAAAATATACTCAGGTGCCAGAAGAGCTTCCGGAGCGGGTCGTGGAGCTGGCTAAGGAAATTACAAAGGATAAACAGACCTGGCTTGAAAAAGCGCAGGCGATTGAAAAATACTTCCGTTCGAACGAGTTTGTCTACGATCAAACCGATGTGGCTGTTCCGGCTGATGGCCAGGATTACGTCGATCAGTTCCTGTTCGATACACAGCGGGGCTATTGCGATAATTTTTCCACATCAATGGTTGTCATGATGCGCTCCATCGGTATTCCATCCCGCTGGGTAAAAGGCTATACCGAAGGCGATTATATCGACACGCTTGAAAACGGCCGCCGGCTTTACGAGGTCACAAATAATAACGCCCACTCCTGGGTGGAGGGATATTTTCCCGGTGTCGGCTGGGTTCCGTTCGAACCGACTCAAGGATTTTCAAATAATGTCCAGTTCGAATACAACAACGTCAACAACACTGAATCCACTACAGAGGAAAAAGATGAAGACGTAACAGCACCAGAGGCACCAAAGAAGCCGGAGCTTCCGGAAGAACAGGCACAGGCTGACAAGCCGGAGTTTTCTTTTTCAGACGGTCTGAAAAAGGCAGGTGCGTTCCTGAAGGATAATTTCGGAAAAATTCTGCTGACATTGCTGGTGCTGGCAATATTCGTGGCGATCATATACAGGCTCCGCGGAAAGTGGCTTCCCGCATTGTATATCCTTCTCTATAAGTACAAAAAGCAAAACAAGTACCTTGAGAAAGCCTATATTGCCCTGTTGAAGCAGCTGAGAAGATACGGGCTGAAGCGGGAAGATGGCCAGACATTGCGTGACTACGCCTACTATGTGGATTCATTCTTCTCGACAAGCGATATGAGAAGGCTCACATCCAAGTATGAAGAATATCTCTACCGCGGCGAATTGAATGAAGACATGTGGCAGGACGTGAAAAAGCACTGGGAAAAGATGATCAGGAAATCTGGGGCTTGACCGTTAAAATATTATACTGATACAATGTGTGCAACTATATAGAAACAACCTTCATATATCCTCGATAATATGGTTCGAAAGTATCTACCAAATCACCGGAAATGATTTGACTATGAAGGCAGTCTTCTGTTTGTTCGTAACGAGCTGGAATTCTGCTTTCCTATTATTTTGGATGGCAGGATTCTGGCTTTTTTTATGCGCAACAAGCCATACTATTTACATAACCATCTAACGGAAGTATCGTGTTTCTATTTTAAATGAGGTGACTTTATGAAAAACGAGCTGCAAGACCAGGAAATGATTGTAGTATTAGACTTTGGCAGCCAGTATAACCAGCTGATCACAAGACGGATCAGGGAGTTTGGCGTCTACAGCGAGCTTCATCCACACACGATTACAGCAGCTGAAATCAAGAAGATGAACCCAAAGGGAATCATTTTTTCAGGAGGGCCGAATTCTGTTTATGATGAGGGAGCCTTCCGTTGTGATGAAGAGATATTCGAGCTGGGCTTACCGATTTTGGGCATCTGCTACGGAATGCAGCTGATGACGATGCATTTCGGCGGGAAGGTCGAGAAGGCAAAGAACCGTGAATACGGAAAAGCCCTGCTGACTCTCCATAACCAGAACTCGTTATTCGAAGGGACGCCGGGTGAACAGGTAGTCTGGATGAGCCATGGTGACCTCGTCACGATGTCACCGCCAGGATTTTCTGTAGATGGAGTCAATCCATCCTGTCCGATTGCGGCAATGAGCGACGAGAGCCGCAAGCTTTACGCGGTTCAATTCCACCCTGAGGTGCGCCACTCCATGTATGGGAATGACCTGCTAAATAACTTTGTCTTCAAGGTGTGCGAATGCGAAGGCAACTGGTCGATGGAAAATTTCATCGAAATCGAGATGGAGAAAATTCGCCAGCAGGTCGGCGATAAGAAAGTTCTTTGCGCGCTTAGCGGCGGGGTCGATTCTTCCGTAGTGGCGGTCCTGATCCACAAAGCGATCGGAGACCAGCTGACTTGCATCTTCGTCGATCACGGTTTATTGCGTAAAGGTGAAGCGGAAGGTGTAATGAAAACTTTAGCTGATGGCTTCAACATGAATGTGATAAAAGTAGATGCGAAGGACCGGTTCCTCAGTAAGCTGGAGGGAGTTTCGGATCCTGAGCAGAAGCGGAAAATTATCGGAAATGAATTCATCTATGTTTTTGATGATGAAGCGGAAAAGCTTGAAGGTATTGAGTTCCTGGCACAGGGAACATTGTATACTGATATTATCGAAAGCGGTACGGCGACAGCGCAGACAATCAAGTCACACCATAATGTCGGCGGGCTCCCTGAAGATATGCAGTTCAAATTAATCGAGCCATTGAGTACATTATTCAAGGATGAAGTTCGTGCGCTTGGCACTGAGCTTGGCATGCCTGATGAAGTCGTCTGGCGCCAGCCATTCCCGGGACCTGGACTCGGTATCCGTGTTCTTGGGGCCATTTCTGAAGATAAGCTGGAGATTGTTCGGGAATCGGACGCTATCCTGCGTGACGAAATCAAGAAGGCTGGCCTTGAACGTGAAATCTGGCAGTACTTCACCGTCCTTCCTGATATCCGCAGCGTCGGTGTCATGGGGGATGCGAGGACATATGATTATACAATAGGCATCCGAGCAGTAACGTCCATTGATGGAATGACATCCGATTGGGCAAGGATTCCGTGGGATGTCCTTGAGATTATCTCCACAAGGATCGTCAACGAAGTCGATCACGTCAATCGCGTCGTTTATGATATCACCAGCAAACCGCCTGCAACTATCGAGTGGGAATAAAATACGAACGATTATTAAAAACGGACATGAAAATGTTCGTTTTTTTTATTGACTCAGGGCAAAAGTCCTGTTAGAATGAAACTGAACTTAATAATTTGTCATAATTCGTCGTATAATATTGGGGATATGGCCCAAAAGTTTCTACCGAGCTACCGTAAATGGCTTGACTACGAGGTATAGAATTCATGGCTGGCAATCTCTATATTTTTTGCCGCCAGGACTTCCTTTTATTGCCTTTAGTCAACGCCCCGGTATCCCGTGGCGTTTTCTTTTTGGTCTTATTTCCCGAATTCTATTCAGGGGGAAGAAAAAATGAAGAAATATTTTGAGTTTGATAAGCTCGGCACGAATTATCGCCGCGAATTCATCGGCGGAATGACCACGTTCCTTGCAATGGCGTATATCCTGATTGTAAATCCTAATGTACTCACACTGTCAGACATAAAGGATCTTCCGGAAGCATTGAGAATGGATGCTGGTGCTGTATTCGTTGCAACAGCTCTTGCAGCGGCGGTTGGCTCCATCATTATGGGCTTGATCGGGAAATACCCAATTGCCTTGGCGCCAGGTATGGGCCTGAATGCCTTCTTTGCTTACACAGTTGTTCTAAGCCACGGTGCACCATGGCAGCATGCGCTTGCAGCGGTTTTCATCTCCAGTGTGTTCTTCCTGCTGCTGACGATTACAGGCTGGCGTGAAAAATTGATCAATGCCATCCCGGTTGAACTAAAGCACGCAGTCGGAGCGGGGATCGGATTGTTCATCACCTTCATCGGATTGAAAAATGCAGGCATCATCGTTGATAATCCAGCAACACTTGTGGGACTCGGCGACCTGACAAGCGCCAATACATTGCTTGCACTTTTTGGCCTATTGATCACCGTCATCATGCTAACAAGAGGCATTCACGGTGCAGTATTCTTCGGAATCATCATTAGCGTCATTGTCGGAATGGTCTTCAATCTTATTGAAACACCTGAAAAAGTAGTCGGTGCAGTACCAAGCGTGGCGCCGACATTTGGAGCGGTTTTCACCGCATTCGGCGATCCATCTTTCTACACATCGACCATGCTCGGTATCATATTGACATTCCTGTTCGTCGATTTCTTTGATAATGCAGGTACACTCGTTGCAGTTGCCAATCAGGCAGGGTTGATGAAAGAAAACAAGCTGCCTCGCGCAGGCCGTGCGTTGTTCGCTGACTCAATCGCATCTCTTGTTGGTTCCATCTTCGGAACATCAACAACAACATCATATATTGAATCATCTGCAGGTGTAGCTTCAGGAGCACGAAGCGGATTCGCTTCACTAGTAACAGCAGGATTCTTCCTGTTATCTCTATTCTTCTTCCCGCTGCTTTCAGTGGTCACATCAGCAGTAACCGCACCAGCATTGATCATCGTTGGTGTACTGATGGTTTCCTCACTCGGGAAAATTGAATGGGGACGCTTTGAAATCGCAGTTCCATCATTCCTGACCATGATTTCTATGCCATTGTCTTCAAGCATTGCAACTGGGATTGCGGCAGGATTCATCTTTTATCCAATCACCATGCTCGTGAAGGGAAAATCAAAAGATGTCCATCCGATTATGTACCTGTTCTTCGTCATCTTCGTTCTATACTTTGTGTTTTTAACAGAATAGACATTTCGATCCAGCGGATGCCGCTGGATCTTTTTTTGGCAAAATTTGAAGACTGCCAGGTAAACACTTCAGATTGACTTCTAAATTCTCCTTATATACGATATTCCCATAGAACAACCTGAAACGGGGAAACAGCATGGACAGAATCGAAGTGAAAAAAGGATTGAACAATAATGTCTTGATTGCTGACCATCCAACTTTCGGGGAAGTCATCATGATTGGCAAGGGAATCGGCTTCAACCGGAAAAAGGGAGACTTGATAGTAGAGGGACAGGCGGAGAAAATGTTTGTCCTTAAGGATGAAAAAGAGCAGGCAAACTATATCAAACTTTTGCCATTTGTTGAAAATGACCTGCACGAAGCGATCATATCTTCTATTGAGTTAATCAAGAAACGGACAGCCGGCCAACTGAATGAACACATCCATGTCGCCTTGACGGACCACTTAATGTTTGCCGTAACCAGGATTTCAAAGGGAATGGAGTTCAAAAATCCGTTTTTGGTGGAAACAAAGACACTGTATCCAACAGAATTTGAAATAGCCAAAGAAGTGGTGCAGCTCATCAAGGATCGATCCGGAATCGAACTTCCTGATGGGGAGATAGGCTTTGTTGCCCTCCATATCCATAGCGCCGTCATGAATCGCAATTTGTCTGATGTAAACAAACACTCACAGCTTGTGACAAAACTGGTACAAATGATTGAAGAAAATCTGGATATCGAAATCGATAAAGAAGGCATAGACTATACAAGGCTTGTCCGCCACATACGTTTTACGATTGAGAGGGTCAATAACGGCGAAAAAGTAGAAGAACCGGAAAAATTTGCAACCCTCTTGAAAGAAGAATATCCTCTGTGTTACAATCTTTCGTGGAAACTCATTAAAGTGATGCAGCAGACCTTGAAAAAACAAGTATTTGATGCCGAGGCGGTGTATCTGACGATGCATTTGCAAAGGCTTCAGAAGAAAGCTAAATAAGCAGTTATATTTTACGTGTTACTGATTCGATCAGGCATGAGTAAAGAATGTAATTGAAATGGAGTTTTATGGGTACTATATCCGTATGCTTCTTTTCGTTACACCTTACTCATGCCTTTTTTATTTGTTTTTTTTAATGTTTGTAACCGCTTTAGGAGAAAAAAATACAGGAGGTCTTCCTATGTTTAAGAAAGCTTTTGGTGTTCTTCAAAAAGTAGGTAAAGCGCTGATGCTTCCAGTTGCACTTCTACCAGCTGCAGGTATTTTGCTTGCTCTTGGTGCTGCACTTCGCAACCCTGCTTTGTTGGAGCTTGCTCCATTTTTAGATAACAGCGGCGTCGATTTGGTGGCTGCTGTCATGCAAAAAGCCGGAGATATTGTCTTCGGAAACCTTCCGCTGTTGTTCGCGGTCGGTGTAGCTGTTGGTTTAGCGGGCGGTGAGGGTGTTGCCGGTCTTGCTGCCATTATCGGTTACCTGATCATGAACGTGACAATGGGTACTGTTTTAGGTATTACTCCGGAAGATGTCAACGGATTGAACTACGCAAATATTCTGGGTGTCCCAACACTTCAGACAGGAGTTTTCGGCGGTATCATCGTTGGTATAATTGCCGCTGCTCTTTACAATAAGTTCTTTGAAATCGAATTGCCATCCTATCTTGGCTTTTTCGCAGGAAAGCGTTTCGTTCCGATCATTACAGCTGGAACAGCGATTCTGCTGGGTCTGGCAATGCTTGTAATCTGGCCGCCAATCCAAACCGGCCTGAATGCATTCTCGCAAAACATGGTTCATGCAAACTTGACTTTATCAGCATTTATCTTTGGTGTGGTTGAACGTTCATTGATTCCTTTCGGTCTGCATCATATCTTCTATTCACCATTCTGGTATGAATTTGGCCAGTATACTACTTTGGCTGGAGATGTTGTCCGAGGTGACCAGCGGATCTTCATGGCTCAAATTGGAGATAACGTTCAGGATTTGACTGCTGGTACATTTATGACAGGTAAATTCCCATTCATGATGTTCGGTCTTCCAGCAGCAGCTTTAGCGATCTATCACGAAGCACGTCCGGAAAGAAAAGTTGTGGTCGGCGGTTTGATGGTATCAGCTGCATTGACTTCATTCCTGACAGGGATCACAGAACCTCTTGAGTTCTCATTCCTGTTCGTAGCGCCGGTACTATTCGGAGTTCACGCGATTTTTGCTGGTCTATCTTTTATGACAATGCATCTTTTAAACGTAAAAATCGGTATGACCTTCTCGGGTGGTCTGATTGACTACATCCTGTTTGGATTGATCAACCCGCAGACAAACGCTTGGATTGTTATCCCTGTTGGTTTAGTGTTCGCGGTTATCTACTACTTTGGTTTCCGTTTCGCCATCCGTAAGTTCAACCTGATGACACCAGGTCGTGAAGAGGTTGAAGAAGATGAGGAAGCAGGGGCAGCGAAGGGCCAAGCTAGCGACCTTCCATATGACGTCCTTGATGCAATGGGTGGTAAAGAAAACATCGCTCACCTTGATGCGTGTATCACAAGACTTCGTGTATCAGTAAATGATATTGGCAATGTCGATAAAGACCGCCTGAAAAAGCTCGGTGCTGCCGGAGTGCTTGAAGTCGGCAACAACATCCAGGCAATTTTCGGGCCGCGTTCAGAGACTATTAAAGGTCAGATGAAGGACATCATGAACGGCAAAAGGCCTCGTCCGGTAGAAACGAACCAGGCAACAGAGGTCGAACAGCAAATTGAAGAAGTAAATCCAGAAGCATTGCAGACTCATCATGATACAGATTCTGCAGCTGATACATTCGTT
Organism: Chryseobacterium sp. ISL-80; assembly: GCA_018613055.1. GTDB lineage: Bacteria > Bacillota > Bacilli > Bacillales > Cytobacillaceae > Mesobacillus. The sequence goes on along the minus strand of JAGGQZ010000034.1, from coordinate 723 downwards.
TCTCCTATTAAAGGGGAAATCAAACCGATTACAGAAGTCCCTGACCAAGTGTTCTCAGGAAAAATGATGGGTGACGGTTTTGCGATCGTACCTGCTGAAGGTACAATTGTTTCGCCGGTAGATGGAAAGATCGTCAACCTGTTCCCGACAAAGCATGCGATTGGAATCCTCTCTGACTCTGGACGGGAGATCCTCATCCATGTGGGTATCGATACAGTTAATCTGAAGGGACAAGGGTTCGAGACACTTGTTTCTGAAAATGATACTGTTACAAAAGGACAGCCGTTATTGAAGGTGGATCTTGATTACATCAAGGAAAACGCGACGTCTATCATTACTCCAATCGTATTCACTAACCTTGCTGAAGGGGAAAGCATTGTCATCAACAAAGAGGGCAATGTGGATGTGAAAGACGAAAATATCATTACGATTTCTAAATAAGATGAAATTAATCAGCCGATCTCCTGAATGGGGATCGGCTGGTTTTTATATATAGAAGTAAAGCAAAGACTCAAAAATGTTTCCCAATTATTTCAAGGTATATTCATATTGACTCTGTGCATGTCCGGTGATAGTATATAGAAACAGTCGCGAACAGGTTAACAACATTTTGATGATGAAAAAACAAATCAAAAAAGCTGTTGACATTCAATGCTGTGATGTGATAAATTATTAAAGTCGCTTCTGAGCGGCGCGCATAATTTGCTCTTTGAAAACTAAACA
>JAGGQZ010000033.1 GCA_018613055.1 Chryseobacterium sp. ISL-80 | reverse complement strand
TCATTACAGGAATGCTGCCCCTATAGTTCAATAAGACACCTTTTCTTTTAAGTAAGTTAAGATGACTTGTCTAAACAACGACTTTTCTTCAAGGAAGGGGTAATGGTTGCTTTCGTTAAAAACAAATAGTTGTGAATTTGGTATTAACTCATTTATTTCTACGGAGAAAGAAAGCGGGCATTGTACATCGTATCGGCCACTCAGTATTAAAGTATTTGTTGAGATTTTTTCTAACTCACGGGTTACATCAAAGATCATTTCTTCCCTAATAAAAAAGTTCATTCTTGCAGCAGACATCTTTTTATGTATGCCTAAAGAAAAGTATTCATCATACTTATCCGGGTGAAATAGAGACAGTTTCGTTCTCTCTTTTGAGAAAATCTCCCTTTCACTATGTGATAAATTGGAGCGTTTTAAAGTCTCAATAAGTTGCTGCATTCGGTCAAAGTTTGGATGGTCTGGATGATAGATACATTCAGAGGATGAATTCGCATATTTCCTGGCAGCAGCCCCCACAATTATTAGTGAAGTTAGAGACGTAGAAAAATGAATACCGTAGATGATTCCTATCATACCTCCTGTCGAGTGCCCGGCAAAGGTCCATTTGGCATACCCCAACGCGTCTCGGATTGCTTCAAGGTCTTATACAGCATCAAACATGCTCAACTCATGAGCCTCATTAGCCTTACTTGAATTACCGGCTTGTTTTAAATTCACAAGGTAGACCGTATTATTCTCTGTCAAAGAGTCTGCAAAGTAATCACCAGTATTATTAAACTCTGAATAATGATGAGTGACGCAAATTGGATTGCCCTCACCTTTTACAAAGACCTCAAAGTTTCCGCGTACGGTATTAATTGTTTTCGTTTCCCAGTAGGTCATTTCTAAATCTCCTTACCTAGCTAGATATCTTTACATTAATAGTTTTGGAATAAATCTTTCATTACTATTGAATACCTTGAGTCTTAATTTCTATAAAACAGGCAATAATTCCTCTTAGTATCCAATTAAATGGGAGGGATTTGTTTGTTATTATCAACTGCGTGGAAATCCTATGAAGCTGATAAACGTATAGAAGGCTTTTCACCTTATACTTTAAAAGCATATGGAATCCAAGCAAAGCTACTCATTGGTTATTTTAATGATCAGAATATCGATAGTTTCGACACAGAAGGATTAAAGAAATATCTTGTTACTCAAGGTAAGGACTTAAAACCCTCTAGTATGGCTCACAGGATTCGATTCATGAAGTCATTGTTTCGCTGGTGTCACGAGGAAGGGCATATTCCCCTTAATCCAGCAGCAAAGATCAAAGAACCGAAAGCCGGCAAGAGAATCCCAAAATTTTTATCAGAAAGGGAAATTGAACTTTTGCGTGAAGCCTGTATCAGTCCAATGGAGAAGGCATTATTTGAAATAATGTTCTCGACTGGCTGCAGGATTGGAGAAATCGCGGCACTTGATCGCAACTGCATTAATTGGTCTAACCGCTCTGCCATTGTCAGAGGAAAGGGTGATAAAGAACGCGAGGTCTATTTTAATATCCGAACCGAACTCTGGCTGAAGCGATATTTAGATAATCGCCACGATAAGGATCCAGCCATTTTTGTAACGGAGAGAAAGCCCCACAGAATGAGTATTGCACAGATGAGGTATTACATAAAGAAAATCTCAGCTCGTGCAGGCATCAATAAAGAAATCCATCCTCACCAACTAAGACACAGCTATGCCACCCACTTATTAAACAATGGAGCACCAGTAGAAGTCATTCAAAGCCTTTTGGGTCACGAGAAAAGCGAAACCACTCGAATATATGCCCAATTAAGCGGAAGGCTGAGACAGGAGTTTTATCAGAAATATTTCTAACAAAGTGAAGAAGCAACGCAAATTATGCGTTGCTTCTGTACTCTTGCACCCGTTAGTTTAAGTGCATTGATTCACTTAATAACATTTGTATAACTAAGACAGTATCTCCACACATTATATATAGAATGGAGGAGAAATAGTGAAAAAGATTATAATGATAATTTCTGCACTTTGTATAGTAAGTTTCTTCCCTGAATCATTGATTACAACAGAGGCATCAGATAAAGCCTTACAAGAATTACCTGAATTTACGACTTCAAGTAAAGAAAAAAACCATCTGTATGGTTCTTTTATTCTTGAGCTGTACCATAATGAAATAATGAAAGCTATGGAGGATTATTACAACGATAACAATATTAACGGCTATGCACCACATTCACAAATTGATACGGTATCAATTTCATTTAAAGGAAATAAAGAATATAAAGGTATGGAAAAATACTCATATATCTTGAAAATCAGTTTAATTCCTTCATCCAGTAATGGAAAAACTTTCGGGACTGATACTTTATACTTTGCGGTCGAGCCATCTCGTCAAACAACGAAGAACTTTCCTGAAAAATATCCAGCAGTTGAATTGATAAAGTACGAACACAGTAAGCCTCCGCAAGATACAAAATGATTATCAAGAACACATAATGTGTTCTTTTTTATTTTTATTGAGTTAACCTGCTCCGTTTGTTCAATAAGTAATTCAAAAAAGGTGGTAAACCACCTAGTTTACCACTCCTTTGTTTAACATTTCTTTTTTTGATTATTGACTCTCTTTCTTAGTCTCAAGAAAACGAAGGGCTTCCTCAATATCATAAGTTTTTAATTTTAATTTTTTCATTTCTCCTGCGGTTTCAAATATAAATACTGCTGGGGCTTTTTCTATTTCGTATTTAGGATATTTTTCTTTTGCTGTTTTTAAACTTGTTAGGTATTGCATTTCAACCACGGAATATTCGTTATTAGTGAATTTACTAAATTTCTCACTAATGTTTTCTTCACCCTGAACAATTAGGACAAAATACTTTTCATCAGATTTTTCACTTGAAGAGCAGCCTACAATTAAGGCTAATAAAAAGAATGAGCAAACAATTAACAATCGCTTCATATTATCCCCCCTAGAACATACAAATTTTCTGTCTCCTTTTCTTGAGCTAGTCGAGTAGAAGGGAGCCTTTCTACCTTGCGGTAAATTGTACTCCTCCCCCCTCACAGAACCGTGCTTGCGCTATTAACGCACACGGCTCCTCCAATTATCATTTACAAAATGTAGCTAATCTCTTTTCTTAAATCGTAAATATTCACTTTGATTCTTGGTGAAGGTAGTGGATATTTATTAAGAAAGAGTCTGAATTTATCCCAGGTAAAGGATTTCCTTTGGCTTCTTCTGTTTAGCCATTTAAACAGTAAGTACTCAATTTTCGCTTTAAAGTTGTTAACAGTTTGGGTATTATCTGTGATGCAATAATAGTTGTAATAACCTGTTAGTGAGCGTTTAAATCTATCCATAATCATATGGATATCTTTATTCCTATTATTCTTCAGCCATTCTTTGGTATCTTTTAGTTTACCTTGGACTTTCCTCCTGCTGGTTTTCCGCTTTACTCGGAACTTTCCGTGTTTACTTATCCCACAATAGTGTGTGAATCCGAGGAAATCAAAGGTATCTGGTTTGCCAGTCTCGTCACGTTTTGCATTCTTTTCCGCAAACCGTCCGAAGGGAATTATTTTAGTTTTATCCTCGGCTATTTCCAGGTTAAATTTCTTTAACCTCGCTTTTAAAGAATGGAAGAATTGCTGGGCTTCACTTTTATTCTGAAAACAACAAACAAAATCATCTGCGTATCTTACTATATATGCCTGGCCTTTACATTGTTTCCTAACCACTTTTTCAAACCATAGATCAAGAACGTAATGGAGATAGACATTGGCTAATATCGGAGATATCACTCCACCTTGCGGTGTACCATTATCTGTCTTGTATTTCTTACCTTCCTCCATGTATCCACCTTTAAGAAACCTGCTGATTATTCTCAGTAGGTTAGGGTCTGTGATTCGGAGTTTCAAGAATTCCATCATCCATTTGTGGTCAACGTTATCAAAGAACCCTTTAATATCTACATCGACTACATAACTTACTGCTCTCTTCTCAATATATTGATTCAGTATTTTCAGCGCATCGTGGCAGTTTCTATTTGGACGGAATCCAAATGAGCAGTCTAGAAAGTCATTTTCATAGATGGCATTTAGTATTTTCGTAATGCCCTTTTGAACAATTTTATCTTCATGTTCCGGTATTCCCAAAGGTCTCATCTTGTTTGAGTTGAGCTTTGGGATATACATCCGTCTTACTGGAACAGGACGGTAACTTTTGCTTTTAAGCCTACTAACTAAATCCTCTATGTTTTCTTCCAAGCTGTCACTGTATTGTTCTTTTGTCGTACCGTTGATACCAGTTGCCTTTTTATTAGGCAATTCATGATGACACTGAGTTAAAGATTGCTCATTCAATAAATGTGCAAGAGAGGTAAACTTCATTTTAGGTTCAGATTTTGCTAATTCTGCTATCCTTAGTAGTTTTGTTTCCATTTATTATTCCTACCTCTGTGTGTAGTAAATGTGTCCCTAGTAAGAGTGATAACTGGTAGCTAGCCTTCCCTCCATCGGCATTACCCAACATCATTGGTACTACGCTGCTATCCGACTCCCTACCATCGGCATTTGGTTTCCTTGCTTGTTATCGCTTGTAGACCATACTCTTCACAAGAAAAGACCGGTAGGGTCTCCCGAGTTGCCGTATCATATCAATGTGTAACGTGCCAAGGTCTCTGACTCCAGGGAGGCTTTACCCTTCTTGCCTTTAGTGAAGGATAAAATATTGCTTTCTGCACGCAGGTAAGGCATCAGCCCTCCCGATTTACTAACGATTATGGAGCTCAATCCCTTCAACCATTTGGCTTTCGGCCCGTCACCTAACTGTCTACGCTTAAAGGCTAAAGTTACCATTAGCCCTCCAAGACTCGCTACGAGCGAATGGCTAGTTCTTACTCGGCGGGAATCCCACCCGCTATATGATACGACCTGGGCTCGGCCGCACACCTGCTCCGTTAGCTCAATAAGGAATTCAACAAAAAGGTGCCTTAATCCTTCTTGGATCAAAGCACCCTATAGTTTAAGTGTAAAGTTTCACATTTTTACTATCTATCTTACCCAAATAAAAAAAGGACATTGTTTACACAACGCCCAATTAGATTTTTAAATACCCCTTGGTTAACTAACTGTATTAACACGTTCATTCTTATACCTAGACGGATTTATTTTTATTAAGGAAATGACCCCTGAAAGTAAATAACAAACCCAAACAATTTGAATAGTAGTAAAAGAAGAAAATCCTGTTGAACCACTGATAAAATCACCAATTGGTAAGTGTAAGAAAACTGCTAAGAACATCAGGTATTTTTTATTAAATAATACAGAAGTAAAAGCTAAACAAGCAGGAATAAACAATAATATGTAATACATCATTCTCTCTGATTGCATTTCACTTATACTCGCTTCTGAACCACTAGTTGATATGTATGAGGTATTAAAATCAATTAACCCCCATAATAAACTTCCATCCCAATGGTATAGCCCCCAAACTGCAACTCCAAGGATTGCTCCAACTAAACCAATTATAAAAGCAATTTTTTCATTTAACGTACGAGATGAAAGCAATGGAAAACACTCCCTTTTATTTTTTATATAATAAATTCTATTCTAACTATGTTTTTTCCTTCTTAAACATAACTGCTCCGTTTGTTCAAGAAGGAATTCAACAAAAAGGGCGTTAATCCTTTCTGGATAACACCCCATTAATAGAAAAAGCTATTTAATCAATGGTTAATCGTTTAGTTTCATTTACCAATGAAATTTTGCCCAAAATACCTATAACATCTATATCTAGTACGTATGACGAATTTTCATAGTTACGATATTTCAGTTCTCTGTTCATTAGAAATGTGCCTGGTGAATATCCTCCGCTCACAACTTGCATTGTAATTACCTTATTTTCCCCATGTTCAATAACTTTTAACTTAAATGCATCACAATTATAATCTAAACAATTAACATCATAAGTTTGTTCCATCCACATTACAAAATCTGATTCATTTGGTTTTGTTAAAAAGAATGTTGTGCCAATAATCGCAATTACTCCAATTAAAGACAAGGTAATCAATTTTCTCTTTTTCATTAAACACTCTCCCTAAAAGCAGATATCAATATATTTTTAATTTTTCACACCTTTTTAAACAATCCGGCTTCGTTTATTTAATAACGAAAAATAATTTTATTAATATCTTATAATCTTCTGAACCCTCGGTTGGATGGTTGATTTTTAATTTTGTATTTATAACCAATCAATATAGAGATGTAAAATAAAGCTAACAATCACAATAATTGATACAACATTTACCCAAATAGGCTCTTTTTTTTCGTCCATTTTTTTGCTGACTTTCCTATGGTAATCCTTTTGGATTTTTTTCTTTTTGTAATCTGAATTCAAAAAGGATCGACCCCTTTCTTACTCAAATGAGTCCTAAAAAGTTTGTTAATAACAGATTCTTTACAAACAATGTAAAGTCGTTGTTAATTGACTTGTTGTTTTAAACTAAACCGTTCATTCAATAAGAAATGATGATAATGTAACGTCTATTACTTAGCACTTCAACCCTTCTTTAATTATATTTTTCGGTTAGTATCTTCAAACTTGTTCACAAGTGATTTGATCAAAATCAAGAAAACTACTGATATTAACAGCGGACCAAAAAAGGTCCAAGGTGCAGTCAAGAATTCATCCTTTCCTTGACCTATCATGCCTGCCCATTCACCTGATTCAGACAAATACTTTGGAACTACTTCTTCTGCTGCTGCAATGTTTCCTGGCTTGGATCCACCGATAAAGTATTGAAAAACCCCTAATTGAATAAGCAACAACAAGTTGATAGATAATTGCTGAAGAAATGTAACGATAAGCCTGTCTTTTAAAACCGGGATAATGTGCTTAGTATAAATACGCCAACTACTTGCCCCTAATTGATTGGAAGCTTCAATGTATTCATTTTTCAATACATTTCGAGATTCTTTTGTCAGTACAGCAGAGAGTATTGGGATCCCAATGAAAACAAACAGGAAAAACTGATATAGGATGATTTTCAAGAAACCCATTTGAACAATTGCTTCTTTTAAATCAGGAGATAAGAGCAGCACTAAGATAAGGCCAGGTATATATTTAAAAGGAATGAAGACCGTTTCAACCCATTCACTTATTCTTTTAAATGGAAAAACGAGAAAATAAGCTATTATCAAGCTGACTAAAATTCTTAAGAATGAAACTCCGGTAATAAAAAGGATTGTATATTTGGCACCTTCTATCATTCTAACAGCAAGGTCGTTTCCAACTTTATCAGTTCCTAATGGATGAGTTAAAGAAGGTGGGAATGGAGCCTTCCCAATAACCTCGCCGCTTTCGTTATAACGGATACGTTCGGGTTCGGCATCTGTTTTAAAAATAGATGAATATACAACGCTAACAAACAACACCAATAGCAATAGTCCTATGATTAACAACAATGGTTTTTTAAAATTATTCATGCTGTGGTACCCCGATTTTTCTTCCTATGATTTTAATTAACAGCATTATTAAACTATAAGGAAGTAGAATCAAACCGACGGCAAGGATAAAGATTTCAGGCGAAACAAACCTATAAAGCAATAATGTGAAGCCATCAATCAAAAATAGGTATTCTACTAAAATAAAGCTCGTAATCATCATCCAGTATATGAGCGATAAATATTGAGAAAAAGAATATATGATATTTCTAATTACATGTTTTGTGAATACCTCCAGCTGACTAAGCCCCTTAGCCCTTGCAAAGTCTACATACAGTTTTTCGTATTCTTCTTCGAACAAAGTAATCATGATTCTGATCAGCATAAAAAGAGGTACCAGCATGAGACAAATAATGGGCATGATGTACACTTCTGTGTTCAAACTATATATTTGTAAAAATTTAAGCCCCGTCTTTTTATACAAATAAATTACTCCAAACTGAAAGCTCATGATAATAAATACATCCGGCAAAGTTTCGAGGATAGAAATAATCTTTCTAACTAACCTTTTAGCTTTCAAAGGGAGCCAAAGGTACATATAAACAAAAGTAAATGCAAAAATAACACCAAGTAATAATGCGCTAAACAACACTGTCATGGAGTAGCTATACGCCTTTGGCAGATATTCAAATACGGAAATAGTTTTGACCATGTGAGGGATTAGTATCAACCCATCTTTTAATGAGAGTAAATTGCCGAAGGTAGTTTTAACTGTATTCAAAAATTCGAGTGGATAAAACCCCAAAATGTTTTGGTTGTAAATTAGTGAATTCATAGAAGCTAACATAAGTACGGTAAGAAAAAGTAATACCACTTTCAAGAAGAGTTTTATTCCTTTTAACAATATGTACACGTTAAGAAACTGTAAGTAATTCTTCATTTAGTCTCCTTTCTCATAAAATTCCGCTAATATTTAATACGAATAACATGTTAAAAAGTTCCATAATTAGTAAATGTATGCACGGCGACCTTTAATTAATCTTAATAATATTAAAGAATCATTGTGCAACTAAACTGCATCTATAGAATTCCTGT
>JAGGQZ010000032.1 GCA_018613055.1 Chryseobacterium sp. ISL-80 | reverse complement strand
TTAGTTTTCAAAGAACAATTTTTCTTTGTTGCTCCGTCAGAAGCAACTCTTATATATTACCAGGTTCAAAACCTGATGTCAATAAGTTTTTTCAATTTCTTTGTTGCTAACTAAGTAGCTCGCAGCAACAGATATAAATATAGCACCTTTATTCTTCAATGGCAACCTCTTTTTAAGATTTTTATTCGCATGAATAAAAGAAAGATAATTCATATTACTGTGCGCAAATCTAGTAATGAGAATTGAAAATAAAAAAAGGCAAAACGACGTTTGCCGTTTTGCCTTCTAATATTATTAACGATGGCGCATCAATGGGAATAACAGTACATCCCTGATGGATGGTGAATTGGTCAGCAGCATAACAAGTCGGTCGATTCCGATTCCGAGTCCGCCTGTTGGTGGCATTCCATATTCCAATGCTTCGATGAAGTCTTCATCCATTTCGTGCGCTTCATCATTTCCTTGCTCTTTTTCTTTTAGTTGTGCTTCAAAGCGTTCTCTTTGATCAATCGGGTCATTCAGCTCAGTGAACGCGTTCGCATGCTCCCTCGCAACGATGAACAATTCGAAGCGATCAGTGAAACGCGAGTCCTCATCATTCTTTTTCGCCAAAGGAGAAATGTCAACCGGATGGCCGTAAATGAATGTAGGCTGGATCAGGTGCTCTTCTACTTTTTGCTCGAAGAACTCATTGACGATGTGACCGTACTGCATATGTTCAGTGATTTCCACTCCGTGTTCCTTCGCAAGTGCACGTGCATCATCAGTGCTCATTTGCGGCCAGAAGTCTACACCTGTATGTTCCTTAATTGCATCAACCATGTGAACTCTCTTCCACTCTGGCTTAAGGTCGATTTCATATTCGCCATACTGGATAGTCGTGGTTCCGAGAACATCCTGAGCGATGTACGCAACCATGTTCTCTGTAAGGGACATGATGTCTCTCCAGTCCGCATATGCCTCATAAAGCTCAAGCATCGTGAATTCCGGATTATGTCTTGTCGAAACACCTTCATTACGGAATACTCGGCCGATTTCATATACCTTTTCCAGGCCGCCGACAATCAGACGCTTCAAGTGTAGCTCGATTGCGATTCGCATGTAAAGCTGCATATCGAGAGCGTTATGATGAGTAATGAACGGACGTGCAGACGCTCCGCCTGCAATAGAGTGCATCAATGGCGTTTCCACTTCAAGGTATCCTTGTCCATCCAGATAACGGCGCATTGACTGGATGATGCGGCTGCGGTTGATGAAGGTCGTCTTGCTTTCGTTGCTGGTGATCAAGTCAAGATAACGCTGGCGATAACGCTGCTCGACATCTTTAAGCCCGTGGAATTTTTCCGGAAGCGGGCGCAGTGCCTTTGACAGGAACACAAAGTTTTGAGCTTTAATGGAAAGTTCGCCAACTTTGGTTTTGAAAAGCGTTCCCTCAACACCGACAATATCACCAAGGTCAGCGGAGTCAAAAACTTCGTATTGCTCTTCGCCGACTGCATCCTGGCGGACATAAATCTGGATTTGGCCAGCTAGGTCCTGGATGTGCGCAAAGCCAGCTTTTCCTTTTCCGCGTTTTGTCATTATCCGTCCAGCAATCTTCACCGCGACATTCTTTGTCTCGATTTCTTCTTTTTCCAATTCACCATATTCGCTGATCAGGTCTTCAGTAAGATGGGTGCGTTCAAATCTTTTGCCGAATGGGTCCATGCCCTTTTCACGCAATGCACTCATTTTTTCCCTTCTGACTCTGAGCTGGTCGTTTAATTCTTCATGACTCATGTCGCTTTCACTCCAATATATAATTAAATTTAGTATGTAATCCTGATTATGTTTGGTGGATACTTTTATTATTTTACACAAACAAACGTATTCAGACATTAAAAATCTCTTAAATAGAATAAAAACTGCCAGTTTGACCACTGGCAGTTACATTTAAGGATAAAAGTATTATAGGAAATGTAATGGTTAATGTCAATTTTTATCCAACTCGGTGGGCATTTTGCTCTTCTGCTTCCACTTCATCAGCGAAGTTTGTCACTAAGCGGGCATATTGGTCTCTTGTTGTGCACTCGTTGATACCATTGCGGATCCTTGCGTTGCCGCGAATGCCTTTCATATACCATGCAGCATGTTTGCGCATTTCGCGGACAGCGATGTGTTCATTTTTGAGCGCAATCAGTCGGTCGAGGTGAAGGATGCTGACATCGATTTTCTCGCGTGCAGTCGGTTCGCCCATCAATTCGCCTGTTTCCAGGTATTTAACCGTGCGGTAAATCATCCACGGATTACCGAGAGCAGCGCGGCCGATCATTACTCCGTCCACACCTGTTTCATCAAGCATTCTCTTTGCATCCTGAGGTGTCTGGACATCTCCATTGCCGATCACAGGAATGGTTACTGCCTGCTTGACGTCACGGATGATGTCCCAGTTCGCTTGTCCTTCATACATTTGGACACGCGTACGGCCGTGGAGGGCGATTGCCTGACCGCCAGCTCGTTCTACAGCACGGGCATTCTCTATGGCGAAAATATGTTCGTCATCCCAGCCCATGCGCATTTTCACCGTTACCGGCTTATCGACGGCATCTACAACAGCTGATACCATTTCATAGATTTTGTTTGGGTCAAGAAGCCATTTCGCACCTGCATCACATTTTGTGATCTTCGGTACAGGACAGCCCATATTGATATCAATGATATCGGCATTCGTATTTTTGTCCACGTATTTGGCCGCCTGGACAAGCGTTTCTTTTTCGCCGCCAAAAATCTGCAGGCTGAGCGGCTTTTCACGTTCATCTATATATAACATATCGAGTGTCCGGTCGTTTTGCAGAACAATTCCTTTGTCGCTGACCATTTCCGCACATACAAGCCCTGCGCCGAATTCTTTTACCGTCAGACGGAACGCAGAGTTGCAGACGCCAGCCATTGGCGCAAGCACGACCTGGTTCTTCATCTCAATATCGCCAATCTTAAGCATATCCTTCCTCCTTCTTTTCGTCCTGTCGAATTCCGCTCGAAGCGGAAAACCACAATCCTGATGGTAAGGGATCATTTAACCCTATTGCGGGGTTAACTCATCCAATCCGACATCCAGAAACTCTGCGATTCTGGCAATCAATTTTTCATCAGGCATCCTGTTTCCCCGTTCGATTTCTCCGAGGACTGAAACCGAAATGCCAAGCTCTTTTGCGAAGCCTTCCTGTGTGTAACCCTTCAGCTTTCGATAAGCGCGAATACGTCTTCCCCATTTTTCTGCTTCCATATTCGTACTCCTTCTCTATCCGGTATACTTTGTAAATCGTTTGCCAGCGGCTCCCTGGTGTTTGGGAGCGTGATATGTGGATCCATTTCAAGCAATGGAAGGATTACAAATGCGCGTTCGCTCATCCGAGGGTGCGGAATTGTAAGCTTCTCTGTTTCAACATTTTCGTGATTATACAGCAAGATGTCAAGGTCTAAAGTTCTGGGACCCCATTTTATTTCCCTTTTTCTCCCAAGCTTCAATTCGATCTCCAGGCATGTATCGAGGAGTTCAACAGGAGACAGACTTGTCTCCACCTCGATTGCCATATTTAAAAATTGATCCTGGTCGGTATAGCCTACCGGGTCCGTCTCATAGATGGAAGAAGTATTTACCACCGAGATTTCCTCATGGCCCTCAAGGAGGATGATGGCCTGTGTCAAATACCCAAACCGGTCACCCATATTGGACCCTAGCGCAATATATGCTTTGTTTTCCACTGTCATCTACTCCTCGTGATTTCGACTGCGACGGATTTATAGTGTCCCGGTATTGGCGGGTCCGGCTTGATGACCTTTACATGGCATGCTTCAACAAGCGAAAACTTCTCTAGAATTGTCGAGGCGATCTTCTCTGCAATGGCTTCCACAAGCTTATATGGTTTGCCTTCCGCGATGTCCTTGCATACTTGATATAAGTCCGCGTAGTTGATGGAATGCTGAAGTTCATCACTTTTTCCAGCTCTTGAAAGGTCCAGTTCCACCGTCAAGTCCACTGCAAACCGCTGTCCAAGCTTTGTTTCTTCAGGAAACACACCATGGTAGCCGTAAAACTCCATCTGATTAACATGTATTTTATCCACTGAACTCACCCTTTCCCATCATCGCGTCCATCATTTTTGCCATGCGCGACATTTCTTTCACATCATGGATCCTGACAATCTGGCAGCCCTTCTGGATTCCGTAGCATACCGATGCTCCTGTTCCTTCCGTCCGTTCAGAAACAGGAAGGCCGAGCACGCCGCCAATCATCGATTTTTTTGAGGTGCCCAGCAGAACTGGATAACCTAGTGACACAAGAGTATCCAGATGGCGCATCATCTCCAGGTTCTCTGCCAGGTCTTTTGCAAAGCCAATACCCGGGTCCAGGATGATTTGCTCATCACTGACGCCGGCTTTCTTGGCAATTGTGATGCTTTCATATAGATCATTCAATACGTCCCGGATGAAATGAGTATAATTTCGATCGTTGCGATTATGCATCAGGATGATTGGCACGCCCGTTTCAGCTGCGACATCGGCAATCTCCGGGTCTTCCTTCGCTCCCCAGATATCATTGATAATCACTGCTCCGGCGTCAATCGCACTTTTAGCGACCTTTGATTTATAGGTATCGATGGAGAGCGGGACCTGCAGTTCCTTTGTGATCGCCTCGATTGCAGGCACAACCCTGCTGATTTCCTCTTCATCCGAAATCCGTTCATAACCAGGCCTGGTCGATTCACCGCCGATATCGAGGATCTGCGCCCCGTCTTCCATCATTTGCTTTGCACGCACCACAGAATTTTCAAGTTGATTATACTTGCCGCCATCCGAAAACGAATCGGGCGTTACATTCAAAATTCCCATGACCAATGTTTGGCTGCTGTAGTCCAATGTATATGGACCAGCTTTTATTACAGGTTTCATTTTGCGAGTCCTCCATCCAATTGTGTTCTGCTCCATAGCGTTTCCCGCTGTGCTTCATATCGCCCAAATAGTCTTCTGACCATCTCGCCAGATTTCCCAGGAAAACTTTTACCTGAAAAAGAAGTGACCGGGACGATTTCCTGGATTGAGTTCGTCAGGAACATTTCGTCGGCTGCTTCCGCTTCCTCCTTTTTGTAAAAGCCTTCGCGTACCTCAGTGCCTGCTGTACGGGCCATCTCGATGACGAACCTTCGCGTCACTCCATCTAAAATACCGGTCTTGACCGCCGGAGTGAACAAGATCCCATCCCTGTACCAAAATAGATTCGAAACAATTCCTTCTGCCAGGAAACCTTCGTCATTCAAAAAAATGCCTTCTGTATCCATTGCAGGGCCCGCCTCACGCTTGGCCAGCACGTTATTGAGATAGTGATGCGATTTTAATCGGGCACTGCCCTCTGGAGTGTTGCGCCTTACCTCTAGCAGTACGGCCTGTTTCTCATTCATACCGCCTGCCGGTGGCAAAATTTTGGCAAAAACAATCACATTCGGCTCATTATAGCTTTCCGTCTGCAAGCCGATTTCACCATTGCCTGCGGAGACATTAAAGCGGATATATGCATCCCTGAGAGAGTTTTCAGCTAAAAGGCCATCAAGAATCTTGATCGCTTCATCTCTGGTGAATTCAGCTTTAATGTCCAGAATTCGCAGACTCGCATTCAGCCGCTCCAGATGGTCATCCAGCAAAAATGGGTGGCCATTGTAGATCCTGAAGGTTTCAAAGACACCCAGACCATATAAAAATCCATGGTCAAAAGGGGAAATCGCTGCCTCATTATTATCCATGAACCGGCCATTTATATAGAGCTTCATTTCAAGCTTACTTCCTTTGTAAAATTGTAATGCGCAATGAAATTCCGCAGCAGCTGCTTTCCCGGAGTTGTCAATATCGATTCCGGATGGAACTGGACGCCCTCCACAGGCAGAGTTTTATGGCGAATGGCCATGATTTCCCCTTCTTCTGTACAGGCTGAGACCTCAAGACAGTCTGGAAGGGTTTCTTTTTTGACAATGAGAGAATGATAGCGTGCTGCAGGGAATGGGTTTTCCACACCTTCAAAAATCGTCTTTCCGTCGTGGTAGACCATTGATGTTTTCCCGTGCATGAGCCGCTCCGCACGAACAACGTCCCCGCCAAATACCTGGGCGATGGACTGATGGCCGAGGCAGACGCCAAAAATCGGTGTCTTGCCGGCGAAATTCTTGATGGCATCCAAACTGATGCCTGCTTCATTCGGACTGCATGGCCCCGGGGAGATCATCAAAAACTTTGGATCCAGCTCTGCGATTCCCTGAATGGATGTCTGGTCATTGCGGATGACCTTCAATTCCTCCCCCATTTCGCCCAGATATTGAACAAGATTATATGTGAAAGAATCATAATTATCGATCATCAAAATCATGCGTTTCCCTCCGCAAGCTCTTTTGCCTTCCAAAGCGCGATGGCTTTCTTTAACGATTCCTTGTACTCATTTGCCGGGATGGAGTCAATGACGACGCCTGCTCCCGCCTGGACATGTGCCATCCCATCCTTGACGAGCATCGTGCGGATGATGATGTTCAGTTCCATATTGCCGTTAAAACCGATCCAGCCTAGTGAACCTGTATATGGCCCTCGTCTCACCGGCTCAAGCTCTTCAATGATTTCCATCGTCCTGACCTTTGGCGCACCTGTAATCGTTCCGCCCGGGAAGGTCGCATTTACGACATCGAACCATGTTTCACCTTCTGCTAGCTCGCCCCTGACATTAGAGACAATATGCATGACATGCGAGTACTTTTCAATGACCATAAATTCATCGACTTCGACCGTACCGTATCTGCATACCCTCCCGAGATCGTTCCTTTCCAGGTCAACAAGCATGACGTGCTCGGCACGTTCCTTTTCATTGTTGATGAGTTCATTGGCAAGCTGCAAATCTTCCTGATCTGTCCTGCCTCTCGACCTCGTGCCGGCAATCGGCCTTGTGCTGACCTCCGTACCGTTTACTTTTGCCAAGAGTTCGGGTGAGCCGCTGACGAGCTGGAAATCCGCCGTATGCAAATAGCCCATATATGGAGATGGATTCAACTGGCGCAGCTGGCGATACACTTCGATTGCTTCTGTTTCAACCGGCTTTGATTGCCTGACAGACAGATTAACCTGGAAGACATCTCCCTGCGAAATGTATTGCTGGACACGTTCCACTGCGTCGATGAAGGTATCTTCATCCATCGAAACATGCAACACATCATAGCCTGGCTTGTCCGCCTTTTCAGCATGCATGACTAGCGCCTCAGCCTCCCAGCGTTTTTGCCACTCTGTCAGCTTTTCTTTTGTGCGCTCTTCCTGGCCCGGTTCACTCAGGGCCATGATCCATAGAGTTTCTGTTTGATGGTTAAACACGAACCACTCCATGTACACCTGAAAATAAACCTCTGGTATGCCGGAGTCATCCTTTGCCATTTGCGGAAGCTTTTCGATGTAGCGGGCATAATCATAGCTGATATAGCCGATCGCCCCGCCCTGGAAATCTGGCAGGCCACCCACTTCCGGGACCTTGTATGCTTCCATTTCCTGCTTCATTAACTCAAGCGGATTTCCCTCAAGCGTTGTTGTCATTCCGTTCTTGCTGATCGTTAATTTATGGTCTTTTCCTGAAAAAATAACTTCCGGTTGGAAAGCAGCGATGCTGTAACGCCCGCCCCGTCCGCTTTCGAGGATGACATGCTCTTTATATTGTTGGGCAATATGGTCGTATTGATGAAAAAAACGTGAAGCCGTATAAGGAATACTTTGTGTATGAATGCTGTAGTGCGGCAAGCTCGTCACCCCTATTTTTTTCTCTTTATCCATCATACATGATGAAACGCGCGCTTTCATTTTTAAAATGATGGATTTTGGAGAAAAAGGAGCAGTTTTTTTGGTCGATATTCTCGAAGACAGCAAAAAGAGGCAAGCTTTGTCGGCCTGCCTCCCGTTAAATATTAGTTTTCGAATTGATAAAGCGGTGTGCTCAGATAGCGTTCCCCGTTGCTTGGGATGATTGCAAGTACCTTCTTGCCTTTGCCTAGTTTTTTCGCAGTTTCAAGTGCTGCATAGATTGCAGCGCCAGAAGAGATTCCGCCAAGGATGCCTTCTTCTTTTGCCGCACGGCGGGCAAAGTCGAATGCCTGTTCATTTTCTACCTTGATAATTTCATCATATACATCGGTGTCAAGGACACCAGGCACGAAACCTGCGCCAATCCCCTGAATTTTGTGGGGTCCTGGCTTTCCTCCTGATAAAACGGGAGAGTCTGTCGGTTCAACGGCAACAATTTTGATATCCTTATACTTCTGACGAAGAACCTTTCCTGCACCGGTGATGGTGCCGCCTGTACCGATGCCCGCAATAAACGCATCAAGCTGGTCACCCATCTGTTCAACGATTTCCGGACCAGTCGTTCTTTCATGGATGCTAGGGTTGGCTTCATTCTCGAATTGCTGAGGCATGAAGTAGCCATTTTCCTTAGCCAGCTCCTCTGCCTTGCGGATCGCTCCGCCCATCCCTTCAGGACCAGGAGTCAACACGAGGTCTGCACCATATGCCCGCAGCAGGTTACGGCGCTCCATGCTCATCGTTTCTGGCATAACGAGAATGGCTTTGTATCCCTTAGCAGCAGCCACCATTGCAAGACCGATTCCGGTATTGCCGCTTGTTGGTTCGATGATTGTATCTCCCTGCTTAAGGACACCCTTTGCTTCAGCATCCTCAATCATAGCAAGTGCGATACGATCCTTGACGCTGCTTCCCGGGTTCATGTACTCAAGCTTCAGATACACATCCGCACTTTGGTCATCAACCAGCCTGTTCAGTTTCACAATTGGTGTTTGGCCAATCAGCTCATTAATCGAGTTCGCAATACGTACCATATTATCCACCTCTTAATCCGAGTATTTTAATTGGTTTTATTAAAATTTACCAGTACTTTTAGTCTATGTCAATCAGTATGCTTCGACAAAAACAGATATCAGACTTCTGCCCATCCTTTTTAAACTATCCTATTATTACTCGTACTAAACAATAAAAACACACCGAAAAGCGAATGATAGAAAGAAGCACCGGTCAATTGAAACCGGTGCTTCCCATTCTTATTTTTTGCTGGTCTCGCCATAGAACCAGCTGACTTCAGCATCATTCCAGAATGCACGGGCAGAGACAGGAATGTCCATCTGTTCGAGGGCAATCTGTCTGCGAATCTGGTTCTTCACCTCACTGAAGCTATATTTCTTGCCTGCCAGCTTTTCGTGAAGATAAACAATCGCGTAGCCATTTTCTACTTTTATAGGTCCGGTCCACTCCTTAGATTTAAGGGACTTTGCCGCTGAAATCACTTCCGGGGAAATGAGTTCATCTTCTTCGGTCACAAAGCCGATGTCCCCGCCCTCATTAGCAGAAAATTCATCGATTGAACGCTCCATCGCCAGTGCGGCAAAGCTTGAGCCATCCTTTAGCTCCTTAACCGCTGATTCTGCTTCTTGTTTCGTTTCAACAATGATTTGAGATAGATGGTAAGAGGCAGGGATATCAAAGAGACTCTTGTTTTGCTCATAGAAGGTTTTCATATCCTCATCCGATACTTTTACATCCTTCGTCAGCAGTTCTTCGAGCAGCAAACTGTATTTGATCTGCTGCTTCCATTTTTCTTCGCTTTTTGGTTCGTTCCCTGGCGACGAATACATCGCCTTATAAATGGTCAGTTCCCGTTCGACTGCTTTGTCGGATAATTCGATCCCGTATTCGTCAGCCATCTGCATGACTACTTCCTGGTCGATCATGTCCCTGAGCGTTTCTTGTCCGTACCGTTCTTCCAGCTCGGTGAGCCATTGCTGGCGGGTGATCGACGCCTTGCCAACCTCCGCTACTGTCTCCTTTTTTCCTTCAAGGATAGCAGGCTTGGCAAGAAGCATTATAAGAGTGATTGCATTCAATATGGCTAACCCGGCAATAATGTACCAAAGATGCTTTTTTTCCACTTCTCTTCCCCCAGCACTAGCTTATTTTGCTTCTTTCTCTATCTCTTCCAGTTCTTCTTTTGTAAACACATATTTTTCGTTGCAAAAATGACAATGCGTTTCAGCCTGTCCTTCTGTCTCGATCATATCACGGATTTCTTCTGCTCCGAGACTGACCAGTGCATTGCTGAATCGCTCTTTTGAGCAGTTGCACACGAATGAAACCGGCATCGTCTCAAGGAATTTGACATTGTCTTTGCCAAGCAGCTCTTCAAGGAGCTCCTCAGGAGACAGCCCTTTTTCAATCAATTTCGAGACCGGCGGGATGGACTCTAGTCTTTGTTCGATGGCTGAAATGGTTTCTTCCGTCGTTCCAGGCATCAATTGAATGATGAAGCCGCCTGCTGCCTTGATTGAGTTGTCCGGATTGACGAGCACGCCGACACCAACAGAAGAATTAACCTGTTCGGATGTCGCGAAGTAATAGGTGAAATCTTCTCCAAGTTCACCTGAAACAATCGGCACTTGTCCTGTAAAATAGTCACGCAAGCCAAGGTCTTTCACGACAGTAAGCGTTCCGTCTGTACCGACACCCTGTCTTACATCCAGCTTGCCGTGTTCATTCAGGTCAAAGTGGACATGCGGATTCGACACATACCCTCTGACCTCCCCTTTAGCATTGCTGTCAACGAGAATAAGTCCAAGCGGACCGCCGCCTTCGATTTTCACCGTTAATTTATCCTCGCCTTTCATCATCGCACCCATCATCACACCAGCAGTCATCGTGCGGCCCAGTGCAGCCGATGCCACAGGCCAGGTATAATGGCGGCGCTGTGCCTCTCCAACAGTTTCAGTCGTTTTTGCTGCATACGCCCTGACCTGTCCATCAAAAGCAAGTGCCTTTACTAAATAATCGCTCATTGTTCTACTCCCTTCATGCTGTAAAATTTAATGCGTCCTCCCATCAAGGAAGCTTAGCTGTTTTTATCCATATTGCGCTTATAGATAAGCTGCAGTCCTTTTAAAGTCAAAAACGGATCGACAACGTCAATGACGGTTGATTCCTGGGCGATTAAATTCGCCAATCCGCCAGTGGCAATCACTTTAGTGGTGACCGCACTCTTATCTTTCATCCGTTTAACTATTCCCTCTACTTGCCCAACATATCCATAGAGGATACCCGCTTGCATAGCTGACACCGTGTTCTTGCCAATCACGTCATCAGGTCGGCTGATTTCAATCCTTGGAAGTTTGGCAGCACGCGAATAAAGAGCTTCGGTAGAGATGCCGATTCCAGGGGCAATCGCTCCGCCCATATACTGATTATGGTCATTGATATAACAATAGGTTGTCGCAGTGCCGAAGTCGACAATGATCAGCGGGCTGCCATATTCATGGATGGCCGCGACCGCATTCACGATTCGGTCTGCACCAACTTCCCTCGGATTTTCGTATTTAATGTCAAGACCAGTCTTGATGCCAGGCCCAACGACTAATGGTTTAAGGTGGAAGTACTTCTGGCACATCCTCTCAAGTGAGAACATGATTGGCGGTACAACGGACGATATGATGATCCCATCTATATCAGAAAAAGAGAGATTGACATGGTCAAAAAGATTTTTGACGATCATCCCAAACTCATCTTCTGTTCTATGGCGGTTTGTTTCAATTCTCCAGTGGTGTTTCAACTCTTCCTGCTCATAAACACCCAACACGATATTTGTATTCCCGACGTCAAAAACAAAAATCAAGCTATTCACCAACTTATCAGTAGTTTTCTGAATCAATTCTGCAAATATCATACCATAATCGCCGGGAATTCACTAAATAAAGTCAACCGAATCTGAATGTCCCTGCCCTGTATTGAACAGTCTCCAGAAAAATAAGCAGGTGCCCCGTTACAGGACACCTGCTTCATGAATTTTATTCTTTTGGATTCTCGTCGATTGCCTTTGGATCCTCGATGACTGAGTCAACTTTCTTATCAGTCTCTTCGATTGCAGGCAGTTCATCCTTTTTCGTGTTGATGTTCACTTTCATGTCGTCATTATCCAGGCTTACACTTCGCTCCGGAAGACGTCCATGGTCGATCAGATGCTTGATCTGTTCTGCATCGAGCGTTTCGACTTCAAGAAGCGTATTTGCGATAATATCAAGCTTATCACGGTGCTCTGTAAGAAGGTTCTTCGCTCTGGCATAACATTCCTTGATGATGGTTTGGATCTCCACATCAATTTCATAAGCAATCTTATCTGAATAGTTCTGCTCATTGTTCAGGTCACGTCCAAGGAATACCTGACCTTGCGCCTGGCCGAACTGCAATGGTCCGAGCTTATCACTCATCCCGAATTCAGTAACCATTCTTCTCGCAATGCCTGTCGCACGCTGGAAGTCGTTGTGGGCACCTGTGCTCACTTCGCCAAAAACGACTTCTTCCGCTACACGCCCGCCAAGGAGGCCGGTGATTTTATCAAGAAGTTCAGGCTTCGTCATGAAGTAACGATCTTCCTTAGGAAGCATGACAGCATAACCGCCAGCCTGTCCGCGAGGGACAATCGTTACCTTATGGACCATTTCCGCTTCATCAAGGACAACCCCGATAACGGTATGGCCGGCTTCATGGAAGGCAACAATATTTCTTTCCTTCTTGGAGATGACACGTGTCTTTTTGGCAGGACCGGCAATGACACGGTCTGTTGCTTCATCCAGATCCAACATGTCGATCTTCTTCTTATTTCTTCTGGCAGCAACAAGCGCTGCTTCATTCAGCAAGTTTTCAAGGTCCGCTCCAGAGAAACCTGGAGTACGAGCCGCAATACTCTTTAAGTTAACAGATTCATCAAGTGGTTTATTTCTCGCATGCACCTTCAATACAGCTTCACGGCCAGTGACATCCGGACGGTCAACTGTGATCTGGCGGTCGAAACGGCCTGGACGCAGCAATGCCGGATCAAGGATATCAGGGCGGTTAGTAGCCGCTACGATGATGATTCCCTCGTTGGCACCAAATCCATCCATTTCAACAAGCAACTGGTTGAGCGTCTGTTCACGCTCATCGTGCCCTCCACCAAGACCAGCACCACGCTGGCGGCCGACAGCATCGATTTCATCGATGAAGATAATACATGGAGCATTCTTTTTAGCTGTTTCAAATAAATCACGCACACGTGACGCACCGACACCGACAAACATTTCTACGAAGTCGGAACCACTGATCGAGAAGAACGGTACTCCCGCTTCCCCGGCAACAGCACGTGCAAGCAGTGTTTTACCGGTTCCCGGAGGTCCTACCAAGAGGATCCCTTTTGGTATACGCGCTCCAAGCTCAGCGAATTTACGAGGGTCCTTAAGGAATTCAACAACCTCGACAAGCTCTTGTTTTTCTTCATCTGCGCCCGCAACATCCTTGAAGCGCACTTTCTTCTTTTCTTCGTTATACAGCTTCGCTTTGCTCTTACCGAAGTTCATGACACGGCTGCCGCCGCCCTGAGCCTGGTTAAGCAAGAAGAAGAACAGAATGAAAATGATGATGAACGGAATGATGGATGTAAAGAACGTTACCCATCCGCTTGTTTCTTTTGCAGGCTTAATATCGACATCTGCATCAGCAGCTGTCTGTTCAATGCGGTTTAATGTATCCGGGTTGCTCCATACATAAGTAATGAAGCCCTTGCCCTCTTCCTGGCCCTTCATCTGGCCCCTTACTTCATACACACCTCGTTCAGGCTGCAGCGTCAGAGTTCCTGAAACATTGCCTGCCTCAAGTTCCTGCATGAATTTATCGTAAGAGATTTGTTCAGTTGGCTGGTTATTTCCATTAAAGAAGCTCACTACTCCGATAATGACTAAAAATATCAATAAATAAAAGATGGTATTACGGAAGATCCGATTCATCCCTTACCTCCTCCCACGGTAGACAAACTATACTAAATAGTATCATAGCAAATTATGCTAATACAAGAAATTAACATTCAGAATATTTGGTTGTTATGTGAAATGTTAAATTTCATTCACTAAATCGTAACCGTTATTTATTTTGTGTATACTTCCGGCTTCAAAATTCCGATATAAGGCAGGTTACGGTATTTTTCCGCGTAATCAAGACCATAGCCGACAACGAACTCATCAGGAACGATAAACCCGACATAATCTGCTTTGATATCAGCCTTTCTTCCGGTTGGTTTATCAAGCAGCGTGACAATTTTGATGGACTTAGCCTTGCGGTATCTGAACAACTCAACCAAATAGCTGAGAGTCAAGCCGCTGTCGATGATGTCCTCGATGATCAGGATGTCTCTTCCTTCAACGGAAGTATCAAGGTCCTTAAGGATTTTAACTTCACCGGATGACACCATCGCATTTCCATAGCTTGAAACATCCATGAAGTCCATTTCAAGGTAAGCATCCACGCGCTTCAGCAAGTCACCCATGAAAGGCATTGCGCCCTTCAGGACTCCGATTGCCAGCGGGAAACGGTCCTGATATTCTTCAGTTAACTGCGCCGCCAGCTGTTTTGTTTTTTCCTGAATCTCTTCTTCTGTAAACAGTACTTTTTCAATATCATTTTTCATCATGATCATTGTGCCCCCTGGAAGATATCAATGCTTTATATAAGTTAATAGTAATAACCTGTTTCCTTGTTCACTTGCTTCGTGATTCGATTTTTTCAGGCCTGGAAGCCAAAGGATCCTGTCTTCCCGGTCTGTGACGACCGGCCATTCATCCCTTTGTTCTAACGGGACTTTCATATCGATGAAAATATCTTTCAGCTTCTTTGACCCCTTCATTCCCTTCAAAGACATCCTGTCACCATTCCTTCTGGTGCGGATGTATAAGGGAGTGCCTGTTTCCTCCAGGTCGACGATGAAACGATGATTGGAAATATCCGTGACATGAACATCATTGAGCAATTGGGCATCAATGCGATCACCATTCGGCAAGATCAGCTGCTTTGGTCCTGTCATTTCAAAACGGTAGCTTTGCCTTTCTGGCGGGTTCAATGTGAATTGGCAATTTCCATACGATCGTATGATTCTTAAACCGCTGGGGAAATCAAGTGTTCCTGACGGATGGGGGTTGCGAATTATTGAAAAAATCTTTTCAATATGTATAGCGGAAAGAGAAGCAGGTCGATCATTGTAAAGATAATTTAATATTAGTTTAATCGCTCTTCTTTGTAAAGGCATTGGCATTTCTCGAAAAGAACTAATAGTGATCGAGATCCCTCTGTCCTCTTTCTCCATTACTTTATTCAATTCTTTCCTTGTTAATTCAAGAAGATACTTTTCATCCATCTGCAATTCTTCGCTGAAACGCTGGAAATGTTCATGGACTCCCGGATTCTCTTCTTTTAAAAAAGGCAGGACGGTTTTCCTGAATCGGTTCCTGCTATAGTATGCCTTCTCATTGCTTGGATCGATTCTGGGTTCGAGCGAATTTTCGGCGCAATACTCTTGCAGTTCCCTTTTGGTCAGACATAAAAATGGCCTGAAAACCGTGAACGGACCCATTTTACGGGAAAAAGGAATGCCTGCCCTTGCTGCTCCGGAACTGCCCCTGGTAAGCCTCATCAATATCGTTTCGACCTGGTCGTCCCCATGATGCCCTAATGCAAGGTATTCAAGTTGATGCTTCTCCATCACTTTATCGAAAAAGGCAAATCGGCATTCGCGGGCGGCTTGTTGGGAGCTTAAACCTGTCTTCTCCATATAAGCTGGCACATCGACCCTTTTCATCTCAAAGGGAAGGCCCCGTTTTTCGCAAAAATCTTTTACAAACAGAGCATCTTGATAAGATTCATCACCACGGAACATATGGTCAACGTGGACAGCAATAATCTTCAGGGATTTCCGTTCCCGCTGCTCAGATAAATAGTGAAGCAAAGCAAGCGAATCCGGTCCACCGGAAACACCGACTGCGATTGACTTGTTATTCAGCTGAAAACCATGCCTTTCAAGAAAGGCATTCACCTTCATATCGATCATCACGATCTTCCTTACCGCATTGCCGGTTTAACTCTATACCCACGCCGGCAATCCATTAATCTTCTAAATAGGTTTATTATCTTTCAGCTTAACACTTTCCATTGTACTTTATCAAAAATCAGGGCTTTACTCCCTTATCTACGGATGAGCCCGTAAAAGGTTTCAAAAATATCAGGTAATCTGGCTATAAATATAGAAAAAATATAACAATGAGATAATCAGGATGATGGTGGCGGTTTCAAGAGTTGAGGATTTCTTCCTGCTCTTGTTATATCGCTTTCTCGTTTGTCCTGATGCTGAAGATGATGCCCTTTTCACAGTGCTGCGAGCCGGACTCGGCTGATGTTGCTTTTGTGGAGCAGGCTTTTGCTGGCGATTGTTTCTTGATGAGGAATCCGGCTGATGGACCTGGAGTAAATCTGTCCTCATTTCTTTTGCGGACCGGTACTTCCCAGACAGCGCGTTGTAAATGACCTTTTCGTATCTCCTCAACTCTGGGCTTTGCTTCACCTTTTCCATGATTTCGCTGATTCCGCCTGATTTCTTCGTAAACCTTTTCGGATAGGCTGTGTTGACCATGATCATGGCGACAGCAAACAAATCGTACCCTGGCTCTGCCTTTCTGCTTCCAAGCCCCCAGTAACCCCGGTCAAAGAATTCCGTGAACTCTTTGATCGACCTACCCTGCATCGTCGTTCCGCCAACATCGATGCAGCGGATCCTTGCCGGTGGTCCTGTCACAATCAAATTTTCCGGTTTTAAGTCGCCAAAAACCCAGCCATTGTCATGCAGTTGCTGTAAATCCGCCAGCAGCTGGAGGATCATCACTCCAGTCCAATCCGGCCCTTTTTGCTCAAGGAAAGCGAGAAAATCCGGTCCTTTTATGAATTCCATGACATAGAAACTGACTTTCTTTCCTGGGCGTTCCCAATCATCTACATCCAGCAAAGAAGGCCCGAGGGCAGATCCCTGGACCTTGGCAAAAGCTTTCAATACATTGACCTCAGAAGTGACCGACATTCCATTGTCGCTCATTTTCAATGCTACCTGTTTATTGTCATGTCTTGCTAAATACACAATCCCATTTGCTCCAAAACCAAGTTCTTTAATGATGGTATAACGATTGTGATGCCATTTCCCTTCAATGATGGTGCCGGGAATGACCTTACACAGATTCTTCAAAGAAGGATTCATCATCACGGGACAGAAGGCTCCTTAGAGATCGTTTTTTATTGAAATAAGAAAGGGCTTCACGAATCGCCGGGCCTGTCGGCGTAATTCCGCCAGTTGTCAGCTTGGCAAAAATGCTTGTCAGCGATTCAAGCTTTGGTGTCCAATCCAGCAATTTTTCGACATCATTTCGTTTCCCGGGAAATACAAACACCGAAAAACGATTATCGCCGGAACGGGCATTCAGGCTCAAACTCAAGTCCAGCAAGGCTTCTTTTACAGTCGGCAGCTTATGCTTCATGCTCGCGCTTGTGTCGACAAGAATCAACACATCCAGTTCAACCGTCTCCCCAAGCTCGTCCACAACCTCCATGACCTCCCCGCGCTGTTCTGGAGGAAGATCTTCTACCGTCCTGCCGCCGCCAAGAATTTGCTGCAACTCCTTATTGACCACTCCCTGAAGAGTCTGGGTCATCGCTTTCCTCGTTACCATCTGGACAGTCTGTGAAAGCTGCTGCGCATACACAATCTGGCTGACACCTCCGCCAGACATCGCAATGCCCTCGATTTCTTTCATGCCCTGTTCATCTATCACATCCTGTTCCATCACACCAATGACATTCACCGTAATCCCCTGCTCCTTGGCCAGCGCAGCCATTGCGATCGGATCTTCACCCTGATTCGAGCATCCATCTGTAATGAGCAATATTTGCCTGATCGTTCCTGTTTTCATGCAATCCCCTCACTTCCAGGCCCGACTTTTACAATCTAGTAAAAGAAAGAAGCCTATAATAAATTTGTTACCATTTTCGACGAAGTAGAGGGGAAATATACATAAGAAAAGCGGAAGCGCCTTGATCAGCCCCGACAAGCGCTGGAGGGCCGACCAGTGAAGTCGTTCTTTGACTTCATTGGGCGGACCGAAGCGTCTCGAGGGGCTAGGCGCTGGAGCTAGACATTTCTCGAAGTGAAAATTTTACTTCCTCGTACATAAATGAATCGCATATTGCTCAAATTAACCGGTTAGGCTCTTTTTTGATAATTACCCATCGGAATCGATGCCCATTTCGGGATATTGTGATCGATTTTCGCGACAACGACGGTCATGTCATCCTCAATGGATCCTCCGCGGGAACGGATGACTTCCTCCATGATCAAATCGGCGATGGCCTGTGGATCTTCGGTCTGGAGCTCATTGATTTTCCGCTTCATCCATAGATCGTAATTCTCGACATGCTTCGGTCCTTCAAAAACACCATCGCTCATCATGATCAGCAGGTCACCGGCCTTCAGCTGCTCGCCGACGACATCTACTTCGAATTCCTGTAAAATCCCCATCGGCAGGTTGCTCGCCTGGACCTTCATAACCTTGGAGCCTCGTTTGATGAAGCTCGGGGTCGAACCGATTTTCAGGAATCTTGTCGATGCATTTTGCAGATCGATCATAGCGAGGTCCAGGGTTGAGAATATTTCATCCGTTGTCCTTAATGATAAAATGGAGTTCACTGACTTGATTGCCACTTTTTCTTCAATTCCTGATTGAAGGATTTGCTGCAGCAATAACAGTGTATCCCTGCTCTCTGAATGGGCTCTTTCGCCATTGCCCATTCCATCACTGATGGCAATTGCAAATTTACCACCGCTCAGTTCAATGGTCGAATAGCTATCCCCGGAAACAAGGTCTCCATCTTTGGCCGCATGCGCTACACCAGTCGATACGACAAAGGCTTTGGCAGAACGGAATGTCACATGGCAAAAACCGTTCGGGAAGGTTGAGCATTCTTCCGAATTGACGACGATGTTTTCCTTGAGGATATCGGACAGCATTGGCGCGATCAGCTTTTCGCATTCCCCATGTCCCTGGCAATATGGAATGGTCATATCGATATCCACATTGCCCTGTTCAAGGCTGTAAATTTCCACATGCTCGATATGAATGCCAAAATCCTGCAGAGATTCAAGAATCAGCTCCTCCTGCTTTGAGTGGTTCTCGCGCTCACGCTGGATTTCCTTGGCGAAATCACCCATGACTTCGGAAACACCCAGCAATTGATCGGCAACAAGCCGCCTGCTTTCCTGGACCTGCTTTTTCAGCTTACGGTTGGCCTGGTAATAGGTCAGCTGCTGCTGCATGATTTCTAGGACTTTCTTCGACCTCGTGCAATGCTTGTCCCAGTCCCGGGATAGCTTCTGAGGCACCGCACCGGAATTATGATCCATCTCCTGCATAATTTCGCTCATATAGTCATAGGTTGTATTAAAGTTCCTTGTCCAGCAATGGTCTTTCTTAAAACAGGTCTGGCAAGTCTTTTCCGTGACATTGCTCAGGAAGTAATCCATATCGCGATCCGTTTCAACCGTTTCATCCTGGACCTGCAAAGTCGAAAAGCTTTTCGACAATGCTTCAAATACATTCGAAAACTGGACGACACGCTGTGCTGTTACATCCCTCATTTTTCTCATGTATTGCTGCTGCTCTGCTGAGTACTCCGCTGTTCCCGGAATATGTTTGGCGATCCGTGACGTAAGCGATTGAGGTGTCAGGAAAAAGAGCAGGACAGCCGCTGCCGACTCGGTCAATGTCTGGCTAAGGGCACCTCCGCCCTCGCCATACATGCCAATCAAAAGCGTGGCGATGAACAATCCAAGTGCTACCCCCGGCTTCTTTCCCTCTTTCAGCAAGCCGCCGAGCAGACCTGAAAATGCCAGCAGGCTCATATGGTAAAAACTCGACACATTCGCAAGACTGAATATCAAGCCTGTTACGACACCGACTGTAGAACCCACGGTGGCTCCGGCAACAAATGAAAAAATGAGGATCAAGTAACGGGACATGACATGTTCGACTGATAAGTCATAAATTGTCCAGCCGATGGTTCCTGTCATCACGGAAGCGAGCATGATGATCAAACAGACAATTTCCTCTGTTTTCAAAGATTGCTTGCGCAGGCTAGAGGTCATCAATGGTATGCTTTGCAGGAAAATGAACGTCAACACCAATCCCAGGCCTGCTTCGACTCCTGTCATCATCCCTTCATACATGGTGATATTTCCTGACAAAATAAGAGCTTTCAACATTTTGGCTATTAAAATAGTGAAAAATATATAGAATGGCAGCACTTTCAGATTATTCTTGATCCACTTTTTTGTCAGTTTGTATAGAAGCAGGAACAAGAATACCGAGCCGAAGGTGAAAACGGCATCTGTAAATGACAGGGTCGCAGCTCCAGCAACCAGACCAAACAGTGCAATTGGGGCACGGTCTTTACGGATGAGGTAAACGGCCGCAAAAAATGGAAGGCTAAAAGGGGTCAATTGTGCCAGTATCAAGGCACGGCCAAGCAAGAATCCAATGATCAAGAATATATAGCCTTTTTTCAGGAAAAGGGTTTCGATCTTGGATTGCAGCTTCGACATGCCTTTTGCCAATCTGAATCGTGATTCCTCGAGATGAACTTCACCGATCGGTTCCATCATGTTCCTTTCTACCTTTTGCATTAAATACACTCCCCACTTTTTTATCGTTGCTGATTATTATAAAAGGGAGCAATCCAGAAGTTTGTCAAAAACAAGGACAAGCATCAAAGTTTCGTTCGACGCATTTCCCCGTAAATAAAGCAATTACTCGAAATACCACGGATTATTTTTGCACCATGTTGAAATTTTGTGGAGCCGCTAAAAATTACCTCCTATTTTTTTATCTTTCTTTTTAAAAATCCATTGACACTATTTTAATATCTATGTATTATATTTCTTGTGCCTCAAAACAATACCAATATGGCGGTGTAGCTCAGCTGGCTAGAGCGTACGGTTCATACCCGTAAGGTCGGGGGTTCGATCCCCTCCGCCGCTACTTAGAAAAGCGCAGGCGACTGCTTAGCTCCGACAAGCGCTGGAGGGCCGGCAGGTGAAGTCGTTCTTTGACTTCATCGGACGGACTGAAGCGACTCGAGCTGCTCAAAGCTAACGCTTCTCACAAGATACTCCAGGAAGCTAACTCATAGATGAAAACTAGCTAGGAGCCGAAGCTGGACATCTAAAAACTTTATACGGCCCCTTGGTCAAGCGGTTAAGACACCGCCCTTTCACGGCGGTAACACGGGTTCGAATCCCGTAGGGGTCATACAGCACTGCAAAAAACCTCGTTCCTTTTAAAGGAGCGAGGTTTTTTTATTGTACGATGAGCACTATTATAAAAAACAAAAAGACAAGCCAGCGATCGACTTGTCTTGGTATAGCATAATACCTGCTATTTTATATATTCACTTAGCAGCAAGTTACCCTCTTCTGGCTCCTCTTCCACCGCGCTTGGATTCGGTAGCACGTTTTAGAGTTGACAAACGGTCTTCACTGTCCTTCAGGAATTTCGCCATTTTTGACTCGAAATTTTCCGGACGGGCATTTCGGTTGTCATTTCCTCTTCCGCCGCCACGTGGACGCTGGGAGTATGGTCGATCAGATCTTTCTGGTCTTGCAGGTCGCTCTGGTCGTTCTGGTCGGTCAACAGCTTTTTTGATTGATAAACCAATTTTACCGTCTTTCTCAACATTGATTACCTTCACTTCAACCTGGTCGCCTACTTTGAGGTGGTCATTGATATCCTTGACATAGTTATCAGCAACCTCACTGATATGAACGAGTCCGGTTGAACCGCCCGGCAGTTCCACGAACGCCCCGAAATTTGTAATTCCTGTTACCTTTCCCTGTAGCTTGCTGCCTACTTCGATTGACATAAAAAAGTTTTGCCTCCTTAAAGATATAAAAAAATCATACTTACTCTATATTATACAGAATATAAAAAAAGAGTGTCAATAAGGCGAATCTTGGGAGTCCTTTTTCTCTTTAGGAAGGTTGAAGATGATTTCGTTCTTTTCGGATAGGAAGTATTCCTTGCGGGCAAGCTTCGCTATGTATTCGTCATCGTTCAATTTGACAATTTCCTCATCCAAGATTTCCTGCTTTTTCTGGAGGTTTGCCAGCTTTTGCTCAAGTTGAGCTTTGTCCGCCTGCTTCTTTTCCAGTGCTGCCGTCTGGGAAATGAAGGTTGAGATCATCAAATAGGAGATGACGGATGCGAATAAAGCAAAGACTGCGAGGCGCCTGAATAGCAGTTTCCGCTTCCTGGTTTCAGCTATACCTGCTTTTTCACGCTGCTGTACATATTGATTTTCAATCCTGGCTATGTTCTTTTTCCTGATGACACTCATTCCCCGCAGTCCTCCTTACATTTATTTTCGATTGTGTAAAATAGTCTACTTTTTAAATTTCTTTATCCATTTTATCGGCTTAATAGAATAATTCTTTACTATAATTAGAAATCCTGCCAATTTATTATATAACTTCTCGACGCTTTTTTTAACTGTTTTCGGCAAAAGTTTCCAAAAAAGTAGGAATATCATCTTAACCGGCTTCCAAATGATGTATTTCAGCAGCCATAGTAAAACGGAAAGAAGCCATTTCAACAATCCATAAAGGCCTCTCCCCGTAAGGAGCACGAGAGATAGAGCAGTAGCAGCCAGCACTTGCAGCGGCCTGACTATGAGCAGCCTGACAGCCTTCACGAAGAACAAATAGACATTGATAGTGATCGAGATCGTGTGCTCGAGCAGCTTCAGGTACATTTTCTTGAAAAGGCTTTGATAGGCAGCGAAGCCGCATAATAATGCCAGGAAGATATAAAAGCGCAACTCTCCCATATTTACAGAAAATAACACATAAAAAATCGACAAACCCTGGAATACCCAGAACAGGATGTCATTGATGAAGACAATCCAGGATTTCCGCTTCGATCTTTTCAGGAATCGGTTATGCGTATCAAGTGAAGCGCCGAATAAGCTGCCCATCCCAATCATGGCGAGCATCGTCAAAAATTGGGTCGACAGCGTCATCGGAATAACTTGCTAAAGAATCCTTTAGCTTTCTCCCCATGCTGGTCATCGAGATAGACCAGATCGAAGATTTTCCCCTTGATCGAGACGATACCCTTGTCGACATCCAGATTCTTCATCTGTAGATTCTGGCCTTTGATCGCCAGGAATCCCATGACTGTCTCCAGCAGGAACTCTTCGTTGTCGAAGCTTTCAACCTGCTTTACTCCCGTGATTTCCAATGTCCTTCTGCCTCTCATCACTAAGTCGTGATCCGGCAAGTTGCTCTTTGTCTGGTTCGTTTCATAATATTGGCTCATCTTAACCCCTCACAATCATAATGCACTTTTGTACATGTTTATGATTGATTAAGGCAGAATAGAACAAGCCTTCCGACGAAGCCAGGTTTACTCTTCGTCGTCCCCCGGGATTCGCTCTTCCCCAAGGATCGTATACATTTCAGCCGCTTCTTCCTTACGGGAATTTTCCTGAATCCGCTCAATTTTGACAGAAACAACCTTCTGTCCGAAACGGATCGCCAGTTCATCGCCTGCTTTTACATTGGTACTCGCTTTTGCCGGAACACCGTTGACTGAAATCCTTCCCTGATCCGATACTTCCTTTGCCAATGTTCTTCTTTTGATCAATCTTGACACTTTTAAAAATTTATCCAGCCTCATCGCATTTAAACCCCTTTTAAAAAAATGGTTTGATTTACCTTACAATCCTTGTTTCTTGGCTTCGTCCCAATAAGCGTCCAGCTCCTCAAGGGAATGATCCTCGAGCTTCCGGCCATTTTCGGCTGCCTTCTGTTCGATGAAAGCAAAACGCCGCATGAATTTCAGATTTGTTTTGTATAACGCCTCTTCCGGATTAATATCGTAATGCCTCGCAAAGTTCACGAGTGCAAACAGCATGTCTCCGTATTCCAGCTGAATATCATCAAACCGGCCGTTCCCGCTTATTTCAGCTGACAGCTCCTCAATTTCTTCCTTAACTTTATCAAGGATCGGGGCAACTGTCTTCCAGTCAAAGCCGACTTTTGCTGCTTCTTTTTGCAGTTCATAAGCCTTCAAGAGGTTTGGCAGCCCTTTGCCGGCTCCCTCGAGAAGTGATTTAACAGGGCCGCCTTTTTCCTGCTCCTTGATTTCCTGCCAGTTGCGCATGACGTCCTCTTCGTTTTCTGCTGTCTTGTCGCCAAAAACATGGGGGTGCCTGCGAACCATCTTTGATGATAACCCTTCGATCACATCATCAATGGAGAAATATCCTTCATCCTCGCCAATCTGGGCATGGAGCATGACCTGCAGCAGCACGTCTCCCAGTTCCTCTATCATATGGTCAATATCGTCATTGTCGATGGCTTCGATCAGCTCGTATGATTCTTCAATCAAATATTTCTTCAAGGACTGATGGGTTTGTTTTTTATCCCAAGGGCAACCGTTTGGACCTCGCAGTTCTAATATAATTCCACGCAGCTTCCGGAAATCCTTGTACAAAATCTGTTCATCTTCAACAGGCGGAACATATACCGATGTCAGATTGCTCAGTTCCATCTCCCGGTCCAGTTCATATAATGGAACTTTTTTAATCACTTCCTCACTGCTTCCTGCTGCCGTGACGATGTATACCTCGTACTCATCCGGCAATTTTTCCATCAGCGTCAGCTTCACGTCAGAGGCTACAAACGCATCATACACCTGGCCGATGATTGTATGGCTCTTCAGCAGCAGGTCTTCTTTTACAAGAGCGGTGCCGTCAAGCAGCTGGAACCCATCGATCGGATCAATTTCCAGCGCTTGGAACATCGCATCAAGGAAGCTTTGGCCGCCGCCGATCTCAATTTCCGTTTCCCGTTCCGGGCCTCGTTCAAGCAATAGCTGCACGGTCCGCTCCGCAATCAAAGGATGTCCGGGAACAGCATAAGTGACGGGTGCCTTGTCCGCTTCTGCCAGCAAGAATTCTGTGATTTCCTCATATACATCCGCAAACTGGTCATGCTTCTCATAGATACCGTCGAATGATTGAAACTGCATGCCTTCCTTCTCAAGCTCAGCAACCACCGGATGCTCCTTTGTCCGTAAAAACAGGTTCTTCTCCTGCTGAAATTTTCTATATACACCAAGCGGCAGCTGGTCAAGGTCGCCAGCGCCCAGCCCGATGATGAGAATTTTTTTATTCATTTCCTGCTTCCTCCTTCTATAATGTTAAGGCATTACCTGGAGAACAGCTGCACAATCCGGCTTCCGAATGGCAGTGTCGCCAGCTCATCTTCAGTCAAAGCCCTCGTTTTGACCAGCACGAAAAAATAAACAAGTGCCCCAATAGCCACTGAACTTAATGCCTGGAAAATGGCTCCGAGTCTGTCAGGTTCAATATATCCATAACCGAAATCTGTTATAAACAAAAACAATCGCAAAATAACAGCCATCACAGCCGAGGATAGCAGGATTTTTCCGATAAATACGGTTGATAAAACTGGACCGCCAAGCTCGCGCCGCAATTTTGCAATCAAGACCATCATGACGCAAAGCATAGCTATCAGGGTGGCACAGGCAGCACCCATCGTCCCGAAAGACGGAATCAGGATAAGATTCATGAAATATTTCATGCCAAACCCGGCAAGAACGACGGCTGCCGGAAATAACGAATGATCAAGACCCTGGAGGATGCTCATGATCGTCAATATGACAGAGGCAAATAAAATCATCAAGCTCAGCACTGCCAGGACATTTGATCCATCGGCATTCTTAAACAGCATGATATTCACCGGGACCATGATGCTGGATAATCCCACCGCAGCTGCCGCGCCAAAAACCAGGCTTGTCTGAAGCGCGAGCCTGACTTTTGCGAGAATCCTCTCATGGCGATCACTTGATTTGTCACCGGAAATCGCCGGTACAAGACTCAATGACATCGATGTAGCAACAACAGCCCCTAGCTGGATCAGCGGCTGTCCACGGTCAAAAATCCCTTTTGCCGACTTTGCTTCCTCCGTCGTCAACCCTGTATCCAGCAAGGAAATATACATGTTCAATGAGTCCGCTAGCTGGAACAGGATCAACAGCATGCCACTGATGCTGATTGCAAGGCCCTGGACGACAAGGGCTTTTACTGCCCAGGCTGCGTCATCGAACAGGTCCTTCGCCTGAAAATGCTTGAACGGGTCTCCACCTCTATTTTTCCAAAAATAAAAGCCAAGCAGCAGCACGGAAATCAGTCCCCCGGTTACGGATCCGAATACAGCTCCAGCTCCTGTTACATAAAGTGAGAAGCCTTGTTGTACAAAGACTGCTGATAAAATCAGGATGGTCGCAACACGGATGAATTGTTCTGAAACCTGGGAAATCGCCGTCGGAACCATGTTTCCCTTCCCCTGAAAGTAGCCTCTGAACACAGAAATGAACGGAAAGAGCAAAAATGGGACCGATACGACCTTGAATAATGGCGTTAATTCAGGGTCTCCGATTTTTCCGGAAATCCATGACGCACCAAAAAAGAAGAAGGCGAAAAGCAAAAACCCGACCATGCCGAGAAACACAAGCGAGATGGCCAATAGCCTGTCCGCCCTGCCATGATGACCGGCGGCCTGCTCCTCTGTGTATAATTTAGAAATGATCACAGGAAATCCATATGTAGATAAAACCATGACAATGCCAAAAAAGGGATATACCTGCTGATAAATATAAAAACCAATGTCTCCAACAATATTCTGGAACGGGACACGGTAAACAGCGCTTAAAATTTTTGTAACCAGGGCTGCCACAGTCAGGATCATGGCTCCCTTCATCAATTCGTTTGAATCTGCAACGGGCTTCATCGCCCATCTCCTTCCAATTTCAGTTTCAAACGTATTATATCATAGCATGAACATGACAGCCCCAAGCCGCGAAGCCATTTTATCAATTGTAAAATAGCCGTAATAAACGAGAACATGAAAAGAGGCAGCTTTGTCAGCTGCCCATTCAGGTAGGATAGAAAATACAGTTAATCGATTATTGCTCCATCTGTCTTGCAAGGAAGCCTGCAGCAGTTTCCACTGCCTTTTGTTCAACATCTCCCAGTGATCCTTCTTTAGAGAAGATGATTACAGCCCCTATTGGGTCTCCGTTAGCGATGATTGGCCCGATCGTATAAGAAGAAATAGACTCTTCATTACCGTCTACAAGCGCGAAGTTAGATTGCTGGTTCACAAGCGAGGAAGTACGGTCTTCCATTGTCTTCTCGACTTGTTCACCGATGTTTTTATTCAAGTAGTCCTTCTTGGAACCGCCTGCCACTGCGATATAAGTATCTCGATCGCAAATCAGCACCGGATTGCCAAGGCTGTCATACAGCGCTTCTGCATACTCCTTCGCAAAATCGCTCAGTTCGCTGATTGGTGAATATTTCTTAAGGATTACTTCACCATCACGGTCCACGAAAATCTCTAGTGGATCTCCTTCACGAATACGAAGGGTTCTTCTAATTTCTTTAGGAATAACGACACGACCTAAATCATCGATTCGACGAACAATACCAGTTGCTTTCATCCAACGTTGCCTCACTTTCATCTGATGATTATTTTTTTGGTAACGATAATGGCTTAATTAATCATCCTTACCAAGATTTGAACTTAGTATCTTTCATATGGAAAGTTCTATACACTTCTCATCATTATTTTCTTTGAAGTGATAAAGGTGCCAAAAACGGATAAACCTTCCAGTCAATTATTGCGTACACACAAAAATTACCCTTGTCTATCTTTTTTGAAACACCTTCTTGTTTTACATTTGTATTACAAAATATTTCCACATGTCAGGATACTGTATTTTCCTGTTCCTTTTGGGAGTCGTGAAGTCCCTTTACCATCTCGAAAGTGATCTCGAACCAACGATTGTCCTTCAATGCCTTTGTATGGACAACCATCTTTAACTTGTTGCCTTCCATGCCAAGCCCGACCGCATTCCTGTACTGGCTGCTCAGCTTGAACACCTTCTGTCCGTCAATCCGGGTGCTGCCATCCTCTGATAAAAGGATCGTAACATCCTGTTTCGCCTGTTTGATGGATTCCACTCCTGCGGTAATCGCATATACCTTGAGCTCCGCCACCTTTAATAAGGTTTCCACCTCCTGAGGATAATCCCCGAACCGGTCGGTGATTTCCTCTTTCAATTCATCGATATCCTTCAATGTCTCGATACCTCGGAAACGCTTATACATCTCGATCTTTTGATGGCCATCGGAAATATAGGTGTCCGGAATATAAGCATCAAGCTCCAGGTCGATTTCAATCGAAGGCTTGCGGACCTGATCTTTTTCGGGCTTGCGTTCTTCGATAGCTTCCTTGAGCATTTGCGAATACAAATCAAAACCGACAGAATCGATGAAGCCATGCTGCTGCGCACCAAGCAGATTTCCGGCACCCCGGATCGACAGGTCACGCATCGCAATTTTAAACCCAGAGCCCAGTTCGGTGAATTCCTTGATAGCCTGCAGGCGTTTTTCCGCCACTTCTGTAAGAATCTTGTCTTTCCGGTAGGTGAAATAGGCGTAGGCCACCCTGTTGGAGCGCCCAACCCTTCCTCTCAGCTGGTAAAGCTGGGAAAGACCCATTTTATCCGCATCATAAACAATCAAGGTATTTACATTCGGGATGTCCACACCCGTCTCGATGATCGTCGTGCTGACGAGGACATCATACTCTCCCTCAAGGAAACCAAGCATCACCGATTCAAGCTCATTTTCAGTCATCCGGCCGTGGGCAAACGTAACACGTGCATCCGGCACGAGCATAGAAATTTCTTCGGCTTTCCGTTCAATGTCTTCGACACGGTTATATAGGAAGTATACTTGTCCGTCCCTCGCCAGTTCCCGTTCAATCGCCTCACGGACGAGCCCGCCGTTATATTCCATGACATAGGTCTGGACAGGGAAGCGGTTTTCTGGCGGTGTTTCGATGACAGACAGGTCCCTGACACCGAGCATCGACATATGCAGGGTTCTCGGGATTGGAGTGGCTGTCAAAGTCAGGACGTCGACATTCGTCTTCAGCTGCTTGATTTTCTCTTTATGGGTAACCCCGAACCGCTGTTCTTCGTCGATGATCAGCAATCCCAAGTCACGGTAAGTGATTTCCTTTGATAAAAGCCTGTGGGTTCCGACAACAATATCGACGCTTCCAGCTTTCAAACCCTTGATGGTCTCCGTTTGCTGCTTGCGTGTGCGGAACCTGCTCATGAGGCCAATATTGATCGGGAAGTCCTGGAACCGTTCACGAAGTGTTTCATAATGCTGTTGCGCCAGGATGGTCGTCGGCACGAGGAACGCTACCTGCTTGCCGTCCGCAATGGCTTTAAATGCTGCCCTGATGGCCACCTCTGTTTTCCCGTAGCCAACATCACCGCACAGCAAGCGGTCCATCGGACGTTCACGCTCCATATCCCGCTTGATTTCATGGATGGAACGGATTTGATCCTCTGTTTCCTGATAAGGAAAGGACGATTCGAAATCGCGCTGCATCTCGCCATCTGGTGAATAAGCATGGCCGACACTCGCCTCACGCTCTGCATATAGCTTGATCAAATCATCAGCAATATCCTGGACGGAGGATTGCACCTTGCTCTTGACACGCTTCCAGTCGGTTCCGCCCAGCTTGTAGACCTTTGGCTCTTTCCCTTCAGAGCCTACATACTTCTGAACAAGGTCAATCTGCTCGACAGGGACATAAAGCTTATCCGTCCCTTGATAGCGGATGTGGAGATAATCCTTATGGACACCATTAATGACAAGCGTTTCAATGCCAAGGTATTTCCCGATTCCATGATTGACATGGACGACATAGTCGCCGATTTTCAATTCTGAATAGCTTTTGATCCGCTCTGCATTCGAAAGCTTCTGCCGTCTTGCCGGCTTTTTTGTTTTCTTGTTGAAAAGCTCCTCTTCGGTAATCACGGCAATCTTCTGGATTGGGAATTCGAAGCCCGTATTCAGGCTCCCCTGGATGATTTGCACCTTCCCTGGCAGCAATTCCTGCTTGCTGTCCACTTTTACCGCATCAATCTCATAGTCTTCGAGGACACGCTCGAGCTTCTTCACCCTTTCAGCATCAGGACCGACGAAAATGATGGCATAATTCCCTTTGCGCCAGCGATCGACTTCCCCTTTCAGCACATTCATCTGCCCGTGGAAGCTCTGCATCTGTTTGCATGAGATATTGATGATATTCTGCGGGCTCGTGTTTGGCACATGCCGTAAAAACAGCGATAAAAAGACAATCGGCTTTTGGGTTTTACTCATCAAGTCAGGAAGATGGTGCGAAATTTTCAAATCATGGATGATCTGCCCTTCGCCGAGGAGGCTTGTATACCACTCCGCTTCCTCCTTGCTGAGCGACTCGTTCATCTCCTGGACCCTGCTGATTTCATCAACAAACAGGAAACCATTCGACGGCAAGTAATCTAGTAAACTTTGAGGCTTTTCATAAGCAATCGATAGGTATTTGAACACTTGATCCGGCTTTTGGCCATTGCGGAGCTGTTCCAGTTCATAGCCGATATTCTGTGACATCAGCGTTTTCGCTTTGTCATCCTTGAGCTGTTTCAGGCTTTTCGCCAGGCCTTCTTTGATGCCCGAAACCATCCGGTCCAGCTGTTCATGCTCAATTGGGTTTTCCGTCGCAGGGCCGATCGCCACAGCTTTCATTTTTTCCTTCGACCGCTGATCCTCAAGCGAGAACGTCCGGATTGAATCTACCTCCGTGTCAAACAGCTCGATCCTGATTGGGTCCGCAGAAGTAAGCGGGTAGATATCAATGATTCCGCCGCGAACACTGAACTCGCCTGGCGCTGATACCATGTCCGCCCTTACATAGCCCATGCTGACAAAGCGGTTCAATAGAGATTCCAGTTCAATTTCTTCGCCAAGCTTGAATGACAGCTGGAATTTTGACCAAAGCTCCTTCGGCGGCAATAGCTTTCTTAAACCTGCCATCGGAACAATCACAATCCCCGTTTTCTTTTTGCTCCAATGATTCAAGGCTTCGATCCGCTGCGCCTTAAGCTCCGGACTTGAAATGCTGATCTCGGCAGCAATCAGTTCATTGGCTGGATAAAGATATACGTCATTTTCCCCTACCAAATTCACCAGGTCATCATATAGCTTTTGAGCTTGCAATAAATTATGTGTCACAATCAGGACGGGGCGCTTCGTCTGTTCGTAAATCGCCGCTAAAAAGACCGTCCTTGCCGAACCGGACAGGCCTGCGACGAGCTGTTCCCTGAGACCCGCATCCATTCCGGAAATGACAGATTGGACATCATCCTGATGACTAAAAAGAGCTTTCAGCCCCTGCATCCAAACCTCTCCCTCTCTTTTTAAAAATCCTAATCTTTTAACTTGGCTTTATTAAACAAGGCTGTTGATTTTCATTCCAGATCTTAAGAGATGCCGGTTGATCAGAGCCTATGGTCACTTCAAGATAGTGAATATTGAAAACAGAAAAATGCTTTGGATGTGTAATCCAAAGCTTGTCAGTGAATCAGGTAGTCATGCTGGTGGAAGTCCGGGTTGCGTTCCAGGGCTTCCTGACAATCTTCACAAATCGATTTTATATGAATGTCGCCATCACCTGAGTAAGAAACCATCTCCTGCCGCTCTTCCTCTGTCAGCTTGTGCAACCCTAAGCTTTCACTGTGGACAGACAACCTGTCCAATGAGCCGATATTCGTGCCGCAATGACGGCAGTGATAATGTATAGCCATGCCCGTCCCTCCCAATTTAAGTCATTATTCATTATTGACTCGTTGTAAGGAACTTATGCACTTAGCCTATTGTATGATTCTATTTTAACATTATATTACTTAATCAGGAGATTGGCATGGTTTATTGTGCTGACTTCCCTGATTGTATTTTACTGGTTAAACGTATTCATCACTTCCAGGAACGACTTCTTGATCCACGCTTCACATGCATCGGCGGATTTTAGCACAGCTTCGTTCATCCGGTCCTTCTCCTCTGCGGTAAAACGCCCAAGGACCCAATCCGTGATGGCCATTCCATTCGTCGGACGGCTGATGCCCACCCTGATCCTTTTGAATTCCTGTGTTCCTGTATGGGCGATGGTGGACTTTATTCCATTATGGCCCCCTGCGCTGCCCTTTTGACGCAAACGAATTCTGCCTGTAGGCATATCCAAATCATCATAGATCACTACTAAGTCTTCGATATCGACATCATAAAAATCCATAACAGCCCTGATTGATTCTCCCGACAGATTCATATAGGTTAACGGTTTCAAAAGGATGACCTTTTCTCCGCCCACAAATCCTTTTCCAAATAATCCTTTATGTTTTGCCTGGTCCAAAGGAATATTCCACCGTTTGGATAATTCATCAATGACTTCAAAGCCGATATTATGCCTAGTCTGGTCATATTGTCTTCCTGGATTCCCAAGCCCCACGAATAATTTCAACTTTCCACACCCCTAACCAAAAGCTTACGGTTTTCCTCTTCCCCCTCGCTGCAGGGATTACCAGAAAAACCATCCTTTTCTAATGTACATGAAAACCGCAAAAGACGTAACCCTTTCAGGCTACGTCCATTGCATCTTTATTCTTCGCTCGCTGCCGTTTCTCTTCCTTCTTCATTTTCAGGCTCTCCTGGTTCTTGTTCTTCACCGGAGTTGATTTCTTCTTCCACCTTAGGAGGAAGGATTGAAACGACTACCGTGCTTTCATCATCATTTATTTCATAATTTCCTGACTTAACGTCAGCCAGTGTCATGTTTTCACCGACCTGCAGGTTCGTGACATCCACATCAATCGACTGAGGAATATTGCTTGGAGTCGCTGTGACGCTCACCTCATGGATCGGCTGCTGAATGACACCGCCATCCTTCACACCTGCCGCCTCGCCAACCAGGTTGACTCTGACGCTTGCATGTACCTTCGAACTCTTGTCCACTGCGAGAAAATCAGCATGCAAAATTTCATTTTTAACATGGTCCTGATGGTAATCAGTAAGCATGACATCCTGCTGTTTTCCATTGACATCAAGCGATATAACACCATTTCTGCCATTTTCACGAATCGTTTTAATAAATTCGATACCGTCTACATAAATCGACTGATTTTCTGTATTCCTTCCGTATACGACGGCTGGAATATTGCCCTCCGCGCGTAATTTCCTTAAGGCAGAACGTTGAGCATTTGTGCGTTCATTTGCTTTCAATACTGCACCCATGATTTTGTCCCCTTCCTTTTTCGTAAGTACTTGTCTATATAAAAAATGCCCCAAAAAAGGAAGGTCTAAACGTTTTACTTTTTTTAAACGTTCTAATAAACACGGCTGTTGAGTCTCGCTCCAGGCCACTTTTGCTTTCCGCAGGGATTGGTTTCAAGTTCTTGACAGCTTTGGACCTTTATCCTTAAAACCTGTCAGAATAACGAGGTTTTTTTGACAACTTTGGTCCTGTATCCTCAAAACCTGTCACAATAACCTGCCTTTCTTGACAGCTTTGGACCTTTATCCTTAAAACCTGTCAGATT
Source organism: Chryseobacterium sp. ISL-80 (assembly GCA_018613055.1). Taxonomy (GTDB): domain Bacteria; phylum Bacillota; class Bacilli; order Bacillales; family Cytobacillaceae; genus Mesobacillus. The sequence goes on along the minus strand of JAGGQZ010000032.1, from coordinate 6,497 downwards.
AACAGCTTCGCTTCTCCTACGGAAATACATGAAAAAGCTCAAGCGCCATGGTTAGCCCCGTCCGTTTATTAAAGGATTCAGAAACAAGAGTAGGCTTGCCGATTGGCAAGCCTGTTATCCCTTATTAAAATCAATCAAACAATGTGCTGACGGATTGCTCTTCGTGGACGCGAATAATCGCTTCCCCGATCAGTGGAGCAACAGACAGCTGATCGATCTTTTCAATGCGCTTTTCTTCCGGAAGCGCAATCGTATTTGTCACAACCAGTTCTTTGATTCTAGAGTTTTCAATACGCTCAATCGCCGGACCTGACAATACAGGGTGCGTACAGCAAGCGTAAACTTCAAGCGCTCCGTTCTCAACCAGCGCATTTGCTGCTAATGTGATGGTGCCGGCAGTATCGATGATATCATCAATCAAGATCGCAATTTTGCCTTCAATATTACCAACGATATTCATGACTTCAGCAACATTCGGCTTCGGACGGCGCTTATCGATGATCGCAATCGGCGCTTTCAGTCTTTCTGCCATCTTTCTTGCACGAGTAACACCGCCATGGTCAGGAGAAACAATAACAACATCGCCATTCAAATCCTTGCCTTTGAAGTGTTCCGAAAGAATCGGCACACCCATCAGGTGATCGATTGGAATATCGAAGAAGCCCTGAATTTGCGGAGCGTGAAGGTCAAGCGTGATCACGCGGGTAGCACCTGCAGTCTCAAGCAGGTTCGCCACAAGCTTAGCTGTGATTGGCTCACGAGCACGCGCTTTGCGGTCCTGGCGTGCATACCCATAGTAAGGCATAACAATATTGATTGTTTTAGCTGATGCACGCTTCAATGCATCAATCATGATCAGCAATTCCATGATGTTCTCATTTACCGGAGAGCTGGTAGACTGGATGACATATACATCACAGCCGCGGATGCTTTCTTCGATATTGATCTGGATTTCTCCATCGCTGAACTGGGAAACAGAACATTTTCCGAGCTCGACTCCGATGACTTTCGCGATTTCCTGGGCAAGTTCTACGTTTGAGTTAAGTGAAAAAACCTTCAAATTTGGATCAAGATACTGGTTTGACATTGGGGACCTCCAAGACTCTTATTTCTTTACGTTCATTTTCCCTACATAATCTTCTTTGTTGACTTGGCGGGCACGTGCAAGCGCAAGTGCTTCACCTGGGACATCTTCAGTGATCGTCGAACCGGCCGCAACATATGCGCCTTTGCCAATCGTCACTGGTGCAACAAGATTTGAATTACAGCCAATGAATACGCCATCCTCAATCTTGGTCAGGAACTTGTTTTTGCCATCATAATTCACTGTGATGGATCCGCAGCCGATGTTCACATCTGCACCGACTTCTGCATCACCGATGTAGCTAAGGTGGGATGCCTTGCTTCCTTTGCCAAATACGGCTTTTTTAATTTCGACGAAATTGCCGATCTTCACTTCATCATGAATATCAGAATCAGGCCTGATATGCGCAAAAGGCCCAATATTGACTTCGGAGCCAATCTTGCTGTCGAAAGCCGCTGATTGACGGATAACTGTATTGTTTCCAATCTCGCAGCTGCTAATTTCAGTATTTGGTCCAACCTGGCATTCAGATCCAATGACGGTACTGCCGGAAAGTGTTGTTCCCGGGAAAATGACTGTGTCCTGTCCAATTGCTACATCTGGTCCGATATACGTGTTATCAGGGTCAATGATGGACACTCCGTTGCGCATATGGAACTCATTGATTCGCTTTTTCATCGTGCGCTCTGCCTCAGCAAGTGCAACACGGTCATTTACGCCAAGCGTTTCAGCGAAATTATCCGTAACATATGCTGATACAGTTTCTCCCTGGTTTTTCAGGATCTCGATGACATCCGGAAGATAGTATTCCCCCTGAACGTTCTCATTCGATACATTCTGGATCGCTTCGAATAGCATCTTGTTGTCGAAGCAGTATGTACCTGTGTTGATTTCATTGATGGTTCTTTCCTGCTCATTTGCATCCTTGTGTTCGACAATTTTTTCGACAAAGCCTTCTGCATTCCGGACGATACGGCCGTAGCCAGTAGGGTCTTCCGCTCTTGCAGTCAGGATGGTCGCTTTGGCGCTTGTCTCTTCATGGTGCTTGAAAAGAGCTTCCATTGTTTCTCCCTTGATCAGCGGAGTATCACCACAGACAACGATGGTGACCCCTTCCTTATCAGCAAGCATTTCACTCGCTTGCTGTACAGCATGGGCGGTTCCCAGCTGTTCTGCCTGCAGGGCATACTGGCTATCCTCGCCAAGCTGCTCTTTCACCTTTTCGGCGCCATGACCGACAATGGTCACGATTTCGTTTATATCAAGACTTTTCACCTGGTCAATTACATGCTGTACCATTGGCTTGCCGCATACAGGGTGAAGTACCTTATACAACTTGGACTTCATTCTTGTTCCCTGACCGGCTGCTAAAATGATTGCATAACGATTAGACATTAGCAGGCCTCCAATTTACCTTTTTATCCATTACGAATATATCTTAAATAGCCGGCCATTTCAAGAATAGAAGAACAAGTACAATTATTTGTCAGTTTAGGGGGTAAGGTATTTTATGAAGAAAATGGAGAATATTTCGTGTGAAGAGGTTTAACGGAGGGACAATCAGGGTAATTAAAAAGAGCCTTACTTATGCAGCAGGCTCTTGATGTTATGCACTTATATATTCTAGGAAGCGCCAGCTTCTTCGAATTCAACTTCCAATTCACCTAAACGGTGGTACTCTGCCAAAACAGCGTCCTGAATCTTTCCGCGTGTACCCGAGTTGATCGGATGCGCGATATCACGGAACTCGCCATCAGGAGTGCGTTTACTTGGCATTGCAACAAATAGGCCGTTGTTTCCATCAATCACCCTGATATCATGGACAACAAACTCGTTGTCAAGCGTGATGGAAGCGATCGCTCTCATCCGTCCATCTGTATTAACGCGGCGTAATCTTACGTCAGTTACTTCCATTCTGTTCACCACCTTTACAAATAGATAAAATTCTAGTTAAATAATTCCACGTTGAAATCAAATCTCCTTCTTTTACAAGAAAATTTTTTTGAAAAAATAGGGCAAATTTGTGAACTTTTTCATGGGGAAAGCCTTTACAATTACCAAAACCCTTATAAAATAGGCTTTTTTGGCTATTGACGCCGTTAAAAAAACGCTAAAAACTTCTATATGATTACGTGCGATTTTCTATCCAGAAAACAGTTGGCTAATGGTTCTAGAACTTTTCCTGAGCGCAGTAAACTTTTATTAGAATTTTTTTCGTCGGCTTTTTACCTTCTTAAGGGGGATACTTGACTTCTTATGACCGTAGAATCGCTGTTTCCTACTCGACGGGTACATGTTTGAGCTTCTTGTGACTGTCAAATCGATTTTCCTCTCTTCACGGGCACATATTTGCCTTTCTTGTGACCGTCAAACGACTTTTCCTCGCTTCACGGGCACATGTTTGCCTTTCTTGTGACCGTCAAATCGATTTTCCTCTCTTCACGGGCACATATTTGCCTTTCTTGTGACCGTCAAACGACTTTTCCTCGCTTCACGGGTACATGTTTGCCTTTCTTGTGACCGTCAAACGTCTTTTCCTCACTTCACGGGCACATGTTTGCCTTTCTTGTGACCGTCAAACGCCTTTTCCTCATTTCACGGGCATATGTTTGCTTTTTTGTGACCGTCAAACGTCTTTTCCTCGCTTCACGGGCACATGTTTGCCTTTCTTGTGACCGTCAAACGCCTTTTCCTCATTTCACGGGCATATGTTTGCCTTTTTTGTGACCGTCAAACGTCTTTTCCTCACTTCACGGGCACATGTTTGAGCTTCTTGTGACCGCCGGGCCGCTTTTCACGGGCACATGTTGACTCTTCTTGTGACCATCATGTCGCTTTTCTCGCTTCAAAGACACACTTTCCGAGTTGTTCACTTTTAAAAGCATAAAAAAAACGCCCGTTATTTAACGAGCGCTACTACTTCGATTTCCACAAGGGCGTCTTTTGGCAATCTTGCTACTTCGACTGTGGAGCGTGCTGGTTTATGTTCATTGAAATACTCAGCATATACTTCATTCAATTGGGCGAATTCATCCATATTCTTGATGAACACGGTTGCCTTTACGACTGTTTCAAGCGATGCTCCTGCAGCTTTAAGCACAGCCTTCAGGTTTTGAAATACCTGATGTGTCTGGGCCTGGATATCACCTTCGACCATTACACCCTCAGGAGTCAATGGAATCTGGCCTGAGCTGTAGAAAAGATTGTTCACTACTACTCCCTGAGAGTAGGGTCCGATTGCGGCCGGCGCGTTGGAAGTTTGTACAATATTCATATTGTCACCCCATTATTTTTTTCGTTTGAACAACTATTCTTTACGGGCAAAGTAATTTCCTTCACTAACAGTAATTTTTCTTTCTTTTACATCAACGTCAGAAAGCCGGACGAGTGAAAGATATTCATCGACAAGTCTTTCTTCGATGTTTTCCGATTCCACCAAAACGGCGATTCCCGCCAATTCTGCATTAAACTCCTCCAGCAGGTTGATCATTCCGTTGACGGTACCGCCAGCTTTCATGAAGTCATCGACAATCAGAACCTTTGACCCTTCTGCAAGGCTCCGCTTCGATAAGACCATCGTCTGGATCCTTTTGGATGAGCCAGAGACATAATTGATGCTGACTGTGGAACCTTCTGTCACCTTGCTGTCCCTTCTGACAATCACAACCGGGACATTAAGTTGGCTTGCGACTGCGTATGCAATTGGGATTCCCTTCGTCGCCACCGTCATGACCACTTCAATGTCTTTTTCAGCAAAAGCGGATGCCAGCAGCCGCCCGACCTCCTGGACTATTGCTGGATTGCCAATGATATCATTCATGAACAAATACCCGCCTGGAAGCAGTCTGTCAGGGGTAGCCATGATAGTGCACAGTTCATCGATGACTGCTCTTGCCTTTTCATCGCTTACATGAACGTGGAATTTCACTCCTCCAGCGGCCCCCGGCACGGTCTGAAGAACACCAATTCCCCGTTGTTCAAATGTTTCTTTGATGATTCCGAGATCTTCGCTGATCGAGGACTTCGCTGAACCATACTTCTCCGCAAAATAGGTTAACGGCACCAGTTGACGGGGATGTTCCAGTAAATAGGTTGTCATATCGATCAAACGCTCGCTGCGTCGAAATTTCATTCCAGAACCTCCAAAATCCGAATATTTAAGGTTAATATAACACCATTATACGGATTTAATCAAGGGTATGGCGTTCCCCCAGCATCCTTACCGCGAATACTTGGTCACAAAAACCGCGTAATCCGTTATAAATACGATGCATGCGCGAATCGTGGGCCACCAGGCTAAAAACGGTCGGGCCGCTTCCGCTCATCAACACGGCATCTGCACCGAAACGCTTCATTTGATCCTTTATTTGGGCGACCTCGGGATAAAGGGATAGCGTCACATCCTCCAGTACATTGCCGACATTGTTGCAAACCCCTTTAAAATCACCTTCTTCAATACAAGTGATCATTTGTTTTGTAGGCGGATGCTGAATTTTTTCTACATTGAGGCGGCGATATACTTCAGCGGTCGATACACCAATAAAAGGCTTCGCCAAAACGACCCAGCATGTTGGCGGCGCAGGCAGCTCTTCAATTATTTCCCCTCGCCCTGTGGCAAGCGCTGTTCCTCCGTATACACAGAAAGAAACATCCGAACCAATTTCTGCGCCCAGCACCGCCAGCTCGTCCAATGACAAGCCAAGATTCCACAGCTTGTTCAAGCCCCTTAAGGTCGCAGCTGCATCACTGCTGCCGCCAGCAAGACCAGCTGCTACCGGGATGGTTTTTTCAATCCCGATCATCACACCTTTTTTCACCTGAAACCTTTCTTTTAACAGAATGGCTGCCTGGTATGCAAGGTTCCGCTGGTCATCCGGAACAAATCGATTATGGGAATGGATCATGATCCTGTCTTCTTCTAATAAACTAAGTTCAATGCGGTCAGCCAAATCAATCGTCGTCATTACCATTTCCACCTCATGGTAACCGTCCGGACGTTTATGCAAAACATCAAGTGACAAATTGATTTTTGCTGGCGCCTTCACTAAAATCTTCACAACTTCCACCTACTTTTACACGAATTCCACATTTTGTCCTATTTTACCACAAAAAGAATAGAAAAGCGCAAGCGCCTTGATCAACTCCGACAAGCGCTGGAGGGCCTGACAGTGAAGTCGTTCTTTGACTTCATTGGCAGGACCGAAATCGAAAAGTATAGCCGACTGCCCAGAAACGCAGAAACTGGAGACTCCGACAAAGAAGCGCTCTTTGCTTCTGCGGGCGGAGTTGAAGTTTCGGAGTTCTAGGAGACAACACTAGACAATTCGAAAAGCGGAGGCGACTGCCCAACTCCGACAAGCGTTGGAGGGCCTGACAGTGAAGTCGTTCTTTGACTTCATTGGCAGGACCGAAA
>JAGGQZ010000031.1 GCA_018613055.1 Chryseobacterium sp. ISL-80 | reverse complement strand
CACAATTATATGGGCTTAATCAGGAATTCCTGAAAAAGTGTCCATAAGAAGGGCCCTATCGGACAAAAACCTGAGGAATTCTCTGAAAAGTGTCCGTAAGAAGGGCTCTACCAGACAAAAATATCATTAGTAACAGTAATAGGGATAGAAAAAAGGATGGCGGCTTGCCATCCTTTTATTATGGTTAAAATGAGGAAATATAAATTTCACTTCGAGAATGGTCCAGCTCCAGCCCCTAGCCCCTCGAGACGTTTCGGTCCTGCCAATGATGTCAAAGAACGACTTCACTGTCAGGCCCTCCAACGCTTGTCGGGGCTGACCAAGGCGCTTACGCTTTTCGGTTATTCCCCACGATTGCCGCCTGCATATTTGTTGTATGCAAGGTGCGCTGTTGGTCCTACATATTCGTTCAGTCTGAAGCCATGCTTGATTGCTTCTGTGATGAATTTTTTAGCGACTTCCAGTGCTTCTGGGACTGTATGGTCTTTTGCCAGCTGAGCTGTGATCGCAGATGCGAATGTGCAGCCAGCGCCATGTGTGTAGCCTGTTTCTACTTTTTCTGATTCAAACAGGGTGAAGTCTTTTCCATCATATAGAAGGTCGACTGCTTTTTCATGGTTCAGCTTGTTTCCACCCTTGATCATGACGTTCTTCGCGCCAAGGTCATGGATTTTCGCCGCTGCTTCTTTCATATCATCAATCGTGCGGATTGGTCCTGTCTGTGCAAGCTGCCATGCTTCGAAAAGGTTAGGAGTGACTACAGTCGCTCTTGGAAGAAGCAATTCCCTCATAGCGTCTGTGTTCTCAGGCATCAAAACCTCATCTTCTCCCTTGCAGACCATAACAGGGTCAATGACAACCCTGTCCAGATTATACTCATCGATTTTACGGGCAGAAAGCTCGATGATCTCAACGGTTCCCAGCATTCCTGTCTTCATTGCATCGATTCCGACGGAAAGGACAGTTTCAAGCTGTTTTTCGACCAGGTCCACTGGCTGAGTGAATACTTCATGATGCCAGTGATTCTTTGGGTCCATTGTCACAACAGATGTAAGAGCGGTCATTCCATAAACGCCAAGTTCCTGGAACGTTTTTAGGTCAGCCTGGATGCCTGCGCCGCCGCTTGTATCGGATCCTGCGATTGTTAACACCTTTTTCAAACTCATGTAAACTACCTCCATTTATAGAATGGCGGCTGCCTGAATGGACAGGTACGTCGCCTTCAACACTTTCTTATGATTATACCAATTCTGTCAGAATAGACAAAGAATTGGTTTTTGTTAAAGGCTCTGTTAAACAAGGCTGTTGATTATCGTTCCAGGCGCTTCGCTTTCCGCTGGAAGAATTAAGAAAAAGCCCAACTGCCGGCTTTTTCAAAAGGCAATTATTCCTGGCTGGCGCTGAGTCAATATTCGGCGTTAACAGAGCTTAATGAAAAAGAACAAGGTAAAAATTAACTTTTGACAATTCTGTGGCATTAGTGCGTTGACGTGATGAAAGTTACTGAGAGGAAAAATAATTTGATATAGCATGGATAATGTGTAATTTGACCCAGTCCGATCTTTTCGTAAAGCGAAAATATCAATTTAAGCGTTTGTTAAAGAAATAGACAATTTTCATCTATATTTTTGTAACAATTGCAACGGTTACAACCATTCATTTTCCAGTACATTTAAGGCATAGGGGGTATTATTCCCTTTTGCATAGTGAAATGTTTTTTAATGTATGGCAAGGCATCCCTGATTTTCATCCAGGGACAAAGATACTCCTGTCCCAAAGATTTTAAAGCATCTAATGTTACTGAGTGAATTATAGAGATTGCCAGTTTGCAAGATTGGTCACAGTCTTTCATTTCCATTGGACTGGAAGGATGTCGTTTGCTGCACCGGACCCATGGATGACCGAACAGATAAGGGGTGAAGAACATGACAAAGAAAGGCTGTCCTGAAGAATATCCAATCAGCCTGAAACTGAATGGATATGAAATTGCTGTTTTCCAGCTGACAAATCAGGATCTGGAAGATTGGGTTTATGGGTACCTTTTTTCGGAAGGGTTGATCGATGGCCCGGAGGATATTGTCAGCGTTGATTTTAATGAGAAGACTGGCACTTTGAATGTGTCGTTATGCAATTCCTTCGATCCTGAACAGATGTTTTCGAAAAAGAAACACTATACAGCAGGCTGCGGTAGGGGAGTGACCTTCTTTTCGATGACGGATGTCAAAAAGTTCAATAAAGTGAATTCCGATGAAACCTATTCGTTGACCTATTTATTGAAAAAACGGGCGGAATTCGCGCAAAATTCGCCATTGTACCTGGAAACAGGCGGCATGCATGGCGCCTGTATCATCCTTGAGGATGGCAGTATCGAGGTCCGGGAAGATATCGGCAGGCATAATGCCGTCGACAAGATTATCGGACACGTAATCCGTAAGCGCTTGCAGCCCGATCGGCTCGTCCTGTTGACGACCGGCAGGGTTTCATATGAAATGCTCTCAAAAGCAGCAAAATTTGGCTTTGCCGTCATCGGTTCCCGTACTGCCGCCACCAAGCAGGCAGTACAACTGGCAAGATTCCTTAATATTGAGGTCGTCGGCTATCTTCGCGGAAAAATGGCGACGATTTATACATCGGCCGGGAGGATCAATAATGATTTAACCCCGCCCGCTGCTGCGGATGACCTGCTTGAAAGGGGGGAAGCCCAGCAAGTATTGAATTAACACCAACTTTGGGATTAGGGATGTTCAAGCAACTATTGGGAAGGAGAGAGAGAGATGGTTGAAATCAACCTGAATCGCAGGCAGTTCCTGAAGCTGTCAGGTGCCACTGCGGCAACCTTGGCGATTGTCGAGCTCGGCTTCAACGAAAAAGAAGTCCATGCGAAAACAAAAGAATTCAAGATTGCCAAAGCTACTGTTACACCAACCATTTGTCCATACTGCGCTGTGGGCTGCGGGATTTTAGTCCATACAAAAAACAATGATGTGGTATATACGGAAGGGGATCCGGATCATCCCATCAATGAAGGAAGCCTGTGCAGCAAAGGGACAACGATCAGACAATTATTCACCTCAGAGAAGCGCGTCCTGAAGCCTCGTTACCGTGCTCCTGGAAGCGATAAGTGGGAAGAAAAAGATTGGGGATGGATGCTTGATACCATTGCCAAGCGCGTGAAGGAAACACGAGACAAAACATTCGTGGAAAAAACAAACGGAATTTTTGTCAATAAAACAGAAGCGATCGCCAGCCTTGGCGGCGCAGCACTTGATAACGAAGAAACTTATTTGCTCGCGAAAATGATGAGAGGGCTTGGTGTCACCTATTTAGAGCACCAGGCACGAATATGACACAGTTCAACGGTTGCCGGTCTGGCACCTTCATTTGGTCGTGGAGCAATGACAAATCACTGGAATGATCTGCAGCATACCGATTGTGCGCTGATCATTGGCGCGAACCCTGCTGAAAACCATCCGGTCAGCTTTAGATGGCTTTTAAAGGCAAGGGAAAACGGAGGGAAAATACTATCAGTCGACCCGCGTTTCACAAGAACGTCATCACAGGCTGATACGTATGCTCCGCTCCGTTCTGGAACCGATATTCCTTTTATCGGCGGATTGATCAATTATGCGATTGAAAAGAATCTGTTCCACAAAGAGTATGTTGCTAAATATACAAATGCCTCCTTTATCGTCAAGGAAGGCTTCGAATTCAAGGACGGCTTGTTCAGCGGATATGATTCAAAAACCCGTTCCTATGACAAGGCGAGCTGGTCTTTCGAAACACAGGAAGATGGAACTCCGGTCAAGGATGAAACACTGCAGCATCCTCGCAGCGTGTTCCAGCTGATGAAAAAGCATTATTCCCGTTATGATGTTGACACAGTGTCAACAGTGACAGGAACACCTAAGGAAGACTACCTCAAGGTGGCTGACGCATTCTGTTCAACAGGAAAGCCTGGAAAAGCCGGTACCATTCTTTACGCGATGGGTACAACCCAGCATACGGTCGGTACCCAGAATGTCCGCTCATATGCGATGCTGCAGCTGCTTCTTGGCAATATCGGTATGCCTGGCGGCGGAGTAAACGCACTTCGCGGCGAATCAAACGTACAGGGCTCAACAGACTTCGGTCTTTTGTTCGGAGACCTTCCAGGATATCTGGGAGCGCCGAAAGAGCTTCCTGAACACGCGACTCTTAAGGCCTATCTTGAAAAAGAAACGCCTGCTGCGGGTTATTGGAGCAATAAGCCAAAATTCGTCGTCAGCCTTCTCAAGGCATGGTATGGCCCTAACGCGACAAAGGACAATGAGTTCTGCTATCAATACCTTCCAAAAGGAAACAAGAACTACTCCCATATCGCCCTTTTCAACGCGATGTATAAAGGCGAGCTGGATGGCGCATTCCTGTTTGGAACCAACCCTGTAGTCGGCGGTCCGAATGCAGGCAAGGAAAAGGAAGCACTCAGCAAGCTTGACTGGCTGGTTGCGATTGACCTTTGGGAGACAGAAACATCATCTTTCTGGCAAAAAGAAGCTGGCAGCGATCCATCAAAGATCAACACAGAGGTATTCCTGCTTCCTGCTGCGTCCTCCTACGAGAAAGAAGGAACGGTTTCGAACAGCGGACGCTGGATGCAGTACCGCTGGAAGGCAATTGAGCCCAAAGGCGAATCAAAGGCAGACATGGAAATCATCCATATGCTAATGCAAAGAATCAAAGGCATGTACAAAAATGAAAGCTCACCAGCTGCAAAAGCAATCAATGCACTGTACTGGAATTACGGTGAACATGATCATCCTGAATTCGATCTTGTTGCCCGTGAAATCAACGGTTATTACACTAAGACAGGCAAACAGGTGGAGAACTTCGGAATGCTCGCAGATGACGGTTCCACCTGCTCTGGAAACTGGATTTATTCAGGTTTCTATCCGGAAGAAGGCAATCTGTCGAAGCGCCGTGACAACAAGGATAATGGCATGGGCAACTTCCTGAATTGGTCTTATGCTTGGCCAATGAACCGCCGGATTCTTTACAACCGTGCATCCGCAGATCCAGCAGGCAAGCCATGGAACAAGGATAAGGCAGTCATCTGGTGGGATGCTGGTGTGAAAAAATGGACTGGACATGATATTCCTGACTTCAAGCCAGTGGTCGCTCCATCTGACAAGGGAGGCACGAACCCATTCATCATGCTGAAGGATGGCGTCGGCGGCATGTATGCTCCAACGCTTAATGACGGACCATTCCCAGAGCACTATGAGCCGTTTGAAAGTCCGGTGCCGAATGCATTCTCCAGTCAGGAATTCAACCCGACCATCAAGGTCTGGGACGGTGACTTCAACCTTAAAGGCACGAAGAAGCAGTACCCGATCGTGGCAACAACGTATCGGGTAAGTGAACACTGGCAATCCGGATCGATGACAAGGAACCAGCAATGGCTGTCAGAATTGATGGGCCATATGTACATCGAAATGAGTGAAGAGCTAGCGAAGGAAAAAGGCATCAAGAACAAGGACCAGGTTATCGTGACATCAGCACGCGGCGAGGTTAAAGCCTATGCGATGGTGACAAAACGCTTCAAGCCGCACACTGTAAACGGCAAGAAAGTCCACCAGATCGGCATGCCTTGGCACTTCGGATATAAAGGATATGCAACAGGGGATACAGCAAACCGCTTAACACCTCATATCGGGGACGCCAACACGATGATTCCTGAATATAAGGCATTCCTCTGCGACGTAAGGAGGGCTGACTAATGGCGAAGGCTGAATATGTAAAATTTGTTGACGTGACTAAGTGTGACGGCTGCCGCGCATGTATGGTCGCCTGCAAAAACTGGAACGACCTTCCGGCTGAGCCGGAAGAGTTCCAGGGCAGCGTCCAGTCCCATGCAAAAGTAACAGCGAATACCTGGAACGTGCTGTCATTCATTGAACACGAGAACGGAAAAGGCAATCTTGAATACCTTTTCCGCCACTCATCCTGTTTCCATTGTACGGAAGCTGCCTGCGTTAAGGTGTGCCCGGAGGATGCCATGCACTACACAGAATTCGGCACGGTCGATGTGAACACAGATAAATGTGTCGGCTGCGGCTACTGTGTGCAAAACTGCCCATTCGATGTGGTCCAGCTGGCAACATACAAAGACAAGAATGGCAAGGAGTATAAGAAGGCGCAGAAATGCACGATGTGCGTTGACCGCCTTGAGGAAGGCATGCAGCCTGCATGTGTCACTACCTGCCATACAGACGCAATGGAGTTTGGCACAAAGGATGAAATGCTCAAGAAAGCTGAAAAGCGCCTGAGCGAAATCAAGGACCGTTTCCCTAATGCGATGATTTACAACCCGGAAGGAGTCGGCGGAACCCATACGATTTATGTCCTTGCCGAAAAGCCATCCGTTTACGGACTGCCTGAAAAGCCTAAGGTTCCGACATCAGCGGTCGTCTGGAAGGATTACGCACAGCCAATCGGCAAGATGATGCTTGGAGCGACAAGCATGGCACTTGTTGGCGCATTCGTCAGCAACAAGCTTTTCAATAAAGAGGGCAAAGGCCAGGAAGAAGATGGAGGTGGCAGCCATGAGTAAAACGCAATACTCAGGTGTGAAGGTCAAACGGTTTTCCAAAGGCTTTGTCATTGCGCATGCTGTGAACGCCATTTCATTCTTCGCCCTGTATATCACGGCCTTGCCTATGTATACAGAATGGTTTGACTGGCTATACCCTGTGCTTGGCGGACCAGAAGGCGCAAGATTGCTTCACAGGATTTTCGCGGTCGCGTTCGTCACGCCGACTTTCATCTGGATGATCATGGACCCAAAAGGCCTGCTTCGCTGGGGCAAGGAACTTGTTACCTGGAAAAAGAGGGATATCCAGTTTTTCACCGAGTTCGTGAGGGAGCTGTTCGGCTTTAAGTTCAAGCATGTCAAACAGACATTCTTCAACGCGGGTGAAAAAATCAACTCGCTCATCCAGATTTTCACAGCAATCCTGATCATCGGCTCTGGATTCCCGATGTGGTTCCCAGCCTTGTTCCCTAAGGCTATGGTCCAGTGGGCGTATGTCGCCCATAACGTCGGCTTCGGTCTGGCGATCGCAGTCGTGGTCGGCCACATCTACCTGAGTGTCATCCACAAAAATTCACGTCCAGGATATACAGGCGTCATTACAGGTGAGGTTCCGGCAGAGTGGGCAAAAGACCACTATACAGAATGGTATGAAGAAGAAGTCAAGAAAGGCAACTTCCCTGATCTTGACAAAGGCAAGAACAAGAAAAAAGGCGCTTAAAACCTTTGACAGAGGGAATGGGTCCACCAAATGGGCCCATTCCCTCAAAATTTAAATCGCCGCCGCTTAATAAAAACTTATGAAAAGAGGCTACAGCAATGAAAAAGTCCGTTGTCTCAAAAGAGTACCAGAAACTGCAGAAGGATATTATTACGTTGCAGGAACAATGGAAAACATTACTCGACCCTGACCGTATCCAGCCTAAGCTTGATAAAGCGGCCATGGAAACAGGGGTGCCTGTCGCTGCATTGACAGCCATTGACTTTGATATTCCCCTATTCTTACAGTGGATAGAGGATATTGGCGAGCTTTTAGCGAAGTATCAACCAGAGCTTGAAAAATCAATGGAATCAATCAAGAGACTATTAGATGAAGAGACAGCAAAACGCTGGATTGATGAGGCTTTTGCTTTTAACCATATTTATTTTGCCAGCTTTGCAGAAGAGCAGGGTGTCGATGAGTGGATCCCGCAATTCATCGCCGAAACCGTGCTGCGTCCCTATTTGCAGCTGATCGCGGAAAAAGTCCAGGATGAAATCCAGTATGCCGTTCATGGCGCCGGATGTCCTGTCTGCGGTGAACCAGTCCGCCTTGCACAGCTGGAGGACGGTGGCAAAAAGGTATTGCACTGCCCTCGCTGCCTGGCCCACTGGCACGATAAACGCATTACATGCTCACATTGTGGCAACGAAGACCATGAAACAGTCCAGTTCCTGGCCATCGAGGGTGAGTCCGCTGCCCAGATTCAGATTTGCGAGGAATGCAAGGGCTATACGAAAGTGATCGATACAAGACAATATATTGTGAAGCCGACACCGGCAATGCTAGACTTGAATACAATCCACCTCGACTTTGTGGCACAGGAAAATGGCTACAAAGCCGCTGGGGAAACCAAACAGACAAATTAAAAGAAGGTGCTGTGGGATGAAAGCCGGAGCGATTATTTTAGCAGGCGGCAAATCTAGCAGGATGGGAACGAATAAGGCTCTCCTGAAATTTCACGAAAAAACGAATATTGAGAGAATTAAGGATGAGTTACAGCACGTATTTGATGATATAATTCTAGTAACGAATGATCCTGAAACCTATCAGTTTTTAAATATTAAAAGTGTGACCGACCAATATCCGGGTTCTGGTCCGCTCGCGGGAATCCATGCGGGGCTCGAAGCATCAGATTACGAAGAGAATTTCATCGTGGCCTGTGATATGCCATTTGTATCCGCAGAGCTTGCTGAGAGCCTTGTGAAAGCGCTCAAGCACCACGATGCTGTCGTGCCGGTCAGTGATGGCAGGAAGCATCCGCTTTTTGCGGCGTACCAAAAACGCGTTGCCCGCGAAGCGGTGAAATGCATTGAGGACGGAACGTTAAGAATCAGGCATATGTTTGAAAAATTGGATGTCCGCTACCTCGATGAGTCAGATTTGCAGCTGTATTGCGGGAATAATCTTGATCGCGTCTTTTTCAATATGAACCATCCAGAAGAATATGAAAATGCGAAAAAATGGACGGAATCCGGGGAATAGTTTTCAGGTGCTAGAAAGGAAGTTAGGCAGCATGCAATTTTTCAAAGTGAAAACGGTTGAAGAGACCTTTGCATTAATTGATGAAAAAATCAGCAAGATCAACGAAACCGAAGTTCGTGCGCTTGATGAGGCACTGCATTACATCCTGGCTGAGGACATCAGGGCGGAGGAAAATGTGCCGGGCTTTGACCGATCCACCGTTGATGGTTATGCCGTCATCGCCAGGGACACCTATGGCTCCTCTGAATCGATGCCGGGATTCCTGAATGTCTCCGGTGAGGTCCATATGGGCGAAGAAGCTGTAAAACCGGTGGGCAGGGGAGAAGCAATCTATGTCCCGACGGGGGGGATGCTTCCTCCGGGCAGCGACAGCGTCCTGATGATCGAGCATTGCGAGGAAATCGGCGGGCTTTTGAATACGTACAAGCAGATCGCCCCTGGCGAAAACGTCATCCGCTCAGGAGAAGATATCCGCTCAGGCGAGGTGCTGTTGACACAAGGGACAAAATTGCGGCCGCAGGAGCTAGGAGCCCTGGCGGCACTTGGCGTTTCCGAGGTCAAAGTCTACTGCAAGCTGAAAGCTGCTTACCTTTCTTCAGGGGATGAAATCGTTCCTTATGAAACGAAAACACTTGAAACCGGACAAATCCGTGATATCAATTACCTGACTGTCAAGGGCCTGGCCAATGAATGGGACATCGAGGTCATTTATGGCGGCATCACTCCCGATGACTATCAGGAATTCGCCAGCAAGGCCCGTGAATTATATGAACAGGCAGACTGCCTTATTTTATCAGGAGGAAGTTCTGTCGGCACGAAGGACTACACGACCGAGGTCATCCAGTCACTTGGGGATCCAGGCGTGTTTGTCCACGGAATCTCGATCAAGCCAGGCAAACCGACGATTCTCGCGGTGGCGGATGGAAAACCGGTCATTGGACTGCCGGGGCATCCAGCATCGGCGATGATCATCTTCAAGCTGTTTGGCGAACAGGTCTTCAGGAAGCTGAAGGGTGAAAAATACGAACAGAAGCCCGAGCGAATTTTTGCCCGGATTGTTAAAAATATTGCTTCCTCACCTGGGCGCTCCGATTATATCAGAGTGAGGCTTGAGGAAAGAGATGGAGAATGGTGGGCCGAGCCGATCATCGGCAAATCAGGCCTGATCACAACTTTGGTAAAAAGCGATGGAATCGTCGAGATTGTTTCCGAAAAAGAGGGGATTTCTCAAGGCGAATACGTTCCAGTCATTTTGACGAGATAGGGGGAGCCGCATCATGGATAAAATACGTTACAACCGAAAAATTTATCTTGAAGACAAGCCGCGCGTGCAAGCCAGGAATGAAGTGCTGGCCGCTTTCGACCTGCCTCAGGAAAAAGAATGGATTCCGGCTGCCGCTGCCCTTGGCCGAATTACTGCTGAACCTGTTTTCGCCAATGTGTCGATGCCTTTTTACCATGCATCCGCAATGGATGGAGTTGCCGTCAACGCCGAGGATACTTATGAAGCCCATGAGCAGCGCCCGCTCCATTTAAAAAAGGACGTGCAGTTCAAATACGTTGATACCGGGAATGCGATTCCTCAGGAGTTCAATGCAGTCATTATGGTGGAAAATATCCACGTCATTGATGATGAGACTATTGAAATCATCGAGCCGGCAACGCCATGGCAGCATATCCGCCCGATCGGCGAGGATATCGTCCAGGAGGAAATGCTGTTCACACAGGGGCACCAGCTGCGTCCAGCCGACCTTGGCGCACTCCTTGCGGCCCAGGTGACCGAAGTTTGTGTCGTGAAAAAGCCGCTGGTAACGATCATTCCAACAGGAAATGAACTAGTCAGTGCTGATGCTTCGCTGACTTCAGGCAGGATCATTGAGTTCAATGGCACTGTGTTTAGCTCATATGTAGAGGATTGGGGCGGCAAGCCTTATTTGCATCCAATCGTGAAGGATGAGCCGGAAAAAATCAGGGAAGCATTGCTGAACGCGGTTGAAACATCTGATATCGTCGTGATCAACGCGGGTTCTTCCGCAGGTTCAAAAGATTATACCGTTCACATTCTTGAGGAGCTCGGCACTGTTTTTACCCATGGTGTCGCGACAAGGCCGGGTAAGCCAGTCATCCTTGGGAAAATTAAAGATAAAGTGGTCGTAGGCGTGCCGGGATATCCAGTTTCGGCCTACATGGCACTTGAGTGGTTCGTCAGGCCGCTCGTTTGCAAGTATCTCGGGATACCAGAACCCGAAAGGCCAAAGCTTGAAGTGAAGCTTGGCCGCAGGATCGTCTCCACGATGGGGGCGGAGGACTTCGTCCGAATGAATATCGGCTATGTGGATGGACAATTTGTCGCCAATCCGCTGACACGTGCGGCTGGCGTCACGATGTCGCTTGTGCGCGCCGACGGCTTGCTCGTCGTGCCGCCGGAGGAGCTAGGATATGAACAGGGAGATACCGTCATGGTCGAACTATACAGACCAGTCGAAGAGATAAAGAACGCGATCGTTTTCAGCGGCAGCCATGACCTGACGATTGACCTGCTGTCCTCCCAGCTCAAAAATCAGCGCACAGACATGAAAATTGTTTCTTCCCATGTTGGCAGCATGGCCGGTTTGATGGCAATCAGAAAAGGGGAAGCCCATGTAGCGGGCATTCATTTGCTTGACCCGGAGACAAAAGAATATAATGTTACCTACGTAAGGAAATTTCTTGCCGGGCAAGACGCAGTCCTTTATCCTTTCTTGAAAAGAACCCAGGGCTGGATGCTGCCAAAAGGCAATCCGCTCGAAATCGAAAGTGTCAGCGACATCGCCGTGAAGGGTGCGGATTATGCCAACAGGCAAAAAGGCGCCGGCACGCGGATCCTGTTTGATTTATTGTTGAAGGAAGCCGGTCTTAACGCAGACCAGGTCAACGGCTATGACCGTGAAATGTTCTCCCATTTGAGCGTCGCTGCTGAAGTGAAGGGGAACGACAACGCAGCCGGACTCGGCATCTACCCGGCAGCCCGGGCAATGGGGCTCGACTTCATCCCAGTCGCAGACGAAAGCTACGATTTGCTGATGACAAAAGCGTTCTTCGAAAGCGAAAAGGGTATATGGTTAAGGTCAGTGATCCAGTCACAAGCCTTCAAAGCCGAAGTCAACAAAATCGGCGGATACGCAGTTGTTGAGAATCCTGAGCCTGTTTATTTTTAAAAGGGCTCTCTAACGGACAAAACGGAGGCAGAATCCGGGGAAAGTGTCCGATAGAAGGGCTCTAACGGACAAACCGGAGTCAGAATTCCCGAAAATTGTCCGATAGAAGGGCGCTAACGGACAAAACCGAGGCAGTAACCAAGAAAAATGTCCATAAACATATTAAATCCTGAACCGGATCAGTTTATTGAGGTGATTTTGATGAATTATGAAATAGCGAAAGATCCAATTAACGTTCAATCTGTCATTGATAAAGTGGTCCAGCGTGAAGCGGGGGCCATCACGACATTCATTGGCACTGTCCGTGAATTGACGAAGGGAAAGAAAACCCTTTATCTAATATATGAAGCATATGAACCGATGGCGGTCAAAAAGCTTGAGCAGATTGGTACGGAAATCCAGGAACGCTGGAACGGCGCGCAGGTCGCGATCACCCATCGGGTCGGCAAACTCGACATCACGGATATTGCTGTCGTGATCGCCGTTTCTACACCTCACCGCAACGATGCCTATGAAGCCAATCGTTATGCGATCGAACGCATCAAGGAAATCGTCCCAATCTGGAAGAAAGAGCATTGGGAAGATGGAGAAGAATGGATTGGCAACCAACTAGAAACTGTTCCATATCCGACAGGGAAACCGGAGGAGAAGGATCTCAATGAATAAAATATTATTTTTTGCCCACCTGCGGGACGAAGCAGGCTATGAATCAGTCGAAATCGAAGCAGCAGGCAAGACAGTTGCCGAACTGAAGCAAATAGTCGCAGAAAAATACGGTGTCCAAAAGCTTGATACTTCAATGACAGCGATCAACGAAGAATTTTCATCAAATGATGAAGTCATTAAAGAAGGAGACACAATTGCCTTCATCCCGCCTGTTTCCGGCGGTTGATCCATAGCAAATTACGGCGCCCCGTTCCGTTGACAGGATAGTCGATGGAATCAGGGCGTTTGTTTTACAGGAGGGATACTCTTATGTCAGAAAGATATTCACGCCAGACGCTGTTTCCTCCAATAGGCAAGGGCGGTCAGGAGAAAATCCGCAGCAAGCATGTCCTGATGATTGGTGCAGGTGCACTTGGTTCAGGAAATGCCGAGCTGCTGGTGAGAGCAGGTATCGGCCGTCTGACGATTGTCGACCGTGATTATGTCGAAGCAAGCAATCTGCAAAGGCAGCAATTATATACGGAAGAGGATGTTGCTGAGAAGCTTCCAAAGGCTGCAGCGGCTGAAAAAAGATTGAAGGCCATCAACTCTGACGTTGAAATCACCGCATTGATTGCGGATGCCACCCCCGAAAAACTGACTGAGCTTGTCGATGGCGTCGATTTGATCATCGATGCTACGGATAATTTCGAAACAAGGATGGCTATTAATGATATTTCGCAAAAGTACCAGATTCCGTGGATCTATGGTGCCTGCGTTGGCAGCTTTGGCATGAGTTTCTCCATCATTCCCGGAAAAACGCCATGTCTGAACTGTTTGCTGAAGACAGTGCCGCTGCAGGGGATGACCTGCGACACGGGTGGCATCATTGGGCCGGCCGTACAAATGGTCATAGCCCATCAGGGTGCCGAAGCACTGAAAATACTTGTGGAAGACTGGGATGCGGTCAGGACTTCTTTTGTCAGCTTTGATCTGTGGCGGAATCAGTATACAAGCATGAAAATGTCAAAAGCGAAGGACCCTGGATGCCTCTCCTGCGGCGAGAATCCTCAATATCCATATTTGAATGTTGAAAATATGACCAAAACGACTGTCCTGTGCGGACGAGATACAGTACAGATCAGGCCGCCGAAACAGCAGCAGCTCAATCTTCAGGAAACGGCTGAAAAAATGAGAGATTTGGGTTATCAGGTAAAAGGAAACCCTTATCTTGTATCTGTTGAAATGGAAGATAACAGGATGGTTATTTTTCAGGACGGCCGTGCATTGATCCATGGAACGAAGGATCTCACGCAGGCCCGCAGCATCTACCAGCGGTTCTTTGGCTAGATATCATATAACGCGCAAACCCCCTGCCGGCTCCGGCAGGGGGTTTCTATGATAAACGATCACAGCGGATCGGATATTCAATTGCTGATTAATGTTTTTATTTTACTTCATCGGTTGCGACAAGGACTAAACGGCCTTTGTCCAATTCTCTTTCATACTGTTCAGCTTCTTGCTTTGAAAGTCCGAGGGATTCGAATTTGTTGCGCAGTTCGTCTCCGCGGGACTTGAACATATTGCCAATGGAATCAAAGAAGCCCTGTTCCTTGAAGCCTAAACCACCTGTTTCGGTCGCATCTGTCAAGTGCTCACTGCGGTCTTCATCGTGAGCGAATATATAAACGTTTTCTTTTCCAAAACCAGCAGCTTCCAAAGAGCTGATTTTTTCAGTTGCCTGTACGCCATTTTCCACAACTTCTACTTTTAACATAATATCTTCCTCCTTAAGAAATTTTATCCTATACTAGTTTGGGAAGCTTTGATAGCCTTCCGCGTCTACAATACTTATATAACCGATATAGGCTCTTTTAAACATGCTGGCAAATGTTCACATATAGTTCAGGGAATCGGGTAGGTAGATAGAAAAGAAGGGAGCGATCAGGATGCGTTTGATGCAAAACGGCTGGGCACCACTGCTGGCAGAGGAGTTTGAAAAAGCCTATTTTCTTGATTTAAGAGAGTTCTTGATGGAAGAATACCAGACCAAAACAGTTTATCCTGAAAAGGAAGATATCTTTAATGCCTTACGGTATACTGACTATGATAAGGTAAAAGTGGTCATCCTTGGCCAGGATCCATACCATGGACCGGGTCAGGCACACGGCTTGAGTTTTTCGGTTAAACCTGGGGTCGCGATTCCGCCATCACTCCGGAACATGTTCAAGGAGCTGAATGATGACATTGGCTGCGAGATTCCCAATCATGGCTATTTGAAAAAGTGGGCAGACCAAGGTGTCCTGCTGTTGAATACGGTGCTTACAGTCAGGAAGGGTGAAGCGCACTCCCACAAGGGGAAAGGATGGGAAACCTTCACCGATAAAGTCATCACGCTTTTGAATGGCCGTCAGGAACCAGTTATTTTCATCCTTTGGGGCAAACCGGCCCAAAGTAAAATAAAGTTGATTGATGAAAGCAAACATAAGATCATCATGTCTGCACATCCAAGCCCTTTGTCCGCCAGAAGAGGCTTCTTTGGAAGCAAGCCATTCTCAAGAGTAAACGAGATTTTGCGAGAGTGGGGCAAACAGGAAATCGATTGGCAAATCGAAGAGATGAAAGATTCCTAGCTCTGGGAAACCAGAGTTTTTTTCTGGTCAACTTAGTGCTTTTTGTAAAAATCGACATGTTCCACGTGGAACTGACAGTAAATTCTTCTACAGTCGAAAATATATCAGATTTATTGTAGAATGGAACCGTACAACATGAGAGTCAGGAGATCCTACATATCAGGTACCGCCCGTGGAGGTGAGTTAATGAATATTTCACTGCAAAAATTGCTTTTGAAAATGGAAGAAGAATTAAACCGGGCCAAATCGACACAATCCGAAGCTGCTCAACGGGAACGGATCCAGTCGATAAAAACGCTTTGTGAACTTGTTCTTGATGAACCAGAGAAGGGGTCAGGTAAGTCAGCGCAAAGCCATGTCGTCCAGCAGCCAGCACAGCAATATATTCCTGCTCAGCCAGTCTTTCCTCAGCAGCAAATGCCTGTGAGCCAGCCATCAACAATGGTCCCGCAGCCGAAAAAGCTGGAAATGGATGATGATTCAAACGGAGACTCGCTATTCGATTTCTAATTTAAAGATAGAGGTGGAAATGATGAAGGTATTTATCATAATAGGGGCAATCAATGCCTTTCTTGCAGTCGCGCTAGGAGCCTTTGGTGCGCATGGACTCGAAGGCAAAGTTGAGCCAAAATATCTAGAAACCTGGAAAACCGGTGTTACATATCAGATGTTCCACGCAACAGGAATCTTGATCATTGGAGTTCTGCTTGGAAAACTCCCTGCAACTTCACTACTGAACTGGTCAGGCTGGCTGATGCTGATCGGAATCATCCTGTTTTCCGGTAGCCTGTATGCTTTGACCCTTACAAAAATCAGCATCCTCGGGGCCATCACCCCACTAGGCGGAGTATCATTCCTCGCCGCCTGGGTATTGTTGATCATTGCCGCAGTCAAATACTTATAACCACAAAAGAGCATGCCAGCTGGCATGCTCTCAGACTGTAGACAAACTCGATGGAAATCGAGCTTGTCTACAGTTTTTTTGGTTTGTGCAGAAATGGGGCTATTGATTTCCGTACCAGGCGCTTCGCTTTCCTCGGGGCCGGAGCTGAGCCTTCTCGTCGCTTTGCTCCTGCGGAGTCTCACCTGGCCTGCTGCCCCCGCAGGACATTGATTAGCTTCCACGAACCTACCCACGCACGATGGAAATGCGTTAGCATTTTCGGAGGAGTCGACGAGCCTTCTACTACAATCAACAGGTGTAAAAATATTATTGAGCTTTAACAGAGCCATAAACTTAATATTTTCATGGAAAAAGAGAGCACGCCTGAATCGGCGTGCTCGTTTGGCGGTTAAACCCCAATATTTAGATTCTGTTCTTTCCTGCTGGCCATATAGTTCAGGCTTAGTATCGCAGCTACGATGACCACACCTGCGATATCGGTAAAGGTTTCAGGGATGATCATCATCAGTGCCCCGATGCCGAGCAGCAATCTGAATACTACATTCATATTTGTTTTGAAGTACCCTTCGATCGCCGCGCTCAATGCGATGATTCCAATTACGGCTGTCGCGGTGATCATCAGGATTTCCGGAAGTGGAGCCATAGGGAATTCCTTCGCATTCACGGCTGCGTTGGCAGTATCGATCATCAGCATTGCCGGGTTATAGACGAATAAATACGGAATCAGGAATCCTGCTGCCGCAAGCTTCAATGCGGTAAAACCTGTCCTCATAGGGTCTCCTCCTGAAATGCCGGCTCCAGCAAAGGCGGCCAGGGCAACTGGAGGAGTAATGTTCGCGAATATGCCGAAATAGAAGACGAACATATGTGCAATCAGAATAGGGATATCAAATTCAGCCAGTGCCGGTGCTGCCATCGTTGCTGTAATAATATAGGCCGGAATCGACGGCAGTCCCATACCCAGGATCATCGACGCAATCATGGTGAAGAACAATGTAAGGAATAAGGAACCAGCGCCAAGGCTTGCGATAGATGATGTCATCACATTTCCGAAGCTTGTCAAGCTCACAACACCAATGATGATTCCGACTACCGCACAGGCCACCATTACGGATAACGATTGTCTAGCGCCGTTGTCCAGCGCGGATAATATATCTTTTACAGACATCCGGGTGTTTTTCCGGAAGGCCGCTACCACCACTGTGGAAATTATCGTATAAAAGGCTGCATGCCCGATCGGAACGTTCTGATAGAGCATGAAGATAAGGAATACGATAGGCAGAAGCAAATGCCCGCGTTCTTTCATGATTTCTTTTACACGCGGAAGATCTGATTTAGGGATGCCTTTTAGATTCTCCCTGCCAGCGCGGAAGTGCACCTGCATGATGACGGCCAGGAAATATAGGACCGCTGGGATTAAAGCGGCAAGAGCGATGGTCCCGTAGGCTACTCCTGTCGTCTCGGCCATGATAAAAGCACTTGCACCCATAATCGGCGGCAGGATTTGGCCGCCAATCGATGCACTTGCTTCCACGGCACCTGCAAAGTTCTTGGAATATCCGATTTTTTTCATCAAAGGAATGGTAAAAGCCCCGGTGCCAACAACATTCGCAACAGCGGCACCATTAATACTTCCCATGAATCCGCTGGAGATTACCGCTACCTTTGCCGGACCTCCTTGTTTATGTCCGGCGAGCGCCAATGCAATATCGTTAAAGAATTGGCCCATTCCCGATTTTGCCAAAAAGGCCCCAAACAAGATGAACAAGAAGATAAAGTTTACTGATGCTCCGATGGCTGAAGAATAAATCCCTTCAGTTTTTAAATATAACTGGCCAAAAATATCACCAAGGTCATATGGGCGAGTCATCATCTTGATTGGCATGAAGTCCATATGGCTGATGAATGGATATGTCAGAAAAATCAATGCCAGGATTGGCAAAATCCATCCTGTCACACGGCGGGCTGCCTCGAGGACAAGTATGACAGTCAGGATCGCTATGGCGATATCGGTTGAATTCGGGATCCCTCCGCGGGTGGTGACGATAGCTGTGTATTCAGCTATCAGATAACCAGCAGTCAGGAGGGCGAGAATAAATAAAATCCAATCATACCAGGCGATCTTGCTTCGGTCCTGCCTGGATGTCAAAGGATACAACAAGAAAATGAGTGCTATTCCCACAGCTACGTGGATGGCCCTTTGCTGAAGCGTGGGCATGGGGTTGAACGTAATATATAAATGGAAAAGAGAGTAGAGGATGGCAATTGCAGAAACAACAACGACTGTCTTTTTGCTGGCAAACTTCCTGACTTTCGATTCAGAGTCGAATTTTTCAAGGATTTCTGCTTGCTTTTCCTCATTGAAAATTTCTGTATCGGATACTACATTCTTTTTAACTCCGTCATCGTTCATTTATAATCACCTCTAATAATCTGCCATACAGGGAGTTCCTTGTTTTTAATAACAACCGTCTCATGGTCTGGTGCGATTTTATATAATGGAATGGAACGGTTTTTCGTGTAAAGTGTTGTCTTTACATTTTTTGAAACGACCAGATTGATTTCATCCATTTTATTATTCAGTTCCATATGGACAAATCCATCGGAGGAAGGGAGGACCTTTCCTGTGGAGGGAGTGCCTGCACCAAAAGTTTTGAATCTCGTCTCAATTAAGTATAGACTGTGACCTTTTAAGGTGTATGTTTCGAACCAGGGTTCTTTCTCGACTGAATGGATCCAGCCGATTTCGAATTGATCATCCTTCAGGAAGAACCGGCTGTCATTATATGAAACTTCTATAACAGGAATCTTGATAAAAAGGATAATAAGGAGCACCGCGAAAAAAGTGCTCCCCAAAATCTTCAACCTTTTATTTTTCATCGTAATATTTTTGTGCTCCTGGGTGGACCGGAGCCACCATGCCTTCCTGGGCCGCCTCTAAAGATACCTCAGTTGCTGCCTGATGGGCATTGCCGAGTTTATCCAGGCTGTCAAAAAATGTCTTCGTCAATTTGTAAACATCATCGTCGCTCAGGTCACTTCTGACTGCAAGGGCATTCATGATGGCTGCTGTTGGTACTGGCTCTGAATTTCCATACGTATCGGCAGGGATTTCCAAAGCAACAAAGTATGGCTGGTCCTTTGCGATTTCCTTGATTTTGTCCGGATTGACAGAGACTAATTTAATGTCCAGTGTTTTGGCAAGTTCTAATACAGAAGCGTTCGGAAGGCCGCTTGTTAAAAATGCAGCATCGATCGAGCCGGATTTTAAGCCGTCGGCTGCTTCAGCATAGCCTAAGTAGTCTACTTCAATATCATCATATGTAATACCATGTCCATTAAGCAGGTTACGGGCATTTACCTCTACACCTGAGTTTTGGTCACCGACGGCAACGCGCTTTCCAACCAGGTCTTCAATTGTTTCAATGCCAGACTTTTTAGTCGTAACAATTTGCACATAGTTAGGGTACAAAGTCGCCATTTGTTTTACTTCCTTCACCGGCTCCTTGAAGTTGCCTGTCCCTTCAACAGCTTCAGTTAAAACATCACTCATGACAAAAGCCATATCGACTTTGCCTTCTTTTATCAGATTGATATTTTCTACCGATGCTCCTGTGGATTGTGATTTGGAGTTTACTCCATAAACTTCAGAATACTCGTTTGCCAGTGCCGTCCCTATGATGTTATAAGGCCCTGAAGATCCACCAGTCGCGATGGTCACTATTTTTGTTTCCAGCCCGTCGCTGCTTTCGCCTTTGCCGGAAGATTTTTCATCACTGCCGCAGCCTGAAAGCAGCAACCCCGTCATAAAAGCGCTTACAGCAATGGTTCCAATCTTTTTAAATTTCATTTTATGACCCTCCCCTTTAACGGTTTAATGTTCAAAATTAGTTTAGCAAAATAGTAGTGCGAATACAAACAATGTTAAGTAAATTACGAAAATTATAATAAACAAAAAAACGGCCGAAGCCGCTTTGAATAATTTTTTAAAAATTAACGTGGTGGGTAGGCAGTCAGTCCTGCTCCGCCGCCGAATGGATAATCGTATTCGATTTCTTCATCGAAAGTGACATAATCAAGGTAAATCATTGGCAATAGAATCCGTTTTCCTGTTTGCGGATCACTTAGGATGAGGTGGTCACGTCCAGCTGCTTCAATGATTCCCTGGAAAATTTTCGCGTTCCATTCGGTGTTGTTTTCAAAAGTCGCATACACAGTTGCGAGTTTTCCCTTGTTCAGGCGAAGGATATTCTCGATATAGGATGCTTCAATCGGAAGCATTCCTGGTACCTGGACGCCTCCAACTGCACCCCCGCCTCCACCTACACCTGGCATGGCACCGCCGGACTGGGTAGGGAAGGGAGTAGCCTGTGGGAATCCTGCCTGGCCCATCTGCCCCATCTGCCCCATCTGTCCCATTTGTCCCATCTGTCCCATTAGTCCCATCTGCGGCACCTGCCCTTGTGCAGCCGATTTTTCTTCTGTGCCGCTATAAGGCTGATACATCTGTGGATAGGTTCTGTAGTTATAGTATGGATTATTGTATTGAGTCATTGTGTAGCCTCCTTAAAGATTATTTTCTTTTTCATTCATTTCACCTTATTTATGTAAATGGTGAAATTAAACTTTACTAGGATAGGGTACAAGTAAAATGAATCCTCACTATTTCATTCATATGAGGGAAGCTTCATTTTATGACTCAAATATTTTGGATGGGGGACGTAAGAAAGGGGCATGAAAATCTGCTTCATATTCATGGGAAAGGACAAAAAAATCCCCGGACATCAGCCCGGGGATTGATTAATTAAACATTCAGGAATGAAACAACGCGGTCTTCTTCCAGCAGGTTTCCTACGAAGAATGAACCGAATTCACCATAGCGTGCGCTGACTTCGTCAAAACGCATTTCATATACAAGCTTCTTGAATTGAAGGACATCGTCCGCGAATAATGTAACGCCCCACTCATAGTCGTCGAAACCTACTGAACCTGTGATGATCTGCTTTACTTTTCCTGCATACTGGCGGCCGATCATGCCGTGGCTGCGCATCATATTGCGACGGTCTTCCATCGGCAGCATGTACCAGTTGTCTTCGCCCTGGCGGCGCTTGTCCATTGGATAGAAACAAACATATTTCGCCTTTGGAAGTTCAGGGTAAAGGCGGGCAAGGATTTGCGGATTCTTGTATGGATCTTCGCCAGCTGGCAGATAGTTGCTGAGCTCGACAACAGAAACATAAGAATGAGCAGGAATCGTGTATTCAGCAAGTCTGGACTTGTTGAATTCTGTCTCGATTTCGTTCAATTCTTCCATTGTAGGGCGCAGGATCATCATCATGAAATCTGCTTTTTGACCAACGATTGTATACAGGGCATGGCTTCCCTGTTTTTCAGCCTGCGTTTTATTCCATTTTTCCACAAGGCCAAGGAATTCCTGGACAATTTCCTGGCGCTCTTCAGCCGGGAGCATCTTCCAGGTTGTCCAATCAACCGTGCGGAAATCATGAAGGGAATACCAGCCATCTAAAGTCTGTGCTGCTTCAGTCATTTTATATCACTCCTATAAATCAACAATATACCAATATCATATCATAGTTTCTCCATTCGTCATGTTAATAAAACCCCGTTTGTTTATACTGAAGGGAAAAAGGATATTTTGTTAAAGATTGCAAATAGTAAAAGGGGCAGGAAAACATGCTTGAAAATTTTCAATAAAAAGACTTCAAGGCTGTAAACGGTAACATTCTTGAATTTTAAGGTTGGTAAAGTATGCTATAAGTATAGATTAAAGGAGGAGTCAGCATGAGTGATTTATTTGAAGGCTTGAAAGCCAAATTAAGCGGACAAAATTTACGGATCGTGTTTCCGGAAGGCCTCGACGAACGGATTCTTGCAGCAGCTGGAAGACTGGCAGCAGACGGAGTACTAACTCCCATTTTAGTAGGGAATATTGAACAGATCCAGGCGAAGGCAGCTGACATGGATGTATCGCTGGATGCGGCAGAAATTTATGATCCTGCCAACTTCGCGATGATGGATGAGCTTGTCGCTGCATTCGTTGAGAGACGAAAGGGTAAAGCAACGGAAGAGCAGGCGCGCAAAGTCCTTCTCGATGAAAACTACTTTGGTACGATGCTCGTGTATTCCAACAAAGCAGATGGTCTTGTAAGCGGTGCTGCACACTCGACTGCGGACACAGTTAGACCGGCATTGCAGATCATCAAGACGAAGGAAGGCGTACGCAAGACATCCGGTGTCTTCATTATGGTACGTGAAGATGAGAAGTATGTATTTGCAGACTGTGCGATCAATATCGCTCCCGACAGCCAGGACCTTGCTGAAATCGCGGTTGAAAGTGCAAAGACAGCAAGAATGTTCGATGTCGAGCCGCGCGTGGCAATGCTAAGCTTCTCTACAAAAGGCTCAGCTGTTTCCCCAGAGACGGAAAGAGTATCGAAAGCAGTTGAAGAAGCTAAGCTTCGCGATCCGTTGTTGATTGTTGACGGAGAGTTCCAATTCGACGCAGCCTTCGTTCCATCTGTTGCTGAAAAGAAAGCTCCGGATTCAGTCATCATGGGCAATGCGAATGTTTTCGTTTTCCCAAGCCTTGAAGCAGGCAATATCGGCTATAAAATTGCTCAGCGCTTAGGCGGATTTGAAGCAGTTGGCCCGATTTTGCAGGGCTTGAACCGTCCGGTAAATGACCTGTCACGCGGCTGCAGCGAAGAAGACGTGTACAAGCTTGCGCTGATTACGGCAGCACAGGCGTTAACTAAGTAAGAATAATGAATTTCTCAGCCGGTCGGAATTTTCGATCGGCTTTTTTCAATCGGCTCTCGTATTGGCTGCAGGGCTACATATGCTATAATATCAACGAAAAAGCTAGAGAAAGAAAAGAGGAAACCACGATGGATGAGGCGCTTAATTTACTGCGTCAGGATAAATGGAGATTGATCGACCAGTCGGCGCTAGGGACGCAATTTCATGCCCTGCAGTCATTCGGGACGGACGATACATTATGCGAATCGGTCGGTAAAGGACAGTCACCGGCAACCGCGAGGGCATGGGTCCATCATGACACAGTTGTCCTCGGAATCCAGGATACCAGGCTTCCTTATCTCCAGGACGGCCTCGATTATCTCGAGGAGCAGGGCTATCAGTATATTGTCCGCAATTCAGGCGGACTTGCCGTCGTGCTGGACGAAGGTGTCCTGAACCTTTCGCTCATTTTGCCTGAAAAGGAAAAAGGGATCGACATCAATCGCGGCTATGATGCCATGTGGTTATTGATCAAGGAAATGTTCGCTGACTTTAATACAAAGATCGAGGCAAAGGAAATTTCTGCTTCCTATTGTCCTGGAAGCTATGATTTGAGCATCGACGGTAAAAAATTCGCCGGAATCTCGCAGCGCCGCCTGAAAAAAGGGGTCGCTGTGCAAATCTATCTTTGCGTCACGGGGAGCGGCAGCCAGAGGGCCGAATTGATCCGTGGATTTTATGACCGCGCCAAAAAAGGAGAAATCACGAAATTCACCTATCCGGAAGTCCAGCCAGAGGTCATGGCTTCCTTGTCCGAATTATTTGGGATCGAGCTGACCATTCAGGATGTCATGCTGCGGTTTTTGACATTCCTGCATGCCAACAGTAACGAGCTCACCTCAGGATATTTGAACGGAGCCGAGATTGAGCTTTTTGACCATTATTATAATCGTGTCATCGAACGGAATGAGAAATTCTTGGACTAGGATAACACAAATAATGAAAGCCGGAAATCAATGATTTCCGGCTTTTTTAAAACATAAGAGGGGGGCTGCTGCCAAAGTCTCCTTCTCCAACTATTATCTATTTAATTAATAACTAGATATCTATTCGGCTACTTTTTCGAGATTGCCATTGCGGTCCATCTTGAACTTGGTTGCCGGACGTTCTTCTTCTTCAAACAGGGCGAGCTTGCGGGCACGGTTCATGATTTTCATGAGTGTTTCGTAATCTTCCTGCATGGTGTTCGTATTTTCCTCAAGCCTGTTGATTTTTTGCTGCAGCTCTTCATTCTGCTTTCTTAAACTATGGATTTCACGCTTCAATCTTTCATTCTCGCTCTTATAAATGTCAACCTGGAGCGATGAGCCGTTCAGGCTTTGCAGATAGGCGATAACATGTCCCATTGTCAGTCCGGTTGGCGGAACAGTGTGACGGACAGGTGCCGTATGTGATACTTGTGTTGGTGCAGCCTGGGCTGGCATTTCGGCCATTTCCTCAGCAGATTCCACTGAATAATCCTTCTGGGCCTTTTCCTTGTTCACTAAATCTTGCAAATCAGCCATGAGTGCAGCGTCAATTTGCTTGTCATCCTGTTCCAGAAGCGATAGGTCGAAGGTTGGCTGGCCTTCATCGCTTAATTCTGCTGCTGGCAACGATCCTGTCAAACTTTCATCCAGTGTTGGAACCGGCGGATTGTAGAGCAGTTTCTTCTTGCCGCCCTGATCTTTTCCTAGGATTCTCTGTCTCTGTTTCCGCTGCTTTTTAGCAAGCTGCAAGGCTTTTTCATAGTTATGCCTCACGACGGCGTTCCAGCGGAATCCGCAGGCGGCGGAAGTGCGGTCGAGCTTGTCGCCCACCTCTTCAAAAGCGTTCAATTGGGTGCTGCCTTCCCTTACATGGCGGAGCACGGTTTCAGCCAGCAATAAATCATTTTCATCTGTCCAGGCATCCTGGCGTGTTTTCATTCTTCTTCAACTCCCTTTTACTTTGGTTAACTATTTGAAACTTATATTTCAATCATGTCCTGAAATTGGAAACCTTATACATCGTATAATTGAAGGATAGTAGATTTTTTGCGTGAAATACGTGTTTTCCATATAGATAGATAAGCAAGTGAACCTGTTCAACAGCTTGCAATCAAGTCCAATAAGAGGTAAAATACCCTTTAGTCTAAAAGAAAAGCGCAACCGCCTTGTTCTGCTATGAAGCAAACCTGGATCGGGACAAATCCGATTCCTGCTTAGGCTCTTGGAGGGGCGGCGCAGCTGGACAGTTTTTAAAGAAAGGGTTGTCCTAAATGGCAAACGAATTCCGTGTTTGCGACGATTGTCAGGCCGTAAACCTTAAAACATTGATTCCGAAGCTCAAGCAGCTTGATCCTGAAGCAACAGTTGACATCGGCTGCCAGTCCTATTGCGGACCAGGCAGGAAGAAGACCTTCGCTTTCGTCAACAACCGGCCAGTCGCTGCACTGTCTGAAGAAGAGCTCATGGAAAAAGTACAGAAGAAGCTTAAATAAACTTTTTCCTTATATAAAATAGATAAATCACCTTTAAACCACCGTTTAGAGGTGATTTTTTTTCCGGCACAAACTTGCAAACTAGTTTATATACCGCGGAAAATTGGAATGAAAGGAATAGTCTTTAAAAAACAGTATGCAATTTTTGTAAAAATTTGCAGAAAATCGAGATGATTTGACGAATGAAACAGGCTATAATAAAAACAAGCTAATCAGGAAGAAGGAGAACGATGGAATATTCGGAAGAAAAATTACTTGAAGAAAAAGTATTCAAAGATCCAGTACACCGGTATGTCCATGTCCGTGACCGGGTGATCTGGGATTTGATCGGGACGAAGGAATT
Organism: Chryseobacterium sp. ISL-80; assembly: GCA_018613055.1. Lineage (GTDB taxonomy): Bacteria > Bacillota > Bacilli > Bacillales > Cytobacillaceae > Mesobacillus. The sequence continues at coordinate 2,036 of JAGGQZ010000031.1, read as the reverse complement.
CCAGCGCCTGAGAAGGATCAAGCAGCTCGGCACAACGTACCTGACCTTCCACGGAGCTGAACATAGCCGCTTCAACCATTCACTGGGAGTCTATGAAATCACGAGGCGAATCGTTGATAATGCGTTCGCATCCCGTCCTGAATGGAATGAAGGAGAGCGCCTGCTATCGTTATGCGCAGCCCTGCTTCATGACCTTGGCCATGGACCTTTCTCGCACTCGTTCGAGAAGGTATTTGACCTGGATCATGAGGATTTTACGAGGGAAATCATTCTTGGCGATACCGAAGTGAATCAGGTTCTGACAAGAGTGGCGCCTGACTTTCCGAAAAAGGTCGCTGAGGTTATTGAAAAAACGTATGAAAACAAGCTTGTCATCAGCCTGATTTCGAGCCAGATTGACGCTGACCGGATGGATTACCTGCAAAGGGATGCCTATTTTACCGGAGTCAGCTACGGACATTTTGATATGGAACGGATTTTGCGAGTCATGCGCCCGCGCGAGGACCAGGTTGTCATTAAACAGAGCGGGATGCATGCGGTCGAGGACTACATAATGAGCCGGTACCAGATGTACTGGCAAGTTTATTTCCACCCAGTGACAAGGAGTGCCGAGGTCATCCTGACGAAAATCCTGCACCGTGCCAAACACCTGCATGAGCAAAACTACAAGTTTAAACATAAACCGCACCATTTTTACTCAATCTTTGAGGATCGCATGACTTTGCAAGACTATTTAAAATTGGATGAAGCCGTGTTCCTCTATTATTTCCAGATTTGGGAGGAAGAGGAGGACCAGATCCTGAGCGATTTGTGCACCCGCTTCAATAACCGCAATCTATTTAAATATGTCGAGTTCGACCCTGCCAAAGAATACAAAAAGCTGGCCAAGCTTTCCGTGTTATTCGAACAGGCAGGGCTTGATCCGGAATATTATCTTGTGGTCGACTCATCATCAGACCTGCCATACGACTTCTACCGCCCGGGCGAGGAAGAAGAACGCCTGCCGATCCACCTGCTGAAGAAAAACGGTGAAATCCGCGAACTGTCACGCGAGTCAGAGATTGTCGACGCCATTTCCGGAAAAAGAAGGACCGACCACAAACTTTATTATCCTGCCGATTTCCTCGAAAAAGAAAAAGCACGACCTGAAATCAGGCAGATTGCACAGATTCTTGAACTGAACTTAGACAATGGGACCATTTGATACAGGAGTTGACTCATTTTGTTAAAAGACCACGCTAAAATCATACATGCCATTTCAGTTTCTGGAGAAGTCATCGGCAGGAAAAAGCTTCAGAAAATGATCTATATCGCCAAAAAGATGGAATTCCCGTTCCAGGAACGATTCCAGTTCCATTTTTACGGACCTTATTCCGAAGAGCTGACACTGAGAGTGGAAGAGCTTTGCAATATGGGCTTCCTCGACGAAGTGAAGGAAAAGAAAGGCGGCTACTATCAATACCGCTACACCCTGACAGAAGCAGGCCAGGAATTCCTCGGTGAAAACAGCATCGAGATGCCGTGCCTCGGAGACTGCCTGACCGATATCAACGACCAGAATGCCAGATTCCTTGAACTCGTTTCAACGGTTTTATATTTTGATAACTTGCCAGAAGCCGAAGTCCGCGAGAAAATCCAGACCGTGAAAAAGAGCCAGAAATACACAGACGAAGAAATTGATGAAGCTTATGCTTATATCGCAAGCTTGAAAACAAAATCAAAGCAATTGGCTTAATAGCTATTCATTATGGATCGAGCATGGAACCTTTTTGGGGTTTAGTGCTCGGTTTTTTTGTGGAGTGGAAGAAGGTTTACAGTAATATGTGCCTGTGAAAAGAGAAAATCGCGGATCACGGTCACAAAAAAGGGAAACATGTGCCCGTGAGAAGGAAAAGAGAGAGCTGACGGTCACAAAAAAGGGAAACATGTGCCCGTGAGAAGGAAAAGAGAGAGCTGACGGTCACAAAAAAGGGAAACATGTACCCGTGAAAAGGAAAAGAGAGAGCTGACGGTCACAAAAAAGGGAAACATGTACC
>JAGGQZ010000030.1 GCA_018613055.1 Chryseobacterium sp. ISL-80 | reverse complement strand
TATCAATTCGTCGACCGGCACAGATATGAATCAGAGAACGCGCAGGAAAAGTGAAAAACGAGAGCTGACGGTCACATAAAACGGAAACATGTGCCCGTGAAAATGAAAAACGAGAGCGGACGGTCACATAAAACAGAAACTTGTGCCCGTGAAAATGAAAAACGAGAGCTGACGGTCACATAAAACAGAAACTTGTGCCCGTGAAAGTGGAAAACAGGAGCTGACGGTCACATAAAAGAGAAACATGTTTCCGTGAAAGTAAAAAACGGAAACTGGCGGTCGCATGAAAGGAAACCATAAAGAAACGATCAACTTGCGATTAAGTGATGAACAGTTTGTTTCTATATAGTGTAGTTATTAAGTAATGAGAGTAACTACATGAGTTAATACCGCACCTTAAAAACAGAATCCTGCATCAGTTCCTTCTATAATATAAACAATTCTAAAACCAGCATGTTTTTTCTCCAGAGTCATCATCCACGTTCAAAAGGAATTATTTTCTCCACGTCCAAATAGTTAGAAATCTCTTTCCCCACTTGTAAAATACGATTGAGCCCGCTATAATAGTAAAAGTGTGTTGAACATAATTAAAAAGCGGAATACTTCTTGCGTTTGGGTTATGTTTTATGTATAATAGACAATGTTGGTCTTTGACTGCGATGATGCGGAAGGTTGCTGACACACCCGGCCGCTTTGCCATGGCGAGTGTGTGGGAAATTTTCGCGGAGAATGTCTATTTTAAAATAGGCGAAAAGGAGGGAAAGTAATGGCAAAACAAAAAATTCGTATCCGTTTGAAAGCTTATGATCACAGGATTCTTGATCAATCTGCAGAGAAAATTGTTGAAACAGCGAAACGTTCTGGTGCGGCGGTGTCTGGTCCAATCCCACTACCTACAGAAAAGTCAATTTACACAATTCTTCGTGCGGTGCATAAGTACAAGGATTCTCGTGAGCAGTTCGAAATGCGTACGCATAAGCGTCTGATTGACATCATCAATCCGACTCCGCAAACGGTCGATTCACTAATGCGTTTAGACCTGCCATCAGGTGTAGATATCGAAATCAAACTTTAATCAATAAAACATTATAATTCACAGGAGGTGTGACTGAAATGACCAAAGGAATCTTAGGAAGAAAGATTGGTATGACTCAAGTATTTGCTGAAAACGGCGACCTTATCCCGGTAACTGTTGTAGAAGCTGCTCCAAACGTTGTTCTTCAAGTGAAATCTGCTGAAACAGATGGCTACGAAGCGATCCAGCTAGGTTTTGATGACAAGCGCGAAAAGCTTTCCAACAAGCCTGAAAAGGGACACGTTGCAAAGGCAAACACTGCTCCTAAGCGCTTCGTTAAGGAATTCAACGGTGTCGAAGTAGCAGGATATGAAGTTGGTCAGGAAGTCAAAGTTGATATTTTCGCAGAAGGCGATATCGTAGATGTTACAGGAATCTCAAAGGGTAAAGGTTTCCAAGGTGCTATCAAGCGTCACGGACAATCTCGCGGACCAATGGCTCACGGTTCTCGTTACCACCGCCGCCCTGGTTCAATGGGTCCTGTTGCTCCAAACCGCGTATTCAAGGGTAAATTGCTACCTGGACGCATGGGTGGAGAGCAGATCACTGTTCAAAACCTGCAAATCGTCAAAGTTGACGCTGAACGTAACCTTCTTCTAATCAAAGGAAACGTTCCAGGTGCTAGAAAAGCCCTTCTAAAAATCAAAACTGCTGTAAAAGCTAAGTAATTTTTACAGGAAAGGAGGAAACAAGAATGCCTAAAGTAGCATTATTCAACCAAGCTGGTTCACAAGTTGGAGAAATCGAACTTAACGATTCAGTATTTGGTATTGAGCCTAACAACCACGTAATGTTCGAAGCAGTTGTAATGCAAAGAGCTTCATTACGTCAAGGTACTCACAAAACTAAAATTCGTTCTGAAGTAGCGGGCGGTGGACGTAAGCCGTGGAAACAAAAAGGAACTGGACGTGCGCGTCAAGGATCTATCCGTTCTCCACAATGGCGCGGCGGCGGTACTGTTTTCGGACCAGTTCCACGCAGCTACAGCTATAAATTGCCTAAGAAAGTTCGTCGTTTGGCAATCAAATCTGCTTTATCATCAAAAGTGCAAGCTGAGAACATCCTTGTTCTTGAGAGCCTAGCTTTCGAAGCTCCAAAGACAAAGGAATTCAAGAGTGTACTAACTGGTCTTTCAGTTAACACGAAAGCATTGATCGTAACAGCAGGTCTTGAAGAAAACGTCGCACTATCTGCACGTAACATTCCTGGAGTAACTGTTGTTACTGCTGATGGAATCAACGTACTAGATGTTTTAAATCATGATAAGCTGATCATGACAAAAGCAGCTGTTGAAAAAGTAGAGGAGGTGCTTGCATAATGGATGCACGTGATATCATTAAGCGCCCCGTTATTACAGAACGTTCTTCAGATCTAATGGCTGAGAAGAAATACACTTTCGAAGTCGATACAAGAGCGAACAAAACTCAAGTTAAAGATGCTATTCAAACTATTTTCGGCGTAAAAGTTGAAAAAGTTAACATCATGAACTACAAAGGTAAGTTCAAGCGTATGGGCAAATTCGGCGGTTACACTAATAAGCGTCGTAAAGCTATCGTAAAGCTTACTCAAGACAGCAAAGAAATCGAATTCTTCGAAGTATAATAATCCAATAAGAAGAGGAGGGAAACGAAATGGCGATTAAAAAGTACAAACCTACCTCCAACGGTCGTCGTAATATGACAGCATCTGATTTTGCTGAGATTACAACTGACAAGCCGGAAAAATCCTTGCTTGCTCCGTTGCACAGAAAAGGCGGTCGTAACAACCAGGGTAAGTTAACTGTTCGTCATCAAGGTGGCGGCCATAAGCGTCAGTACAGAATCATTGATTTCAAACGTACAAAAGATGGCATTCCAGGACGCGTTGCCACAATTGAGTATGATCCAAACCGTTCAGCAAACATTGCGTTAATTAATTATGTAGATGGTGAAAAGAGATATATCCTAGCTCCTAAAAACCTAGAAGTAGGTATGGAAGTTATGTCTGGCCCAACAGCTGACATTAAAGTAGGTAACTCTCTTCCACTAACAAACATCCCAGTTGGTACTGTAGTACACAACATCGAATTGAAGCCTGGCAAAGGCGGACAATTGGTTCGTTCTGCAGGAACTTCAGCACAGGTTCTTGGTAAAGAAGGCAAATATGTATTAGTTCGTTTGAACTCTGGCGAAGTACGTATGATCCTTTCTGAGTGCCGTGCAACTGTTGGTCAAGTTGGTAACGAACAACACGAATTGATCAACATCGGTAAAGCAGGTCGTTCACGCTGGTTAGGCAAGCGCCCAACAGTTCGTGGATCTGTAATGAACCCTAACGATCACCCACACGGTGGTGGTGAAGGACGTTCACCAATCGGACGTAAATCACCAATGTCACCATGGGGCAAGCCGACTCTTGGATACAAGACTCGTAAGAAGAAGAACAAATCCGACAAGTTTATTGTACGTCGTCGTAAAAAATAACGGGATTGAGCTACGGTTCGCGGGAACCGTAGGGCAATCACGAAGGGAGGTTCAATCATGGGTCGCAGCTTAAAAAAAGGACCTTTTGTTGATGAGCACTTAATCACAAAGATCGAAAAGTTAAATGAAACTGAAGGCAAGAAAGTTGTTAAAACTTGGTCTCGCCGTTCTACGATCTTCCCACAATTCATCGGACACACGATTGCTGTCTACGATGGTCGCAAACATGTACCTGTTTATGTCACTGAAGACATGGTAGGCCACAAGCTTGGAGAATTCGCTCCAACTCGTACTTACAAAGGACATGGTAATGACGATAAGAAAACAAGACGTTAATGAGAGGAGGGCATCCAAATGCAAGCTAAAGCTGTTGCAAGAACAGTTCGTATTGCTCCTCGTAAAGCTCGCTTAGTTCTAGATTTAATTCGAGGAAAGCAAGTTGGTGAAGCAGTTGCTATCTTAAACCTTACCCCAAAGGCAGCTTCTCCAATCGTAGAAAAAGTGTTGAAATCTGCATTAGCAAACGCAGAGCACAACTATGAGATGGATGTTAATAACCTTGTCGTATCCGAAGCTTACGCTAACGAAGGACCAACGTTGAAACGTTTCCGTCCACGTGCTATGGGCCGTGCAAGTGCAATTAACAAACGTACTAGCCACATTACAATCGTTTTATCAGAAAAGAAGGAGGGATAATCAGTGGGTCAAAAAGTAAATCCAGTCGGTTTGCGTGTCGGAATCATCCGTGATTGGGAATCAAAATGGTACGCAGGCAAAGACTACGCTGATCTTTTACACGAAGACCTTAAGGTTCGTGAGTACATCACTAAGCGTTTACGCGATGCTTCTCTTTCTAAAGTAGAAATCGAGCGTGCTGCAAACCGCTTGAATGTAACTGTCCACACTGCGAAGCCAGGAATGGTTATCGGTAAGGGTGGTACAGAAGTTGAAGCACTTCGTAAAGCGCTAAACGAACTAACAGGCAAACGTGTTCATATAAACATTCTTGAAATCAAAAAAGCTGATATCGATGCGAAATTGGTTGCTGAAAACATCGCACGCCAATTGGAGAACCGTGTATCTTTCCGCCGCGCACAGAAGCAAGTTATCCAACGTGCAATGCGTGCTGGCGCTAAAGGTATCAAGACAATGGTATCCGGCCGTCTAGGCGGTGCAGACATCGCTCGTTCAGAACATTACAGCGAAGGAACAGTTCCACTTCATACTCTTCGTGCCGATATCGATTATGCTACTGCTGAAGCAGATACAACTTACGGTAAGCTAGGCGTTAAAGTATGGATTTATCGTGGAGAGGTCCTTCCTACGAAGAAGAAAACTGAGGAAGGAGGCAAATAATATGTTATTGCCAAAACGCGTTAAATATCGCCGTCAACACCGTGGCAAGATGCGCGGTCAAGCTAAAGGCGGTACTGAAGTAAATTTCGGTGAATTCGGTTTGCAAGCTCTTGAAGCTTCTTGGATCACGAACCGCCAAATCGAATCTGCCCGTATTGCAATGACTCGTTACATGAAACGTGGCGGTAAAGTCTGGATCAAGATTTTCCCTCACAAGCCATATACTGCAAAGCCTCTAGAAGTCCGAATGGGTTCTGGTAAAGGTGCTCCTGAAGGTTGGGTAGCAGTTGTTAAACCAGGCAAAGTAATGTTCGAAGTAGCTGGCGTTTCTGAAGAGATCGCTCGTGAAGCATTACGCCTTGCAGCACACAAGCTTCCTGTAAAGTGCAAGTTTGTTAAACGAGAAGAAATTGGTGGTGAATCTAATGAAAGCTAATGAAATTCGTGACCTTACCACTGCTGAAATTGAACAAAAAGTTAAATCTTTAAAAGAAGAGCTATTCAACCTGCGCTTTCAATTAGCGACTGGACAACTTGAAAACACAGCTCGCATTCGTGAAGTACGCAAAGCGATTGCTCGCATGAAAACTGTAATTCGTGAAAGAGAAATCGGCGTTAACAGATAATTGAGAGGAGGTTCTCACAATGAGTGAACGCAACCAACGCAAAGTTTATACTGGACGCGTAGTATCTGACAAGATGGACAAAACTGTTACTGTTCTTGTTGAGACTTACAAAAAGCATCCTTTATACGGCAAGCGTGTAAAATACTCTAAGAAGTTCAAGGCTCATGATGAGCAAAATGAGGCAAAGATCGGCGATGTAGTTCGTATCATGGAAACTCGTCCGCTATCTGCCACAAAACGTTTCCGCCTTGTAGAAGTGGTGGAAAAAGCTGTTATTATCTAATTGTTCGGATTAAGGTTTATTCCGAAGGGAGGTTACTCGCATGATCCAACAGGAAACACGTTTAAAAGTTGCTGATAATTCAGGTGCACGTGAGGTTCTTACTATTAAGGTTCTTGGCGGTTCTGGCCGTAAGACTGCTAATATCGGAGACGTTATCGTTTGTACAGTGAAACAGGCAACACCAGGTGGCGTTGTTAAAAAAGGTGACGTTGTCAGAGCAGTTATCGTTCGTACAAAAACTGGTATGCGCCGTACTGACGGTACTTACATTAAGTTTGACGAGAATGCTTGTGTAATCATCCGTGACGATAAGAGTCCTCGTGGTACTCGTATCTTCGGACCAGTTGCACGTGAGCTTCGTGACAACAACTTCATGAAGATCGTTTCATTAGCTCCAGAAGTACTATAATCTATTTCAAATGCCTTTAAGGAGGTGCACACAGATGCATGTAAAAAAAGGTGACAAAGTAATGGTCATCTCTGGTAAGGACAAAGGCAAAACAGGGATCATCCTTGAAGCTTATCCAAAGCAAAGCCGTGTTCTTGTAGAAGGAATCAACATCGTGAAAAAACACGCTAAGCCTTCTCAAGTAAATCCACAAGGTGGAATCTTGAACCAGGAAGCACCTATCCATGTATCAAACGTAATGCCTGTAGATCCGAAATCCGGCAAGCCAACCCGAGTTGGTTACACTGTCGAGAACGGCAAGAAGGTACGCGTTGCTAAAAAATCCGGTGAAGTTCTAGATAAATAGTCTATTGAAGAAGGGAGGTACAATCGATGAACCGCCTAAAAGAAAAGTTCAACAATGAAATTACTCCTGCTCTTATGAGCAAGTTTAACTATAAGTCAATCATGGAAGTTCCTAAACTTGAAAAGATCGTAATCAACATGGGTGTAGGTGACGCTGTTGCCAACGCTAAAGCTCTTGATGTTGCAGTTGAGGAATTGGCAACGATCTCTGGTCAAAAGCCAGTTGTGACTCGTGCTAAGAAATCAATCGCTGGCTTCCGCCTTCGTGAAGGTATGCCAATCGGTGCGAAAGTAACTCTTCGCGGTGAGCGCATGTACGAATTCATCGACAAGTTAATTTCAGTATCTTTACCACGTGTACGTGACTTCCGCGGTATCTCTAAGAAGTCTTTCGACGGACGCGGTAACTACACACTTGGTGTTAAAGAACAGTTAATCTTCCCTGAAATTGATTACGATAAAGTAAACAAAGTACGTGGCATGGACATTGTTATTGTAACGACTGCTAACACTGATGAAGAAGCTCGTGAACTATTAACACAATTCGGAATGCCATTTCAAAAGTAATCTCTAATAAGAGGGAGGCGAAAACGTGGCTAAGAAATCAATGATTGCGAAACAAAAACGCACGCCTAAATACAAAGTACAAGAGTACACTCGCTGTGAGCGCTGCGGCCGTCCGCACTCTGTATACCGCAAATTTAAGCTTTGCCGTATTTGTTTCCGTGAATTAGCATACAAAGGACAAATTCCTGGTGTGAAAAAAGCTAGCTGGTAAAACTGAAAGCTCTGGAAGGAGGTAAATTAAATGGTCATGACAGATCCGATTGCAGATTTGCTAACTCGTATTCGTAATGCGAATATGGTTCGTCACGAAAAATTAGAAGTACCTGCTTCTAACATGAAAAAAGAAATCGCTGAGATCCTTAAGCGTGAAGGTTTCGTGCGTGACGTTGAATATATCGAAGACAATAAGCAAGGTATCATCCGTATCTTCTTGAAGTACGGTGCAAACAATGAGCGTGTTATCACTGGTCTTAAGAGAATCAGCAAGCCAGGACTTCGCGTTTATGCAAAATCAAACGAAGTACCTAAGGTACTTAACGGTTTAGGTATCGCACTAGTATCAACTTCAAACGGCGTTTTAACTGACAAAGAAGCTCGCGCTAAGCAAGTGGGCGGAGAAGTTTTAGCATACGTTTGGTAAAAGATTTTTCTGAATGAATGGAGGTGCAACAAATGTCACGCGTAGGTAAAAAACCAATTGAAATTCCAGCTGGTGTTACTGTTACTCTTGATAACAATCACGTAACAGTAAAAGGACCAAAAGGTGAATTGTCTCGTACTTTTCACTCTGACATCGAAATCAAGATCGAAGAGAACGTAATCAACATTTCTCGCCCAACTGATAACAAAGAACATCGTGCATTGCACGGAACGACTCGTGCGGTTCTTGCTAACATGGTTGAGGGTGTATCTAAAGGATTCGAAAGAGGTCTTGAGCTAGTAGGTGTCGGTTACCGTGCTTCTAAGCAAGGTAACAAGCTTGTACTTAACGTAGGATACTCTCATCCGGTAGAAATCGAGGCAGAAAAAGGCCTTGAAGTCGAAGTTCCTTCTAATACGAAGATCGTTATTAAAGGTACTGATAAAGAGCGTGTTGGCGCATTGGCTGCTAACATCCGTGACGTACGTCCACCAGAGCCTTACAAAGGCAAAGGTATTCGTTATGAAGGCGAATATGTACGCCGCAAAGAAGGTAAAACAGGTAAGTAATGCCGCATAGGTTAACGAAAGGAGTGACGTAAATGATTACGAAGGCTGATAAAAACGCTACTCGCCGTAAAAGACACGGTCGTGTCCGTGCGAAACTTAGCGGAACTGAAGCTCGTCCTCGTCTAAATGTGTTCCGTTCTAACAAGCACATTTATGCTCAACTAATCGACGATGTAAAGGGAGTAACTCTAGCGAGTGCTTCTACTTTAGATAAAGAAGTGAATGTTGAAGGCAATAACCTGGAAGCAGCAAAGCAAATCGGTGAATTGATCGCTAAGCGTGCTGTGGAAAAAGGTTATAAGTCAGTAGTATTTGACCGTGGCGGATACCTATATCATGGCCGCATCCAGGCACTTGCTGATGCTGCCCGCGAAAACGGCTTAGAATTTTAATAGAAAAAGGAGGGACATACAAAGATGCGTCGTATTGATCCAAACAAACTTGAACTTGAAGAACGCGTAGTTACGATTAACCGTGTTGCTAAAGTTGTTAAAGGTGGACGCCGTTTCCGTTTTTCTGCTCTAGTAGTAGTTGGAGATAAAAACGGTAATGTCGGCATGGGTACTGGTAAAGCACAAGAAGTACCTGAAGCGATTCGCAAAGCTATCGAAGATGCGAAGAAGAACCTAATCCAAGTACCTATGGTTGGTACTACAATTCCACACCAGGTTATCGGACACTTTGGTGCTGGTGAAATCCTTCTGAAGCCTGCTTCTGAAGGTACAGGAGTTATCGCTGGCGGACCAGTTCGTGCGGTACTAGAATTAGCAGGTGTTGCTGACATCCTGTCTAAGTCACTTGGAACTAACACTCCAATCAACATGGTTCGTGCAACTCTTGAAGGTCTTTCTCAACTTAAGCGTGCAGAAGACGTAGCAAAACTTCGCGGTAAATCTGTGGAAGAACTGTTAGGATAAGGAGGGAAATCAAATGGCTAACAAATTAGAAATTACCCTCACTCGCAGCCTGATCGGTCGTCCGCAAGATCAGCGCGAAACAGTTAAGGCTCTTGGCTTACGTAAAATGAACCAAACAGTTGAGCAACAAGATAATGCAGCAATCCGCGGCATGATCAACAAAGTTTCTCACCTGGTTACAGTAACTGAAAAATAATTTAACCTTTTTAAAATAAGGAGGTGCCAACATGAAACTTCATGAATTAAAGCCTGCAGAAGGTTCCCGTAAAGAACGCAAACGTCTTGGACGTGGTATCGGTTCTGGTCAAGGTAAAACTGCTGGTAAAGGTCATAAAGGTCAAAACGCTCGTTCTGGCGGCGGTGTACGCCCTGGTTTTGAAGGTGGTCAAACTCCTTTATTCCGACGCTTGCCTAAACGCGGTTTCACGAACATCAACCGCAAAGAATACGCAGTCGTTAACCTTGATAGCCTGAACGTATTCGAAGATGGAACAGAAGTAACTCCAGAACTTCTAATCGAAACAGGTCTTGTCAGGAAAGAACTAGCAGGTGTTAAGATCCTTGCTAAGGGAAGCCTTGAGAAGAAATTGACTGTTAAAGCTCATAAGTTCTCCTCTGCAGCCGAGGAAGCGATTAAAGCTGCCGGCGGTCAAACTGAGGTGATTTAATGTTCCAGACAATCTCCAATTTTATGCGCGTGGGTGAAATTAGAAATAAAATTCTCTTCACCCTTTTAATGTTGATTGTATTTCGTCTCGGTACATTTATTCCTGTACCGAACGTAAATGCAGATATTTTGAAAGCACAGGATGACATGAGTGTCTTCGGTGTGCTGAATACTTTTGGCGGCGGTGCACTGCAGAACTTCTCTATCTTCGCGATGGGAATCATGCCGTACATCACTGCTTCAATCATCATCCAGCTTTTGCAGATGGATGTTGTGCCAAAGTTTACTGAATGGTCCAAACAAGGAGAAGTCGGACGCCGTAAATTAGCTCAGTTTACCCGCTATTTCACGATCGTTCTTGGTTTTATCCAGGCATTCGGTATGTCTTATGGCTTTAACAATATGGCAGGAGGATTATTGATCCAGAATGCCAATATCGCTTCTTACTTGCTGATTGCGACGGTCTTGACTGCTGGAACTGCATTCTTAATGTGGCTTGGTGAGCAGATCACAGCAAAAGGCGTAGGAAACGGTATTTCAATCATTATCTTTGCAGGTATCGTTGCCGGAATTCCGACAATGGTCAATCAGATTTATGCACAGCAGTTCTCTGATGCAGGTGACGCTCTGTTCTTGCGCATTGTGACTGTATTGTTGATTCTGATTGCTGTTATCGCAATCATTGTGGGTGTTATTTTCATCCAGCAGGCAACACGTAAAATACCGATTCAGTACGCTAAACGCATGAGCGTAGGAAACAACGCGGTTGGCGGCCAGAACACTCACCTTCCTTTGAAAGTGAACGCAGCTGGTGTCATCCCGGTTATCTTCGCGATTTCGTTTATCGTTACACCTCCGACAATCGCTCAGTTCTTCGGCACGAATGATGTGACACTCTGGATTCAGAAGACGTTCGATTACACACAGCCGATCGGCATGATTGTCTATGTGGCATTAATCGTCGCGTTCACGTATTTCTATGCGTTCATCCAGGTCAATCCTGAACAAGTCGCCGAGAACCTGAAGAAGCAGGGCGGATATGTTCCTGGCATACGCCCGGGAAAAAATACACAGGAATACTTGACAAGGGTCCTTTACCGCCTGACTTTGGTTGGTGCGATATTCCTTTCAGTAATCTCTGTGCTGCCAGTGTTTTTCATTAAATTCGCTGGTCTGCCTCAATCGGTACAGATTGGCGGAACTAGCTTGCTGATCGTTGTCGGCGTTGCGCTTGAAACGATGAAGCAGCTTGAAGCTCAGCTTGTAAAACGCCATTATAAAGGCTTTATAAAATAAGATTTAGGGGACTTGTGTCCCTTGAATCTTTAATAGAGACTGAGGGGGGAAAACTTGTGAATTTGGTTCTGATGGGGCTTCCGGGTGCCGGTAAGGGCACGCAAGCCGATAAAATTGTTGGTAAATACAACATCCCTCATATCTCAACTGGAGATATGTTCCGTGCAGCTATCAAAGAAGGAACGGAACTTGGATTACAGGCAAAATCATTTATGGACAAGGGAGAGCTTGTACCTGATGAAGTAACGATCGGGATTGTCCGTGAACGCTTAAGCAAAGAAGACTGTGAAAATGGATTCCTTCTTGATGGATTCCCGCGCACAGTTGCACAGGCTGAAGCTCTGGACAGCATGCTTGCTGATCTTGGCAAAAAAATTGATTATGTCATCAACATTGATGTGGATCAGAGTATCCTAATGGAGCGTTTGACAGGACGCAGGATTTGTAAAAACTGTGGAGCGACATACCACCTTGTGTTCAACCCTCCTGCAAAGGAAGGCGTTTGTGACCGTTGTGGAGGCGAGCTTTACCAGCGCGCTGATGACAATGCAGAAACAGTTCAAAACCGTCTGGACGTTAACATCCAGCAAACAAAGCCTCTGTTGAACTTCTATGAAGATAAAGGTTACTTACGCAATATCAACGGTCAGCAGGACATTGATGTCGTTTTTGCTGATATCGAGGAATTGCTTGGGGGCTTAAATTAATGATCATATGCAAAACCCCTCGTGAAATAGAAATTATGCGGGAAGCAGGTCGCATTGTAGCGCTGACACACCAGGAGTTAAAGAAACATGTTGCTCCCGGCATTACAACCAAAGAGCTGGATGCCATCGCTGAGGATTTTATCCGCAAACAAGGTGCAACTCCTTCTTTTAAAGGTTATAATGGTTTTCGCGGCAGCATCTGTGCATCCGTTAATGAAGAACTAGTTCACGGGATACCTGGAGATCGGGTTCTTAAAGAAGGCGACATCATCAGCATCGATATCGGTGCAAAGTACAACGGATACCACGGGGACTCCGCCTGGACTTACCCGGTTGGAAAGGTTGATGAGGAAGCCCAGCGTCTTTTGGACGTGACGGAAGAGTCATTGTTCAAAGGCCTGAAGGAAGCTAAGCCAGGGGAACGTCTTTCGAACATCTCCCATGCAATTCAAACGTATGTGGAATCAGAAGGCTTTTCTATTGTTCGTGAGTATGTTGGCCATGGAATTGGGCAAGAATTGCATGAAGACCCGCAAATTCCTCATTACGGCCCTCCTAACAGAGGACCTAGGCTGAAGCCTGGAATGGTTCTATGCATAGAACCGATGGTGAATGCTGGAAGCCGCTATGTGAATACGTTAGCCGATAATTGGACTGTTGTAACGGTTGACGGTAAAATGTGTGCCCATTTTGAGCATACGATCGCGATCACTGAAACAGGTTTTGAGGTTTTAACAAAAGCCTGATCCGGTGTTCAGCCGTCTGATTCTGTTTTTTAGTCTTTAAATAGGCAAAAATGATTTTTCTATGCGGACGGGAAGCCAGCTTTATGTTATAATCATAAGGTTGAATATTTTTCATCAATATTCTCGATTGCATGCCGTATCACAAATAGAAAGTTCCATTCCGCGTTAGCGGGCTATGATTTAATACGAATTTGAATAAAGAAGGGAGACCAGTTTATGGCGAAAGATGATGTAATTGAAATTGAAGGCACAGTAATAGAAACTTTGCCTAATGCAATGTTTAAGGTAGAATTAGAGAATGGTCATACAGTGTTGGCTCATGTTTCCGGCAAAATCAGAATGCACTTCATTCGGATCCTGCCTGGAGATAAAGTAACAGTTGAGCTTTCTCCATATGATTTGACTCGCGGAAGAATTACTTACCGCTTTAAATAAACCGTGACTCCGTACTATCAAGGAGGTTAGAGTAATGAAAGTGAGACCATCTGTTAAGCCAATCTGTGAAAAGTGCAAAGTTATCCGCAGAAAAGGCAAAGTAATGGTGATCTGTGAAAACCCTAAACATAAACAAAAACAAGGTTAATATTAAAGGAGGTGCGCATCTAGATGGCACGTATTGCTGGTGTAGATATTCCACGTGAAAAGCGTGTAGTTATTGCTTTAACATATATTTTCGGAATCGGCAGATCAACTGCTGAAAAAGTTCTTGCTGAGGCTGGTGTTTCTGAAGACACTCGCGTTCGCGATCTTACTGAAGAAGAACTTAACAAAATCCGTGATATCATCGACAAGTTAAAGGTTGAAGGTGACCTTCGCCGTGAAGTTTCACTAAACATCAAGCGTCTAATGGAGATCGGTTCATACCGTGGCTTGCGTCATCGTCGTGGATTGCCTGTTCGCGGACAGAACACGAAGAACAACGCACGTACTCGTAAAGGTCCTCGTAAGACTGTAGCTAACAAGAAAAAATAATCCGTAAAGGAGGGTAACATTTAAATGGCTCGTAAAACTAATACACGCAAACGCCGCGTCAAAAAGAATATTGAAAGTGGAGTTGCGCATATTCGTTCAACTTTCAACAACACTATCGTAACAATTACAGACGTACATGGTAACGCATTATCATGGTCTAGTGCAGGTGCGCTTGGTTTCAAGGGTTCACGTAAATCCACTCCATTCGCAGCACAAATGGCAGCAGAAACTGCAGCTAAGACTTCTATGGAACATGGTCTGAAAACTCTTGAGGTTACTGTTAAAGGACCAGGTGCTGGTCGTGAAGCAGCTATCCGTGCTCTTCAAGCAGCAGGTCTTGAAGTTACAGCAATCAAAGATGTAACTCCAGTTCCACATAACGGCTGCCGCCCGCCAAAACGTCGCCGTGTTTAATTTTTCTGTATAGAATTTGTACTCCTGTCTATAATGGGATATGATACAAATATTTTCTAGGTATACAGAAATCATTAATCCAGTTGTTGTGCACAAACGGGAACGTATACATGGGGGAATTTCGGTAAGGGAAAAAACCTGCCGGGGTTTCGACGTTTTGAAGGAGGGTATATTTGATGATCGAAATAGAAAAACCAAAAATCGAAACGGTTGAGATCAGCGATGATGCCAAGTACGGCAAGTTTGTCGTAGAACCGCTTGAGCGTGGATATGGTACAACTTTGGGTAACTCCTTACGTCGTATCCTATTATCCTCACTCCCAGGTGCAGCTGTCACATCGATTCAAATCGATGGAGTACTTCATGAGTTCTCAACAATTGAAGGCGTCGTAGAAGATGTAACATCAATCATTCTAAACGTTAAGAAGTTAGCGTTGAAAATCTACTCTGATGAAGAGAAGACACTTGAAATCGATGTACAGGGCGAGGGTCCAGTCACTGCAGCATCCATCACGCATGACAGTGATGTTGAAGTCCTGAATCCAGATCTTCACATTGCAACTCTATCAAGCAAGGGCTCATTGCGTATGCGCCTGAATGCAAGAAGAGGACGCGGATACAATCCTGCTGACCAGAACAAGCGTGAAGACCAGCCGATCGGTGTCATTCCAATCGACTCTATCTACACACCGGTTTCACGAGTATCTTATCAAGTAGAAAATACACGCGTAGGGCAAATGACGAATTATGACAAGCTGGTATTTGACGTATGGACAGATGGCAGCACTGGTCCTAAGGAAGCCATTGCACTAGGTTCAAAGATCCTGACTGAGCACTTGAACATTTTTGTCGGTTTGACTGACGAAGCTCAAAATGCTGAGATCATGGTAGAGAAAGAAGAAGACCAAAAAGAAAAAGTCCTTGAGATGACGATTGAGGAACTGGATCTTTCTGTTCGTTCATATAACTGCTTAAAGCGTGCTGGTATCAACACTGTCCAGGAGCTTGCTCACAAGACAGAGGAAGATATGATGAAAGTGCGTAACCTTGGCAGAAAATCACTAGAAGAAGTGAAAGCAAAACTAGAAGAGCTAGGCTTAGGCTTACGCAAAGATGACTAGTTATTGATTAACTAGGCATTTTGCTGTCAGTCCTATCACTGCCGGCTTACGACTTCAACAAAGGAGGGAAACACTCATGGGATACAGAAAGTTAGGACGCACAAGTGCCCAGCGTAAAGCAATGCTACGTGACTTAACAACTGATTTGATTATCAATGAGCGTATTGAAACTACTGAAACACGTGCGAAAGAACTTCGTTCAGTTGTTGAGAAAATGATTACTCTTGGAAAGCGCGGAGACCTTCACGCTCGCCGTCAAGCATCTGCTTGGGTTCGCCACGAAGTTGCAAACGCTGAAACAAACCAGGATGCAGTTCAAAAACTATTCGCTGACATCGCTCCACGCTACGCAGAGCGTCAAGGTGGATACACTCGTATCATGAAACTTGGACCACGCCGCGGTGACGGTGCGCCAATGGTAATTATCGAGTTAGTTTAATACCATTAAACACTCAAACAAGGGCGATGGACAGTTTATACAAACTTGTTTCATCCCCTTTTTTTACTATAAGGGCAAGACCCTTGCGAAAACTTAAAAAAAGCAGCACAAGCCAAAAACGAGCGTTATGATGCGCAGGCCACTGGGAAAGAAGAGTTCACTGGCCCCATCGGCCGGTTATTCCAGGGAACTTGAAGAACTTTGGATCGGCAGCGGATTGATCATGAATCGATCACGTACCGGAGCTGTTCTGCCTGTCTCGTCTAGCTCATGCACTTCTCCCCAGTCCTTTTAAGGACCTGCAATTCGCGGATCGCTTCCGCTCGGGGAGAGGTGCAGGCTTTTTTTATATCCAGAGATTTTTGTATAATGATGGATGATAGAAAATCAAAAAGAGAAGAGACAGTGAAGAAGAGTTGAGAGGAGGGCGGAGATGAGCAAACCACTAGTAAGCATAGAGGGTGTATCCTTTAGCTATGAAGGACAGCAGACGCCTGCACTGAAAAATATCAGCTTTGATATTTTAGAAGGCGAATGGCTGGCAATTGTCGGTCATAATGGTTCAGGCAAATCGACGCTGGCAAAATTATTGAACGGGCTTCAGTTTCCGCAGGAAGGCACGATCACAGTATGCGGAACTGTGCTGTCTGAAGATACAGTGTGGGAAGTAAGAAAAAATGTAGGAATGGTCTTTCAAAATCCTGATAACCAGTTTGTTGGAACAACGGTAAGGGATGATGTGGCTTTTGGTCTGGAAAATCACGGCGTGCCACGGGAGACGATGGTAGAGCGTGTGCAGACTTCACTTGATAAAGTCAAAATGGGAACCTTTCTGAATCAAGAGCCGCACCATCTGTCAGGCGGCCAGAAGCAGCGTGTCGCCATCGCGGGTGTGATTGCCTTGCAGCCGGCCATCATCATCTTGGACGAGGCAACATCAATGCTTGATCCACGCGGACGTGCAGAAGTAATCGAAACCGTACGTGAATTGAAAGACCGTGAAAACATCACGGTCATTTCGATCACACATGACCTTGAAGAGGCTGCCAAAGCAGACAGGATCATCGTCATGAACAAAGGGGAGCTCTATCGTGAAGGAACTCCTGAACAGATTTTCGAGATGGATGAGGAGCTTGTCAAGCTGGGTCTGGATATCCCTTTCCCGGTAAAAATGAGCAAAATCATGCGTCAAAAAGGAATAGGACTTCCGAAAACATATTTAACAGAAGAAGAGCTGGTGACGGAATTATGGACATCTCACTCAAAAATATAGAATATCGTTACCAGGCTGATTCCCCGTTCGAACGTCTTGCGATTTCCGATGTTTCCATTGATATTCCTTCTGGAACATACCTTGCAGTGATCGGCCATACAGGTTCAGGGAAGTCTACCGTTCTCCAGCATTTGAATGCGCTCTTGAAACCAACAAAAGGCGCGGTCTTGATTGGCAGCCGGGAGATCAAGGCAGGACGGAAAGAGAAGAATCTGAAGGGTGTCCGCGAAAAGGTAGGCATTGTCTTTCAATTTCCGGAACATCAGTTATTCGAAGAGACAGTGGAAAAGGATATCATGTTTGGCCCGATGAATTTCGGTGTTACGGAAAGAGACGCGAAGGCTCGTGCCATCGCAGCGCTCAAGTTGGTAGGATTGCCTGAAGACATCCTTGAAAAGTCGCCATTTGACCTTTCAGGAGGGCAGATGCGGCGTGTAGCCATCGCGGGTGTACTGGCGATGGAGCCTGAAGTCATCGTGCTGGACGAGCCGACTGCAGGGTTGGACCCGCGCGGACGGAAAGAAATTATGGATTTATTTTATACTCTTCATAAAAAAAGGAATTTATCAACCGTTCTTGTCACCCATAGCATGGAGGACGCTGCCAGGTATGCGGATGAAATAGTTGTCATGCATCAGGGCAAGGTTTTTACAAAAGGAACACCCGATCAGATCTTTTCCGATCCAGTCGCTTTGCTGGAGCTTGGGCTCGATGTACCGGAAGTTGTCGGCCTGCAGTTGAAGATAGAAAAAGCCTTTGATACGAAATTCAGTAAGATCAGCCTTTCAGAAGAAGAGCTCGCGGAAATGGTCGCAGGGTTCGTGAAAGGAGGCGGTCAAAAATGATGGAGAAAATGATTTTTGGCCGTTACGTGCCGGGAGATTCCCTCCTTCACCGGATGGACCCGCGTTCCAAGCTGGTCATGGTCTTCCTGTTTGTCATCGTTGTATTTATAGCCAACAATGTGCCAACCTATGCTGTGCTGGCGGCCTACACATTCCTGATGGTAGGATTGTCGAGGATTCCGTTAAGGTTTCTGTATGGCGGGCTAAAGCCAGTGTTTTTGCTCGTGCTGTTTACATTCCTGCTCCATATCTTCATGACCAAAGAAGGCGATATCGTCTTCGAGCTTGGGTGGCTGAAAATTCATGAGGAAGGCCTCAGGCAAGGGATTTTCATATCCCTCAGATTCCTGCTGCTTATTCTCATGACTTCACTTCTGACCCTGACGACGACGCCAATCGAGATTACTGATGGACTCGAGACATTGCTGAATCCATTGAAAAAACTCAAATTCCCTGTTCACGAGCTGGCTTTGATGATGTCCATTTCGCTGAGATTCATTCCGACACTCATGCAGGAAACCGATAAAATCATGAAGGCTCAGACTGCACGCGGAGTAGAGTATAACAGCGGCCCTGTCAAAGAGCGGATCAAGGCGATCGTGCCTTTATTGATTCCGCTGTTCATCAGCTCGTTCAAGCGGGCCGAGGAGCTTGCTGTCGCAATGGAGGCAAGAGGCTATAAGGGCGGCGAAGGACGAACCAAATACCGCCAGTTGACATGGGGCATGGTCGATACCTCGATGCTTCTCTTCCTGGCAGCTGTCACGGTTCTATTATTCGTTTTAAGAGGGTAATCATTATGCCGCGAATCAAATGTATAATTTCATACGATGGCACCGGTTTTTACGGCTACCAGGTGCAGCCAGGCAAAAGGACGGTTCAGAGTGAGCTTGAAAAGGCCCTGGAGAAGCTGAATAAGGGGACAAGCATCAGGGTCAGCGCATCAGGCCGTACAGACGCAGGAGTGCATGCACGCGGCCAGGTGATCCATTTTGACACGATGCTGGAAATTGAGCCTGCCAGATGGCAAATCGCGCTCAATTCCCTGCTGCCTGACGACATTGCCGTCCATTCGGTGGAATTGGCCAGGCCTGATTTTCATGCTCGCTTTGATGCGGTTGGCAAGGAGTACCGCTACTTTCTGCTGCCGTCAAAGCATCGCGATCCCTTCCAGCGGAATTATGCCTATCAATTTCCGTATGAACAAGATTTGGAGGCTATGAAGGAAGCGGCCAGGCTGCTGCTTGGCACACATGATTTCACTAGTTTTTGTTCGGCGAAAACAGAAGTGGAAGACCGTGTGCGGACCTTGCAGGAAATCGATTTTTTCGAAGAGAACGGTCTGCTGGTATTCAGGTTTGTCGGTAATGGCTTCCTGTACAATATGGTAAGAATCCTTGTCGGAACCTTGCTGGAGGTAGGAACAGGCAGGAGAGCTGCCGACAGCATGCTTCAGCTGCTTCAGGCACAAGACCGTACCCGGGCCGGGAAGACCGCACCTGGACATGGTCTGTATCTATGGAAGGTTTTTTATGGGGAAGAAGATCACCAATTCGAAAATTAATTTCAAAAAAGTGATATGACAACTAATCCTGGTGTTGACAATCTCTCAACCACAGGTTAAGATATCATATGTATGTATTTTAAACCCACGATCAGCCCCGGAAGAGCTTTATCGTGTTTGAAAATATACCAACAATGAACTTGATTTTTTTTTGACTATTTAGGAGGGAAACTCATGCGTACAACGTTTATGGCAAATGCCAACAATATCGAACGTAAATGGTACGTAGTTGACGCTGCAGGCAAGACTCTAGGTCGCCTTTCTACTGAAGTAGCAGCTATTCTACGTGGTAAACATAAACCAACTTTCACACCACATGTTGACACTGGTGATCACGTAATCATCATCAACGCATCTAAGATCGAACTTACAGGCAAGAAATTGACTGACAAAATCTACTACCGCCACACAATGCACCCAGGTGGATTGAAGCAAAGAACAGCTCTTGAAATGCGTACAAACTACGCTGAAAAGATGCTTGAACTTGCAATCAAAGGCATGCTTCCAAAGAACTCTCTTGGACGCCAAATGTTTAAAAAGCTTCATGTATATGCTGGTAACGAGCATCCACATCAAGCACAACAACCTGAAGTTTACGAACTTCGCGGATAATTATTAAGGAGGTAATTAACTTGGCACAGGTTCAATATATCGGTACCGGTCGTCGTAAGAGCTCCGTTGCGCGAGTTCGTTTAGTACCAGGCACTGGAAAAATTACAATCAACGATCGTGAAATTGAAGATTATATCCCATTCGCAGCACTACGTGAAGTAGTTAAGCAGCCGCTTGTTGCTACTGAAACTGTAGGAAGCTACGATATCCACGTTAACGTAAATGGCGGTGGATACACTGGCCAGGCTGGCGCAATCCGTCACGGTATCTCTCGTGCATTGCTTCAAGCTGATCCAGAATTCCGTCCAACACTTAAGCGTGCAGGACTTCTTACTCGTGACGCTCGTATGAAAGAACGTAAGAAATACGGTCTTAAAGGCGCTCGTCGTGCACCTCAGTTCTCAAAGCGTTAATTTTTGGCGCTTCAAAGGCTCTCAACCAATTTGGTTGGGGGTCTTTTTTTGATTCGTTGCGCTGTTAAAGATGAACCTTTTATAGGTAGTGGTAGGCCGTTAACTGGAAAAAAACGCGCGGAATTTCCAGTTCGCCAATAAATCCTGATTTTCGCCAATAAAAATAGATTATCGCCAATAAAAAGGGATTATCGCCAATAAAATCGTGAAAACCGCCAATAAAAATGGAAAATCGCCAATAAAAAATTTTATAGTGTAAGAAACATAGGTAGGGGGAGGCGATCCTTGTTTTTTTTAACCGAAAGGAAAGTCGCGAACTCGAAATGCTCATCTTTTACGTCCAAAATCATTTCGCAAAGAAATAACTGATGCGAAAACCAGCCTAATTAAAAAGCAGAGGCATCATTCTCTGCCTCCGCTTACATCAATTAATCCTCGTAACCCGTCATCGAATCCAAATGGCTCGCGATCATTGCGATGATCGTTGGTGCTTCTTCTTTGGTAAAAATGAAGTTGGTTTCATCTTTAATCATTTCATCGTCTTCGGTCCAAATTCGGTTGATCCGGCGAAGAACACCGTCTCCAGTTGCCTCGACCAGTCCGAATTGGTACGTCACTTCCACGTCATCTTCCTTATAAAAGGCGGTGACCTCAGGGGTTTCCCACTCAACATCGATTTCTTCAAGGATGTCGTCATCATCGATGATTTCAGTCATATAAAGATCATCATCGTCTTCTTCGTCAGTGTCCATGTATAAGGTGTCATCATCCTCCGCTTCATAAACAACTTCAATTTCCTCTTCATCGTTTATGTAATCATGGAAGCCCTCATGGACCGCATCAACAATGTCATCAATATCCGAAAGAATCACTCTGGCTGGCTGCTCAAGCTCTTCGTCGAAGGTTTCTGTATAAAATTCCTCATTATGCGGGTCAAAGTATAATATATAAAAATAATCTCTTTCACCATCATCATAGTCCACAAAGAACTGAATTCGTGGATGCTTGGATCCTCTTTCAACCGCCATCTGGCCTTCCTGGTCATATTTTTCACAAATCGACTCAAGATGATCCTGCAGCTCACCGACTACCCGGTCAAACCATTCCATTGACATAGAAATCCATCCCTTCGTTCTGTTTTCTGGATTAGCTTGCCCTGACAGCCATCGGAATTGTGTTAGCAATTAGAGGAAAATGGTGCGAACGAGGATGTGGAAATTCGGGATAGCGGAAATCTTAGCGAAAAACCAATTACAGTTTTTAAGCGGGGGACTGGTGGTCAAAGCTTGCCATTTTTACTCAACGGGGATTATAACCGAAGTAACGGGGATTAAAATGAGGCCAACGGGGATTATAGTTGACCCAAAGTGGAATAAAAACTTGTCAACGGGGATTAAAATCGTTTCACATAATAAACCGCCTGAGCATTGTCTTCGCTCAGGCGGCTTCTTTTTACAGACCCAACATAACTTCTGCCATACCAGGAAAATCAATGAAAGGGTTGCGGTTTCCCTGCAATTCCTGGATGGCGGCATTCCGATGCTTTTCGTACATGGTGACCGGATGTTCTATATGCCAACCAAGTAGAACCTCGAAATCCATCTGGTCATTAAGTTGGATGACATCCTTATATCTTAAGTTGAAATAAAACACGGCTCTTGCAACATATCCTTTACCATATTCCGGTTCAAACTTCCCGGCTTCTACCATGCCGCAGCCAGACCTGATTCCAGATGCAGCAAGCTCAGGTTCATAGTTCTGGAAATCATGAAACGGATGATTGCTTCTCATGCTGTTGCAAGCTGGCTCGCAGGCGAACAGGTGATGGAGGTCGCCACGCATTGGCTCCATACCGTCAAACCATGATTGAGGTACAACATGTTCGGTATTGAATAGAATTTCAGAACTTGCTGTAAATCCTCCTTCCTTCAGAGTTTTGATGAGCCGCAAATCTTCCTCGATTACCTCTACCGGGTCTAGGTCCTGGCCGGAATAGAGGCTCTTCAGTTGAAGGTTCTCCTGCAGGTCGACCCATGGATAAACATACTCATGCGGTGAATATCTTAGATGGAGGGTGTGGGTTCTTGCCAGCAGCAAATGGAGCTCCTCTGGACTGAAAACAGCGTCACAATAGTATTTCTCACGCAATCTCGCGTCCAGTTCTGCATCATAATACGGTTTATTCTCGATGTTATGAATGTACGCCTCACTGGCCGAGAGAATCATATCGCATCCATAACCAGCGTTTTGAAGCTCTGGCCAAAGATTTCAGCAAGGTGCTCCGGCACGGTGAGATAGACAAGGCCATTCCCTTCAAGCTTAGGTGAATTTCCGAGCGGGACCGTACGCTTGATCAATTGTCCATACAATTCAGACTCAGTCAGATTTCGCTCAAATTGGGCATTTGCGAGCGTTTTAATTAAAGCGAGGGCGCCGGATACATGCGGCGCTGCCATTGAGGTTCCGCTCAATGTCGCATATTTACCATTCAGATAGGTAGACGTGATCCGCTCTCCCGGAGCCACGACATCCACCTCATTATTCGAGTTGGTGAATTCTGATGAATCTCTTTCAAGGTTTACGGCTCCGACACTGATGACCTCATTATAGGCGCCAGGATAGGCAAATTCATTGGTCGAGTCATCACCATCACCTTCATTGCCAGCTGCGCATACGACGAGAATATTTTTATCAACAGCGGCCTTGATCACTTCATGCAATTCAGGGACATCTGCGGGGCCGCCAAGCGACATGGAGATGATATCCACATCCTGGTCAATCGCATATTGGATCCCCTTGATAATCCATTCATATTTTCCAGAGCCAGCCTTGTTCAATACTTTTACAATCAACAGTCCTGCCTCTGGTGCTACGCCGATTACACCATCATCATTTTCATGGGCAGCGATCGTCCCTGCAACGTGGGTTCCATGTCCGTTATAATCAGTATAAATATCCGGATTGCTGCGGTCGTCGTCTGTAAAATTCCTGCCGCCGATAATTTGGTCCTTTAAATCAGGGTGGGTTGTCTCACAGCCAGTATCGAGCACGGCGACTTTAATGCCTTTCCCTTTGGTTCTGTCCCAAAGCTTCGGTGCCTGGATTAACTCCACACCATGAGGCACCTCTTTGGTTTCTTCAGCTTCTGCGATTACTTTGTAAGGAATAACGCGAACATCTTGCTCCATATCTTTCCCTCCTCAGAGATTAAAGTTGAAGCGAGTTCTGGTTGTAATAACAAGTCTAACAATTCTGACAATTGAAGAACAGTTTCAATAGTAGTGATTTTTGATAGTATGAGAATAACCAAAAATGGGCATTTCATCCTAATGAGTCACAACTCTTGTTATTCAGTAAACGACTGAGAAAACTGGAAAAGGAAACGTCTGTCTTGGCTGCATTACACTCTCCCGCAGGTTGAACACTACTTCCTAAGGGGTGAGATACTTTGAACGTCGTAACGACATTTATAGATAAAAGAAAGCAGAAGCAAGTGAAATATGAGCGATCGATGCTCCGTGAACTAACCCTTAACATCCTGCAGGCCAGGGTGAAACAATATTTTGGCTCTTCAAGGCTGACCTCCAGCCTCATCATGAATTCAGGAATCGAGGAAGCTTGTTATGAT
Source organism: Chryseobacterium sp. ISL-80 (assembly GCA_018613055.1). Lineage (GTDB taxonomy): Bacteria > Bacillota > Bacilli > Bacillales > Cytobacillaceae > Mesobacillus. The sequence goes on along the minus strand of JAGGQZ010000030.1, from coordinate 5,221 downwards.
GTGGCGATCGAGTCGTATTTACTTGGCGCCAAATTCAGCCGCTTTGGCTACTTCGGCGAACCGATGGAAGCGGTAAAGCCCCGCTGTGAAAAAGAAGAGCGGCATTTGATCGACACCCTGTATAACTTTTTCCTGTTTTGGGGGAAGGGGGAAGAGGGAGTTGGATCAGAAGACCTTTACTACCTTTGTGAACAGTATGTCGACAGCTGGTGGAGAGATGGATTCATGAAGGGCGAAAAGAAATATAAGCTGAGACTGCATTAATAGCATAGTTCTAAACCATCTACCTGTCCCATATAGTTTATTATCAGGGACTAGCTGGAAGGATGGTTTAGAACATGCTGAAAAAACTTAAAATCGGATTATTTGCAGCCGGCCTCGCTGTGCTGTTCCTTATATTGCAGTATGATTTTGCCGAGAACGATTCATGGGAATCCTGGAATCTCCCGCTTTCAGGGAAAATCATCTATCTGGACCCTGGGCATGGAGGAGTCGACCCTGGGGCGGGCGATGACGATCCTTTTGAAAAAGAAATCGCGCTAAATGTTTCCCTCAAGCTGCGGGATTACCTTCAGCAGCAGGGTGCACTTGTCATCATGACACGCGAGACTGATGTCGACCTTGCGGATAAGGGCCTTAAGGGATACAGCAAACGAAAGGTCCAGGATTTAAAAAGACGTCTCAATCTGATCAACGAATCCGAAGCTGATTTTTTTGCGACAATCCATCTAAATGCGATTCCGTCCTCAAAATGGAGAGGTGCACAGACCTTTTACTCCACCAATTACAAAGAAAACAAACGAGCAGCCAAGCTCATCCAGGATGAATTGCGCCGTAACCTGGAAAACACGGACCGGGATGCAAAGCCAGCGAACAGCATTTACCTGCTGAAACATACGAATAAGCCTGGGGTTTTGGTCGAAATCGGCTTCCTGTCAAATCCGGGAGAAGCGGCAAACCTCAAACAGGAGGCCTACCAGGAAAAAGTTGCAGCCTCCATCTATGAAGGAATGCTCAGGTATTTTACGGACGAACAAAAATTCTGGGAAAAATGAGAAGGGTGATGAATCCTTCTTTTTTTATTGGGGGAAAATAGATCCTATTGGAAAAAATATCTTTCAGAAATGTGTGATAGGTTTAACACTTAGGAATTTTACCAATATGGTATACTGGCAATGGAGATAAATTTTACAAAGGAAGGTGTCAATATGATTACTGAAGCTAAGGTACGTGAAAGCCTAAAAGACCTTAAGGATCCATTTTTACATAAAACACTCGAAGAGCTGAATGCCATCGAAGAAATAAAGATCAAAGAAGAGAAGAATCATGTAAGCGTTAAAATTGGCATTGCGAAAACGGGCACGGCAGAACAGCTGCAGCTGCAAACGGAAATCGTCAATATCCTGAAAAGCGCTGGAGCGGCTTCCGTAGGCTTGCGATTCTTTGACCTGCCTGCTGAAGTTCTATCAAAATTCCAGACAGCAGCTCCGGAAAAAGAGGACAGCCTGCTATCACCAAACAGCAAAACAACCTTCATTGCCATCGCGAGCGGCAAAGGCGGAGTAGGGAAATCTACCGTTTCGGTTAACCTTGCTGTCTCACTCGCAAAATTAGGCAAAAAAGTTGGACTAGTTGACGCGGATATCTACGGTTTCAGTGTTCCTGACATGATGGGAATCACAAAGCGCCCGGTAGTTAGAGGGGAAAGAATCATCCCGGTTGAAAGACATGGCGTGAAGGTCATCTCAATGGGCTTCTTCGTTGAGGACAATGCACCGATCATCTGGCGCGGGCCGATGCTTGGCAAAATGCTGAACAGCTTCTTCAATGAAGTAGAATGGGGTGAGCTGGATTACCTGCTATTGGACCTGCCTCCAGGAACCGGAGATGTGGCATTGGATGTCCACACCATGCTGCCTTCATGTAAAGAAATCATCGTGACGACTCCGCATCCGACAGCTGCATTCGTTGCCGCGCGTGCAGGTGCGATGGCCCTTAGGACCGAACATGAAATCCTTGGAGTCATTGAGAACATGTCTTACTTTGAAAGCAAGCTGACCGAGGAAAAAGAATATGTCTTCGGACAAGGCGGCGGCGAAAAATTAGCGGATGAGCTTAATACAAAGCTGTTGGGCAAACTTCCATTAGGCCAGCCAACCTGGAATGAAAACGACTTCGCTCCATCCATTTATCAGGAAGATGATAAAATTGGCGCCATCTATACGAATATTGCCCAGGAAGTCGTGCAAATGCTTGAAAACAAGTAATAGGAAAAGCCTCTCCGTTTTTGGAGAGGCTTTATTTATTTGAAACACTCCGAGAATTGAACAGTTGCAGCGCTTGTCGTGGTTGACCAAGGCGCTTGCGCTTTTCTTATTGTCCTCCCGAACCGCCGCCGGATTCACTGGAACCCCCCCCGCCGCCTGAATCGCCGCCACCGCCCTGGTCTCCGCCTTCTGGTTTCTGGGTCGGTATTTCTTCAGCTGCTTTGACAATCAATGCCTGCAGTTTGGCTTTGAACAGCGGACTTTCGAATGTTTCACTCATTACTTTCTGTAAATGTTCCCGATACTCTTTGCTCTTGAGAACGGTCGTCAGCTCTTTTTCCAATTCAGGATCCTTCATGACCTCGATCATCATGCCTTTATATTCCGGATCCTTCATCAAGTCCTTCAACAGTTTTTCATTTTCCTTCTTCATGCTTTTTGCGACACTCTCAGCAAACTTTGGATCTTCGAATGACTTTTTCCAAAAATCCATGCCTTTGTCAGAAGTCAATGTTTTCTCGATTGTATCGGTTACGACCGGCTGGTCCATTATTAACTTTTCCTTCATGCCGTCGTCACCCATTACTTCCTGAATTGCCTTTTTGCCATCATCAGTTTTCAGGATGTCGACAACCATCTTCTTTGTTTCTTCATAATCAACCTGTCCCCCGCCTGACTCGGATGGAGCACAGCCGGCAGCCAAAAATAAAAAGGAAGCGGGGAGTACAATTCTTATCCATTTCTTCATAACTTAATCCCCTTTCACATAGACAGCCCTAATTTTAGGATGAGTAATAAGACAAATTGTTATACACAAATAACGACAGCTAGATTTTTCAAACCCTCATTGGTACAATCATATAGTGCAGTTTAATTTCTTTCTTGGGGGAAAAAATCGTGACTAGCCGTAATTGGGTACACTTGTTTCTCACCACGCTGGTTGTTGGAGCAGTAACGACAGCTGTGGTTGGCTTTATTGTCCGCTGGAGTGAATTCCAGCATCTGTTAAGTGATTTCAACATTCTTGAATTCCTTTCAATTTTAGTATGGCTAATGGGAGTCGGTCTTATATTTAGCATTCTTAGCCAAATGGGGTTCTTTGCTTACTTGACGATCCACCGTTTTGGTCTTGGCATATTTAAATCCTTGTGGAATTCCGTGCAGATTCTACTGATTGCTTTTGTGCTTTTCGATCTTGTGTATCTCCGGTTCAACGCCTTTGCTGAAAAAGGTGAAAGTATCCTGCCATACATAGGACTTGCCGCAATCGTCCTCGCTGCCGGCTTGATCGTTGCACTCCTGAAGGTAAAACAAACAAATAAAGAAGCCTTTATACCGGCAATGTTCTTCATGATTGTCGTGACAGTGATTGAATGGGTGCCGGTTCTGAGAGTAAATGAGCATAGCTGGGTTTACCTCATGCTTTTCCCGCTATTGATATGCAATGGGTACCAACTGCTGGTCCTTCATAAGCTTAACCAGAAGTCCATGGAGGAACGGAAAGCCCTTGAGGCAAAAATAAATAAAAAATCACCAAATAAAAAGGCACAAAAAAAACCGTCCAACGCATAGTTGGGCGGTTATTTTACTTCTGCTGATCTAGAGTCGCCATTAGCGATCATTTCAGAAACCGTGACCATCTTTAAATTTTTCGACTTGATATCTTTTAATACAAGCGGCAAAGCTTCTGCAGTTTGCTTGGCAGAATCAGAGGCATGCATCAAAAGGATGTCACCTTTTTTTGCCTTTGAAGCATTTTCAGCAATGACCGCGGTCCCGGGATTGGTCCAGTCCTTCGTATCAAGACTCCAATGGACAACCGTGTACCCGAGACGCTCAGCAATTTTCAGTGTGCGTTGATCAAAATGGCCAGTTGGAGCACGAAGCAATTCAATGTTCTTCACATTCAGCTTCTTGAACGCCTCCTGTGCCTTCATGATGTCTCTCCTGATTTTGTCTTCCTCCAGCTCAGTGTAATCTTTATAATCGTACCCAAGCATGCCGATTTCATATCCTTCTTTCACCATCCTGCTGACAAGATCAGGATGCCTTTCTGCCCAGGAGCCCGAGAGAAAGAAGGTAACCGCTCCGGCTTTTTGCTTCGCCAGGACATCCAGGATCGGTTCAGCTTTTTCGTCCCCCCAGCCAATATTAAAGGTAAGGGCTAAATCCTTTTCCCCCTTATAGATCGCTTTCGGACCATCCTTTGCTGAAAAAGCAGGGATTTGGACCATATTATCCATGTAAAAGAACCAAGCTGTAAAAAAGGCTGCGACAACGATGACAAAAGCTGTTTTAATCGATCTGGCATTCATCACATAAAAGAAATTCATTTTCTCACCACCTCGTCCAATGCACTCCTTGTCTAATTTTTATTCAGGAATTGAAAAGATATGATAAATGCTGATTATAAAAATCAGAAAAAAAGATAACACTACAATCACTATGAGAAAATGAACAGGAGTGTATGTATGCTTGGTGTTCTGATCAATGAGAAGGAATTAAAGGAGCTAGAATACTTAATCAAAAGAGAGATGGATGAAATCCTGTTTGACCTGAAGGATGAACGCATCGATCATATCGTAAAAAGATCGATGAAAGAGAGATATCAAATTCTGTTCTCACTGTTTAAAAGAGTCGCATCACCAAAGGAGTGCCTGAAGTATATGCCGGCGAAAAAGAGCACTTCCAGAGGATAAAAAAGTTTTTAAATTTATTATTGACGTATGATAAATATCCTGATATATTAATAAACGTCGCTGCTGAGCCAGTCGCTAAAACGGTCAATCAGCGGTGAGAAAATAATAAAGAATGTGGTTGACATTAAGTCGGTCGCATGATATATTATGAAAGTCGCTTATGAGCGGCGAACAAAGTAAATTGTTCTTTGAAAACTAAACAAACAAGCGTCAACAAACAATAAATTTTCATGCGCTTCTATTATAGAAGACATG
>JAGGQZ010000029.1 GCA_018613055.1 Chryseobacterium sp. ISL-80 | reverse complement strand
TTGACTCCTATTAGCTGGTTTGATTCAGGAAGGATTAGCGGGCTTTTTTGTTGAATCCCATACTAAACTAAAGATGCATTTTAGTTAAAGAACCTTTATTGTTATTTTATTAATGGAAATAACAGGATAACGGAGACGTGAGGTAGAAACAATTAACAGGTCACCAAAATTAAGGAGGATCATAATGAGTAAATTCAGTTTGTTTGGTAGGTTTACGGTACAAGAAGGCGAACGTGACACAATGGTAGATATTTTGTTGGAAGCAGCAGAATCAATGAAGAATCTAGATGAATGCGAGATATATCTTGTTAATATTTCTGAAAGTGAACCAAATTCTGTTTATGTTTATGAAGTATGGAGCAATGAAAATTCTCATCAAGCCTCTTTAACCCTTGAAGCTACACAAACTTTAATAAAGCGTGCAAAACCAATCATAGTTGGAATGGAGAGAATCAGCACTCTAAAAACAAGAGGTGGGAAGGGTATATAACTAATTAATATTGGGCTATCAGGCGAGTTGATCCAAGAAGGATTAACCGCCTTTTTTGTTGAATTCCTTATTAAACATAAGAAGCAGGTTTGTTAAAGAAGGAATAGGTAAAATTGATGTGAAAAGTAAATTATATCTTAACCAACGAAGTATAAAGTTTAAACTAAAATAGGAGTGGGGGGTTAAAAAAATGAAACAATTGGGGACACTATACTTTTTCTGTGGAAAAATGGGAGCTGGAAAATCAACTAAATCAAAACAATTATCGATAGATAAACAGGCGGTACTGTTATCTGAAGATGAATGGCTTGCATCTCTTTATCCCAATTTGATTACATCATTTGATGACTATCTCAAATTCTCAATTCAGATCAAACCGTTGGTGAAAAAGCATGTCCAAAACATATTAAGTGTTGGAACAGATGTCGTGATGGATTTTCCAGGTAATACTCAAAAACAGCGAAAGTGGTTGTTGGCTATCGCTTCAGAGGTAAATGCAAGCCATCAACTAATTTTCCTTAATCTTAATAACGAGCAATGCTTACGTCAAATTGCACAAAGGCGTAATGAACAACCTGAAAGAGCAGCTTTTGACACTGAAGCGGTGTTTATTCAAGTTACAAGTTTTTTTGAAGCACCACAGGCATCTGAGGGTTTAAATATTTTAGAGTTTAGCGGAAAAGAATAACAAGAGTTGAATGATTCTTGTGCATAGAGTACCTATTGCTCTGGGAGTTTTTATGTATATACGTTAATATCAATTTATCTTTGTTAAGTTATACACTTAAACATACGGGTGCTTTGATCGAAGAAGGGTTAATGCGCCTTTTTGTTGAATTCCTAATGAGCTAAAGGTTCAGGTAAGTTGAAGAAAACAGGTCGTTTTTTTCCTGATTAAAGAAAAAATAACAGGGCGGTTATACAATAGTACAACGCCCCATACCACAGTTATTTTTTCAATGTGACTCAGGTAGTTCCTCTAACCATCCATGTTTAACCATAATATTGTAAGAAAAAGCACCAGCTTCCATAGCATGGGTAAATACTTTAGAATAGTTTAAAATTATATCCGATCTGAAGCTGGAACCTAGTGATGCACCGTAGTATGAAAGGGCTGCATTTACTAAAAAACCTGCGTGAAACATGATCAACTTATCAGAAAATGGACTAACAGTAGAATCTGTTATTTCATTATCCCATTTCTCAGGGATTGGCAAATGATCTTGTTGCAAGATAGCATCAAAACTTTCAGCATCTTTTCCTGCTAATTTAACGTTTTTCAACATAAAATTACGAACGTCGTCACGCACCGCTACCTGACTAAAACCTAAACTTAACGATCTGATAAATCCGGTTTTCGTTGAATTAAAGAAAAGAGTACTGATTTCCGAACTATTTAATGGTCTTTTGTCACCAACCAAATTAGAAATGAAGCGGGGTGATTCCATAAACTTATTACCATGAGGCGAAGGAATGGAAGGGATACTTTTATATTTTGGCTGTTTTCTAGCTAATTCCATTATTTTTTGGAATAATTCATTAGATGTTACCGTACATTCAAAAAAGTAATTTTGAATGTCTCGTCTCTCCGAATTAGTAATTGCTAAACTATAAGCGGATAATCCATGTATGGTCATAATATAGGAGTAAAAGAGTAAAAATTGATCAGAAAACAGACGAGGAGCATTAATGTTTACGTCACTTTCGGAAAATCCGATCGGAATTTGGAAATTAGCACTACTTAAAAATTCAGTGATTTTTTTAATATGGCTCCCTGCTAACTCTAATGCGAATTCCAAAATGGGTTTTATCTCTTTGTTTTCCACAATGTTATTAAAATATTTGTAAACACATATAGCCATACTATCACCCATATATTGAAGCCAAAGAGCGGATACTTCCGCAGCTGTTAACTTATCTGGTTTTGTTTTACCAAAAATGCTCAAAGAAATCCCTCCAACTTTTCTCTTGTATTTCTGGTAGTATTTTATGTTAATAAAAATTAGGTATACAGTAAAATTAGGGTGATTTTACAAACGGGGCAGTTAGTGAAATAAGGTGGTAGGTGTAGAAATGTACTTAAACTAAGGGTGCGTTGATCCAGGAAGGATTAGCCGCCATTTTTTGTTGTAATCCTTATTGATTAAACGAAACAGATTACTTCAGGATATGAAGGTATAATAAGATGTTAAGAGGTGATTAAAAAATGGCTAATGAAAAGTTATTTACAGCTATTTATATTCCAGGGACACCTTTTGTCAATGGAGTATTAAAGCCTAAAAAGGCAAAGAAATATAACTTTGAATTGTTGAAAACTAAAAAAGTGGTAAGTAATCTTTATCATTTTATTTATATAAGGGATGAAAAACAAATTCACAGTTACTATTTCGAGGATTTAGAAGATGACTTGGAAAGATATTTGTTTGTGGAAAACAATGATATACGTGAGGACTTTGTTTCGCAGTTTTGGGGCGGAGGACAACGATATTCGGAATGTGGCATGGACGTTTATTTAGATGTAGATAGTCCTGAAGAGGTATTCAAACATATAAACCATGTATATAACAATAGTTTCTATGATGAGGATGAACCTATGCCTATATGTCATATTTTTGGTCAACAAATGTGGCACAGTAACGCTTATCTTATTGCCAATCGAACAGCTTTATTGGAATTAAAAGATGCAATTGAAGTGGCCTTAAGGCATGAAGAAACAAGATTAGGTTTAATGCCTTCTGATGGCGAGGGATATGATTTATTTATTAAATGTGTTGAAGATGATTTTGAATGGGAAACGTTAGAAATGCCTTATCATGATAAAGAATGTTATGTGCCTGATGAATCGGTAGGTCTTTCACCAAATAAAACTTTTGAAAAATATAAACTTTAGAGGGAAGAAGCCAATCTCTAGCTACTTTCTTATTTAACGAACGGTTGCTTATGTCGAATAGGAACATTTATTTTAGGACCGAAAATACAAAAAATCAGAAAAATGGCGTGTCAAAACTGATATCAGTTTACACGCCATTTTCATTGTCATTTATAAGATCATCCACCGTAAAACGGAACGGTTTAGGACATTGCCTGAGCGGTTTTCTTATCCTATTTAGATGTGCTTGTTTTATTAAAATGCTTCAGTAATTCTGTCAGGACCTGGCTGTAGCTGGAAAGTCGTTCCTGGATTCTGCCTGGGTAGGCGGTTTCAATGAATGCGAGTGTATCGTTTTCTGTGTGCCAGACACCGCCATATTCCAGGGTTTGCTCATATCCGTCCAAATCGCCAATTTCCCAATTAGTAGATTCTAAGTAAGCAAATGGGATGCCAAGCTCATTAAACGGTGCGTGGTCGCTCCAGTCGCCTGTTGTTCCAGCTGGATAATGTTCATTCAGTCCTGGATTTATTCCGATATCAAGCTTTTTCTTTTCTGCAATGTTCAAAGCCTGTTCCCGGATGAAGCCTGCATCACCTGCACCGCCGTGAACATACATTTTGTCGCCAACGGCAAGACTATCGAGATTGATCATTCCTACTGTATTGTTAATTTCGGCTGCTGTCATCTGGCTTGCATAAAAATTCGAACCATTCAAACCGCCTTCCTCAGCTCCGAAAGCGATAAAGACGATGGAATATGGAGTGGATACCTTTTGCAGGACGTGTGCTGCTTCAAGCATCACTCCAACTCCAGATGCGTTATCATCTGCACCTTTGCCAGTTTTGACTGAATCAGAATGAGCCCCAACGATAATTTGTTTAGAAGATTTACCTTTTTTGTATGCAATCACATTTGAGGAAGAGAGTGTTGTACCTCTTTTTGTAAAAGAAAACTCCTGCACATCTGGGTTGTAACCCATCTCTTCAAATTGTTTCTTAATATATTCTTTTGCCAAACTTTCTCCCTCGGTACCAGTCACTCGGCTGCCTATTTCTTCAGATAAATACTTAGTATGTTCATAGGCGAGTGCTCCAGGTTTATGTACGACAGACGGGGCATACGCCCAGGCACTTCCTGAGGCAGAGAGTAACAGAACAAAAGCAGCTAGAATGGACCAAATCGATTTCTTCATAGAATTTCCTCCTTTTATATAAAAATACAACAATACGCATAATTATAAATCAAGTTCGGCCTTATAAAAACAGACTATTTTCCTAGATTTGTATAAATTTGCGGCATAAAGCATATTTTGATTTGAGGGAGGGGAGGAACTTGAATTTTGAAATGCAAAAAGCCAATCTATTGGCTGATCATATCAGGGGTTTTTCCGACTTTGTTCAAAAATGCTTTCGGGAGAAATCGGGATTGATTTTGAATCACGATAAATTGTATCAGGTCAGGTCGTGGGTAGAAGAGTATAAATTTCAGTCACTGGCTTCTGAGCTGAAAAGGATTAATACGTTTGAATGGGATGAAAAATACACGTTATTGCTGGTCGACAGGTTCAGAAAAGGATTCAGTATTATTGAACACTATGTTGAAAATAACTCTGATGATCTATTTATTTTGACTGCTCGCCTGCATACCTTGAAAAATGGTCTAAAGTGGTTTAGACATGAACATCAACCAAAATAGAAACACCGCACGGAGGGACTCACGTGCGGTGTTTCTGTGCTTAATGGTCGTGCCCGCCGCCAGGACTTACCGGAAGCGCATATTCTGGGATCGCATCATAGACAGCAGGATCTGCGTTTTCAACAGTGCCATCAGCTATGCTGTTCAACACGGCCATCACTGGAACCTTTGCCGTTTCCTTTAACATCCCGTTTTGTTTTTGGCCAAGTGTCTGGGTTTGTCCTTTAATTTCAATTAGCATTGTTGCTGTACCATTCAGTTGGATGGCGCCTAGACCCGATCCCGGATAATTGACCGTAGGGTATTTTTGAATGGCTCCGTAAGAGGAATTTCCTCTTTGCAAAGATTCATATGCCACTGCATTAACTTTTTTGCTTAATGCCAATACTTCAGGGTCCAGGTCATAAGTTTTCTCACTGAAAGGATCTGTGTATGGCTTGGTCGTGAATTGCGCAAGCAGCTGTATGGACACGGAACGGCTGTCATCTTCAGACAGGCGATTGAATCCGCGGTGATGCAGGTCGATGGCCACGTCCGGATTCAGTTCCTTAACCAGTTTTGTCAGTGCGCGTGTTTCTGGAGAGAAGACTAGCGATGCCTGAGCACCATTGTTTGTCCCTCTTTCATTTAAAATACTTGCTACTTTGGCCGCATCCTTGCTGATTTCTTCACTTACGTCAAAATCATAGTCTGGATGAAAATCCCGGTTCAGGTCAAAGCCCGGAATTCCATAGACAACTTTTCCATCATTATTTTGTCCTCGTTCGCTTCCTTCTGCATTATAATACCACGGGGCTTTCGTTCCGGAAGGGAGGCCAAGTTCCTCTGGGTTCCATGTTTGATGGGAGTATCGAGTTGGAAACGGCTTGCCTTCATACAGATTGGCAGTACCGTCCGGATTGATACGCGGCACAAACCAGACGCTGACTTTATCCAAAATTTTATCCGCTTCTTGGCCGCCAGCCGCCAGCTTTTGCATTAATTCAACAGCTGCCTCTGTTCCGAGTGTTTCATTGCCATGGATCTGTGTATAAATTAATACCCGCTGTTTGTTCGGATCATTGTCACCGAATTTGCTGACGTATAACGGATAGCCATCATTAGACGTACCGAACTGCTCAAGGACCATTCTGCCATGGGAGCTTTTTTCAATCTGTATTAGTTTTTTTTCCAGTTGCTCATTCGACATAAGGCTTTCAAAAGAAAGATTCTGTTCATCCTGAACCCATGGACCGTTTGGTGTTGTAGATGAGTCTGCGAAACTTGGAACTGTTGTGCCTAGCAGAGAAACAGTGATCAAACCGCTTGTAAGTATGTAACCTAGTGCTTTTTTCTTCTTCATTCTAGCATCCTCCTCTATGTTAATAGTTTCCAAAACATATTAACATGGAGCCGGAGAGAAAAGAATATTTATTCTGAATTTTTGGAAAAACAGTTATTTAGACTTACGAAATAGATAGGAAATTGGATACAAGCATTAAAAAAATGTAACAAAGGTTACGAGGGAGGATCTTTACGTAATAATAGATACAGTTTTTGCCCTTCTTGGTATAAGTTTAAGTTTAACCCAATGATTCACTAGTGTGATATGATTGTAAGCCTGTTAGCCTAATATAGGGCCTGTGCAGTCTAATAAACCAAACAGGAGGTTTACAATGAAAAAAATTCTTATGCTGGTTTCAATCCTTACATTAGTAATTGGTTCATATACAGTTTATGCTGAATCAACAAAAACCAATCAGGCGGATACATTGAAAACGAAAAAGGTGGATGTTGTCGTCAAGGAGTCTGCGGTCACGGATAAACGTTTCATAAAGGAAGAGGAAGTGAAGCTTCTTGCACGCCTTGTCCATGCGGAGGCAAAAGGTGAGCCATATGAAGGTAAGGTGGCTGTGGCGGAAGTTGTCCTGAACCGAGTGGAGAACGAACAATTTCCTGACACCGTAAAAGAAGTCATTTACCAGCGAAACGCATTCCAGCCGGTCCAAAATGGTGCGATCAATAAACCTGCAAATGAAGAAGCAATCAAAGCAGTTGAAGATGCACTGGAAAATGAAGATAAAATCGATTGCCTTTATTTCTATAATCCGGAAACAGCAACAAGCAAGTGGATTTTCACTCGTGATGTCGTGAAAACGATTGGAAAACATGCATTTGCCATCTAAAAGCGCGTACAGCATAAAAAGCTGCGCGCTTTTTTGCTTTTTAAAAGAGAAGAAATCAACTGCCAGCACATCTGCCACAGTATTATCATTTTTATTAACGGAGAAATTATTATAAAATAAAGCTTACCAATTAGTGGAACGAGGGATGGTTAGGTGAAAAAATATACGGTTGGAATAACACTTGTTTTTTCAATGTTTTCATTGGTCTTGATGTTGTTTGGTCTTGGCTGGACAATTCAAAACCAATTTTTCAGCAAAGGGGCAGCAGATGCCATTGAGCAGACAAAGCCCGCTGAGGATAAACCATCAAATAAAGACGCCAAGGTTATTGTTGCCCTCGGAGATTCACTGACACGGGGAACCGGGGATGACACGGGCAAGGGGTATATTGGTTATCTTGTCGAAGAGCTTGAAGAAAAATCAAAAGAGAAAATTTCGATACATAACTATGGAGTCAAAGGTTATCGTTCAAATCAATTGCTGGAACAGCTGAAAGAAGGCGAAATCCGGCGGAAAGTCCAGGATGCAGATTACATACTGATTACGATTGGCGGTAATGATCTATTCCAGAGCGGACAAACGTTTTTAGAGATGAATGAGCAGAACATAACCCAGGCGAAGGAAGGATATCTAAAAAATCTTGATTCCATCCTCACAGAATTGCGTAGTTTGAATGATTCAGCAGTCATTTTCCATATTGGGTTGTATAATCCATTCATTGATTTGAATGATTCAACGGCAACGACGAAAATTGTCCGTGACTGGAACTACGATACAAACAAGCTTCTTGATGAGAAGCAGAAGGCGATTTATGTGCCGACCTTCGACTTGTTCCAGTTGAGTGTGAACGACTATTTATATACAGATAAATTCCATCCGAATGCAGAGGGATACAGACTCATTGCGGAACGGGTCGCGTCTTTAATTACATGGTAAAGGGGGGAAGAAGGATGAGTGAGATTACACTGTCTGTAAAAGGGCTGAGAAAAACAATCGGCAAAAAAGAGATCATTAAAGGAATCGACTTTGATTTAAAAAGAGGAGAGGTCTTTGGGTTCCTTGGACCAAATGGAGCGGGCAAAACGACCACAATCCGTATGCTTGTCGGATTGATTAAACCAAGTGCCGGAACAATTGAAATAGGCGGTTATAATGTCAGGAAGAATTTTACGAAAGCGATGGCACAGATGGGCTGTATCGTGGAAAATCCTGAACTCTATTCCTATTTGACAGGCTGGGAGAATCTTGAGCATTTTGCGAGGATGCTGCCAGAAGTGGATCGTGCCCATATGGATTACGTCGTCAAGCTTGTACGTCTGGAAGAACGGATTCACGACCCTGTTAAAACATATTCCCTCGGGATGCGGCAGCGTCTCGGAATTGCCCAGGCTTTGCTTGGCAAGCCAAAAGTGCTGATTTTGGACGAACCGACAAATGGACTTGATCCTATGGGCATAAGGGAAATGCGGAACTTTATCCGTTATCTCGCTGAGGAAGAAGGGCTGACCGTTCTAGTATCGAGCCATCTGTTGAGTGAAATCCAGCTGATGTGTGACCGTGTCGCCATTATTTCGAGGGGATCCATTATTAAAGTCGATTATGTAGAGAACCTGTTGGCTTTGCAGGAAAAAATCATCTGGCAGGCAGTACCGCGAGAAACGGCCAGGGAGATTTTAAGTGGAGTCACAGATGTTCTGGACGGCCCGGATGGGACAATTATCACCCCTTATATTGAAACTCAATCGGCAAGATGGAATCAGATGTTAGTGGAAAAAGGAGTTCGAGTGAACGAAATGAACAGGAAATTGCCTGCGCTTGAGGACCTGTTCCTTGAATTGACTGGAGGTGAATCGATTGATTAGCCTCGTTAGGAATGAAATGCTGAAAATCGTCCGCAAAAAGAGAATCCTGATCGTCGCTGGAATCATCGCGGTCCTTGTGGCGCTTTTCACCTATTCCCAATACAGGGAAATTGAAAGACGGCTAGAGCGTTTCGGGGATGTGGATTGGCGGACGACCTTACAGCAGCAAATCATCGATACGCAAAACAGGATCACGAGCAGCGGGATTTCAGACGAGTGGAAAAGCGAGCTGCAGCTGCGAATCCAGCAGCAACAATATTATCTCGATAAAAATGTGAATCCGATGGAGCCTGGTGCACCAAGCTTCGCGAGGATGTTCGCCGAACACTCGATCAACTTGTTCCTTCCATTGATGATCATGGTGGTCGCGGCAGATATCGTGTCATCTGAGCGGACAGCAGGCACGGTAAAGCTGTTGCTGACACGACCGGTCAAGCGCTGGAAGATCCTGATGAGCAAATACATTGCATTGATCTTATCCGTTTCAATCATCGTCGTCCTGTTTGGACTGCTCTCTTATTTGATATCCGGGCTCATATTTGGTTATCAAGGATGGTCAGCACCTGTGATCACCGGGTTCAGTGTCGAAGGGAATGAACTGAACACGAATGCAGTCCAGATGATTCCGCAGTGGCAGTATCTCCTGATGGAATTCAGCCTTGTTTGGTTTGTGGCACTCATTGTCGGCACAATCACATTCATGCTGTCCGTTCTGATCAGGAATACACCAGCCGGAATGGGTGTCATGCTCGCAGCGCTGATCTCCGGAGCCATCCTCAGCAATATGGTCTCATCATGGGAATCGGCAAAATACCTGTTCATGATCAATTTGAATCTGACAGGCTACCTGTCCGGCCAGGCACCCCCAATCGAAGGAATGTCGCTGGGTTTTTCGCTGGTGGTACTGGCAGTTTGGGGATTGGCAGCTTTGATTGTTTCATTTGCTGTCTTTATTAGGCAAGATATATATTAAAATGCTAAAAACCCTGGCCGAAGTGGTCAGGGTTTTACCGATTGGAGACTGTTTCGGCTTTAACTAAGAGATATAAACGGTTAGCGGGAATATATGAACGGTTGTCGCAGTTTTTTTAACGGTTAGACAGCTTTTTTCGACGGTTGGAGTAATTTTATCGACGGTTGAAACTTTTCTGTTTAAAAATCGTATTAAAACCGAGGTGAATTTCATGTTCAAAATTACGCCACAGTGCTCGGTATGTAAGAAAGAAATTCAAGCCAATGAAGAGATCTTCGTAAAAATGAGGTACCCGGAATCGAAGGGGATGACCGAGATCAAAGCATTTTTACAGTATCAGGGTAAAATAATTTGTAATGAGTGCAATGAAAAGTAAGAATTACAGGAGGAACCAGTATGTTTGTAGAAAAACGGTCGGAAAAGAGAAGGAAAAAGAAGCGGGACGGCAGTTATACTTTTGTGGATTTTGTATTTGATGTGCTTTTTTATATTCCGGAGTTGATCTTCCTTCCATTCCGGCTGGTATTCTATTTATTTAGGTTCCTGGCGAGGTCCATATTTGATGGCATTTAAAAAATCCTGCGATCACGAATTCGCAGGATTGTTGTTTGTTTACAGCTTACGTACTTGAAAATTTTTCTGTAGCACAGGCCAGTTCTGCGGAAAGGAAGGGCCAAGTACCCAGTAGCTCACACCGCGCAGTCCGTATTCTTTTACCGTGTCGTATCTGGCCTGGACGCTTCTGGCGTCTTCGTACCATACTACATGCTCCTGTCCATTTGCGTCTGTATAGCGGAAGAAGGGTGATTGATACTGATCGTCGAATTGGATGTTCACACCCTGCTGTGCGGCAAGTTCAACTGCTCCTTTTGGACTTAGTGTCTTCGCGTAAGTTCCCTGCTCCCATGGGATGTTCCAGTCCCTGCCATACAATGGCACACCCATCAGAATTTTTTCACGCGGAATGGCTGTGACAGCATAATCCAAAACTTTTCTCACTTCGTTTATCGGCGCAATTGCCCATGGCCTGCCGCCGGACCAGCCCCATTCATACGTCATGATGATGACAAAATCAACAATTTGACCATGTGCATTGTAGTCGTGGGCTTCATACAGCAAGCCCTGCTGGTCGGCTCTTTGTTTCGGTGCCAGGGCAGTCGAGACGGTATAACCCGCGGAATGCATGCGGGCAACGGTCTTTCGAAGAAAATCATTGTAGTTTTCTCGGTCCTCGGGATACACATACTCGAAATCAATATTCAGTCCTGTATAGCCCTTTTCTTTCATTTCTGCAAGGACATTGTTCAAAAGTGTATCCTGAACAGCTGGGTTGCGCAGGATGGCAGCTGCCCGGTCTGAATTGAACGAGCCATCTGCTTCATTTGTGATGGTCAGCAGAGGGGAAGTGTTGGTCCTTTTTGCAGCCTGAAGAACACTTGCATCCTGTAGTTCAATCAATTCACCACTTTCACTTACCTTATAGGAAAAAGGCGATAAATAGGTAAAAAGAGACCCATATTTTAAGACAGTTTGACTTCCTGCTTCACTCATCCTGGTTATATAGGCATTAACCTCGATTACTGGTTTTGCGGGAGCAGGTATTCTAAGAACATACCCTGGATAAATAAGAGAGGGATTCGAAATATTATTAGCCTCTGAAATCTGGTTAACCGTCACTCTATATCGCTGTGCAATGGTCCAGAGGGTCTCACCAGCCAGAATCCTATGTGAAAAATACGGCATCTTAAGCATTTGGCCTACAAATATCAACGATGGATCCGCTATATTATTGTAGCTTGCGAGTTCCTGAAGAGTAACCCCGTAACGAGTAGCGATTGACCATAAACTGTCACCCTGCTGGACGACATATTCCCGGTTATTCTCCGAAATCACGAGCGATTGACCGACTACTAATACATTGGGATTATCGAGTTCATTCGCTGAAACGATCTGATTGATTGTTGTTTGGTATCCCTGTGCAATTCTCCACAGGCTGTCACCTGGTTTAACGACATGTATATTCACAGAAATCAACTCCCAATTATTTGTACCTTTTATCAAGATATGCCGGGAAGGGATGTCCTATTTTCGAATAGATAATTTCTGAAAATTAAGAAAAAACAGGGTATGCATTCCTCAAGAATAGTATATAATAGTTAGAAAACTAGAAAGATAAAAAGGGGAAAATGGTATGGTTACGTATGGTACTTTTTTACGTTTAGTAGAAGAGGCGGAGAAGTTGAATTGCAGGGTGATTTACGATTCGAAGAAAAAAATCAATTTTAATCCTAACATGTCCATAACGATTCCATTGTCGACCACGCTTGAAAATGTTTATGCTTTTGCCCATGAAATTGGCCATTTAATTGACTTTATCAATGGCGAGCTTGATTATGAAAAATGGCTGAATGATTGGTCCTACCGGATCACCGCAGAGATGAGTGCCTGGGTTCATGCCTATAAAATACTTAAGAATTTGAATGTACCATTGGATGGGTGGAAGGATCATGTCGATTCAAAGCTCTCAACTTATTTTAAATATCATGAAGTGACTGCGTAGACTGGCTGAGGCTGGTCTTTTTTCATGAAAAAATAAAATGGGTATGGTTTACGAACGTTTGTTCGGGATATAATAAATTTAAGTAATCCCGAAAGGATGGTCAGCATGAGAATACGAGACAGAGGAAAGCTGAAATTTATGCCTGCACATTTTATGCCGGAGCATCGGGCCTTATTGAGAGAACTCGCCCGTGATGAATTGCGGCAGCCGCGTCCGCTGCTCGACGAATACGAAATCCAGGAACTGGAGAACCAGATTTGCTACGCGATGGAATATACATACCCAGTAATAATCTCGAAGTGGGAAGATGGATTTACATATGAAGAAACAGGCCACATCCATTTCCTTGACCCAATACGTAAGCAGGTACGGATGGTTACTGAAGATGGCAGTGCTATTGCCATCAATTTTGCTGATATAGTTGCTGTAAAGGTTAAGGAATAAAAAAATCCTCTTTTAGAGGATTCATTCTACTGCTAAGATAGCATCGATCTTAGTGAATGATGATTTCACGTCTTTTTCACTGATTTTTTCTTTTTCTGATAGCTGTACAAGTATCTTGAAGATTTTTTCAAGCTGTGCAATTTCTTGTGAATGGCTACCTTGTTTATCGTTCATCGAATCCTTGAAAATTTGTTCATATTTATTAAGGACTTGTTCGGTATTGGCAAAAGATCGGGAACCAAAAGGCGGATTGCTTTGAAGGTTGCTGTAGGTTTGCTTTAGAAGAGCTGAATTGTCCTGCTTTAATCCGGTTAACGTATTCTGGGTGAGAGTTTTGAAGCTTGATACTTCGTGCTCTAAAAGCTCGGTCCTTGACTCTTGATTTTTGTTAAATAAATTTCCATTACCAATAAGCGAAAATGCCAGCAGTACAAGCAGTAAACTGTTATATCTTTTCAATAAACTCCCACCTTTACATATGTGTTACCTCAAATCTATAATATTAGAAATATTTGTAAAAATAAATAGCCTGAATGAAATAATTAAAGGGAAAGACTCTCCGTATATCGCTTAAAAGCGAGATTTCCTTTTTAAAGGGTAAAATGAACGAGAGGTGATAATAAATGAATGAAAAGCAGATGGTTGGTGAGAAGGCGGTTGAGTACATCAAAGATGGAATGGTGGTTGGTCTCGGTACTGGCTCCACCATTTTTTATACAATCAAAAAACTCGGTGAATTAGTAAGAGGCGGGCTGAAAATCAAGGGAGTACCTACATCCGAACAGACAGCAGCGCTAGCGAAGGAAGAAGGAATTCCCCTGGTCGATTTGAAAGAGGTCAAGGCCCTTGACGTTGCCATTGATGGGGCAGATCAGGTGGATTCAGACATGAATTTGATCAAAGGCGGAGGAGGAGCGTTACTGAGGGAAAAAATCATTGCAAACGCTGCTTCCAGCTTTATTGTGATTGCCGACTCGGCCAAATTGGCAGATAAGCTGGGGACTTTTCCACTGCCGGTGGAGGTTGTCCAATTTGGAGTTGAAATGACCGCCGGAAAAATCGAAACCCTGCGCTGCATACCGAAATTAAGACAAAAAGAAGGCCAACCTTTTATAACGGATAATGGCAATTACATACTGGACTGCGACTTTAAGCGGATTGAATCACCAGCTGAACTAGAGGTAAAGCTGAACATGATCCCGGGTGTGGTGGAAAATGGACTGTTTGTGAATTATGCGTCTAAGTTAATTACGATTAAAAATGGTGAATTGAGTGAAACAGAACAAAATTGATTGTATGAAGTGGATAAGGAAGTAGTTAAAGCTTTTAAATGAACTAAATCCATGTAAGACAACAACTTTACCGTTTCTATAAATAGTAGCATAGGGTGGTCCATCTAGAGACAGTGCAAGGGAGTATTTGCTTTCACATGTTAACAATGTGGCTGGACCTGAAGCGCTAAAGAAGTTCGAGAAGATGCTTTTATAAGGGGAGAAAATGAGATTATGAACAAGAAAGCCCTGCTAGTAATAGATGTCCAAAATGAAATGTTTCAGGAAGGGAACGAGGTATTCAATGGGGAAGGATTACTTAAAGGAATGAAAAAACTGCTAGAGCAGGCACGTGTCCAGAGGATACCGGTTTTCTACATCCAGCACAATGACCTCTCATTGAAGTACGGCACTCATTTGTGGGAGGTCCATTCTGAAATCGCACCTCAAAAGGGTGACATCAGAGTCCAAAAAAACACTCCAGACTCATTTTTTAACACAAATTTAGAACAGGAATTAAAAGAGAAGAACATTCAGCATTTGGTGTTAGCGGGAATCCAAACGGAAATTTGCGTTGATACTACTTGCCGGAGTGCGTTCAGTAAGGGATATAAAGTTACCTTAGTGTCTGATTTGCATAGTACTTGGCCGACCACAGAATTATCAGCACAGCAGATTATAAACCACCATAATGGAGTGCTGCGCTGGTTTGCCGATGTTAAGAATAGTGATGAAATTATAAATATTTTATGAGATGAAAGATATATTTTAAGCCAAAGAAAAGCCGCTAAAAACTACCTTTGTAATAAGAATGAATCGACAGGAAAAGATATGTATAGTAATCAATATAAAGAGGGTTGGTCCAATACATGGAGGCTTTTCCGATCATACACACGAACTTTTGGGATGCAGTTATCGCTGTACCGGTTGTCATTTTGGCGACACAGATACTAAAAATATTGATGCATCTCCGCAAGGCCTACGTTCCTGGAATTGCAAATTTGATTGGTTTAATTATTTCTATTTTCATTGCTCACCCACATAACCTCTGGGCTGGTGTTTTCATGGGCTTTTTCTATGGAAATGCAGCGGTAGGAGTTTACTCTTCTTTAAAAACTCAAATCAATGCTTTTAGAAATGGCGGTCATTTGCCCGACCAGGGATGAGAAATCATCCAATGGTAACTAGTCAGGTAATCATGTGCCCGTACGGGAAGAAAAACCGGAATGACGGTCACAAGTAGGTCGACATGTGACCGTGCGGGAAGAAAAAAGCGAATGACGGTCACAAATTAGGCCATCATGTGCCCGTACGGGAAAAAAAACGGAATGACGGTCACAAGTTAGGTCAACATGTGCCCGTGGGGTAAGAAAAACCGGAATGACGGTCACAAGTAGGTCGACTTGTGCCCGTGCGGGATGAAAAACCGGAATGACGGTCACAAGTTTGGTCATCATGTGACCGTGGGGTAAGAAAAACCGGAATGACGGTCACAAGTTAGGTCGACATGTGCCCGTGGGGTAAGAAAAACCGGAATGACGGTCACAAGTTAGGTCAACATGTGCCCGTGCGGGAAGAAAAACCGGAATGACGGTCACAAGTTAGGCCATCATGTGACCGTGCGGGAAGAAAAAAGCGAATGACGGTCACAAGTTAGGTTAACATGTGACCGTACGGGAGGAAAAACCGGAATGACGGTCACAAGTTAGGTCAACATGTGCCCGTGCGGGAAGAAAGATCAGAATGACTGTCACAAGTTTAGCCAACATGTACCCGTGCGGGAAGAAAAATCAGGATGACGGTCACAAGTAGGTCAATATGTGCCCGTTGTGCAAAAATGCCCCGAAGTACGGTCACATACCATGAAAACATGTGCCCGTAAAGGATTGGTAAGGGAAATGAGCTACTCCCACAAATTGGATCTTTGCTGGAACCCTGGGGTCACGATTAAAAAGGATTGCTTTTTCCCGTATATTTGAACGACCAGTGGAACAAACTCGGTCAGATGCTGCTCGAGACTCTTTACTTCCAAATCGAGATTGAAAGAGGAGGTACGTTTCAGAATCGTATTCAGTTCTGCGATCATATCTGCCTCTCTGTACAGGATGGAGAGGTCCTCCCGGAATTTTTCAAGGCTGTGCTGATTCTTTTTTGCGCCTTCAATATGTTGAATACATTCCCTGATTAATATTTTTAATCTATAAATATATGCATGGTAAGAGCGGATCTCTTTTTCGAAAATGTCTAGATTTCTCAACATTTTAACAGACACGGTTAGAAGGGATTCCAACAAGTAATTCATAACGGCTGCACTCCCGGGAAGATTTTCTCGATTTTGCAGGCTCCATTTTTAAAATGAGGCTGTTTGGATACCTGGTCCCAAGTATCGAGTGTCAGTTCATTGGCAGCTTGCTTTTCATTGATACCGCCAAAATGGAATGGGATGAAGACAGAGCCAGGCAGGATGGTATCTGTTACTCGGGCAGGTACAAAGATTTCACTTCTCCTTGTCGAGACTTTAACGGTATCTCCTGGTGCAATTTCAAATCTTGCTGCATCATCAGGGTGTATTTCTACATATCCTTCAGGCGCATTCATTTGCAAAAGCGGTGCGCGGCCGGTTTTTGTCCTGGTATGCCAGTGATAAACGAGTCGGCCGGTATTTAAATAGAATGGATACTCCTGATCAGGATGTTCTGTCATAGGGGCCCAATCAAAACCATATAAGATTGCTTTTCCATTCGCTCCAATCTCCTTGAATTCCTCCCGCGTCCTGCCTCTGCCTGTCAGCATATTCCGCCCATAAGACTCTGCATAATCAAGCTGTGTGTTAAAAACGCCATCTGTATATAATCGTTCTTTCCCATTCGGGTATTTTTCATTACATGGCCACTGAATTCCGCCTAATTGTTCCATTTTTTCATATGTCATGCCTGACATATCGCAAGGCCGTCCACTGGAGACAACCCGCCATTCATTAAAAGCTTCCTCTGGAGTGTTGTATTTGATCAACGGGTTTCCGCTTCGATCCGTGAATCCCATTCTTCTTGAGAACTCAAGCAGGATTTCAAAGTCGGAAGGAAGCTGGTATGGAGGGTCTACTGCTTTTCTCAAGACATTGACGCGGCGTTCAAGATTGGTCATGGTCCCTTCTTTTTCACCCCACATCGCTGTGGGCAAAACAAGGTCCGCAAACTCGGCGGTCTCACTTAAGAATGGATCCTGAACGACTAAAAAGACTTTTTTCAATAGCTGAATGAAGCGGCTTCTGTTCGGCAGGGAAACGACCGGGTTGGTGTACATAACCCAAAACAGCTGGATTGTCCCTTGTTCCATCATATCGAGCATTTGCATGACATGAGTTTCCGGTCCTGCCGGTAGGGATTCAACCGGTACATTCCACAGATCGGCAATTTCCTTAAGCTGAAGGGGGTTATCACTGTTCCGGTAACCAGGATAAAAGCCGGATCCGCCTGTTTCGCGATTGGACATCGCACTTGGCTGGCCAGCATGCTGGAAAGGGCCGCAGCCTGGTTTGCCGATTTTGCCCATTATCAGGTGCATAGAATTCACCAGCGACGAGGCGGGTGTCGCATCCATGCTTTGATAGACACCCTGCAGTAAAATGGTTAAAACTTTTTTCGAAGTGCCGATCAGTTTGGCGCAGTCAATCACTGTTTGAGCCGGAACTCCTGTTATTCTCTCCACCGTTTCAGGAGTATAGTTGGCGGCAGAAAACCTCAGTTCTTCAAAGCCAACCGTATGGCGAGAAATATAATTTTCATCAATCCAGCCGTTACTGATCAGCAGGTGGATAATTCCATTCAGCAAAGCGACATTCGTGCCTGGCTTCGGCCGGATGCTCATGTCTGCCATCCGGGAACTCATATCGAGGCGGGGGTCAATTTCAATGATTTTTGTATGATTCCGTTGCCTTGCCTGCAGGGTCCGTTCCCATAAAACCGTATTTGTTTCATTGGAATTTCGTCCTATAAAGACAATCACGTCTGCCTGGTCTACATCCTCCATACAGGCTGGGGGCCCATCCGACCCAAAACTTTGAATCAGGGACCATTCAGCGGTGGCAGTGCAAAGGCGTGTATTGGCATCGACATTATGGGTTCGGATGCCAGCCCGCATGATTTTGGCAATCGTATAGTATTCTTCGAGGAAAGCCTGCCCTGTATGGTAGAATCCAATACTTTTAGGACCATTCACCTTTAGCTGTTCCTGCACCTTTTCAACAAGCAGCGAATAAGCATCCTCCCATGACGCCTGGACCAGAATTCCTTGACTGTTTCTGATCAGCGGCGTGGTCAAGCGGTCAATGCTGTTATTCGCCCACCACTGATTTTCTCCTTTGGGCCCAAGTCTGCCCCGATTGACAGGATATTTTTTGTTTCCTTTTATGCCAACGATTTTATTGTCCTTGACGGCAATATAGCACCCACAGCCGTTCGAACAAATATTGCAGGTCGAATACACCCACTTTTCGACTTCACCCTGTGAATACACATTAATATCCTCACGCGAGTTGTCCCATGCCATTTATGTTTCACCCCTTTTATTGAGTAAGACATTTTGTGGAAGCAAAACATGCCTGAGCTGGTTATAGGAAGGATATCGCGGAAACCGGCTGATATTCCGGTAAGGCAGAAAAGGAGGGGCTTGTGGAGTTTCTGCTGAATAGACAGGTAAAACAGCTGGGTCCATGCCTGTTTCCGGTCTATAAGGAGGCAGGACCTGCTGGTAAAAAGGCAAAGGCGGCAAAATGTATTTTTTCATGATGATCTTCTCCTTTAAGTACAAATTGGTTATTAATATGCGCTTTTTTCCTTTTTTAGAAGACCGCTACCTTAAGAACCATGCAGGAATTCAACCTATTGAAAAAGAATATAGTAGGAATTGTTAGGAGGGATTGATTTGCCTGAAAGCAGGATACATCCATATTTATTTGTTGTGTTAGTCGTTGCGACTACCTTTCTGATGGGCTCTTCTTTTACAGTAGGCAAAATCGGCTTGACATATGTTTCTCCATTATTATTGGTTGGATTGAGGTTCACGATTGCCGGACTATTGATGGCTGTGATCGTCAGGAAAAATCCGTTGCCTGCAAAGCTTGCTGACTGGGGAAGGATATTCGTCATTGGCTTGATGCAAACAGCGAGTGTCATGGGCTGTATTTTCCTCAGCTTGCGTACAATCACTGCAGGGGAATCATCGATCTTAACCTTTACCAATCCTTTGATGGTCGTGCTTATGGGTACGATATTTTTAGGGATTCGCTACAGGCTACTGCAATGGATAGGAGCGATTGTTGGCTTTCTCGGGGTTTTCATTACTCTTGGATTTCATTTGCAGCTGACCACTGGAACGCTTCTCGGTCTAGGCGCGGCGGTATCATGGTCGATTGGCACCATCCTGATCAAACAATGGGGAAGCCGCTTCAATGTCTGGGTGCTGACCGCCTACCAGATGTTATTTGGAGGCACCATCCTTTTATTGATGGGGCTTACAATGGAAACACCGAGGCTTGCGATCAACCCGATTTCCATTGCGATTATCTTATGGTTGGCCATCATGGCATCAATCGTTCAGTTTGCCATCTGGTTTTACCTCATAAATAAAGGTGATCCTGGAAAAACAAGTGCTTTCCTATTCCTTGCTCCTTTCTTCGGAGTACTATCAGGCTGGGTCCTGCTGGATGAAGTCGTCGAATGGTATGTTTATGCCGGAGGAGCACTGATTTTTACAGGGATTTTCCTGGTGAATTGGACGTTTGCAAAGAAAACAAGTTTAATAACCGAAAAAGTTGGGTAAAAAGACCTTGGTTTTATATGGTTAAATCATCCTTTAAACCTATATTTAGGTAATAATATTTAATTAAAAAACATTCTCAATTATAATAAAATGTATGGAAAACTTCGCCAACCTATTGGTGTTGTTTATAAATTTTTTTTAACAGGAAGTGAAGTTCCTTGTCTTCAAAAATTGTATTTAACATTAATGCAGTTAATAATTCAGTTTCAGGCTTGAGCCATACGATCGGCCGTCTTGAAAGCATTCAGAGTAAGGTTGCCGGGGTAAGAAGCAGCATTGATCCACGAATACTCGGACGCAACGGAATCAGCGGTCAATTTCGGCGTGCTTCGGCTTCCTCGGACCGAATCGCAATGCATATGAAGCAGTTAAAATCCTTTACCATTCAATCCGCCGACCGTTACGCGAATTCGGAAAACCGAGTGAATCGTCAGGCAGACGCTGTCAATAAGGCGATTGAAGCGGCAAGGAAACAAATTGATGGGCACTTTGCCAGTAATTTATATGAAACGTACAATAATACCTACGGCAGATGGGTGGATTTCCTGCATGGTGCACAATACGCTGCCGGGGCAGGACTCATGCACTTGCTTGGATTCAGGTTCTCGGATATTGATGGAGTACTGCGCAAGTTCCAGGTAGTCGATGATGTTTTACTGGGTAAGATGCGGTTGCCCATGGCTAGTATGATTCATAGAATTGAAAGCTCTAAAATGAATATGCTTGCACGGCTAATGGTCAGCCCTACCAGGGCCTTTAGCAAAAAAACGTTATCTGAGCTTATTTATAAGCGGGCGGCCAATTATTTTCCGAAAGATATAGCTGGCCTCAGCAACAGCGTTTCCAAGCTTATTGATGATGCCAAAGGCGGAACGATGCTCAATGCAGTTAAAAATAATGCGGGCAGCGTATTGAAAAACGGGTTGAGGCTCGGGAAATCAAATGCTGCATTGGCGGTACTAATAACAGCGGGAGCAGAGACAATTGGTGCAGGGATTAAAATTACCGAAAATTATAACTTGTATAGCGGTGAGAAGTTGAAAGAAGAAAACGCGAAAGTGGTTGGCAGTGCAGTATATAAAACTACGGTTGTTTCTGCAACCTCCGTCGCTGGAGCAGTAGCAGGCGGGGTTGTCGGAAGTGTATTCGGCCCTGTAGGCACAGTTGTCGGCGCTTCTGTCGGCGGTTTTATTGGCAGCTGGGTTGGCGATAAGATTGCTGATAAAACTCCTGCATGGGTTGATAAAACAGCCCTGCACTTTAAAGATGGTATTCATAAAGGAACAGAGGCCATTGCTTCCGGTGTCAGCAAGGTAAAGGATGGTTTTAATAATGTAAAAGAACATGCTTCAAGTCTATTGAGCGGAGCAAAATCAATCCTTGGTTTTGGGGGATAGGAGGATAAGATGAGTAAAATTTCACTTTCTATTGAGGAATTAATTTATTGTTTTTACAATGAAGGATATTTTGAGCATGGAAATGCATTGAAGCAGGTTTATTTCGGGGATCTGGACGATGAAAAAATGGATCTTCTGCTCCAAATTACGACCCGTTCGCTTTTGTCTAAAAATCTGCTGGTATACAAAAATCATAAATTTACTCTTGTGGAAGAGCTGGTAGAGGTCATCTCCATGTTAAATTACTCAGACCAATCAGTCAAAGCTTCCCGTCATGGAGAAGATGGCGGGGAGGAGTCTGTTTCATTCCATTTTAACGGGAAGACGGTCCTTCAGCATTCCCTTCTTTTCGATGAGCAGGTACACGTTTTTGAAAAAGTAACTGAAGGTACAGCAGCAGATGTAATTTCTGCATTTTACCGAATTAGTGGAGATGGTAACGGCAGTGGATTTGAATTAAGCCAGACAGAATTTGAACAGTTGCTTGACTCACTGGAGGATAACCAAAAACTTTTTGAACTTCCTGTGCTCCACGGGGAAAAACAAGAATTCTATGAAACTCTTAAAACAACAAATGGAATGTTAAATACTCTGTTATTCATGGAGTTTACGGAACAAAAGGAGCCGGTAGCAAAGAACGTCGTGTTATTTACAAATGACAGCAAGAATAACTGGATCATTGAAAAAAATGAGGATGTTTTTTATATGAATCAGTACGATAGCAATAAAGTCGTCCAATTAATCAAAGAAAATGTCATAGAGTCATTAGAAAAGGTGCCATATGGAAAATGAGATTCAAGAAAATAATATAAAAGTTTACGAAGATCGAGTAGAGGTAGTCTATACAAGTGGGGGAGCAGGCTGCATGCTGATTGGCGGTGGATCGCTGTTGGTAGCATCTCTCTTTATTTTATTCTACATAGTCCCTACATCAGGGTTCATTAGGGCTTTTATCGGAATTATCATTGGTAGCATTGGATTGCTGTTTTTCGGTACAGTGGTGCTAAAGGTTGTCAGAGCATTGCTGACCGGGAAAGCAGTATATACAGTCCAAGATGGTTATTTCAAGGGGAAAAACAAGGCAGTCCCGATTAAGGACATCACGGATATGAAATGGACTGGCAGTTCATTGAAGTATCTGGCTATCAAGACGACAAACAAAAAGACTATCAAGTTATCTTCTTATAACCTCGTTCCAGAAGAAAAAGTGAACCAGGTGATCAATGATTATGTCATTCCATATGCGACCCCAGAGTTTAAGGAGAACTGGAATAAGCGTATGAGCAATAAAGGCGCATAAATTTTTTTGAAGCTTGCAGGCTAAAGTGATTAGCTCTGTAAGCTTTTATTATATATGGATGTGAAAGGTGACCTTAAAATGGATGAACATAATATAAAAGTAACAGGAAATAGGGTGGAAGTTGTTTATACAGCTCCTGGAGCCGGCTGTATGATTAGCTCTGCACTATTTGGCACATTATTAACAGGATTTGTTCTTTTCGTAGTCGCTCCTGATTCAGGAATCGTAAGGGGCTTTTTAATCGGCATCATTGGAATTGTCGGGTTAATCTTTTCTGGCTCCATTTTGTTAAAACTCATTAGTTTAATATTATCTGGGAAAACTATATTCACTATTGAATCAGGAATGTTAAAAGGAAGAAAAAATAGTATTCCAATCAATGAGATCGATGATATTAAATGGGGCGGCTCCAGTTTAAAGTACCTTGTTGCCCAAACCGCGAACAAAAAGAAAATTAAATTTCCTACTTATAACCTGGTAGGTGAAGAAAAGGTAAACCAGGTTATAACAGATTATGTAATTCCTCATGCGAGTCCTGAATTAAAGCGAAATTGGGAAAAACACAAGGGCAATAACGGAGCCCGAGTTTAAAGAAGCCTGCAGAAACAAGAGTTTGGCATAAATGGAATAGCATAATAAAGGGTGGAAGTTATTTATCTATAAAAATTTAAATGTCAAAGGGTGATTAAAATAATGTGCAGATTTTACAAGAAAATAAAAAGTCTATTTTGGGGGTTGGTTACCTTATTTTTTTCCATCATTTTTTTAATTTCCTCTATTTCTTTTTTTATGGAACGCGACATAATTTATGGATTGATTCTTTTCTTTTTAATGCCTATGCCGTTTGGAATAAGTTTAATGTTCTTTTCTGACTTAAGGCGAAAAAAGCATAAGACGATTTGAGCATGTGGCTTGTGGATTTTTATTTCCAAGCTTAATTTTGTATGTATTACTGTAATATAACGTATTAATGGTCGGGCAGACGAAAGTAAGATGTGCATATACTGAAAAAAGTAAAAAAAAACACAAGGCCGTATCTTTTCCCTCCCTCAATCCGTTTAAGGTGCAGAGAGGTTCAAAGGAGTGAACAGAATGTCGATCGACAAGCTTAGGAATGTGAATACTGAAAAGGAATCGGGGATCATGGGCCATTATCAAAGCCTGCGGCGATATTGCCGGTTTTTAACCCAGAGCAGCTGGGATGGTGATGATCTGTTGCAGGAAGTGACAATGAAGGCAATCCGTCATTATGAGCCATCACAGATTAGCGGAGCCTTACTGAAAAAAATGGCTTATCACCAGTGGGTGGATACAATCAGGAAGAACGGCCGTGAAGTGACGGGGATTCCGGAAAATCTCGGATCGAGCACTCAAGGGAATGTGATCGATACTGTTGAAACGCTTTTGTCCAAATTGACGCCGAAGCAGGCGGTGATTTTGGTTTTGAAGGAAGCGTTTCGTTTTCAGTCGCGTGAAATTGCCGAGCTGATGGGTTCTACCGAAATGGCCGTAAAAGCTGCGCTTCATCGGGCAAGGAAGAGGCTTGATCAGGATAGCAGCCTGCGAGACCTGGACCAGGTTTTAAGCGATGATGAAGAAATCCTGCTGTCAGACTTACTTTGCGAATCGCTGCAATCCGAGGACCCATCCGTTCTTTTGGAAAACATCCAGGAGATTCCGGCGCTTGCTGCATCCGTTCCGGAGATGTCATTGCATTCAGGTTCTCGTTCACCTCTCTCTACTTTCAGAATGGCTGCTTAAGCAGGAAAGGGAGGAACGATATGAGTACAATTCCTTATGTCATAGAGCAATCTAACCGTGGCGAGCGTTCATACGATATTTATTCCAGATTGTTAAAAGACCGTATCATCATGATTGGTGATGAGATCAACGACCAGGTGGCCAACAGTGTCATTGCACAGTTGTTATTTCTTGAAGCAGATAATCCCGATAAGGATATTTCCATCTACATTAACAGTCCTGGGGGCTCTACAACTGCAGGGTTCGCGATTTTTGATACGATGGAATACATCAAGCCAGATATCAGCACTATCTGTATCGGAATGGCCGCGTCGTTTGGGGCAATGCTTTTGCTTGCCGGCACGAAAGGAAAAAGATTCGCTCTGCCAAATAGCGAAATCATGATCCATCAGCCTCTTGGCGGGGCAAGAGGGCAGGCTACCGAAATAGAAATTTCCGCTAAAAGAATCCTCAAACTTCGTGACCATGTGAATAAACTCATCTCAGAACGCACTGGTCAGCCAGTGGAAAAAATCGAAAAGGACACTGACCGCGATTACTTCATGAGTGCACAGGAAGCTTTGGAGTATGGGATTATTGATAAAATTATTACACGGACATAGTGACGTAAGGGCTGCTCTGGCAGCCCTTTTTTGTGCTAAAACAAGGAATCGACTGAATTTAAAGCAAAAAATAGAATCCTTTCACGATAATTTCATTCAGGCTTGAATAAATATTTAAAAGGACAATTTTCCTTAGGTAACTAGAAGAGCAAAATCATGCTCCTCTCTTACAAATAAACTGAATAATCGAATAAAGGAGGAGATCATGTGCAAAACACGCCTGAAGTTGAGGCTGGCAAACAGCCTGAACTACCATTATCAAACCTGAGTATGTTGAAGTTTTTTCTGTTTAGTGCGATTGGCATATTCATGTTTTTCGTTCCAATTGCTGTGGCCGGAAAATCGTCGATCCCGCTTGACCATTTAGTGACCTGGATTAATACCACCTTTTCTGCAGCGGTTCCGTATTATGCATTTATCGTTATTTTATTAGGTGCCATTTATCCTTTTTACCGGAAAACGTGGAACAAGAATGTAACGATTATGGTTTTTTCTTTGCTAAAAGTTATGGGAGTTATTGTGGCTTTGATGATGCTGACTGATGTTGGGCCAGCATGGCTCTTTGAACCTGGCATGGGACCTTTCCTGTATGAAAAGCTGGTTATTCCGGTTGGAGTGCTGGTACCGATTGGTTCTGTATTCTTGGCATTGCTTGTCGGCTATGGCCTGCTTGAATTTTTTGGTGTGCTTCTGCAGCCAATCATGCGGCCAGTCTGGAAGACACCTGGAAGGGCAGCAATTGATGCAGTTGCCTCCTTTGTGGGAAGCTATTCAATCGGACTGCTCATTACTAACCGTGTGTTCAAGGAAGGCAAGTATACAATCAAAGAAGCAACCATTATTGCGACAGGCTTTTCTACCGTATCTGCTACATTCATGATTGTAGTCGCTAAAACGCTGGGTTTAATGGAAGTATGGAACACGTATTTCTGGACGACACTTTTTGTTACGTTTATTGTAACCGCTATCACGGTCAGGTTGCGTCCATTAAAAACGGTGAGTGACGAATATTATGAGGGCAAAGGCGTTCCAGAGGAACCAGTAACAGAAAATCGGTTCAAAACAGCGTGGGCAGAAGCTATGATCGCATCAAACAAAGCACCATCCCTTGGCAAAAATATTTTGGATAACTTGCGCGATGGAATGATTATGACGATGGGAATTTTACCGTCCATTCTATCTGTTGGCTTGTTAGGGTTGGTTTTAGCAGAGTTCACTCCTGTGTTTGATGTTATCGGCTATATTTTCTATCCATTCACATTGATTCTCCAGATTCCCGAACCCATGCTGGCAGCCAAGGCTTCTGCTATTGAAATCGCAGAAATGTTCCTGCCTGCTATGCTTGTGACAGAAGCCCCTATGGTCACAAAGTTTGTCATCGGCGTCGTTTCGGTTTCAGCCATTGTCTTTTTCTCTGCGCTGATTCCAAGCATAATGTCTACAGAAATTCCAATCAGCTTAAGAAAATTGGTGGTCATCTGGATACAGAGAACAATCCTTACACTTATCATTGTTGCGCCAATCGCACACTTTTTGTTTTAATTTAAAACCTATTTTATGAGCTGCCTGGCAGCTCATTTTTTTATTTTTTCCTAGAACTGATAAAGTGAAACTGCTATAATCGATTTTATATTTAAAAAATTCAGAGGAATCAACTTCCATGAGAACATCATGAATCATTGAACAGTAAAGGGGATTGTCCATGAATATTTACGGATCAGAAAAGATCAGAAAGATGACTTCGAGCATTTTTCAGGAAGTAGTAGACAGGAAGCAGCTTGCATTGATGAATGGCAAGGATGTCATCGACTTAAGCATTGGAAGCCCGGATTTCCAGCCGCCAGTATTTGTGATGGAAACACTGGCGAATTATTCTATGGATCCCGGTAAATACGGCTACACATTAAAGGGCATAGCCGAGTTTAATGAAGCAGTGAAGTATTTTTACAGTCAGCGATATTCCGTTGAGCTTGATGAAAAAACAGAAGTATTGCAGTTGATGGGTTCACAGGATGGGCTTGCGCATTTGGCGACTGCCATCGTTGATCCGGGGGATTATGTCCTGGTTCCAGATCCAGGATATCCAATCTATGAAGCTAGCGTTACGATTGCTGGCGGGGAAATCTACCCTATGCCACTGTTGGAGGAAAATAACTTCCTTCCTCAGCTAAATGAGATTCCAGAGGAAGTTTTGCAGAAAACAAAAATGATGATTTTGAGCTATCCTGGAAATCCAGTTACTGCACTTGCTGACAGGGTCTTCTTTGAAGAGGTAGTTGAATTTGCCAGGGTACATAATATTTTAGTCGTCCATGATTTTGCGTATTCTGAATTGATTTATGATGGGAATCCTCAAATCAGTTTCCTGTCGGTACCTGGTGCCAAAGAGGTTGGCATCGAGTTTAACTCATTATCAAAAACCTTCAATATGGCTGGCTGCCGTATTGGTTATGTTGCTGGTAATGCACAGGTCATCAATCTTCTGGCATCATTCAAATCCCATATTGATTATGGAGTCTTCTACCCGATCCAAAAGGCAGCAATTGCTGCACTGACATCTGACTATTCGTTTCTTGATCATCAGTTAAAGCAGTATGAAGCACGACGGGATGCTTTGGTCTCAGGTTTCAGGAACAGCGGATGGCAGGTAGCCAATTCTCCGGCCACGATGTTTGTCTGGGCTAAAATCCCTGCTGGATGGAAGTCTCATGATTTCGCCTTCAAGTTGATTGATGAGGAAGGGATTGTTGTAGTTCCAGGTGACGCATTTGGAAAGCAGGGAGAAGGATATGTCAGAATTGCCATGGTACAGCCTCCCGAAAGACTGGTAGAAGCTGCACAGAGGGTAAATAAGTTTTTGCTGGGTTTTCCGGTAGGAAGTTGAAATTTATTTCGGTAAACGAATTGACTTTTGGCTGAATTTAGAATATTATCACTTTAACGAACTAAAATTTAATAAGCATGTCTTCTTATCAAGAGAGGTGGAGGGATAGGCCCTGCGAAACCTCGGCAACAGGTTCTGAATGAATACTGTGCCAATTCCTGCGGACAATTTTGTCTGAAAGATGAGAAGAGAGTATAAAAAGGCTCTCTTCTTTATGAAGGGAGCCTTTTGTCTTAGGGGACTATAAAATGGTCTCTTAGTTTTTGTTTTTAATACCGACTTAACAGGTTGGTAAACTCGAGATTATTGGGACAGAGGAGAGGGAAGAATGAAGTATGGATTTTGGCTGCCGATTTTTGGCGGATGGTTAAGAAATGTTGAGGACGAAAAGATGCCACCAACTTTTGATTATGCAAAGAGAGTGGTTCAATCAGCAGAGGAGTGGGGATACTCTACAACTTTAATTGCAGAATTATATTTGAATGATATCAAGGGTCCTGAGCACGATTCTCTTGAAGCGTGGACAACCGCTGCTGCATTGGCTTCAGTGACCGAAAAAATCGAAATCATGGCTGCGGTAAGACCCGGATTCCATAACCCTGCAGTTACAGCAAAAATGGCAGCAAACATTGACCAGATCAGCAATGGCCGCTTTACTCTGAATGTGGTTTCAGCATGGTGGGAGGAAGAAGCGCGCCAGTATGGCGGTATTTTTACCGAGCATGATGAGCGTTATGATCGCACACATGAATTCATCGACGTATTGAAGGGGCTTTGGAGTGAAGAAAGCTTTTCATATGAAGGCAAGTTTTATCAGCTGAAGGAGACGAAGCTGTTCCCTAAACCGATTCAGCGTCCGAACCCAATTTTATATGCTGGCGGCGAAAGTCCGAAGGGAAAACAAACCATTGTTGAGAAATGTGATGCTTATGTTATGCATGGCGGAACGGTGGAAGAAATCGAGCAGAAGATTACTGATATGAAAAATCGCAGGGCTGCAACATCAAATACTGAACTGTCAGAGTTCGGAATGGCCGCTTACGTCATTTGCCGCGACACTGAGGCTGAAGCATTCGCAGAGTTGGAACGAATTACTTCTGTAAAAGAATCCAGTGCCTATGCAGGCTTCAAGGACTTCACCAGCAAATCACAGCTCGAGCAGCAAATCCAGCTACAGGATTATTCTGTCTCTAATCGCGGATTGCGCCCTAATTTGGTAGGAAGCCCTGACCAAATTGCACAGCGGATTTTACAGTATGAAAAAGCAGGTTTGGGATTGCTCCTGCTGCAATTCTCCCCACAACTGGAAGAGATGGAGAGATTTGCGAAACAGGTTATGCCGCTTGTGGAGGCAAAAAGAAAACAGCTGACAGTTTGATAGATAAATAAACGAAGGAGATGAGGATCATGAGCAAAGTTTATATCATCCATGAAAACAGTGAATGGACGATCCACTTAACAAAGCGTCTTGAGGAGCTGGGAGTTCCTTTTGAAGAATGGCATCTGGACGAAGGGCTGTTTGATTTGTCAAAGGAGCCGCCAGAGGGGATTTTTTACAGCAGAATGAGCGCTTCTTCCCATACAAGAGGACATCGCTTCGCACCCGAATATTCGGGACAGGTATTAGCCTGGCTGGAGGCACATGGCCGGAACGTGTACAACGGATCAAGGGCTCTTGAACTGGAAGTCAGCAAAGTGAAGCAATACCTTGAGCTGAACAAGCATGGGGTAACGACTCCACGGACAATCGCTACCGTTGGAAAGCAGCAGCTGCTCGAAGCGGCAAAACAATTCGAGGGAAGAGCCTTTATCACGAAGCACAATCGAGCTGGAAAAGGGCTCGGAGTCCAGTTGTTTCAATCTGTTGAAGCACTGAAAGCATATGTGGAGAGCCCGTCCTTTGAGGAACCTGTTGATGGAATAACACTCATCCAGGAATATATCCAGTCACCTGAAAGTTATATTACTCGCTGCGAGTTTGTCGGCGGAGAATTTGTCTACGCAGTAAAAGTGGATACTTCAGAGGGGTTTGAGTTATGCCCGGCAGATGCCTGCCAGATCGGCGACTTGTTCTGCCCAGTAGGGGAAGAAGTAGAGGAAAAGCCGAAATTCCAGGTGATTGAAGGCTTTGATGATCCTGTTATTGAAAAATATAAAAGAGTATTAGACTCAAATAATATACAAGTAGCCGGAATTGAATTTATCAGAAATGAGACGGGTGAAATCTTTACCTACGACATCAATACAAATACGAATTATAACTCAGACGCGGAAGCAAAAGCAGGTAAATACGGGATGTTGGAGCTGGCGAAGTTTCTAGAAGCACAGCTGATTGCGGAATATGGAGCAGTCGCCAAGACCCGTTAAGGTTCAGAGCAGGGATTAGCCCTGCTCTTTTTTTGTTTATTGAATGAAGGATTTATGTTAATTTTAATTTAACAAGTTCTGGTAATGGAGAGAATGAGAGAAATGACTAGCCGATTGATTAAAAATAACCTGACAGCTGATTGTGAAAGCTGCTTTGGATTATGCTGTGTGGCTCTGCCGTATGCGAAATCAGCGGACTTTCCTGTTGATAAAGAAAGCGGTTTGCCTTGCAAGAATTTGCAAGCGGATTTCCGCTGTGGAATTCATGGAAAACTTCGGGAAGAAGGATACAAAGGATGTACGGTATACGAATGCTTTGGGGCTGGCCAGAAGGTTTCCCAAATCACCTATAAGGGATTTGATTGGCGAAATAAGCCAGAGCAGGCTAAGGAAATGTTTGATGTTTTTCCAATCATGCAGCAGCTTCATGAAATGCTTTGTTACCTGGATGAAGCTCAGGCATTGAAAGAGGCCAATTCACTTCAACTTCAACTTAAGGATATCTATGTCAAAATAGAGCAGCTCACGAACTTAGATGCAGGGGAAATTCTTGCTTTGGATATCCCCTCCTATCGAGCAGTTGTAAACGAACTGCTGTTACAGACAAGTGAATTGGTCCGAAGTAAAGTGAAAAGCGAAAAAGAAACAAAAGGCAAGAACCTGCTTGGAGCAAAGCTTAGACGTGCTGATCTAAAAGGCTCTGATTTCCGTGGAGCTTTGCTGATTGCTGCTGATCTCCGAGAAGCGGACCTAAGGGTGTGTGATTTTATCGGTGCAGACATGAGGGATGCTGATTTAAGCGGAGCTAATCTGGAAGGCAGCTTCTTTTTGACTCATGCTCAAATTAACTCGGCCAAGGGAAATGATCGGACCAGGCTGCCTTCATCTTTGAAAAGACCAAATCATTGGAGGTAATTAAATGGCAGCTATCATCATATTGATAGGCAGTATTTTTAGCGTGCTCGCCGTTGGGTATGGAACAAAAGTGTGGGACAACAAGAAATAGTTTTTTACATTGGAAAGTATGGATGTAATTTGAAACTATTCTGGATTTCTCTCGGATTTATTAACAAGGGGGAGAATAAAAGAAATAGTCATTGTTTATTCCTAAATTCCTGGTTTTGCTACTGATCGGCTGTACAAATCATATTGATCATTTCAGTCCATAATTTTAAGGTTGAATACGCTGAGTCATTAGAAGACGAAGTTTAAATAACGGATAGTGTTACAGGGGTGCTGCCTGAGAGCCGAGAAAAATCAAACCGGAAATTCTTATGGATGGCTTTTATGGAATCCCTATTAGAGATGAGATCGTTCTGGAAAAGAAATTAAATAAAAATGCTCAGTAAAACTGAGCATTTTTAAACTAAAAGATTGGCCTTTAAAATACGTTCGATTTCTTTACGAGTTTGAGTGCCTCTTTCGAGAAAAAGTAACCGGAAGTAAAGTGCTTTCAGGAATTGATTTAAGTTAGTATGCTTCCGAAAAAAAGTTGGTGAAAAGCCGTTGCTGGCTCTGATTTCTGTTACTTCAGCCGAAAGTTCAGAAACCCAATCTTTTAAGATGTCATCATTCATTTCCTTTTCCATTAGAGAAATTATGGCAGCAATCAGCCGCTCATCTTCCTCGTCCACATAAGCTGTTTCTATTAGTATGCATCTCCTGATCGTATCCAGACATTCGCTTGCCAAAGTCTTATCGAACAAAGGGTGCTTAATGGCTTCATCCAGTAAATCGGCACCATGAGCGATGCTATGCGCCCAGCCTTTTTCTTCGACGTAACCCCGTGTATCTTCTTCCTCAAGAAGATATTTCATGCTGCTTTCAATGGTTTTTTTGACGGTATCTTCAGATAGAAATCTCTCTTTGCGATCTTTACCTAAAACGAGAGCAACCACCAGTGAAGAAAATGCCCTGGTAAATACCGAGTCATCGTTTTTTGAACCTATGCGTAAAAACAAATGGTTCTGATCAAGACATGTTTGGAGTAAATACTCCATTTGCTGATGATTTAAATAATCCTGGTTAATGACGTAATAAAATGTAGTGTAAATCAGTTTGTCTCTTAATTCCGGGTCAGTCGAGCCAATATAATCAACCATATGTTCAATAAGTGTATCGAGGTCTTTATGTATTATCGTTTCAGGGTTATTAAAATCCAGTCCTTTTAGTTCTTTTTTCAAAGAGTCGGTCGTTACCAAGCTATTCATCCTCCATTCTAGTAAATATTTTACCATGTATTTCAAATTTGACTAGAAATGACCAGGGTATATTATACTGATTACCTGTCTATCCCTATATCTCTCACTACTAAATTAATACTCAAAGGGATTTTCCTCCCAAAATAAAAAACCCTTGCAAAGGCAAGAGTTTTCAAATCTATTCGTTATTCTGCTGTTTCCTTTGATGTGATAAGTAACAGAATCGTCCATTCAATACAAAAAAGGGTGAGCCCTAAAAAAAAATCCAGTATTTTCTCTCGCATGTCCCGCCAACTCCTTGAAGAGATTTACAACATAATTATAGGTTCATAGTGAGTTGAAGAGTTGGCCTGAATATGAGAAATAGTTGAACAAAAGAAGGATAATCTGTGAACAAGCCAAGTGGCCCTCTAATTTGAGGGCCACTTGTTGATCCAGCTTCTAATTACCATGTATCTCCGCGTTCTCTCTTGAGTTCTTTCATTTTTGCCACCCAGTCGTCTACTCTTTGCCTGATTTCTTTGCTTTTTGCATCTGCTTTTTCACGATTGGTTTTGGACATGGCGTAGTGGAGTTCCTTCATGGCTTCGCTTCGTTCAAATCCCCAATCCCGGAGTTCTGAATACTGTTCTTCGGTGATCCACTCGTTTTCGGCCATGATGGCAGCCGCGTCAATGATTCGGTGCGCTTCTTTTCTTCCAATCGTCCATAATTCAAGCGGGTATTTTTCTGCCACTTTGTATTCCTCGACCATATCCCAGCCGTCAGGTGCCATCGTAAACGCGAATGCAAGGTCGAGCGTGGATGGAAGCCATTCGTACTGGATCGTGTTTTTCAATTGTTCAGGATTGTCTGCTTTGAAATATTCACCGTTTCCGGCTTCAGCAACAGCTTTTAGTTGGTCTTCAGCTTTGCTGTCTACATCGAATCCGATGATGTTTACAGAATGATTTGCGTTATTTGCCACAAGTTCCTTACTTGCCTGAACCGGGTCTCCATCGCATGTTTCCGCGCCATCGCTGACGATATAGATGGTTACATTTCCTTCATGGCCGGAGCTCATCTCAGCAGCTTTTGCGATCGCTCCTGCGAGCGGAGTCCAGCCTTTGCTTTCAAATGAGTCGACGGCTCCATTGAAGTTTTCCTTCGAGTATTTCCCCATTGGAAAAACCTCTTCGATTCCAGAACAGGATGCTTCTTTATCAGAATCTGAATCCGATCCCTGGTGACCATAGACGACAAGGGAGACTTCTGCAGACTGACCGATGGTTTTGGCAAAGCTTTTAACTACATCCTTGGCGATATCCATCTTCACTCTGCCTTCTGACTGCTGCAGCATGCTGGAGCTTGCATCAAGCAGGATTATGGCTTTCTCTGCAGCTTTTGTTTCCTCTTCGCCTTCCGTCTTCTCAGGATCTGGTAAAAATGGCTCTTCAAAATAAGGCTCATACGCATTTGCTTTTTCAATTACCTGCTGATAATGTGGACTCGCTAATAAAGAAATAAGGCCTTTTTTTATGGTCTCCAGGTCATCTGTTCCCTTAGCTAATTGATGAAGCTCTTCCGGAAGCTTGGTTTTAAGTTCTGGATCCAGCTCTGGAGTGTTGAATCCGATATCCTCGATATCCTTTTCATATGTAAGGTCATCCATCATTGTACCAGGCTTTAATTCCTTCAGGATTTCCTCTGAAACTTCCAGACTGATTTCCTTCAATTGTCCTGGCAGCTCCTGTTTTGCAGCTTCCTTTTTAACCTCCTCTTTCGGAGGGGTTTCGGCCACAACCTCTTCATCAGGTTCATCATTATTGCAAGCAGTAAGAATGAGCGAAATAAATAGTAAAAAAAAGAGCGAATGTCGTTTCAAGATAATCCTCCTCTTCGCCGTTTCAAATATGTATAAAAACATCTTCATAGAGTTTAACATGTTTTGCGGATGGATTTGAAGTAATTTCCATGGATGAGCAACATCATGAGTAAAATATGCCGAAATGACAAAAAATGTGGAGTGACTAAGGAGGAATGTGGATGAACTTGCTTGAGCTGCCAGCGCTGCTGATATTGGATGTTCAGAAGGGCTTTGACGATCCTTATTGGGGGAAGCGGAACAACCAGGAAGCAGAGGGGAATATCGCAAGGCTATTAAAAGAGTGGCGAAATAGAAATGGCCATGTCATCTATACGAAGCATCTGTCACTAGACCCGGCATCTCCTCTGCATCACCGCAACTCACTAGGCACTGAATTTAAAGAAATCATCAAGCCTGTGGAGGGGGAGGTCATCTTTGCAAAAAATGTGAACAGTGGTTTCATCGGAACGGAGTTAGAATCCTATCTGAAGAAAAATCAGATAAAGTCCTTAGTAATCACCGGATTATCTACTCAGCACTGTGTCTCTACAACGACCAGAATGAGTGGTAACTTGGGCTTCAATACCTTCCTTGTGTCTGATGCGATTGCGGCTTATGAAATCACGGACCATAAGGGAGTGAAGCATACAGCTGATTCTATACAGGAACTAGAACTTGCTATGCTCCAAAAGGAGTTTGCAACGATTGTAACGACGGATGACTTAATTAAACAACTGAACAAACAGTAAAGCGCAGGAGCGATCCTGCGCTTTCATTTATTTTTGCCAAGAAACTTCAGGACTTGATGATAAGGGCATTTGGATAAAGAAGTTTCATCATCCCTCAGAAAGTATTGCCGCCATTCAAAATTATCCTCTGCTCCGTAAGTGTTCAAATCAGGATGAATAGAAATGCTGTCATATTTCGCCAGCCGTTTTCTCACCTGTGCCTTGATCCTCTTTGCATAGCTTTTGGATTTATGGAATTCCTGGAGCACCCATCTCGGTGTAATCGCGAGCATCATCACGTCAAAATGTCTGCTTTTCCGGTTTTTATGTGCCGGTGTAGCACAATACATAAAATATTTTTCGCCATTGAAGCAAAATTCCCAGATAGGATCGTGGGGATCTTGAGGCATACCCTCTGGCCAGTCGAATTCATCCAACCCGCTCAACCCAGAAAGATGCTCCCAGAAAAGTTGTTCGAATTCTTCTACAGATACATCCTTCATTTCTTCTGGCGTTTCGTAGAAAATGATCAAAGAAGTATAACCGCCAAACCCACTTGATTGCTCTGTATAGCTAGATAACAAACTAGCAATTTCATTTATCGTAGTGTCCCTCCTTGGACTGCCAACAAATCCGTATTTTAACTGATTCATTGAAAATCCAATCGTTGCAGGTATGCAGGGAAAAGGTTTTTCCTTATCACTCATTTTAGCGAAGAATTTTTCCAGTGCTTCTTTCTCCCATGCGAGCAACTGATCCTGGGAGGAGGAACCATGTGCATACAAGCCGTTTATCATAGTCACCTCCAATAGCTTCTACACTATATTCAAAGCATGGAGAATAGGGTAGATGTCCCGGGACAAATAGGCAGGTACCCAGTTGTTATGAAAACGAGGGGAGAAATAAATTGAAATATTCTGATAAATTTATTATAATTTTCATTGTGGTTATGGTAATACCTATAAAGGTATATTGTGATAATCAAATCTTAGCAAGGATGGTGGATGAGGTGAATTATAAGGTAGTAATTGTCGGTGGTGGCTCAGCTGGTATTTCGGTAGCGGCCAGGCTCGCTAAAGGGGCACCGGATTTAAAAGGGAAAATTCTTATTGTTGACCCAACCAAAAAGCACTATTATCAACCTCTGTGGACACTTGCAGGCGCTGGTGCGGTTAAAAAGGAAGTTACAGTAAGAGACCAGCACACACTCATACCAGATGGCGTGGAACTGCTTCAGGAAGCTGTTACTTTGATTGATGCAGATTCGAACAGTCTTTCGACAGGAAATGGAACTAAAATTCATTACGACTTTCTCGTCATGGCTGCCGGCATCCAGATCAACTGGGACAAAATCAAAGGGTTAAAAGAAGCCATCGGCAGGGGTGGTGTCTGCAGCAATTATTCGTACGATTATGTTGATTCGACCTGGGAAAGCATTCAGAATTTCAAGGGCGGCAATGCCATTTTCACACACCCGAACACACCGATCAAATGTGGCGGTGCACCTCAGAAAATCATGTACCTCGCTGACGATGCCTTCAGGAAAGCTGGTATCAGAGACAAGAGCCAGATCATTTTCGCATCAGCATCTGACAGTATTTTTGCAGTAAAAAAATACGCAAATACACTCGAACAGGTCATTACCAGAAAAGGGATTACCACTAAATATAAAATGAACTTAATCGAAGTAGATTCAGCCAACAAACTTGCCGTTTTTGAAAATTCAGGGACAGGAGAGACGGAAAAAATTCCTTATAGTATGCTTCATGTTGTCCCGCCAATGTCAGCAGCCGATTTCATTTCACAAAGTAAATTGGCCGATGCTGGAGGATGGGTAGACGTTGATTCGAAAACACTGCAGTCAAAAAAATATCCAAATGTCTTTGGTGTAGGGGATTGCGCGAACCTTCCGACCTCAAAAACGGGTGCAGCAATCAGGAAACAGGCACCAGTCGCAGCAGGAAACTTGCTAAGCTTTATGAAAAATCAACCGTTGAAACTCTCTTATGATGGATATACTTCATGTCCGCTGATTACGGGCTATAATAAATTGGTGCTGGCTGAATTCTTGTATGAAAATAAACCAGCCGAAACATTCCCGTTCGATCAATCTAAAGAACGTTACAGCATGTATATACTAAAAAAGAATATCCTCCCTGTCATGTATTGGAAGGGAATGTTAAAGGGAATTATGTAATAAGAAAGACTCTTATTATGCACTTTATATCCGCGATTTTAGGAAGCAGCTTCGAAAAAAACTTCGAGATTATTAGGATAAGTTTTTCGTCCAATCTGAAGACAGCTTTTTTATATAAGTTAAAGAGTCGGCAGCAAGGATAAACTGCCGGCTTTTTGTGTGCTCTTATTAGTTTCATTTTGACATAATAGGATAAATGTTAATATATAGTCAGGGTGAGTAAGGAGGGATATTCCATGAATCCTGTTATTCTATTTGATGGAGTTTGCAATTTCTGTGATGCCAGTGTCCAATTTATTCTCGAACGTGATGACAAAGAGATGTTCCGATTTGCTTCGCTTCAGAGTGATGCAGGACAGGAACTGCTGAAGGAATATACTGTTCCCGATGATGTGGACAGCATGATATTGATTGAGGATGGAAAGGTCTATTATAAGTCAGCGGCCGCTCTCAGAATCAGCCGCCATTTAAAAGGCCCCTGGAAGCTGCTCTATGGTTTGATCATTGTACCTGCTCCATTAAGGAATATTGTTTACGATCTTATTGCCAAAAATCGATTCAAATGGTTCGGCCAAAAGGATAGCTGTATGCTGCCCCCGCCGAATGTGAGAAGAAGATTTCTATAATAAAAAAGAACGGAAAAGCAGCCAAACAGCTTTTCCGTTCTTTTTTAATTGGTGAAGGAGGAGTAGCGCCAGTAATGATTTGCCATTGGGTCAGCCATCATTTCAAGCCCTTTGCTGTGAGCCTGGTGGATGACCTGCCAATTGTCTGTGCCTGGTTCTTTGAGATAGATTTCATGTTCCGGTGCCTGATCATGGGTTCCGATCAGATCGAATTCATTGTCTTTATAAAAGACTCCGCACACGACATAATCAATGGCAGGGGACACGACAAGCGGATTGCTGACTGAATGCTTCAGGATAAACTTAATTCGGTCATCATCTGCCAGTACCTTTTCTAATTGAATTCCATCATCAGAAGCCTGGGCGGATTCAACAGGTTCCTGATTTCCACTGAAAGCTTCTGTCATACCAGTGCTCTTGCTGAGCAATGCGGATTGGCTGTCGGTATCGATAAAGACCTCACCTCGGGTCCGATATTGAGACGAGTCCGGTTCAAATGAACGGTGGTCACCCTTAAAGTATTGATCCCCGGAAGCGGCATTCG
This sequence comes from Chryseobacterium sp. ISL-80, assembly GCA_018613055.1. Lineage (GTDB taxonomy): Bacteria > Bacillota > Bacilli > Bacillales > Cytobacillaceae > Mesobacillus. The sequence goes on along the minus strand of JAGGQZ010000029.1, from coordinate 20,768 downwards.
GGTTTTTCAGCCACTCCTCTTTTAAAAAGGTTGTGTATCTCAGATGCCAGTTTCCATTTTCAAAGCTGTGTTCACGATTTGGTTTTAATAGCTCATCAATTGGGCCAATCCGTTTGGTGATCGAAAACTCTTCTTCAGCTGCCATTCTCGTTGATGAATCTTTCTTGATTGCTCCAACGGCATTGGCAATCACCGATTTCAGCTCCCATTTTACTTGTTCCGAACGCTGCAAAGGCCGTTTGGCTTTAATGGTGTAAGTATAAAATTGATCATCCTGGATGCCTCTGTCAGTAAAAGTACAGGAGGTCACTTTCTCAAGCTGCATGCCGTTTCGATGGATGGTATACTCCGTCACACCCTCGATTGGCTCCCATTCAAAACTGATTTGTCCCTCTGTAACAATGGTCGTAATTAGGAGATCCTCCAAGACGTTGTCTTTTTCTTTGTAATTCACGGATGTAGTCGTTTGTATTCGCATTCTCTTCTTCACTTCGCCTTGTGCCAGAGATTCAATACTATATGAATACAGTGTGCCAGGAGTCAGCTCATTGTCAGCAAACCTCGGTTCAAATCCTTCGTATATGAACTCCCTGTCCCGGTAAACACGGTATGAATCACCTTGAGATTCCCATTCAAGAGTGATCGCATTGGTTCCATGTTCAATCTTCTTAAGCATTCTCGAGTGAGAAGAACCCGCAGTCTTTCGCCGGCGGTTTACACTCAAGGCATAAAGAGTCCCGGCAATGCCAAGGGCTGCTAGAGGCAGGTATTTGCCAGCCAAGTTTTGTCTGGTTATCGGCAGTTGTCTATTAAGTTCCATGTATTCACCACTTTTCGTTTTATTTTTCCGGCATGTCCATTATTTACCCCATGAGCAGGTGTTTTAATAGATTAGCTTTAGAAAACAGTTTGGTAAAATAAGGGTTGGCAATATGCAGGGAAGGTCTCTAGGAATGAATACTTCCTTTTGGCAATGTGGCAGCAATTGGACTATCAACATTTCCTCTAGTTAAAGAGACTTCTTCAATTTTTATGGTAGTATAATAGTTAGTATGCAATTTTTTAAAAGGGTAGGATCATTTGTAAATAGGAGCGTTCATGATGTTGCGATTAAAAGGTATCCTTATGATTGTTTTTGGTGCGATGCTTTGGGGAATGACAGGTTCGATCACGGAATGGGTGCTGGATAATACGGAATTGACGGTTCCTTTTATCCTGACAATCCGGATGATCATTGCCGGAAGCAGCATCCTTGCATATCTTGCGTTGAAAAAACAAGATATTTTTACGGTTGTAAAAACACCATACTGGCGGAATCAGCTGATCTTATTCAGTATCCTGGGAATGGTCGGTTTGCAGTTCACATTTACAATGGCGATTCAGACAAGCAATGCTGTCGTGGCAACTTTGCTTCAATTTTCCGCTCCGATTTTTGTGGTCCTTTATGTTTCTTTTCACCATAAAAAATGGCCGCCGCGCTATCAGATATTGGGAATCCTCGGAACGTTGGCTGGGTTGTTCCTGTTATTGACGAATGGTTCGATGAGCAGTTTGCTGGTCAGCACAGAAGCGCTGCTCTGGGGAATTGCGGTAGGGCTGACATTTGCGTTCTATACGCTTTATCCATCACGGTTAATGAAAGAATGGAGCGTACTGGCCATCGTTGGCTGGAGCATGTTGTTCGGGGGCATGTTGCTCGGCCTGGTGAACAGAGTCTGGCTTTCAGAGGAATGGACGATTATTACTCACCCTAAAATGCTGTTCATCATGGCCATATTGATTGTCTTCGGAACATTGGCATTCCTGTTATTCCTGGGAAGCATGACTTATATCAGCGCTGTCGAAACGAGCATTCTATCGAGTGTAGAGCCTCTGACTGTCATGGTCATCTCAGTTATCTGGTTCGATACCCTGCTGCAGAATATCCAGCTGATGGGCGCGATGATCATGCTTATATTCGTAACCTGGCTGTCGATAGGCGATAAAAATGCATCTGTGGAAGCCAAGGTTGTTAAACAAAATAATACCTGATAAAGTCGCCATTCAGGCGGCTTTTTTTTTTTGGCACTCTACCTTAAATATTGCTCTTTAGCAGGATTTTGATTTACCTTCATGGAAATTAAAGGGAAAAGGGAGAGTGGTAAAATGATTTTTATCAGAAAAACAGAAAAAATCCGGTCTGGAAAACTGGATGAATTCAATCGAATCTTCCACACCCATGAATACCGCGAGTACGTTAAAAATGGTGCCAAATTAATAGGCAGATGGGTGAATGACAAAGAAGATGAGATTCTGACGATCTGGGAATACAAGAGCAAAGAGCATTATGACAACTTTGAAATAGTTAAGGATACTAGTAAAGAAATACAAGAGGCAACAGGACTGACCGGCGATATCAGTTATGAACTATTATCATCGACTGAGCCTTATCCATCAGCCTATCACCCGCCTAAACACATAATGTCTGTAAGTGGATACATTACAAATAAGAAAGGAAAAGTTTTACTAGTAAGAAATTTTCATCGATCCGATACAATGGAAATGCCCGGTGGCCAGGTAGAAGAAGTGGAAACATTAGAAGAGGCTATTCACCGAGAGATTTTAGAAGAAACAGGAGTCAAAGTTAGCATAATTGGGATAACAGGAATCTATCAAAATGTCACAAGCGGTGTGACTTGCATTGTTTTTCGGGGTGAGCACCTGTCTGGTGAAGTAAGGGCAGCCGAAAATGAAACATCCGAAGTGATTTTTGCTGAATTAACTTTGGAGAATATTGATCACTATATTACTAGACCACAATTTAAAAGCAGAGCACTTGATGCCATGGAAGCGAACTATTTACCATATGAAGCATTTAGAGCAAGGCCCTATGAGCTGATCAGCAGATTTGACGTCAAGAAAGAGTATTCTTAATTATACATAAAAAGTTAATTATATTTATTGTGGGCATTTTTTTATATTGAGAAATGCTCATTATTTTTGCGGGAAATAATTGAACGCGATAAAAATATAATGAAGTAAACCAAAAATTTATTGATTTACAATAAATATTTTGTTAAATTCAATATGACATTAAGTGAATGAGGTGCTTTTATGAAACGTGAAACATTGTTTTTGAAGGTGGTTGTTTTCCTTCTGGCAGTCCCGGTACTGGCGGCTTGCTTTATTTTTTTGCCCTGGCTCATCAGATATGCATCGCAAGGCAACTGGGTGCTTGCTAACTTTTTGTATCCCATCATAGGGGTTATGTATGCTTCTGCGGTTCCCTATTTTATCGCTCTGTATCAGGCTTTCCTGCTGTTAGGCTATATTGATAAGGACATAGCATTTTCGGGTTGGTCTGTAAAAGCGTTGAAAAACATCAAATTTTGTGCCGTTGCAATCAGTATTTTATATCTTGCAGGCATGCCATTATTCTATTTGATCGGTGAGAAGGACGATGCTCCCGGTGTCATCCTTATCGGAATGGTGCTAACCTTTGCGCCAATCGTGATCGCTGCTTTTGCCGCAGTCCTCGAAAAGCTTTTGAAGCATGCCATAGAAATAAAGTCAGAAAACGATTTAACAGTCTGAGGTGATAACAATGGCAATTGTAATTAATATTGATGTAATGCTGGCAAAGAGGAAGATGAGTGTGACGGAGCTTTCCGACAAGGTAGGGATTACCATGGCGAACCTGTCTATTTTAAAAAATGGAAAGGCAAAAGCCATCAGGGTTTCGACTTTGGATGCCATTTGCAAGGCTTTGGAGTGCCAGCCAGGAGACATATTGGAATATCAGGATGATGAGGAAATTCAAGAATAAGAGTGGAGGCATTAACCATGAGATCAATCATGCAGCTTGTGCGTTTTGGCTGGGAACAGGCACTTTCATGCATATTTCCCGTCGTGATTTTTGCTTCATTGGCGATTACAAAAATCGTAGAACTCCCATTCCTGCCTCGTTATGACTGGCTGCTGCTTATATTCCTATTGATGCAATGGTGGATGGTGCGTTCTGGCCTTGAAACCAGGGACGAACTCAAGGTAATAACCTTATTCCATCTCATTGGGCTGGCACTTGAAATCTTCAAGGTGAATATGGGCTCATGGACTTATCCAGAGGAGGGGTATTCGAAGGTATTTGGTGTACCTTTGTACAGCGGATTCATGTATGCCAGTGTGGCGAGTTATCTGTGCCAGGCATGGAGGAGGCTGAAGGTTGAACTTGTTGATTGGCCGCCGTTTTTGCTGGTTGTTCCACTAGGGGCTGCCATCTATCTGAACTTTTTCACCCACCATTTTTGGCTGGATATTCGCTGGTGGTTATCAGGCCTTGTGATGATCGTCTTCTGGCAATCATGGGTTACATATGAGGTTGGCGGAACCAAGTATCGCATGCCAATCGCTTTATCTTTTATTCTAATCGGATTCTTCATCTGGATAGCGGAAAATATCGCCACGTTTTTCGGGGCCTGGCAATACCCAAATCAAATGGAAGTATGGAGCCTGGTTCATCTTGGAAAAGTGAGTTCGTGGCTATTGTTGGTTATCGTCAGTTTTCTGATCGTGGCAACATTAAAGCAGGTAAAAGCTGAGCCGGCCGCAAACGTGGGCGGTGCTCAACTAATAAAGTCTCGGTGATTCTTTTTGACCCTCCAAGAAATGAAAAAGGTTATAATTATAGGAAACTATATTTAGAATCAGAGGTGTGTTCATGACTCTTGGACTTTTTTGGTTGTCATCATTCTTATAGGCGCTTTGCTTTCAACAATATTGCTGTTCGGAAAAGGGGATGACGACTACAGGAATGCTGCAAAAAAGAACACAACAAATCTTTCCGTCATTTACATAGTTGTCATTCTACTTTCTTTTATTGCGGTGGGAGTTTATATTAAATGGTTTGTATGATGATTATTACTGAAACGGTTTATTATAAAATTATTATGTAAACTACTTACGCTTTTTTCATGTCAATTTTAATTGTAAGTACATAGTTCCGTTAACGAAAAAGATTTTCTTATGGGGGGAATATGAAAAAAATCCTGCTAGTCATTTTGTTTTTGTTCCTTATCATATCTGTTTTTGGTCCTTACAACCTTTATTATGAGTTTAATGAAAAAAGCGCACTGGAACAGTTTATTTCGGAAGATGGAACGTTCCAGGGACTAGAAGTAATTGATGTTGACTATCGAGGTTCTGATACTTTTTTTATTCAGGCAAAGGATGGGGAAGCGACAAGAAATTTTATCGTCATGAACTATCACTCATCTGTCATGAATGGACATTGGAAGGTTTTTAAACAGACCTCGAAAGGACATTACTATTGAAAGAAGGACCGCCCATTGGTGGTCCTTCTTTACTGGATGCGATGTTTACATTTCTGTTTGTACGGAAAGACCATGTTAAACAACAAACTTTAAGGGTATTCTTTTACTAAGCTAATACCTTAAGAAGGAGTTCAAACATGAAACCATATTCGATTACAAATATGATTATTGACGATGAATCCTATGACCAGGAGCATGTAACGGCGGAAATCACCTATGAAGAGAAAGACTATATGTTAACCTTCCAAAAGTCGGACCTGGAGTTAATGAACGCATGGGTGTTAGAAAAAGGGGCATCCCTTCCCGCAAACCTTTCAGAAAAACTCATTCAGGAAATAAAGGCTGATATAAATGAGAAAATCCAGTGATCATGACTGGATTTTTTCATTTGTAAAATAGCCCGCGCAAATTAACCCAAAATAAGTAGGGTTTTCATATGACAGGAACTCTACATGCCGTTCATCTGGGTGGATGGCTCCAGCCAGAATCATCGTCTGCCAGATGCCATCTGGTTTTGCAGCCTCAATAAAGCTTGACTCGAATTCTGCCATTTTTTCTAATTCATTTGTCTTGATGAATTTGACTGCTTGTTCATCCAGTTCTTTCGCAGCAGGGCTAAACCCGTATGGTCCCTTTTCGTCATGAGTATGGGCCCAATCACAGCTGGCAATCAACCCGACCCGACCACTATATTGAGCAACAGCGTTTCGAAGTGATTGGCCAAACTTAAGATGATCATCGAAGCTTAACTCTCTTGGTGAGGTGATGACGACAATAGGGACATCGGGCATGAAACGCAGCGGCACAATTGCTCCCCAATCCAGCGGCAGACAGGAAATCGGGCCACTCGAAGTCCCATAATTGATAGTGGAAGCCAGAATACCATTTTTATTTGCTTCATCTTCAATTATCTTCGCCAAGTCCCGTTCGACTAATTTTTCCATCCCATAAAAACCGTCATTTTCTTCCCAGCTGCCCATCATCTTCTCAGAATCAGAAATAGAGAATATGCCTTTGATTCTGGTCCCATGCGGGGTGAGGACAACAATACAATCAGGACGAGCCTGAGACATATAGTTACCGAGCTTTTCCATGTTTTCTCTGGTGACAGCCATCCGGTCAGGATTAATCCCCTTCAGCTCAGGAATAATCTCTCCTCCGTGGGGAGCAATACAAGCAAATACAAATGGATTCATGGATCTCTATTCCTCCTTTTTAAAAAGATAATTAGATACAAACGTGTAGAATCCTCTATTTTATTTGGATATTTTTCCGATAGAAAAAGGGTAGAAATACAAAAAAGAGACTGGAGCCAGCTCCAATCTCTTTTCAATCATGGCTGTTTTTACATAGAGGATAGGTTACTTAATTCCGTCCTGCACCTCTCTGGAACGCTCTCAAATGATTCTTAGAAGCATTCCCTAACTGGGTGAATACCGTTTTGGCGTCTTCAGGGAGACCTGGTATCGTTTTAAGCTTATCGTACATGGCGATGTTATCGATTTCACCTTGAACCCCTTGGTTGAATGCATCTTTTAATGTTTCTGGCGCAGATACGAATTGTTTCGCATTATTTTCAGGAATTTGTTTATTATACTTTTGGAATAAAGCCAAAAGAGCATTAATATGCTGCTGCTCGGCTGCTTTGATATTGATAAAAGGCCTGATGCTGCCAAATTTTCCGATGACAGCATCATAACGGGCCTGAGCGAGGTATTCGTCCTGGATTGCGTAAACAAGGGCTTCATCAAGTGTAATTGACGTATCCTGAAGGGCCCCCTTGGCTCCAAAATTAACAGGCGGTTGGGTTTGTGCCTGGGTTGCTCCGGCCATTCCCGCTAATAAAAATAAGCAAAAGAGTATGGATTTCCATTTCATATTTATCTCTCCTTTTGAAAAAAATATCTACCTTATTCTTTTCCAAACAAAGGATTTCATTCGTAAAAATGGGTTTGGGTTCAAAAGGCAAACGTTTTTAGTTATAATTGAGGTAACTTTTATTAATAGGAGAGATATAATGCTTTCAAATATAGGGTTTCCAGGATTAATTCTCATCCTTGTGATTGCACTGATCATCTTTGGGCCAAACAAACTACCTCAAATCGGACGGGCAGTCGGCAAGTCCATGAGGGAATTTAAAAATGCGACAAATGGAATCACAGACGAAATCAAAAAGGAATTCAAAGAAGACGATAAAGACCAAAAGAAAGATTAAAAAGCTGCCATTGGCAGCTTTTTTTGTGTGCAAGAATGTGAGTATGAACTCAATCTGTTCAGTAACGAAGCTTTCAACTTACTTTCTGAAATAAATATGAATTGAAGACAATAACAGGATCAATCCATTCAATATATAAAGCCCGGTAAAAATGACAGAGAGGATTCCGGCACCCCAGCCGCTGTCATCCCAGATGAAAACGAGATAAAGCGTGCTGAAAAAGATGACAGGTGTGCAAAGAAGAAAAAGTACCCCGGCCAATAGACGTTTTTTACTATTCCCTGCAGAATGCTTTATGGCAAAATAATTCGCCGTTCCAAATAGGGCAACATTCAGCAAAATCGTTAAAATGGTACCAACAGTCTCAGGCATGATTACTTCGCTCCTTTTCGATACAGCTTCAGGATCAAGGCAAAAATGAACAAGACAGCGCTGCATACCAATAGTGAGGCAGCAAGCATTCCGACGCCAATCCCAGCCCATGGATCTACTGCAATTGCAAACACAAAGCTTGCGGCAATGGACAGCATTCCGATTCCAAGACTAATGAATGCAGGTAAAAATACTTTTTTCGCCTGAATGTAGAGTGTGATTAACATGAACAGGACCGTATACAAGATACCTAGTGTCCAGCCATTTATAGAATAATCTACTGCCTTCATCACAAAATTTTCTCTCTCAAGTGCAGGAAGATCCAGTGAAATCTCTCTCAACTTCTTTGTTTCCAACTCTACTGTCATCAATTTATATTCCTCTGGCTCCTTTGGCCAGTTAGTATAATCCAGGAAAAGAATTTCATCTTTATTGTTAAAAAAGATCGGTGAAACGACAGAAGAATTTAAATCTGTTAATCTTTTGCTTTCTCCGTTCTTCAAATCCTTCAGATATAAATCATACTCAAACAGCGACGAGTCCATTGATTCTTCAGAAACCTTCGTGTAAGCGACCAATTCGTTATCAGGTGAAATGGACATATTGAAGTAATCGTTCGGTAATTCACTACTAAAATCGGCCATGTAAACTCGGCCTTCTTCTAGATCAAAGGAATTTGTATCATTGAAATCCTTAAAAATCACTTGTTTATCTTTTGGCGAGTAGTAAAGGCTCTCCATCGTATAAAAATCCCTGTCAGTTAACTGCTCCATTTCTGTGCCGTCTATTTTTACGGAGAAAAGGTCCAAACCGTCCTTGGTTTCGCCTTCAGACTTGTTTACATTCTCAGCTGCCGTACTGGCAAAGAAAATCGTTTTGTTATCATCTGAAAAGATGGCCTCTGTTACATGCTGAGTGTTCTTAGAAAGCTTTTCAGGGTTTGTGCCATCACTATTGGCAATATAGAGAGACTGAATACGGTTACGATTTTGTGATAGATACAAAAGCTTCTTGCCATCAGGCGAAAATGTTGGCTGACGGTGATCGGCCTTAACCGGATTACTCACTCTATGGACATCTTTTCCATCCAATTTGGCTATATAAATGGCCTCACTCCCATTGCGATAAAAAGAAAAGGCTATTTGCTGATCGTCATTCGAGATAGCAATTTTGCTTCCCAGCCCAGTATGATATTTATAAACATCACGATCAGCCAATAAAAGATAACCAATGCTGGCGACCAGTAACAAGGCGGCAATTCCAATTCCACTTAAAAGCAAGTTATTTTTCTTCATACATATCCCCTTTTTTAGAAAAGTTTACCTTACATACAATATAGTGTAAAATTACACTTAATAAAAGACTTTTTTGGAAAATATTATATTTAATTCATTGAAAAGGGAGCGAAAGCGGTTTTCGTGGCTTGCGGTTTTGTTGAAATATATTTATTTAACATTTAAAAGGACAACAGAGACCATGTTAAAATAAAGAGAAGGGAATTTAAGCAAGGGGTGTGCTGTAATGAATCCAAAGTTTAACCGAAATGGTCATTCGAGTAAACGTCGCCCAAGTAAGCGCGTATTGACAGCAAAAAACGAAATTCGTGCTGCCCGCTTGATAAATGAATTTGATGAAGATGATCATGACTGGCAAAGAGAAAGAAAACTGAAAGTTCATAACCTCCACCCACCAACTTCGCAAGTCCGCACCAATAAAGTAAGTCAAGTTAAGCAAAAAAAAAGGCAGGTTAATAAACTGAACCAGGAGGATTTTTAGCTGTCTTATTTGCGATATAGTATGACCTATCAATATGCTAGCAGTTGATACCTTTATGTTAGCGAAAGATGTTAGATCTAGTCGATATATAGAGGAATGTAGTCTTTACGGTCGATAAAATGAAGGATTCATTCTATTTTTCAGGTGTTTGAAAGTAAAGATACCCTTATGCAAGTTATCTCGTTAACATAAGGTCACCTTTCCCGTCTAAAGATACCCTTTTGTAAGGGATCTCGTTAACATAAGGTCACCTTTCCCGTCTAAAGATACCCTTTTGTAAGGGATCTCGTTAACATAAGGTCACCTTTCAAGCCCAAAGATACCCTTATGCAGGGGATCACACTAACATAAGGGCACCTTTCAAGCCAAAAGATACCCTTATGCAGGATATCTTGCTCTCATAAGGGCACCTTTCAAGCGCAAAGATACCCTTATGCAGGGGATCACACTAACATAAGGGCACCTTTCAAGCCAAAAGATACCCTTATGCAGGGGATCAAGTTAACATAAGGGCACCTCTCAAGCCGAAAGATACCCATATGCAGGGGATTTCCCTCCCATAAGGGCACCTTTCAAGTCACGAGATGCCGTAGATCTCTCGCATAACTTTAATTTATATAACACATTCAGAAAAAAATGGTATAATTGATAGGTCTGATAAAATTTCTAAAGTGGTGTTAGTGTGGAGCTTGCTTTTTCCGCTATGGCCTTGGTGTTCATCGTCTCGACGGGCGGTTTCATCTGGAAAAACAGAGATAAAAGGCAGGGCAATGGGGCAATTGTTGGGATGATTCTTTTATCCAGTTCTTCTGTGCTGGTCGCTCTGGCGTTAAAATCAATCTTTTCCCTTATATTTTACGGCTTGCAGCTCATCCTGTTGGTTATGGCTATTGGTATGGCATTAAAGAAACAATCCAAGATACACCACTAAAAGTTTTGTGCATTATTTTGGACAAGCTTCTTTTTTTCCCGAAATAAAGAGATAATTGTTGAATATTTTCCCGAAAAAATATAGAGTATTATAGTCGATATTGGTAAGTTTATCTATACCCTCTAAAAGGTATATTGAAATAGATAAATGTAGGTTAGATAGAATGGGACTCGGTAAATTGTGCGGATTGTCCGAGGTTTTATGGGTCATTCTATTGATAACTACAGTAGAAGTGTCTGGGTTGTTTTTCGATAAATATTCTTTCCGCCTAAAAACGCATTACGGCTTGCTGCTAAACTGCGTATAATAAAAAGAACGATTTACGAAAAGAGCCTGAGGCAAAGAGGAAGGAGAGAGGTTGATGGAATCAATTTGGCTTGAATATGCCTGGGCATTATTGATATTGATCGGTCTGGAAGGTTTATTATCGGCCGACAATGCTCTAGTATTGGCAATTATCGCAAAACATTTACCTGATGATCAAAAGAAAAAGGCGATCAGCTATGGTATACTCATGGCGTTTGTCTTCCGCTTCGGTGCACTATTTGCGATCTCTTATATTGCAAACGTCTGGCAGGTACAGGCAATTGGCGCAGCGTACCTACTATACCTGGGATTAAAACATGTCATCCAGGCTAAATTTGGTGCGAAAAATGAGGATATACATAAAGAGGATGAAAAAGAAGCAAGGGGATTGGGATTCTGGCCGACTGTTGGTAAAATCGGTCTGGCAGACCTCGCGTTTGCGATTGACTCAATTCTTGCTGCAGTCGCGCTTGCCCTTGGACTTCCGGACTCACCGCTAGGAAACTTTGGCGGAATGGACGGGGGTAAATTCCTCATCGTACTTCTTGGAGGAATTGCCGGCCTAATTCTGATTAAATATGCAGCAACCTGGTTTGTTAAGCTGCTGGATGAGCGCCCTGCATTAGAAACAACTGCTTATGCGATTGTTGCCTGGGTCGGAGTAAAATTGGCGGTTATAACCCTTGCTCACGAAAAGATTGCCATTTTGGATCATGATTTCCCGCACAGTACATTGTGGACGACCATTTTCTACGGTGTATTAGTAGCAATTGCCCTGATTGGCTGGTTTGCTCCAGGCGAGAAATCCAAGGGTGAAGGACAAGCCTAAGATTAACATAATAAAAAGTGCGTATGATCCAGAAGGGTCATACGCACTTTTTTATTTGGAGGACCTCTATGGGCTTTATTTTACTGTTGCTTGGATCATGGGGTCAGAACTCCATCATTTTGTTCCATAACGGGAGGATTTTTTCTGGTTTTGCTACTTCGCTGAAAATCCATTTGGATTCCTGTTCCAATAAATCCCGAATCAGCATCACAGCTGTTGTATGTTTTTGTGGCGTGATCTGCTCCTGAATTTCTGCCATTTTCTTCAACATTCCAATTGGCAATGATGATTTCAATGTCTTCATTCCCAATAGGGCGCGATCAGGTTTATATCTATGCAGCAGTACCCTTGCCAGGTGTGCCATAACTTGATTGAGCAAATTCACCGACCATAAATCATTCCCTCGGCCGGCTGACTTTTTGTATTGAAAAAGAAACCAGGCTATATCGTCAACAGCGTCCTGAAACTCAGCTGCGGATAATTGAAGAGTTTGAGAAGCTTCAAATTTCTTCAATCGATTTTGCGGATCATAAATTATTTTAAAAAAGTCCTTTTTAACAAAGGTTTCCTCGGTAACCGTAAATAAATCAACATGCAGCAAGTTTTCGTAAACGGCAATGATTTGTGGGGCGATGATGTAAATATCATCATAGAAAAGCAATTTTCCGTACGATTCCAGATGGTTGATTCTGCTCTCAAGAAATGTGGTGAGATCATCCGGTTCAACAAGACAGTACAGATCAAGATCAGAATGTTCATCCTGTTCACCGCGTCCTACAGAACCTTTAACAAAGATGGCTTGAACTCTTTTATCCTTAACAAGGCTGTTTGTCAAAACATCCAGAGCTTCATTAACCTTCATTGAATCACGCACCTAGCCAGTCGTTTACCTGAGCGAATTTTTCCTTCGCGTCTTCATAGCCTACTTCATACAACCGGGTCAGTTTTTCTGGATTGCGTTCTACACGGCCAACCTTGAGGTCCATTGATGGCCGAATGACGATCACTTCATTCCTCGCTTCGAGAGCTTCGATGTAATCGAGCGTTTCATTGTACATTTTATACCGTGTTTCGAGCGCTTTGTGCAGTCCTTTGAAGTCTTTATACACATACCGCGGCAGCCAGGAAAAAGAAGACTTTTTCTTCCGGTATCCTTTTGGCTTCGTCAAGACGATTACGCCTTTTTGGACTCCGTCTGCCTTTGCTTTCCTGATTGGAATCGGATCGGATATGCCGCCATCCATAAGGGTTTTCCCCCTAAACTCAATTGCCGGTGCCATGAAAGGAAGCGTGCTGGAAGCTCTGATGATTTTAAGAATATCCTCTGGGACATCATTTTTGTTAAAATAAACTGGTTCACCAGTGAAGCAATCTGTCGTGCCAATCATAAAGGTTTCCGCGGCACTGTTGAATGTCTCGAAATCAAAGGGTACCAGCTCGTTTGGAAGTTTATCAAAGATGAAATCCATCCCGAACAGTTCTTTTTTTAACAGCAAGTTTCGGTAAGAAATATAATCTTGATGGGTGACATAGTCAATCGTCACCTGCTTGTTTCGCCCTGGCTGCCTGGCAATATAGGAAGAGCCCTGGCACGCACCAGCAGAAACGCCGATGATATATGGAAAAAATAAATCATTTTCTAAAAAATATTCAAGTACCCCTGCGGTGTAGACACCTCTCATACCTCCACCTTCAAGGATTAAACCGCTGCTATACACTCCAATTCCCCCCCTGGAATTTTATTTCTATATAACATTTTAACACAGGCCATATAGGATTATATCCAAGATGATTACTCACTCAAAAGGTGATGGATCATTCTTGATCTGTCTTCGAAAAATTGCTTCATGATCCGGTAATGATTCGTCTCTTCCAACTCTCTTTTAAAAATGCCATCATCACTGAATTCAAATATCGTGGCATCCGGATAAGCCATGATGATGGGGGAGTGGGTAGCGATAATCAACTGGGAGTTTTCCCGGACGAGATCATGGATACGGGTAAGCATCGACATTTGCCTTAACGGGGAAAGTGCCGCTTCTGGCTCGTCCAATATGTAAAGACCATTTCCGCGAAAACGGTGAAGGAAGGTTGAGAAAAAAGCCTCACCGTGTGATTGTTCGTGGAGAGACTGCCCGCCAAAAGAATGAATGACCTTTGGGCCTCCGAGTATTTCACGATCCATTTCTTCGATATTGGAAGCAACATTATAAAAACTCTCCGCACGGAGGAAAAAGCCATCCTGTGGCCGTTCGACTCCTTTTACAATCCGCAGAAAATTCCCCATTTCAGAATGAGAGTCATAAGTTGAGAAATTGAAATTAAACGAACCACCTTCAGGATTAAAGCCTAGACCAACTGCAATCGCCTCAAGTAAAGTCGACTTACCCATCCCGTTCTCGCCAATCAAAAATGTCACCTTAGGGTGTAAATCTAATTCATTTAGATTCTTAAGGCTTGGAAGATTAAACGGGTAAGAATCGATAGAATATTCTTCATCCGTTTTTAAACTGACACTTCTCACATACTGCCAATTGAGCATAAACAACCCGCCTATATTGTTTTTCTTATTTTATCATGAAGGAATGGGCCCTGGAAAAAAACGAGTAAAATTTCCAATTCGCTATATAAAGCTGAAACTCGCTATAAAAATGAAAAAGTCGCTATAAAAACGAAAAATACGCTATAAAATCGAAAGAAGGCTCTAAAACACTAGGCTGCGCGGTCATCCAAGCATGTTTTTTAGTTATAATACTGTTACAAACACAATTAGGAAGTGATGACGATCTTTAGTGCAATTATTTTATTCATTTTAGCGGGTATTGCTGAGATTGGCGGTGGATATTTGATCTGGCTGTGGCTGAGGGAAGGAAAACCACTTTATTGGGGAATCGGAGGCGGATTCGCGCTCGCTATATATGGAGTCATCGCAACGTTTCAGGCCTTTCCATCTTTCGGCAGAGTCTACGCAGCATACGGAGGAGTGTTCATTGTTCTGTCGGTATTATGGGGCTGGGGAATCGACAAGAAAACGCCAGATTTATACGATTGGGTTGGAGCGGCGATTTGCCTGGTGGGAGTATCTGTGATGTTGCTGGCACCCAGACAGTAACCGATTCCGCGTCTATGAACTAATGTTTTCAGTATTTTTGTAAGGATTACTCATTCTTGTCTTCTTCTTAACCGATACCTCCCATCCTGTTTTTTTTCACCGAAATAGGGAAAAACAATGGTATCCCGGTGCAAATTTTTTGCAAGTATTTAGCATAACTGGGATAATACATTGCAGGGTATAAAAATTATAAGGAGGCATTTAAAATGAATGATATTACAGTTTACACAACAAACACTTGACCTTACTGCACAATGATGAAACAATTCCTTGAGGGTCAAGGATTAAACTACAAAGAAGTTAATGTACAATACGATCAACAAGCTGCACAGAAGCTGGTTGAAGAAACTGGCCAGATGGGTGTACCGCAAACAAAAGTGAATGGCAACTGGGTACTTGGTTTTGATCCGGATACGCTGATGCAGTATGTGAAAAAATAAATTTTAACGAAAAAAGGGGCCTCGGCCTCTTTTTTTTTGTGGAAATTGATATAATGAAAAGAAGGAATTCCACGCTTTTATGTGGAACCTCTAAATGACTGAAACTAGAGAGGGTGCAGTTCTATGGTAAAAGAACGAAATGAACTTTGGGAATGGACTAAGGCTTTCCTGATTGCAATTTTATTGGCATTTGTTATACGTGCCTTTCTATTTACTCCAATTGAAGTAAAAGGTGCTTCCATGGAACCAACTCTGCATAATGAAGAGAGAATGTTCGTCACAAAGGTCGGCGAACCAAAACGGTTTGATATTGTCGTTTTCCATGCAACCGAGGAGAAGGATTATATTAAAAGGGTGATTGGACTCCCAGGCGACCGTGTAGAATATAAAAACGACGTCCTTTATATCAATGGCAAGCAATA
The DNA here is from genome assembly GCA_018613055.1 of Chryseobacterium sp. ISL-80. Classification (GTDB taxonomy): domain Bacteria; phylum Bacillota; class Bacilli; order Bacillales; family Cytobacillaceae; genus Mesobacillus. The sequence goes on along the minus strand of JAGGQZ010000029.1, from coordinate 5,056 downwards.
TGATGAGCCGTATTTGGATAACATCAAAAAGCAATTGATTGATGGACCGCTGACAGGGTCTTTTACATTGGAAGAGACTGCTGTAGGAGCTGAAGTCGTACCTGAAGGCCATGTTTTTGTGATGGGTGACAACAGAAGGAACAGTAAAGACAGCCGTCACATCGGCGCCGTACCAATTGAAAATATTGTAGGCAAGACAAAAGTCGTTTTTTACCCGTTTAAAGAAATGAAGATTCTAGGCGATTAATATAATCTATAACACAGCGCATTGATCAATGGATCGATGCGTTTTTTCTTTGTAATTGCTCCAACATATGTATACTTAGCCTCTGATAATTCAAGGTTTGTCACAGGACAGACGTTGCATGTAAACGGTGGCCAGCTAATGGGCTCATAAAGACATGGGAGCTCCCATGTTTTTTTAGAAAAAAAGAAGGAACGTGTTTCCACTAATCCGTCCTGATGGCATCAACCTTATTTTGTACTTTTGCGTTATGATATATGGTTAATCCTAAAATAACGGTACTGACCACTCTAGAGACGAGCGAGCTTCCGACCAGCAACCGGTCTTTTTGGGTACTCTTCATCATTATCACCTCACTTTCGATATTCATTAACTTACCCCAAAGAATAGAGGGTAAGCTTGAGTTAAGAAACGTAATTACAGAAAAAATTACAAATTTGCAGGAAATTAGGAAGGTTAAGTCGAAATATAAATGATAATAAATCTCAATATACATTTTACATACTATGACTAGTGAGGGATTTAAATGGAGATGCAAAAGGATCTTATTGTTGGCGGCGTAGAATTAAAATGGGACCTAAATTCAGGTCAAGTATTATTCGAGGGTGGAGACGTCGTTTTTTTCTGGGTGTCTGCAATGAAAACCTTTTTTGACACAATCAATGAAATTACAGGTGAAGAAGCAACAAACCTTGTACTAGAGGCCACTGGTTTCCGACAGGGCATCATTGTTGGCGAAGGATTCAAGGAAATGAAGGAAATCAATACTTCGAACATTGTGGAATGGCTGTCCAATACATACGTACCAGCAGGATGGGGATATGTAAGAGTTGAAAAGATGAATGTCGATACAAAGAACTTCACCTTATATATCCAGGATGACTGGGAATACAAAATGAACAAATTAAACCCTGGGGAAAAGCAGGGGAAGCATGGGATCTTCGTTCCTGCACATTATGCTGGGGTTTTTACCGGTGTATTCGGAAGGAACTTCTGGTATAAGATCATTGAATATCAAAATGAATATAATCCATATACGGTTGTTGAATATTTCCCATCAGATATGAATATCCAACAAAATATTAGCAAGCTGGCAAGGAAGCAAGAAACTAAACACATCCAGGAATTAGAGAGCCTGGTGGCGGAAAAAACAAAGATGCTCCAGGACCTGGTGAAGGAACTATCTTCACCGCTGATTCCGGTACTTGAGGGGATTGTCGTCGTCCCATTGATTGGCAGATATGATGAAAACCGTGCGGAGGATCTGATTAACAACACCTTGAATAATTTGCCCAAGCATCAAGCAAGATACGTTTTGCTGGATCTTACAGGATTGAATAGGGACATTTCCACATACACTGCAGAGTTGATAGATAAACTCGGTTCAGCAGCCAGATTGTTAGGAGTGGAAGTCATTCTTGTAGGAATTTCAGCCGAACTGGCAATGGTGATCACCAAAACAATGACCGGACTGAAAAAATACGAATGCCTCCAGACACTTCAGCACGGAATCTATTACGCACTCGGGAAAAGCGGGAAGAGCATTGTATAGAGACTAAGCACTTGAAAAATCAAGTGCTTTTTTTAATGGGGGATTTAACCTCATTAAGCCTGAATACGGCAACACCTTTATTTGGTATTATAAATACTCAAAAACTTATTCTAAAGAGCGTCGTCTATAACTATGAAGGGGGAAAGGTTGTGGATGAAATTACATCAGAAATGATTGAAATCGATAACTCGGGAGAATTAATCGATGAAATCATGGATAAATACGGGAAGGAGATTCTGCAGCTCGCATTCTCGTATGTGAAAAATAAGCAAATAGCCGAGGATTTGACTCAGGAGATTTTTGTGAAATGCTATAAATCGCTACATACTTTTAGCGGAAATTCAAAGTTCCGTACATGGCTTTGGAGGATTGCGTCCAACCATTGCAAAGATTATTTGAAAAGCTGGTATAACAAAAATGTCTTCGCGACGGATTATCAGCCTATTTATGATTCTATTCAATGGGATGGTGTCGAGGAGAGAGTGATCCAGGATGAAGTGGATGGAGAACTGGCCGCAGCGGTCATGGACCTGCCAGCTGATTATCGCGAAGTCATTTATTTATTTTATTTTGAAGAGTTGACAATCAAGGAAATATCCTCGATCACTGAAATAAAAGAAAACACGGTGAAGACGCGGCTTAAACGAGCAAAAGAACTCTTGAAGGAAAGATTGGAGGCAATATAAATGGAGAACCGCCTGAATCGCCTCCGAAAATCTATGGAGGAATCCGCTTTTAAACAGTTGAGTTTTTCAGAAAAGATGCGAAGGGAAGTCCACCAGCAAATCAACAGGCCTAATGAGAGTGAAGAAATGATTACATTGGCAATCCTGCAGCTTCTTCATACTGAAAAAACAGGCTATGAGTTGACCGGACTGCTAAGAGCCCGGGGCTTCCGGAAATTCGAGGGAAATGAAGGTTTTTTATATACCTTCCTGCATCGTCTTGAACAAAAAGGATGGATAGTTTCTGCCTGGAAAGAGGATGGAACAAAAGTCTACCTGGTAGGGGATAAAGGCAAAAGGTACCTTCTGAAGCAGGAAAAGTCTATTGTGGCAACCCGCAACTCAATCAAGGGGCTGCTGGAGGAGTGATGGGTGTGAGTAAGAGATGGGATCATTTTTTAAGCGAGGTCATGAACCATATCCGTTCAAAGGAGGCGAAGAAATTCGTAGCTTCAGAACTGGAATACCATTTAAATGAGGTAAAGAAGGAATGGAACGGCAAGGGAATGAGTGAAACCGAAGCGGAAGAGAAAGCTGTCAGCCAGATGGGCAGTCCCTCTAAGCTCGGACATGAAATGAACAAACTGCATAAGCCAAAGGTGGATTGGCTGCTCATCGGTTTGCTGGTCATCACAATGGGGCTGAGTTTCCTGCCATTGATTACAGCAGGTGATGGGTTAGAAAATGATTATATCGCGAGAAAGAGTATTCATGTACTTCTTGGCATCCTGCTTGCTGTTGTCATGATGTTCATTGATTATCGGAAGTTTGAAAATAAAGGTTACTTGTTTTATTCGTTAGGTGTCTTGCTGCTCGTCGCTTTAATAACCATTCCAAATTTATATATTAATGGAGTTCCGTATTTAATGGTGGGACCCTTCCAGGTATCAAGCTTTATGGCTCTTCCATTTTTGTTCCTGGCCTGGGCTTCGTTTTTCAGCAACGAGAAGATCAAACTGTGGCAGCATTTCTTATTGTTCGGTGTGGCCCTTCTATTATTTGTAGCCATCCCGAATTTGTCTGTTACATTTCTTTATGTAACCATGGTGTTTGCCATGATGTGGTGGAGTACGATTAAAAGGAAAACGGCGATTATTCTCACCATCATTGCTGGTCTTGCTTTCATCTTCTTCGGCACTTTGGCATGGTTCACAGTAAAAGAATACCAGCTCGCCAGATTGTTAGGATTCCTTCATCCGGAAAAATATCCAGATAACTGGGGATATATGTATCTGCAATTAAGAGGAAGATTGGACTCAGCTGGATGGTTTGGCTCAGCTGCAGAAAGTAAGGCTTTGCCATTTGAACATACTGATTATGCCTTCCTGAACCTTATGTATCATTACGGATATTGGTTCGCCATTATGCTGTTCGTCATTCTATCTTTATTCGCTGTAAGGATCCTGATGATATCGAAGTCGATCAACAGTAAATATGGAAACCTGTTGCTTTTCGGTGGCTTAACCTTGTTCCTTGTCCAATTCATTTATAATGTTGGAATGATTCTTGGCGTATTCCCGCTGATCTCCATGTCCCTCCCGTTCATCAGTTACGGGTTATTGCATATGCTTTTCAATGCTTTTATTATGGGAATGGTGCTTAGTGTTTTCCGGAGGAAGGACATCACTTTAAAGAGGGCATAACGAAATGTATTAAATCAAATAGTGTTACTAAAATTAAGCTCAGAGACAAAATCTCTGAGCTTTTTACATTCTGTCGTATCACAATTTGATCAGAAGTTGCTTTTCTGATAGCTGGTTTTTCAAGGTTAATAGATTTGGGAATGAGTCTTCCTCGGAAGCCCCGAGTTCAAATATAGCATCGGTGATTTCAGTTAAAAGGGAAGTGTCATCCACACCATCAAGGAAAAGCTTGAACTCCTGGTAGATTGACTGTTTTTGAGGTTCTAAGAGGTTCGATTTAAGAAATAGCTCGTCCAGTTCAAGGTAAATAAAAGATCTTTGTGATTCAGCGATTTTACTCATTTATTACCACCCCTGATCTTTTGATTATAGTGAATCTATTACTATTATATGGAACGGTTGTTCTGTTTGTAAACTGATAATTTACATTATTCTTAATTTTGCTTGCTATTATTTTAAAAAAGAATCAATCAGAATGTGGGTACGGACAAAATCCCCGCACTCCCAATGGAATTTGTCCGAAGTAGGTGCAAGTTCGGACAACACTCCGTCTCGGCCAAGAGAAATTGTCCGAAGTAGGTAGAAGTTCGGACAAAACTCCAGCTCTACCAGTGAAAATTGTCCGAAGTAGGTGCAAGTTCAGACAAAATACCTGCTCTGCCAGTGAAAATTGTCCGAAGTAGGTGCAAGTTCAGACAAAATACCTGCTCTGCCAGTGAAAATTGTCCGAAGTAGATGCAAGTTCAGACAAAAATCTGGCTCGGCCAAGAGAAATTGTCCGAAGTAGGTAGAAGTTCGGACAAAACTCCAGCTCTACCAGTGAAAATTGTCCGAAGTAGGTGCAATTTCAGACAAAAATCTGGCTCTGCCAAGAAAAATTGTCCGAAGTAGG
>JAGGQZ010000002.1 GCA_018613055.1 Chryseobacterium sp. ISL-80 | reverse complement strand
AGAGAAAATCGCGAATCACGGTCACAAAAAAGGGAAACATGTGCCCGTGAAAAGAGAAAATCGCGGATCACGGTCACAAGAAAGGGAAACATGTGCCCGTGAAAAGAGAAAATCGTGGATCACGGTCACAAGAAAGGGAAACATGTGCCCGTGAAAAGGAAAAATCGCGGATCACGGTCACGAGAAAGGGAAACATGTGCCCGTGAAAATCGCAAATCGGAAATCACGGTCACAAGAAAGGGAAACATGTGCCCGTGAAAAGAGAAAATGGCGGATCACGGTCAAAAAAAGAAAAAAGCCCAGATTTCTCTGAGCTTTTACCAGTCCTACTCGTCACTCAACCTCTTGCCAGCTACCGCATAGTGATTCTTAGACATTTCCTCGATGAACACAACGACTTTCTCCTTAGGTGCGCCTGTTGTTTCGCTGACAGCGTCTGTTACCTTTTCAACTAGTGCTTTCTTTTGGTCCTCTGTGCGGCCTTCAATCATTTTTACTGTTACGTATGGCATTTGTTTTGCCTCCTTAAAATGATAGATATGTAATTCTAAATTGAGTTTTTCACAATTCTCGGAAATTCGCAAGTCCGGTGAAAGATTGTCTTTTTCACATTCCAACGAGAATGGGTTATACTTTATGGAAAAGACAATAAAAGGGGAATGGGTTGTGTTTTTCTACTATTCATTGGAAGAAATTCCGTATGTCGCTGTGGCGTTGATGGTTGCGTTTGCCGTGCATGAATTTGCGCACGCGTGGGTCGCTTATAAGTTCGGGGATCCGACTGCCCAGAGACAGGGACGGTTGACGCTGAATCCGATTCAGCACCTTGATCCGCTGGGGACCATTCTGATTTTTATTGCCGGTTTCGGCTGGGCAAGACCGGTTCCGGTCAATCGCTTCATGTTCAAGAATCCAAGGCTTGCCGGTGTGCTTGTATCAGTTGCCGGTCCAATCAGTAATTTGATTCTGGTGTTCCTGGCATTCGCGATTTGGTACCTATTTGTCACGCTTGGTTTGGCCCAGGGAATTCCACAATTCTTTTTGGATTTTCTCAATATTTTCATCGGGCTGAATACGATGCTGTTCGTTTTCAACCTGTTGCCGTTCCCGCCGCTTGATGGCTATCGGATCATCGAGGATCTGGCACCTGCGGACATCCGGGCAAAAATGACCCAATACGAAGCGTACGGTTCAATCATTTTCTTGATCCTGGTGATTACGCCCCTTGACCAATATACAATCCAGCCGATTTTCAGCTATTTGATCCCGGCTGTGACTAATGGAATATCCAATCTGTTTTTCTAGGAGGTATTTTTCATGGAAGAAAAAAAGGGAAAGAATATAGGTTTCAACATCATTAAAAATGACCCGATGGACGGCCATAAGGGTTTTGGTAAAGGCGTCCTGACACTTGATAATGTGTCACCGGTCATCATTGACGTGGATGCAGGCGAGGCAGCTGTTGAGGTCGGTGCGATGCACGCCCGCAGTGCAGTAGAAAAAGGCATCAAGTTCCTGCCTGACCGCAATGAAGTGCCTGATGCCAAGCTATACTGGGTTGTCTGGGTGACGATTGATAGGAAGGAAGAGGGCCCTTATTACGCGGGCGTCACTGCCTGTGAAATGACCGTCAACCGTGAGATCCGCCGCGGCTATAAATCGCTTCCAGAGCATGTGAACCGTCTCGACAAATCGATCAAGCGCCACATCATCGTTGACCATATGGATGAGAAATCCAAGAATATCCTCGCAGACTTCCTGAAGAACCATGACCCTGGCATGTGGGAGCGTTCTGAAGAGAAGCTGAAGACCGATTTATCACCACGGTAACGATTGGATAACTATCCCAATAATTTGTCTAAATTGTGACATTTAATAGCCAGTGACAATATCTGGCTTGCTCAATTTAAATAAAAAAAGTAAACTGATAACAGCGTAAAACACATTTTATGCTAGGACGAGAAAAACCCCGGAGCCATGCTTCCGGGGTTTTTCTTTTGATATATGTGGTTCTACAACCCGAACCATCGCTTGTACCAAGGCTGCTTTTCTTTTTTCATCTGAGGTTTTTCTTCTTTATGCTCTTCGTGTGCAAGGTGGTCTGTGCAATATTCGGTAGGCTCGGTTCCGGCGGCGAACCATGTCAGTCTTTTTACTGGGCAGCCATCGGATGCGAGGTTTCCGTTTGCAGGGTCCACATAGACGGCGACCGTGCCTTTGGCTGCCTTGAATTTTTTAGCTGGTTCATTGTCGAGCGCTTTTTCCATAAACTCCATCCAGATGTTTTTAGCGTATGATTTTTCCACGGTCAGCTCAATCGGCTTGCCTTTGTCATACCCTGTCCACACGGCCGACACGAGCTGCGGGGTATAGCCAATCATCCAGCTGTCCGTTTCGGTTGTTCCTGATTTTGCTGCATATGGCCGGGTCATCTTTTTGATCAGTGTGCTTCCTGTTACAGAAGAATAGCCATTCAATTTTTTATCGAAGATGCCTGTCAGCATGTGGGTCATCACCGACGCGAGTTCGGGCTTCAAGACTTCTTTCTTTTCACCCTCATATTCATAGATGACTTCGCCTTTATGGTTTTCGACTTTTGTGATCAGGACTGGTTCTACTTTTTTTCCGCCATTGGCTAAAATGCTGTAGGCATTGGCCATCTCTATGACTCTGACGCCTGAGGTGCCCAGCGCGAGCGAGGGAACCTTCTCCATCTCTGTCTTGATTCCAAAGCGCTTCGCTGTCTCGATCAGCGTATCCTCGCCAAGGAACAGATGGGTTTTTACGGCATAGACGTTATCCGACAATGCCAGGGCCTGTGCCATTGTTATGTCCTCTTCAGCATATTTATTGTTGAAATTATGCGGTGTATACTCCGAACGCCCGTCATCGAACATGAAGGTCGTCAGCTGGCTTTTCATCGTTGTCGACGGCGTGAAACCATTCTCGAGAGCAGCATAGTACAGGATTGGCTTCATCGTCGAACCGGGCTGCCTGACAGCCTGGACTGCCCGGTTAAAAGGGCTCTCCTTATAATCCCTGCCGCCGACGAGTGCCTTCACATAACCATTTTTCGGATTCATCGCCACCAGGCCTGCCTGGATTTCTGAATCGGCCGCAATCATTTTGCTGATCGATTTTTCGGCCACTTCCTGCTCTTCAAGGTCCAGCGTTGTATAAACCCGCAAACCACCGAGAGAAATCGTCCGGTCATCAAAATTCAACGAGTTCCGGAGAGCATTTTGGACAGCGTCCTGGAAATAGGGAGCCGTGCCTATCCGGTTATGCTGGTGTTCACCGACAAGCTTCAGCTTTTCAATGCCTGCTTTTTGCGCGGCAAGCTCGGTGATATAACCATTCGATTTCATTGTATTTAAAATCGTCTGCTGGCGCTGCTTTGCTTTTTCCATGGAAGCTAAAGGCGAGTAAATGCTTGGGCCTTTCGGAATCCCTGCAAGCATGGAAGCTTCAGCCAGGGATAAATCCTTCGCATCCTTGCCAAAATAATAAAGGCTCGCTGCCTGGACGCCGTATGCTCCGTGGCCGTAATAAATCGTATTCAGATAGCCTTCGAGGATCTCATCCTTGGAATAGTTCATCTCTAGGCGCAAGGTGTAGAGCGCTTCGGTCGCTTTCCGTGACCATGTCTTATCGTGCTCGAGGAAAAGATTCCGTGCATACTGCTGTGTGATCGTGCTCGCGCCCTGGACTTTGGACATTGCCTTCATATCCGCAATCGCGGCACCGGCAATCCGCTTATAATCAAACCCGTTATGGGTAAAAAAGGTCTTATCTTCTATTGAAACCGTCGCATTGATCAAGTGGGGCGAGATATCCTTGAGTGCCACCCAATAGCGCTTCTGTCCCGAATGGCTTTCGCCGATTACCGTCCCATCGTTTGAAAATAACAAGGTCGATTGCGGCACGGCGAGAGGGGGCGGACCCTGGATTTTCGCATAGCCGATCAGCGAAAAATAGACGATCATCGTCAATGCAAGCCCCGCAAGCCCGAAAAAGATCAAAGCACGCAAATATTTGATTGTTTTGCGAAACCGCTGGTCGGTCATCAGCTCCATACTGCTTCCCCCTAAAAAGATAGATAGTATCAGTATGAAAAAAAACAGCTGTTTTTAAACATAGAATCAAATTTTACTTGCATTTTTGCTAGATTCAACTATACTTTTTCTGATGTTTGTATTCGTGATGTTGGGGAAGTATAAAAAAGAAATGCGGAGGCGACTGTTCAACTCCGACAAGCGCTGGAGGGCCTGACAGTGAAGTCGTTCTTTGACTTCATTGGCAGGACCGAAACCGAAATGTATAGCCGACTGTTCAGAAACGCAGAAACTGGAGGCTCCGACAAAGAAGCGCTTTTTGCTTCTGCCGGCGGAGTTGAAGTTTCGGAGTTTCTAGGAGGCGACACTGGACAAGCGTCTCGAGGAGTTAGGAGCCGCAGCTGGACATATATAATCTTTTGGACAAGACATTTAGGAGTCCAATACATGAAAAATTCGCCGCAACATAACGGAAAATTTTTTGCCGAAAGGAAGGAAGAAAAATGGGTCTTTGGTTTACAGAAAAGCAGACAGAAAACTTTGGTATCACTATGAAAGTGAACAAGACGTTACATACAGAACAGACAGAATTCCAGAAGCTTGACATAGTTGAAACAGAAGAGTGGGGCAATATGCTTCTGCTTGACGACATGGTCATGACTTCTGTAAAAGATGAGTTCGTTTACCACGAGATGGTTGCGCATATTCCGTTGTTCACTCACCCGAACCCTGAACAGGTATTGGTAGTAGGCGGCGGCGACGGCGGTGTCATCCGTGAAGTGCTTAAGCACCCAAGCGTGAAAAAGGCGACTCTTGTCGATATCGATGGAAAGGTCATCGAGTACTCAAAGAAATACCTGCCTGAAATCGCAGGCAAGCTTGATGATCCGCGCGTTGACGTCCAGGTTGGCGACGGCTTCATGCATATCGCCGAAAGCGACAACCAGTATGATGTCATCATGGTTGACTCGACTGAACCGGTTGGCCCTGCGGTGAATCTGTTCACAAAAGGCTTTTACGCTGGAATTTCAAAAGCATTGAAAGACGACGGTATCTTTGTTGCCCAGTCTGACAACCCATGGTTCAAGGCTGACCTGATCCGCAATGTACAGAAGGATGTTAAGGAAATCTTCCCGATCACTCGCCTCTATGTGGCGAACATCCCGACATACCCAAGCGGAATGTGGGCGTTCACACTTGGATCAAAGAAATTCGATCCGCTTGAAGTGAGCGAGGACCGTTTCCACGAAATCGAAACGAAATACTACACAAAAGAACTTCACAAAGCCGCTTTCGTCTTGCCTAAATTCGTTGGCGACCTTGTGAAATAATCGAGATTTAAAATCGGCCTCTCGGTCTTCCGGGGGCCGTTTTACTGTAAAAACACTTTTAAAAAAGAGGTGCTTGAAATGCGTTTTGATGAAGCCTATTCTGGCAATGTGTTTATCGGCAGCCATTCAAACTTTGGAGAAAGCAAGGCTGTCCTTTACGGGATGCCAATGGACTGGACTGTCAGCTACCGTCCGGGTTCACGTTTCGGCCCGACCCGCATCCGCGAGGTGTCGATCGGCCTTGAAGAATACAGCCCGTATCTTGACCGCGAGATGGCGGACATTAATTACTTCGATGCAGGGGATATACCGCTGCCATTCGGCAATGCACAAAAAAGCCTTGATTTGATCGAGGAGTACGTGGACAAGCTTTTGGCTGAGGAAAAATTCCCGCTTGGAATGGGCGGAGAGCACCTCGTGTCATGGCCGGTCATGAAGGCCTTCGCGAAAAAGTACGAAGACCTTGCCATCATCCACTTCGATGCGCATACTGATCTTCGCGAACACTACGAGGGCGAGCCATTGTCGCACTCAACGCCGATCCGCAAGATTGCCGAGCACATCGGACCTAAAAATGTCTACTCATTCGGAATCCGTTCAGGGATGAAGGAAGAATTCGAGTGGGCAAAGGAAGTAGGTATGCATATTTCGAAGTTTGAGGTTCTTGAACCGCTGAAGGAAGTATTGCCAAAGCTTGCCGGCCGCCCGGTTTATGTGACCATCGACATCGATGTGCTTGATCCAGCCCACGCGCCTGGTACAGGAACTGTTGACGCTGGGGGAATCACTTCCAAAGAATTGCTGGCTTCCATCCATGCCATTGCAAATTCCGAAGTCAATGTAGTAGGTGCCGATCTTGTAGAAGTAGCGCCAATTTACGATACATCCGAAATGACCGCAAACACAGCAAGCAAAATCATCCGTGAAATGCTGCTTGGATTTGTAAAATAAGAAAGTTATGCAATGCTCCCTTGATTGAGGGAGCATTTTTTGTGTGTTTTTGGCTCTGTTAAAAGCTGAAAGTTGATTTTTAAACCCTGTTGATTGTAGTGGAAGGCGCGTAGACTCCTCCGAAAATGCTAACGCATTTCCATCGTGCGTGGGCTGATTCAGGAAGCTAATCAATGGCCTGCGGGCGCAGCTGGTCAGGTGAGACCCCGCAGGAGCAAAGCGACGAGGAGGCTCAGCGCCAGCCAGGAAGAATTGCCTTTTGAAAAAGCCGGCAGTTGGGCTTTTTCATTATTCTTCCAGCGGAAAGCAAAGCGCCTGGAACGAAAATCAACAGCCTTGTTTAAGGCTGTTGTAAAAACCAGCTACTAATAGTTGATATTAAAGAAGGAATATTCTGAAACATATAGAAAATATACTAATTATGAAAGTAACTACTAAAAAGGAGGTAATAAGGATGAAAATGTTGGTTTCATTTTTCAACCGCCTGATGCAGCGCTATTTGCCTGATCCGTTTCTATTTGTCATTATCCTAACTTTTGTTGTATTTGGATTGGGCCTTATTTTTACAGACAGCGGTCCTTATCAGATGGCCCAGCATTGGGGCGGCGGCTTCTGGAGCTTGCTGACATTCTCGATGCAGATGGTACTCGTGCTTGTGACAGGGCATGTCCTCGCGAGCAGCAACATCTTTAAAAAAGGACTGGGTGCACTGGCATCGCTGGCGAAATCACCAGGGCAGGCGATTGTGATTGTCACGGTCGTTTCGATGATCGCCAGCTTGATCAACTGGGGATTCGGCCTGGTCATTGGCGCTCTGTTCGCAAAAGAGCTGGCGAAAAAGGTTCAAAATGTTGATTACCGGCTGTTAATTGCAAGCGCTTACGGAGGGTTCATCGTTTGGCATGGCGGTATCTCCGGTTCGATTCCACTTACGATTGCGACGGAAGGCCATTTCTCCCAGGACCTGATTGGTATCATCCCGACTGAGCAAACAATTTTTGCAGGCTTCAATCTTTTAATTATCTTAATCTTGCTTATCGTCTTGCCGGTAGTTAACCGAATGATGATGCCGTCGAAGGATCAAACAGTGACGGTCGACCCTGTTTTACTTGAAGCGGATGTTCAGGCAGCGGCAATCGAGCAGGGAGCAATGACACCTGCAGAAAAGCTGGAGAACAGCAGAATCATTTCTTTATTGATTGGGATTATGGGCCTTGTTTTCCTGTTTTACTATTTTGCAACAAACGGATTCAAGCTGAATCTCGATATAGTCAACTTCTTATTCCTGTTCCTCGGAATCCTATTCCATGGAACGCCAAAGCGGTTCCTTGATGCGGTCGTGAATGCGGTAAAAGGTGCGAGCGGTATCATCATCCAGTTCCCTTTCTACGCGGGAATCATGGGTATGATGACAGCTTCTGGCCTGGCAGCGGTCATGTCGGAAGGCTTCGTGTCGATCTCAAATGAATTCACATTCCCGTTCTTCACCTTCCTGAGTGCGGGACTCGTCAACTTCTTCGTACCTTCTGGTGGAGGACAGTGGGCGGTTCAGGCGCCAGTCATGCTTGACGCAGCGCAGACACTCGGTGTTTCGATTCCAAAAACGGCAATGGCTGTTGCCTGGGGTGATGCATGGACCAACCTGATCCAGCCGTTCTGGGCACTGCCAGCACTGGCAATTGCCGGTCTTAAGGCAAAGGATATCATGGGATACTGCGTCCTGATGCTTGTCGTTTCAGGGGTTGTCATTTCAGCGGGGATGCTATTCTTCTAAAATGTTTTACTGGAAAAAATCACGTGTTTTTTCCAGTTCGCGGAATCAGGGTTGTTTTTCGCGGAATTATGGGAGACTTTCGCGGAATACATGAGGAATTTCGCGGAATTTCCCAATCATGACAAAACCGGCAGGCATATAGCCAGCCGGTTTTTCGTATTATTACATCTTTTCGAATGTATCACAAATGGTTTCGCGTTCATTTAGTGCTTGTTTTCCTGAATTCGCAACGACAAGGATTGAATCAGCAACACATTTGTCGCCTTCAGCCCAGTATTTACAGTTTTCTACTTCGCATTTAACTTCAATTTTCATGAAGGCCACCTCCTTAAAAGGTTTTGATAATCAATACCCGCTTTTCAGTAGATTTAATCCTCTCAGGGTATTCCACCTATCATTCAAATCCGCGAGAGCCTTGCACTTTCAAAGGAGAATATTTATACTTATAAAGTTATAATAGAGTTTGAAAAGGATGTGTTATCGGTGTCAACAGGACCCGCTGAACAGACTCCTGTAAAGGTGACGGTGAAAACAGCAATTTATAGTGGCAGTGAGAAGGATACTTTTGAATTGACCACTTTTGGCCGATACTATAAAAAGGCGAACAGCTCGTACCTCCAATATGATGAAGTGATGGAGGAAGGGGATGTTCATACGACAGTGAAAATTTCAGGGAATGAAGTGCTGATCCTGCGCAGCGGCGCAATTAAGATGAGGCTTCATTTTCTGCTGAATAAAAAAACTCCGGGCAATTACAAGACGCCATACGGACTGCTCGAGACATCTGCGCTGACGAAGCGTCTTGATTTGGGTTTTAACGAGAAAAAGCAGGAGGGCCATGTGGACTTGCTGTATGAAATGGCTATCCAGGGCGCGAGTGCAGGTACATACCATATGACGATCAATTATAAGGAGGAAGGCAAATGAATATAGTTGAACTGGTTCAATTGAAGCTGAAGGAAGAAATCAAGCAGGCGATCATTAAGGCCAATCTTGCTGAAGAAGCGCAGATTCCGGCTGTGATCCTTGAAACGCCAAAGGAAAAAGCGCACGGTGATTACTCGACGAATATGGCGATGCAGCTTGCCCGCGTGGCGAAAAAAGCTCCGCGTCAGATCGCTGAACAGCTGATCGAGAACTTTGATAAAAACAAGGCTTCCATTGAGAAAATTGAAATTGCCGGACCGGGCTTCATCAATTTTTACATGGACAATAGCTATCTGACGGACCTGATTCCGGCAATCCTTGAAGCAGGCGATAACTACGGGGAATCGAAGGTAGGCAACGGACAGAAAATCCAGATTGAGTTCGTGTCGGCTAACCCGACTGGAGACCTTCACCTTGGACATGCGCGCGGTGCGGCTGTCGGCGATTCTTTATGCAATGTGCTCGCTAAAGCGGGTTACGATGTTTCCCGTGAGTACTATATCAATGATGCCGGCAACCAGATCAATAACCTGGCGCTCTCTGTTGAGGCTCGTTACTTCCAGGCGCTTGGCATGGATAAACCGATGCCCGAGGATGGCTACCATGGCGCTGACATCATCGGCATTGGACAGACCCTGGCTGAAGAGTACGGCGATAAGTATGTAAAAGTTTCTGACCAGGAGCGTTTCGATGCTTTCCGTGAATATGGCCTGAAATATGAAATGGAAAAACTGAAGCAGGACCTTGAGAACTTCCGTGTTAAGTTCGATGTTTGGTACTCTGAAACTTCTCTATATCAAAACGGCAAAATTGACGTGGCACTTGATGCATTGCGTGAAAATGGCCATATTTATGAGGAGGACGGCGCAACATGGTTCCGTTCATCAGAGCTCGGCGATGACAAAGATCGCGTGCTGATCAAGCAGGATGGCTCTTATACGTACCTGCTGCCTGATATTGCTTACCATAAGGACAAGCTTGAGCGCGGTTTTGAAAAGCTGATCAACATCTGGGGTGCGGACCACCACGGGTACATCCCACGGATGAAGGCGGCGATCCAGGCACTAGGCTATGACCGTGATGCGCTTGAAGTTGAAATCATCCAGCTCGTCCACCTGTACAAGAACGGCGAAAAGATGAAGATGAGTAAGCGTACGGGTAAAGCCGTGACAATGCGCGATTTGATTGACGAAGTAGGCCTGGATGCAGTGCGTTACTTCTTCGCGATGAGAAGCGCTGATACTCACATGGACTTCGACCTGGATCTGGCTGTATCCCAATCCAACGAAAACCCAGTGTTTTACGCACAATATGCTCATGCCCGCATTAACAGCATTCTGCGTTCGGCAGCAGAGCAAGGTTTGATTTTTGACATTGAAGCAGATTTCAAGCATATCCAATCCGAAAAGGAAACCGACCTGCTGAAAAAGCTTGGCGAATTCCCATTGGCTGTTGCCGAAGCTGCCCAGAAGCGCATGCCTCATCGAATCTCTAACTACATTTTCGAACTCGCATCCGTATTCCACAGCTTCTACAACGCTGAAAAGGTACTGGATCTCGAAAATAAAGAAAGAACAGTAGCCCGCCTGTCACTGATCAAGTCAGCGCAGATCACTTTGAAGAATGCACTTGAATTGATCGGGGTATCTGCTCCGGAGAAGATGTAATATACCTTTTAAGAGACCCAGCCGTTTGACTGGGTCTCTCTTAGTTACTGAACTTTCCAATTATAATTAAGTATTATCGGTTTTATTGAATTGATTTACTATAAGGTTTATAATTTAAGCATAAAGTCCATATAGTAAAAAAAGAGATCTCGGCTGCAACCGAGATCTCAATACACAGCAAGCTGCTTGAATTACAGCGGCCAGTTCCGAATAGAAGTAATCTACTCACATTTGGCGATGTGCAGGGTAGGTTACTTCTTTTTATTAGAAGAAATACCTATGGCGATTACGGCAACGATAAGCGTGGCGAAACTCATTAAATATACTATTATAGTAAGAGGATAATATGTTTAGAATATAAACATCTGTCCTCTTTTTTAATACATAATATTCTAGTTAACTTAACTAAATTCGGATTGTAAATTATGTATAATATGTACAATTAAATTAACACTTATGTAATGCTTGTTTCTTTCGAACTTACAAAATATTATAGGAGATGATGTTTTGAGGGTACAAGAAGTTATTTTAGAGGGAAAAGTTAAAAGGTATATATTAGTTAATAATGATGGATACCCTGAAGTTGCTGTAATTAGATACCTTAAATTCCTAGATGCCACCAAGAAAGCACCCAATACACAAAAGAGTTATTGCTACGCGTTAAAACACTATTTCACTTTCCTGTACGAAAAAAAATTACATTATAAAAGTGTCAGATTAGAAGATTTAAGGGATTTTATCTCCTGGCTGAGAAGTCCCTATATTAGTCCCCATGTTACCTCACTTAAACCAACCATACCAAAGAGAAAAGAAAGGTCAATTAATCACACAATAACTGTTGTTACAGGATTTTATGACTACCTCTATCGAAACGAAGAAATTGAAAATAACATGATTGAAAAACTGCTAAAGCAAGTCTATTTAGGAGGGAAAAAAAGATATAAAGATTTCTTTCATCACGTAAACAAAGCTAAACCATCTCCCAGAAATATATTAATTCTTAAGGAACCGAAGAAAAAGATAAAAATCTTGTCTAAGGAGGATGTTAAGAACTTATTAGCAGCAACCACTAATATTAGAGATAAGCTTTTAATCCAAGTCCTTTTTGAAACAGGGTTACGTATTGGAGAGGCTCTTTCATTATTTATAGAGGATTTTATTTTCGATCATAAGAATGGCCATAGATTACGTTTAGTAGATCGAGGAGAACTTGAAAATGGGGGTAAGTTGAAAACAGGTGAAAGAGAGATTTATATATCTCAGGAATTAATGGATACATATGATGATTATTTATATGAAGTTTTAGATGAAATTGATATTGATTCGAACTTTTTATTTGTTAAGTTACGAGGTAGGAACACAGGAGAGGCTATGAATTATCAGGATGTTTCTTCTCTATTTAGGCGTCTTAACAAAAAAACTGGGTTACAAGTAAATCCACATATGTTTCGCCATACACACGCTACATTATTTTACCTTAAAACCAGGGACATTAAACAGGTCCAAGAACGGTTAGGTCATTCACAAATTCAAACTACTAGTAATTTTTACCTTCATCCATCAGATGAGGAAATAAGGAAGTCATGGGAACAGGCACAATCAGCTTTTAAAATTAATTGAATATGAAAGGCGGTAAAGAGTTGAGCAGAAAAAATATAGATAATTATTTTCAGCATAGTTTACATGACCAAATTCGAAAAGAATTATCAACATATATGGAAAGAACGATAGAAATAGATGGGTCTGTAACTTATAAGGTTGTAAATGATCCGTATTTTTTAGTTAATGACCATTGGGATATAAGGTTTATCGGAAATATCAATAACTTTAAGGACCAATTAGAGAACTACTACTATCGGAAAAATATTATAAGGTTTGAAATTGAAAATCCACGAGTCAATTTAGAGCTTAAATACCTCTGGTATAAAAGATTGTTTAAAGATGAATGGTCTCTATCTACTATATATGGAGTTGGTGCGACAAAGTTATATAAACTAACTTCATTCTTAAATGAAAAATTCCCTCATATTGATTCAATCTTGAATATTGACTTTAATAAAGCAAATTTGATGTGGCTAAGTTGGTTAAATGATAATGGCTCCATATTAACTAGGCAAGCCTCAAATAAAAATGGCGGATATACTAGTCAAACTCCTATAGCAGGTTTTTTTGGACTAATTTATAAGTATCTTTGTAAGTATTCAGATTTAAGAGCTGAATGGGAAAAAGACAGGTGGGATATAAGAAAATTAAATGATCTTTATGGTATTAATTATGTTAAAAGTACATCAGCTCACTATATAGATTTTTCTAAGATTATGTCAAATCAGCTTACAAAGATTGTAAAACAGAACATAAAAAGAAGATTGTATGATAATTATGCTTGGGCTAGTGCAATAGGCTATGTAAGACAAGTAACGAAGTTTATCAATTATATATTAGCTGCAGAACCTTCCTGGACAAGTTTTAAATATCTAGAGAGAAAGCATATTGAAAAATATTTAGATTGGTTAAAAAACGAGACCAGAAAAGATAAGAAAATTACTCACTTTGAACATCATATAAATACTAATTTACATTATATTACTCAATTTCTTGAGGATATTTCCACTTATAATCAAGCAGATTGTCCATTAAAACCAGTTAGTCTTCTCGTTTTTCCGGAGGATAGACCCTCACTTAAAAAGAAGCCGATTGATCAAGTAGACTACATTCCTGACTACGTTTTAGAACAGTTATTCAGACACATTAATTTGCTTAACAAAGATGCACAACCTGTAGTATGGGTGGCTTTTAAAACAGGGCTTAGAATCTCAGATGTATTAGGTTTAACACAGGACTGTTTAATAAAGCTAAACGGAAAATATTATATCGAGACTGATATTGAAAAAACCAATGTAATAGGTCATCGTATTCCAATAGATGATGAATTAGCTGACATACTTGCAGTTATAATAAATAACTCCATTTTACATAGTAATAAAGATAACAATCCCGAAAAATTACTATTTGTTCGCTATCGAGGCACTAGAAAGGGGCGTCCTTATGAACAACAATGGATTGGTGTTAAATTAAATGAGTTGGCTAAATTAAAAAATATTACTGATGAAAATGGGGATTTGTTTCACTTTAAAACACATCAATTCAGACATACATACGCAGTTAAGATGATAAATAATGGTGTAGATATTATTACTTTACAGGATTTATTAGCTCATGCTTCCCCTGAAATGACGATGCGTTATGCGAAGTTGTTGGATAATACTAAGAGAAAGGTTTTTGAGGAAGCATTGAGACAAGGTGTATTTAGTTTTGACCTAAATGGTGAGGTTCAAGAAATAAAGTCTAACCAAGATATCCCAACTGGTATTTTCGAAACATTATGGCGCGATCATAAGCTGAATGCAATTGATAATCCATATGGTACATGTCATGCACGAATAAATGGAAATTGTCCGTATGCTGAAGAGCCACCATGTCTAACTTGTAACTCAGGAAGTCCATGTAAAGACTTGGCCATCGGCTTTTCAGACTTAGATACTCAAAAATATGAGTTGTTAATAAAAGCTACAGCAAAAACAATAGCAGCATTAGAACACCGTGGAAGGAATGATATTGTTGAAAAAAACAGAAAGAATTTACAGCGTTACCAAGGTATATTAGAAACTATTAAAGATGGTAATATAATCTTTGGTCGAGTGGATAGATTTAAACGAAAGCATGGTGCTAATAATGAATAATTACGACCGAAGGAAACATTTAAAGACTATTCATGAATCTAGGAAGGCTCTCACTGAAAAGAAGGCTAATGACGCTCTAAAACGACTTGTTAAGATTAATGGAAATATAAATTTCAATAGCGTAGCAAACGAAGCAGGGGTATCTAAAGCCACATTATATAATCATCCAGAGATTCGAGATAGAATTGAGACCTTACGGCAGCAACAAAGTTGTGCCCCAACCCTTAAACAAACAAAACGAGAAATGGATGAAAACAATAAAGATGCAATGATCAATTCACTTAAACGGAAGATTAACAAGCTAGAAAATGAAAATAAGCAATTAAGGGAACAACTAAAAGTATCTTACGCGGAGGTATATAAAAAAATCTAGAATAAAGAAACTTCAATAAAGCCAAGGGGTTAAGAGTTGCCTCTTAATTTTTTCTTATCCTGAACAATGAATTACCTTTATTGCAAGTATAGTAAAGAACACTGCAAACATTGCTTTCGGTAATTGTTTGCAGTGTTTAAAATTTTTTTAGATAAGAGAAGACTATTTCTAACCTTTGTTACTGGTTAAAAACCAATGTTTATACCAAGTTTAGGACATTACTATAAGTTTTTGCTTTATGGTTAAACGACTGTTCTCCCCCCTCTAGTATAGTGAGGATATGTCTAATAATAACACGATCACCCGGATATCCTTTTTTAACTAACCACCCATTTGTGTTATTTGATTCTAAAATAATTACCTGTTCAGCATCTGCATTTGTAACTATAGTAGAACTATGAGTAGAAATTATCACCTGTCGAGAGTTCTTAACCTTCTTTAAACTTTCTACTAAGTTTTTGTAAATATATTGATTATCTAAATTATCCTCAGGTTGATCAATGACAAGTGGAGTACTATCTAGTGACTGCTCTCCAAAGTTGAATAAGAAGGTTAGAATAGCAACTACTTTTTGTCCTAATGACAAAGTTTCAACTTCTCTCATTTGAACACTCGTTGATTGAATTGATTCTTTCGAGTTTATATTAAATAGTAACGTATAGTCATCCTGTAAGTTTAGAAATTTAAATAAACTCGCTGTCACGTTCTCAGTGTTATTAAATAATTTTGATTCAATACTGTTATATACCTTTTTTAAATTCTGTTTATTAATTTCCTCATAGCCGCCAATAGTTCTACTTGAAATAAATTTTTCTATATTTTCAACCTCTTCTAACACATCATGCTTCTTATTAATTAGTAATTCTATGAACTGTAAAAAATTCATTTTCTTTACAATGGTGTAAATATATTTTTCTACATCATCCCATGTTAAATAAGTATTAGCGACATGAGATTTTCCATTTATACTTAAGACATTAATATATTCAGCTGGATCAAGGCTTTTAGGTGAACTAGTTACCTGTATCAATCTAGTATTTAACTCATTAAATTCTTTAATGACTGTATAAACCTGTCTATTCCTTTCAGCTAAATCATCAACAATATTTTTTAATTCTATCCTTAAGGTCTTTCTATAATTGTTTTTATTGCATTGTTGCAAAGTAGAAATGTATCTATTAATAGAATTGAACTTACTTCCGTTTAGGATTATTTCCCTAATAAAATCACTCACTTTTCCCGAATTAATCTGTTCAATAATATTATTTATTGAAAAGCTTTTTTTATAGACTTCACTAAGCAACTTAATTGTTTTCTCCTGCTCAACCTTAGTAAATACTAATTCTTTCTTTTCCCCTTTAGTCACTTTAAATAACTCTACCCAATGTGGAGCTAAACTAAAGCCTTTATCTGTAACCACTCCTTCTTTGAATGCCTTTTCTAGGAAAAATGACTCTGTATACCCAGTCGAGCCCACCTGTGGTATAAATTGTAAAACGTAGTCATCTCCTTTATAGTAAAAAACTACATAAATAATTTTGTTCCTACTTATAAATTTAAGTTTATTTTTATCTTTTATTTCTAATGTAAAAACGGTTTCTAATATATCTAAAATGGTACTTTTCCCGACACCACGACCTCCAATTATACAATTTAAATCTCTTGAAAAGTCAACGATAAATGGAGACTTAGGGTCTTCTTTACCAGTGAGAAATCCCCCCTCTTCACCTGGGATTATATAAATACCTTTGATAAACCTGTCATTATAAATAGGTTTATCTCTATAGACGCATATTTTATGATCAGAAAAAGCCTTTTTTAAGGATTGAAAATTAATTGTATTGAACTTTATCCATGAATTCCTAACACCAATTTGACTTAATTCATGTGAATCTCCTTCATTTATACAACAGAACTTTATTCTAGCATTTGGGCAAAACTGTTCTATTCTTTTTATTGTCTTTTCATTACTATCAGAATTAGTCAAACCCACTATAAACAGGTCATCCGCACCAAATAAAGACCTTTTGTATAGTTCTGTCCCTAACATTTGATTTGAGTTAATATGTGCAATGTATGGAATACCACTATGATCTCTTACTTTTTTGACCATATCTAAGCAAGAGATATATGTTCCTTCTTCCTCAGAGTGAATAAATTTATCAACAAATTGCTGAACATTTGTGTAGTCGTCTTCATTAAATATTCCTATCAAGTGGTATCTATCAGAACAACTAATTTCTATTCCAAGAAATAATCTTACAAACTTTCTTTTTGTAAAATATCTAGAATCGTATAGTCTTATAATTGCTTCTCTTAGGTTTTTATAACCCTTAATCGTATTGTGATCGGAAATTACTGCTATTTCTATCTCACTCCGATATAATTTATTCGCAATTAATTCATATCCAAGCAATTCCTTAAAATTTCTATACGTTGTGCCCGACTTTTCATTTAACTCTTTTACTAAGGATTCGTTTTCTTCAGAAGTTTTTTGTTTTAATTCTAAAATGTATTCTGAAGTTAAATACTCCTCATCCTCAGCAACTTTTAAAACATCATCCAGTGTCATTTCTTTGAATAAACTATAACTAGTTAATCGATAATCATGAGATGCTGGTGTGTGAATGTGAAATTCACACTTATGTAACCTTCCATATGACTCTTTTAAAAACTCTATAGAAGTATATACCTGTTCTAAGCCTGTAACTGTTTTCATTTTTCCACCTTACCTAAACTATTGATTAGTATAATATTAACAAATTCACCAATAAGAAGTATGCTAATTCTGAAAAAGAAGAGTTCGATGTCTTAAAAATTCAGAACAATGGAAGAGCATATTACTAGCCTAAGGCAGCACAACAAAAACATAGATAAAGCGCTGGCAATTTTTGATCTTTAAAAATATCGGAGGGGAATTAAAAAAGTCTGAATTAAAAACATATGAAAACGAAGAGGCAAAGGATTGTTTAGACAACAAATGAACTTTTTTAATTATGTGGGCAATGTTCCAGGAAGGATTATAGGCCTTTTTGTTGAATTCCATATTGAACAAACGATGCAGGTTAGTTGAATACAAAGGGAATCTTTTTCAAAGGGTATTCGTATTAATAAAGAGGTGATAAATGATGTTGAAAAAATTCAAAATCAGCTTCTTTATTGTTGTTGGCAGCTACGCCTTACTATTGCTTGCCTCTTATCTTTTTAATGGTGAGTTTGACACAAGCATTATTGGAATGTGGGGATTAATATTAGGTTTATTAATGTTAATTGCAGCTTTACCCTTACACAAAATAGTTTTCTTTGGAGGGAGAGGGATAATGGGGGTTCAATCCCCAGAAATTCCGGGTGATGAACATCTCCACAACAAGATTCACAAAAGTTACGAGAAAGAACACAAAGAAGAGATTTCTAAAAACAGACCATTGCAGGATGTTCTCTCCTTAGCTGGAATTGTTATTATATTGTTCTCTCTTTTTATGGTTTAATTTTAATTTTCACTTGGAAATCATCAAGGCCATATTATTAAAGGTGAAAACGGCACTGTATAATTAACTAGTGCATTGATTCTGAGGGATTAATGCACTTTTTGTTGTAGTTCTTATTGAACTATCGATGCAGTTTAGTGAAAGAAGGAGAAGGTTCTAATTTAGCGAATTTATAGGTCATTGATGAAAAACGTCAGGGGAGAAACTATGAATAGGGATAAAGATAGGTATTATTCAGAGCTTGCACTTAAAGAAGCCGAACAAGCATTGAAAGAGAACACATATCCAATAGGAGCAATTATTGTTGATGAAAATTATAATTTAATTGCTAAGGGGAGAAACAGAGTTCATCCAAATCAAGATGCAACAGCTCACGCAGAAATAGATGCTATTAGAAATGCTGGGCATACAATTATAGATGCGAAAGTTAAAAGAAAGAAATTTACAATATATACTTCCTTGGAGCCCTGTCCAATGTGCACAGGTGGAATATTGTTCGCTAACATAAAAAAAGTAGTATGGTTATTAAACGATGATTTAGGTTTTGGTGGATACAGAAAAATAAAAGCTACAAACGCTTTTGAGCGAAGATTTAATGAAGTCGAGTTAATTGAGGAACCGTATGAGGATTTAAAAAAGAGACAAATGGAACTAATGGAAAAATGGTCAATAAACCCGAATAACGTTGCTAATTTACGTTCACACAGTAAAGGGTCATAAGCACAACAAGGAGAAATGGCTTTAAATCCCCTTCTTGTTCCCCTAACGATGCAGGATAGTTTTGAAGATGTATATCGAAATTAAAGTGAAAATATGGGGGTTGGAGTTATGGATGCGAACTTAAAGGAACATATAAAAGAATTGGAAGAAAGACACACGGGACTTGAAGTTCGTAAAAGTCGTGAAGAACTAGATAAAATACTTGCAGATGATTTCTTTGAAATAGGTAATTCTGGTTATATGTTTGATAAAAATGAATGTCTTGAATCTGGAGTTGTGCTAACTGAAATGTCACTGCATAATCACGAGATATATCCCTTATCTTCAGAAATAGTTTTATCTACTTATTTTGTAGTTGATAAAACTAGAAATCGGAATACACTTCGAAGCTCCATTTGGAAACTTATAGATGGTAGATGGCAATTATATTTTCACCAAGGTACA
This sequence comes from Chryseobacterium sp. ISL-80, assembly GCA_018613055.1. Taxonomy (GTDB): domain Bacteria; phylum Bacillota; class Bacilli; order Bacillales; family Cytobacillaceae; genus Mesobacillus. The sequence goes on along the minus strand of JAGGQZ010000002.1, from coordinate 139 downwards.
ATATCTTCATTACAATTAAACGATGTTCTTAAAGGTAGCAATTAAAAATAATGATAGTGTGTTAAAGGGTGCGTTAATCCAAAAGGATTAAACACCCTTTTTGTTGAATTCCTTATTAAGCTCCCTCAGTTAAATAAGA
>JAGGQZ010000028.1 GCA_018613055.1 Chryseobacterium sp. ISL-80 | reverse complement strand
GTCCGAAGTAGGTAGAAGTTCGGACAAAACTCCAGCTCTACCAGTGAAAATTGTCCGAAGTAGGTGCAATTTCAGACAAAATACCTGCTCTGCCAGTGAAATTTGTCCGAAGTAGATGCAAGTTCAGACAAAACTCCGTCCTGGCAAGAAGAAATTGTCCGAAGTAGGAGCAAGTTCAGACAAAACTCAGGCTCAGTCAGGAGAAAGTGTCCGAAGTAGATGCAAGTTCGGACAAAACCTCGGCTCAGTCAGGAGAAAGTGTCCGAAGTAGGTGCAGGTTCAGACAAAACCCCAGCTCGGCCAATGAAAATTGTCCGAAGCAGGAGCAAGTTCAGACAAAACACTGGCTCGGCGAAAAGAAAGTATCCGAAGCAGGTGCAAGTTCAGACAAAACACTGGCTCGGCGAAAAGAAAGTGTCCGAATTTCTTCTCCAATTAATCAATCGCCATCCAGCATACGGAAGACTCCGCCTAGTACACTGCCTTCACCTTTATTTTGTCCTCCGCCTTGGGGTGCTGCGGCAAAGACTCTGCTTGCAAGTCGGCTGAATGGAAGGGATTGGATCCATACTGTTCCTGGTCCTCTCAGTGTAGCGAAGAATAATCCTTCTCCGCCAAACAGGGCGGTTTTGATGCCTTTTACCATTTCAATGTTATAATCCACATTACTTGTCATCGCTACTAGACAGCCTGTGTCGACGCGGATGACATCTCCTGCCTGGAGTTCTTTTTTATGTATGGTACCGCCGGCATGAACAAAGGCCATTCCGTCTCCTTCTAGCTTTTGCATGATGAAACCTTCGCCGCCAAAGAATCCGGCTCCTAGCTTCCTCTGGAACTCAACTCCAACAGATACTCCTTTTGCAGCTGCAAGGAAAGCGTCTTTCTGGCAGATGATTTTTCCGCCTAGCTCGCTCAAATCCATTGGAATGATTTTTCCTGGGTAAGGGGAAGCAAAGGACACATGTTTTTTGTCATGTCCGGCATTGGTGAAGGTTGTCATAAAAAGGCTCTCGCCAGTCAGCAGTCGCTTTCCTGCGCCGAACAGTTTGCCAACAAGACCGCCGCCGCTTCCGGAACCATCACCAAAAATCGTTTCCATTTCAATTTGCTGGTCCATCATCATCAGACTGCCAGCTTCGGCGACAACCGTCTCGCTCGGATCTAGTTCAACCTCAACAAACTGCATGTCATCACCGTAAATTTTGTAATCAATTTCATGATTCCTCATTTATTACCCTCCAAAATGAATCAATTTTATAGCTCTATTGTACATCTTTGATATGACGTTTGCAGAATATTTTGTAGTGAAAAAAACTTACTACTAAAGGTGTTTGGCTTTTGTTTTGTATTCCTTACATATTGCCTCTAAATTCCTCTTTTTCCCATCACCACACAAAATAGGCTTTTGCATATGTGACAAAGGCCCTTTTGTCGACATAAATTGTTGAAGAGTATTCAATAATGTTTGCAACTTTTATACGGAAACATATCTGGTTAGCTCTTTGTTTTTTGTTGTGTAGAACGGCCCTTTATTATTTGGAGGAGGTAAAGAAAAATGATGAATGATTTTCATAATGAGCTGCAAATGCTGAATGTTGGTGATTTCCAGGCAACTCAACCTGTCAGCTGGGATCAAAGCGTGTACCACCATGCAGGAGATGAGCGTTTTCTAGGTTTGGGTTTGGGTGGCTTTGGCGGCTGCTTCGGGTTCTCTTGCTTCTTTAGCTGCTTTGGGTGCGGAGGTTTCCGTTGCGGAGGCTGTTTCCGCTGTGGCGGCTGCGGCGGTTGCTTCCGTTGTGGAGGATGCGGTCGTTGCGGCGGCTGTGGCCGGTGCCATCGGGGTTAAAATAATATAGTTTTTAAGGAAAGCTCCTGCAAATGGAAAAGCAGGAGCTTTCGTTATTCCCGTGATAAGACATAAGGGACAAATTGAGATACATACGATGATAATGCGAGGTAATTAAGCAAAGAAGGGGGCTGGAAAAGCCCAAGGAGGAGTGAAATGGCAAATTTGGATCCTTCCATGCGTTTGAAGGTGAAAAGGGATACGTTTTATCTCTCTGAACCTAACAGGGGAGTGTATTTACGAAATAACTCATGTTCCTTCCGTCTTGAGGGAATCGGGATTGATCAGTGGGTTGAAAAGCTTTTGCCGATGTTCAATGGAGAGTATACGCTGGAAAAATTGACTGACGGGCTGCCAGGACCATATAGGGAGCGTGTATATCAAATTGCCGGGGTCCTTTTAGAGAATGGCTTTGTACGGGATGTTGCCAGGGATGAACCGCATTCACTATCGGAGGAGGTTAGAAAAAAATTCGCCTCGCAAATTGAGTTTGTGGACAATTTGGCCGGCTCGGGTGCTGCAAGATTCCAGACATTCCGGGATGCAAATGTCCTTGCTGTTGGGTCAGGGCCGATGTTGAATTCACTCGTATCTTCTTTAATGGAATCTGGCCTGCAAAAACTGAATGTCTCGATTACAAATGAAATGCCGACGAACAGAAAAAGACTTGCGGAGCTGGTAGCTCATGCCCGTAAAACAGATTCAGAGGTGGTGTATCAGGAACAGCCGGTAAAAGAAGGGAACTGGCGGGAGTTACTGAGCTCATATGATCATATCCTTTATGTTTCACAGGGAGGCAATCTGGAAGAGCTGAGGACGTGGCAAAACATTTGCAGAGAGGAGAACAAAGCATTCCTTCCAGCTATCATTCTGAAAAATAAAGGCTTAGCAGGTCCAATCTTTAATCCGGGTTCAGAAATTTGCTGGGAGTCAGCCTGGAGGCGATTGCATTCCTCCGTCTTTGAAAAAGAGCAAGGAGTACCTTGGGCTTCATTGACAACAGGTGCATTGCTGTCGAACGTGATTACTTTTGAATTATTTAAAGATCTGGCTGGCGTCACAACATCTGAACAAAAAAATCGGATCTTTATGCTGGATTTAGAGACACTTGAAGGAAGCTGGCATTCGTTTTTTCCTCATCCATTGGAAACACGCGCCTTCACATTGGAAAAGGCGGAAATCCTCGAGGACAGAATCGGAAAGAACCAAAGAGGTCCTGATCCGGAAAAATTATTTCACTATTTTAGTTTATTGACTTCCAGGGAGACCGGGATCCTGCATGTGTGGGAGGAAGGGGACCTGAAACAACTTCCGCTGGCACAATGCCGTGTCCAGGCCGTCGATCCGCTGTCTGATGGTCCGGCTGAGTTGCTGAAAGCGCGGGTATGCAGTGGCTTAACACATGAAGAGGCACGGATAGAAGCGGCGTTATCTGGAATCGAAGATTATGCATCACGAATGTCTGGCTTGTTTGATAACGGGCAGTTCATAGGTGTCGGCGCCGGGGAGTCCTTTGCGGAAGCCGTTGGGCGCGGTTTGAAAAAATGTCTGTCAGAGAAGTTGAATAATCGAAGAGCTGGACAAAAAGAATCGATAACTCTTGTGGACCTTGAGCCAATTGAAGACAATCGCTGTCGTTTCTATATAAAAGCTCTTACGACAATGCAGGGTACACCGAGAGTAGGAATGGGAAATGACATAAACGGTTTTCCTGTTTTCTGGGCTGGAACGAGCAAAGGCTGGTATGGCAGTGCGGATTTGAACGCCACCATGGCGTTAAGGAACGCTTTACAGAGTGCTTTGGCCGATTTCCAGAATGAATCGGACGGTGATTGCCTCAATGATTCAGAGGTGCAGCTTGAAGAACGGCAAAAACAAAAAATCGCGATTTCTGAATGTCCAGAAAGAATCCAGCCGGAAACCTTGTATGCAGCAATGAATGTCCTGAAAGAGAACGAAATCGAGTTGGCAGTATACGACTTGCTAATTGAACCAATTTTTAACCAGCAACTCGAAGGGGTGGTTGGTGTATTGCTGCGAGAGGAGGGAGTGGATTGAGTTCCTTCGTAGTAATTATTGGAGAAGGCAGGCTTGCAGATCGGGTGGGGGAAGAGTTATCAACCCGTTACCAGGTGTTCAGGCGGACTGATTTTGAAAATAGTCTCCCCGCAAATTCGGAGCTGATCCTGGTGCTCCATGATACGTGGAATCCCGCTGCCCATCAAAAGGCTGAAGAAACCGTAAAAATGACAGGGAGCCCATGGCTCAGGGGTTTTGTTTCCTTTGGAGAAGGCATTGCCGGACCCCTCGTTCGACCGGGTACTCCAGGATGTTCACAATGTGCCGATCATAGAAGGCTTCTTGGGGGACAGGAACGAAGTAAGATGCAGGCAGTGAAGCAAAAACTGGCCGCTAAAGAAGGGATGGCAAGCGATCCATGGGCCACACAAAACGGACTCTTGCAGCTCGCACATGTAATTGTGGAGGAGACTGATAAAATCCTTGCAGGGAAAGAGTCTCAGCTCGAGGGAAGAATGTATTTTACCGACCTAAAGACATTAAATGGATCATGGCACTCTCTCCTTGCTGATTCACTGTGCCCGGTATGCAGTCAGATTCCTGAGGATTCCGCTGAACTCGCAAAAATTTCACTGAGCTCAAGTCCAAAAATCAGCCCCGGCAGCTACCGCACTACACCGCTGGATGAATTGAAGAAAGTCCTCTATGCGGATTATTTTGACAACCGGACAGGACTGTTAAACAGCAAAATGTATGATTTGGTCACACCTTTCGCTGATTCCAGTGTCAATCTGCCGATGATCTCCGGTGGCAATGAAGGCACGGCTGGAAGGACACAATGCTATGCTGACAGCGAACTGACTGCCATCCTGGAAGGCCTTGAGCGTCATTGCGGACTTGAACCGCGCGGTAAACGCCCAGTTGTTCATGACAGTTACCGAAACTTAGAGGCACAGGCTTTGAACCCTTTGGAAGTTGGCGTCCACGCGGATGAGCAATATGAAAAACAAGGATTTCCATTTCAGAAATTCGATCCCGAACGGCCGATGGATTGGGTCTGGGGTTACTCATTGACTGAAGATCGTCCAATCCTTGTGCCTGAGCTGCTCTCCTATTATAGTCTGGGATGCGGGTCCTCTGGATTTGTCTATGAAACTTCAAATGGCTGTGCTCTTGGCGGAAGCATGGAAGAGGCGATTTTTTATGGCATTATGGAAGTTGTCGAGCGAGACTCCTTCCTCTTATCATGGTACGCAAAGCTGAACCTGCCCCGACTTGATCCTTGTTCTGCAGACGACGAAGAACTGCAATTGATGGAAGAGCGCATGCGTGCGGTAGCTGGCTATGAATTATTTTTGTATAACGCCACCATGGAGCATGGCATACCAAGCGTCTGGGCGATGGCGAAGAACCGAAAGGATAAGGGATTGAACATTATTTGTGCAGCAGGGGCCCATCTTGATCCTGTGAAGGCTGCCAAGAGTGCGATCCAGGAGCTGGCTGGGATGATGCTCAATCTTGATGGGAAACTCGAAGAGAATAAGGAAAAGTATTTACAAATGCTTGAAGATGATTACCTTGTGCGGCAAATGGATGACCACGGGATGCTTTACGGACTTCCGCAGGCTGAAGAGCGGTTGCACTTCCTGTTCGATGACAGCCGGTCAATGCAAAGTTTTCCTGATGCATTTAACTGGGAGTCGCGTCATGATGACTTGACCGAAGATTTAAAGGAAGTTCTTGGGAGATTCCGTCAATTGGGCCTCAATGTCATCGTTGTCGATCAGACCCCTCCGGAACTGAGGAAAAATGGGCTTAATTGTGTGAAAGTGATGATACCCGGAATGCTGCCAATGACCTTCGGGCACCACCTGACCCGACTCAAAGGGCTCGATCGGGTGCTGCATGTCCCGATGCAGCTCGGCTATACAAAGAAACCTTTGACATATGAAGAACTAAACCACTTGCCGCATCCGTTCCCATAGGAGGTGCAAGAATGACACTTGATGAATTTCTGAAGGATTTACATTTTGATATCGATCGTGCCAACCAGGAAAACTGGGAACCCAATTGGGAGGATGCACCTTTAGCCTATAAACTATACAAAGGACTTCCGGTTGTGCCTCTCTCTGCGGAGGTCCCATTGTCCCTCGAGGAATACAGAATGCCAGCAAGTCCAGATTTAAAAGGAATCGGTCATTTTCTCTGGTATGTTTTCGGAATCTCTCAACTGAGCGAGTCTGTTTTTCCGGAGGAAGCAAATCCGATTCATTCCTACAGAAGGTTTGCTCCCTCAGGTGGGGCGCTCTATCCTAATGAACTATATGTCTATTTGAAGATTAATGGGCTTCCTGACGGAGTCTATCATTATGATCCATCGCACCACCGACTTGTCTTGTTGCGGGCCGGAAATTTTGATTCCTACATTTCCGCTGCCTTAGGAGAACGTTGTGAGCTTTCATCCTGCTTCGGCACAGTATTCATCTCCACTATGTTCTGGAAAAACTTCTTTAAGTACAATAATTTCTCCTATCGCCTGCAGGGCTTGGATGCCGGCGTACTGATGGGGCAGCTGTTGGAAAGTGCAAAACGTTTTGGTTTTGCTGCCGGGGTTTACTATCAATATTTGGATTCGGCACTCAATCACCTTCTTGGTTTATCCGAACAAGAGGAGAGCATCTATTCGGTAATCCCGCTGTCGGTAGAGCCGACAAACTGGACTGGGAGCGGCATCGGAACGCATATAACCGCAGATACGCTAAAAAAAGAGTTGAAGCCAGTGGTTTTTGAGCGTGTAGAAAGGTCTAAAAACGTTCTGGAATTCCATAAATTAATCGAAATGAATGATGCAGCAAAATTCGAATCAACCGCCTCTTTTACGCGGCTTAGAAACCGCTCTTATGAAGACCGCCGAAACCGAGTGATTCATCTTCCACAAACAGAATCATTACCATATGATCTGGCAGAAGTAAGCAAAAAACGCTTTTCACCAGAGATGGATTTTGTTTTATCACGCATAAGTCAGGAGCAGTTGGCGGTTCTGTTGAAGGAATCGTTAACTTCGTTTCATTACCGCAATGATGTGGACGACATTTTTTTCGGTCAAGAACCCAAGGTTTCAGTCTATAGCTGTCTCTATAATGTTGAAGGTATCCCGAACGGGGCCTATCATTACGATAGCAGGGAACATAGATTACTAGAAATCCAGCAAGGAGATCATCGTCTGCTCTTACAGTCAGGTTTGTCCTTTGATAACGTTAATCTGCAGCAGGTGCCGCTTTGCCTGCACGTTGCAGGCAATATGGAATTTTACCAGAAAGAACTGGGATACAGGGGCTACCGGATCTTACAAATGGAAGCAGGCATGCTCGTGCAAAGATTGCTTTTAACATCCTCCGCTCTGGGACTGGGAGGTCATCCTCTGCTTGGCTTCAATGCAAGCATGGCGGATCAGCTTTACGAAATGAGTGAACAAACAAGCCTGATTCGAATTCCAATCGGTAACTTCCGCCCGAGGCCGTGGTTAAAAGGAAGTTTGCATAGTTAGTAGAAGAACTTTTGTGATAAAAAAACTGCACCAGCAGTCACGCTGGTGCAGCTTTCTTCATTGCTCATCGGGATCGGTAATGACTCCAGCATCAAAGGGGATATCTTGATGATGGGTGATTCCCATTTTTTTATAATCAATAAAATGTTGACAATAGCCTTTCCTCCTGGATACATAAGATTTTATGGTTATAATGAATTCGTTATGGTAAAATTTTCTTTAAAAAATAATGAGATGAGTGTTCTTATGATGATCAATAGTTTTGAAGTTTCATTGTTTGGCGAGGCAAGAAGAATCCGGGTATATGTTCCAACCGCAGCGAATGGCAAACGGTATCCGGTGTTATACATGCATGATGGACAAAATGTATTTGGTGATGAAGAGGCAATCGGCGGTGTCGGGCTGGATCTGGATAAGCTTTTGGAAAAGAAACAGATCGAGCTGATGGTAGTGGCGATTGACCAAAAATCTTCGGAGCGAATCAATGAATATTGTCCCTGGAAGAATGGGGAGTATACAACAAAGCTGCTTGGCAAACCGAGTACCGAAGGCGGGAAAGGGAAGAATTATATCTCGTTCATTGTGAACGAATTAAAGCCATTGATTGACTCGGAATATCCTTCCAACCCAAATGAAACCTATATGGCCGGCATTTCATTAGGGAGTTTGATTTCAGTTTATGCTGCATGCACATATCCTAATATTTTTAAAAGAGTGGCTGGACTTTCTTCAGGTTTTTACCGGAATCAGGAAGAGATTGAGAAGTTGTTGAAGGAAACGGATTTAACTTCACTGGAAAAAATCTATTTAGATTGCGGTACAAATGAAGGCGGCGAAAAACTCGCAGTACCTTTTCTCGAAACCAACAAAGCGGTTTTTTCGATTATCGAACAGAAAGAAATACAGGCAGAATTGAAAGTGATTGAAGGGGCTGGGCATCATTACACAGCTTTTAAACAGCGAATTTCCGATGTCATTTCATATTTGGTGTCATAATCCTGTTTTCTCTATGATGACATAGGTCCAATCCGGACGAACATCCATACCCTTGTCTTCCTCCATGAATAACATGGTAACATGGAGGTGAGAAGATGAAGAGAAAAAATCATATAGGGGATATTTCTGATTTGTTTTGTGACCGGAATGTCAGCAGAGTGCCTTTACCCAGATTAGAGATCATTCCAGTTAGTGAAGTGCCTGATGATTGTGTTTTGGTACGTGTGGGACCAGTTTACTTTTTAGCCTGCTATGGAACAGGCGAAGAGCCATTTGATGATTGTGAGATTGTTTGTACGGAGAGCGGGTTTTGTTATTTAGTCTGTCCGGTCACACCAGAAGAGGAATAAGTGATTCAGCCAGGCCAAATCGTAATCGATTTGGTCTTTCTTTTTTATGGCAAAGTTCCGTAGGTTAAAATAAGTACAGATTTTCAAAATAAAGGTTGAATATACAAATCCCGAGAAGGATGCAGAAATCATTCAGAATAACAAAAGAACTTTTTGGTATCTTTCGTTTGATAGGCGGGATGTGAAAGAAGAGCGCGGAATTGTATCAGCCTACTCTTCTGACGGAAAACTGATTTACAAAAGTGAAAAATAATTGACTAAAACCCTTCGCTTGTCGAAGGGTTTTAGATGTCATTGTTAGAATATTATGACATAATAGGTGTATATTTTAGCTGAGGGAGTGATAAGGTTGGCTGATAAGTTTCCAATTGAGCTGGTGAGGGAGAGGTTTCCGTCTTTGAGCCGCAGTGATGATGGCCGGCAAGTCATTTATTTTGACGGGCCAGGCGGGACGCAGATGGTTGATTATGCGCTCGAATCGATGTATCGATACATAAGGAACGGGATGGCGAATCTCCATGGAACCTTTAATACCAGTGCCGACACGGATGCAATGCTGGATAAAGCGAGGGATGCAGTGGCGGATTTGCTTGGATGTCAGGTGAATGAAGTGGCCTTTGGCGCAAACATGACCACGCATGCCTTTGCGATTGCACGTAGTCTGGCTGGCTTCATCAATGAAGGCGACGAGATAGTCGTCACCGAGCTCGACCATCGTGCAAATGTAGATCCATGGATTACCTTGGCAAGGGACCGAGGAGCAGAAGTTAAATTCCTGAAGCTTGATCCAGAAACGTACAGTCTGAAGCTGGATGAGTTGTATCAGGTTGTTACCCCAAAAACGAAGCTGGTCGCGGTAGGAATGTCATCGAATGTTACCGGGACTGTGACTGATCTGCGTCGGGTAATAAAACGGGCGAAAGAGGTAGGGGCACTGGCGGTTGTCGATGCCGTTCATGGTGTACCACACTTAGCAATCGATGTTCAGAAGTTGGGTTGTGACATTCTTTTGTGCTCGGCATACAAGTTTTTTGGGCCGCATGTCGGGATTGCTGTTGTTAGGGAGAGTCTTTTTGAAAAACTGCCGGTTTACAAGCTGAAGCCGGCACCTGCAGAGATTCCTTATAAGCTTGAGACAGGTACTCAAAATCATGAAGGCATTGCCGGGGTGATGGGTGCCATCCAGTTCATTGAAGAATTGGGCCATGGAGAGACGAGAAGAGAACGATTGCTGGCCGGTATGCATGCGATTGATGAATATGAGCAAGAGCTTGCAGCCGAAGTGGAGAACTTTCTGAGAAGCCTGCCAGGAGTGACGCTGTATCGGGCAAAATCAGGCCGCAGAACGCCGACATTTGCTTTTACGATAGAGGGACATCAGTCACGGGAGGTCACTGCATGGCTCGCCAAAAATTACAATATGTGTGTTGCAGATGGAGACTTCTATGCATCCACGATGGCTGAGGTGTTGGATGTCCATCCATCAGGCGGTTGGGTGCGAATCGGGCTGGCCCCTTATAATACAAAAGAAGAAATCCAGCAGTTCAAAGCGGGCCTGAAAGCTTATATTGAACAACATCAAAAGAATGCCGTAAGTTTTTAACAATTAAAGACTGTAATCCATTTGAAACAAAAGATGCACTCTAAAATGGGAGGGCCTGGACATTGTGCCAGGCTCTATTTATGCTATTGTAAATAGGATGAAATAGTTAGAGGGGAGGACATCAATGAGAAAGGCGATGGAACATTTCAAAGTGCGGATGAAAAAACTCAAAGAAGATATCTTTGTTGTTGCAGAAGCTTACAAACACCCGGATACACCATTTTATATCAAGCTGTTCGCATTGATCGTAGTCGCCTATGCATTCAGCCCGATTGATTTAATTCCAGATTTTATACCAGTCCTCGGTTATCTGGATGACCTCATTCTCGTACCACTGGGAATTGCGATTCTGTTAAAACTGCTTCCTGACCACGTCATTCAGGAATCACGTGAAAAAGTGGCTGCAACTGGCAGGGTGAAAAAGAAGAATTGGCTGGCAGCAGCGATGATTTTATTGTTGTGGGCAGCCGTTATTTATTGGGTGGTTGGTCTATTTGTTCAATCCAGTTAGGGTATCTTGGTGACAAAAACAAAATAAGAGGTGGTACTTTGCTTTTCCATTATCATTTTTGGACGCCATTCGTAGAAGAGACAGAAAAATTTTATGAAGACCACGGCTTTCGAATCGTTCAGCGAATCGGAAAATACCAGGGGGAATTTCAGAACTTTAATCCACCGCTAAAATGGGAAGACTTTCGGGAGAAAAGGGTGCTTTTTCGGATTATAGAAGCGAGGAAGGGCAGCATCAACATCACTTTTGGATATGGAAAAAAAGTCATGTTTGACCATATCGGCTTTCTCGTATCAGAAAAGGAACAAGAAACCATCTGCAAAAATGCAGAAAAAATGGACTGGAAAGTGGATTGTGGCCAACGAAGAACTTTTATAACGACACCATATGATTTTCGAATAGAGCTACAGACACACGAAGATTTGGTAGATTCAATGGATGCTAAAATTGAAACGTTAACAGTGGAAACGAAAATAGAAGGCTTGGCAGACGATATTCTAAATTTGTTCGGAAAGTCTGTGAACCATTTACATACGATAATCGGCAATGCCGTAACCATCCGGGAAGCCGTTATGGAGAACTTTCCGGTAAAACAGGCAGAGGATCCGAATGGAGTAAGAATTTTCAGCAGAGGTGCTCAATAAGGGAGGAGCTATTTGCTCAAATAAAAATAGGCAAAGATAAGCCTTTGCCCAGAATTAGTAGCTTCTATATCTTATATACTCATAGTTTGAGGTTGGAATTTGTTTTATGATGTTGCCTGCCTTGTCACGGTGGATTTCGTATTCTCTGTAGGTCACAACAACATATCCGTCTACTTCTTTATCAAGCGCTTCTTCGTGCAGGTACTCAAAATCAGGTATGATGCTCTCAAAAATGTCTTCATTCGTTTCCGGGTCTTCCTGGACAGTGGCGTTCGTCTCGACATCAACATTTTTTTGTGCAATTTGGGGATAGGCATAAACCAGATAGATACAGAATAGCATGAGAACGGATAATCCTAATATACGGATCAATTTGATAACTCCTTTTGGTCAAATTACAGTAAATAATATGCCTGTCCAGCGATGAATATAACCAGGTGACCTGGATTAGAAGCAGGAAAGAGGGGGGCAATGATGAAAAAATATTCAAGGTATTCAAAGTACCCGTGATGTTTTTCTTCCTGGGCGTTTTGTTTTAATCATCGGCGCAAATGGGACCGATCTGGCAGTGACTTTTTCTCGCCCGCCTAATGCGTCATCGTGGTCAACCGCAGATCGTTTAATCGATGCATTTACCTATATTCCGTTGATGATTGGAACCAGTTTCTTACTTGTATTTATTACGACGTTTACGATCGCCTTTTATCTTTAGCAAAAAAATCGAAAATAAATCTTGGAGCCACGACAGACTCCAAGATTTTTTGTTATTTTTTGAACTTGTCTGGGAACTGTTTAACAACGGCTGTTGAAATGGTATCCGACATCATAATAATATGAGACATTCCATCATCTATCGAAACAATTCTTGCTCCCCAGTCTTTTTTCAAGCTCGCTGATAGGTCATCTGCCACCATTTGAAGATGTTTATAAAGTAACTCTTTTAACTGTTCATTTTTCAAATTAGGATTGGCTTTGCTCAGGAATGCTGCGATATCATCAGCATTCTTAAACCATGCTTTGTTCAGCTGATCAAGCTTTGCTTTATTTCCGTCTTTTGCAGCTTGAACAATATCACCGGCAATGACAATATGCTCCTTAAGCAAAGCTGTAAGTTTGTTTCCGGCTTCCTCTCCATATACAGGCTTAATGGAGTTTCCGATATCCTCCTGGTTTCTCAGGAGTCTTTCAAGCACATCTTTTTGATCCTCGGCACCGGCGGTTGTGGCACTTGTTATGTAATTGCTTGTCCACAAAACATGGTCAACCCACAGTCTCCTGAACTGATTTTCGAATTTGACCTCAGACTGGCTGATGCATTCGTGATTATGATGAGGCTTCGCGTATGCCGGTGTTACTCCAGGCGCCATATTCAGCGACGCAACTAAAATGAGACCCATAACCAATAATTTTTTCATCGTCCATGCTCCTTCTAGAGTTGATAGTATCTAATTTAGTATTTAAATATGATGTGATTTTATTCAGTGAAGGACTCGCTGAAAGAAAAAAAACCGCCAAGTGGCGGTTTTAATTCATCTTCCTTAAGTCAAGGTATTGAACGGTCTTTCCATCTCGGTCGAACTGGATGATCAGTTCATTTTTATTAAATTGGTAAATATATTGTCCACAAGTGGCACTTTCGTAGCAAGAGGTTTTCTGCATTTTATTCGGATATCCATACTTATTGATAACCTGCTTTTTCTGTGTAGGCAGGGTCTTCAGCTTCAAATATTCTGGATAGGCTTGCAGGCCGAATACGGAACCGTCCTTCATGTTGAAGTTCACTCTTACTCCCGCACCATCGCCACTGTAATATAGCGACCGGATATTCAACTGGTCCTCCGTTTTAATTGGCTTTCCAAACTGTTGGAGGACTTTGCTGTAAGTCGAGCCAAGGTGGACCCCATTAATATGAAGATTGTTGTTCGTTGCAATGTAGGCATCTTTGATTCCGTTTTTCTGCACCAGCTTCTTTTGTTTCTCAGCATTTGTCTTTTTGGAAAAAACACCAGCCTGGATGCGGTAATAGGTTTTATCATTGATGACCTTCGTGGTGACTGCTGCATCAATTCCCTCTTTTTTCAGTCTATCGACTTGCTTTATTGCATTGTCTTTCTTGGTAAAAGAACCCCCGATCACCGAATACATTGGTTCTGGCTCGTTCAAAGAAGGCAGCACCAACTTTTGTCCAATATAAATCGTATTGTTCTTAAGCCCATTGAACTCCTTTAACTCTTGAACAGTCAGGTTGTATTTTTTTGATATGCTGTACAAAGTATCTCCTTTTTTTACTGTGACAGATACGTCGTCAGCATACCCTGACCCATTTGCAAAAAAGAGTAATGACCCCATCAATAAAATACTCAGCCCAAGCTGTATGAATCGCTTTATCTTCCTCATTTTCCTCACCTCATATAGTTTGACGAGATGATTCTGACCGAGTTTCGAAGGGATAAGCCCATTTTGACATTTGGGTGGTGAAGAGGGGATAATGGGTTGTTTATAAAAATATTATGTTAACTTAATTCGCGAGTGATAGGTAATAAACCAATTAAGACTAATTGGAGGAGTGGCATTTGCACTTTTATCTTCATTGCGTTCTTTATTGTCCGGGATAATCCTGATGATGGACACTTTTGTCTTCTATCCACTGATTTTTGTCCGTCATAAACCTGATGACGGACACTTTGAGCTTGATTTCTTTCATTTCTGTCCGTCATACCCAGGATGATGGACAAAGAAAGCTAAATATGTTTAGGTTCATGGATTCATATCCATACAAACCCTTCCTTGTCAGAATACATTGTTATGAAGGAGGTGAGATGAATATGTCATTCGACAATAACGATCACAGACATGATGGTGATAATCCATTATGCGAACCTGGCCTCAGAAAATTTCCACTTTCAAAGCTGAAAATTATACCGGTAAGCCAGATACCCGATGATTCCTATTTAGTGTGTATCGGACGGATCTGCACACTGGTATCTGTAGGGGAAGGTGACCAGCCATTGGCCGGCTGCTATATTGGTTGTGATGAGTTTGGGAATTGCTTTTTTACCTGCCCGACTGAATAATCTTTAGTTCTTATGTATTCGTATAGACTTTAACACTGGGAGATCTGCTAAGCTCTGTACTGAGATGAAACAGAGCTTGGTAGCCATCCAAGACTAACTCTAAAAAGGGTGGAGGATATAAGGGATGGTGTCAAAAATTTTGTCAGGTTCCCAGTAATTATTCACCTAGATAGTGTTGACTTTTTAAACTGTAAAGATTAATATTACAGTATACGGAATATCTTTAAATCAAAGTATTTTTTTGGCTCAACTGTAATTTTTATTTTTACAGTAAAAAGAAGGAGTTGTTGGATCATGGTAACTTTATATATAACATCGAGCTGTGCTTCGTGCCGTAAAGCAAAAGCCTGGTTTCAGGAGCATAACATCGATTTTATCGAGAGAAACATTGTTTCCCATCCGCTTACTGTGGATGAGATCAAATCAATCCTTCGTTTGACAGAAGACGGAACGGAAGACATTATCTCCAAGAACTCAAAAGCGTACCAGAAACTGGACATGGATATCGATTCTCTTCCGCTGAATCAGCTATATGATCTGATCATTAAAAATCCGCAAATGCTGCGCCGTCCGATTATCCTGGATCATAAAAGATTGCAGGTTGGATACAATGAAGAAGAAATCCGCAGTTTCTTGCCGCGCAAACTTCGCACATTTACCGGCTTTGAATGGGATAGCATGGCTAATTAAAAGCTGATTATTTGTCATATGGTTATTTTAACTGTAATATATATTATTACAGATTGTTAATAGGAGGCAGGCTATGAACAGTGATTTTACCCTTGCCATTCACAGTTTAACATTGCTTGCACTGCAGCCTGACAGAATGTCGACGAGCGATGCAATCGCAGAAAGTGCCGGAGTCCATCCGGTACGAATTCGCAAAGTACTGGGTCTGTTAAAAAAACACGGTTTTATCAAATCAAAAGAAGGTACCGGCGGCGGTTTTATTTTTGCCCTGGACTTGGATGAAGTCAACCTCTGGGATATCTACAAATTAACCTCCGAAGGCGCCTTGCAGCCAAAGTGCCCTGAATCCAATGAGAAATGTGTGGTCGGTGCGCATATGCACAAGGTCCTGTTTGCCATTTTCCTGGGGGCGGAGGAACACTTGGGAGAATTCCTGAAGGATTATTCCATTAAAGAACTGGTTGATCTGATCAGGCACGAGAAAGAATGCTGTGAATAGGGGGGTTGACTCCCATTCATTTGAGGGAAATGTAATAAAAAAGATTACAGAACAATTGAGGTGACTTATATGAATAACTCAATATTAAAAGTAGGGGATTGGATAAAAGGGAAATCCCGAGATGGAGAATTGATCATTGGATATGTAGAATCACTTGATGTTTTGGATGAAAAGATCAATGCGACGATCACTTCAAGTGATGATGAAGCACTCGTTGGCAAAACCATTCCAATGCCAACTAATGGAGTGAAAAAACTGCCGGAGCCCCAGGTGAAAAATAAAGAACAAATTCAATACCTGATTGACCTGGCCCTGGCTACCGGAGACCAGGAGTGGTTCATGGAGCTTTCCGAACAGCTTAAAGCGATGAGGGAACTGGTGAAGGGTGTAAAATAAACTGTAGGTTCTTCCTGGTTGAAAGGAAGAGCCTTTTTTTGTGTGATTGATTAAGTAAAAACAAGTTGGAATCATCCCAAGACTTCTGCCAAAGAGAAAATAATGGAGTTTCGATTATAGGGTTAGTTCCGGGTAAATCCATGTTATAATTTTCTAAAAGTTCAATATTAAGGAGCATATATGTTAGAAATTTATATTACTCGGCATGGAGCAACTGAATGGAACATGGAAAATCGTCTGCAAGGATCGCTGAACTCTGAATTAACGGCAAGAGGGATCCGTAATGCAGTTCTATTAGGTAAGCGGTTATCTGATATCGAATTCAAGGTTATATACTCTAGTCCAAGTAAGAGAGCATTGGAAACAGCAAAGCTTATTAATGCAGACAATGCAATTCCGCTTAAGATTGTCGATGACTTAAACGAAATATCTTTTGGAGACTGGGAAGGAAAAACCAAGGAAGAAATTGAGGAAGAAGATTTCAAAGCCGAATATGCTAACTTTTGGAACAAGCCACATCAATATAATCATCATGGACATAATGCCGAGGATTTACTGACATTTAAACAACGAGTAGATCATGCAATGAAACAAATAATTGAAGGAAACAAAAATGGCAGGATATTAATTGTTACCCATGGCGTAGTGATTAGAGCCTTAATGTCATTGTTTTGGAATATACCGACAGAGAAAATGTGGGATCCCCCAGTGATTCTAGGTACAAGTTTAACGATTGTCAATTATGACGGCAAACAATTTAAGAAGGTAATAGTAGGGGATACATCGCATATGGAATAAATATAGTTTTGTTATTAAGGAGCCTCATAGTAACGGATATTGCCAGATTAAAGTGAAAATCGCTTAACAACTGTAGCGTTAAGCGATTTTTGATTACTGTTATTCTTTTTAAGTGTAAAACTGCCGGTGTATTAGCACCTTTAAATTAGAAATTCATGTTCTTAAATTCTCTACTTTATTTCATCCCCAGAGCCTTCTTTGTGGCTGGTCCGACGATTCCGTCTGCTTTAAGTTTCTTCGATTTTTGGAACTTCTTTACGGCTGCTTCTGTTGCTGGGCCAAAAACACCATCGATTCCTTTTGTACTATAACCCTTTTTTGTCAGGGTTTGCTGCAAGGTTTTAACTTCTGCGCCTCTCATGCCTTTTTTCAGAACAGTGCTTGATGGAACTGCGGTTACAGGGACAGACGCCTGCCCGGTGACTTTATAACCGTTTGCAGCAGCAATCGCGTTAAAGGAGTTCTTCGAAGTCGTAATGACAACTGGAGTATTGACTTTTACCTGATCATACAGCCATTCCACTTCCTGGTCGTACATCCGAATGCAGCCGGCACTCACATATCCGCCGATTGATTTAGGGTTGTTGTTGCCATGGATTGCATAAGTCGTGCCCCAGGTTCCTCTCGCATTGATCCCCAGCCACCTGTTGCCAAGTGGGTTCCTCGGATCGCCTCCCGGAATTTTCCCGCTGTAATAAGGTCGATTCTTGATTTTGTTAACGATTTTGAACTTGCCTTCAGGTGTGTATGATGCCTTACGCCCCGTGCCCACCTTAAAGGTTTTTACCAGTTTATTATTTTTATAATAGGCGAGTTGATTATTAGACTTGTTAATAATTATCATTTCCCCGCCCGCAGCCAGCGCCGGTGCCTCGAAAAACACCATTGAAACCAGCAGCATCATGCAAACAATCAGCTTTTTCATTTCCCTTCCCCCTTGAAAACTAACGCATATTTAGAAAAGTATTTACAACCTTATAAACGATTTTTTAACATAAAAGTTACATGTTTTACCTTTATGTGGAAGATAAATCTTTCTTGTTTTTATGACAAGAAAGTCGAATGGTGTAGATAGGGAATTTTTTAAAAAAATACGGTTCAACTGGCGTTCTTTTTCCCATAATGGAAAGGAAGGAGTGGGAGTGTTGAATCATTATCTATCCATTGCACTCGAGCTGACGAGTGGATTTGTCTTTTTATTTATCATGACGAAAATGCAGGGGAAGACGCAGTTCTCTCAAATAACCCCATTTGACTTTATTTCAGCTATCATCCTCGGTGAGCTGGTGGGAAATGCCATCTATGACCATGAAGTGAAAATTGGTGAAATAGCCTTTGCTGTAGCTTTGTGGGGAATACTTGTCTATGTGACAGAGACGATTACCCAGAAGTTCCTCGGTTCGCGAAAATTGCTCGAGGGGGAACCAAATATCGTTGTCCGCAGAGGGAAGATCAAGTACGATGCGTTGAAAAAAGCGAAACTGGACATCAATCAACTTCAAAGTCTGATCAGGCAGCAAGGCTATTTTTCATTGAGGGAAGTCGAATACGCCATCATCGAAACAAATGGAATGGTCAGCGTCCTTCCCAAAGCGGATTTCGACATACCCAAGAATAGCGACATGAAAATCAAAGCAGACGATCCCAGTCTGCCAGTCAATATGATTCTTGATGGCGAAGTGGTTAAGGCGAATTTAAAAGAAGCCGGGTTGGACGAGCAGTGGCTTAAACGTGAACTGGAAAAGCAAAAAATCCATCATTTCGAAGACGTGCTTTTTGCTGAATGGAAGGAAAACGAGCCGCTGTTTGTGCTGGAAAAAGACAAGACGGCGAATTGAGAGGAAAGGCTGAACCGGGAATTGGTTCAGCCTTTTTGTGTTAGCACGAATTGGATTAGCCTATCAGATATGTACACAAAAAGCCGGTAAGGGCTATGATGGCCATTAGGAGGAGATTAGAAATAGTCGGAAAAAGAGTTATTGTGGCAAGGAAAACGGCAACGATGATTAGTGTGACAAGGAAAGAATAAAGCAATCCTTTCCAGAATGGGACTATATTAATATAGGAAGATATATAAGCAATAAAAAAAATGATCACCATAAGGGCGATGTCACCGAAAATATGATTTCCAGGTAAGGTGAAGATCAGGGCGAACAACATGAACAGGATAAGGTTTTGTAAATTCTTGCGCATTCTGATTTCTTTTATTAAATTCATCAAGTTTTCCCTCTTCCAGTGAAAATGTTAATAAACATATTTTATAATCTGGCTATGGAAAAAGGGAAGCCATTTAGAAGAAAAATGCCCGCATTACTGTGAGCATTTACAATTATTCTACATCTACCGATTTTTCTGTATGGTCATGAATATTCTCTTTTTCCACATGAATTTTCACATTAAAGTGCCCGCTAGAAGGAAAAGTATATTCAGTGGTGTATATGCCAGGAGAGATTTCTTTGGCATCAATGAACTGGTGAGCTGTTTCGCTCTCTTGCCAGATTTCAAATCGAACCCTTGCTTCCGAAATAAGCTTTTTCTCCTGAGTAATTTTAGTACTCAACTCAGTTGGCTGGTTGCTTTTAATCGTGGGAGGCTTAAGGAATTCGAATCCAACTTCACTATTATGATGATCGGTATGTTCGTTTTCTGCATGACTTTCATGAACTTCCTTTTCCTCGTCTGCTGAAGAAGATGGATCTGTCTCACTGCCGGCCACAATTAATTCTTTCTTTGGCATGCTATGCATCCGGTTTGCCGTCGTATGCGCTACAATGAAATAATTTCCGCTCTCGTTAAAAGTTTTCTTGATGGCATATGTGCCATCTTTTTCGTTTTGTGCCGGCAACATCTCATGCTCATCCATGCCGGATTGCCAAATTTCAAATTTCACTTCATCTGCGTCAGTCACTTTCTTCCCACCCTGTGTCACTTCGGCTTCAATTGTAACTTCCTGATTGATTTCAATTTTTTCAGGTGAGTTAATCGACACTTCCAGAAGCTCCGGTGGATCTTCAAGCGAATCTTCTTTTTTATCCTGGCCAGTAGAGCAAGCGGCCAAAAGGAACAAAACAGCTATAAAAATGGATAATATTTTCTTCATTATTAGACTCCAATCCTGAATTCAATTTTCCATAATAATAAGATGTAAATGTGATGAATGTATGAAATATAGCTGGCTTTAAAGTTTTGAAAAGGATGGCCACTATATTAACGGGCAAAATAACTAAAAATTTGAAAAGGGATGATTTAATTGCATAGGAAGCTTTGCCAACTGCTAGTTTTTAGTATTATGATGTGCGGAGTAAATAGTGGTTCAGTGATAGCAGCTAACAGTCAGCCAAAATCATTGGAAGAAATGTATAAGGAGATTGGATATACGACAGTCGAGGAGGCCGTATCGGAGTTTGAGCAGCATTATAAAAGAGATTTGAAACTACCTGTGAGAGTTCCACCTTTAAAGTTCACTCATTACTTTGGAAGATTCAATGACCTTGAAGGGGATGTTAACGACTTTTTGGAAATTAAATTTTTAAATGAGGATTCACCTGGTCATCATTATCAAATAGACATTCGCCCAATTAGTCACAAGATTCCAATGAGGGTAAATGACACTTTTAAACTGAAGAATGGAGGTAAAGCGATTTATACCAATGTTACAAACTTCAACCTTCTTGTTTTTGAAAGAGATGGCTGGCAGTATATTTTAAGCGTTGATAAGAGAGCTTCGGATCAAGTGACTGCAGAAGTCTTGGTTGAGATCGCAAATTCGATTGGTAGTTTGAATTAGACGAGATGCAATTGTAAGTAAATTGGGTGCAGCCGTTATAATGGCTCCCACCGTAAATAAAATGACTGTAACCGTAAATAAAATGGGTCTAACCGTAAATAAATTGGCTGTAACCGTAAATAAATATGTTCCAACCGTTAATAAATCATCTGCAACCGTTGATAAAATGGCTGTAACCGTTGGAAAAATGCTGTAACCGTCGATAAATCGGGCCTAACCGTCGATATAACAATATTAACCGGAGACTAATTACCCTAACCTGCAATTCCCTTTCAAAAAGTGTATGAATTAAGTTCTCACTATTAAAAAGAAAAAAGCAGAAGGTATTATCCCTCTGCTTCTACAGCCATGATTGCGACCATGTTTCGATTTCTTTCATCAGTGGTTCTAATGCCTGGCCTTTTTCGGTTAAGGAATATTCGATTCGTACGGGTGTTTCTGGATAAACATCTCGTTTGACGATTCCTTCGCTTTCTAGATCTTTCAGTCTTTCTGACAGGACTCTGCCACTTACTCCTACTGCTGATTCTATTGTGCAAAACCGCTGAGGGCCAGATAAGAGCTGATACATTATCAACCCAGTCCATCTTTGGCCTAAGATCCCCATGGCTTTTTCAAATCTAGGGCATATTGTCTTATCCAACGAAACCAACTCCTTAATCCTATTATATACATTTTTTTAATCAATGAAATAAAAAAGTTACTTGCTTAAAGTAATTTTTACTTATATACTAACTTACATAAAGTAACTAACTTGAGTGGGGGTTCTAAACATGAATTTTCATCAAAAACCTATAACATTCGTGGGCCAAGTAAACTTAAAGGTGCAGGATTTACAGCGTTCAATCGCTTTCTATGAAAAAGTCATCGGTTTTCAGCTAATGGAACAGACGGATTCTTCCGCGAGCTTTACTGCGGATGGAAAAACGGTGTTATTAACGATTGAGCAGCCGGAAAACGTCATTCCAAAGCAGGGAAGGACTACTGGCTTATATCACTTTGCCATTCTTTTGCTGGAACGTTCTGATTTAGCGAAGATTGTTCAGCATTTCATGAAAGCTGGAGTGCGCTTTGGTTCTTCAGACCACCTTGTAAGTGAAGCACTCTATCTTTCCGATCCAGATGGTAACGGGATTGAAGTCTATAGAGACCGCCAGCCTTCTGAATGGGAATGGAAAAACGGAGAAGTGAAAATGACCGTCGACCCTTTGGACTTCGAGGACTTGCTTTCAGGAATAGAGCAGGAATCGTGGAATGGCCTTCCTGCTGGAACAGTAATGGGACATATTCATTTGCATGTCGCCGATTTGAAAAAGGCGGAGGATTTCTATCTCAATGGCCTGGGATTTGAGGTAGTATGCCGCTATGGACATCAGGCCACCTTTATTTCAGATGGAAAATACCATCACCATATTGCTTTGAATACCTGGAATGGAGTTGGTGCACCCACACCGCCAGAAAAAAGTGTGGGGTTAGCCTCATATACACTGATTCTGTCAGACGAAGAAAAGATGGGTAAAATAGTCGCACAGCTTGATAAGCTGGGTGCATCAGTTACAAAAGAACATGATTCTTATGTGACAATCGATCCTTCAGGCAATAAAATAGTCCTGAAAGTGTAACAACCTGATTTTTTACCAATTAGAATCCTCATTTCAGAACAGGACACTCTATAAAGAGGAGGGATGTTCTTGAAACTGAGGATTCCATTTTTTATTTGTGTTAGTTTTCTTTTATCTATAAAAGTAAGTGCAGAGGTTCCATTCACTGCCGCTTTTGTCCGTGACCATCAGTTATGGATCAAAACGGGGGTGCAAGAGGTACAGGTGACGAAGGGGAAATATGTGCAATCGCCCAAGTGGTCTTACGACGGGAGATTTATCGCTTATATAGACGGTGATGAGCAGGGGAATAAATCAGAACTGTTTATTTATGATACGAAGAAAAAAGACAGCTACCAGCCATATCTCATTGAAACTTCTGATTTTAAATGGTCACCGACCAGGAATCAGCTAGCCTATAATTCACAGGGTATATTGAATGTTACCAAGATGCAGAATGGCAGGCCCAAGGGATTTGAGAATGTGGCCCTTGGTGTCAGCGGTTTTGAATGGTTCCCGAATGGAAAGGAATTCATCGTTTCCTCCCAATCCAGTTTGCGGCCGACAGGGTGGGGACCGATCCCGATGTATAGAATACCAGTGACCGCAAATCTGGATAAAAATAAGATGAAACCCTTTTATACCATTAAGACGGATGAAACCGCATTGTTTGGGATTGATGCCGATTTTTTTAAGTGGAGCTACGATGGAAAGTGGCTTGCCTTCATTGTCATCCCAACAGCCTCATGGTCAATGGATAGCAATTCATTATGTGTTCTAACCAATGAAGGCGAACAATTTCAGGAGGTAGGAAAGATGCTGGGGTTCAAAGACTGGTTGAAGTGGGCACCATCAGCGAATCAGCTTGCCTATATTTCTGGAGAAGGAAGATTTTTTGTGGAAAACAAGAAAGCGACCATCGCCGATATGCCGGCAGCAGTTCAGCAAAAACAATACACACCTGAAGGATTTGTTGACCTGGACCTGGCGTGGTATTCTCCGGATACAGTGATTGTTGCCCGTGCGAAAGAGAACAAAGTTTGGAATGAAGGTCCGGTTCCAACCATGTTTACGACTCTGTATGCCATTGATATAAAAACAGATGGACAACAACAAATTTCCCATCCAAAGACGAACGAACTCGACCATCAGCCACAAGTTGCCGGGGACTATATTACATGGCTGCGTAAAAATGGTAATAAGAATGATTTATGGGTGAAAAAGGGGTTGAACGGCCATGACTATAAATGGATTGAAAATATCGAGTCAGCCCCGGCTATTTTAGAGCCTTGATAAAAGAAAATACCAAACAAGCGTTAGTCCATGGAGGATTAACGCTCTTTTTGTGGAATTCCTTATTGAACTAGGGTTACTAAAATACAAGCACAGCATCATTTGAATAGATTATTAACACTTTAAAAGGGAGGATGAATAATTGAATAGAGAATCATTGAAAATATCTTCATTAACAGGCTATGAACCAGAAATCGGCAGGTGGTTATGGTGTTTAGAGGATGTACGCCAAACAATTACTACTAAATTAACAGGAATAGACCAGAACTTATTAGACAAAAAAATGCTCGGAAGGCATTCAATTGGCTCACTCTTGTACCACATTGCATTGGTAGAGGCAGACTGGTTATATGTCGAGGTCCTCGGAACAGACTGGGATCCCGAAATTAGCTCGTTGTTCCCATTGGAAAGCCGCACTGCCAGTAACCTGACACACATTGAGGGAGAAAGCTTAGAGCAACATCTTAATCGTCTAAAAAAAGTCCGTGAAGTGTTCCTTTCCTACTTCCGTTCAATAGACTTAAACGATTGGCGAAAACCACGTGTACTTGAACAATATGATGTAACCCCTGAATGGGTTGTTTACCATTTAATTGAACATGAATCCCACCATAGGGGACAAATTTTCCAATTACTTAGGGAATTACAGGAACAGTAAGTAATAGATTTTAAAATTTCATTGAAAGTGAGTGACATCGGTACGTTAAACCTAAATGAGAGATTTCACCATCCTTTATGGCTCCTATATTAAGATAAGGATGGAGCACCTCTTTTCTTGATATGTGGAGGAATGATCTTGACTATAAAATATTTGATCTATAATTCGCTGCCGAGTGAGGATGTCTTAAACGAATTGAATTTACTACACAGTAGAGTATTCAATACATCGGAAGATTTAGCTGCGAAAATGGCAAATAAACCACAACTGCTAATAATTACCGCGATGGCTGGCACAAAATTGGTTGGATATAAGATTGGATATGAATTGAAAAACGATAAATTTTATAGTTGGTTAGGCGGGGTGAATCCAGCCTATAGAGGATATGGTATTGCATCTGCATTAATGAAAAGGCAGCATCAATATCTAATGGAAAGAGGGTACAGAGTAGTCCAAACCAAAACGATGAATAAATGGCGGGCGATGTTGATTTTAAATCTTAAGAATGGTTTTGATGTCATTGATACATATATTGACGAAAAAGGGTTACATAAAATCAAACTTGAAAAGCAATTAATCAGTGTAAAGGTAGATGAAGAGATTAGGGTCCTTGATTCGAATTAAAAGTTGAAAAGCCTGCCTAAACGGCAAGCCTCTCTGTCGGTTATTTTTCGCCGTCTACATATTTTCCGTAGTCAGGGATGGCGATATCATCAAATTCATCAACGAGCTTTCTTAGGTTTTCTCTTAGTGTCTCTGCTGCCATTGGGATTCCGTGTCCGGTAATGGCATAAGTAGGCTGCAGCGCCTCAAGTTTTTGGACAGAGGACCGGGCGGCTTCCCAGTCGGTTGTCAGGTACCGCGGAGGGCCGCTTATTTCCTGTTCTTGAGTCAGCACACTATACAGGGATTCTTGTTTCACCGTGACAAACGCGTCCCCTGCAATGAGAACACGGTCAGCTTCCCTGAACAATGAGACATGCCCAGGTGTATGTCCCGGGGTATGAAGCCACTTCCAGCCTTCCATATGTGGTATACTGCCATCCTCGTTAAGGACTTGTACATTTGTTCCAAGGTCAATCCCTTCATGCGGGAAGGCGGGGGACATCTTGGCGACCAGGCCGCCTTCCACACTGGCATCCGGCTTTGGATAATCTTGCTGGCCTGTCAAATAAGGAAGCTCCAGCTGATGAGCATAAACAGGAACCTGCCAGTGCTCAACCAAGTCGATGATGGCACCAACATGGTCGAAATGTCCGTGCGTTAAGATGATTGCTTTTGGTCTAGCTCCTTCACCAAAAAGCTCCTCTGCGGCATCGATGATTTTATCAGCGGATTTAGGCATTCCGGCATCAATCAGGACCCAGTCCCCCGGTGCTTCTGAAATGCGCACAAAACAAACATTTACGATCTGGACAGTAAGGCTGTAAACACCATTTTCACCATTCTGAATCATCCCGCTCATTGATGAAGTCATAGGCATATAACGTTCCGTTGAAGAACTTTCTTTCACTAGTAAAACCTCCCATATATGAGCATCTGTTTGAGTATACCCCGGGGAAGGGTTTAGTATGCCGAATGGTTCCGGGAATCGGTTGTTTCCATGTGAGAATTAATGCCTAGAAGGATATACGGAGCAAAGTCGGTTTTAGAAAGGCGGTGAGATGTCATAAAAGTATCATTGATTTTGCTTTTGATTGCTATTGTTTTACTTACTGGCTGCAGTGCAGATGGCGGTAAAGTGACTGCCAGAGATGTTCTCAAGCAGAATGACAATGCGGATATTCTGAAATATGATGGATTTATTTATAGCAATGTCACGAACCTGGAATGGTTTGAGAAAAATAAAGATCAGCATCAAAAAGGGAAAAAAGTTGGTGAAATTAAAAAAGTCACGACCTCTAGTTGGTTTTTCACTAATCTTTCAGCTACAAAATTACCTGAAGGAACCATACTGTATGATACAAATGATGGGAATTCAGGGGTTATTTTTGTAGAAAAGGATAATGGAGAGAAATTGTATTATATGCAGTTGCTTGAAGGGTGAGAAATACTTTAGGGAGCTTTAGTAAATTCACAATCTTTAATTATGTGAATAACAGGGGTAATATATCAAATGCCTTAATAAAATATTCAGAAAAATAGCGCGCCAAAACTGAGCTCTGTTTCACACGCTATTCTTGTTTTTTGTACCATATTTAATATAAAGGACATTGTTGTCATGTGTAATTTCGAATGATTAAATCGGACAAAACAGGTTTCATATCCATCTCCCGCGACCAAATTGATAGTTGGCCGATATGATGGATCTCATGGGTGATTATATGACGGAGGATCTTGCCGCAACTGAATGTATGAACTTTACCTCTATTATTTTTTATATGAATTAGTTTACCATCGAAATCATTTGGTAAGTGACTAATAAAATCTTCAGTTACTTTTTTAGTGAAATCTGAAAATCTAATAGCATCATCTAAGCTGGTGATTGAATCCTTTTCAGGATAGTGATTAGGCTTTTCAAGCATGTAATTAAGCCATAAAAGTTCACAATCGATCACATGGATTAGGTTTTTCAGAATGCTTCCCATCCCGCCAACTCGTTCCGCTTTTAACTCTTCTGGTGATATGGATTTACACCAATTAAACCAATCATCTCTTACTTGCCAATTATATAAAAATAAATCCAACAAAACGCTCACTCCCGAATATACATATGTATTCTTTTAACAATAAAACCACCTAATTTGGTACAATTTGTTAATATAAATAGTAACGAAAGTGTTCAAAACATTTTGATAACCTACTGATAAAAATGAAAGTGAGTGGCAATATGTCAACTAAAAGTATGTTCTTTGGACTAGTATTGAGTGAATTGAAATTTTTAGGATTGTGCATTGTTCTATTTGTGGCAAACCTGGCGTTTTGGCTAGATGATAAGGGAATAGCTGAGCAAATTTTCAACATTCATCTGACTCCTTCTAGGATTCCGTTGTACATTTTTGTAATGATTCTTGCTCTGGCTTTCATTGCTTTTACAGTCTACCTGTCCAATAAGATAAAAAAGTTACAGGAATCGAATTACCCTCATTGCCGCAGAGCGGTTATCCTAACGGCAATGGGACATTTACTGGCATTCTGCAGCTTATCTCTTTTTGTTATATCTCAAGAGTCCAACAGTATGACAACCGTGATTCCAAATTTATTTAATTTATATTTTGCTATTAGGTTTGTCATTTTTGTAATGTTGTTTTTTAATCACTTTGTAAGAAGGAATAAAAGTAAGATTGAAGTCTAATGAAAGGAATTTAGCCCATGTATGCATAGGTTAAGGAAAGCTTCTTGAAAAGTAATTTTAATATTTTGGATTGGTGGCAGCTCAAATGAAGAATTGGCAATTTACCTTGTATTTATTTATTCTTGGCGTGATTTCCTTTATCACGAAGGAAATCGTAACCTTCGGGATGTTAGGCATTATTTTGGTAACCCTTAATAATATTCACTCTACACTTTTAGAAATCAGGGATAATCAAAAGAAAGCTGACTAAAAAGACATCTAATTTTTCAAATCATTGAAAACCGAGGGTGGGATTGAATTGAAAAAGAAATTAAAAAAGACTTCCACTGATAAGTCTATAAGAGGCGTCTGTGGAGGCATAGCTGAGTATTTTGGTATATCTTCTTTAGCGGTAAGATTAATCTTCATTTTATTGCCTGGCGCTAATGTCCTACTCTATTTAATTCTTGTCAATACGATGGCTGATAGTCCACCGTCATTATATTAATCTACGTGTGTGTGATTGAGCCACCTTTTAATAGAATGAAAGGTGATTACTTCTATAATTTTCTGGTGGAGGTAGTATACGAATGGCTAGAATTAAACCAGTGGAAACGAACAGGCTTGTCCTGAGGGAGCTTAATGAAGAGGATTTTGAAGATATTTATCAATTTAAGTCAGATCAAAAAGTGGTTAAATACTTAACCTGGGGACCAACTAATCGAGAGCAAACATTACATAGCCTTAGAAAGCAGATTGCTTTTCAAACCGAAGAAAACAGACAAATATATGTTTTAGCCGTAGTGCAAAAAGAGACAAAAAAAGTTATCGGAAATGCTTTGTTTATAATAAGAGATCAGGATTGTCAAACAGTAGAAATCGGGTATTTTATAAATTCATCCTACTGGAAACAAGGGTACGGAAAAGAAATTGTAAACGGATTATTATATTTAGGGTTTAATACGATGGATATTCATAGGATATATGCCGTCTGTGATGTAGAAAATGCTGGTTCAGTCAACCTTTTAAGAAGAATAGGTTTCCGACAGGAAGGTCATTTTATTAAAAATTTGAAAGTAAAAGGACAATGGAGAGATCATTATCTATTTGCTATTTTAAAAGAGGAATTTAAAGGCATGTGAAATAGTGCCCTTATGGCGGTGAAATTGCTTGCATAAGGGTATGTTTCCGCTAGAACGGTGCCCTTATGAAGGTGAAAATGCATGCATAAGGGTATGTTTCCGCTAGAATGATGCCCTTATGGAGGTGGAATTGCTTGCATAAGGGTATGTTTCCGCTAGAATGATGCCCTTATGGCAGTGAAAATGCATGCATAAGGGTATGTTTCCGCTAGAATGATGCCCTTATGGAGGTGGAAATGCATGCATAAGGGTATGTTTCCGCTAGAATGATGCCCTTATGGCAGTGGAAATGCTTGCATAAGGGTATCTTTCCGCTTGAATGGTACCCCTACAAAGCTGAAAATGCCTGCATACGTATGATGGATAGCTTTTACCTTATTCCTGTATCGGGTAATTTTTCGTAGGAATAATTGTTTAAATAAAGAAATCTATAAAATTTGTGGAGTTGTGATCACGATGAATAGTGAAGTTATCCCTTTTAGATTGATTGAACAGAAAGAAGACACAAATAAATTAGTTATTGTTTTACCAGGGGCTGGTTATACTACACAAGCCCCATTGTTATACTACACAACAGGGGCATTTTACAATAAAGGTTTCGATGTATTACACATTAACTATTCATTTAGCAGGCAAGAGTTGTCTTCGCTAAATGAAGGGGATTTTGCAAAAGGTGTACTACTTGCGATCGACACCGCAATCAATGATAAAAAATACAGCCATTTTTATATTGTGGCTAAATCTATCGGAACAAAAGCTTTGAGTTATCTGGTCGATCATACAATGTTTAAAGATGCCAAAGTAATATGGTTGACTCCTTTACTACAAAATGATGCAGTATTTAAAGCAATGGTTAACAGTAATCATGAAGGCCTTTGTGTTATCGGAGAAAAAGATCATTTTTGTTTTATTGAAGAACGCTTCGAAAAAATAAAAACGAATCCAAATCTTATATTGAAAGTGGTCGAAGGTGGAAATCACAGTTTAGAACTTGATAATGATCCAATAAAATCAATAGAAATCTTAAAAAGTGTTATTTCTTATATTAATGAGTTTTAAACAAACGTGGTGCGGTGGTCCGGGAAGGGTTAACCGCCTTTTTTTGTGATGAACTTCTTTTTAGAAACAGGGCATAATAAATAAAATTCAGAGCTAATCAAATGGAGGTTATTGTGAGTAATAATAAGGAACTAAACCATTTCACATTGGCTGATATTATTGAAAGAAAGATAATTTTTTTAAACACAGGTACCGTCTCCGATAATTCAGATTTCAAAAATAATGATGAAGGTGAATTACTAGCTTATAGTGAAATGTTGGCGGACGTTAAGGAAATGAAGGAAAATGAATTCGTTAGCAAGTATTTAAATATAATAAAAAAACTTTCGGTACATTTTACAAACGACGAATTTAATGATCAAAAGGAAATTGAAAGAATGTCTGGATACAATAATGCTATTGTCTCGATCTTAATTTGTATAAATCCAATTTATGAGTACGATTTGGAAGATTAGTCATAAGATTTTATTAAAGAAGCGATAAGCAAGCTTTATTTAAAGAATCATTAATAAAAAATCGCTTAACAATGAAGTTAAGCGATTTACTGTTCCGATATAGTTTTACGGATTGGTTGACCACAATCCGGCTGTTTTCACGAGGACTCTTGGGTGCAGTTTTAATCCTGCGACAAGAAGGTCAGCTAAATCTTCTGGCTGCATGACATTTTCAGGGTTTCCGCTGATCAAATTGCTTTCGACTGCCAGGTCAGTTGCTACCGTACTTGGAGTCAAAGCGGTTACGCGGACATTATGCTTCCTGACCTCAAGCATCAGTGATTCTGTCAGACCTAGGACTGCGAATTTGGAAGCGGAGTAAGCACTTGTGACTGGTGCTCCTTTTTGGCCTGCAGTAGAGGAGATGTTCACAATGTCTCCGGATTTTCTTTCGATCATTTCTGGTAAAACCGCTCTTGTCACGTTGTATACACCCATCAGGTTGACGCGGACAATTTTTTCCCATTCTTCAGGGGATAGATCCATAAAGCCGCCGAACTTTGCGATTCCTGCATTGTTAACTAAAATGTCAATCGCACCTAGATCTGATTTAATATGCTCCACGGCATGCTGGACTGCTTCAAGATCCGAGACATCGGCTGAAGCAGCTGAAATGTTAACATCATATTGCTCGAGTTCTTCAGTCATTTTTTCAAGATTGGACATCGTCAATCCAATCAATCCAAGATTGACACCTTCTTTGGCCAGAGCAATAGCAACTGCTCGTCCAATCCCTCTGCCTGCTCCTGTAACGATTGCTGTTTTTCCTTTTAGTGAAATCATGTTAATTCCTCCTATTAAAAAAATTGCTGAAAGACTGCCCATAATCAGGCAGCCTTCCGTTATTACTCAAGATTGGCATGCTTGCCATACATCTTGTTGGTATCAAGACCTTTTTTCTCCATGAACCTAAGAATGACGGCATCATAAAAAAGAAGCAGGGTCTGCTCAAACAGGGATCCCATTGGCTGAATGGTCTTGTAGTCGCCCTCTGATTGATCTTTCGGTGATCCAGGCAGCTTAACAATGATATCGGCCATCTGTCCGATCGTCGATTCGGGAAAAATTGTGACAGCTGCAATGGTACCGCCAATGCTTTTTGCCTTCTCCGCCATGGATACAAGGCTTTTTGTTTCCCCTGAACCAGATCCGATAATCAAAATATCATCTTTTTCAAAGCCTGGAGTAACCGTTTCGCCAATGACATGTGCGTCAATTCCCATATGCATCATTCGCATCGCAAACGATTTCGCCATGAATCCGGATCTGCCGGCACCGGCGACAAAAACCTTTTTAGATTCAAGAATGCCGTTGACAAGACCTTCTGCAGCATCGTCGGAGATTAATTCTGCTGACGAGTGAAGCTCCTTTAAAATTTCAGAAAGGTACTGTGTGGGCTGCATTACTATTGTTACCCTTGCTGAATCATTTGCTTCATTTTTTCAGCAGCTGCATTCTTATCATCTTGTCCAGTGATACCACCGCCGACAATGACGAGGTCAGGCTGGACTTTCACAACTTCAGGGAGTGTATCCAGTTTAATTCCTCCAGCGATTGCCGTTTTTGCGTTTTTTACAACGCTTTTGATGGTTTGAAGGTCTTCAAATGAATTTTTACCCACTGCCTGAAGATCGTAACCAGTGTGGACGCAAATATAATCAACACCCATTTCATCCAATTCTTTTGCGCGTCCAGCAAGATCCTTGACAGCAATCATATCGACTAGGATCTTTTTGCCTTGTTTTTTCGCTTCTTCGACAGCACCTTTGATGGACATATCTTCAGCAGCCCCAAGAATCGTAATAATATCTGCTCCCGCTTCAGATGCCTTCATCACTTCGTATCCAGCAGCATCCATGATTTTAAGGTCTGCTAAAACCTTTAGATTAGGAAATGCCTCTTTTACTGCCTTGACAGCGTGGAGCCCTTCATTGATGACAACGGGTGTTCCGATTTCGACGATGTCGATATGCTCCTCAACTTCTTTAACCACTTGAATCGCTTCTGGAATGTTCACTAAATCTAATGCCAATTGTAATTCCATCTATATTCCACTCCCTAAAATTATTGTTGGTGCACAGTTGTAAACTACCCTATTTTGCACGTTCACCATCATGCCAAGTGTAACCATTTGGTTCATGGCATAGATGTAAGTATACTGCGTATGTTTTTTTATTGAAAGTACGCACTTTTTTCATACATAGTGACAAAAAGTATACTAAGTGATATTCTATGTTGCAGTGGGGGTGAAGCAAGATGGCGAGAATGGATGCAAAAACATTCAACTGTGAAAAAGAATTGACGCTTGCAGTGATTGGCGGCAAGTGGAAGATGCTGATTTTATGGCATCTGGGAAAAGAAGGGACAAAGCGATTCGGAGAGTTGAAGGCACTGATGCCTGGCATAACCCAAAGAATGCTTGTTAATCAGCTTCGCGAGCTTGAAGATGACATGATTGTCGAACGAAAGGTATATCCGGTTGTTCCGCCGAAAGTAGAATACTCATTGACCAAGCAGGGAGAAAGCTTGATGCCAATCCTTGACTCCATGTACCAATGGGGAAAAAACTATATGGAGAATGTGCTTGAGAATCCTGATAATAAAGCGTCTTCTGAATAAAAATGCCACAAGCGAAACACAGCTTGTGGTCTTTTTTTATCAGTCAGTAAAAAAGAGCAAAGGGGGAATATCCCTTTGCTCGCAGTCTTATCTAAACCCTTTTTGTCCGTCATCGTTAACGAATTCTTTCTTATCCTTTGTCCTCACCACGATTTTATATGGGTCTTGCTTTACATGTGGCCATATGTCATCCGACTTGATGAATTCCTCCGCCATTGTGTACAGGTCGGTGGCGTGGTCAGCTGCTCCTTCGTCAGTGCTCTTCATTTTCATTGTGATGTAAATGGTCATAAAACCATCACTGCTCTTATATCCAACGCCTGATACTTTATATTTTTTATAGGTCATAAATTCATGGCCAATCCCTGAAACTGCATCACTCCAGCGTGCGTATTGCTCACGTTTGGCCAAGTTGAATTTACGAATTTTGACCTCGATATTGTTTTTGCCATTAGCGGCGAGGGCATCTTTCACAGCCTTTTGTATTTCATCCACTTTTTCCTGCTTCTCTACGCTCGGGATCTCCAACTCAACCGAATCAGAACTGAAACCGATGCTATGTTTAAAATCAAATGGCTTCAGCGCAGCCTGGACGATTTCGAACACTTCTTCACTTTCCTTTTCCATTTCAGCTTGCTCTTGTTTCCATTTTTCAGATGGTTCATGGTACTTCCTTACTTTAATAAAATAATCCTCGATCCTCGTCCCTTTGAATTCCTCTGCCTGTACGATTGAGAGCCCGATTTTTTTTACTCCCGGTTCCATTTCCTTGACCTGTTTTTCAGATGCGTCCAAATGAACCATGATGCCTTCGTTTTTGCCGCCAACATACTGGTTCACCTGCTTCACAGGATATCCATCCTTTTTCAAAGCTTGCGTCAGTCGCTCTGTCAGTTCTTGTTCGTGATTATCAAACATTGCGCTTAACGGCGGGATTTTCGAAACCATCTTCGCCATCGTTGGGGAAACAAAGCCTGAGCCGACAAATAGCAGGAAGCTCGCAGCGATTGCGGCCGTAGTGACTCCAGCCTTTTTCCAGAAAGTCCACTGCTTTTTTAAAGCAAGGTTAAAGCCTTCAAGTTCGCGTTCAACCCGATCCACCCGTGCATCTTTAAATTCTCCAGCAGCGAATCGACCAGGCAAATCTTTTGTGAACTTTTCAAGTGAAACAGGGGTCTGCAAATCCTTCTTATCATATCCCATATGATTTCTCCTCCATTTGAAAATGTTGATCCTTTTTCATGAGTTCACCAAGCTTTTTCCGGCCGCGGGCTAACCTGGTTTTTACGGTATTGGTGTTTTCACTGAGTATTAGGCTGATTTCCTTCACTGATAAGTTTTCGAAATAAAACAGCAGCAGCGGGACTCGCTGTTCATCTTTCAAGGTCGTGATCAGGTGAAGCAGTTCCTGTTTAGTTTCCTTTTCAACAGCCTTTTCCTGAGCTGAATCCGTTTTTAGTCTAGAAATCGCTTCTGGATTCTCGTCGATATCTGAAAACTGATTCCTTTTTTGTTTTCGGTATACATCAATCGAACGGGTATAAACAAGACGGTAAAACCATGCTTTAAAGTGGCGAATCTCCATATCCCGCATTATGCTTAGATAACAATCTTCCAGGGCAATCTGGACAGCATCCTCAGCCAGCTCCCGCGAACCAAGAATAAGATAAGCCGTCCTGTAGGCAGAGGAAAGAAGACTTTCCACCAGGTCGCTAAACGCATCTCCATTTCCCGCCCGGATTTGATTTAGTAATTTCTGTTCCTCATTCAACTGGGAAACCTCCATTTGTTATTTTCACTAGTATGTCGTTTGCAGGTGGCACTCTGGTTTCACTTTTTGTAAAAATTCTGTTCCGAATTGACTTGCTTGTCTAATATGTTTTAACTTTACCAAAAATTAACTCTGGTGGGTGGACAATTATCGGTGGAGGGTTAAAATGAGGCGAGTTCCTAGGTTGCAGGATGTAATGTGTGGAGCAACATGTGCTCGAAATGGTGATGACATGGGATTTACAGGGAAAAGATGGTGGAACATGTGCCCGAAAAGGAGCGGAAAGAGGATTCACGGGGAGAAGTTGGTGTAACATGTGCCCGAAAAGGAGCGGAAAGAGGATTCACGGGGAGAAGTTGGTGTAACATGTGCCCGAAAAGGAGCGGAAAGAGGATTCACGGGGAGAAGTTGGTGCAACATGTGCCCGAAAAGAAGCGGACAGATGATTCACGGGGAGAAGATGGCGTAACATGTGCCCGAAATGGAGGGGACAGGGGATTCACGGGGAGAAGTTGGTGTAACATGTGCCCGAAATGGAGGGGACAGAGGATTCACGGGGAGAAGTTGGTGTAACATGTGCCCGAAATGGAGGGGACAGATGATCCACGGGGAGAAGTTGGTGCAACATGTGCCCGAAAAGGAGCGGAAAGAGGATTCACGGGGAGAAGTTGGTGCAACATGTGCCTGAAAAGGAGCGGAAAGAGGATTCACGGGGAGAAGTTGGTGCAACATGTGCCCGAAAAGAAGCGGACAGATGATTCACGGGGAGAAGATGCTGGAACATGTGCCCGAAATGGAGCGGATGGGGGATTCACAGGGAGAAGATGCGGAAACATGGACCCGTGATGAGATAATTTCCTTTGTTTCGGTAACACGCAATTTGAATTTGCGAATAAAGCCTCAAGAACCTGTAATTTTTTGTTAAAATAAATATAACTGGTTGGGAGCGGAGGGGAGCATATCGATGGCGAAGCAAATCGTGTTTTTTGTCTTATCGGCGATTTTCTTTTTTATCTATATAAAAGTGTTTGATTATGTCTTCAGGTATATTGAATCCAGTTTGCTTCCTTATGGCTTGCTGGTTTTTATCTTTCAGATATTTTTCGCCATTGTCATTCTCTTTCCAGCTTCAATCGTGACTACGAGGAAGATTTTTGAGGTGATTAAAGAATAGCCGTAGCTTTTACAAAATAAG
This sequence comes from Chryseobacterium sp. ISL-80, assembly GCA_018613055.1. Taxonomy (GTDB): domain Bacteria; phylum Bacillota; class Bacilli; order Bacillales; family Cytobacillaceae; genus Mesobacillus. Next base: position 17,627 of record JAGGQZ010000028.1, on the reverse strand, counting down.
GCTGAACCAGATACATACTGGTTCAGCCTTTTAATCACCACGGAAAAACGATTTTCTTTGCTAAATCAGGAAAGTCGATAAACGGATTGCGGTTTCCTTGTATATAAAAGATGGCCTGGTTTCGGTGCTTTTCATAAAGGGTTGGCGGAAATTCCTCATTCCAGCGGAGTAGCAACGGGATGTTAACCTTCTTCTTAAATTCGTCCTTTACTCTTTTTGGATACCTTAAGAAAAAGTAAAGCATTGCCCGTGCGGATGTTCCTTTCCCATGCTCTGGCTCGAACTCGAACCCGTTGCTGACTCCGCAGTTATTCTGGATCGGTTCATCGTCGGATTCGGGATTGTAAAATTCAAAGTCGGCAAAAGGGAAGTTCGACCTTGAAATATTGCAATCCGGTTCACAGACAAACAGGTGATGCAGGTCGCCCTTCATCGGCTCGGCGCCTTCGAACCAGGATTGTGGCACAATATGCTCGGTGTTCATTTTGAAATGGTCCTCGAACACCTTCAGTTCCTTGATTGAATCAAATCCATTCACCTGTATTTTCCTCGAACGCCTCCTGAATTCATCATACTTCTCTCGCAGTGTATCGTTATCCTCGATCAGCAATAACTCTGGGTCCTTCATCTGGCTCGAATAGATGCTTTTCGCGGTTCCATCCGGGTATAGGTCAACCCATGTGTACAAATACAAATCCTTGGCCAGAAAGTAAGGAAGCTGATTTTTATGGGACTGAAAAACAATCGTATGGAATTTATAAAATAGAGCAAGACCGGACAAGTCCAAGTCCTGTGCTCCCCGATAATAGTTTTCCATATCTTGAAGATCCTGAACAGGATCATAATAAAGCTGCTGATTACTCTGGATATCACGCCGGTTGTCCTTCAGGATGGTTAGCAGCTTTTTCAAATCGAGTGAATCATATTTGTTTACCCAGTGCTCCTGCCTTTGTTTTTTATATTTTGACATACCGAACTCCTCATTCTTGTCATCGTATCCTTATTTTACCCTTTACAGGATTGTCCTTCAAAGAGTTAATGGGAGACGAATTGATTCTTGATTTAATAATTATGTATTCTTCTTTTTTTCCCATATTTACTAATGAAAAACGTTGGAGTCTATTTGTCATCAGTAGATTTCCTATAAGGAATGCTCCCGAAAATAGGAGTAATCAGAGGTTTCGGTCGCAGAAAGAGAGAAGCTCCGCCCGAAATGAGGAAGGAGCCGGGGTTTGGGTAGAAAAAGAGAAATAGTGGAAGCAATTATGTTCGTAGAAGCACTTATCATGAATTATTTAAAATAAATAGGAAAAAAGAAGGAACAGCCTTTTATATCCAGAATAGTGTTGAAGAGGACTTTGAGAAAAAGGGAGTGGCTTTATGTCGGATAAAAAGCCTATTAATGACGCTATGGACCACATGAGTAAAATTGAAGGATACCCGACTGATGTTGACCTAAAGAAGCTGCCGAAGCCTTTAAGGTATTTTGGGTATTTCATGGTTGGTTTCTTTTCTTTATCCATCCTATTTATCATCATCGCCAAGTTGTTCACATAGCTTTATTTAAAGAAAGTTGCTTCGATGCGTTTTTTTGGGTAGGATTTGAGTTATGAATTAATCGGTCCATTTAGGAAGCATTTTATTTCAGAACTTTCCCGGGCCATCTTCTCCATTGACCTGGTATACTGGATTCTTCCAGGGCGTTCATATAGAATGATACTAAGCCGAATATTAAGGGAGTCGAAATATGGGGAATCCTAATTATCAGATAAAAGTTAATAAAAATGAGTTTGTATGGAATAGCCAGGAAGGGGAGCTAACATTTGATGGAGCTCCTGCTTTGTTGTTCTGGGATTCGGCGATTGAGCTGTTTCTGAAAACAATTGAAGAAATTTCCGGAAATGATGTGTCGAAGACTGTCTATGAAGTGACCGGTTTTCGAATGGGACAACTGGTAAGCTCGTATTATGAGGGCAGAACAGATGTCGTAGAGCTTTTGAATGAATACAGTGATATTTATAGGAGTGCTGGATGGGGAATTTTTGAGATTCATGACTACTCTTTTGAAGAGAAAAGAGCTGTCATAAGAATCCGAAACAGCTGGGAACACCGGATTTTTAAGCTCGCTGCTGAAAATAAAGTAGGCGTTCTGCTTCCGAGCCATTGGGCCGGCATTTTAAGTGGACTTTTTCAGCAGGACATGTGGTACAAAATGACGAAAAGCCAGCTGGAAGGCCATGAATATGATGAAGTGGAGATTTTTCCTTCGAACATAACGATTTCGCAAAATATCCATGAATTAGCGAGAAAGAAAGAACAGGAAAGCATCCTCGAATTAGAAAAAAAGGTAGAAGAGCGGACCGAAGAGCTGTCCTCATTGGTTCAAGAGCTGTCCTCCCCAATTATTCCTGTCCTAAAAGACATTCTCGTTATCCCGTTAATTGGCAAGTACAACGAAGAGCGGATCAGCAACATGACCGAGAAATCACTTATAGAATTCACGAGGCTGAAGGCTAAATACCTGTTAATCGATTTAACAGCAATCAAGCAGGTTGATAGTTATTCCATCCACGGAATTCAAAAATTAATCCAGGCAATCAGACTGATTGGCGGCCAATGCTTCATTGTTGGTGTGTCATCGGAATTGAGCATTCAAATCTTGAGTTCCAATGTTAATCTCGAAGGAATACAATCCTTTTCCAGTCTGCAGCAGGGCGTAGAGTACGCAATCCAGCAGAATGGCTATGAATTGGTGAAAAAGAAATAATAGAAGGCTGGACTGGAGCATTTGACTTCTAGTTCAGCCTTTTCTTTTGAACCTCTCTTCTTTAAAATAGTTTTTGTAAATTTGGGACATATGTCCTTCCTGAATTCTCTGTTCTGTCTTTTAATGAACATATACATTAGGATTGAGGAGAGAAGAAATGAAGGGTATTATTTTTGCGGTTATAGGGGGAGCGTTCATCACCTTGCAAGGAGTAGCCAATTCGAGGATCAGCCAGGATATTGGCACATGGCAGACGGCCACAATCACACAATTTGCAGGGTTCTTATTGGCATTAGTGATTTTATTGGTTTCAGGTAAAGGGAAATTCCAGGGGTTTTCAAAAGTACGCCCCCTTTATTTAATTGGCGGTACATTTGGAGCGATTGTCGTATTTGGGAATGTCACTGCGATCCATTTTATTGGAGTCACTCTAACCGTCTCAGCGATGTTGATTTCCCAGCTTGGAATGACAGTCTTGATTGACCAGAATGGCTGGTTTGAAATCAAAAAGCAAAAAATGAAAATGTCACAGATAATCGGTATTACAATGATGGTTGCCGGAGTGATGGTTCTCGGTATGTAACAAAAGGGAAGGATTGTGGATAGGAAAATGGAATATGCTGATCAACTTGAGGATTTCTTGAGGTCCGGTGAGATTTCTCCTTTGTTTAATGAAGAAATCCTCCCTTACTTATCACTTTACCATTTTAAAAAAGGGGAATTGATTTGTTCTCAGGGCGAGGCTGCTGAGTTCTTATACATCCTGGTAAAAGGAAAGGTGAAGATTTACACCACTTCCGAAGAGGGTAAGACACTGATTCTGTCATTTAAAACACCTCTCGAAGTGATTGGGGACATTGAATATGTCCAGGAAATCGACACCATCAATACCGTGGAAGCTGTGACTCCCGTCGTCATGATCGGAGTAAAGCAAAGTGCTGCCAGACAGTTCTTGAAGAATCATCCACCCTTCATGCAATTTTTGCTTGAAATCATTACACGGAAATTCTATATCAAATCCCAATTCATGCGCCACAATATTTTATACCCTGTGGAGACAAGGTTAGCAAGCTACCTTGTATCAGTCGCCTATGATGAAAATGACGCACTGGTCAATGGAAATGTCAGCACATCCAATCTCATGGATATCGCCAATCTGATTGGAACGAGTTACAGACACCTTAATCGGGTCATCAAACAATTCTGTGCTGCCGGACTGGTAGAGCGCAACAAAGGGACAATTCTGATAAAAGATCTTGAAGGGCTCAAGTTAGCAGCGAAGGAAAATCTTTATGAGTGATAAGTAGGAGGCTATACAATGTTAATAGGTTTATTATCTGCCATAATTGCAGGCGCACTTGTCGGCATGCAAAATATTTTCAACAGCAAGGTCAATGAAAAAGCAGGATCCTGGGCGACCACAACCCTGGTTTTAGGGCTCGGATCTCTGGCTTCCTTCATCATCGGCCTGTTTTTTGAAGGCCGGGAGATTTTTAATTTGGCGAATATGCAATGGTGGTATTGGTTCAGCGGTATCCTTGGAATTGGAGTAATTGCTGGAATCGTGCAGGCAATCAGATTTCTCGGACCGACATTCGCCATCTCCATCGTATTGACATCGCAACTTGGATTCGCAGTTTTATGGGATTCACTCGGCTGGATGGGTCTTGATAAAGTTCCTTTTACTGAAAAACAATTGCTTGGTGTCCTCATCATCATAGCAGGTGTAATCGTTTTTAAATGGAGTGAAGGAAGAGGAGAAAAAGAAGCTACTGTTTCCTCAAACCAGCGTAAAAACGCAGAGATAATATAAATAAGACCGATTTTTTACGACAGTTTAGAACTGTCGTTTTATTTTTGTCTTTTTATATTGCTTCAGTTAATATTATTATCTAATGATACAAACATGGTATAATCTTTAAAAGAAAAAGCGGAACAATTAATAGGAGCTGAAAAAGTGAAGCCAATCGAAAGATTTTCCCGATACCTTATTGAAAATGCTGAAAAGATCAGCAAGGAAATTACTGACTATAATCTGAAAAAACTAGACATAGAACTACCTGACGAAATAATTTCCGAGTCCATAAAAACAAACACTGAATTCCTGGGGTTTTTGGGGGAGACATTAAATCTTTCGAACGAGACGGTGGCAGAGAGGTTTATTCATTGGCATAGAGAAAAACAGCTGAAGCAAAAGCAATTTCAGTATGCATCCCTAGAGCTAGAGAGCATCATAAAACCTTATGCAGAAACTCGCCTGCAGTTGATCGAAATGCTTACGAACGTTTCAGTAAGTGAAGGACTTTCGACTGAAGATGCCGTTTACGTCAATAGCCGACTTAGTTATCTGTTGGATCTAAGCATCACTGAGACGATCCTCGAGCGTGAAAGACAAGCGCAAGATCTGAATAAAAAGAACGAGCGTATTATATCCGAGTTGTCCTCGCCAATCGTCCCAATTGAAAAAGGAATGGCAATTCTTCCGTTGATTGGTGAATTCGATTATGAACGCAGCGACTATATCATGACCCACGTAATCCCGAAAATCAGTGAACTGAGAATCAAGACATTAATTATTGATTTTTCAGGAATTGCAACGATTGACGGTGAAATTGCAGCACGGATCTTCAATATCCATAAAGTCCTGAAACTGATCGGAATCGAGACGATGCTAACAGGAATCCGTGCAGATCTCGCAATTGATGTCATTAATACTGGCATCGATTTTTCAAAATTGGACACTTACGGAACCGTCCAGCAGGCGATTTTATCCTATGGAAAATAATACGAGGAACGAACGGCAGTGGCTAAGCTGCCGTTTTTTGTTTGCCATTATTTTAAAAAGGGAACTTCTATTGTGTAGATTGGAGGGAAATGTTAAATGAATGATCACAAGAAAACAAAAGCGAAAAATACGCTTCTTCCGGTCCTCCTGGTTGCAGCCGGTTTAGGAGTGTCCATCGCTTTTCTATACTTATTCGCAGAACTAGCTGAAGAAATGCTAGAATCCGAAGTGGAAAGTTTTGATAATAGCATCATTGGTTTTTTCCATCATTTCGCAACAGACACACTGGATGTAATCATGTTTTGGATAACAGAATCAGGTTCAATTTGGTTCCTTAGCATTTTCTCGCTACTTTTCCTTTCATTCTTATGGTTAAAAAAGAGAGACAAATGGAGCATTCTATTTTTCATCATTGCCATTGGAGGAGGCGGCCTGCTGACAAAGCTGCTGAAACTATACTTTGGAAGAGAACGGCCGTCCATCGACGAGGCAATCGACGCGATCGGTTACAGCTTTCCAAGCGGCCACTCAATGGGTTCCTTGCTTTTCTACGGATTCCTGGGTTATTACTTACTTCGCTCGAACTTGAAAAAAAGAATCAAATGGATTGCATTTTACCTATGTGGATTGATGCCTATCCTTATCGGAATGAGCAGGATTTATCTCGGAGCTCATTATCCGAGCGACGTTATCGCCGGCTATCTCGCTGGAGGCATCTGGCTGATTTTATGTATTCTCGCATTGGAGTACGTGAAGTGGAGAAGTGCTTCACAAAGGAAACCAATCAGGGCATTTAAGGAGTTTATTGGCCGGCAGTTGGATCATAAATTATAATGGCCAATTATTTTAGCTGTAAATGGTCACTGTTTGGTGCTGGGATAGACTGAGGTTCTTTAGCCGGTTTTATGGTTACTGTGATAAATATCACAACGAGCTGTTCCTGTTATTGCTATAATTTTCATGCAAATAGGGAGAAAGCGTGGGAAGATAGAATGCTGACAACGTTGAAGCGGTTAAAGGTAGCTGAAGGGGAAAAACAGGCACTTCAAAATAAAGTAGACGAATTGTATGCTCAGTTTGGAGAAAAGGAAGCTTTTTTTCAGGCTTTTATGGAAAAATTCGCGCTGGAATTGGGGAACACGATTTCTCAGCATGAACTGGTTAATGATCAACATTATGTATTGGGGAGTATGGTCGGTCAGATTAAAACCCACTTTGATAAAGTGAATGAGATTAGTAAGGATTCTGTCCATCATGCAGCAGGGCATGCTGGTAAAGGTCATGGCTTAATCAGTTCATCAAAAGAGATGGTCGAAAAATCAGCTGAAGGCGGCGAAATGGTCCGGCAGGTCGAACAGTTGATTAATCAAGTTGGGGAAATTTCTGATCAGGCATTTCAGAATATGAAGAAACTAAATGAACGATCGAAGGAAATTGAAATGATCGTCCAGGTCATAAAGGAAATTGCCGACCAGACGAACCTTCTTGCTTTGAATGCATCGATTGAAGCAGCGAGGGCAGGAGAGCATGGCAATGGTTTTGCAGTGGTCGCCGAAGAGGTGCGCAAGCTTGCCGAGAATACAGCGAAAAGCACAAATGATATCGGCTTGCTCACAGCCAACATCCAGAGCGAAATAGAGGAAACTATGGATTCGACAACATCCAGTGCAAAGTTGATCCACCAGAGCATTAATTTAAGCAAGAATGCATCAGCTGGAATGGAATACATATCTTCGGTTATCCAAAAAGTAAAGTCAGAAGTCGGGGAAGTCATCGTGGAGATCGAGCATCAAAAGGACAGCTCAAACCAGGTTATGGACGAACTTACCCAAACAAAAATCTTGTTTGATCAAGTAAACGAACTGATTCAGCAGCATATAGAAGAAGCAAGCAAAGTGGATATAAAACTGGAAGAAACGAATAAGCAGATTGACAGTTTCACTTTATAAAAAGAGATTAAATCAGGCGACAGGATGTAACTGTCGTCTTTTGCTTTTGATGGCAGGAGAACAACCTGCTGTATTGAGAAAAAATAGTGAAGATAAAACAGATGACAGTGCAACCAAGCGCAGCTTCGGGCAATATATTGATGAAACGCGAGTAGTTGTCCGAACATCGTACGACTTTATACTAATACCTTGTGAAAGAGCAAGAGTCTGGCAGAAGTAAGCTAATCTTCAGCAATAATGACAAGTGGAAAGCGAAAAAATGTCTAAACCTGTGGCGACTTTGGACAAAGTTCCGATGAAAGAGCAAGAATTTGTCCGAAGTGAGGTCAGCTTCAGACAAAAGGGCAGGTAGATAGTAAAAAAATGTCCGAACTTGTGTCGACTTCGGACAAAGTTCCGATGAAAGAGCAAGAATTTGTCTGAAGTGAGGTCAGCTTCAGACAAAAGTACAGGTAGATAGTAAAAAAATGTCCGAACCCGGGGCGATTTCGGACAAAGTTCAAATGAAAGAGCAAGAATTTGTCCGAAGTAAGGTCAGCTTCAGACAAAAGGGCAGGTAGATAGTAAAAAAAATGTCCGAACTTGTGGCGACTTCGGACAAAGTTCCGATGAATGAGCAAGAATTTGTCCGAAGTGAGATCAGCTTCAGACAAAAGGGCAGCCAGAAAGCAAAAAAATGTCCGAACCCGGGGCGACTTCGGACAGAGTTCTGATGCAAGAGCAAGGAAATGTCCGAAGTAATGTGAGCTTCAGACAAAAACACAGGAGAGATAACTAGTAAAACATCCAACAGCAAAGCAGTGTCTTCTATAAGTTTTCTATTCAATTTTCAAAAACATAGATGTATAATTACATTATTGTTTTGTATATTTATAAATCAGTAACAATAGATACATAGGGGGACATAGGGATGTCATATTTATCGGATCACCTAATAAAGCAGGCCGTGCAGGACCGCCGTTATCTTCATCAGCATCCGGAGTTATCTGGTGAAGAATTTGAAACTAGTAAATATATTCGAACCAGGCTTGAAGCTCTGGAAATTGAAATATTGGACTTCGAGGCTCCGAGTGTTGTCGGATTTGTAAAAGGAAGAACCGGAGAAAAGACGCTCGCGTTAAGGGCTGACATTGATGCTTTACCGATGCAGGAGGAGGGAGATAAACCATATCTTTCAAAGATTCCTGGCGTGGCACATACATGCGGGCATGATGGTCATACGGCCGTGCTATTGGCAGTGGCGGAATGGATTGTGAATAACAGGGAAGAAGTAGACCATAATATACTGCTTATTTTTCAATCATCAGAGGAAATCACGCCAAGCGGTGCGGAATATCTGGTCAATCAGGGAGTGCTAGATAATGTTGACGCGATTTTTGGCCTCCATTTATGGCAGGGCATGAAAACGGGAAGGCTTGGTCTAGCACATGGACCGCAAATGGCTTCTTGCGATGATTTTGAAATTACCATTGAGGGCTATGGAGGACACGGGGCATCACCGCACGAAACGGTGGACCCGATTTATGTGGCATCCCATGTTATGCAGGCACTGCACGGAATTGTGAGCAGAAAGCTGAATCCAATCACACCGGGTGTCATTACCATCGGAAAAATCGAAGCCGGTTCTACTTATAATATTATCCCCGGTTCCGCCTCGCTTCATGGAACGGTTCGAGGTTTAACACTTGAAGCAGTCCAGACGATGCGCTCACAGATTGAAAAGCTTACTGAGGGGATCTGTTCGGCATTCGGCGCAAAGGGGAAAGTCGATTTCATTTTGGGGACGCCTCCACTGGTTAACGATATAAAACAAAGCAATTTTGTCGAAGGGGTAATCAAATCTGCTTATGGAGATGACCAATTCGAACTTGTCCAGCCGGGTATGGGAGCAGAGGATTTCTCGCATTACCTGCTTCACAAACCAGGAGCATTTGTATTCGTTGGAATGGGTGGTGAAAAAAGCGCCTACCCGCATCACCATCCGAAGTTTGATATAGATGAAGAAGCCTTGCCACTTGCCATCCAGTTGTTTGTTGAGATCGTGAAGGCTTATAACTAAGGGATTAAATCAAAACAGGCAAAATCAATTTTAAAATTGGTTTTGCCTTTGTTTTTTTATTATTCTTATTTACCAAATTATTTATTTAGTGTAAAATTACACTAAATAAATAAGCGTTAGGGATGTGTGGACATGAAAAAAGATGCAGGTTCGTTGATTGTCTATATCGTGGTTTTGCCAATTTTTCTATCATTTTTGGGATTTGCTGTTTTACCGATTGAGAGATTTGGCCCGCCGCTTTTGCTTTTGATAGTCTCAATCATTGCAATTGCCACTGGAATTTATCATGGAAAAAAATCCAGTGCCGAAACCTTTTACGCACGGTATCTTCCCGTTTATGTACCGCTTTTTACAACAGTTTTACTGGCCACTGTAGGGATGATCGGGTCAAAAGGTTTCTTCGGTCATGATATCTGGACGTTTTTCGTATTTGCCCTTTTCCCATTCCTGCCCAACTCTTTTATCTCTGCTATGATGGGTGAATTTCTATTGGTATTTGCTGTCCCATTTGCATATTATCTCTTCTTTTTGGTTGGTTTTTTCATAGCAGAACGGCGAAAAAGTACAAAGGTGGCAATCAGTAAATTTCGCATGGGGGGAAGCATTGCCATCCTTCTCGTTTTCTTTGCCATCAGCGGCGCTATCTACATGGAAAGAGCCAAGTTTGTATTGCCACCTTCTTATGGTTTTGAGTACGGGAACGGCTTTTCAAGTGTTGACCTGGAGCCGTATACTGTGAGCAATCCAAATAATAAGCTCCCTAAACTAAAAGAACCAGCCAGCTTTATGGTGGAAAACCAGGATGAAATGCCGGTGTTGGATGGCGCAGAGGCTGCGTTTCCAGTTTATTCAGCGTTCGCAAACGCTACATATAAAAACATTTCTTACCAGTCAACACTTCCGACTGGGGAGGAGATTGTGAGTTTTACCAATACGATTTATGCGTTTGAAAGACTTCTTTCAGGTGAGGTGGACATCTTTTTCGGCGCCCAGCCATCCGCCGCTCAGCAAAGCCTGGCTGAAAGCAAAGGAAAGGAACTCGTTCTTACACCGATTGGAAAGGAAGCATTTGTATTTTTCGTAAATGAAAAAAACCCGATAAATGGTTTGTCATCAGAAATGATCCGCTCGATTTATTCTGGCAGAATCACCCACTGGAGTGAGATAGGCGGAATGGATGAGAAAATCCTTGCGTTCCAGCGGCCTGCTGATTCCGGCAGCCAGACGATCATGGAAAAATTCATGGGGGAAGCGCCTTTGATGCCGGCTTTGAAAGAAGAGGTAGCAGGGATGGGAGACCTGATGGAGGAAGTAGCAAGCTATCGGAACTATAATCATTCATTAGGATACTCATTCCGATTTTTTGCGACAGGCATGAATCCAAATGAAAATATTAAGCTGCTTTCTCTTGATGGAATCGAACCATCAAAAGAGAATATAGCAAACGGTACCTATCCATATGTCGTCAATCTATATGCAATTACTTTAAAAGACAATCCGAAAAAAACAATCCAACCCATGCTTGAATGGATGCAGGGACCCCAGGGACAATACCTAGTTGAAGAGGTAGGGTATATTTCTTTCGGGGAATAAGAATTCTGAAAGGCTGAACTATTGAAATAAAGATTCAACCTTTACACTTACTTTTGGAATTAAAAAACAAGGTACCTATTCGTTCTTTATCCCTTCTTCCATAGGTTTTCTTCGAATAATGGATTATACATCGTCATAAAGAAATAAGGGAGAATAAACATGGCTCCCATAAAAGATGTATAGAACTAAGGAGAAGGGTCAAGTGCAGAATAAAAAGCAAGAGTTCAAGGAGGCAATACTATGAAGTTAAATGAATTATTACTCCATGATTTTTTGAACACTTATAATCGTGAGGATTGGTACCCACCATTACTGGATGCACTAAAAGGGGTCACTTATTCTGATGCAGTCTGGAAGCCTCAGGAAGGAAACGTGAATTGTATAGCCGAAATTGTCAGTCATCTTCTTTATTTTCAGGAACGGCTGTTGAGAAGACTAACTGACAGCATCGGTCAGTTCCAGGAAGCTTCAGAGAACGACGAAACGTTTCGAAAAGCACATAAATGGAGCGAGGAAGAGTGGGAAAGCCTTTTAAAAAAGGTATATAAAACAAACCATGACCTGCACGTGTTATTCGAACACATGACAGACGAGGGCACCCAATTTAAATTTAAAGAGCTTACAGCAGCCGAAATGATTTCAGGAGTAACGCGACATAATGCACATCATATCGGACAAATCGTTATGCTTAGAAAACTGCATGGGAGTTGGCCTGCTACGAGGAAGTTTATTTTTTGATCAGGTCAGAGTATTTTTGTATTATGTTTCATCATTTTTTCCATTACTAACTGGTTTGGAAACTATTAAATATAAATAAACCAAAGGATACCTTGGCAAAAACGGAATCCTTTGGTTTTTATTTTGGTTTTTATCAATCGTTAAGGATTTCAGTGATTCTCTCAAGAACATCATTGGACAATTTTACCCCTGAGGCTTTTACGTTTTCCTCAAGCTGTTGCGGGCGGCTTGCGCCTACAATGGCACTTGATACGTTTGGCTGTCTTAAGATCCAGGCAATTGAGAGTTGTGCTAATGATAAATTTTCATCAGCTGCTATGGATTTCAACTGGTCCACTTTTTCAAGATTTTGTTGTGTGAGGATATGGGACATATTTGTATTCTGCTGTGCTGCACGGCTGCCTTCTGGTGCCAACTGGTCTTTTGAGTACTTTCCTGTCAGCACGCCCTGTGCTAGCGGGGAGAAAACAACCTGGCCAATTCCATGCTTTTCGCTGACCGGGATGATTTCTTTTTCAATATTACGGTGCAGCATGCTGTAATTCGGCTGATTGACGACTATTCTGTCCAGCAGCTTTTTATCCGCCAGATGGACTGCTTCGGTAATTTGTTCAGCTGTCCATTCACTTACACCAAGATAAAGTACCTTTCCCTGTCTCACTAGATCATCAAGAGCACGCAAGGTTTCCTCCAGCGGAGTCTCCTGATGGTAGCGATGGCAATAATAGATATCGATATAATCCATGCCCAGTCTCTTCAAGCTTGCATCACATTGCTCGATAATATGCTTGCGGGAAAGGCCCTGATCGTTCGGGCCATCTCCCATTTTGCCAAAAACCTTCGTTGCCAGCACATAAGAACTTCTAGGATATTTAGACAATGCCTTGCCGACAACCTTTTCAGCCTCGCCGCGGATATAGACATTAGCCGTATCAAAGAAATTAATTCCTGATTCGTACGCTAAATCAATCGAATCAACCGCATTTTGCTCTTCCACATACCCGCCATATGTAAGCCAGCTGCCAAGACTAATTTCACTTACTTTCAACCCCGTGTTGCCTAAGCGACGATATTCCATTTAATAGCCTCCCGTTTTTAGAATTTACTTAATACTTACACTATAAAACAGGATAGGTGATAGGTCTATTATTTTATTTCGGAATTCGAAAGAAAGGAGGCCTATAGCATTTTGAATTGTTCATTTATAGTAAATTATAAGACCGTGTTCGATTTATGCGAACATACATTCCTGTGGCATGATTATCTATGTACAGCAAATGCGGGGTGGACAGCGGTCATTCCTCACTTTCTTAGGAAAGGGAGTGCCGCTGATGGTTACGTACGAAGGAATGAACATGATGATGATTAGTTTTGCTGCTTTAGTCATTGCCGTAGTCACATTAGGTATTTCTGCAAACAAAAAGAAATGACCTACCCTGCAACGCCCATTGTTTGAGTAGGTCATTTCTTATTCACACTAGTCGCGCTGCACTTCAAGCAGCTTGCTGTACATCTGAGTTTCCGTTTGCACCCGGAAGCTCTTTTTTAAATTTATGGACTTTATAGTTTTATTGTAAACATTCTAAAAGCAAAATGTAAATATTTTCGCAAATGACAAGCTTCGCGATTTAATCAGTTTAGAAAGAATTAGAAATGCTGATAACCAACTTTATCGCAGCATATAAATGAGTAAAACCTTTCTCCGAAATGCAGGTGAATGAAATGAAACTCCAAAAAGGTTTTCAGAATTTGACAAAACGGAATATGGAATTTGAAGAGGTCTTCCAGCATATCCTGTCGTTCATCAAAGTGCAGCCAAATGGCAACCACAGATTGATCATTGGCACGGACTCTCAAGTACATGGTTCCTACACGCGCTTTATCACAGGAGTGGTCATACAACGTGAAGGCAAAGGTGTTTGGGCTTGCTACCGTGCCGTTAATATATCAAGGAAAATTGAAACCTTACAGGAGAAGATTTCGTTGGAAACAAACTTCACGCAGGAAGTTGCCTGCATGTTCACTCCGCAAAAACAAAAACAAATAATCGACCTATTGCTGCCATATGTTAAAAAGGGTGCCAGTTTTAAGATGGTGGGACATTTGGATCTTGGGCTGGGGGCAAAAAATAAAACCAGAATATATGTGGATGAAATGATTAAGCGTATCGAATCAGTCGGGCTCGAAGCACAAATCAAACCTGATTCATTTGTGGCTTCAAGTTATGCGAACAGGTATACAAAATAAGGGCTAACCCGGTATACATGATACTCCTTTTTGCTATGGCAACGAAAAGAAAACTGATCAACATTAATATGAAAGATTAAGATTATTAAAATATTATGGGGGTCAACGAGTTGAAAAAGTATTTAGTAGGTTTATTGGCTTTATTTTTGATTTTCAGTTTAGTTGCTTGTTCTTCTGAAAGTCCAGAAACCTCAAAAGCAGAGGATAGAAATGAGGAAAAGGGTTCTGAGGAGAAAGCGAAGGCGGAAGCAGAAGCGAAGGCGAAGGTGGAAGCAGAAGCCAAAGCGAAGGCGGAGGCAGAAGCCAAAGCAAAGGCAGAAGCAGAAGCACAAGCAGCTGCAGCTTCAAGTGGAGAAACAGAGGACTTTGCCAATTGTACTGAACTGAGGAAAAAATATCCAAACGGTGTGCCTTCTGATCATCCAGCCTATAAACCTAAAATGGATAGAGATAAAGATAATTTTGCTTGTGAAAGATAGATAATTATCTCTAAGCAGATTCCTTTCAGGTCAAATAAAGATTTATGTTAATAATTGATAAAGAAATTCAAGAAATTATCCCTTCTCTTAATTTGAGAAGGGATAAAATTTTAGATTTAAAAAAACTTCGAACACAGTACCCACAGAAATAATGTTAATATTGGAATATACTATTAGCAATAGGCTAACAAGGTTAATGTTCCGGATCTCACTAAATGACACTCGGGAACTATTATAGGAGAGTACTAAAATGAAAAAGAAAATGAATTATTTAATCTTACTTTTAACGATTATTTCAATGGTTGGTTGTAGCAATGTAAAAGATGCATCCAATACGGATCGAGATACAGATCCACAAAAAGTAACTACAGTTAATACAACCGAAAACAGTGAAAAAGAAGAAAAGAACACTACGGATGTTGATGAAACAGTAGTAGAGGAAACACAAACTGAGGCAAATGGTGAACTGTTCCCAGGTTACAAACTTATTGAAGTTGATGGCGGTGATTTGTCTGGTAATCGTGAAGCTAACGTCGTCGTCGACATTGGATATGGGGACCGTGAATATTGGGCATTTACTAATGAATACGGACAACTGGTACGTGTCATTGCTGACGAAATCAAACTACAAGATGACCTTAACGAACCTGTAGTATCTTCTGGAAGATACTACGCTGATGAGGCCAAGGTTCCTGGTGTGGAAAGTGACATTTTAGATGAAGGACATATCATTGCTGATTCTCTTGGAGGGGTATCGAATGCTTATAATATTACCCCGCAGGATAGTACGCTCAACCGACATGGTGATCAAGCTTATATGGAGGACGTGATCCGTAAAGCAGGAGGAGCCACAAATTTTGAAGCAATTATCACATATCCGAATACGGTAACGCAGATTCCTTCAAGTTATCAGTATACCTATACTTTAATGGGTAACAAGATTATTGATAAATTTGATAATGTGAACCCTGATGAAGTAAACGAATCACTGGGTTTAACAGGCAGTGAGCCTTCCGAATCAACTAGTTCAAACACAAACGAGGATGTTTCTAGTGTTGATACAGACGGTAATGGACAGGTAACGATTAAAGAAGCCAAAGCAGCAGGTTTTAGCATGCCAATAACGAGTGAGCATTGGCTATACCAATATATGGACGATCGTGACGGGGATGGTATGGTAGGTGAGTAAGCCCCTGGAACTTTGAAATGGTTAATATTTTTTTATATCGTGTCCTAAACTAAAGAACAAGCGACAAAATTAACTCGTCAATTTTTGACGAGTTTTTTGTTGTCGTCATCACACAGATTCTCGGAGCATAAAAGCGTTATGTCTACTAATATTTCTTTTACTGTAACTAAAATGGATATATATGTTAATATAGAATAAAAAGGTACTTCACTATAGTGAAAGCACCTGTACAATAATTTAATCCCAGATTCGTATCCGTGGAACCCCTGCAGTTCTTAAATAATCCAATAGCTGGCCTGTGTGAATTGATTCGTGGTAGGCAATCCGAAGGAGCATATCCCCCAAGTCTCTTATGTATCCTGAATCAGAACGGTCTATCTTTATATTTGTTAAATCTTCCTCAGAAAATGAATTGATTGTGTCGAAGAACTTATTACGATATGGTTCAGCAAACTCCAATTCCGCGCTTACAGTAGTGAAAGGCCTATTTTCGAAAGGTGAAATAAACTCTGAAAGACTCCCTCTATTAATAAGTGCTAGGTGATAATAATGCTCGCTTTCCAGAACATGCCTGATCATTTCTATGCAATTCATGGCTTCATCATCAGGCTTCCATGTAAGTTTTTCTTCAGGAATTGATGTCCACACTTTTATGCTTCTTCTTCGAACTTCATTAAAGTTTAAAATAATTAGGTCAATTGAATTCAAAAAAAACCCTCCCTTAATAGTCATAAATAAATAATACACGAATATATGTTCTGAAGATATTTTTTGTTAAAGTTTTTTTGAAATTTTTTAACGAATTATTACAATGTACCTGTGCAAGTAGGCACTCAAGCAATTAAGCACAGTTTATACTGAATTCCTACTTAAACGAAGAGGGAGGATAGTTGAATTAAAAATCCAACTTCTGAATATGAAAATAAAGAGGAAATCCATTAGAATGGGTGTGTTTACTTTGAGGATATTGGTTACTGGTTCAACAGGACTACTAGGTTCGACTTTACTTAAGCAACTAGAAGGTTCGAATTATGAAGTTAAAATAACTTCAAGAAGAAAACCTGAAGGAGTAGGACATTTCGAGTGGATTTATAGCGATTTATCGTCTGGTGAAGGATTAGAATCTGCAGTAAAAGATGTAGATGTAATTATACACGCAGCAACAAGTCCGATTAAAAATTCAAAAATGGTCGAGGTTTTAGGTTTTAAGGAGTTTTTAGGGAAAATGAACCACATAAAGCATCTTATTTATCCTTCAATTGTTGGGATAGATGAAATACCATTTAAATATTACAAGCAAAAATATGAAGCAGAAGAGTTGTTAAAAAATAGTTCGATCCCTCATACAATTGTACGTGCCACTCAGTTCCACAACTTTGTCGAAAATTTATTTATATCAAAACCACTCTTTAAAAGATATATTGTCCCTGGAAACTTTAAATTTCAAACTGTTGATGTTGGTGAATTTGCCAGTCATCTAATAGGTTTAGTGGAAAAAGATCCACAAGGAAGAGCGGAGGATTTTGGTGGACCAGATATTATGACATTAAAAGAAATGGCTGAACTGAAAATAAAAAAAAATAATGAATCAAATAAAGTTTTAAGTATTTCTTTCCCAGGAAAACTGTACAAATCGATCTCCGAGGGTGAAAATACAAATTCTTTGCGGAAAATGGGGGAAATCACATTCGGGAAATATCTAAGTAATAAGTAGGAATGAAGTAGCTGTACCCCTAATGCACGATGCTGGCAAGTACGGACAGATTGGAAGGCAAAGCGGCTAAAGCAGTCAAGAATCGAATGTTATTTTGACAGGTTGGA
>JAGGQZ010000027.1 GCA_018613055.1 Chryseobacterium sp. ISL-80 | reverse complement strand
ACCCAACAGTCCGTCACTCAGAGTAACACAAACGAAGCACACCAACCGGAGCCCATGCACTGACCCCAATCACGGTAACAAGTTAGACCAACATGTGCCCGAAAACGGAGAAGATCCTGCATCACGGTAACAAGTAAGGCGAACATGTGCCCGAAAACCGAGAAGATCCTGCATCACGGTAACAAGTTAGACCAACATGTGCCCGAAAACGGAGAAAAGCCGGAATCACGGTAACAAGTAGGCTCAACATGTGCCCGAAAACCGAGAAGAAGCGGAATCACGGTAACAAGTAAGGCGAACATGTGCCCGAAAACCGAGAAGCCTGCATCACGGTAACAAGTTAGACCAACATGTGCCCGAAAACGGAGAAAAGCCGGAATCACGGTAACAAGTAGGCTCAACATGTGCCCGAAAACCGAGAAGAAGCTGGAATCACGGTCACAAGCAAGGCCAACATATGCCTGATAACTAAGAACCGCTAAACGTCCTTCACTGGTTTCTTAGCGAGCAGTGATACCGTGATACCCAAAATCGGAAGAATGATTGTAATCAGCAAAATTTCCTCATACCCGCCGAAGTAGTCGTAGGCAAGCCCGAATGGCAGCGGCCCCAAGGCTGAACCAAGCACGGTCACCGTCATTGCTGAACCTTTGATGCTGCCAAGTGACTGGCGGCCAAAGAAGCTCGGCCAGACATAATTCAAGGTAATCCTTTCAAAGCCGCCGCTGATTCCCCATAATACCCCGAAGGCAATCGCAATCGCAGTTTGGTCAGCTGCCAGCAGGACGAGGACAAAGATAATTTCGCCTGCGAAAATTCCGGCGAGGATGTATTGTACTTTTACCCGGTCGAGCAATGGGCCGGCAATCAAAGTGACCGGAAAGCCAATCAAAGCCATCAAGCTTAAGGCAAGTGCGGCAATTCCAGGTGAAATTCCATTCGTTTTGAAAATCGAAATCAGATGAAAAGTCAGTCCGGTATTCACGAGGGCCGGAATTCCGACACAAAACAGCAGCAGCCAGTATGCGCGTGTTTTGACTGCTTCCTGGACTGTCCAATTGACCTCTTCCAATGGCTTTCTCGTTGTGTTTGGATCAGCAGGATCATTTGTCCAATTGGGTTTAATCCCATCTGGATATTCGCCAATATCCTCCGGTTTGTTCCTTATTAAAAAGAAGGCAAGCGGAACAAAGACCAATAGGAGTAAAATCCCCCAAACCCTCCAGGAGAAGCTCCAGCCCCAGGTTGCAACAAGCCAGGCATTCAAAGGCGGAAGTGCTGCTGAGCTGGCAAAGCCGCCGATAGCCATCAGGCTCATTGCTTTCCCGCGTTTCGTAATGAACCATTGGGGAACTAGCGTATTCGGAATCAGGCTCATCGACCCCTGACCGAGAACGCGTATCAAGAAAAAGCCGATGAACAGCATCGCGGTATTTACGACCATACTATTCCAAAAACTGGCCAGTGCCAGTCCGGTCCCGACAATAACTGACATTTTTCGCTGGCCCCATTTATCCACGAAGCGGCCGACAAAGAACATACAGATTCCGGCAGCAAGAGTAGCGAGGGAATAGACAGCAGACACATGCGATCGGCTCCAGCCGAAATCTTTTATGTAAGAATCAATAAAGACAGAAACCGAGTACGTTTGTCCTGGTCCTGAAAAAAACACACCGAGACCAGCAATAAACACGATCACCCAGCCGTAATAAAAATTAGTTTTGAATGGTGCTGATAATCCTGATGTCTTCATGTGAAAACCTCCCAGACCATCATAACAAAATTCCTTTTTAAAAAGCTTTCAAGAAGCAAGTTAGAATGTGGAATTTACATTAAAAGGTTTTTACTGTATCTATGTGAAAAATAAAGGTATCAGTCGATATTTGAAGATAAGCGGGAAATATAACGCTTACAACCGTGGTTGCTAGTTTTTATGAATATGTTATGATAAATCCTGTTTTTATCGGACCCGGCTTGCTTGAGAGTAGGAAGCCATAAAATGATATTAAGGGGTGTTTACTTGAATACAAATACAATTAAAGAACAATGGTTTGGCAACGTAAAAGGAGATATCCTTGCCGGTATTGTCGTTGCGCTTGCTTTGATTCCTGAAGCGATCGCCTTTTCGATTATTGCTGGTGTTGACCCGATGGTAGGACTTTACGCTTCATTCGCTATTGCTGTGACAATCGCGATTGTCGGCGGCCGTCCTGGAATGATTTCAGCAGCGACCGGTGCGATGGCGCTGTTGATGGTGACGCTAGTTGCTGACCATGGTTTGCAATATTTAATGGCAGCTACAATTTTGACAGGTGTCCTGCAGATTCTGTTTGGCGTGTTTAAATTGGCAAGATTCATGAAGTTCATTCCGCGTTCAGTTATGATCGGTTTCGTGAATGCACTGGCCATCCTGATTTTCATGGCACAGCTTGAACAGTTTGTTGATGCTACTTGGGTTATGTATGCGATGGTAGCGGGCGCGCTTGCGATCATCTATCTTTTCCCGCGCATCACCAAAGCAGTCCCGTCACCGCTTGTGGCGATTATTGTCATTACCGTGATTGCACTGGTGACCAAAAGTGATGTGAGAACCGTGGGTGACATGGGGAATCTGACGGCTGCATTGCCTACTTTCCTGATTCCAGATGTACCATTCAACCTAGAAACGTTAAAAATTATCTTCCCATATTCATTGGCTTTGTCGATTGTTGGTTTGCTTGAATCTCTTCTGACTGCTTCCATCGTCGATGATATGACAGATACGGCTAGTGATAAAAATAGAGAAAGCCGTGGCCAGGGAATTGCCAATATCGTTGCCGGATTGTTCGGCGGCATGGCTGGCTGCGCAATGATTGGCCAATCCGTCATCAATGTTAAATCTGGCGGTCGAGGCAGACTGTCTGCTCTTGTTGCCGGTACATTCTTGATGTTCCTGATTCTTGTGTTAGGAAACGTCGTTGTCCAAATTCCAATGGCTGCCCTTGTAGGTGTCATGTTCATGGTATCAATCGGAACTTTTGACTGGTCATCCATTAAAGGGATGGCAAAAACACCTGTTACCGATTCAATCGTCATGGTGGTTACAACTGTCACAACAGTGTTTACGCATGATCTTTCAAAAGGTGTATTTGCCGGAATCATTTTAAGTGCGATTTTCTTTGTCGCAAAGATTTCAAAGGTGAAAGTTACTTCTACACTTGATGTTGCAGCTGAACGCCGTACGTATTTTGTTACAGGACAAGTATTCTTCGCGTCCGTTACAGATTTGATTGATTCATTCGATTTGAAAGAAACGGCAAAAGAAGTCGTCATCGATCTGACTCATGCCCATGTGTGGGATGACTCAGCGGTTGCGGCAATCGATAAAATTGTTATCAAATTGAGAGAGAACGGTACCGTGGTCCGTTTGCAGGGCTTGAATGAACCAAGCTCCCACTTGATTGACAAACTGGCCGTTCATAAACAGGAAGGCGCAAAGCTTTCCGGACATTAAAGATAAATTTGAGAAAGCGCGTTGACGAATCAACGTGCTTTCTTTATATATTAGTTAATGGAAATTAATGTAGGAGGGGAATGGCATGTTTAAAAGAATCTTGCTCGCTTCTGATGGATCAGACCATTCAGTACGTGCGGCGAAAAAAGCGGTCGATCTGGCCAGGCTAAATGGCGATAGCGAAATAACCGTAGTGTATGTCGTCGATGGACAAACCTCCAAGGAGGATGTCCTTCACAATGCGGACCAGACATTGGTCGAGGAGAAAAGAAAAGCCAGGCTGCAGCCTGTAACAAACATGTTTGAAGAGGAAAACCTGGACTACAAGTTTGAAAAATTGCTTGGAGAACCAGGCCCGGCAATCGTTAATTATGCAAACAAAAACCAGTTTGATATCGTGGTCGTCGGCAGCCGCGGTTTGAATGGCCTGCAGGAAATGGTACTGGGAAGTGTCAGCCACAAAGTCGCGAAAAGGGTAAAAGCACCGGTTTTAATCGTAAAATAGCCAGCGTTCAGGTAAAACCTGAGCGTTTTTTTCTGTTTTCTTTTAAAACCAGAAGAAAATTTCGGTTTGAATCGATTTCGGAATCGGAAATTCAATCTAAATGATAGCGAGAATTTAATTTATATAGCGAAAAATCTTTTTTTATAGTGACTTTTCCATTTATATAGCGAAAATAAATTTTATATAGCGACTTTTCGATTTTTATAGCGATTTTCATGTTTTTATAGCGAATTGGAAATTTCGACGGTTTTTTACCAGTAAAACAACCTGCCCAAATCCTGGTGCTCCATCAACAGGAACCGTTTTAAAAAGTTACCTTTACTTGGGGGTGTCCTTTCACGGAATCATCCATTTTCTCATATGGTACATTAGGCAATTTCATCAGGAACGGATGCCTATTGCTAATTTTGTGTTTCCCGCAGGTTTCACACATGCAAAACAGGAAATAGTATAGCTGGAGAGCAAATATTAAATATTGATAACAATTCCTTAATTAAAAAATAAAGTGGTAAAATAATAAGCGGATTGAATTTTATTGGAGGTCTATTTTTATGAAGACAAGAATTGGGCTGCTATACGGCGGCAAATCGGCTGAACATAAAGTATCGATGCAGACAGCTTTGGCTGTGACAAAGGCATTGGATTTTGAAAACTACGAGATTTTTCCTATATACATAACGGAGGAAGGGGAGTGGGTCAAGGGACCGCAGCTAAACGCACCTGCTGAGAACGTCAAACAGCTTGAATTCGCGGATGGCTCGAACCTGCCAACCCCTTCGTTTACACCGGCATTATTCCAGGCTGGCGGAAAGGAAGAGGGCAAGACGCTGGATGTCATCTTCCCATTGCTGCATGGACCAAACGGAGAGGACGGGACGGTTCAGGGGCTGCTTGAACTATTGAACCTTCCTTATGTCGGAAATGGCGTTCTTGCCTCATCGGCAGGGATGGATAAAGTCATCATGAAGAATATTTTCGCGCAGGCCGGACTGCCACAGGTGGATTATGTGTCCGCCCTTCGCAGCGAGTGGGAAAAGGACAGCGAGAAGGTATACGGTCTTGTCGAAGAAAGACTGAGCTATCCTTGCTTTGTAAAACCTGCGAACCTCGGGTCGAGCGTGGGAATCAGCAAGGCGTCCAATAAGCAGGAGCTTGAAAAGGCATTCAAAGAGGCGTTCCAATTTGACCGTAAAATCATCGTTGAACAGGGTGTTGTCGCACGGGAAATCGAAATCGGTGTCCTGGGGAACGATGAGCCGGAATGCTCGGTCGTTGGTGAAATTGTCCCTAAGAAGGACTTCTATGACTACAAGGCGAAGTACGAAGATGGCGATACGGCGATGATCATTCCCGCAGAAATCACGGAGCAGCAATATGCAGATATCAAGGAAATGGCCATCACCGCCTTCAAGGCGCTTGATTGCTCGGGCCTCGTACGTGCTGACTTTTTCCTGACAAAAGATGGTCAGTTCCTGATCAATGAAGTCAATACAATGCCTGGATTCACTCCATTCAGCATGTTCCCCCTTCTGTGGAAGCACGCAGGTGTCGAATATCCGCAGCTGATCGAAAAGCTGGTGAACCTCGGAATCGAGCGCCACGCTGAAAAGCAGAAGATCAAATATACATTCTAAAAATACTTAACATCCAGGGGGACACGGAGTAACAAATGGCCGTGTTCTCTCTTTTCATGGGAGGAAATCTGAATGATCCAAAAAACTTTAGCACAAATCGCGAAAATGGCAGGCGGGCTGAATGATGTAAGCAAATTTGCCGATGTCGAGATCAAGGGTGTTTCCATTGACACTCGCAAAATTGAAGCCGGGAATTTATTTGTTCCTTTTAAAGGTGCGCGGACAGACGGGCATAAATTTGTAGCAGATGTCATCCAGAATGGCGGTGCTTCGGCTGCCCTCTGGCAAAAAGATGTGCCGAACCCTCCGGAAGACCTTCCAGTCATCATCGTCGAAGACACGACGATTGCCCTTCAGGAGCTGGCAAGAAGCTACCGGAATTCACTTGATATCAAGGTTGTCGGGATTACCGGCAGCAACGGCAAAACGACAACAAAGGATATGACAGCAAATCTGCTTGCGCAAAAATACAAGGTCCAAAAAACAGAAGGGAATTTCAACAACCATCTTGGGCTTCCGCTTACGCTTTTGCGTCTTCAGGAAGATACAGAGGTTGCCGTGCTTGAAATGGGCATGAGCAGCAAAGGGGAGATTGAGTTTTTAACTAAGCTGGGTCGTCCGGATGCAGTGATCATTACAAATATCGGAGAATCCCATCTGCTTGACCTTGGTTCAAGGGAAGCGATTGCTGACGCGAAACTGGAAATCATCACTGGCCTACAGGAAAATGGGCTGATCATTTTTCACGGAGATGAGCCGCTATTGCAGGAAAGGCTGCAGGATTACAAAGGAAATGGCGTCCTGAAAACATTCGGGGCAAGCCGGGAGAATGATTTGTATCCGGTTGAAATCGAGCCGATGGAGGATGGCAATAAGTTCACAACGAACATCGTCAGTGACCAATTCTATCTGCCGGTCCTCGGGAACCATAATATCCTGAACGCTCTGGCAGCCATGCTTGCCGCAGAGTTCCTTGGCGTCCCTTTTGAAAAGATGAACGACGGCTTTGCCAGCTTAAAGCTGACAAACATGAGGATGGAGCTTTCAGAGGGGGCCCATGGTGAGAAAATCATCAATGACGCCTATAATGCGAGTCCGACATCCATGAATGCGGCAATTGACCTTGTTGCCAATCTGTCCGGACACAGCCGCAAAATCCTTGTGCTTGGTGATATGCTTGAACTCGGGCCGCTGGAGGAAGAATACCATTATAAAGTCGGGACTTCCCTTGATGCCGCAAAGGTGGACTACGTGTTCACATACGGCAAGCTAAGCCAATCGATCGCCAGAGGCGCAAAGGAAGTCCTTGGTGAAAACAGGGCGTTTGCTTTCGATGATAAACAGCAATTAAGTGAAGAACTGAAAAAGTATGTAACCGATGAAACAATCGTTTTGGTAAAAGCATCACGCGGCATGGCTCTGGAGGAAGTCGTCCAGGCCCTTCAAAAATAACCATCAAACAAGATGTCCTTCAACCGGACATCTTTTTGGTGTTGATTTGGAATGCTTAATCGAGGAAATTCTGGGTTAAATCATTTAAAATGGGGAAAGATTAAATACGAGAAAAACTAATGGGTGATTGGTTATGATAGGTTGTCTGTTGATCCATGGTTTTACCGGGTCTCCTTTTGAAGTGGAGCCTCTTGCCCAGTCATTAAGATTGCGGACTGACTGGAAAATCGTTGTTCCTACCCTGCCTGGACATGGCGATGAGCTTAGTTTGAAGGGGATCAAGCATAATGAATGGATTGACCATGCTGAAAGGGAACTAAAAGCTCTATTGAAAGAGTGTGACACCGTTTATGTAGTCGGGTTTTCGATGGGTGGCCTGATTGCCAGCTATCTGGCCTCAGCCTATCCGGTTGAAAAGCTGGTCCTGCTCAGTGCAGCTGCCTATTATGTGAATCCAAAGCAGCTTGCCTTTGACATCAAGGAAATGATGCGGGACACAGTAAAAGGAAAATTGAAGGAAAATGAGTTGTTCAGGCGTTACACACGAAAAATCAAAGAAACACCCATGACCGCTACCTTGCAGTTTCGCAGGCTTGTGAACAAAATCAAGCCTATTCTCAACGATGTCATGGTGCCTACCTTGATCGCCCAGGGCGAGAGTGATGGCATCGTCCCTCCCAAAAGCGCCCTTTATCTTTATGAAAACATTGGCGCGAAGGAAAAACGGCTGATTTTTTATAAGAACTCCAAACATCTGATTTGCCACTGCGACGAAAAAGAACACCTTTTTGATGAGGTTTATGATTTTTTGACCTCCAAACCAAGAGAGGAAGTCAGCAGCTGAGGCCTCGCCTCGAAAATTGCTTTTCTTGACTAAAGATGGTATGATAAATATTGAGTGTCTAACTGAGAAAATCCTTTAAGCGGACATACTCCCGTGCTGGAGAATGTCTTTTTTTGCTAAAATTTCAGGTTCTGTGCTTCAGCACGTTGTAAATGCTGATTCAGCCCTGCTTAAAACACAAGGTGCTAACACCTATTTTGCCGTGAAGGTATAATAAATTAACCAGAATCAGAAATGATTTGGATCCTTAAACAGCCACTTAAAATAAACGAAGCATCGGATGTTACCGGTGCGGGATAAATGTGAACATAAAGGAGAATGAGCAAAGTTGACAATGTTCCAAGACATGGGCATTAGCCCCGCAACATTAAAAGCTGTAAAAAATATGGGTTTTGAGGAAGCAACTCCAATCCAGGCAGAGACGATTCCAATCAGTCTTCAAAACAAAGACGTAATCGGCCAGGCACAGACAGGTACTGGTAAGACTGCTGCTTTCGGTATTCCTCTAGTGGAAAAAATCAAGAAAGAAAATCATAACATCCAGGGAATCATCATCGCCCCAACTCGTGAATTGGCAATCCAGGTTTCCGAGGAATTATACAAAATCGGTGCTGGCAAGAGAGTAGGCGTTCTTGCAATCTATGGCGGCCAGGACATCAACCGCCAGATCCGCGCTTTGAAAAAAGGACCTCACATCATCGTGGGCACACCAGGCCGACTTCTTGACCACATCAACAGAAAGACAATCCGTCTTGATACTGTTGAAACAGTCATCCTTGACGAAGCAGATGAAATGCTGAACATGGGCTTCATCGAAGATATAGAAGCAATCCTTGCCCAGATCCCGAACGAACGCCAGACGTTATTGTTCTCAGCAACAATGCCGGGACCAATCCGCAAGATTGCTGAACGCTTCATGAAGGACCCTGAAGTCGTTCGCGTCAAAGCGAAGGAAATGACTGTTCCTTTGATTGAGCAATTCTATGTTGAAGTTCAAGAAAAGAACAAGTTCGACGTTCTTACTCGTCTTCTTGACATCCAGTCTCCTGAATTGGCAATCATCTTCGGACGCACGAAGCGCCGTGTTGATGAGCTTTCTGAAGCATTGAACCTGCGCGGATACACTGCTGAAGGAATCCACGGAGACCTTACACAGGCGAAGCGTATGTCTGTTTTAAGAAAGTTCAAGGAAGGTTCAATCGACGTGCTTGTAGCAACAGACGTTGCGGCACGCGGACTTGATATTTCTGGAGTTACACATGTTTACAACTTCGATATCCCTCAGGACCCTGAAAGCTATGTACACCGTATCGGACGTACTGGCCGTGCAGGTAAAGAGGGTATGGCGATCACGTTTGTCACACATAGAGAGACTTCATACCTTCATGTGGTGGAAAAAACGACTAAACGCCGCATGGAAAAAATGACTGCTCCAACCCTGGACCAGGCGCTTGAAGGCCAGCAAAGAGCTGTTATTGAAAAGATTACACAAACAATCGAGTCAAATAACCTTCAATACTACCGCCAGGCTGCAGATGAGCTATTGAAAGGCCATGATGCTCAAACAGTCGTTGCTTCAGTATTGAAAATGCTGACTAAAGAGCCTGATACAACTCCTGTTAAGCTTACTGAGGAAAAGCCTCTTCCAAACAGAAACAAGAAGCCTCAAGGAGACCGCAAAAGATACGATAACAGAGGCGACGGCCGTAAGAAACCTTACAAGCCACGTTCTGGAACAAAACGCACAGGCGGCGGTGGCGGCAGCAGAGAAGGCGGCGGCTACAAATCAAGATCATCACGCTAAAATAAACACGAAATCCCCGGTTGGTTTACGCAGCCGGGGATATTTTTATGCGATTTTTGAAAAGTTGGAGGTTTTTTTAGTGAAGTGTTCACTTTATGGCATCTTTTAAGAAGAATTTAAAAATTTTTCTGCTGCATAATGGGGTGCACCCCATGAAATCTCCGCAATAGGTCTGCGCATTTTAAATTATTCGACCACTGTTCACGATATATCGACCACATTTAGAAAGATATCGACCACATTTTCAGTTTTATCGACCACATTTGCCATTTTATCGACCACATTTGCCAATTTATCGACCATATTTCCGAATATATCGACCACATCGCGAATCAATAGCTAGCAAACCTGCCCCTAACACTTCGTGTCGAACCTGGACCTCTATATCGAAAATAGAACGGCCGCTCACTTTTTAGTGGGGCATACTACTAAAAAACGAGTGGGGTGAATCTGATGACGATTGTGAGGCTTGGGTATGTGGCGATGAGCGAGGAGTTGAAGAATGCTTCGCCGTCACAGACAATGACATTCAAGCAATTCCAGGGAATCAAGGACCGTGACGCGGCGATCAATAAGCTTGAAAGAATCGCGGTTTCCAATCTTGAAAACTGCCTTCGCCTGTTAAGGCACAGCAAGGCGAACGAAATCCACTTTTTCCGGCTTAGCTCCCGGCTGATTCCGCTTGCCAACCATGAGGAACTTTCCGATTGGAAGTACATGCGGGCGCTACAAGAGCCGCTTAAGGAAATTGCTGATTTTTTACATGAGAATCCAATGAGGGTGGATTTCCATCCAGATCATTTTGTGCTGCTGAATACATTGAAGACCGATACGCTGAACAACTCGGTCAAGACGCTGGCAATGCACCATGCGCTCTTGAAGGGGATGGGAATCGACCCTGAGCATCGCTGCGTCCTCCATGTTGGCGGCGTTTATGAAAACAGGGAGAAAGCTCTTGAACAATTCATCCATAACTGGGGGCTGGTCTCAACACGGCTGCAGAGCATGATCATGCTTGAAAATGATGATACTTCGTTCACTCTGCATGACACGCTTTATCTCTGCGAAAAACTGGGAATCCCGCTTGTGTTCGATTACCATCACCACCTCGCCCATCATGAGGATATAAACTGGGAGGAGCAATGGGGGCGAGTTGTTGGGACATGGGAGCAATCCAAGCTCCCTGTGAAAATGCACATATCAAGCCCGCGCTCGGAAAAAGATTTCCGCGCACACGCCGAATATGTCGATGTGAAAATGTTCATGGACTTCCTGAACGGAATAAAAGGATCCGTTCCTGAAATTCACTGTATGATCGAAGCAAAAAAGAAAGACCTTGCGCTGTTTAAACTCTCAGAGGATTTAAGACAGACCTCGGAAATCGAAGCCATAGACGGCAGCAGCTTCCTCCTAAAATAGCCGACAAATTTCGGGGCGTGCCAGGCACTTGTCGAATGGGCCCTTAATTTCAGAAGATACATTCACTCGTCAAATGGTCCGTTAGCCAATCTCATTCCCAGCACATTCCTTGCCAATTTAGTGCCCCAGGAGTGGGGAGTTGTTGTATACTTAGAAAGGTGCTATTAATTGGTAATAATGGGAGGATAACTTATGACGATTTCTGAGCCGCAGAAGCGGATTTCCGAGCGGGCTTTGACTGTCTGGAAAATTGCCGCTGGCCTTTACTCCCTGTTGGTTTGGCTTTTGGCGGGCGGTTTGATTGCCATGACGATTATTTTTGATTTTCAAAATTGGATCATTGGTGCTGCTATTGCAGTGGCAGTTATATATAGCTATTTGTTCATCTTTTTATTGCCGAAGCTGCGCTGGAAACGCTGGCGTTATGAAGTCAGGGAACAGGAGATTGAGCTTCAGTACGGAGTATTTATCGTGAAAAGGACGCTGATCCCGATGATTCGGGTCCAGCATGTCGATACGCTGCAGGGACCATTATTGAGAAAATACGGTTTATCAACGGTGACGGTTTCAACCGCTGCGACCGTCCATGAAATACCAGCGCTTGATATGGAGGAAGCAGAGAGCTTGAGAACGTCCATTTCCAGGCTGGCAAGGGTGGCGGATGAGGATGTCTGAACCGAAAAGACTGCATCCGGTGGCCGCGATCGTCAATGCACTCCGACAGCTGAAAGAAATGATCATTCCCTTCCTGATTTTCGTCGTCTTCGGCAGCAGGGGCACGGATTGGGACTTGTTTTATTTCATTGGTTCAATCGTGGTAGTCGTACTGGTGTTAGTATATGGTGTTCTGTCATGGTATAGATTTACATATCGAATCGAGCAGGGCGAACTAAGGATTGAATATGGACTGATCGTCAGGAAAAAACGGTACATTCCATTTGACCGGATTCAAAGCCTTGATTTATCAGAAGGAATTTTACAGCGGCTGTTTGGGCTTGTGAAGGTAAAAGTGGAGACAGCTGGATCAGGAGGGATGGGCCTGCAGGATGGCGAGGCGGTCCTCACGGCTATCACGAAGCAGGATGCCCAGGAAATCCATGATTACCTGGTCTCCATCAAGAAGAACGGGCAAATCCAGCAAGGAGACGAGGAGCTGTCTTCAAAAGAAGATGTGCTTTATAAAATATCAGTCCCTGAGCTGTTGATGCTGGCAACGACTTCAGGCGGAGTAGGGGTTGTCATCTCCGCGGTGCTGGCGTTCGTGTTCCAGTTTGAAGAGTTCATCCCGTATGAACAGATTTTTGATGGAGTGGAGAACTTTGTCCAAAACGGCGTTATTTTTATCAGTGTTGTCGTTTTCATCGGATTCCTGCTGGCATGGCTGATCGCGCTTCTTGGGACGATGCTGAAATACGCTAATTTTACCGTAAGAAAAGTCGACAATGATCTTGTCATCACACGGGGATTATTGGAGAAGCGGCAGTTTACGATTCCGCTGAATCGGATTCAGGCTGTCCGGATCAGCGAGAACCTAATCAGGCAGCCGCTCGGATACGCCTCGGCATTCGTTGAAAGCGCGGGCGGATCGGCGCTGGACCAGGAAAGCTCCAAAGTCCTCATCCTGCCGATCGTGAAAAAAAGAAAAATCCCCGGCCTGCTTGAACCGTATTTGACGGATTACCACTTCCGCGTCAATCTATCGCCTGCACCTCCGCGGGCATACCGAAGATATCTGTTAAAAGGCTGGCTGTTCGTCCTGCCAATCATCGCTCTGGCCATCTGGTTTTTGAGGCCATGGGGATATGGAGCCCTGATCCTGCTCGCCCTATCGGCAATCTGGTCTTACTTGAATTACAAGGATGCAGGCTGGAGCCTTGACGAAGGGATGCTGACCTTCCGTTATCGGAACATGGCCAAAAACACTGTATATATGAGGAAAAATAAAATCCAGTCCTTCAGCATCAAGCAAAGCTCTTTTCAGAAGAAAAAGAAGCTTGCGACTGTGGAGGCGATTGTCATGTCTGGGCATGGGGGCGCCGGCGGCAAAGTCATTGATCTTGAAAAGCGGCACGCCGATCAAATCTATAACTGGTATTCGCATGAGATGGCTGATGACATAAGCACACAAATTAAATGACACGAAAAAAGCGCCTGCTGGGCGCTTTTTTTTACCTTCTGTAGGCCGCGGCGCCAATCAGGAAGCCGGACAGCATACCGAAAATATGGGCGGTGATGTTGATGTTCGATTGGACGAAGGTCATGATGACGGCGATGATGGCGATGGTCATGATGGTCTGCGAGTTCTCGCGCGACATCATCGCTTTTCGGAACATAATAATAGAAATATAGAAACCGAACAGGCCAAAAATCGCCCCGCTTGAGCCGCCATGTGTATAGGTCAGCGGTTCAAGCAGCAGGGTGGCGAGGTTTGCGGCAATCCCTGTAACAAGATACACCAGGGTGAATTTCGTCCTGCCGAGCAGCTGCTCCAGCGCCGGTCCAAACAAGACGAGCGAAAAGCTGTTGAACAGCATGTGCGTAAAGCCGGCATGCATGAAGATGGGGGTGACAAGCCGCCAGTACTCGCCGTTGACAACATACAGGTTCACTCCAGCCAAACGTTCAAAAAGGTATTTACTCGGGAAAATTGGCAATGCCGTCAGCAAGTATAATAAGATATGTATGACAATGATGAAGGTAATGACAGGGTAAAAGCGGATGAAGTCACGCAAGCTTTCAGTCCTTGTAAACATGGAAACCTCCTGGTTACTGATATCGTGAGGCTTGATTCTGATTTAATGATAATCTTAATTTAAAGCATAGCCCTAAAAGGCAAAAGTTGTACACTATTTTGTATGCTGAATAAAGCTTTTTTAGAAGGGAGAGAGAAAAGTGATTATCGGAACAGGAATCGATATCGTGGAAATCGGCCGGATCCGCAAACTGGTGGAGTCGCAGCCGCGCTTTCCTGATAGAGTGTTAACTGAGAAAGAAAGAGAAGTGTATCGTCAATATAAGGAACGGAGGGCAATCGAATTCCTTGCCGGACGCTGGGCTGCGAAGGAAGCTTTTTCAAAAGCGAAAGGGACGGGCATCGGAAAGGAGCTGTCTTTTATGGATATAGAAATCGAAAATGACTCGCACGGACGCCCGGTTGTCCTCAAGCCCTATATGGAAGGTGTTCACTTGTCCATTTCCCACAGTGAGCATTACGCCATTGCGCAGGTGATCATCGAAAAAATGTAAAAGGCTTTTCTGCTTATGCTTGCAAAAGTTAAACAAGTGGAAATCAAAAATTTTAAAATGCTTGTCAATCCCGGGGGCATATTCGCCCAGGTTGTCTCATATATTCATAATGCAGTAAGGGAGACAAGGCTAGGGCGGCGAGAACATGGCTGCACGAAGACTACTCAAGCAATTTTGCAGCCAGTGTCTTATTCCTGTCCTTTCTTTCCCTTTACACGTTCAAATGAGACTAAAAGGGGTTGGAAGAATGAAGAAAAGGTTATTGCTGCTTCTCGCCGGGCTCATGGTTATTTTTGCTCTGGCTGCCTGCGGGACAAAATCACAGGAATCTGTGGTTAAGGACTTGGACGGAACGCTCAATGATTTAAAGAGTTACAAAGCTAAGGCAAAGATGACATTGCAGATGGGTACCGAGCCGCAGGTGTATGATGTGGAGATTTGGCACAAAGATCCGTCATTTTACCGTGTGAATTTGAAGAATGCCCAGAAGGACCAAAGCCAGATGATCCTCAGGAATGATGAGGGAGTCTTTGTTCTGACACCGGCACTGAACAAGAGCTTCCGTTTCCAGAGCGACTGGCCGAAGAACAGCAGCCAGGCTTATCTATACGAATCTTTAATCACGGATATCCTCGAGGATAAGCAAGCGAAATTCTCAGCCACCAAGGAGCATTATGTGTTCGAGACGAAAACAAGATACCAGAACAACAAGATGCTTCCAATCCAGGAAATCAAGCTGAACAAGAAGAGCCTGGCGCCAGTCAGCGTGAAGGTAATGGATCCGGACCGCAATGCACTGGTGACAGTAGAATTCTCTGATGTGAAATTCGACGCAAGCTTTGATAAAGATGCGTTTGACATGAAAAAGAACATGACAGGTGCTCAGCTTGAGGTACCGGTTATGGCAGATATGGAAGACAAGGAATTTACAGTGAAATATCCAGTCGCCGAAATTCCGGGCGTAACGCTGATCGATGAAAAGGAAATCACGACAGAGGATGGCAAGCGGGTTGTATTGACATACGATGGCGACAAGTCATTCACGCTCATCCAGGAGAAAGCAAATGCAATGCCTGCGATGTCCTCGGCCATCAATATGACCGGAAAGCCTGTCGACCTCGGATTCACGGTTGGTGCCATGAACGAAACATCGATTTCGTGGACACATCTCGGAGTCGATTATATGCTGGCATCCACAGACTTATCACCTGAAGAAATGGAAATGGTCGCCAAATCGGTATTGGCCGATATGGAAAAATAAGAATCGTCAAGCAGGCTCAGAGTAACCTGGGCCTGTTTTTTTATGGACTTGGGAATAAAATCCGTTATTAAGGAATAAAAACCATTTTTTAAGGAATATAATTTGTTTTTAAGGAATATATTTAGTTTTTCAGGAATAAATCGAAATCTTCTTCTAAAACCAGTTCACTTCCGAGAAGTTCCTCCTTGAAAAATCCGTATATATTATCCATTTGACATTGAGTTCTTTCAGTTTGATAATAAAACAATATAAATTAAGCTCGGATTGAAGGAAGTGGAGTTTTCGGTGGAAGAGCAAGGATTTTTTTACCGTGATACATGGGCAGAAGTGGACCTGGATCGAATCAAAAACAATGTAAAGGAAATCACAGGTCATTTGTCTGAGGATGTTGAACTTATTGCAGTTGTAAAGGCAAATGCATATGGACACGGGGATTTGCAAGTGGCTGAATCGGCGTTGGAAGCGGGAGCGTCCATGCTTGCGGTAGCGTTCATGGATGAGGCGCTCGCATTGCGGAAAAAGGGGATCACTGCACCGATCCTTGTCCTTGGTGCCAGCAGGCCAGGGGACGTGAACATCGCAGCTGAGGAAGGAATCATCCTGACTGTTTTTCAAAAAGAATGGCTGGAAAAAGCACAGGAAGTATTGAAAAAGGATGCTGTCCTATTGCTTCATATAAAAGTCGATACAGGCATGGGCCGGATCGGAATCCGCTCGGTGGAAGAGCTGAAGGCTGTGGAAAGGCTTATTGTAGAAGACACACGCCTGATGCTTAACGGAATCTATACACATTATGCGACGGCGGATGAATTGGATGATACGTATTTCAACAGGCAGCTTTCATTGTTCAAGGAAATGCTGTCAGCCCTGGACCAGCTGCCGCCAGTTGTCCACAGCAGCAACAGTGCCGCTGCCCTGATGCATCCAGATGCCCGTTTTAATGCAGTAAGAATAGGTATCGCGATGTACGGACTGGCGCCATCAATGGAAATTGCACCTGAATTGCCGGTGGAACTTCAGGAGGCGTTCACACTCCACTCAAGGATTGTGCATGTGAAGAAACTGGAAAAAGGTGAAAAGGTCAGCTACGGTGCTACCTATGAAGCGCCTGAAGAAATTTGGGTAGGGACGCTTCCTATTGGGTATGCTGATGGATGGATAAGAAGGCTCCAGGGGCAGGAAGTGCTGGTTGATGGCCAAAGGTCTCCGATCATTGGCCGGATTTGCATGGACCAATGCATGATAAAGCTTCCAAATGAAGTCCCGGTTGGAACGGTCGCTACCCTAATCGGCAGCCAGGAACAAGAATCGATTTCCATCAATGAGATTGCAAGCAAGCTGGAAACCATCAATTATGAAGTCCCTTGCATCATTTCCTCGAGGGTGCCAAGGCTGTACAGGCAAAATGGCAAAGTCGTCGATTTGAATAATTCATTGTTATAAAACAAATCCA
Source organism: Chryseobacterium sp. ISL-80 (assembly GCA_018613055.1). Taxonomy (GTDB): domain Bacteria; phylum Bacillota; class Bacilli; order Bacillales; family Cytobacillaceae; genus Mesobacillus. The sequence continues at coordinate 11,335 of JAGGQZ010000027.1, read as the reverse complement.
ATAATTAACATACCTGTGTAATCCCGCTAATACCATGCATAAAATACTAATTTTTTGGCGGATAATACAGAAGAATTGCTGATTTACCTTTGCATCTGGCATAAATAGTGATAATATTAGAAATGGTAGAGAGATAACGAACTTAATAATGGTATGTAGTGATGATGGTGGAGGTGTATGTTTGTGTCTGAATCCAGCGCAACAACTGAGATTTTGGTAAAGTTACCGCAGCATCTGTTGAGTGAACTAGATGGATTTGTTAAGCAAGAAAACGTAAACCGCAGCGAATTTATTTATCAGGCAACAAAAATGTTTTTGCGTGAGAAGAAAAAGAGACAAATTCGTGAATCCATGAGACGTGGCTATATGGAAATGGCCAAGATTAATCTAACCATTGCATCAGAAGCATTTCAAGCAGAATACGAGGCAGAACACACAGTTGAACGTCTAGTCAGCGGAGGATGATCCTTTGATTGTCAAACGTGGTGACGTCTATTTTGCAGACCTATCCCCAGTTGTTGGTTCGGAACAAGGCGGAGTCCGCCCTGTACTGGTCATCCAAAACGACATCGGGAATCGGTTCAGTCCCACAGTCATTATCGCAGCGATCACAGCACAGATCCAAAAAGCCAAGCTTCCCACTCATGTAGAAATTGATGCGAAGCGGTACGGTTTTGAAAGAGATTCGGTCATATTATTGGAACAAATACGCACAATTGACAAACAGCGCCTAACCGATAAAATTACCCATCTCGATGACGAAATGATGGAAAAAGTGGATGAAGCCCTTCAGGTAAGTTTAGGTCTTATTGAATTCTGATTAACAGCACGCTCTTGAGTAAAAAGAGCGTTTTTTTGTAACCGGAACACCTGGCCTGCCAGCAGGCCTTTTACATAACCCCCAAAAAATAAAATCGGATGTTTTCTGTGTGGGAGGCAAGCTTAGCGCTTGTCTCTTTTTTAATTGTTGGGGGTTGTGGGGGAGCTGGCTCGAGTGGTGGAAGTGTTTGGAAGGAAAAGCAGGGAAGCTGTCCGAAGTAGGCCCGAGTTCAGATAGGTAGGCTGTAAAAGCAGAAAAGCTGTACGAAGCAATGCTGAGTTCGGACAGGTTTGGCAGGAAAAACAGAAAAGCTGTCCGAAGTAGTACCGAGTTCGGACAGGTTAAGCGGGAAAAGCAGGGAAGTTGTCCGAAGTAGGCTCGAGTTAGGACAGGTTAGACAGGAAAAGCATGAAAGCTGTCCGAAGTAGGCTCGAGTTAGGACAGGTTAAGCGGGAAAAACAGGGAAGTTGTCCGAAGTAGACTCGAGTTCGGACAGGTTGAGCGTGAAAAGCATGAAAGCTGTCTGAAGTAGGCTCGAGTTCGGACGGGTTAGGCGGGAAAATCAGGGAAGTTGTCCGAAGTAGGCTCGAGTTCGGACAGGTTGAGCGGGAAAATCAGGAAAGCTGTCTGAAGTAGGCTCGAGTTCGGACATGTTAGACAGGAAAAGCAGAAAGCATTCCAAAGCAGTCCTGGGTTCGCCGATTTTCCATCACCGCTCCAGACCTAAAAACATAAATTTACCGCACTAATATTGAATTCATCAAAATTAGGAATAATAACTATGTCTTATATGCGCTGCGATATTCCATGAATCGTGTCGACAAGTTGATTTTATTTGACGAAAGAAAACTGTTATCATTAAATGGAGATATATAATCAGGATTTTTGTGAAAATTTAATTACAGTTTTAAAAATGGTTTACATTTGGACGGAATGGGGTAATGTAAAATTTTGTTGTGATAGAATGGGGAGGATGCTATGAATAAAATAATTTCGAATTACATCCAGGGTCATAAACAAGAGATTCTGGATGAATGGATAGATAAGACGAAAGTGGAAGCGGATGACCGGGTAGTTCGATTGGTTTCCGACCGCGTGTTCAACTCGACGAGCAGGGAGTTCGTCGATCTGATCATCTCGAATTTCAAAGGGACAAGCGAAGAGTATAATGAGAGGCTGACGGATTTTGCTGAAAAGGTCGTCAGGCTTGGCTGGCCATTGACGTTTGTCACCAAAGGCCTTCATACCTTCAATCTTATCGTTTTTGAAGGGATGCAGAAGGAAGGAATCTTCACAACTGAGAATCAGATGGAAATCGTCTACGAGTTTGACCGCTGGGCAACTCCAATGAACAATGAAATTGTCAGTGTGTACTCATCTACGTGGGAAAGAACAGTTTCCCTTCAGAAAATTGCCCTCCAGGAACTTTCGGCTCCGCTTATTCCTGTATTTGATGGAATCACGGTGATGCCGTTAGTCGGTACGATCGATACGGAGCGTGCAAAACAAATCATGGAAAACCTGCTTAAAGGTGCGGTTAAACACCGTTCCGAAGTAGTTCTTATAGATATTACAGGGGTTCCTGTCGTAGATACGATGGTTGCCCACCATATCATCCAGGCAGCGGATGCTGTCAGGCTAATCGGTGCCAAGTGCATGCTGGTCGGCATTCGTCCAGAAATAGCCCAGACCATCGTCAACCTGGGCATCGACCTGAACCAATTTACAACGAAGAATAATTTGAAAAAAGGAATCGAAGCAGCTCTTGAGCTGACAAATAAAAAAATCGTTTCACTGGAGGGAGCAAAGTGAGAATACCTATCCTAAAACTGGATGATTGTCTATTGGTCTCCATTCAATGGGAGCTTGATGATCAGACGGCTCTTCAATTTCAAGAAGACTTGCTCCATAAAATTCATGAGACAAGTGCAAATGGTGTCGTCATTGACTTAACCTCAATTGATTTTATCGACTCTTTTATCGCCAAGGTCCTTGGAGATGTCATCAACATGTCCAAGCTTATGGGTGCGATTGTAGTCATAACAGGAATCCAGCCTGCTGTTGCCATAACGCTAATTGAATTAGGGATCGGACTTGATGATGTCCTAACTGCATTAGATTTAGAAAAAGGTTTGGAGAAATTACAACAGGAATTGGGGGAATAGCTGAATGGACATCCAATCCTGCGTAACGATTATCAATGAATGGGACATCGTGGCCGCACGCCAGCTTGGCCGGAATGTTGCGAAAGAGCTTGGATTCGGCACGGTTGACCAAGCAAGAATCACCACTGCCATCAGTGAATTGGCCAGGAATATTTACTTGTACGCCGGAAAAGGACAGATCTGCATCGATAAACTGTACGACGGCGGAAAAGCGGGATTGCGAATCAATGCAGTAGATAGCGGCCCGGGTATAAAAGAAATACGCCAGGTCATGGAAGATGGATTTTCAACATCAGGAGGACTAGGAGCCGGCCTTCCCGGAGTGAAGCGTCTTATGGACGAATTCGACATAGACTCTGCTCCCGGACAAGGAACACAAATCAAAGCAACTAAATGGCTCCGTTAGGGGGAAACAGTATGGATTTCCGAGAAATGATGGAATCAAAGTATCGGGATATTCTTGACAATTATATAAAAGAGCAATCCGAACAAGCATTGTATGCAGGGCAGAAATTCAGCCGCAAGTCGATTGAGCACAAAATCGCACCGGAAGAAATCATCAGCCTGCATAAAAGCTTGCTTCTTGAAATGTATCCTGAACTTCCGGAAGATATTATGCACTCTTTTGACATTCTCCTCGAAGTGATGATCGGTTATGGTATTGCTTACCGTGAGCATCAAAGCTTAAGACACCAGCAGGAGGAATTAAGGTCGGAAATGGAAATTGCTGCCAATGTCCAGCAAACCCTGCTTGGCACGAATATCCCTATCGTTCCCGGTATTGATATCGGGGCAATCAGCGTCCCTGCAAAGCATATGAACGGTGACTATTTCCATTTTGTCCAGGATGAGAATGACAATATCAGTGTTGCGATCGCTGATGTAATCGGAAAAGGGATTCCGGCAGCGCTTTGTATGTCCATGATTAAGTATGCGATGGACAGCCTGCCAGAAAACCGGCTTGACCCGAGCAGCATCCTGGAAAACCTGAACAGAGTCGTAGAGCAGAATGTTGATCCAAGCATGTTCATCACGATGTTTTATGGAATGTTCAATCCTTCCAACAATATCTTCTATTATGCATCCGCAGGGCATGAGCCTGGCTTCTATTATGATTCCAAAAAGAAGGAATTCTCAGAGTTGGTCGCTAGAGGCTTACTGTTAGGAGTGGACAAGCGGACAAAGTATACCCAGTACGAAAAAGAAATACTTCCTGGGGATATGGTAATCCTGATGTCTGACGGAGTGACTGAGTGCAGGACGGAAGAAGGGTTCATTGAAAAGGAAACATTAATCGGATATATAAATAAATATATTCACTTAAATGCTCAGGAAATTGTCAATAATATCTTTAGGGAACTTGAAAAACTTCAGCATTTCCAATTGCGGGATGATTTTACGTTAATCATTTTGAAAAGAGATGTTTAATCAGGACCCGAAACGGGTAAATCAAAAAAGCAATTGAATTGTAAAGGGTGGGTCATTTATGAATATTTCGATAGATGTTAAAGAAACAGAATCTAAGTTAGCAGTTAAAGTAAACGGCGAAATTGATGCATATACAGCTCCACAGCTTCGTGAAAAGCTTTTCCCTTTGTCTGAAAAAGAAGGTGTAAAGATGGTTGTTGACCTTTCAGAGGTCAATTATATGGATAGTACCGGGCTTGGAGTATTTGTAGGAGTATTCAAAAACGTCCGTGCACACGACGGCGAGTTCAAGATCGTCGGCTTGTCCGAACGTTTGCAGAGACTTTTTGAAATCACCGGCTTGGCCGACATTATCGATATAAACAGCCAGATAGAGGGTGGAGTGCAATGAACCAGTCATTTGACTATATTGAGATGAAAATCCCGGCTAAACCGGAATTTGTGGGTGTCATTCGTTTGACCCTGTCTGGTATTGCAAGCCGCATGGGTTTCTCCTATGACGAAATTGAAGACTTAAAAATTGCGACCAGCGAAGCATGTACGAACGCTGTGCAGCATGCATATAAGAACAATGAGAATGGCGAAGTCATCATTGGTTTCGGATTGTATGAAGACAAGCTAGAAGTGATGGTTGCAGATAATGGCCAGAGCTTTGATTTCCACTCAGCGCGCCAGGGCCTCGGTCCTTATGACCAGAATAGTTCTGTGGAATTCCTTCGCGAAGGAGGCTTGGGACTGTATCTGATCGAAACCTTGATGGACGAGGTTCGGATCCATCACAAAGAGGGCGTCACGGTCTTTATGACCAAGTACCGAGAAGGAGAGCAGGTGGAGAGAGATGCAGAGACAATCTCAACCTAAGCAAAGGCCAAAAGAAGAGATTAATGAATTAATCAAAGCCTACCAGCTGCATGAGGATGCAGACGCCCAGAATGAGCTGGTTCTTCATTATCAAAACCTTGTCGAAACAATCGCGAGAAAGTACTCGAAGGGAAGGTCGTTCCACGAGGATATTTTCCAGGTCGGAATGATCGGTCTTTTAGGCGCAATCCGCCGTTACGATGAAACATTCGGCAAAAGCTTTGAAGCATTCGCCGTGCCGACCATCATTGGTGAAATAAAAAGATTCTTAAGAGATAAAACGTGGAGTGTCCACGTACCGCGCAGGATAAAGGAGCTTGGTCCTAAAATCAAGACAACCGTCGAAGATTTGACTACCCAGCTGCACCGCTCTCCTCGAGTGGATGAAATCGCAGAAGCACTTGAGGTTTCCGAAGAAGAAGTGTTGGAAGCGATGGAGATGGGGAAAAGCTACCAGGCGTTATCCGTTGACCATTCTATTGAAGCCGATTCTGACGGCGGAACAGTCACCCTGTTAGACATCGTCGGAAATATTGATGAAGGCTATGAAAAAATCAACCAGAGAATGGTTCTCGAGAAAGTACTTCATGTACTGAGCGAGCGCGAAAAGTTAATTATCCAATATACCTATCTTGATAACCTGAGCCAGAAAGAGGCCGGTGACAAGCTTGGTATTTCACAGATGCATGTATCAAGACTTCAAAGAAGGGCAATCAAAAAGCTTCAAGAAGCGATCCATGCGGAAAACAACAATTCGGAGTTTATTACATGATCCAACAGTTCAAAGACAAAATAGAACTTTATGCTTACCAGACAATCAAAGAAGGTAAATTAGAGTGCGGTGACAGTTACTATTATACAGCCACCGATGATTATTTTGTCTGTGTAGTAGCAGATGGACTCGGGTCAGGGCAATACGCGCATGAAGCATCTGCGGCGGTCGTTTCCGTTGTCGAACAGCACCATCATGAAGATGTTGATACACTCATGAAATACTGCAACAACATTCTGGTGCAAAAGCGCGGGGCTGCTGTATCGATCTTCAAGGTCTACTTCGAAAGCCGTCAATTCGTGTACAGCTGCGTCGGGAATATCCGCTTTTTCCTCTACGCGCCGAACGGCAAATTAACATATCCTTTGCCGGTTACAGGTTATCTTTCAGGGAAGCCGCAAGTATTCCACACCCAACGATTTGTTTACGAGCCAGAGTCAAAATTCCTGATTTACTCAGATGGGTTTGATATCCATGGCGCAAAAACACTTTTGAAGGGATACCGGTCCGTAGCAGCCGTCGCGGAACAAATTAAAAGCGAGTACGCAAACTCAATGGATGATGCAACTTTTATTGTAGGAAGTCTACTATAGCCGGTGGACTTCTTTTTGTTTTATATAGAATTGATTAATCTTCTTCCAGGCAGAAATGAAACTGTAAACCTTACCCTGGTTTTGGTACACTATTAAGGTATCTAGCAATACCAATATGATAATGGAGGATTGTCTCTTGACTCAAACAATGGATAAGCAAGACCAATATGTAAAAATCATTGCCAAAGAGCAATCGTTAACAGCGAAACAGGTGCAAAGTGTGATTTCATTGATCGCTGAAGGGAACACGGTTCCATTCATCGCCCGATATCGAAAAGAAATGACTGGCGCCCTTGATGAAGTGCAAATTCGCGACATCGTTGAAAGATGGCAATACATACAGAACCTGGAACAGCGCAAAGAAGAAGTCGTTAGGTTAATTGAGGAACAGGGAAAGCTGACAGACGAACTTAAAGCGAACATAGAAAAATCGATCAAGCTTCAGGAGGTAGAAGACCTTTACCGTCCGTACAAGCAAAAAAGACGAACCAAAGCAACCGTCGCGAAAGAGAAAGGTCTTGAGCCTCTTGCACAATGGATGCTTGAATTCCCCGTTAGCGGCAGTCTTGAAGAGAAGGCCAGGGAGTTCTTATCAGATGAAAAAGGGGTTGAATCCGTCGAGGATGCGATTGCTGGCGCGAAGGATATCATTGCCGAGATCGTTTCAGACGATGCAGACAGCCGCAAATGGATCAGAAACGAAACCTTTAAGACTGGATCAATTGAATCTGCCGTGAAAAATGAAGAGCAGGATGAGAAAAAGGTTTATGAGATGTACTATGAATACTCAGAACCAGTCAATAAAGTGGTCCCTCACAGGATACTTGCGCTCAACCGCGGTGAGAAAGAAGACCTTTTAAGGGTGTCGATCAAGCCGAAAACAGATGTAATCATGAGTTATCTGCAGCGTAAGTGGATTGCCAAAAACCACTCTATAACAGCAGGTTCGGTCATGGAAGCGATTGAGGATGCCTACAAACGCTTGATCCAGCCATCAATTGAACGTGAAATCAGGAATGAGCTTACAGAAAAAGCAGAAGAGCAGGCAATCCATATCTTCTCCGAAAACCTGCGCAAACTGCTCCTTCAGCCTCCTTTAAAAGGAAAGGTCGTTCTTGGGGTAGACCCTGCGTTCCGGACAGGCTGCAAATTGGCTGCTGTAGATGAGACTGGAAAAGTTTTATCCATCGGAGTAATCTATCCTCATACCTCGAGTGCAAAAAGTACCGAAGCGAGGGATAAATTCATCAAAGTCCTGAAAGATTACGACGTAGAAATGGTAGCCATCGGCAACGGGACAGCCTCAAGAGAGACGGAACAATTCGTATCGGATATCCTGAAGGAATTTGATCGAGAGATATACTATCTCATCGTCAATGAAGCGGGCGCAAGTGTCTACTCCGCATCTGACCTTGCCCGAGAAGAGTTCCCGAACTATCAGGTAGAGGAAAGAAGTGCAGTTTCGATTGCCCGCAGATTGCAGGACCCTCTGGCAGAACTCGTAAAAATCGATCCTAAATCTGTTGGTGTTGGTCAATACCAGCATGATGTTAGCCAGAAGAAACTATCTGAATCCCTGACATTCGTTGTAGAAACGGCGGTTAACCAGGTAGGCGTTAACGTAAATACAGCCTCATCATCATTGTTGCAATATGTATCAGGACTATCAAAGACAGTTGCCAATAACATCGTCAAGAAGCGCGAGGAGGAAGGAAAGTTCACGAGCCGTGCACAGCTTAAGAAAATCCCGCGCCTTGGAGCCAAGACTTATGAACAGGCAATCGGATTCCTGCGTGTCATTGACGGAAAAGAACCGCTTGACCGCACCGGCATACACCCTGAAAGCTATGGCGAAGTTAAGCAGCTCTTGGACAGCCTCGGATTTAAAACGTCTGGTTTAGGGACACCCGCCTTAAAGGATGCTTTAGGGAAAATCAATATCGATCAGACAGCTGACCAGCTTGGAATCGGAAAACTGACGCTTAAAGACATCATTGATGCTTTAGTCCGTCCAGAAAGAGACCCGCGTGATGAACTGCCGGCTCCGCTTCTGAAGAAAGATGTTCTAAAGCTGGAGGATTTAAAACCAGGGATGGAGCTTCAGGGGACCGTAAGAAATGTAGTTGATTTCGGAGCCTTTGTTGATATCGGAGTTAAACAGGATGGGCTTGTTCATATCTCCAAACTAAGCAACCGCTTTGTAAAACACCCATTGGATATCGTCTCCGTAGGCGATGTGGTAACTGTATGGGTAGATAGTGTAGACCAGAAAAAGGGCCGTGTTGCTTTGACGATGCTGAAGCCTGAACAGGCATAATGAAGAAGACTGCAGTCGATCCTGCAGTCTTTTTCATTATATAGAGATATAGAAAAGGAACTTGGTGTGGAACCTACATGAAGTTTTTTTAATCCAGCTCCAGCGCCTAGCCCCTCGAGACGCTTCGGTCCTGGCAATGAAGTCAAAGAGCGACTTCACTGCCAGGCCCTCCAGCGCCTAGCCCCTCGAGACGCTTCGGTCCTGGCAATGAAGTCAAAGAGCGACTTCACTGCCAGGCCCTCCAGCGCTTGTCGGGGCTGAACGAGGCGCTTTCGCATCTTGTTATTACTCCTGTTTCTTTCTATAAAAAAACCAACATTGATTTAAGAGTTTGATCTGATAACGATTTTTTTCATAGAAGGCTCGTTTCATTTGATTCTGGAACCAGACAGGCATAAACAATACCTCCTTAAGTTAAATACGGGAAAAGGTAACATTAATATATGCTATAATGGGTTGTCAGGTTTCTAAAAAGGCAGGAGTTTTCAAATGACAGACCAAGAATTGCAGAACCTCGTTAGTAAAATCTCAGATGACTTTTTCCAAAAGCCGTTCAGGCATAAAGCCTTCTTTAATTCGAGGCTTCGTACTACTGGCGGCAGGTACATGCTGAATAGCCACAATATCGAAATCAACAAAAAGTATTTCGAGCAGCTTGGCGAAGAGGAGCTTATTGGGATCATCAAGCATGAACTTTGTCATTACCATCTTCACCTGGAAGGGAAAGGCTACAAGCATCGAGATCATGATTTTAGGAAATTGCTGAAACAAGTAGATGCACCCAGATTTTGTTCTACTCTGCCTGAGGAAAAGAAAAGAAGGTCCAAGAGCCAAAGATTCCTGATTTACCAATGCAGTAACTGTAAGTTGAACTATCGCCGGAAAAGATTCATTAACACTTCAAAGTATGTTTGCGGAAAATGCCGGGGAAAGCTGGTCAAGGTCAAAGAAATAGTTGTAGATTAAGGTTTTCAGGAGTTTAATGAGGGGAGCGAAAAAATATTAAAATCATGGTTGACTTTTGCTGGGCTGCTCCCTATAATAGTAAGAGTCGATAAGACAACAGCTCGAAAAAAATGAAGTTATTCCGCAGTAGCTCAGTGGTAGAGCACTCGGCTGTTAACCGAGCGGTCGTAGGTTCGAATCCTACCTGCGGAGCCATTATTTTTTATAGGTATGGGGAAGTACTCAAGAGGCTGAAGAGGCGCCCCTGCTAAGGGTGTAGGTCGGGTAACCGGCGCGAGGGTTCAAATCCCTCCTTCTCCGCCAGAACATTTCAAATATGGCCCCTTGGTCAAGCGGTTAAGACACCGCCCTTTCACGGCGGTAACACGGGTTCGAATCCCGTAGGGGTCACCATTTTCAAAACAAAACAATATCTTCAATGGTCCCGTGGTGTAGCGGTTAACATGCCTGCCTGTCACGCAGGAGATCGCCGGTTCGATCCCGGTCGGGACCGCCATTTTTTATTGGGCTATAGCCAAGCGGTAAGGCATCGCACTTTGACTGCGACATGCGTTGGTTCGAATCCAGCTAGCCCAGCCATTTTTTTGAGCCATTAGCTCAGTCGGTAGAGCAGATTGCTCGCTGCATTGAGTTTTCTTCCCTGGCAATCTGCGAGAAAGACCGAAGGTCTTTTGAGCATCAGATGCGATAAGGGAAAATAGATGGGTGGATACAATCTTTGTTCCACTTCAAAAATGAGCCATTAGCTCAGTCGGTAGAGCATCTGACTTTTAATCAGAGGGTCGAAGGTTCGAGTCCTTCATGGCTCACCAGTTTTTCAAAATAATATGCGGGTGTGGCGGAATTGGCAGACGCACCAGACTTAGGATCTGGCGCCGCAAGGCGTGGGGGTTCGACTCCCTTCACCCGCACCATTAATTACCTGTTGATTAATGTGCTTGAATCAGTTAAGATATAAACCTGTCATGTTAATGCGGTCGTGGCGGAATGGCAGACGCGCTAGGTTGAGGGCCTAGTGGGGGCAACCCCGTGGAGGTTCAAGTCCTCTCGGCCGCACCAAAAAGTTATTGACACACTCTAATGAATGTGTTAATATATAAAAGTTGCTATTAAAACAATATGCGCCCGTAGCTCAATTGGATAGAGCGTCTGACTACGGATCAGAAGGTTATGGGTTCGACTCCTTTCGGGCGCGCCATTATATTTTCTCTTTATCGGGGAGTAGCTCAGCTTGGTAGAGCACTTGGTTTGGGACCAAGGGGTCGCAGGTTCGAATCCTGTCTTCCCGACCATTCAGCAATTCAACTTTATATGCGGGTGTAGTTTAGTGGTAAAACCTCAGCCTTCCAAGCTGATGATGAGAGTTCGATTCTCTTCACCCGCTCCAATTACATTGCTCTTTGAAAACTAAAC
>JAGGQZ010000026.1 GCA_018613055.1 Chryseobacterium sp. ISL-80 | reverse complement strand
GTAGCCCTGAGTTCGGACAGGATTCAGTGTAAACAATCAAAAGCTGTCCGAAGTAACCCTGAGTTCGGACAGGATTCAGGTTAAACAAGCAAAAGCTGTCCGAAGTGGGCCAAAGTCCTCAGACTAACTGTAGTTTCTGTGTAAATCAATCTGTACAATCGTTTCCTTTGCCAATGAAAAACGCCTGAGCAAACTCCAACAGCTCAGGCGAAAACTAAAATACTATTCTTTTCCCTCAGGCTTTAGCCAACTATCAAAATATCCTTTTGCCTGTGGATGGCCTGCTTTTTCAAAGTGGGTAATCACATCATGTCCAGATGCATTTTTATTTGTATACTCGTTTACATATTGTTTCAAGGCTTTATCAACTTTTCCGGCTTTGACCAGGTAATCCAGTTCTGCATACAAATTGAAACCTTGGATTCCCATCATAACGGAGTAATCATTCAAATTTTTAAAGTCGCTCAATGGGCTGCTTAAGTATTGGCCTTCTTTCTGGATTCTCGCAATCTCTTCCTGCTGCTTAATTTGTTCTTCCGCAGAACTGCTGGCCTGGTAGCCTCTTGCACCCATATAAGATTTCAAGGAATAGCTAACGAGAGTTTCATTAACCCAGGGTTCTTTATATCCATTGCTTCCGACCAATCCTGACAGCCATTGTCGGATGACTCCATCTGTCATGCCCAGAGAAGTAAAACTATTGTCGGCGAAATTGTAACCAGGTGAAAAAATCATTCCCTGGTAAGCCATTTGTGGGTTACTTTCCCCAGTTCGGATAATATCCAGTTCTTTATAAGGCAAGAGCGAATCGTAAAATTCCTCGAAAAAATCGATGGATTGGCCGGCACCCATTGCATTCCTGTTTGCAGTCTCCTGTTTGTCGATGGAAGGGCGGTACCATACGTTCACAAGTGTATCGTTGCGAGTCATGAACCGTTCAGTTTGATAGTACTGTTTATCCAGGAGGACGACAGAAAAGTCACGGACATTCTCTAAGTTGACGTGATATTTCTGATTATCACCTGCGTTTTCAATTTTAGCATTCGCTTCTTCGGCATTCGATAGAATTTCGTATTTGGCAGCCGCGTTTATGGTCACATCATAGTTGGCAGTTTCGCTATAGAAAGGGGAACCGAGTGGTGAATAAGGATCCAGGTTCCAGCCGTTTTTATCATATACAGCCTGAGTTGGCAGGAAGCTGCCGAGCCATACTGCTGCATAATCATAGCTTGCATTGCTATAATTCACGGGGAGCTGGAAATTGAATTGAATGTCCAGCTCGGCTGTTGCCTTGTCAGCCCAATCGCCCAACTTAATTTCTAATATCGTTCCATCGACACTGTAATCTGCCTTTTGCTCATTCACTTTGATTTCCTCAATCTCAATCCAGCCAGGCGTTGGTGATGGCCCTCGGATGAATTCCCATTCAGGTCCATCAATCGGATCTTTAAACTGGTTAGGATACAGGTGAAAATAAATTTTATCCTGGTCAGCACCGGTTGTATTTGTTGTGGAAACATGCATGCTTCCTTTTAATGTTGCGTCAGCATCCTGGTAAGTCAGTTCAGCTTTATATTCGACAGGCTCATGCTCCTTATTGGTATAGCTGTAGCTAAATAGGTCTTTAGCTTTTTCCGGTTCAGCTGATGCACCCACGCTGCTTTCTTCTTTCTTTGCCTTTTCATTCCCGATCAACTCAGCGTACGAAAATAAACCCGCCCAAAGTACGAGCGATGCGGTCAACAATGTGGTGAAGACAGGCTTAGGGTATTCTGATATATAACCTGCAGCCTTTACGAAAAACTTATCCGTAATGCGGTAAACCTTGTATCGATTCAGATAACTCCGTGCAATTCTGAGCTTTTCACGAATTACATCACTAATATATTTCTTCTCTCTAAATTCCTCTTCAGGCTCCTCTGGGACGCCAACCAATACGAATTTCTTAGAAAGGCCGGTATCATCTGATTTAACAACATCAACTGCATTCGATCCAGCCCTTTGTGTGGCAGGCACTACCCCCGCAATATGGTCCTCAATCCCTTTTTTCATCCAGTTCACGGTGATTGCGATGAATGCGATGATCAGGACCGGACTGTAAAACATCCATGGCGCTCTCCTGATCAACCAGAAGTTTTGGCCCGCCATACCTGCAAGTTCATTCGATATTGTTCGATAAATCAGCCGTGGTTCATTCGTCAGTGCTGTCGGGTGAGGCCCGCCAAGGTAAAGCGAAAAAATTCCCATGAATGTTAAAAGCTGAAGAACGGATATAATTTGCTGGGTGAATAACAACAATAAATGGGTCTTGATATTCGGCCAGACATGCCTGACCAAAGTATGGAATTTACTTGCGCCCATCAGTGTGGAGCTCAATACATAAGGCTGTTTTTCGATTTCAGCCATCATATCCAGGATAAAGTAATAGACTCCAGGAAGACCAACCATCATCAAAACCAGTATTTGATATTCTAATATTATTTTTGCAGAAATTCCCAATGGCATCGCGGCCACAGGGATGATCAGAATGATTCCGACCAGCAATGGCGGTATATACCGAAATGGCCAAAAGAAGGCACTGAAATACCGTTTTAAGCCCGGGTACCATAACGCCGTCAACAGCGCCAGCAGGATTCCTGCAAGGAGCCGAGCGAGAGTGATGCCGATTACGGCTCCAAGTGTGTATTTAACCCCTACAAGTACCAGGTTCACCATGCTCCTTGCACCTAGATCGGTTCCAAGCGGGAACGTTAGGGAAGGGGGAGCTGGAGGTGCTGCGACAAATTTGCCGTTCTCATCAAAAATTAATGGTTCGTTGCTTTCAGGCATTGGTTCAGTGAACCAGCTGACCGCGAACAATAGAATAAGGATTGCAACACCAATTTTAAAGTTCCTGTGTTTCAGGTTATTGAGATGGTGAAGGAGTGCTATGAATCTATAAAATAAGTATTTTATTCCGGCTCCCAGCCCTTTTATTGCTTTGTTCATATTCAAGGTTTTAATTTCCCTTAATAGCCTGGCTAAGCCGTTTTTCTTATTCTGGGGATTGCCTTTCATCTTCACGAGCTTAAGGATCCTGTTCATATATTCAACCCCCGTGCTTTCCCGGCATTTTTACCGAAAAAAGTAACTAGTCGCTCCACAATGAACACTGGAAGCATAAATACACCTACATAAAACAATATGCTGGCCGGTGAAGCTCCTTGTTCGATCATAAGGTTATACAGTTCTTGTATGTATCCATCAAGGACAAACATGTGTTCAACGAGCACCATGTTGGTTAACACAAGGTAGATGATTGTTTTGAAGTGGATGGACACAACCGGCACTATATTACGGGTCAGATGGAAAAACAGGAGCTGCATTTTCGATAAACCTTTCGCCTGGCCCAGCAGTATATAGTGTTTTTCGAATTCTTCCTCCATTATTTTTATCAGGAATTGAGCGAGAAACAATGATGGGAGAATGGAGTTGATGATCATCGGAAAAATGAGCGGTTCCTTCCCGGCCAGCCCATACATCGTAACCAGGCGGATGTGAAATTCTCGGTATAGCGTGAACAAGACCATCTGAATCATGAAAATAACGAGTAAATCAGGCAATCCCTCAAAAAAATTCAGGAAATGTTTGACCCTGGAGCGATGAGAATAAGAAAGGTGCATAAATGCATAAGCGATCAAACTTCCTATGAAAATAGTGAATAGCAGACTTACAAAAATGATTTCTATGGAATATGTATACCTGTCGATCACTGTTTCGCGGAACCATCCTTCGAAAAATTGCCAGCTGGATGGCTTGATTAACTGTGCAGATGTTTCTGCCAACCCTTTTAAAAAAGCGGACAGTTTAATGCCAAGGTGCTCACTATCGCCTCCTCTGAATGTAAAAAGCGCAGGAAATGACATAAAAAAGAGCAGACCTGCTATTGAGGTCAGTGATAATAGGATGTAATGAAAGAATTTATGCATAAGTCCTCCTTTGGAAAAAATTTCATTATATTTTTATTCGACGTAGTAAAATTATGAAAGGTTGCAAGAATTTAGAAATATTTATTAATAATTTTGTGATAATTGAAAAAACAATGTAATATAGATTATAATAAACCGACTGGATAGTTTATTTAAAAGTAGGGGGAGATATCATGGAACAAAAAGTGATGAATCAACCAATCATTTCAGCATTGGAAAAATTCACGGAGCTGGATGAAAAAATATCACATTTTAATAGTATTTCAGGATTGCTTAGCTGGGACCAGAAAGTGATCGCTCCCAAGAAGGGGCGGTCTATTTTCGCTAAAGCCAGCAGTACATTAAGGACAGAAGCGTTCAAACTGACCGTATCAGAGGAAATGGGAGAACTGTTAAACGCACTTTCTTCACCAGAAGCAGAAGCTTATCTTGATGAAGCGGCAAAAGCGAAGGTTCGTGAAAGACTGAATTTCTATAACCGTTCCAAGAGTATTCCCGCAGAAATGATCAAGGATTTTTCCGTGCTGACATCACGGGCTAATGATGCCTGGGAAGAGGCAAGGGAGAATAATGACTTTGAGAAATATTTGCCATTCCTTGAAAAAATCGTTGATTTTAAAAGAAAAGCCGTTGAAATCTATGGCTATGAAAATCATCCCTACGATGCGCTGCTGGATGAGTATGAACCTGGCTTGACTGTTGAAAAGCTGGATCCTTTATTTGATAAATTAAGAAAATC
The DNA here is from genome assembly GCA_018613055.1 of Chryseobacterium sp. ISL-80. Taxonomy (GTDB): domain Bacteria; phylum Bacillota; class Bacilli; order Bacillales; family Cytobacillaceae; genus Mesobacillus. Next base: position 108,263 of record JAGGQZ010000026.1, on the reverse strand, counting down.
AAGCACTGATTTGCTAAAGCGGATCCAACAGGCGGCGTATAAACCGCGAGTAGAAATTTTTGACCAGCCGTATTCAGTAGCAAAACAAAAAGAGTTCAATCAATATATTTTGCCGCTGATTGGCTTTGATCTGAATGCTGGCAGATTGGATGAGACCGTTCACCCATTTGCGCAGACGGTTAATACTGGAGATGTACGGATTACCACAAGATATTTAGAACATAATGTTCGTTCGGCCATTTTTGGCACGATCCATGAAGCCGGTCATGGTATTTATGAGCAAAACATTGACCAGCAATTCGAAGATTCAGTCCTGCAGGAAGGGGCTTCTTTTGGCATCCATGAGTCTCAGTCACGCTTCCTTGAAAACATGGTAGGCCGAAGCGAGGAATTCTGGAAACACTTTTATCCGAAGCTGCAGGAACATTTTCCTGAGCAGCTTGGGGATGTCGAACTGGATGATTTCTACCGTGCCGTCAATGCCGTTCAGCCATCATTCATCCGGGTCGAAGCTGATGAGCTGACATATAATCTGCATATCATGGTCCGTTACGAAATTGAAAAGGCATTGATTGCGGGGGAAGTAGAAGCGAAGGATCTTCCGGCAATATGGAACGCGAAGATGAATGAATATTTAGGAGTTGTCCCTTCCAATGACAGCGAGGGAGTACTTCAGGACATTCACTGGTCGTTTGGGGGCTTTGGGTATTTCCCATCCTATTCATTAGGAAATTTGTATGCAGCACAGATCCTTAACAAGATTAGAGAGGATGTGCCTGAGTTTTACGGAAGCATCGAAAAAGGTGACTTTGCCGTGATCCAAAAATGGTTGAAGGAAAACATTCATCAATATGGAATGCTTTATACACCAAACGAGCTGATTGTTAAAGCTACCGGTGAAGAACTGAATGCGGATTATTTGGTGGAATATCTCGAAGACAAGTACAGCAAAGTATACAAATTATCATATTAGCTGGAAATAGAGGTTAAAAAAATGGCGCCAATTGTTTCAGAGGAGTATAAGGAAAGGAAGCGGCAGGAGATTTTGCAAAGTGCCCATGCTTGTTTTGCCAAGAAGGGGTTTGAATCTTCAACTGTGGATGACATTGTCGCACAATCTGGCCTGAGCAAAGGGGCGATCTACAATTATTTCAAAAGCAAGGATGAAATATACCTTGCCCTAATGGAAGGCCAGACCAGTGAGTCAGGCACGAAATTCGCGAAGGCGATCGCAGAAAGGCATACTGCTTTGGAGAAGCTTGACTTTCTGGTCGATGCCTATTTGGCTAATGACCCGAACGATGCAGAGAACAAGGATCAGGCACTTGTACATTTCGAGTTCAGGCTTTATTCGACACGAAATCCTGAATTAAAGAAATCTTTGACAGAGAGATATAAAGATTTCTTTATATCATTGTTAGCGGGCATCATTAAGGAAGGGCAGGTATCCGGGGAATTCAACAGTCAGCTAGATCCAGCCACTTATGCTGATATTTTCTGGGCGATGGTAAATGGGGTCACATTGCAGGCGACAATCCTAGAAGACTTTGATTACAAAAGTACTTTAAAAGAGATGCAAATTATGTTCGTGGAAAAAATAAAGACATAAGCCTGAAAAACCAGTGAGGAATCGATCCTCACTGTTTTTTTTGGTTTCGGGGCTCATAAAGAAAATGTTTCCGGATCAGATTCCGGAAAGGACGCATAAACTTTGTCTTGAAAAGAGCCTCATTATATTTTTAGGGTATTTTGCTTATAAGCTAATTTTTCCTTTAGAAGCTTTTTCAGCAGAGGTTTATTTTTCCTGGCAGATAAAATGTAAAGGAAGTCTCCTGCCATGATCACTGTATTGCCTGTCGGGGCGATCAGTTTGCCATTACGGATAATCGCGTTGACAAGTGTGCCTTCTGGCAAAGAAATTTCCAAAAGTGTTTTGCCGACGATTGCATGATCGCTTTCCATTTCATATTCAATCATCTCAGCATCCGCTTTTCCGAGGGAAACCAGTTCAAGCGATTGCATTGGTGTTGTTTTCTTTGGTCCGTTCAATCCAAGTTTATTCGCTAACTTGGGTATGGTGGCTCCCTGAATCAGGGCGCTTGTCAATACAACGAAGAAAACAACATTGAAGATCTGATGGCTATCCTCGATTCCTGCCAGTAATGGAAAGGTGGCCAGGATGATTGGGACTGCGCCTTTCAGTCCAGCCCAGGAGAGGAAAATCCGCTCTTTTTGAGAGTAACCCATTTTTATGGTCGAGATAAATACGGCTACAGGCCTTGCTACGACCATCAGGATTATTGAAAGTAAAACTCCCTTAATTAAAATACCCGGTTTGAATAATTCAGAGGGGAATACGAGCAATCCAAGAATGACAAACATAAGGATTTGCATCATCCAGGCAAAGCCTTCTGAAAAACGGAAAATGGAATGGCGATAAGCAATCTCAGCGTTTCCGATGATGATCGCTGCAATATATACAGCCAATAGGCCGCTGCCATTCAAGAACGCGGTTATTCCATAAGTCAGCAAGGCAAAAGCCGTGGCAAAAACCGGGTACAGGCCGCTTGAATCAAGATTAATGGAGTTTAAGGCTTTAACTGCGACACGGCCAAATAGGATGCCCAAAATCAGGCCGAGTCCCATCTGTAAAAAGAAATCCCCGATCAGTTTCAGGATACTCGCATCAGGCATCGTAATAAGCTCGATCATTGCAACAGTTAGAAATACAGCCATCGGATCATTTGAACCAGATTCTGCTTCGAGGGTAGAACCTAATTTTGAAGAAATATTGTGGCCTTTGAGGACTGCGAATACTGCCGCAGCATCGGTTGAACCAACGATTGCACCAAATAATATCGCTTCCAGCCAATCGACGTCCAGAATCAGTTTTGCAGCGACGGCAACAATTCCAGAGGTAAGTAACACTCCTGCTGTCGCGAGAGACAATGATGGAACGATCACTGGCCTGACGTCTTTCCAATTTGTTTGCAATCCACCTTCAAACAGGATGATAACAAGAGCAATGACTCCGATCATTTGCGCCAATGCTGCATTATCAAAATAAATGATGCCAAGGACATCGCTGCCCATGACCATCCCGACCATGATAAAGAAAATCAGCGAGGGAACCCCCAGTCTGGTCGAAAATCTAGTCGTAATTACACCGACAATGAATAAGAAAGCCAAAAGTAATATAAATGAATCTGTGCTTAAAACCTGTTCGTTCAATGAAATCCTCCTCACTATAAGTTGATATTTATGTTGACTGTTACTGAATACTGGTCCAATCCGATGAAATGCATCGTTTCGGAGGGAGATGAGTGCTGCAGTCTTTTCTGGATAAGAGAAATGGCTATCCCCTGTGAATAGGCATGATATCCAAATGTTTTTCTGAGTGTGGTCATCCCTACCGGTTCCGTGACACCGGCCTCTTTTGCGGCTGCATTGATGATTCGGTATGCCTGTTGTCGCGTGATTGGTGCAGAAGTTTTTCGCGACTTAAAAAGATAGTCTGTTTCAATGAAAGGATCTTCATTTAAGTATCCTGAAAGAATCTCCCTAATGGATGGATTCAAGTAGATGGGAGGGTTGCTGTATTGAGGGCTTGAAAGGAATTCTGTGATATTTCCTTCATCATCACGGATATCGCGTACCCGGAGGTTCAATAATTCCTGCAGCTTGATGCCGGTGTTGATTCCCAGCAAAAAAAGACTGTAATCTCTGGTGGAGTGTGCTTCTAGATATTCCTTCATAAGTTCAATTTGAGATCTGGATCTAATCGGGCTTACTGTTTGCATCGATGCCCCTCCTTATGTAACTTAATTATAACTTATTTTAGTTTTTGTAACATATATAATGCTTGAAAAGAATTTTTTAGTTAAGTCTTTGCCAAATGTTATAATGAACAGAATCATAAAATCTGTCATTAATCTGGAGGCAATTATGCTGACTTTTGAACAAAAACTTTCAATCATTGAATCTTTCCAGGAGCTGGAACGAAAAAATGTTTCTATGAACCGTGTTAACTTCCATTATGCAGATAGCATCTATGACAAGAAAAATGTGGTCTATCACTTACATCCAAATGGGAATGGGTTTGTCTATGGAGAATTTTTAGAAGGATATGAGTCGGATTCGAAGGGGATGGTGAATATTCGCGATTTTACTGCGAAAGAGCTTAGATCAATCATTGAACTTTCGATTAAGTCCCTTTCTGGTAACAATACAATTGAATCAGCCATCATAGAGGACAATGAAGAAGAACGCTGGGTCAATACAGAAAACCACACACTAATTCTGGTCCATGAAGATGATATGTGGAATGTGTATGCAGGACTGAATCTGGATGGTACATTTCTTTCTTACAATGAAGCCAAACAATATTTAGAAGAAGAAGGCTTTAGGAGGAGATAAAAAGGATGCCCGCAGGCATCCTTTTTATGTTTTATGCTGTTATGGACTTTTTTTGTCATTACAACAGAAGCTTATAATTTAAATCTGCCAGTCAACTTTTCCAACTCTAATGCTGTTTGTTGGAGGATTTTAGTTGTTTCATTCACATTTTCAGCGATTCTCAACTGGTCCTGTGTTGATTGGTCTGTCTGGCTTGTACCTGCGGCAATTTGCTGGGATGCCTGTGAGACCGTATCGAGTGAGTTTGTGATTTGTTCGATTGCAATGACCTGCTGTTCAATTGCAGAAGCAATATTGCTCGAGTTATCCTCGATCTCCAATGTTGTTTCATATATTTCTTTCAGTGTATCCTTGGCGTGAACGGATAAGTTTTTATTGTATTGTACTGCTTCTCTCGTCTTGACAATGTAATCTACTGCATTACGTGTATTTTGGACATTTTCATTTACAATGGAAATAATCGTTGCAGCAGACTTCGCACTTTCTTCAGCAAGTTTCCTGACCTCATTTGCGACCACTGCAAAACCTTTTCCATGTTCACCAGCCCTTGCAGCTTCTATGGCTGCGTTCAATGCCAGCAGGTTTGTCTGGTCTGAGATCGTATTGATGATCTTAACAAACTGGGTGATTTTATCAGACTGTTTTTCAAGTTCCGTGATGATATCAGCCAGTTGATTTGTATTCTCGTCAACTGCTTCCAGTCCCTCCAGCATTTCATCGATTCTTTTCGTGCCTTCCCTGGAAGTGGCAGTTGAATTTTTAGCGATATAGCTTGCTTGTTGTGCGGAAGCGTTGATTTCTTCAATTCCTGCATTGATTTCTTCCAAAGTTGCCTGCATTTCCTCTATATTGGCATTCTGCTCCTGTGTGCTTGCAGCAGCCTGCTGGTTCGCTGCAGTCAATTCCCTGATGGCATCAACAGAGCTGGAAGCAACACTTGACAACCCCATTGTTTCATTGGTAACTTCCTTTGTGCTTGCCTGAACCTGTGAAACCAATGTACGGAGTGAAGCAGTCATCGTATTGATGCTTTCAGCCAGTGCACCGATCTCATCTTTTGAACGGACCTTGATGTCATCCTGTGACAAATCGCCATTTGCGATATTTGAGGTCAGGTTTTTGATTTTATTCAATGGTGTAATCAGTCTTGAAACCAGGAAATACATTGCTGCGCTTGAAAGGAGCAGGATAATGATGGACAGGACCCAAATTCCGGCAACTTCACCATTGATCTTTTTATTTATTTGAGATACATCAAACTCAACCCCGTATAAGGCGATTGTTTTTCCGCCCATGTCGTTGATTGGGGCAAATCCGGTCATTTTTTCCCCAGTATCCGATTTGTAAATTTCAGTTGTCGTTCTCTTGTTTTCCTTAAAAGCCTCCAGTGCGGCCCGGTCGAATGCTTTGCCGCCTGAATATTGTGAACCGTATGTGAGCTCATCCGTCATCATGGCAGAACTCATTGTAGGGACTATGAATTTTTCTCCATCCAAGGTGATCAAATAGAGATTATGTATTAACGGGTTTTCCTTAAGAATTTGGTCCATTTGTTTTTGCAGCGAGGTGACACCCGGATTGTTCTTGGATGGATTGCTAATGATGGTCTGTGCTTTTCCTACTGAAACCTGATCCGACAACAAGCTTGAAATCGTAGTGAGTTCAGCTTCCATAGAATTGAAATTACTGGACTTTATCGTATGCTGGGCATAGAAAGTCGTTGCCATTGCAAGGACAAGTATTGAAATGATACTCAAAGATACAATCTTCAGCTTTAAACTCATATTCCTGTTGAGCAGGATTCTTCCTGGCTTTTTCTTTTCCGCTGTCTTTTTGACAGTATTCTTTCTTTTCTTAAAACGCAATTTGTCCACTCCTTCTGATTCTGCATAGACGAAAATATCGTTATTGTTATTTTCGGCAAATTTCAAAATTTGTTAAGTAAAAAGTACTATTAGAGTAGATATTGTTAATTACTTGTAGAGTATTGATTGCTGAAGATCGCAATAGTCTCCGATAGTATCAGGGACCAATGGCTTTTTCGGGGCAACAGATGAGTTTACGTTTTTTGTGCGCCGGCTGCAAGAACCATAATAAAAGCCTAGTTAATTGACTAATAATAGCTGCTCCAATATATTTAAATTAAGAGGATCATCCTTTTTAAAGGGGAGTAGCTGCTACAATAAAGTCGTCATGCCGAGATGAAAGTCTCCGGCTTTATTGGCAACATTGACGTTGTTAGCAAGACCTTTACTGAAAACGGTAAAGGTCTTTTTCTATTTGTTTAAGGCCTTTGCCATTTGCGGCAAGGCTTTTTTTCGTATGCCGGGGATGATCCGGAATGGAGGAGAAGAAAATGGAACTAACTTTGTTGCTTGAATATGGTTGGGTACTGCTTGTGCTTATATTGATGGAAGGACTTTTAGCAGCGGATAATGCATTAGTGCTGGCGATCATGGTGAAACACCTTCCTGAAGGGAAACGAAAAAAAGCGCTGTTTTATGGGCTTGCAGGAGCATTTGTGTTTCGATTCACATCTTTATTTGTTCTTTCCTTCATGGTTGATTTATGGCAAATCCAGGCTATTGGGGCTTTATACCTGCTATTCATGTCAGTAAGTCAAATAGTTAAAAAACTGGTCCCTAATAAAGAAATCCAGAAGGAAGCATGGTCCAAGAAAAGGGAAAACAAAAGCGGTTTTTGGATGACCGTACTGAAAGTGGAGGTAGCCGACATAGCTTTTGCCATCGATTCGATTCTTGCAGCTGTTGCACTGGCAGTGGTGTTGCCAGAAACACCTATCCCTGATATCGGAGGAATGGACGGTGGGCAATTTCTCGTCATCTTTGCGGGCGGCATGATTGGGGTAATCATTATGAGATTTGCAGCAAATATGTTCGTCAGTCTGCTTGAAAAAAGGCCGGGTCTTGAAATTGCGGCATTTGCGATCGTCGGCTGGGTTGGGGTGAAACTGGCAGTATTGACCCTATCCCATCCTGCACTAGGAGTAATCAATCAGAATTTCCCTCACTCGTCATTATGGAAGCTGATTTTCTATGCTGTTCTGGGAGGGATAGCTGCTGCTGGATGGTTCTTATCCAATACCAGGGTTGAAGATACCGTTAAAAAGGCATCCTAATCAAATTTTACAGCCACCTCCAAAATGAATTTGTATGAGAATTGCTGATATATTGAGGCGTAATATCGAATACTAGGACTGTATTGATTCAAGTTCTTTCTATATAATGCGTTAGTTGCTTAATATACGGGTATAATTTAAAAAATGATTTCATTTGGGTAATGAAATTTTGGAGGAAATGTTGGTTAGGAGGTGAATGCCTTACAAAATGTAGGGCTTGCCCATTGATTATTACGAATTTGCTGTTAGTTATCCTTTTGATTGCATTGACCGGTTTTTTTGTTGCGACGGAATTTGCGATTGTTAAAGTCAGGAGTTCAAGGATTGATCAACTGATTGCTGAAGGAAAGAACGGTGCACAGTCGGCTAAACATGTAATCACGCATCTCGATGAATATCTTTCTGCCTGTCAGCTGGGGATCACGATCACAGCTCTTGGTCTTGGGTGGTTAGGGGAACCGACAGTGGAAGCAATGCTCCATCCCGTTTTTGAAAGCTTAGATCTAAATCCGTCATTATCAGGTCTTTTATCGTTCGCAATCGCTTTTGCTTCGATCACTTTTTTGCACGTGGTTGTTGGGGAACTTGCCCCTAAAACGGTTGCCATCCAAAAAGCAGAATCAATAACCATGGCATTTTCAAAGCCAATCATCTTGTTTTATAAAATTATGTACCCCTTCATTTGGGCGCTGAATGGATCAGCCAGGCTTCTTGTCGGACTATTTGGCTTAAAGCCGGCATCAGAACATGAAATAGCCCATTCAGAGGAAGAGCTTCGGATTCTTTTATCGGAGAGTTATGAAAGTGGAGAAATCAATCAGAATGAATTGAACTTTGTTAACAACATCTTTGAATTTGATGAACGGATTGCCAAGGAAATCATGGTTCCGAGAACTGAGATTGTTACGTTTGACATTTCTGATGATGTTGAAAAAATTATCGATGTGATCCAGCAGGAAAAATATACTCGTTATCCCGTAATCGATGGTGAAAAGGATAATGTAGTAGGAATGATCAACATCAAGGAAATACTGACTGCCAAACTGACGCAAAAAGAACTTCAAAAAGATTCGATTTTGTCGTCATTCATTAAGCCTGTCATCAGAGTGATTGAGACTATTCCCATCCATGATTTGCTCGTGAAGATGCAGAAAGAGCGCATCCACATGGCAATCTTGATCGATGAGTATGGCGGCACCTCCGGCCTCGTAACTGTTGAGGATATCCTTGAAGAAATCGTCGGGGACATCCGCGACGAATTTGATGTAGACGAAATTGCCGAAATCAGGAAGGTGAAAGAAGACCATTATCTTTTCAGCTCACGAGTATTGATTGATGAAGTGAATGACCTCTTAGGCATCCATATTTCCGAAGAAGATGTCGATACCATTGGCGGCTGGTTCATGACCAAGAATATTGATGCCAAAATTGGAGATGAGATCGAGGAAGAGGGGTATCTTTTCAAAATCATTGAAATTGATGAATACCATATCGCCTATTTAGAAGTGACTAAGATAGAGGATGATTTAAAACCGGTGTAAACCGGTTTTTTTCTTTGTATCCATTATTCCGTACAAGATATCTTTCTGCCTTCTTTTCCGGTTGTGGCTAATTTTGGTATGTGCTAAATAGTTTGAGGGGTTGGCCATGCGGGGTAAGAATACACTACCGGTGCAACCGGATGTAACTTACATTGAAATGGAGGAATTTAAAATGTCTAAAAAAGTAGTTGGAGTTTATGATAATCAAACGGAATTAATTGAAGCAATTGAAGAGCATAAAAACAAGGGATATGCTGTCCAGGATTTTTCCATTATTGGGGACACAAATGACATTACCACTGCACTGGAAAGCAGGACAGGCGTAACGACGGAAACTATTGGAACAGATCATGATGATCATAAAGAAGGAGGATTCTGGCAGAGCCTAATGACTGCGTTCGATGCGGACCGAAATCTCGGCGGCAATGAACCTTCTATTTCAGACCGTCTAGTAGGGCTGGGATTGACAGATGACGCTGCAAGGGAATATGAAGCGGATGTAAGAGCTGGCCGTATCATCCTGTTAGCGGAAACCAATGCTTCTGGCCTTGATGTTGAGGAAACAGGCTATGTTACGGACACATCAGTAGCAGGGAATTATCAAAATACAGACACGTCTGTAACTGGAAACTATGAGGATACAGATGAACAAACTCTGAGATTAAGGGAAGAACAGCTGGATGTTTCCAAGGAGCGCGTCCAGGCAGGTGAAGTCGAAGTGCATAAAGAAGTAGTTGAAGACCAACAGAAGGTCAATATTCCGGTTACCCGTGAGGAAGTATACATTGAAAGACGGGATGTGAATGAGGCAGCAACTGGAACTGACGCTGCAATCGAAGATGACGAAACAATCCGTGTACCGATCATGGAAGAAAAAGTAGAGGTCACGAAGAAACCTGTTGTTTCAGAAGAAATTGTCATCGGCAAGCGCGAAGTGACCGATACTGAACAGGTTGTAGAAAGTGTCAAGCGTGAGGAGGCTCATCTTGAGGCTGATGACGACAGGATCGTGAATGATGGCGACCTGAACCGCAATAAGTTAAGAAACGATACTGATCTTAACCGCAACGAGTTAAGAAACGATACTGATCTTGATCGTGACGGTTACAGGGATCGATAAGAGAATAAAAAAAGAAAAGACGCCTCAGGGGCGTCTTTTCTGCGTATTGAGGCGACTGACTGTACGCCACATCGTACATTTCCATGAAGGAGTGTCAGTCGGCTTACACAATTCAGCTCATCGCTTGATTAATATATCATTTAAACGCATGAATTGGCAAGAGGAATTTTAAGGGAGGGCACTTTAGGTTTCAGGTCCAGTACCAAAGGGGTAAGAAAAAGAGAAATCAAACAGAGAAGGGAACCATCATGAAAACCAATCGAATTCTAATAACACTAGTAGTTGTAATCGCTCTGCTGGCAGGAGTCAGCATTTATGGTAACACACAAGAAAAAGACAAAGTGGAAAGGCTGGTTATTGCATTTGGCGACTCACTTACGTATGGGTTCGGAGATGAAAAAGGTTCAGGTTATATTGATACGTTAAAAGTAAAATTGAATACCCAGAGCAAGAAAGAATTCAATTTTGATAACGAAGCAATTTACGGTCTTGAATCATCGGGAATCCTTGCCCAACTGTCTGATGTTGGGATAAGAGGGAAACTTGATGAAGCGGATTATTTTATTCTTTTTATCGGTACGAATGATTTGATCAACAGCAATGGCGGAAACTTGAATAACCTGAAGGATGATGCAATTGCCAAAGGTCAGGAAGACTATTTGAAAAATCTAAAATCCATCATCAACATACTGTCTGAACAAAATGAGCAAGCACCAATCTTGCTGCTTGGACTTTATAATCCCTATCCTGACAGCAAGGCAATAGAAACTGTGATTGATGACTGGAATAATGAAATCAGTAAAATGATTAAAGATGAAAAACAGATCGTTTACATTCCTACCAATGATTTGTTTAAAGGGAAAAATAAAAAACAATATTTCAGTGATTCCCTCCATTTAAATGATAAAGGATACAAGCTGGTCTCTGAACGTATTTTAGAAAAATACCAGTTCGAATAGGATTGGCCTGGCAAAGTTATTGCCAGGTTTTTTCAATTTCTCAATCCATGAAACCCGAGGCGGTTTGAATTCGTAATATAATAGACTGAAAGAATAACTGAAAGGACTTTTACCGTGAAAAAAAAGCTGTTTGGGAATGCATCCGTCACGTTCTTGCTGGTTTTGGTGGTGCTCCTGCTATATTATCAGTTCCTGACCAGGCCGGAATTCAATGAAGACGTTCCCCTGCCAGAGGGACTCCATCCAGTTGTCTCGGAGAATAAGGAGGCCCTGATTCAAAGAGCAGCTGATTTAGGGATCAGGGTCATTGTTACAGATGGATTCAGGAGTTTCCAGGAACAAGATTCTTTGTATGAAAAGGGCAGGACGGCAGACGGCCAAATTGTCACCCATGCAAAAGGCGGGGATTCTTATCATAATTTTGGACTCGCAATAGATTTTGCTTTATTGGATAAACAAGGTAAAGCCTTATGGGATACGGCCTATGACGGGAATGGGAACGGAAAATCCGATTGGAGGGAGGTAGTTTCCATTGCCAAGGAACTTGGCTTTCAATGGGGTGGAGATTGGAAGCACTTTAAAGATTATCCGCATTTAGAGATGCGCTTTGGACTGACGATTGATGATTTGAAAAGAGGAAAACGCCCTCCGGAAGACTCGTTGACAGCATCACAAAATTAAACAAAGCATCGGGTACAGTTCACTGAGAACTGCTCCGATGCTTTTGGTTGTTATTTTTGATGGGAGACAGTGGAAACCTCTGAGTACGGCTTACCAATCTTAAAAAATTGCTTAACGACGAGGCCAGGTCCTCCGAGCACGAACAGGTAGCGTGCCTCGATGACCTGCTTCATTAAGGCAGCAAATGAACCTGAGATCTTCAAACCGAAGACTTTTCCTACGGCCGCCTTATTACCAATGGAAGCTACAGTGCCCTTATGGTGATAAACAAAATTTTTAAGGTGTTCACCCCTCAGGCTGGCAATAATATTTGGACCACATAACTCTGCCTGCTGTATGGCCACCTGCGCAGTCGGAGGCAGGGCGTTTTTATCATCCTTCATGAATAACGCGGCATCCCCGATACAAAAGACATTTTCAACACCTTTTACCCGTAAACATTCATCGACCGGAATGCGTCCTCTTGAAACGGGCAAGTCCAGTTTTTCCAGGAGAGTATTGCCGCGGACACCACCAGACCAAATCAATGTCCTGGACGGAAGTACTTCTCCATTGTCCAATTCAATGGAAGTTGGAGAACATTCTAGTATTTTTGTAGATGTCATTAATTCAACGCTGTTTTTCTTTAAATAATTGGTTGTAAAATCAATTGCTTCTTGATCAAACCCTGGAAGAACCGTTGGAGAAGCTTCGATATTGATGATTCTTGTTTCGGATAAAGGAATTTCATATTTGCGGCAAAGCTTGGGCAATGCTTCAATAAGTTCGCCAACCATTTCAATACCGGTAAAGCCTGCCCCGGCAACCGCAAATGTAAGTCTTGAAGGATCAGAATCTTCCTTGTAAGCAGCCATCTGTCTGAGAACATGATTGTAGATAGCTTTGGTGCTCTGGAAACTTTTAATTTTAAACGCATTTTCTTCTACACCGGGAATACCAAAAGTAGCAACATCAAAACCAAGAGAGATCAGCAAGTAGTCATAATCAATTTCATCGCCAGAATCGAGGCAGACCTTCTTTGCACCAAAGTCAACATCGTGTACGGTTCCTTTTTTGAACTGGACCTTATTTGTCTTGAGCAGGTCAGGGATGTGCAATGTAATTTTATCGTCAGATGCCGTACCTGCACCTGTTTTATGAAGTTGGGTAGAAATATAATGGTAATCATGTTTATTGATCAATGTTACTTCAGCTTCGCCGTTCCTTAGGGATTTCTCAAGTTGGCGGCTTGTAATCAGTCCGCCATATCCTGCGCCTAGTATGACTATTTTGGGAGTATTCATTGTATTTCCTTCTTTCTGGCTGGGTGATTGTGAATATTTTCACAAGTTAGGGTAAAAAAATAAACTTTGCTATTGGTTTTTAAAATAAAATTTGTGAAATGTTTCACATTGTTTATATCAATAGATTACAATAAACCTATTTTTATATCAAGTCATTTTATGCTGTTATTTTTAACAAATGTTTGAACAAAATCCGGCATGTTCTTCGATATATAAAAAGATGGAGAGGGGATTTTCCCGCTCTCCATCGCGATTTATAATCTCAACTCTTCAGGTTCTCCATGATCATTCATGAGCCGGATCGTTTCTGGTTTTATTTCCAGGATGATGAACTCGGGATCATTTGGGCTTTCAATCCATTTCTTCATTCTTTCATTCCAGAATTTATCCTTTAAGCTATGTTCTTCCCGGATCGCAGCCTTGCCCTGCACTTCGATATAGGCATCACCCATTCCTTCGCCTTCATATCCAAGCAGGATATGGACATTGGCATTCTTTTCAATTTCTTCAGCTTTATATGTTTCCTTGCTTGTCGGGGTGTACATTGTCAAATCTTCATGGAAGAAAGTCATATAGCGTGTGTGCGGCTTATTATCCACAACGGTCGCAAGGGTTCCTACCTTTGACTCACCGAGAACTTCCATGATTTTTTCCTTCAAAAGTTGTTGCTCCATTTCGTTTCCTCCTTTTTGTGCACCTTCTTACTATTCACTTTTTTGCCTGTGATAAACCAAAAAGCCCTGGAATCCCAGGGCTGTTGCTATAATTCATTATCAATATCAACATTGTACTTCTTTTCACTTGAAGACGAATCTTTTGAATGGTGACCGTCCTTTTCTTCTTGCTTTTCCTGATTGAGGTCTTCCATCGGAATCGTGTCTACTGTCAATTCACTTTTGTATCGATCATGGAGGCTTTTCGTCCGGGTTTCATACTGTTCCGGGTTGTCCATATTTTGAGTATTATCTACTGGTATAGGCTTTTTATCATCTTTTTTCAATATTTCTCACCTCACTGATTAATTCTTCCGAGTATCGCACTTAATGCCTACTTATCATCTTTTGACTCTTCCTGAGGTTTTACTGGATCCCTTTGAGGCTCGATATCCTTATTGTGCGCTTGCTTATTCTCCTGTTCTGGTGAACCATCATTGTGATTTTTTTCTGGCATGATAAAACCTCCTTTTACATTGAAAATACCCTTTCACATCAATTTAAAACAAACTTCCGTTGCGAGGAAGGTAATAACACAGCCTTTGCTATCACATAGAAGTAACTAGATGATTACCCAAAAGCGAGGTCCGCGAATGAATAGACCCCAACTTTATCAATTCATGGTGTCATGGCACTTTAAACCTGGATTCCAATTAACCACGCTGTCCAATGTCTTTTGTGCCGGGAAAGTTCATATAGTTAGAATGTATGTTTAATTATTGGAATATGGAGGGGGAGCGTGATGATTATCATCCGGTTTCCAGATGCTGCAGGCAAGCAAAAGCTGCAGAATCTGTCTGGGAAGCAGAGGGAAATATACGAGCATCTGGATCATAGCCTGACTTTGTTTGAGTTTGACTCAACCTTTCAGCTCCTATTTGAAATCAGGCTAAGGGAAAATATCATTGAAACGGCACTGAAACTGAAAGATGCTTCGGTGGCCTTCACTTCGTTCAAATACTCTAAATTCAATCCGATTTATTGGACAAAAGGACCAAGAGGTTACCTTTTGAATCCAAATGCACGACCGTCTGATGCCATTTCTGACATTTTTGAAAATGGGCAGGAGTATGGGTTTGAATGCTCTACCGCAATGGTGATCATTTTTTACAAAGCAGTCCTCGATTCCATCAGGTTGACGGATTTTGACTATTTATTCAGGGGACTGCTTGTCTGGAACTGGAATTATGACCCTGATTTGGCCATCATAACCTTGGAAGGGAGTGAGTTTATCCCCGGTGATGTGGTTTATTTCATGAACCCTGATTTCGAAATGCCCATCTGGCGAGGCGAAAATGCGGTTGTCCTGGGAAAAGGATTATATTATGGGCATGGAATAGGTATTGGAACGGCTAAAGAAATGATTGAGGCTCTTAACACCCTCCGGAAAGAAGGCTCAACAACGTCAGCCTTTATGCTGCAGCAACATAGCAGGCTGAACTCTAAGTACTTGTCCCAGTTCTCCGGCAGATAATCCCAGAAAACAGTAAAAGGCTGGCTGTATTGCCGGCCTTTTTTGCTGCTTCTTTCTGCTCATTTTTTTTAAAGTGATTTCTTATACAATTTACGAGGCATAGTTTTAGAAATTGGGGGAATATAAAAAGAGACATATTCTATACGTTTCTAGGTTCCAGATGTGGAATTTATAGGCAGTTAAAAAGGGAGTTTTGGAAATGAGATTATCAAAAGTACTTGAAGCCCTCGGCGGCAGTTTGAAAAAATACATAAACGATGCAGATCCTGATTTGGCAGGTATACAAATGGATTCACGAAAGGTGAAGCCAGGGGATTTGTTTGTTGCGATTTCTGGTTATCAAATTGATGGTCACCAGTTTATTCAAGAAGCAATTGACAATGGTGCTGCTGCCGTTATTGGAGAAAATGAGCTTGAAATTGCTGTACCGTATATCCAGGTATTTGACAGCAGACTGGCTCTAGGGAGGGCTGCAAGTGCTTATTATCAACATCCGTCAAGAAAGCATACGGTGATTGGCATCACAGGCACAAACGGAAAAACGACGGTTTCATATATTTTAAAGCATATTCTTGAGCATGCCGGCAAAAGTTGCTCTTTGCTCGGCACGGTGTCTTATATTATAAATAATGAAGTGTACAAGCCTTCGAATACTACTCCAGATGCCTTGCAAATCCAGGAATTAATGGCAAACAGCAATGATGAATTTGTTGTTCTAGAGGTGTCTTCACATGCCTTGAAGCAGTATCGGATTGAAGGATTGGAACTGGATTATGGACTGTTCACGAACCTTTCCCATGACCATCTGGATTATCATCCGACGATTGAGGATTATTTCGAGGCAAAAACACTGATGTACAATTACATGAAGCAAGAAGGTTCAGCAGTTGTCAGCATGTTGACCGAGTGGGGAGAAAAACTGACCGATCTATTGAGTGCCAAAGAGATACCTGTCTATTCAATGGGAAATAACGAAACCGATGATTTGAAAATAGGGGATATCAAGCTGAATGGTGCAACAAGGTTTGAAGTCAAAATGGGAGGGATTGTCTATCCTTTAACTTTTCCTTCTCCTGGTCTCCATAATGTCTATAACGCTGCGATGGCTTTTTTGACAGCAATAAAAATCGGCATTCATCCTGATGTGATCACGGACGCATTAAAGACTTTCCCAGGTGTGCCGGGAAGATTCGAAATGATTTCACATCCGGAGGGTGCAACATTCATTATCGATTATGCCCACACGAAGGATGCAATTGAATACTGTCTGCAGGCGGCTCAGGAGCATGATGCCGTGAAGATCAAGCATATATTCGGATTTCGCGGAGAGCGGGACAAGACGAAAAGAGAGCATATGGTAAAAGCGTCTGCGGCAATGAGTGATGAATTCATTTTGACATTTGATGATCTGAACGGTGTTTCGGAAGATGAGATGGAGGATGAATTAAAGGAACTGAATGAACGGTTTGGGATGAATAAGGGAAAGGTCATCACCGACAGGACGATCGCGATCCAGGAAGCCTGGGAAAGCGCCGGGATGGGGGAATGGATTCTCATCACAGGCAAGGGCCCCGAGGAATATCAGACCATATACGGACTTCCGACATCATCCGATAAAGATACGCTGCTATACTTACAAAAACAGCAGGATAAAGAAAAAATAATCGGCTGAACCATCCGCAGGCTGTAACTACTCAGCCTGCGGATTTATTTATAAAGGCTCTATTAAACAAGACTGTTGATTTTCGTTCCAGGCGCTTCGCTTTCCGCTGGAAGAATAATGAAAAAGCCCTACTGCCGGCTTTTTCAAAAGGCAATTCTTCCTGGCTGGCGCTGAGCCTCCTCGTCGCTTTGCTCCTGCGGGGTCTCACCTGACCAGCTGCGCCCGCAGGACATTGATTAGCTTACTGAATCAGCCCACGCACGATGGAAATGCGGTAGCATTTTCGGAGCAGTATACGCGCTTTCCACTACAATCAACAGGTGTAAAAACAACAATGGGCTTTAACAGCGCCTTTAAAAATAAACCTTCTTGTCAGGAAATGACACAAATTAGCCTTTTAATCATGACAATAATATGAAAGCTGTAGTAAGTTACTCCAAATTTTTTTCACCATCTTTTATCATATAAGTAAGTGCTATAAAGGCATGACTTTATGAGAGGAGGCATTCACTATGGATAAGATTGATATTTATAAAATGCTCGAAGAAGTAAAAGAACCAATGCTCGGAGTCGATATTGTGAACCTTGGCCTCGTCTATGAAGTCAGTGTCAAGGACGATCGGGATGTGGAAATCGTGATGACCACCAGGAATGAGAATTGTATGCTTGCGGACTATATCGCGCTCTCTGCCCGGGAGCATTTGACGGACCAGATGAAAAATCTTGAGCATATCGACATCAAAATGGTTTCCGCCCCAAAATGGACTAAGGATCGCATGACGAGATATGCAAAATTTTTATTGGATCTTTAATATAGACATCCCCATGAAGATTGCAAAGTCTCCTATGCGATCTTTTTTTCGCCTTCATCCTGTAAAAGATGTCTTGGAATTTCTTCCATACCCCAATATAAGTTTACTTTTAAACGAATTGTCTTTTAGAATGTGAGTTGGGGGAAAAATGGAGGCATCAACTATGATTTATAAAAAAATATCAGGAATCAGCATGTGGAAATTGAACAGAACATTAAAGAAACTGGCGTTTGCACGAATGGAATTGGAGAAGCAGATGAAGAAAGAACTAATCGTGGTCCTGCTCGAGCCGAAAAAAGATAAAGTGCTTGCCAGCCCGGAAGAGATAAAGGAAATTGAGAGGTCAGTGCAGGAATTAAGCGGGTTTGAAACGTTGAGGATTTGCCTTCTTGAAGATTGCAAGCCGGTATACAGAGAAAAACTGACGAACACTGGAGTATCAAGGTGGCTGGAAATACCAGTGAATCCTTTGATTACATATGAATTTTTGTATGAGAATCAGGAAGAACAAGTGCAAAAAATTGGATAACAACAGGCAGAAAGAGGACCTTCCACGGTTCTTTTTTTTTGTTTGCCTTTTTTAATTTTGAATTGGGCTAGTATTTTTTTTGGTGTTTAATTGCACAAATGTCCCGGGTTGAATAGGATATAGGGACACAAAAAAAGGAGGTTGTTACGATGTCAGATGGATGCGGCTACGGCGGAGGTTTTGCTTTGCTTGTTGTTTTGTTCATTCTTTTAATCATTATCGGAGCGTCTTGGGGTTTCGGTTACTAAAGTGAACTTCAATAGGAGGTTTTAGAATGTACGGATATGGCGGATGCTGTGGATATGGCGGCTACGGCGTAGGAGGAGTTGGATACGGCAGCGGATTTGTATTGATCGTTGTGCTGTTTATCCTCTTGATTATCGTCGGCTGCTCATGCTATCGCTAATAATGTTATCACAGGCGTCTTGGTCAATCCCGACAAGCGCTCGAGCTGTAAAGTGATCGAAGTGAGTGATAAAAAGGTGCTTGAACCACTCGTTCAAGCACCTTTTACTTTAATCGGACACACTTTTGGTTAAAAAGAATGATGAAAAAAAATTGAATTCCTGTTATTTTTAGTTAAATTAAAAATATTCCGAAAATAGTGTTGCTTTTTTTGCGCTTGTTCGTCTAACTGTTTGTAAAAGGGGGGAGAAATTTGAGCGATTATTACAGCATCCATTTCCAGAAGGTATACGAGGAATACAGTGATAAGGTATTCGGTTATTTGCTGCTATTGACCGGAAAGAAGGAAGTCGCGGAAGATTTAACCCAGGAAACTTTTCTAAGAGTGTACAAGAACATTCACCAATTTAATGGAGACTCACAAATGTTCACATGGCTTGTGAAAATAGCACGAAATGTGGCAATTGACCACTTAAGAAGAGGACGAAGACTGCGGTTTTTCTCATTGGACAAGTATGCGATCCAATCAAGTCAGCCTTCTCCGGTAGAAATTATTGTAAAAGGAGAAAAGACATCACTACTTTACAAAGCAATCAAAGCTTTGAAGCTAAGCTACCAGGAAGTGTTGATTCTAAGGAAAATCAAGGAATTTTCGATTAGAGAAACCGCTTTAATACTTGGATGGAGCGAAAGCAAAGTGAAAATTACCACTTCCAGGGCAATGGCCGCGCTAAAAAAAGAGTTGAAGAGAAGAGGGGAACTAATTGAGGAAATCATTTGAACTAGAAGATAGCTTCAGGAATCTCAACCAGATACCCAGGTCGGAAATTCAAAAAAGGAAAACCTATAATAACATCCTCCAAACCGGAAAGCCTGAAAGGCAGCTGCACTACATAGTAAAAACCTGGACAGGCAATTTCCTGACATTTGTGATGATTCTTGCGTGTGCAGCATTCCTTTTTACGGAAGTACAAACCCCGGCATATGATGGAGAAACTGCTCTCAAACCGGCACAGTTCTTAGCGGCAAGCGTTCCGGTCATAACCTATCTGGCAAAATCCGATTCAGCAGACCAGTTTAATCTGAACTTTAACCTGACCAGAAAGGGAGTGACCATCATTGATGAACCTTCCTGGATGGAGACGGTGAATAAGACCCTCAGCGGGCAAAGCAGCGGGAAGGATGCCGCATCCCCTGACGAGGCTTATGATGTATTGGTGGTCTATGAAAACCGGAAGCCGGATAAATGCAAATTATGGATTGACGGTGATACTGTATATATCAAAAAAATGAAAGGACAGCTTGTTTACAAAATTGAAAAAGAAAAATCAGAAAAGGTCATTGCAATGATCAGGGACATGGAAAAACAGGTTCAATTTTGAGCCTGTTTTTTTTATTATTCTGATGATGCTTTAGTACTATTTTAAAAAAGTATCGAAAAAGACGTTTAGAGTGCCGAAGGAGGTGGTAAAAGTGGGGTTGTACTTATAAATCAACTTGAATATACAGGAGGATCAGAGATGAAGAGGGGTCTAGCAATACTTTTAGCAGCATCCATGCTTATCGGATTGCTGGCTGGATGCTCAGGGGAGCAAAAGGCAGAAGCGGAAAAAACGAAAGACGGGAAAGTTGTTGTTGATTTCTGGACATTCTGGGGATCAGAAACACGACGTCCGATCATCGAAAAAATCATTGATGATTACAACAAGTCCCAGGACAAAGTTTTTGTGAAGCACACCTTCCTGCCATGGGGTGATATCTGGACAAAGAACCTTGCGTCCGTTGCAGCCGGAAATCCAGCAGATGTCATCGTCAATGATATCAATACTGTTGCCCAGCGTGCTGAAAACAAGCAGGTTGAGGATTTAAGCAAGTATGTTGATGATTCATTCAAACAGCAGTTTTATCCTCATCTGTGGGATACAGTCGAACATGATGGAAAGACATACGCAGTACCATTCAACACAGATACGCGACTTCTTTTTTATAACAAAAAAGCTTTCAAGGAAGCAGGACTTGATCCTAACAAGCCACCTGCAACCTGGGCTGAACTTGAAGAATATGCTCAAAAGTTAGATGTGAAAAATGGAGATAAATATGATCGCGTTGGTTTCTATCCGCTATGGGGAAGTGTCGGTGCTTCCAGCTGGATGACGAACGCAGATAATGGGAAAGGCTTCATCGAGGACGGAGAGTTGGCGATCAACACTCCGAAAAAAGTGGAAGCACTCAATTGGATTCTTGATTGGAAAGAGCGTCTTGGTGAAAAGACAGTCCAGGCTTTCCAGGCAGAATTCGGCAGTGAACAATCTAATCCTTTCATTGCAGGGAAAGTTGCAATGTGGGTTGATGTAGGAACATTCTATACTCAATTACGAGATTATGGTCAGGATGTTGAATTTGGCGTAGCACCAATTCCTGCCAAAGAAGAAGGCGCAGGGAATTGGGCAGAAGGCGGCGGTTTCGTAGTTGAAGTACCAAAAGGATCCAAGCATCCAAAGGAAGCAATGGACTTTATTAAATATTTGACAGATGTTGAAGCCCAGAAATATTGGGCTGTCAAAAACTATGATAATGTAGCGAATATTGAAGCAGCTGAAGCGGCTCTCAATGAACTAGAAGGCCCGGATAAAATGGTTTATGAAGCTTCAGTCAAGAATCTGGACCAAACAAAGATGTTCCCGGTACCAGTTGATTATCCTGATTACCAGAGCAGATTGAACCCGCATATCGACAATGCTTTATTAGGAAAAACAGCTCCTGAAAAAGCATTGAAGCAAGCGGAAGAAGATATTGAAAAAATGAAGAAGTAATTTAAGAAAAAGAGAAGGCGCAAACCGCCCTTCTCTTTTTGATAAGGTTCTTTTGTGAAAATACTGAAAAGATGGTTGGCTGTTTTTTTCTGAATTATCACTCGTTTTTTCTCATATGCAACAAGGGGGTTTAGGAAAGTATGAAGTCATCGGAAAGTACATTAGTGCACACAGAAGCTGGGCCAAAAGTAATAAGTGAACGTAAGACTGCTGAAGCAGCCCGGACGAAGGGTCTAAGCAGAAAAGCAAAAGACAATCTCGCTGGTTACTTATTCATTTCTCCATGGATCATAGGATTTCTCGGCCTGACTTTGGGGCCATTGCTGTTCAGTCTGGCTGCTAGTTTTACAGATTACAATATTACGTCAAAAATGAATTTCATCGGTTTGGAAAACTATAAACGCATGTTTACAATGGACGATTTATTCCGCACTTCTCTTTTTAATACTCTTTATTATGTTATTTTCTCGGTTCCATTGACGACTGCGGGCGCGATTATTCTGGCTGTCCTGCTGAATCAGAAAATCAAAGGGATGAAGTTTTTCCGGACAATCTATTATCTGCCGGCGGTTTTATCCGGTGTGGCAGTTTACTTTCTCTGGATGCAGCTTTTGAGTCCTTCGACTGGCCTTGTGAACACAATGCTTGGCTGGTTCGGCATTGACGGTCCGGCCTGGCTGTTTGATCCTGAATGGACCAAGCCTGCATTGTTATTGATGAAAATGTGGAGTGTAGGCGGAGGAATGCTGCTATACCTTGCCATCATGCAGGGGGTATCCCCTCAAATGTATGAAGCGGCAGATATTGAGGGAGCCTCACCATGGCAAAAGTTTTACCATATCACCTTGCCGATGATTTCTCCGATTATCTTTTTTGATGTCATCACAAGTACCATTGGTGCTTTTCAAATCTTCCAGGAAGCGTATGTCATGACGGAAAACGGAAGTGGCGGCCCTGGAAATTCGCTATTATTCTATAATCTGCATATGTGGAACAACGCATTTGAGGTCTTTAACATGGGATATGCTTCGGCAATGGCATGGCTGCTGTTCATCATAGTGATGATCTTGACAGCAGTGAATATGAAGCTCGGAAAAAGATGGGTGCATTATGAAGGGGGGGACGGCAAATGAGTTCAGTGACAGCTCCAAAATTTCATGAGACTAGAAAGTTCAAAGATAGGGTTAGACTTACATTTGTGACGCTGCTGCTAATTGCCGGCAGTACCCTGATTTTACTGCCATTATGGTGGATGATTTCGACTTCACTGAAGTCACCTGCTGAGATTGCGCAATATCCACCTACATTTTTCCCTAAGGAGTTCAATTTCAACAATTATATCGAGGCCTGGCAGACTGCTCCTTTCACTCGCTGGGCTTTGAATACGCTTTTCCTTGCGACCGTCGGTACGATCGGAAGTGTAGTTGTTAACTCATTGGTGGCTTATGGTTTTGCAAAAATCAAATTCAAAGGCAGGAATGCTTTATTTGTCCTGGTTCTTTCAACCATGCTTATCCCTGGATTTGTGACGATGGTGCCGCAATATATCCTGTTTTCCAAGCTTGGCTGGGTGAACACATACCTGCCTTTGCTCGTACCGGCATTCCTTGGCAGTGCTTTCTTCATTTTCCTGCTTCGCCAGTTCATGATGGGGATTCCAAATGAGCTGATCGAGGCGGCCGTACTCGATGGAGCCGGCCATTTGCAGATCTGGTGGCATATCATGCTGCCATTGACAAAGCCTGCTTTGATCACAGTGGCAATTTTTTCATTTAATGGTGCATGGAATGACTTATTGGGACCACTGCTGTATATCAATGATGAAAGCATGTACACATTGCAAATTGGTCTGCAAACCTTCAAGGGTACTGTCCAGACACAGTGGCATTATTTGATGGCAATGTCTGTCACGGTATTGCTGCCAGTCATTCTGTTATTCTTCTTTTTCCAAAAGTACTTCATAGAAGGCTCGAATATCTCATCCGGAACAAAGGGGTGAAAAAAAAGGATGCTGAAAAAATTCAGCATCCTTTTTGGGCTTAGTTTGTTACTGGGCAGGTGGTAAGCCATACGCCAGAGACACAGGTTCTATAACCATTATAGTAGGCATATTTTGTGCATTGCCAGCATGTGTAGCCCTCAGGATTGATGCCGGTCTTACTTTTATAATCCTCAGTTGGACTGGTATTTCTGTTCGAACTTTGTGCAGAAGAGGCTATGACAGAACCAGAGAAAACAAGCATCAAAACAAAGGTCAACATGAATAGCTTTTGCATGATTCTTCCCCCTTATTTTTCGATAGCATATAGTAAACTTTGTAAAAAATTTACTATTACTTTAAGTTACGGAAATGATGATTGAATTAGAATAGGACAAAATGTTTATTGTGCAAATGGCCACTTTTGTACTAGAGAGGGAAGAGGGAATTTTCCCAAGAAAAAAAGCCCGACAAGTTTCGGGCTAGTTCAGAGTTGGTGTATTATTGTCAGCTGGAGTTTCTTCTATTGTGATATGGTTTCCTCCATACCTTTCCTTCCAGATACGGAATTTTTCCAAATCGTTGGTGATTTGTTTCAGAACGAATCCAATCACGGCAGCATCGTCGACTATTCCAAGCCCGATGAGGAAGTCTGGTATTAAATCGATGGGAGATACAAAATAAATTACTGCGGCGATGATGGTCATGATTGATCCAGTCGGGATCTTTCGGTATTCCCCGCGACGCCAGGCTCCTACTAAATCGAACAGAAGCTGGAGGTTGTCCCAACTTTCAGCAAGGGCCCCTTTGTTCTCATCTGCCTTCTTGCCGGCATCTTTTATTAGAGCATCCGTTTTTTCTGGCCGCTTGATATATTCCTTAGCTTTGGATTCAAATCTCTTATAGCCTTCTTCAAGTTTTTTTGTCCCTAACATCATAAACACCCTTCCGTCTCAATTTCATTATTTTATATTTTTACCCTTAGATTTCAGTAATCAAAACAAATCTGTCATTTGGTAATTTTTTTCATAAGCAGCGATCATCTTGTGATGGCGGTTTTTATTGGTGTTTTTGGGGAATGTAAAAGATGATTAAAATCATTGACTTATCTTGTATATACAAGTAAAATGAGAGCGTAAACATGATGTATATACAAGTGTTCAAGGTTCAAAGCTATTTTTTTATATTAAATGAAAACGGTAACAGGAGGAGAGCGACTATGGATCGCAAGGCAGTTGAACAAATTGTTGAGGCTGTTGGCGGCAAAGAGAATATCGCCGCAGCAACTCATTGTGTGACTAGGCTTCGTTTTGCATTAAAGGATGAAGGAAAAGTAGATAAGGATCAACTGGAGGATAATGATCTTGTAAAAGGGTCATTTTCAGCGAATGGTCAATACCAGGTAGTCATTGGCCAGGGTCTTGTCGATAAGGTATACGCGGAAATGGTAGCGATTACCGGAATTGGGGAAGCCTCAAAACAAGAAATCAAAGATGCGGCAGCGCAAAACTTGAATCCGCTGCAAAGGGCGATCAAGACACTTGCCGATATCTTTATTCCAATCCTGCCGGCGATCGTGACTGCTGGTTTATTAATGGGTATCAATAATATCCTGACCGGGAAGGATATTTTCTTTGAAGGAAAAGCGTTAATCGATGTATATACCGGCTGGGCTGATTTTGCGAGTATCATCAATTTAATTGCCAATACTGCGTTCGTATTCCTGCCTGGTTTAATCGGTTGGAGTGCGGTAAATAAATTTGGCGGAAACCCGCTGCTTGGTATTGTACTGGGACTCATGTTAGTCCATCCTGATTTGCTGAATGCCTGGGGATACGGAGCAGCAAAAGAAATCCCTACATGGAATTTATTTGGACTGACTGTTGAGAAGGTTGGCTATCAAGGACAAGTATTGCCAGTATTGTTAGCTTCTTATGTACTTGCGAAAATGGAAATTTTCTTGCGTAAGCGTATCCCTGATGCTTTTCAGTTGTTGACGGTAGCTCCGATTGCTTTATTGGTAACTGGTTTCCTGTCATTCATCGTGATTGGGCCAATTACTTTTGCAATCGGTAATCTGATTACTGACGGTGTTGTCGGTATTTTCGATGCGGTGCCTGCTATTGGCGGACTGATTTACGGCGGTCTATATGCTCCGCTTGTCATCACCGGTATGCACCATACCTTCCTTGCGGTTGATTTGCAGTTGATTGGTACAATTGGCGGAACATTCCTCTGGCCGATGGTCGCACTTTCAAACATCGCTCAGGGGTCAGCGGCTTTTGCAATGATGTTTGCTGAGAAAGACAATGAAAAATTAAAAGGTTTATCTATGACTTCAGCTATTTCTGCCTGGCTTGGAATAACGGAGCCTGCCATGTTTGGTGTGAACCTGCGCTACAGATATCCGTTCATTGCAGCCATCATCGGTTCAGCCATTGCCGGAGTTGTCATTACACTCCGCGGTGTCATGGCGCCTTCGATTGGTGTCGGCGGTCTGCCTGCTTTCCTGTCAATCTTCACAGAGTTCTGGGGAGTGTTCTTCATTGGAATGGGCATCGCGCTTGTCGTACCATTTGTACTGACATTCATTATGGCCAAGACGAGAAAAAAGAAAGAAGCATAATTAATTGATTGATCCTGATGGAGGTGGAAGTATTATCATGACTGAACCATGGTGGAAAAAGTCGGTTGTCTATCAAATCTATCCAAAAAGTTTTTATGATACGACCGGCAATGGAACAGGCGACCTTCCGGGGATTATCGCCAAACTGGATTATTTAAAGGAACTGGGTGTGGATGTAATCTGGCTTACGCCAATCTATGATTCACCTCAGCGGGATAACGGTTACGATATTAGGGATTATTTCAAGATATATGAGGAATACGGCACGATGGAAGACTTCGACCGACTTCTTGAAGAGGCCCATCGACGCGGAATCAAGCTGATCATGGATATCGTTGTGAACCACTCATCAACTGAGCATGAGTGGTTCCAGGATGCAAAGAAATCCAAGGACAGTCCATACCGTAACTATTATATTTGGAAAGATCCTAAAGAAGATGGAAGTGCCCCGACAAATTGGGAGTCCAAATTTGGCGGAAATGCCTGGGAGTACGATGAGGAGACAGGACAATATTATCTTCATTTATTCGATGTGACCCAGGCTGACTTGAACTGGGAAAATGAACAGCTGCGCAATGATGTATATGAAATGATGCATTTCTGGTTCAAAAAGGGCGTTGATGGCTTCAGGCTTGATGTCATCAATCTGATTTCAAAGGATCAGGATTTTCCTGATGATGATGGTTCCGTGCCTCCAGGTGATGGCCGTAAATTTTACACGGATGGTCCGCGGGTTCATGAGTATCTGCAGGAAATGAATCGAGAGGTATTCTCTAAATATGACAGCATGACGGTCGGCGAGATGTCTTCGACTACGATTGAGAACTGCATCAAATACTCGAATCCAGA
Source organism: Chryseobacterium sp. ISL-80 (assembly GCA_018613055.1). Taxonomy (GTDB): domain Bacteria; phylum Bacillota; class Bacilli; order Bacillales; family Cytobacillaceae; genus Mesobacillus. Next base: position 81,262 of record JAGGQZ010000026.1, on the reverse strand, counting down.
GCGAAATGAATTGAGCATGACATTCAATTTCCATCATTTAAAAGTAGATTATCAAAACGGCGATAAATGGACACTGGCTGATTTTGACTTCCTTGCACTTAAGCGGATCTTATCTCTTTGGCAGGAAGAAATGCATAAGGGCGGAGGATGGAATGCACTGTTCTGGTGTAACCATGACCAGCCGCGTGTTGTTTCCCGTTATGGAAATGACGGTGAGTACCACCGGGAATCTGCTAAAATGCTCGGAACGGCAATTCATATGATGCAGGGTACACCTTATATTTATCAGGGTGAAGAAATCGGGATGACCAACCCTTATTTTGAAAACATCGAGGATTATCGCGATGTAGAATCCTTGAATATGTATAAAATCAAAAAGGAAGAAGGCATGCCTGAAGAGCAAATCCTGAAAATCCTTCAGAGCAAGTCACGTGACAACTCACGGACCCCTGTCCAGTGGAATGCCGAGGAGCATGCCGGCTTTACAAAAGGGACTCCATGGATTGGTGCAGCGGAAAATTATCAGAGTGTGAATGTTGAAAATGCGCTCGCAGATGAAAACTCAGTTTTCTATCATTATAAGAAGCTGATTCAATTGCGAAAGCAATACGATATCATCACATATGGCGATTACCAGCTGATTCTCGAAGATAACCCTGACATCTTTGCTTATGTCAGGAACGGACAGGATGAAAAGCTGCTCGTCGTGAACAATTTTTATGGGAAAGATACGGTTTTTGAATTGCCGGATACTGTTGAAGCAGAGGGATATAATGTAGAAATCCTGCTCTCCAACTATGCTGATAGAAGTATAGATGTGTCACGGGTCAATCTTCGTCCGTATGAATCTGTAGTGTATCTTTTGACGAAATAAATGATTGGTGGAGGCCTGATTGCGGCCTCCACTTTTTCTGTTTATTGAAAAATGTAGAGAATAAGGTGAATTTCGTAGAGAATATCCAGAATTTCGTAGAGATTATGGTCGTAACCGTAGAGAATAATTGCGAAACTGTAGAGATTAGCGGGTAACTCGTAGAGATTTGCCTGTTTTAGAAGGGGGCATTACCACGGTACCTATTCATTTACAACGAAAGTGCCCTGTTTGATAGCTAACCATATATCTTACCAGTGTGTTCCTGCATGTTTGATAACCTTATTGCGGTGGAAAAAGTGAATATACCGAATCCAATACGAAATGAGGTTTGCAAAATGGTACCGATTCAATCAAATTTAGACGGTAAAGAGGTCCCGGTGGGTGAATTGAAGCAAAAACTCGAGCCGCTTGGCTTCACAGTAAACGGCAACTGGGAATATGACCATGCCTTTATCGATTACAAAATGAATGATGATCATGGTGACCAGCAGTATGTCAGGATTCCTTTCAAGTCTACTGGCGGTCCGCTTGACGATGATGGAACATTCGTCCAGATGGGGACACCGTTCCTCCTGGATCACCAATTTGAAACAGATGTGGATGAAGAAGGGAATATAGGGGCCCTGACTGGTTCATTCGACCAGTTCAAATCACCTGCCGACAAGGACGCTCCATTTCCGGAGGAACTTGTGGAACGGGGAAGAGTATTGATCAGCAAAGCTGAACAGGCTCTGGGCACTTTATAAGTGATGAAGACAGCTTCCGTTTAAGGGAGCTGTCTTTTATTTAGGAATTAGAAAAAATGGTATACTGAAAAGCATAAGTTGTTATGATCGGGAGCGTGAATTTGACCATGGAGAATAAGTTATATTATCAAGATGCTTACATAAGTAGCTTTAGTGCTGAGCTGGTCAGGCAGGGGTTGGATGAGTCAGGCAGGAATTATGCAGTATTGACTCAAACAGCTTTTTACCCGACAGGCGGCGGCCAGCCATTTGATACTGGTATTCTGAATGGAGTAGAAGTTGTGGATGTCGAGGAAATTGACGGAGAGATACGCCATTACATAAAAGAGCCGCTGGAAGATGGAATGCCTGTAGAAGGGAAAATTGATTGGGACCGCCGGTTTGACCACATGCAACAGCATGCTGGACAGCATATTCTTTCGGCAGCGTTCGAGGAACTGTATGGCTATAAAACAGTCAGTTTCCATTTAGGGAAAGATACGCTCACAATCGACCTCGATATAGAAAGTCTGTCAGCGGAGGAAGCTGACAGGGTAGAGGAGCTGGCTAACCGGGTGATCCTTGAAAATCGGCCAGTCATGACTAAATGGGTCGATGAGGACGAATTAAAGCAATACAAACTCAGAAAAGCATTGTCAGTCTCGAACAACATCAGGCTCGTCATCATACCGGAATTCGATTATAACGGCTGCGGGGGAACACATCCAAACAGCACAGCCGAAGTAGGCCATTTGAAAATCCTCGGATGGGAAAGACAGAAGAAAATTATCCGTGTTGAGTTTGTATGTGGGCAAAGAGTGTTGCGCGAGCTCGGGCAAAAGCATGACATTCTTAAGCAGCTGGCGGTTCTGCTGAATGCACCTGAACAGGAAATGGTGTCCGCGGTCAACAGACTGCTTGGCCAGAAAAAGACATCCGAAAAGTCAATCGAGGAAATGAGAGACCAATTACTAAAATATGAAGCAGCTGATCTGGCTGCAGCCAATACAGAAGAAATCGTCAGCCGTGTTTATCAAAATAGGGGGATCCAGGAACTTCAAAAGCTTGCCAGGATGCTCGCTGTACAGGCTGAGGACAAGGTATTCTTGCTAGTGGCTGAAAATGATGACAAACTTCAATTTGTTTTTGCCCGGGGTAAGAACACCCGCGGCAATTTGAAAGAATGGTCAAAACATGCTCTATCAATGATTGACGGCAAAGGCGGAGGCAGCGACCAGCTTGTTCAGGGCGGAGGCAGGTTCATGCCAGGTGAGGAATTCATCAGTGAGATTTCCAAGATTATCAAGTAATATAAATATGAACACACCATGAAAAAATTTGTGTAAATTAAGGAAGAACGACATGGTTCTTAAGGTGTGATTTTAACTGTAATGAACGTTTTCAAATCAATATTTTTCTCGCAAACTAAAAAGTAGAGACTAATATCCTATTTTTTACAGCGTAACTGGGTATAGATGAAAGTTTTACCATTTAAAAATAGGTTTATCTCCCTCATAATGGAATTCAACCAGAGAAATAGGGGGAATCAGAATGTATGAAGTTGAGAGAGGATCTGTAGAAGAGGCAATCATGATCCTGCAAAATCTCGGTCTTAAAGTGAATGAATACGAGAAGACGAATTCAATGATTCCAGTAGATAAATATAAAGAGTTATTGGAATTCACGATCGCAGTAGCCAGAAAAACGAATGATATCACTGTCACAATAGATGAACTTATGGACGATATAGAAACGAGAATGTAATAATAGAAGAGCAGCCAATTGGCTGCTCTTTTATTTGGTCTGGGTTTTATCGATATATTCAAACAGGAACGATTGGCCATTTCGGTAAAAGCGCGGATCATAGACTCCGAGTTTCTCGCCATCATCGACGATGACTACAAATGGCGACCATTCGTAAAGCGTCTTTGCTTCTGGTTTCCTCGCAAAAAGTCCATTCAGGTCTGTTTCCTCAGCAGAAGTAAGCTCATATTGCAGCTTTCTGTCAGTGAACAGGTTGTCTTGAAAGATTTTAACGTCGCTGTCGTTTTTGGCTATTACCGTATATGTCCATGGAATAAAGCCGGCTGAAAGGGCAATCTGCTTATAATCATTTTCATACTGATTATAGATTAACCAGCCCTGGACACTCTGGACAACAATGTGCAGCGCAATGAAAACCCATGCTATTTTAAAATAATACGGACTTTTCGCTTTATTTTTCCGTGAAGCAATAAAAGCTGTCCCTAGTATGACCCAGAATACAAAGTCAATGATCGGGATTGTGCCGAAAGTGATCCTGATATTTGAATATGGTTCGAGATAGCCTGTTCCCCAGGCATTGAACAAATCACTTGTATTATGGATAAAGACTGCCAGCCAACCGAGGAAAAATAATTTGAGATCCTTCACTTTAAAGAGAAGAAAAGACAGCAATACAAACAACAATGCCCAAACTGGAGTCAGAAACACAGAATGAGTGATGCCTCTGTGCCACATTTGGTAAAGTCCTTCATTATCCCAAAATTGGGAAATGACATCTATGTCAGGAATTTGGCTTGCGCCAACAGCTGTCAGCAAATAGGCACGCTTTTGCGTTTTCTCCATATGGTTTTTATCAACGGCGCCATATAAGGCTAAGCCGAATAAAGTATGGGTAACTGAATCCACTTTCGCACCTCCTGAACTATTATTATAATAGTTCCAAGGAAATAATTAAAAGTTCTGATATGCATTTGCAGGATTGCAAACTTTCCTCCAGAAAGATAAGATTAATTTTATGAGGAATTTTGCCTTTAAACAGAAAGGAAACATCAAATCATGAAAAAATTACAAGATGAAGTATTATCACGCAGAACGTTTGCGATTATATCTCACCCGGATGCCGGGAAAACAACGCTTACGGAAAAGCTGCTGCTATTCGGCGGCGCGATCCGTGATGCGGGTACCGTAAAAGCGAAGAAGACAGGAAAGTTTGCGACGAGTGACTGGATGGAAATCGAGAAGCAGCGCGGAATTTCCGTTACCTCCAGTGTAATGCAATTTGATTATGACGGCTTCAAAGTGAACATCCTTGACACACCTGGACACCAGGACTTCTCCGAAGACACCTACAGAACATTGACAGCGGTAGACAGCGCTGTGATGATCATCGACTCAGCAAAAGGGATTGAGGATCAGACTCTCAAACTCTTCAAGGTTTGCCGCATGAGAGGAATCCCGATCTTCACTTTTATCAATAAGCTGGATCGCCAGGGGAAAGCACCTCTTGAATTATTAGCTGAACTTGAAGAAGTTCTTGGCATCGAATCATATCCGATGAACTGGCCAATCGGAATGGGCAAAGAGTTCCTCGGAATCTATGACCGATTCAATAACCGAATCGAGCAATTCCGGGTTGATGAAGACAAGCGTTTTATTGCATTGAATGAAGAAGGCGAAATTGATGGAGATCATTCCATGAAAGAGTCTTCACTGTATGAACAGACATTAGAAGAAATCATGCTTTTGGATGAAGCGGGAAATGAATTTTCCAAGGAAAGGATTGTCGATGGGACATTAACACCGGTATTCTTTGGCAGTGCCTTGACGACTTTCGGTGTTCAGACTTTCCTTGATTCCTATCTGCAATTCGCGCCTGCGCCACAGCCAAGGAACTCCACGGTAGGAGAAGTGGATCCTCAATCCGAAGAATTCTCAGGTTTTATTTTTAAGATCCAGGCTAACATGAACCCGGCCCACCGTGACAGGATTGCTTTCCTGCGCATTTGCTCAGGAAAGTTCGAACGGGGAATGACCGTCCAGCTTAGCCGGACAGGGAAAACGATGAAGCTTGCGCAGTCCACACAGTTCATGGCTGATGACCGCAGTACTGTTGAGGAAGCTGTTGCCGGTGACATCATCGGGCTTTATGATCCGGGCACATACCAAATTGGCGATACAATCGTATCTGGCAAGGAAGGATTCCAGTATGAAAAGCTTCCTCAGTTCACCCCGGAACTTTTCGTCAGGGTTTCAGCCAAGAACGTCATGAAGCAAAAGCACTTCCATAAAGGAATCCAGCAGCTTGTCCAGGAAGGAGCCATCCAGCTGTTCAAGACATTGAAGACGGAAGAGTACCTTCTCGGTGCTGTCGGACAGCTTCAATTCGAAGTATTCGAAGCCAGGATGCGGAATGAATATAATGTTGAAGTCATCATGGAAAGACAAGGCTCCAAAATCGCCCGCTGGATCGAAGGCGACGATGTGAACGAGAACCTGTCCAGCTCCCGAAGCCTGCTAGTGACTGACCGCTTCGACAAGAAAGTATTCCTGTTCGAAAATGAATTTGCCCTAAGATGGTTCCAGGATAAGAACCCGGAAGTAAAACTTTATAACCCTATGGATGCATCTTAAGATAACGAGAGTCGGCATAAAATAGCCGGCTCTTTTTTTATGGTGGAATTTAACCTATAGGTTTTGTGGAGCCGAGTCTAACACACAAACAGTTTCTTCTTGACGTACTATTACTTTCATAATATAGTAATAGTATTCTATAACGCTTTTATGCATAAAAGCGTTTAAGTGAAAAAGAGGGATTGTGCTGACAGACCCTAGTAGAATTCCCACGAGCAGCGAAAAGAAACTGGATGGCAGCTGAAAATCCAGGCGGTGGCAAATTCGAAATACACCTGTCTTAGAAGGCACTGTTAATTAAGTGGGTAGACAAATTGTTTGCCAATTAGGGTGGTACCGCGGAGCTCCTTCGTCCCTAAACGTTGAGGAGTTTTTTGCATTTTACGATTAATTGGAGGAATCAGCATGATCCATCAAAATGAATCTATCACCTTAAAAACTTTCGAAGCCGCAGCAGTAATAGTATTGCTTTTGTCAGGAATTAGCTATGGCATGATCAAGCTGGAACTAATGCCCCATATTCCTGTCATCATTGGGATCATGGCGCTGACGATTTATGGTTTAATGAAAAAAATCAAGATGGCCGACCTTGAAAAAAGCATGGTTGAGGGTGCGAAGGCAGGCCTTGGTGCAGTAATGATATTTTTCTTCATCGGGATGCTTGTCAGCAGCTGGATTGCTGCTGGTACCATTCCGACTCTGATATTCTTTGCATTTGATCTGGTGACTGGCAAGTGGTTCTACGCAATTGTCTTTATCATCACATCCATAGTTGGGTTGAGCATAGGCAGCTCGTTGACCACCTCAGCTGTGATCGGGGTTGCTTTTATCGCAGTCAGTGAAGCACTGGGTTTCTCCCTGGCTATTACAGCCGGAGCAGTGATTTCGGGTGCCTTCCTGGGGGATAAAATGTCGCCGCTCTCAGATACGACGGTTCTGGCTTCATCCACTGTTAAGGTGGACCTGTTTGAACATATTAAAAATATGTCCTGGACAACGGTCCCTGCGTTCTTCATTTCGCTTATTTTATTTGGGTTTCTATCACCGGAGCTCCATTCAGCGGATTTCACCCAACTAGAGAATTTGCAGAACACCCTTATGAAGATGAATCTTGTACACTGGTACTCTTTGATTCCGCTGGCAGTGATCGTGGTTCTGGCTATTAAAAAAGTCTCATCAATTATGACCCTTACAGCAGGGACTCTGGCAGCGATGGTGATCAGTATGTTTATTGTCCCAATGCAAGAGTGGGAAGCGCTGCCCGGAATCTTATATTCTGGCTATGTTTCTGAGAGCGGAAATGCCCAGTTGGATTCACTGTTGTCAAGGGGCGGAATTGAAAGTATGTTCTTTTCCGTAACACTTGTCCTGCTTGCCTTGAGCATGGGCGGATTGCTTTTCAAGCTAGGGGTTCTGCCTGCGTTATTACAAGGTCTGGCCGGCAGTCTGGAAAAAGGGCCGGTGCTGATTGGTTCAGCAGCACTTTCTGCTCTTGGAATCAACTTGCTGATCGGTGAGCAATACCTTTCGATCCTTTTGACAGGGAATACATTCGCAGACCATTTTGAAAAAGCCGGGCTCCACGCGAAAAACCTGTCCCGGGTCCTCGAGGATGCAGGAACAGTTACCAATCCGCTTGTCCCATGGAGTGTGTGCGGTGTTTTCCTCAGCAGCGTCCTCGGAGTCAGCACAATGGAATATGTCCCATTTGCATTCTTTTGCCTGCTTTCACCGGTATTGACCCTTGCAGCAGGCTTCACCGGCATAACATTATCAAAAACTGGGAAAAACGCGGTGGCTTAGGCTACCGCGTTCTTTTTTTGGGTAAGTATGTGCCCGAAACCCGAGAGAACAGGAGATTTGGGTAATATAAAACCTAATTATGTGCCCGAAACCCGAGAGAACAGGAGATTTGGGTAATATAAAACCTAATTATGTGCCCGAAACTCAGAGGAACAGAGAATTTGGGTCACATAAACCCCGAACATGTGCCCCAAACTCCGTGGAAGAGAAGAATTGGGTAACATAAACCCCGAATATGTGCCCGAAACTCAGAGGAACGGAGGAATTGGGTAACATAAACTTCAATTATGTACCCATAACCCAAAAAAACGATCAAGTTGGGGCACATCCCTAATGATAAAACTAGGCACAGTCAGTGTCTTAAATTTTCATAAATCCGTTGCTTCATTTAAAATGGAGGGTATGTTAAAAATTGTTCTTAAACATTGCATATTTGATAGTTGAATTATCCTTGATGCTTCACTATATTTAGAATGGTATCTTTTAAAAAACGTCCGGTCAGTCATAAGGTTTACCGCCGAAAGGAGTTAGCGTATGAAAATCAGCAATTTTTCGATCAGGAGACCTGTTTTTACATTGGTTACGATGTTTTTGGTCTTGATTCTCGGGGTGGTTTCATTGATGAGGATTCCATTGAAACTCATTCCGGATATAAATCCGCCTGTTGGCGTGGTCGTGACCAATTATGAGGGAGCAAGTCCTGAAGAGGTTATGGAGAAGGTGACAAAGCCTCTGGAAGCAAATCTGGCGACACTGCCGGGAATCAAGACGATGACATCGACTTCGCAGGAGGGTGCAAACCTGATCCTGATGCAGTTTTCATGGACAACCAATATAGATGATATCCAGGATGAAGTCATTCAAAGACTGGATATGACGCCTATTCCGGACGATGCGAATAAGCCGAGGTTCATGAAGTTTGACCCGTCTCAATTCCCGATCATCCAGCTATCGCTTAGCTCTGGAAAGGATGAATCCGCGCTAAGGGAACTTGCTGAAGAGCTTGAACTGGAACTAACCAAGGTCGAAGGGGTCGCCAGCATCAACTTATCAGGGACATCTGTCCGTGAAGTGAGGGTGGAACTGGACCAGGAAAAGTTGAGAGATTATAAACTGAGTCAGTCGGATATTGTTGATCTGATCAGGGCGAATGATGTCTCGATGCCGGGTGACACGATATTGACTGAAGGCAAAGAACTGACCACGAGGATCATCAGTACTCTGGATTCACTGGATACATTGAAGAATCTGACGGTGTTCACCAATCCGGTGACGAAACAGAAGGTCAAACTGGCGGATGTCGGGAACGTCGAACTGCAAAAACAGGATGACCGGACAATCACAAGGACGAATCAGACCCCGTCAGTGCTGCTGAGTGTCCTTCAGCAGTCTGATGCGAATACGGCAGCAGTATCAAAAGCGTTCCTTGATGAGCTGGAAACTTTGCTTGAGAAAGATAAATACGCTGGAATCAAGTCCGATGTACTCTTTGACCAGGGCGATTATATAAAACTTGCGATCGGCAATATTTCAAACTCGCTTATTGTCGGGGGACTCTTGGCGATGCTGGTGCTGTTCTTCTTCCTGAGAAATGTGAAGAGTCCGCTCATCATCGGGATTGCCATTCCTTATTCCGTAATTTTTACGTTCGTATTGATGTTTTTCGCTGACTTTACTTTGAATATCATGACGCTCGGCGGCCTGGCTCTCGGGATTGGGATGCTCGTGGATAATGCCATTGTTGTCATTGAAAATATTTACCGGCATCTGTCGATGGGCAAGGATCCGAAAACCGCAGCCAGGGATGGTTCCAGGGAAGTCGGCGCTGCCATTACTGCTTCGACTTTGACGACAGTAGCCGTGTTTTTACCGGTTGTATTCATTTCCGGAATCATAGGGGAACTGTTCACAGAATTTGCATTGACGATCTCATTCAGTCTGTTTGCTTCATTGGTGGTCGCGTTGACAGTTGTCCCGATGCTCGCAAGCAGACTGCTGAAGGCGCCTAAGAAAAACATCGAAGCGAGAAGGCAGCGCTCCGGCTCGATGAGAGGACTGGAGAAATCGATCAGATGGGCTCTGCGGCATCGTTTTGCTGTCATTCTGATCACACTGCTGATGCTGGCCGGAGGCGCTTATGGAGTGACGACGGTCGGTACGCAATTTATCCCGCCGACGGATGAAGGCTTCTTCAGCATCAGGGTAAACCTTGAAAATGGGTCAGCATTGACAGAGACGGAAAAGGTTCTGGCAGCACTGGAAGATAAGTTGAAAGATGAAGAAGATGTTGATGTCTACGTAAGTCTGGTTGGAACAACCCAGGAGGCCTCGTTCAGAGGCACAACGAATGCAAACATCGGAGAATTGTATGTGAAAATGGATGAGCTGGAGGAAAGGGAGGTCAGTACCTTCCAATTTGTTGATGATGTGAAAAAGGAACTTGAGCAAGCTGCAGCTGAGGCAAACAGCAGTGCTGAGCTGAGTTTCAATCTCCAGTCCACATCAGGTTCAGCTCCGAACACACTTACATTCAATGTTCGTGATTCCAGTGAAAAAAGGCTGAATGAATCGGTTGAAAAAATATATAATTCCCTGAAGGACTTTGACGATGTCAATGAATTGACAACGAGCCAAAATGACACAGTCGAAGAAGTCCAAATCACAGTTGACAGGGAAAAGGCGCTCGCACAGGGTCTGGCACCTGCGCAAGTAGCGATGGTTGTAAACAATGTGACAAGAGGGGATATGGCGACCCAAATGCCTGGGGAGGATGAAGAGATTCTCGGTGTCTATGTGGAATATGACAGCGATGTAACCCAGAATATCGATAATCTAAAAAAACTGCTGATTAAGAAGCCTGATGGCAACTATGTTTCACTTGGCCAGATTGCCAATATAGAAACTGGCAGCGGTCCTGTTAAAATCCAGAGAATCAACCAGCAGGGTGCAGTTGAATTCACAATGAAGTACAAGTCTTCAACTAACCTTGGAGATATGTCCAAGCAAGTGGATAAAAAGATAGAAGAGCTTGATTTGCCTGATGAAACCGAGATTGTTTTCAGTGGGGACAGAGAACTTCTCGAATCTTCCATTGATGACTTGCTGCTTGCTTTCGTTCTCGCAATCATCCTGATTTATCTTGTCATGGCTGCCCAGTTCGAATCCCTGAAGTATCCATTTGTCATCATGTTCACTGTGCCGCTGATGGTGATTGGGGTTGCCATTGCATTGACCGCAACGCAAACTCCAGTGAGCCTAACGGTCATTATAGGGATCATTGTCCTCGCAGGGATTGTAGTGAACAACGCGATTGTGATTGTCGATTACATCAATCAGAAGAAAGAGCGCGGCCTGAATCCGCATGAGGCGATTGTTCTCTCGGTAAAAGACCGGGCACGCCCAATCCTGATGACCGCTTTAACTACGATTCTTGGGTTGATTCCGCTCGCACTCGGAATCGGCGAAGGAACCGAAATCAATCAGCCAATGGGGATAACCGTTATTGGCGGGTTGATCAGCAGTACGCTCCTGACACTCTTCGTCATTCCGGTGGTCTACAGCTTTTTCGACAGGGACTATCGCAGAAGGAATAAAATGTATGCAACACCAGATGGCCATCTTGTACCAGCCTATCTGCTGAAAGAGCATACAGATTCAGAATATGAAACAGGAGTCGAACAGCAGACAAAATCCTTCCAGAAAGGGAAATACTCAAAGGAAGAGATGGCAGGTATGCTGGAAGAACTTCTCCAACACATAAAGGAAGAAGATTCAACTCAAGATTTTAGAAGAAGAAGATAATACGTGATGCCTGGCTGGAAATAGCCGGGCATTTTTTTATGGAATAGAACATCACGATAAACGAGGGACTTCAATCAAGAATCATACCCGTTATTCATCGTATTTTTCAGAATAGTCAGCAAAGTGATTGCGGATATAAGCGCTTATCGATAAAATATAGCTAATTACTGTGTTTAGGAGGACGTCCATGGAATACGGATATTTTTTCACTGGCTTTCCAGGATTCATCAGCAATCAATTGATCAGGGAAGTATTACGGAGGAATGAAGGGAAAGGGACGGTTTATGTCCTCGTATTGCCTGCTATGGCTGAAAAGGCAGAGGCTGAGAGGGCTGCAATTGTTAAGGACTTTAACCTTGATGAAAGTCGATTTGAGATTTTAACAGGTGACATAACGGTTTCCGGTCTGGATATATCTCCGGTAAAGGCTGATCAGCTTGAGAAGAACGTTACCCATGTGTTCCACCTTGCAGCCATATATGACCTGGCAGTTCCTAAGGACATCGCCTACCGGGTGAATGTTGAAGGGACCAGGAATGTGAATGAATGGGCAAAAAGATTAAAAAATATTCAACGCTATACGTATTTCAGCACAGCATATGTTGCCGGTAAACGAGAGGGAATCCTTTATGAAGACGAATTAATCAAGCCACCCGGCTTCAAAAACTTCTATGAGGAGACTAAATATGAAGCTGAAGTCTTGGTAGACTCTCTTAAGTCGGAGATTCCGGTCACCATTATCAGGCCGGGAATCGTGAAAGGCCATTCGAAAACGGGGGAAACCATTAAATTTGATGGCCCATATTTTATCATGAATTTTATCGACCGGCTTGGTTTCATGCCTTTCTTGCCAAAGCTTGGCACGGGCGAAACTGTTGTCAATCTCGTTCCCGTGGATTATATTATTGAAGCGACCACCTATTTGACATTTGCAGAAATTGGGTCAGGCAAGACGTATCATCTAACTGACCCGAAACCTTACAAAGTCTCAGAGCTGTATGAAATGATGATGTTTGAATTGTTGAAGAAGCAGCCAGTGGGTTCGGTGCCTTTATCCCTGGCTAAGGCAGGGCTTCAGTTCAGGGGCTTGAGAAGGTATCTTGGTGTTGAAAAGGAAGCGCTTGATTATTTTACGTGGAAAGGCCGTTTTGACTCTTCGCAGGCCCAGGACGATTTGAAAGACTCAGGGATTGTATGTCCTGATTTCAGGGATGGGATTGCTTCAATGGCAGCCTTTTACCGCGAGAATAAGCATAAGCCGCATTATCAAATAAACATAATATAAATACTTGATCAGTATAGGCAGGTGAATGAATGTGCATTCAGTTGAAGATATACGGAGAATGCCTGTTGTCGCACCGGCTACAGGAAAAATAATCGCTGAAATGGAAGAGACGCCTGTCCATGAAATGCCTTACTTTTATGAGCGGGGCAGGAAGGCCTTCGCCAGTTGGAGTACTTTGCCAATCGCTCAGCGGATGGGTTACTTAAGAAAGCTCAAACAGTTAATGGTGGATGAGATGGACGAGATTGCGAGGGTCATTTCTGATGATACAGGGAAGGTGTTGACCGAAGCAATTGTGGCTGACATTATGCCAACACTTGATGCGATCGACCACATCATCAGGCATGCTGAAAAGGTCCTAGGCACGCAAAAAGCAAAAACGCCATTACTGCTGTTCGGCAAGAAATCATTCATAGAATATATGCCTCGTGGGGTGGTTCTGGTGATCTCCCCCTGGAATTATCCTCTTCAGCTGGCGATGGTTCCGATGATTAGCGCCCTGGCAGGAGGAAACTCTGTTATTTTAAAGCCGTCAGAGGTAACCCCGCTAGTCGGAAAATGTATCGAAGAGCTGTTCAAGCGTTCGGGATTCCCTGATGGGACCATACAGGTGGCCCACGGAGGAAAAGAAGTTGGCGCCGCCTTCACGGCCGGCAAGCCTGATTATATCTTTTTCACAGGCTCTGTACGCACCGGCAAGATCATTCAGCAGCAGGCAGCAAAAGATCTAATCCCGACTACCCTTGAACTGGGCGGGAAGGACCCGATGATCGTTTTCGGCGATGCCAACCTGGATCGGGCAGCGAAGGCTGCTGTCTGGGGTGCTTTTACGAACAGCGGCCAGGTTTGCATGAGTGCTGAGCGCCTGTATGTTGAACGGACAGTATATGGAGACTTCCTTGAGAAATTGAAGGGTGAAGTGCAATCACTCAGGCAGGGGGATGACATCGATGCAGATGTAGGTTCCATGACCTTTCCAGCCCAGAAGAACGTGGTTAGGGAGCAGCTGGAGGAAGCGCTTCTGCGCGGAGCGAAATTGGTGACAGGGCTTAAACCTGAGGAGTGGAAGGAAGGCATGTACCTGCCGCCAACGGTTGTTACGGATGTTGAACAGGATATGAAAATCATCCAGGATGAGACTTTCGGACCGTTGCTTCCAGTGGTTCCATTCGATACCGAAGGAGAGGCCATTGTCTATGCGAATGGCACAGCTTATGGGTTAAATGCAAGCGTATGGACAAAGGACAAGGAAAAGGCACGCCGTGTTGCGTCCCGCCTGGTGTCCGGAGCTGTCGTCATCAATGACGTCATCATCACTGTCGCCAATCATGGTCTCCCGTTCGGCGGTGCAAAGGAAAGTGGCATTGGGCGCTATCATTCCGAAGCAGGGTTGAGGATTTTTTGCCATGAAAAAGCGATAATGGAGGACCAGGGTTTCATGCAATCAGAGATTCAATGGTATCCCTATAAAGGAAAGTATCCATTATTCCTGGACTTGTTCAAGAGCTATTTTTCCGAGAAAAGAGATTGGGTCACCTTCGCAAAGAATTATGTCTCACTTTTAAGAAGCAATAAATAAATGTCAGCCGTCCTTTAATTGAGGGACGGCCTTTATTTTTGTTTGCTATAGTGAGGGGATTTAGGGGTCTTTTAGATTATTTCTTAACAATTAACTGGAAAAATGATAATTCAAAGCACAATTTGGACAATCTAAAACAAGTAGAAGAACGAAAAGGATGAAAAAGACCAATTTGAAATTGAAGGAATTTGCACTCATACAATGAAAGTCCAATAAATCGTTTAAAGGATGAATCTTGTCGTGGCGATAAAAAAGAAATTAACCAAACTAGAAGCGGTAATGTGGAGCATCGCACTGCCTGGATTTGCCCAATTGTTGACGGGTAATCTTGTGAAGGGCATATTATTTGTCTTACTCGAGTTCCTTGTTAACGTGAAAAGTAATTTCAACAAAGGAATAATGTACAGCTTCCTTGGTGAGACGGGAATGGCCATGCAGGTGATGGATTATCAATGGCTGATGTTTTACCCCTGTCTATACATGTTCGCCATGTGGGATGCATATAGGAGCGTGATGCCAGAAGATGAAAAGATTACTTTTTTGCCTTTCGTATTTTCGGCTTACTTTGTGACTGTTGGGTTAATGATTTCACCCAAGATCAAGATTTTTGGGATTTTTCCAGGTCCGGTGTTTTTGCCGATGATGTTTGTCATTCCAGGAGTACTGATCGGTTTATTGATCAGGAAACTGATCTTAAGGTTCTATAGTGAATGAACAATCTACATACTAATCCTGCCCGGTAGGGTTTGCAAAAAAATCAAGGTTACAGCAATGAAGAGATAATTCCGGTCGACTATAGACTGGAATTTTTTATTTTTTTCAGTAAAACCCCCATAACCCCCCAGGTGCAAACGTAACCATTTAGTGATTAAAGCGGCCGCTCTTAAAAACACATGAGGTGAACAGAGAATGAAGAAACTATCTAACCAAGAGATGAAGAAAATCGCAAAGAGTACCCTAGCTCTAGTGCTTGCTGGAACATTCACATTTTCCCCGGTTGCAATGGCAGAAGAAAACCATTCTGATCTGGAAACAGTAGAAATGCAAAATGTCAGTCCAGAAGAAATTGAAGAAGCAAAATCCCAGGTGGAAGAACTGGAAGAAATCAATCCAACGCTGATTCCTGGAGATTTCTTCTACTTTGCCAAAATAGCATTGGAGAAAATCAAGCTTGCTTTTACATTTGATCAGGCTGAAGAAGCAGAATTGCTTGCTGCATATGCATCAGAACGCCTTGCTGAAGCTGGGGCTTTGTTCGCTGAAGGAAAAGAAGAAGAAGCGCTTAAAGTGATTGAAGCGGCTGTTCAATACATGGAAACCACTCAGGACATCGTCGATCAGGAAACATCAAATGACGCAGAAGAGGACCTAGCTTCTGAAGCCGGAACGGTCTCTGAAGAAGATGGTGAAGATAAAGAAGCTGAGGAGTCTGCTGAAGAAGAAGTGGAACCAGCAGATGATGCTGATGCGGTTGAACAAACTGACGAAGATACAGACGAAGCCACTGATGAAGAAGAAGTGGTTGAAAATGAAGACGATGATGCTGTAAGCGAGGATCCTTTTGAGGAGATCGAAGGAATGCTCAGGCAGAATATCATTGCATTAAAAGCAGCTATGGAGCATGTAGGCAATGAAAATGCAAGGGCACAGCTTCAAAAGAATATTGACAAGACATATGCCAAGATGGCGAAGAAATTGGCGAAAATAGAAGAAAAGTACGGTGAGAAGCCAGCAGAAGAAGATCAAAATGACCAGGTTGAACCAATTGAATTAGAACCTGTGGTTGAGCCAGATCTCCTGCCTGCAGATGAAACACCTGAAACTGAAGATGATGTTGTAAAAGTTGAAGAAACAATGCCTGCTGATGATGATACAGCAGTTGCTGCTCCTGTAAAGGCGCAAAAAGAAAAAGCCAAGCAAGAGCGTAAGGCTGAAAAGGCTGCTGTGAAACAAGAGCGTAAGGAAGCAAAGCAGCAGGTGAAAGAAGAAAAGCGTCAGGCAAAGCAGGTGAAGAAAGAGGAAAAGCACCAGGCTAAGCAAGGCAAGAAAGAAGAAAAGAAAACACACAACAAAGCACAACACGGAAATGGCCACGGAAAAGGGAATGACAAAAATTAATATCGTTTGAACAATAGACTCGAAAAGATAGCCCGAAACGGCTATCTTTTCCCTGCCTAACCACAATAGAGAAATTGACAGATATGATATAATGTGTGGAGGAAAAGAGGTGAGGCTATTGCTAAGTTTATTGTTCATGGCAAAGAAAAAGCGCAGGCCGCTGGAAGAAACCGTTGAAAAAATCCACCAGGGGGATGCTGCACTTAGAGAAGAATTAATTGATTCTTACAAACCTTTTATTGCCAAGACTGTTTCGTCTGTCTGCAAGAGGTACATACATGAGTCTGACGATGAATTTAGCATTGGCCTCATCGCCTTTAATGAGGCAATCCAGAAATATTCATCCGAAAAAGGGAATTCCTTGTTGAGTTTTGCAGAAGTGATGATTAAACGGAGGGTTATCGATTATATCCGCCAGCAGAGCAGGAATCAAAACCTGAGCTTTAATATCTCTAATGACCCAAATGAGGAAGAGCAGCATCGGTCTACACTTGAAGATGAGCTTTCACTTGATGAGTTCCGTAAAAAAACAGAACAGGAACTCAGAAGAGAAGAGATCATCCAATTCCAAACAATATTATCTGAGTTTGATTTATCATTCCAGGACTTGCTGGAACAGTCACCAAAGCATGCTGATGCCCGGAAAAATGCCATGCTCGTCGCAAAGGCGATGGTAGAAAATGAAGAATTGAAGGGCTTGCTGCTCGAGAAAAAACGACTGCCAATCAAGCAACTGGAAGAAATGGTCAAAGTCAGCAGAAAAACTATAGAGAGAAACAGAAAATATATTATTGCAATTGCACTTATTTTAATTGGGGATTATGTGTTTTTAAAGGATTATATTAAAGGGGTGTTGGAGACATGAGAAAAGGAGTAATCCTTGAAATCAATGATCTTTACCTAACATTGTTGACCCCCGAAGGCGAGTTTTTGCGCGCCCGAAAGCTTCAGCAAGACTATCAGGTAGGAGAAGAAATTCACTTTTTTCCAGAATCGGAAAAAGCAAAGAGAAGAAAGTTAGACGTTTCATTTTTAACTAGTCTTAAGGCAAGGTCAATCATGCTGGCTGCAGCACTTATGCTTGTCATGGCTGCAATCCTGCCTGTTTACCAGGACGGACAGGTATACGCATATATGTCCATAGATGTGAATCCGAGCATAGAAATGGCGGTCAATGATGATTTGAAGGTTCTTCAAATGGAAGGATACAATCCGGAAGGGAAACAAATTATCACAGAATTAGAGGGCTGGAAGAAGAAAGATGCTGCCCTTGTTGCAGAAATGATTCTTGATAAAATTGAGGCCCAGGGATATTTTAGCAATAAGAATGAAGTCGTCATTGCAACAGTCCATAAAACAAAGGCAAAAAAATCAGTGGATCGGAAATTGGAACAAAAAATTGCTGAAATCAAGAAGTCAACAACCGATGAAGATTTGAATCTTAAGGTAATGGAAGCAACGAATGAAGACAGGGAGAAGGCTGTTAAGCAGGGTGTTACGACTGGTGTGTATAAAGAGAAGCAAAAAACAGCTGCACCAAAGCCGGTTGAAAAAGAAAAGAAAGCCGAGCCAAAGAAAGAGAAGAAGGAGCCGATTCAACAGCCTGTAAGGCAGGAACCGGAGCCGGAGCAAAAAAGAAAGGAAGCACCAGGCCAGGTAAAGAAAGATAAACCGGAGCCACCAAAAGGCAATTCAAATTCAGAACAGCGAAGGAATCCAGCTTCTGATAAAAAGAACGAGAAAGATAATTCTAATTCCGGATCGAACGGCAACGGCCAATCAAATAAGAAACATGCTACTAATAGGAGCAGTAAGCCTGATCCCAGTGGACAAAAATATAAAAATGATAAAAAGCCGAATGTGAATCAAAACCAGAATAATGGCCAAAGAGGAAAAGCTGGGAACCCAAAAGACAATTCAGGCAAAAAATAGAGAATGTCAAAAGTCCGGAACGTGGTTCCGGACTTTTTTCCATATCTATATTCGGTTTTAGTTACGTTGCTGAGGACTTGCTATATTTTATTCTTGTCTTTGTCCAGAAAGCTGGGCCTGTGCCTGCTGAACTAAACGTTTGGTGATTTCTCCTCCAACTGAACCATTTGCTCTGGAAACAGTATCTGAGCCTAAGTTTACGCCAAACTCCTGGGCAATCTCATATTTCACCTGATCCATGAATTGCTCTACACCAGGAACCAGCAATTTATTTGAATTTCGAGCCATGTTTTCATCTCCTTTTATAGGTTTACAGAGAAAAATCTCTGTATGAATAGTTTGGACATTGCGGACAACTTCATGAATGGTAACTTTTATATCATGGATTTTTCGTTCCGATTCTCTAAAGGTGATCTGCGCGTTCTTACCCAGAAAGCAGAAGAATTTGTGCAAAGGTGCCTCATCCATAATAAGTGGCTATGGGAACTGCAGGAAAATACTTTATTAATCCGTTGAATTTCTTTATCATAGGTAGTAATGAACTGAGAACTGAAAGGATATAAGTATGTGGATTAATATAAGAAGAAGGTTAAACAAATTATCTCCGGCACAAATCATTGTGGCGTATTATTTAATTGCCGTAATGGTCTCCATGAGTTTATTGAGCCTGCCTGTTGCCATACAGCCAGGTGCAAAATGGACTTTTATGGATGCGTTGTTTACTGCAGCAAGTGCAGTCAGTGTGACCGGCCTGTCCGTTGTGACAATTCGTGATACCTTCACTGTTCAAGGAATTTTTATACTCATGTTTGTCCTTCAGTTTGGCGGCATCGGCGTCATGGCCCTTGGAACTTTTTTTTGGCTGATCATCAGGAAGAAGATCGGCTTGAAAGAACGCAGGTTGATTATGATGGACCAGAACCAAACCAATATGTCCGGTCTTGTGAAAATGCTGAAGGATATCCTGATCATCATCGTGATCATTGAATTGATGGGTGCTCTGCTTCTGGGAATATACTTTCTTAAATACTTTCCAACATGGCAGGAAGCTTTTCTCCACGGTTTGTTTGCATCCATAAGTGCCACAACCAATGGAGGCTTCGATATTACCGGTGCCTCAATGATTCCATACGCTCAGGATTATTTTGTGGTGACAATCAATATTCTTTTGATTACTCTAGGGGCAATTGGTTTCCCTGTGTTGGTTGAATTGAAAAGCTTCCTTTTCAGGAGAAAAAAGAGTGCTCCGTTTCATTTTTCACTTTTTTTGAAGATCACTACACTGATGTTTCTCATTCTCCTGATTTTCGGTACAATCGCTATTTGGGGTCTGGAATTCAATCATTTCTTCTCCGATAAGTCATGGCTTGATTCTTTCTTTTATGCGTTCTTCCAATCGGCGACAACAAGAAGTGGCGGTCTGTCCACGATGGATGTCAATGATTTTACAGACCCGACGTTATTCCTGATGGCAGCACTGATGTTTATAGGGGCATCACCAAGCTCTGTCGGTGGAGGAATCCGGACCACTACCTTTGCACTAAACCTCTTATTCCTCTATCATTTTGCCCGAGGAAGGAGAGCAATCAAGATCTTTAACAGGGAGCTGCACCAGGATGACATCATCAAATCACTTGTTGTTTCAATTATGGCTGTCATGATTTGTTTTCTTGCTGTCATCATCATGATGGTGACAGAGGACCATGGATTGCTTGCGATCATCTTTGAAGTTGCATCTGCCTTTGGGACAACTGGATTATCAATGGGGATTACACCCGACCTATCAAATATTGGCAAATTGGTCCTGATCATCCTGATGTTCATCGGAAGAGTAGGAGTCATTTCCTTCCTGCTGATCATCGGCGGAAAAACAACCAAGGAAAGCATCGGTTTTCCTAAGGAACGTGTGATTATTGGATAAATGTTAAAAATCCGGGAGAATTCCCGGATTTTTTTAATCCTGACCCTTGCTCACATCTTTTGTTGGATGCATGAATGGATAGCCCTGTGGTTTTCTCTTTTCCTCGAGAAGGTCTCTGTTTTCTGCTGTGTTCCAGCCGATGTCATTGGTAGGATGGACCCATTCGTCACCAGCCATGACGGCCGGATCTGTCTCATCCGACCAATTTTCCAGCGGTGAATCCTCAGAAGCGTAAAGGCTGTCACCGATAATCACGCCATGCTCATTCCTAAAGGGTGGTTTCATCTCCATTCCGGTATCCTTGAAGCTTGGAGCGTTGATTTGATGGGGCAATGTTTCTTCGATATCCAATGGTTTTAGCTCGTGATCATTCTTTGCCATTTCTGCTCCTCCTTTTTGAGTTTATCTTTTGTTGTATGAAGCTTTTTATAAGAGAGTTCAGTTTGTAAAATAAGGTAATCAAAACTGTACATAGCAAATCACACATTGAAAAAAATAAAGGATGGAGGTGGTTAGAATGGCTAAAAGGAAGGCAGAAAGAAATGCTGTGGCTAAATATACAAACACACCTAAGAAGAATCTTCAGGAAAGTGAATTTTCTGCTGAATTTGCTCATGGTGAAGATCCGGGGAAATTTGCAAACAGGAATTCAAAGCAGGGCAGGAAAGGAAGAGCATGATGAAAAAGCATGAAGTCCGGCACCAGAAGCCTTTGAACGTTGAATTCGGCATGGAATTTGGCGATTTTAATGCGGGGAAGTTTTATGAACAGCCTTTTGCTGGTAAAAAGGTGAAACATAAAGCCGAAAAGGACTGTAAATAGAAAAAAGCCGGCTTAATCAAGCCGGCTTAAAATTTTCCTGTTTAAATGGGAAAAAATAAGGTTTTTCTGATTTAGAATCAAAATAGACAAGGAGATGTGACGGAGAATTCTCCATTACTCCATGTTTGATCAGTTTATCCAGATCGATTGTGATATCTTCTAGCAGAGTGTGTTTGTATAGATCCTTTTCATTCATCTTCAAATTAGTGAACTGATGGCCAAGCGCCTCGGGATTCTTGATGATATCCCTGTATAATTCAGACCGCTGCTTTTTGTCAGATGTCAGCTCCCACCAGGGCTTACGGGGCTTGTATTTCATGCTGGCGAGATAGTCGTATTTCATCAAACTGACAATCTGCTCAAGGTGGTCCACACCCTTTTCCTTCAGGAACTGGTATAGCCTTTTATATAAGTCTTCAAGCTGGTGACCGATCCTCGACCATCCTTTTGTTTCCCAGTAGGATCCGAATTCCTGGAAGAAGTCGAATGGGGAGGGGAAGACGCTGGTGACCAGGAATTCAACAGTATGGTCCATTCTGTGATCATTCCAATATTTCTCAAGCACATCCTCAACCTGCTTGATCTTAATGATATCATTGAAATCAAGTACATTATTCCCGAGGATTTCATATGGGGAATGGTCCATATAGATATAATCATGTTCAGGAGCTCTCAGCCTCAAACCAGTCCCTCTTAGCATCTTCAGGAAGCCTAGCTGCAATTCTTCCGGCCTCATCGCAAACACATCATTGAAGGTTTTCTTGAACGATTGATAATCTTCTTCCGGCAAACCGGCGATCAAATCAAGGTGCTGGTCAATCTTGCCGCCTTCCTTGACCATTGTGACAGTCCGTTTCAGTTTATCAAAATTCTGTTTTCTCATGACAAGTTCATTTGTATAATCATTCGTGGACTGGACTCCGATTTCAAAGCGGAACAATCCTGCAGGTGCTTCCTCGTTCAGGAAGGCAATAACCTCGGGCCGCATGATGTCCGCAGTGATTTCGAATTGGAATACGGTCCCGGGGAGATGCTCATCGATCAGGAATCGGAACATTTCCATAGCATAGCTCCGGCTGATATTGAACGTCCTGTCCACGAACTTGATGGTCTTCGCACCATTTGCCATTAAATAGCGGATATCATCCTTGATCTTTTCCCTGTCAAAGTAACGTACACCGACTTCGATAGATGAGAGGCAGAATTGACAGCTGAATGGACAGCCGCGGCTCGTTTCAATATACGTGACCCTTTTGGAAAGGTGTGAAGCATCCTCTTCGAAGCGATATGGAGAGGGGAGGTCTTTTAGGTCAAGCTTGTTGCGCTGAGGATTCAGCTGGATGCTTTCTCCATTCCGGTAGGCGATGCCGGGTACTCCTGAAAAGTCCTGTTCTTTTGAGTATCCTTCAAGAAGCTGTTTGAATGTCTGTTCACCCTCACCGATGACAATCACGTCGAAATCAGGCACTTTTTCCATCCATTCCTGGACATCATAGGTAACCTCAGGGCCTCCGACGACAATCAAGATGTCTGAATTGATTTTTTTGATCATTTTAATGACTTTAATGGTTTCTTCGATGTTCCAAATATAGCAGCTGAAACCAATCACATCAGGTTTCTTTTGGATCAGGTCTGACACGATGTTGATCACAGGGTCTTTTATTGTGTATTCAACAATGCTCGCATCGAATTCCGGCTGAGCATATGCCTTGAGGTATCTAATGGCAAGATTCGTGTGTATATACTTCGCGTTTAGCGTTGTTAAGACGATATTCATGTAAAAATCTCCTTTATAAAAATCCACAGCAAGTCAACTTCCAATTATATCTCAGTTTAGACAAAAAAGACAGGTTGAATCCTGTTGAAGAAAAAGGAAAGAGCCATTCTCGATGAATGGCTCTTGGCAATTTTTAGTCATAATTTACTGGCTCAACAGCTTTCGGCGATAGAAGCGGACGATGGCTGCCATCCTGGTTTTAAGACGGTTGATCCTGGATGTCTTGAATTCGATTAGCGGCTGTGCGAATGCGGCCGCATATTTGCTTGACAGCAAGAAAGTAAGCACCAGGGCGATGAATGCCAGCAGGATAAAACGTTCGGGACTGTGGAAAAAGTTCTGGACCTCGCTTTCGCGGAAGGTCCGGACAAAAAATCCATGCAGTAAATACACATAAAGTGTATTTTTCCCAAGGTCAGTAAAGAAATATTGCTTTTTAGGTACGATTGTCAGGAAACTGAACACCATCAGCAAGCTTAACAGGTAAAAACTTAAACGTGTGAACATGCTTGAAATCGATGCAGCTTCCATCATTGAATAGGGCTTTGATCCAAGGAGCCATTTATAGTCAATATCCGGATTGAAATAGAATCCTAAAAATACGACTGTGAATGCAACGAGTGCTCCAATTTTAAATGAAGGCCTGGTCAATGTTTTGATATGGTCCTTTGTTAAATGGTATCCAAGCAGGAACAACGGAAAGAATACGAATGTCCTGGAGAGACTCAAATAATTGGATATCCAATCAACATAGCCCACGCCAAGTCCTAGTCCAAATGCAATCAAAAGACCTGTCGGTGCGCTAAGCCTTGCAAAGCCGATCAGCATAAGGTTCCAGCAGAACAGGCTGATCAAAAACCATAATGACCAGTGCGGATTCAGCGGATCGATCGTAAAGGTCGATTTGCTGTAAAGAAAATAGAAAAAAATTGAATAGATGAGTTGAAAAATGAAATATGGCAGAATCAATTTCTTTGCTATTTTCATTACATAACCTTTTTTGTTGAAGCCTCTTGCAAAAAAGCCTGAAACCAGGATGAAGGCTGGCATATGGAATGTATATATGACTTTATAAATATTGTAGATCATTTCATTGTCTTCAATGAACGAGCGCAAAAGATGGCCAAAGACGACGAAAAAAATCAAGATAAACTTGGCATTGTCAAAGTAGTAATCTCGCTGTTTCATATTTCCTCCCTTAATTAGAGACCCCCAAAAAATACTCACCTATATTTACCCTTTTCAAGACAAAGACAAACCAGGCTATTTGCTCAAAATTAAGGAAATGGTTCCTGGTTCAGGAATACTTTCCTGAATCAGGGTTTACTGCTGTATTAATACAATTTTCTCTCTGTTATATAAAAGGAATTCATTATAGCATACGGATTAAGTGAATTATTTTTGGGTGTGTTCTAATAAAAAAATTCAAATGTTTGATATATGTCACAGCTTAATCATTTTGTTATCTATAAAATTAAAAGTGGGGAATGTTCACATTCAATAACCTTAACAACAAAATTGGGAGGGAGATTATGTCTATCTTACCGAAGAAGAATGAATTAGGGTTTTATGAGATAAGACTTGAATCGATTGGGGGGCTTGGCGCGAACCTTGCCGGAAAGATGCTTGCCGAGGCAGGAGTTCTCGGTCTTGGGCTGAATGGTTCCAACTTTTCTTCATATGGATCGGAGAAAAAAGGCTCGCCGGTGAAAAGCTTTGTCCGGTTCTGTGACCCAGAAACGGAAATTAGAGTCCATAGTCCGATAGAAGAGCCACAGGTAGTCGGTGTCTTCCATGAAGCGCTTTATAAAACGGTTGACGTTGTCAGCGGCTTGCGGCCCGACGGAATCCTGCTCGTGAATTCAACAAGGGGTTTTGATGAAATCAAACAAGACCTTCAGCTGGAATATGGAACACTCGCGATTGTCGATGCACTTTCAATTGCCGTTGAGGAAAAAACGAAGGTGAATACCGCAATGCTTGGTGCCTTGTACCGCATTATTGACTTTCTTGATCCCGACGCAATGAAACATGTAATCCGTAAAACTTTCGAAAAGAAATATCCTCATCTGGTGGAACCGAACATAAGAACATTCGAAAGAGGCTATAATGAGGTCCAGTTCAAGACATACGAGCTTGAAGAAGGAGCACAGGGCAAGGGTTTCAAGCGTCCTATGCCGCTGCTTGGGTATGAAACGCAGGGTCTTGGCGGAGTCATTACAACTCAGGCAAACAGCATCCTGAAAGATCTAAGCGGTTCCAGACAGGGATTCGTGCCGCAATTTAACCAGGCAGACTGCATCAACTGCGCAGCATGTGACACTGCATGCCCTGACTATTGCTTTGTCTGGGAAGAAGGTGAAGACAAGCGCGGCAGAAAGCAAATGTTCCTGAAGGGAATCGACTACCAATATTGCAAAGGATGCCTGAAATGTGTCGAGGCATGTCCTACAACGGCATTAAGCGAACTAAGGGAAATGATTGGCTATGCCGAGGAAAACCAAGTAAAACAAAATTATCCTTATGTGACTGGAGGGGTTTCTTAATGTCCATTCTTGAAGAGAACGTAAAAGCAATGAGCACAGCAGAGCAGTTGACCACTTTTGAATCGGGAAATGAAATGGCGGCAATGGCTGCAGCTCAGATCAATTATCATATCATGGGCTATTTTCCAATCACCCCTTCAACAGAAGTCGCCCAGTATCTCGATCTGATGAAAGCAAGGGGCGAGCATGATATCAAGTTGATCCCTGCTGATGGCGAGCATGGTTCCGCTGGTATCTGCTATGGAGCTGCCGCAACAGGAGCGCGTGTGTTCAACGCAACAAGCGCGAACGGATTGATGTATATGCTTGAGCAGCTTCCGGTCCAATCGGGAACACGGTATCCAATGGTTCTGAACCTGGTCACGCGCTCCATCAGCGGTCCGCTTGATATCCGCGGTGACCATTCGGATCTGTATTTTGCCTTGAATACCGGGTGGGTGATCCTTACAGCAAGGACTCCTCAAGCAGTTTATGATATGAATATCATGGCACTGAAAATAGCCGAGCATTCCGATGTCCGCCTGCCGGTCATGGTTGCCTATGATGGCTTCTTTACGTCGCATCAAAAACGGAAGGTGAATTATTTCAAGGACCGCGCAGTCGTTCAGAAATTTGTAGGAGAGGCACCGACTGAATACAATTTCGCACGAGATCCCAAGAAGCCGTTGACGATCGGAGCACATATGAATGGCGACGACTTGACCAATAACCACTTCCAGCAATCTGAAGCGATATACAGAGCGAAAGATGTTTATAAAGAAGTGGCTGCTAAGTATGCGAAACTGTCAGGACGGGGTTATGACATTCTCGATCTCTATAAAATGGAGGATGCGGAAGTAGCGCTATTTCTTTTGAACTCAGCTGCAGAGTCTGCCAAGGATGTTGTTGACAGGCTGAGGGAGCAAGGAATCAAGGCTGGTGTCATCAGCCCTAACATCATCCGTCCTTTCCCAGCACAGGAAATCAGGGAAGCTTTAAAGAATGTGAAATCCCTTCTTGTTGGGGAAAGAGCTGATTCTTACGGCGGGCATGGTCCAAACCTGACTCATGAAATCAAGTCCGCGCTTCAGGAAGACAGGAACAATGAAACCATCGTCCTGAGCAGGGTGTTCGGCCTGGGAGGAAAGGACTTTTATGCAGATGATGCTGAAGCATTTTTCGCTATGGCGATTGACGCTATGGAAAAAGGCTATGCTGAAAAACCTTTCGACTACTACGGACATATTCCGGGCGAACCCGAAAAGACATTAAAGACTGTCATTGAGCCGCAGCACGGTGACGTGTATAAATCAGGACTGATCCAGGTAACAAGGGATGAAGAGAAAAACAAACTGAATGTTAAAATTCCGCCATTAAGGGCGCTGACCTCAAAGCCAAAACGTATTGCCTCCGGTCATGGTGCTTGTCCGGGCTGCGGTATTTTTGGCGGCCTTGAAATGTTCTTCAAAGGCATTGAAGGAGATCTTGTCATCCTGTTCCAGACGGGCTGTGCGTATGTTGTTACAACAGCGTATCCTCACACCTCCCATAAACAGACAACCATCCATAACCTGTTCCAGAATGGGGCAGCAACATTGTCAGGGACGCTGGAAGCATTCCTTGAATTGAAGCGGCGCGGTGAGATCGAAGTGTCAGCAGATGCGACATTCGTGATGGTAACCGGAGATGGCGGCATGGATATCGGTATGGGATCAGCAATCGGAACAGCGCTTCGCGGCCATAAACTGATCATGCTTGAATATGATAACGAAGGATATATGAATACAGGTTCGCAGCTTTCCTATTCCACTCCGTTTGGGCATATGACCAGCACTTCAAATGTAGGGAAGGCCCAAAAAGGAAAGGCGTTCCACCATAAGGATACTGCCCAAATCATGGCTTCAACCAATATACCTTATGTCTTCACGGGTACCGAGGCATTCCCTCAGGATCTTTTGAAAAAGGCTGCGAAGGCACAATGGTATGCCCAGAATGTTGGAACTGTATATGGCAAGCTGCTGATCACTTGTCCGCTTAACTGGAAGTCAGAAGATCGCTATGGACAGACGATCGTAGAAGCGGCTGTCAATTCCAACTTCTTCCCGCTTTATGAGGTGGAGGAGGGGGTCACGAACATAACGTATGATCCTGAAGCGAAAAACAAAAAAATCCCTTTGTCAGACTGGCTAAAATATATGGGAAAAACAAAGCATTTGTTAAAAGAAGAAAACAAAGACATGCTTGTTGAATTCGAAGAAGAAGTTGAAAAAAGATGGCAGCGCCTTAAGGCGAAGCACGAAAACGAATATCTATAATATTTTAAGAAGCCGGGGGGATTCCCGGCTTTTTTTGTTTCTACAGTCTCTGCCAAAAAGTCTAGTAAATAAACAGGAAATAATCACGAAATAAAAGGGATTTTCAATATCGATGTAGAAATTACTAGAAAAATGGGAATCCGACAAGGAGGCTTTCTGGTGGGGAGTGCTAATGGACAGGATGATATTAAGGCACTGAAGGAAAAAATAGCCGCTTTAGAACAAGAAAATTCCTTTTTAAAAGAGATAGTAAATGACCAGCAAGCAGCCACTGACTGTTCTTTAGACTTGGATCCAGATGACAGTCATACAGCTTTTGATGAAAGATTTCTCGAAGACAGGGGCTTATTAAAAAGCTTATTCCGCGAAGCGCTTGACGGCATTGTGTTCTGGGGAAAATCTGGTCAGATCATTGCTGCTAATGAAGCGACCTGCAAAATCTTCGGTCTTACTCTGGATGAATTATTGAAACATAAAATCTCGGACTTTATTTATCAAAAAGATGATAAATATAGCGAAATGAAAAAAATCATTAAAGAAAAAGGCGCCCTGCGTGAGGAAGCGGTCTTCTTGCTGCCTAGCGGGGAAAAGCGGCTGCTGGAATTCACCGTCAAGCTCAATGCTGGTGATGGGTACCATATGACCATTGTACGGGATGCAAGTGATCGATA
Organism: Chryseobacterium sp. ISL-80; assembly: GCA_018613055.1. Lineage (GTDB taxonomy): Bacteria > Bacillota > Bacilli > Bacillales > Cytobacillaceae > Mesobacillus. Next base: position 52,719 of record JAGGQZ010000026.1, on the reverse strand, counting down.
CCGGATGGAACGGGAAATACGGAAAAGCGAAGAGAGGTTCAGGAAAATCTTCGAGGGTTCAATCGAGGGCATGATACTATGGGATGAAAATTGCAAACACTATGAAATCAACCCTTCCGGCATGGCGAAGCTTGGGTTGAAGCCTGAAGACCTTGAAGAAGAAAATTTTCGGAAGCTTTTCGTCAGTCTTGGATTATCAGAGACATTACTTGATGAAAAAATTGAAGAACTGCTGCGAAAAGGAAGGCTGGATGGAAGACTTACCATCCCATATGAAGATGGCAGGTTGAAGCATTTTGAATACACGGTCAAACGGCATCTTGTCGATAGCCTGAATTTGATTATCTTCAGGAATATCACTGAAAAAGTCGAAATGGAAGCACAGCTCCGAAAATCCGACACGTTGAATATACTAGGGGAGCTGGCAGCCGGAATAGCCCATGAAATCCGAAATCCAATGACTGCGCTCAAAGGATTCATACAGCTTCTCGAGAACAGCTCGGGTGATCAGTATTCCCTTTATTTCCAGGTGATCAAGTCAGAACTCCAGAGGATAGACTCAATCATAAATGAGTTCCTGATCCTTGCCAAGCCGCAGGCTATCAAGTATGTCAGAGAAGATATTTCGAAAATAATGAAGGAGACTGTAGACCTTCTGACAGCCCAGGCAGTCCTACATGACGTTCAATTCAGGACGATTTATGACAACAGTTTACCCAATCTCCTATGTGAACCGAATCAGTTGAAAAAAGTCTTTATAAATATCATAAAAAATGCCATCGAAGTCATGCCAAAAGGCGGATTCGTATACGTTGAAATCAGCAAGGCGCCGGGGAACAAGATACATATTTCAATCAAGGATGAGGGCGAAGGAATCCCCGCTGATAAAATTGAAAAACTTGGGGAACCATTCTACACAACAAAAGAAAGAGGAACTGGCCTCGGACTGATGGTTAGTTTCAAGATCATTGAAGAACATGGAGGCACAATCGAAGTAGAAAGCGAACCGGGACACGGAACTACTTTCCATCTGTATTTGCCAATTACTGAAGAAACGTCTGATTGATTGCTAATCAGGCGTTTTTTTTGAACTGAAGGAGGGGGAGTTTCTTAGGTTATACCAAGATAGGACTTCGCCTGGTGAAAACTCAACTCTGTTCCGACCCTAATGAGCCATGCGAAAAAAGACATGATAAAAAATGAAAAAGACTTTTCAAATAATGGAAAATGGTATATATTAGATACATACCTAATTAGATAGTTATAAAATAATAGGAGAGATCATCATGCAGCTGGATAGAATAGTCGCTTTTCATAAAGCAATGGGCGATCCAACCAGGATAAGAATTGTTGCGCTGCTGGCCCGCGGTCCGCTTCATGGCCAGGCGATCGCTGGCAAATTAGGCCTCACGCCGCCCACGATCACACATCATATAAAAAAATTGCGTGATGTCAATGTCATCATTGAGCGCAGGGACAAGAACACAATTTATTTCCATTTGAACGAGTCGGTCATTAAGCAGCAGACCAAGTCGCTTGGCAAATTAATCATGAAAAAGGAAGAGGAGGTGGAAGCATTGATCGACCAGAACATCGAAAGGCAGAAGGTCATTGAGAATTTCATGACAAAAGACGGCAAATTAAAAAATATTCCGGCCCAGCGGAAGAAGAGGCTGATGATTTTTGAATACATGGTCCGTGGTTTAAAAACAGGTAAAAAATACCCAGAAAAAGAGTTGAACGAATATATTAAAAAGTTTCACGAGGACTATGCTACAATCAGGCGTGAATTCATCATCAATCACTATATGTATCGCGAAAATGGGATTTACGAATTGAATCCGGAAGAGATGTGGGCAAAACCGGAGTGATGTTCCATTGTCTGCCAAAAAACCGCCACAGGCATTGTCCCTGGCGGTTCTTTTGGCGGTCTTTATGCATTAATAAAGTTCAGGCCGTCGGTCAGCAAAAATAGGGATTTTGCTTCTCGCCTCTTTAACCTGATCAAGATCGATTTCTGCGAACAGGATTTCCTCGCCTTCTCCGCCTTCAGCAATCACATCACCCCAGGGACTGATGATCATTGAATGGCCGGCAAATGTATTGTTAGGGTCCGCGCCGGCACGGTTGCAGGCAATGACAAAACACTGGTTTTCAATGGCACGGGCAATAAGCAAAGCGCGCCAGTGTTCAAGCCGCTGGATCGGCCATTCAGCGACAATGAAAAGTGCTTCAACGTCCTGGAGGGCATGGGCACGCACCCATTCTGGGAAGCGGATGTCATAGCAAATCAGCCCAGCGAAATTATGTCCGTCCAAAGAGAACAAGCCTTTTTCATTCCCGGCAGCGAGATATAGGTGCTCATCCATAAGCTGGAACAGGTGAAGCTTACTGTATTTTCCCGCAAACTCACCATTCTTGTTATATATGAGCATTGTATTTTCAATGCCAGCTTCTGTTTTGTTGGCAACGGAACCGCCAATAAAATGGGTTTGGTGCTTCACAGCTGCTTCACGTAAAAAAACTTTGGCTTCCTGGGCTCCTTCATCGGCTGTGCCATTCAAATTGGCCAGGTCATATCCGGTTGTCCATAGTTCGGGAAGGACTATTACATCTGGATCATGAGAACTTGCCCGGTCAATCATTCGGGATGCAGCATCATAGTTTTTTTCAGGGTTTCCGAAAGCAATATCCATTTGCAGGCATGCTATCTTGAGTTTCATAAAAAGTCACCGCCATAGTTTCTGAAAATTATATCTTTACAAGTTACTATTTACGTTATATCATTTGTGACTAGAATTTCAAATTAAAAAATTTTAAATTTATAAATTATTAAGCAGGTGAGAGAATGGAATTCGAACAATCAGAATTATTGAAAAGCCTGCCCAGACAGTTTTTTGCTTCGCTCGTGCAAAAGGTGGGCTCTTATACTGAAAAAGGGGCCGATGTCATCAATCTCGGACAGGGGAACCCTGACCAGCCGACACCGGAACATATTGTAGAAACATTAAAAACGGCGGCAGAAAACCCGCTGAACCATAAGTATTCACCATTCCGGGGATTTCGTTCGTTAAAAGAAGCGGCAGCTGAGTTTTATAAAAGAGAATTTGGCGTTGATCTTGACCCTGAAGAGGAAATTGCCATCTTGTTTGGCGGCAAGGCTGGCCTCGTGGAAATTCCTCAATGCCTGTTGAACCCTGGAGACTCGATCCTTGTTCCGGATCCTGGCTATCCTGACTACTGGTCTGGAGTGGAGCTGGCAAGGGCAGAGATGATAAAAATGCCGCTAAGAGAAGAAAATGGCTTCCTCCCTGACTACACAGAGTTAGGAGCCGAAGAACTCGAAAAGGCAAAATTGATGTTTTTGAACTATCCCAATAATCCCACTGGTGCGGTTGCGGATCAGGCATTCTTTGACCAGACAATTGATCTGGCGCAAAAACATAATATATGTGTTGTCCACGATTTTGCTTATGGGGCGATTGGCTTTGATGGGAACCGGCCATATAGCTATTTGCAGTCAAAGGGTGCCAAGGATGTCGGAATCGAGATTTATACTTTATCTAAGACGTATAATATGGCCGGGTGGCGAGTGGGTTTTGCTGCCGGCAATAAGAGTGTGATTGCCGCAATCAATTTACTCCAGGACCATATGTATGTCAGTTTGTTTGGCGCGATCCAGGAGGCTGCAGCGGAAGCATTACTCGGATCCCAGGAATGTGTAGCGGAATTGAATGACTTGTATGAATCAAGAAGGAACATACTCATTGACGGTTTAACAAGTATTGGCTGGAAGGTCACTGCACCGAAAGGGTCCTTTTTTGCCTGGCTTAAGATTCCTGATGAATTCACCTCATCGGTCGATTTTGCTGACTTTCTTCTGGAAAAAGCCCATATTGCCGTTGCACCTGGAATTGGGTTCGGCGAGCATGGTGAAGGCTATGTGCGTGTAGGCTTACTCACATCTGAATCGAGATTGAAAGAAGCTGTCACCAGAATCGAAAGCTTAGGAATTTTCAAAAAAGATATTGACAATGATTTGTGAACCTGACATAATCCTAATTAATAAATTTACTTTAACCAATTAAATAACTTAATTAAATTATTTTCTTATCAAGAGCAGGCGGAGGGACGAGCCCGATGAAGCCCGGCAACCGATCCAGCATAATGCTGGGCACGGTGCTAATTCTTGCAGCGAAAGCTGAAAGATAAGAAGAGTTTAGTGAACGTCCTAACCTCTTCTTTTTGAAGAGGTTTTTTTTATGCCCCGCATAGCCGGGAAAAACCAGTTTTGAAGGGATTGATCTTCATGAGTGAAATTACAGCAACTTACATTGTCCATGATGCTAAGCATAATCCAGAGAAAAAGGCGGAGGGCATCGCACTTGGTTTGACAGTGGGATCCTGGACAGACCTTCCGGAACTGGACCAAAAACAATTAAAAAAGCATAAGGGAAGAGTGGTTTCGGTTGAAGGCAGTGGCCTGGACGCAAATTCTGATACTGTGGCGACAATTAAGATCGCTTATCCGGCAATCAATTTTTCTCCGGATCTGCCGGCAATTCTTACAACTGTTTTCGGCAAGCTATCGCTAGACGGAAAAATAAAGCTAGTCGATCTCGAATTTGGAGATGAATTGAAAAAAGCTTTTCCAGGTCCCCGTTTCGGAATTGAAGGAATCCGCAATAAGCTGGGTGTTTATAACAGGCCATTACTGATGAGTATCTTCAAAGGAGTGATTGGCCGCGATCTTCCATTCCTGTTAAAACAGTTAAAAGAACAAAGTCTTGGCGGAGTTGATCTGATCAAGGATGACGAAATTTTGTTCGACAATGAGCTTGCTCCTTTTGAAAAGCGAATCATATTAGGAAAACAGGTCCTTGAAGAAGTCTATCAAACTACCGGTCACAGAACCCTGTATGCTGCTAATCTGACAGGCAGAACCACTCAACTGAGAGACAAGGCCAGAAAAGCAGCTGAATTGGGGGCGGACGCATTGCTGTTCAATGTTTTTGCCTACGGACTTGATGTACTGCAGGAGCTAAGGGAAGACGATGAGATTGGCATTCCCATCATGGCACATCCAGCAGTAAGCGGTGCGTTAACAGCAGCCGATGAATATGGTTTCTCCCATTCTTTGCTGCTCGGAAAACTTCTCCGTTATGCTGGTGCAGATTTCTCCCTGTTCCCATCACCTTATGGCAGTGTCGCCCTTGAAAAACAACAGGCTCTATCAATCGCTGAGGCATTGATTGCCGAGGACGAGTTCAAGAGAACATTTCCAGTCCCATCCGCCGGTATACATCCAGGAATGGTTCCACTTCTTATAGAGGATTTCGGATTGGATTCAATCATCAATGCTGGCGGCGGTGTCCATGGCCATCCCGGAGGAGCACAGGGAGGCGGAAAAGCTTTCAGGCAGGCAATCGACACAGTTCTCGATGGTAAAGCCCTTGAGGAAGGTGCTCTTGAATTCGAAGAACTTAAGGCAGCAATCGACCTTTGGGGCCTGGCTAAGGCGGTGGCAAAATGAGCCAGCCAGTCATTTTCTGTGATTTTGATGGAACAGTAACCGAAAAGGATAACATCATAGCGATCATGAACCGGTTTGCTCCAGAGGGCTGGGAAGAACTGAAGGAAGGAGTACTGAACCGTACGATTTCCATCAGGGAAGGGGTCGGCAAAATGTTTTCCCTCCTTCCAGTCAGCCTGAAGGATGAAATCATTGAGTTTGCCGTGAAAAATGCGAGGATTCGTCCAGGGTTCCAGGAATTCCTTGATTTCGCGAAAGAGGAAGGGATCCCGGTCTATATCGTCAGCGGCGGCATTGACTTTTTCATTGAACCGATCATCAAATCATTCGGACCGATTGAAGGCATTTTTTGCAATGGCTCTGACCTCTCAGGCGAATCAATTAAAATTGAATGGCCGAACAGCTGTGATGATCAATGTTCAAATGATTGCGGGTGTTGTAAGCCATCAATCATGAGGAATCTGGGTCATGACGGAATCTATAAAATCGTCATCGGTGATTCCGTGACCGACCTTGAAGCAGCTAAACAGGCAGATTACGTGTTTGCGAGGGATTATTTAAAAGATAAATGCGAAGAATGGAAGATTCCATATACGCCTTTTGAGACATTCCATGATTGTATTGAAGCTCTTAAAATTCAGACAGGGGTGAGAGGATGAGCATTTTAGAAACAAAATGGCAAGAGCTGGCTGATGTGAAAGACGAATTAGCTGAGCGTGACTGGTTCATGGGAACGAGTGGGAATCTGGCGATTAAAGTAGAGAGTGAACCGGTGCAATTCCTTGTGACGGCTAGTGGAAAAGATAAGCGGAAGCGGACCGATGAGGACTTTTTACTTGTTGATGAGTATGGCCGGCCGGCAGGGGAAACTCACTTAAAGCCTTCTGCCGAAACGCTTCTTCACGTTGAGGTCTATAAGAAGACCAATGCTGGCTGCAGCCTTCATGTCCATACCATTGACAACAATGTGATTTCCGAGGTGTATGGTGACAGGGGTGAAGTTCAATTCAAGGGACAGGAATTGATTAAGGCATTTGATCTTTGGGAGGAGGATGCCATTCTCAAAATTCCCATTATTCCAAATTATGCTCATATCCCGACGCTGGCTAAAGCATTTTCCGAACATGTAAAAGGGGATACTGGAGCCGTCCTGATTCGTAATCATGGTATTACTGTCTGGGGCAGGAATGCATTCGAAGCCAAGAAGATCCTTGAAGCAACGGAGTTTTTATTCCGTTATCAATTAAGACTGCTTGAACATAAACCCTTCCAACTTTTCAAAGTGGTTTAAAAAACATAATTTTACTCATAAAAAGGAGAGATTCACATGGCATACATCGTAAAGCAGAATACACAGGAAAGAATTGGTGAGGAACAACAGGTAGAAGCATTCCTGAATGCTCAGGAAGTCATTTATGAGAAATGGGAGATCAATAAGCTGCCCGCCAGCCTGCAGGAAAAGTTCCTGTTATCTGACGAAGAAAAGCAGCAGATCCTTGATGTATTCAAGGCTGAAATTGAAGATATTTCAGAACGACGCGGCTATAAAGCTCAGGATGTCATTTCGCTGTCTGATAATACTCCAAATCTTGACCAGCTGCTTGCAAATTTCAAGCAGGAGCATCACCATACAGATGATGAAGTAAGGTTCATTGTCAGCGGGCATGGTGTATTCGTGATCCAGGGAAAAGATGGTGAATTTTTTGAAGTATTCCTAAATCCGGGAGATTTAATCTCTGTTCCTGAAAATATCCGCCACTACTTTACGCTTCAGGAAGACCGCCAGGTGGTCGCGGTCAGGATTTTCGTTACCACTGAGGGCTGGGTGCCAATTTACGAAAACGAAAAAGTAAGCCAGTCATCATAAAAATTCGCAAACTTTGTCGAAGAAAAAAATTTCGGGAATGAAAATTGTCTTATTTTGCGATTCTATTTACATTCATCCAAGCATTTGCAATAATTCTTCAAGTAATCTATTTATTTTATTAAGCAATTAAAGTAGTAGAGGAGATTTTAGAAGTGTATCAAACGCAAAATGCTTTATTGAAAGAAATTGATCGCGTCCGGGAATTGATGATAGCTGCTGCACTCGAAACTGGGTATACAAGTGATGAAACAGTGCGGCGCAGCCAGGAACTTGACACCTTGATTTATGAATATCAGGCATTGTGCAGGGAAATAGAAGTGCAGCGGCAGAAAACAAAAATCCTCTTCAGACAATTGATCTTGCTTACCAAGAAACAGTATATTTTGTCACATGCTTAAATGTTCAGATGAAAAACTAGGCCACCGCTGGCCATGGCGGTGGCTATTATATTTAGGAAATTTCCTCCTAAACAACACCCAAGTAAATTACCCCTCCAAGGAAATCCACTAAAACCCATCACAGAACACAAGAAAATGTAACAATTTGCTCAAAATTTCACGAGAAAATGACTTTGTGTGATTTTTATCATATTTTTATAAGCTTATTTTATATATTTTTAACATAGAAAGGTTTATATCATCACATAGAATCCACCCACATCATGTTGATCTCAGCGGATTGCCAGCTTATCCATTTGGTTCAATGATCGATGCACATCCAAGTTTATTTACCTCAAATTTCACTATTAATATCATCTTTGTTTTTCACTTTTTCAATTGTTGGTACTATGCTTGTAATGCGATTCATATATCGTACTACACAGCATTTTATTTTTATAAGGCCGTGAAAGGATGTTTCCTCATGAGGAGAAGAAATCAATCAACATGGCCTTTGCATAAATAGTTGTTTTCTGACGTACCCGTTTATCTAATCTCGATCTTTCGATACAGCAGAGTGATGGACCGTATATTGTCCCTCTCTTTCAAGAAGAACGGCCTATATAGGAAAACAGCTGAAAGTAACCGCTTACAATTTAATAGTTTTTATTTCAAGGAGGGGAAAAGAGAGTATGCATATTGTCGTATGTGTCAAGCAAGTGCCCGATACAAAGATCATTAAAATCAATCCCAAGACGAATACTCTTGACAGGAGGAGTGCACCTGCAATATTGAATCCTTATGATGCCCATGCTGTGCAGGAAGCGGTCAAAATCAGGGAGAAAACAGGTGGAACGATTTCTGTTTTGTCCATGGGGCCGCCACAGGCAGTCGCTGTCATCAAGAAAAGTGTTGAAATTGGCGCAGACCAGGGTTACTTGATCTCTGACAGAGCGTTCGCGGGTGCAGATACACTGGCTACAAGCTATGCTCTTTCCAAAGCGCTCGAGAAAATTTCGAAGGATAAACCAATCGACCTTGTCATTTGCGGAAAGCACGCGATTGATGGTGATACAGGTCAAGTAGGACCAGGTATTGCCCGGCGTCTTGATATTCCGCCAATTACAAATGTTATAGAAGTTTCAGAGGTTAATAAGGATGAAAAATATGTTCATATCAAACGGAAGCAAATCGCCGGCTATGAGGTCCTTCAATCACAGCTTCCTTGTTTATTGACAGTCGAAAAAGAGATTAATGACATCGAGTATGCTCCGATGCCGAACATGATCAAGGCTGCCAGATATGAACCTGTCATCTGGTCTGTGAATGATCTTGAGGATGTTGATAAAACCCAGCTTGGCCTAAAAGGGTCTCCAACAATCGTTGGCAAGATGTTCAGCCCTCCTAAGCTGGAAGGCGGAAAAAGACTGGAAGGAAACCCGGATTCTCAGGTGGAACAGCTTATGGGAATTTTGCTGGAACGAAAAGATTTATTGAAATTAAATACAGCCAACTCTTGATTCCGATTTTTGAAGGGGGAATAAAAGGATGCAAGAAAACCAGGGAGTCTGGGTATTCATTGAAGTAAATGACGGAAAGATCGAAGGAGTGTCGCTGGAATTACTGGGTGCGGGCAGAAAGCTTGCAGACAAGCTCGAAGTTCCGCTTGCCGGAGTGATGCTAGGTGAAGGTGTCCTGCCTTTAGCCAACGACGTAATATACGCCGGTGCTGACCAGGTTTATGTTGTAGACCATCCAGTCCTGAAAGATTACCGGACTGAGTCATTCATGAAAGGGGTTTGTATACTGGCAGAAAAATATAAACCCGAGATTTTCCTTTATGGTGCGACACCAAATGGAAAGGACCTGGCCAGTGCGGTTGCGACTGATTTAAGCACCGGGTTGACTGCTGACACGACCATGCTTGACGTTGATGTCGAGAAAAGGCTGCTTGAGGCAAGCCGTCCGGCATTTGGCGGCAATATCATGGCCACGATCCTATGCAAAAAGCACAGGCCGCAAATGGCAACCGTAAGACCTAAAGTCATGAAAGCCCTCGAAACTGATACTGGCCGTAAGGGAGTCATCATTGAAGAAGAACTGGAACTTAGAGAAGAGGACATGCGCACAAAAGTGCTTAAAATTGTGAAGGACGTAACAAAAAAAGCAAGTCTGTCAGAAGCTCATGTCATTGTAGCAGGCGGAAAAGGAATGGGCGATATCCAGGGATTTCAGCTGATCCATGAACTGGCCGAAGTCATCGGCGCAAGCGTCGGAGGAACGAGGGATGTTGTTGAAGCAGGCTGGCTGAAGCATGAGCAGCAGGTCGGGCAGACGGGGGAGACCGTCACACCAAAAATCTACTTTGCCATCGGGATATCCGGGGCAATCCAGCACGTGGAGGGCATGAAAAACTCCGAGTTGATCATCGCCATCAACAAGGATCCGAATGCACCGATTTTCGATGTTGCCACATATGGCATAGTCGGTGATGCATTGGAAATTGTTCCAAAGCTGATCAAACAGTTCAAAGAGCTCAGCAAAGAGAAGGGCGGGGAAATGAGCTATGTCTGAAAAATTTGATGTAATCGTCGTAGGAGCCGGCCCTGCTGGAACATCATGTGCCTACAACTGTGCCAAAAATGGATTGAAAACATTGTTGATTGAACGGGGGGAATATCCAGGCTCAAAGAACGTTATGGGCGGAGTTCTTTACCGTAAACAGATGGAAGACATCATTCCCGAGTTCTGGAAGGAAGCGCCGCTGGAAAGGCCAGTCGTAGAACAGCGTTTTTGGATGATGGATAAAGAATCGGTTGTCCAGTTTGGTTATAAAGGTCTCGAATGGGCGGTTGAACCATATAATAACTTTACAGTCCTGCGGGCACATTTTGATCAGTGGTTCGCAAAGAAAGCTGTCGAGCAAGGGGCATTATTGATAAATGAAACAGTTGTGACGGAATGTATCGTTGAAAACGGTAAGGTGGTAGGCGTCAAGACCGATCGTCCAGATGGAGAAGTATTTGCAGATGTTGTCGTGCTGGCAGACGGAGTCAACTCCCTGCTTTCCAAGCAGCTCGGCTTCCATCGTGAATTCCGGCCTGATGAGGTTGCCCTGACGGTAATGGAAGTAATCAATCTGCCGAAGGACAAAATCAATGAACGCTTCAATCTTGAAGGAAATCACGGAACGACGATTGAAATTTTCGGAGATTCTACAAAAGGCAATCTGGGCACTGCCTTCCTCTATACAAACAAAGAAAGCTTGAATATCGGAGTGGGAACCACACTTTCAAGCATGATCAAAGCAAAGCTTAAGCCATATGAACTTCTGGATTACCTGAAAAAGCATCCAATGGTACGTCCATATCTGGAGGGAGGAGAGTCTGCGGAATATCTTGCGCACTTGATTCCGGAGGGTGGATTCCATTCTGTGCCGAGAGTTGCCGGAAACGGGGTGCTTGTCGTGGGAGATGCTGCCCAGCTGGTCAATGCCATTCATCGTGAGGGTTCAAACATGGCGATGGCTTCGGGACAAATGGCTGCTGAAGCGATTGTCGAGGCCAAGAAAGATGGCGACTTCAGCGAGAACAGCCTGAACCGCTATAAGGAAGCATTATTCGGCAGCTTCATCATAAAGGACCTTGAAAAATACAAGGATGCAGCACATACCTTCGAGACATACCCGCAATACTTCAAGGAATATCTGCCAATGATGAACAAAGCGATGAGCAAATTCTTCACGGTAGATGGAACACCTAAGAGAGAAAAACAAAAGGAAATCATGCGCAGTGTGACGGCTGAAAAAGGAACCTTTAAGATAATGCAAGACATCTATCGTGCCTGGAAGGCGGTGAAATAATGTCAACGACAAACATCGAGGAAAAACAATTTCTTTTAAGGTTTAAGTGTGACACGAAATCGCATCTGACCGTTCTGGACCATGACGTCTGCATGACTCAGTGCCCTGATAAACTGTGCACCGTATTCTGTCCGGCTGAGGTCTACAAATGGGAAGGAAAACGGATGCAGGTAGGCTATGAGGGCTGCCATGAGTGTGGGAGCTGCCGGATTGGCTGCCCGTACCAGAACATCAAATGGGAATATCCAAAAGGCGGACATGGAATCGTATTCAGGCTCGCGTGACCAAGAAAAAGTAAAAAGCTGGCGACTGACCTAAAATGGTCGCCAGCTTTTTCTGTTTTATTCGTTTTGGGTAATCAAGGGAACTTTGAAGAAGAGCTAGTAATTTTGGGGAGCAAAGTCTTGAAATAGTTATTGAATCGTGGGAAGGGGATCAGTTTACAAAATCAATCTTATAGAAATGTTCTATATTCATCATATGTAAGTTAATTCACAAGTGGGTGCAAAAAAGGGTGAAGCTTAAGAGGGTATGGATTTAGGGGGGAGAGATTAGCTGATTTTTTCTTGATGGCGCATCAAGTGAAGTTCATCATTGCGGATTTCTTTTTCTAATTTCCGCGCTTCAAGCATGGCATCATCGAAACGGTCAAACAATTCCGAAGCGTACACGGGTTTGCCGGCATCATAGATTCCGGAAGAGTCTGATTTATAAATGGTAACATTCCAATGGTAAGAATCTTTGCCTTCTTCCTGATGGCCCTGTAATCCGATCATTAAATGTGTATAGAACAGATCAGGCTGGATTCCAAGGAAGGATTTCTGGTCACTAAGCCCCGCGGGAACAAGTGATTTTCCATAAAAATCGCGATATAAAGAGTTCTGCAATCTACATTCACTCCTTTTACATTAAGCTATAACTTCATTATATGTAAGGTGTTTAGATATTTGAAGAATAATTGTTAAAATTTTTAGAAATTTTAACGAAGTGTCATATTTCCTTCACAATTTCGTTCGTAAAATGAAAATTGTGATTCCTATCACAACCTGGGAGATTACTGGTTTTTATAATGAAGGTATCAAAATGTATAGGAGGCCGATTAGCATGACAGGCTGTATGAGCGGTTTAACCCAGGATTCTAATTTTACATTAAGTGAAGGTCTTCAACAGTTAAAAAGTGAACACCCGCCATTATTGGAAAGGCTTGCGCATCTTTTGGTTCTTTCAGGGAAAGTTGAGGAAGGTATGCAAATGGAGGAGAACTTTTCAAAGCTGAGGGAGATGGTCGTCGAATTCCTCGCTGAACTGGAACCCCATTCAGAGCGGGAAGAGGGCGTTTTGTTCGAGATGATGGCTGCTTATATCGGAAGGGAAATGGGACCAATAGCGGTGATGGAATATGAACATGATCAGGCAAAACGGTTTATCGGCGCTTTCCTTCATAACACAAAGGATGGAGTTGCAGGTCTTACAGCCGAGCAGATGGTCGAAAATGCCCAACTGATCAAAAATGCAAACTACACCTTGGTGAGCCATTTCTCAAAAGAAGAGAGCATCCTATTCCCTATGGCGGAAAATATGCTCAGCGAAGAAGAAAAGCAAGAATTAGCTCAGCGCATTAAGTTAATAAAATAGGGGCTCTGTTAAAGCTAAATGTTGATTTCTAAATCCTGTTGATTGTAGAGGAAGGCGCGTAGACTCCTCCGAAAATGCTACCGCATTTCCATCGTGCGTGGGCTGATTCAGGAAGCTAATCAATGTCCTGCGGGCGAAGCTGGTCAGGTGAGACCCCGCAGGAGCAAAGCGACGAGGAGGCTCAGCGCCAGCCAGGAAGAATTGCCTTTTGAAAAAGCCGGCAGTTGGGCTTTTTCATTATTCTTCCAGCGGAAAGCGAAGCGCCTGGAACGAAAATCAACAGCCTTGTTTAACAGAGCCAAAATAAAAATAAAAAGGGTGAAGCGATTGCTTCACCCTTTCTTTTACATTTAAGCCGTTGTGATTGTGACCAGTTTAATGTCTTTTGTATCGAATTTATAAAAAACATCATCTTCACCGGTGAATTCAATCATGCCTTCCTGGTCTTTGGCATCCTGGATGGCTTCAGATATGTTTTCCACCTCGATTGGTCGTGAAACGACAAAATCTTTTTCAAAAAAATAATTAATCTTAAACTTAGACATGATAATCTCCCTTCAATATATCCTCACTATCTTTCTTTCCTTAACAGGAGCATGCCTAAACGTAAAAAATGCAGATGGAAAATTTTAATTGCCAGTGACGTTTTATCTATTCCATTCTGCCAGTTGTTGATCTGTCGGAAGGAACATGGTCAGGATTCCCAGCAGGGGCAGGAAGCCGACGCAGATAATCATCATTGGAAGCCCGATCATGTCAGCGAGATATCCCAGGCCGACAGAGCCGATAGCACCCATGCCGAATGCCAATCCTACTGTCAGTCCGGCCATCGTACCGATTTTGCCGGGAACCAGTTCCTGGGCATATACAACCGTAACGGAAAAGCTCGACATCAGGATAAAGCCGCTGATGGTCAACAGGAAGACTGCAACCGAAAGGGGCATAAATGGGATGATTGCCGACATAGGAGCAGTTGCGATCATGGAAAGGAAAATGATCTTCTTCTTTCCAAAACGGTCAGCGAGCGGGCCGCCAAAGAATGTGCCGAACGCACCTGCAACAAGAAAAGCAAACAGGAACAATTGCGCTTCCTTAATCGAAAGTCCATATTTATCAATCGCATAAAATGCATAGAAATTTGTCATGCCAGAAATATACCAGGATCTTGCAAAGATTAAAAATAAAATCAGGACAAGAGCCATCTTGATATTTTTAGAAATGCCATTATTGATTTTTGTGGTGGCTTGTCTGGTTCTAGCGGCAATTTTATCAAAGTTCAATTTGCGGTTGTACCATGTAGCAATATAGATGAGCAGTCCTACGGCAATGGCAGCTACAAGCGTAAACCATACAGCACCGAATTGGCCAAGCGGAACTAATATCAGCGCGGTGATGAGCGGAGCAAGTGCCTGCCCGGAATTTCCGCCAACCTGGTATATGGATTGTGCCAATCCTCTGCGCGGGCCTGCTGCCATATAGGCTACACGCGACCCTTCAGGATGGAAGACAGCTGATCCTAGGCCGATGAACAAAACCGAGAGAATGACAAACTCGAAACTCGGAGCGAATGCCAGGCCGAGAACACCGAACATTGTTGAGGTAAGACCGAGCGGAAGGGCAAACGGCATCGGCTTTTTGTCGGTTGCCATCCCAATCAAAGGCTGAAGGATGGAAGATACGATATTCAAGGAAAAGGCAATCATTCCTAGTTGGGTAAATGAAAGGCCCATCGATTTCTCGAGTATAGGGAACATCGCAGGAATGACGGACTGGATGGAATCGTTCAATAAATGTACCAATCCAATGATAAAAAGTATTTTATATGCTGTCACATTTTGATTTTGCGTTTTTGCGCTGACAGCAGCTGCTGTTTGGCTCATGTTTGTCTCCTTTAAAATTTATTTCGGTTTCCTACATATCATTTTACAAAAAAAGTCACCAGATAAGAATAGCTTTTCTATTAAAATATATGGTCTAATAAAATTGAGAAAATACAGATTATTCAAAGAGGAGAGCGAGGAATGGAACAGACAGTGAATTTACAGATGACCGTGGAAGTGTTGAATGGTTTTCTGGAGCGTTTTGGTTTAGAGGCCGAAGTAAAGAAGCTTGGGGATTTCGAAAATTATGTATTTGAAACGTATAGGACTGGCCAGCCCTATATCATGCGCATCACTCATAGTACCCATCGTAATAAGGATGAGATTTTATCCGAGCTCGACTGGATGAGACATTTATACCGTGAAGGCCTGTCTGTTCCGGAAGTCTTTCCTTCGTTAACCGGAAGTCTGGTTGAAGAAGCAGCAGCAGAGGATGGCAGTATTTTTTACGGATGCTTGTACGCGAAAGCTGAAGGAAAGGCTGTCTCTGTCCGTTCAGAGCAATTCGATGATGTACTATTTGAAAAGTGGGGAGAAACGATTGGAAGGATGCACAGCGTAACAAAGAGTTACCAACCATCCGAAGGCATCAAAAAACGCTGCAGTTGGGATGAAGATGACCTCCTCCAGGTGGAAAAATATTATCCTGCTGAAGAGCAGGAATTGGTCCAGAATGCAAAAGCGGTGATATCGTCCATTTCATTGCTCCCGAAAAATATCGATAATTTTGGAGTCATCCACAGTGATATCCATTCCGGCAATTTCTTTTATGATGGAGAAGAAATCCATGTTTTTGATTTTGATGATGCCAGTTATCATTGGTTCTCATCCGACATCGCCATTCCCTTGTATTATTCCTTGCTATACAGAATTCCTGCCAGTGAAAAAGAGGAGCGCCAGCGCTTTGGACAAATGTTTCTGGAGTCATTCATCAATGGATATCAGAAAGGGAATCAGCTCCCCGAAGGATGGAAAGAACATGTCCCATTGTTCCTGATGCTCAGGGATGTTGTCCTGTATGCCGTCCTGCATAAGAAAATCGCTCCAGAGGACAGAGATGAAAAACTTCTGGCGATGATGGATGAGATCGCGGACAGAATTAAATGCAAAGAGCCGATTGTGAAAATCAGCTGATGAATAGGTCTAAAAAAAACACCAGAGCAACCGCTGCTGGTGTTTTTCTGTTATTGAATTCGACTCTATGCTGGTCCCTGAAAGTGAGAAATTAGAGATCCTTACCAGCCGCGGCTTGCACCACCGCCGCCGGAAGAACCGCCTCCTCCTCCCCGGGGACCCCCACCGCCGCCGCCGCCCCTTGAAATGATCGACAAAAGCAGATAGGTAAGGGTACCGCCAAAGAACATGAAATCAAGGATGATCACACCGATTACGATAATGATCAGCAGCCAGGAGGGGATGGGGAAATCCTGTTGCTGCTGAACATCATTCGGGGCGCTCCCATATTCATTCGTACCTGACACCTCATTTGCGAGAGCCTGATACGTATTCATCACTGCCAGGTTAGGCTGGCCATTTTTCAAGTGAGGAATCGCGTATTCATCAAGAATTCTCCCTGCCTTGCCATCGGGAATGACCCCTTCAAGTCCATAACCGACCTCAATCCTGATTTTCTTTTCCTGCATGGCAATAACAAGCAATACGCCATTATTATTTTCTTTGGTCCCGAGGCCAAATTTACGGTACGCCTCAACTGAATATTCCTCGATGCTTGTCTCCCCGATCGAATCTACGGTCAGGACCGCAATCTGAGATGTTGTCTGGTCATCAATCGACCGGCCGATGGTTCGTAATTGGATTTCTTCATTTTCACTTAAAACATTCCCGAAATCCTGGACATAAATATCTCCAACAGGTGCCGGTATCTCATTTGGTGCCGCGATTGCACCGGATGGAAGCAGCAAGAGCAGGATGCCAAGCAGTGCTGCTAATCCGGGGAATCTTTTCGGAGTCATCATCAGCCTCCAAAGTCAACCTCAGGAGCTTCCTGTGCCCGAGGGTCTGCTTTAAAATATTCCTTTTCGTCAAATCCTGTTATGTTTGCGATAAGGGCACCTGGAAATCGTTTAACCATTTTGTTATAAATGGACACCTGGTCATTGTAATCCTTCCTGGCCACAGCCAGTCTGTTTTCTGTGCCGGCAAGCTCGTCCATCAATTGTGTGAATTGCTTATCCGCTTTCAGGTTTGGATAATTCTCGACCACTACTAGCAATCTGCTTAATGCACCCGACAATTCAGCATTTGCGGTTGCCTGTTCTTCTGGTGTATTTGCGCCAGCCAGCCTTGCACGGGCATCCGAAATCGATTTGATCACTTCTTTTTCATGGGATGCATATCCTTTGACTGAATTCACAAGATTCGGGATCAGGTCCAGCCTTCTTTGCAGCTGGTTCTCTATCTGGGCATAAGCCTGATCGACATTCTCTTCTTCGGAGACAAAGTTGTTGTAGCTGCCAACCCCCATCATGATGAAAATTCCCAGTATCACCAATAAACCAATAACAATTCCTAAACCTTTTTTCATCCAAGACACTCCCAATTCTTTGTTGAAGGTTTTCGCTATAATGCCGGAAACAACTAAAATAAACGAAAGCCTTATTATTTATGCAGATGCCCGTATTTTTCCCTCATTAGACAGGTTTTTAAACTTTTTGAATGGGGATAATCTTTCCCGATGTTTACCTGGATGATGAATTAAAATAGTTTTTATTGATAAAATTAAGGGAATTACTGATAAAAACAACAAATTCAGATATACTCTAGTTATGGATTAGTCGTTTAAGATAAAGGAATGAATTATGCATGAGCAATGAAACAGAAAAATCTTTAAAATTATTTATTGTATTGTCCCGCGCCTATCGGGCAGTTAATGAAAAGGTGAACAAGGTCATCCAAAAAAATGGACTGAACCCCACAGAGTTTGCTGTGCTTGAGTTGCTTTACCATAAAGGGGAGCAGCCACTCCAGCAGATTGGCGGGAAGATCCTGCTTGCAAGCGGCAGTATCACCTATGTGGTCGACAAGCTCGAAGAAAAGGGCTACTTGAATCGGGTGGCATGTCCAAAAGACCGAAGAGTGACATACGCAAAAATTTCAGAAGATGGCAAAAAGTTGATAGAAGAAATTTTTCCGGAACACAGCGCCTTGATTCACGAACTGATGGACAGCCTGTCAGATGAGGAAAAAGGCACTGCGATCGAGCTGTTAAAAAAGCTGGGGCTATCTGTGAGCAAATATTAAAAAAACGGCAATTGCCGTTTTTTTGTTATCCCGATAATAAAATTTTTTGAAAAGACAATGCATTAAACAGGAAAAATGGGGCCATCCGTAGAATAGGATGGAGATGGGGTGAATTTTCATCCTTATATAGATAAAGGGGGCAATACGATGAGGTTTGAGGAATATACATATACACGGCCGAATTTGGACGAAGTGACGGCCAAATTTGATCAGCTGCTTGAACAATTCAAGAATGCCGGATCGGTTGAGGAACAAAGTGTTGCTATGGATGGAATCAATGGGCTGCGAAATGATGTCGGAACCATGTTCAATCTTTGCTATATCCGTCATTCGATTGATACTGAAGATGAATTTTATAAGCAAGAGCAGGATTTTCTTGATGAACTGGCTCCAGAGGTAGAAGGTCTTGTGACCAAATATTATGAAGCACTTGTGTCATCTCAATTCCGTGCTGAGCTTGAAGCGAAGTGGGGAAGGCAACTGTTTGCACTTGCTGATGCACAATTGAAGCAATTTTCCCCGGAGATTGTTCCTTTGATGCAAAAGGAAAACAAACTTTCCACTCAATATACAAAGCTTGTAGCATCAGCAAAAATCATGTTTGACGGAGAAGAGAGGACGCTCGCTCAGCTTGATCCATTTACAGAGTCAAAGGACCGTGAAACAAGGAAAAAAGCCAGTGAAGCGAAATTCGCATTTTTCTCAGAGCATGGAGAAGAGTTTGACCGCATTTATGATGAACTGGTAAAAGTAAGGACGGAAATGGCACATAAGCTTGGCTACAACAACTTTGTCGAGCTGGCTTATTACCGTATGTCCCGAACTGATTATGACAGCAGCATGGTAGCGGCATTCCGTGACCAGGTCCATAAATACATCGTACCGGTAGCGACGAAGTTGAAGGAACGCCAGCAAAATCGAATCGGTGTCGATGAGTTGAAATATTATGATGAGCCTTTCGATTTCAAGACGGGGAATGCTGCACCGAAGGGAAGCCCCGAGTGGATCATTGAAAACGGCCAGAAGATGTATGATGAACTCTCGGCTGAAACAGGTGAGTTCTTCAAATATATGAACGATAACAACCTGATGGATCTTGTTGCCAAGAAAGGGAAAGCCGGCGGCGGTTATTGCACATATATTGAAAACTATAAATCACCGTTCATATTTTCGAATTTCAACGGAACATCCGGTGACATTGATGTCCTGACACATGAAGCAGGGCATGCCTTCCAGGTATACTCAAGCCGTCATTTCGAGATTCCGGAGTATAACTGGCCAACATATGAGGCATGTGAAATCCACTCCATGAGCATGGAATTTTTCACATGGCCATGGATGGATCTATTTTTCAAAGAAGATACCGATAAATACAAATTCTCTCACTTGAGCAGCGGCCTGTTGTTCCTGCCATATGGTGTTTCAGTCGATGAATTCCAGCACTGGGTATACGAAAACCCAGAGGCAACACCTGCAGAGAGAAAACAGCAATGGCGTGAAATCGAGAAAAAATACTTGCCGCACAAAGATTATGATGGCAACACCTATTTGGAAGAAGGCGGATTCTGGCAGCGTCAGGGCCATATTTACAACTCGCCATTCTATTATATTGATTACACGCTTGCCCAAATTTGTGCATTCCAATTCTGGAAGCGTTCAAGGGAAAACAAGGAAGAAGCGTGGAACGACTATGCCAACCTCTGCAAACTCGGCGGAAGCATGGCATTCACTGACCTTGTAAAGGAAGCGAACCTGATTTCACCATTTGAAGAAGGCTGTGTTCAATCCGTGATTGGCGAAATCGACAGCTGGCTGGAATCAGTCGACGACAGTGAACTGTAAAATAGAATAGTGAAGCCTTTGGGCATCACCTCAGCCTGCAGACAAACTTGATGGAAATCCAGTTGTCTGCAGTTTTTTTTAGGACACAAATAGCCCTTAATGGTGCCCACTTTTTAAGGATCGTAAGAAATTAAGTCACCAATAGCCGTCTTTGGTATCCTTCCAAAACAAAAGCCCGCATCTAAGTGCGGGCTTCAAATCTTACATACCTCGTTCTTTTTTCACTTGTTTGAAGAAGAAAACTTCATAGATCACCGGGATCAGGATCAATGTCAACAGGGTGGAGGAGGTAAGTCCGCCGATTACGGTTACTGCCAGCCCTTTTGAGATCAGGGTGCCTGATGAGGTGGTGAGTGCCAATGGAATCAATGCGGCAATTGTCGCAAAAGCGGTCATCAGGATTGGCCGGAGCCTTGTAATTCCTGCTTCGATCAACGCTTCACGTACAGGCATTCCTTTTTCAGTTCGATTCTGGCCAATTCGGTCGACCATGACAATGGCATTGGTCGTAACAATTCCAATCAGCATCAGCAAGCCGATCATGACACTGACTGACATTGGTTCATCAGCAATCCACAATCCCAAAAGTGAACCGATTGGGACGAAGATCAGGGATGACAGGATAATGAACGGAATTCTTGCCTGACCGAAGGTAATCAACATCGTTAAGTAGACCAGCCCGATGGCCACAACCATGGCGATTCCCAGTTGAGTGAAGGTTTCAATCGTTTCATCGCTTCCGCCGCCGCCTTCAAGCGAAACACCATCTGGAAGGTCGATATCATTTTTGACACCGTCAATGACAGCAGTTGAAACGGCCCTGATATCATTGGAATCGATCTGCGCAGAAACCCGGGCGAAAATTTTGCCATCCAGTTTCTGAATGGAGGTGAATGCTTCAGTCTCGGTGATGCTGGCGATTTCTGTAATTGGAACAGGACCTTGCTGGGTGAAAATTAAGGTATTCTTTAAATCATCGATTGTTTCGGATTGCTCATCATAAATAATCGAAACCTTTCGATCCTCCCCATCGAGCTGCAAGGTACCTGCATCGACTGGTTTTGTTTTATCCGAGATGGTGCCGAGAATCTGAAAGCCGGAGAGACCCAGCTGTGCCGTTTTCTCAGGGTCGATATCGACCAGAACCTGTTTTTGTTTTTCAGAAAAATTGTTAGACACATATTTTAAGCCATCCTGCTTATTCATGTAATCTTCGACTTTGGCTGCTGCTTCCTGTAAGGCAGAAAGGTCAGTAGAATATAAGTCGATATTGACATTGTTATTGGATGGAGGACCTCCTGTGGACTGTTCCTGGATGCCGATTTTCGCATCCGGCTCTATGGAAAGCACGGTATCTTCCATTTCTTTTTCGAGCTTGGGAATAAACTCAGAAACACTCGCTCCTTCTCCAAGGCTTAAAAAAAAGTTCGCCTGGTTCTGGCGTTTGAGACCAGTCTGAAAATCACGGCTTCCGATTCCGACGGTTACATCATTGATTTCTTTTTGTTCTGCGAACATATTCTCGACTTTCAGCGAAACTTCATTTGTTTTTTCAAGTGAAGTAGAAGAGGGCAGCTGAAATGTCGCAACAAGCAGCTTTTGCTCCTCGTTTGGTATGAAAGTGAAACCAAGTCCTCTAACAAGGAATCCTGAACCTGCAAGCAGGGCAATCGACATTAAGATCACGAGCCCTTTATGGTTCAGGGACCATCTGATGGAAGAGGCATATGCTCTTTGCATTGCACCTTCTTTTTCTTCCTTTGGCACTCTTTTGAAAGAGAATTTTGCCAGGATTGGTACGATTGTAACGGCTACAACCAATGATGCAAGCAGTGAAAATACAATCGTCAGTGCGAAAGGCAGGAAGAATTCCCCGGTGATCCCACCGACAAGGCCAAGCGGCAAGAAGACAACAACGGTAGTAATCGTGGATGACGTGATGGCTTTCAGGATTTCCTTTGTGGAATCCTGAATCAGGTCATCGGTCATGCCCTGATTGGTTTTCCGGACTCTCCGGAAGATATTCTCGATGACGACAATACTGTCATCGACGACACGTCCTACTGCCACAGCCATTCCGCCCAGGGTCATGATATTCAATGAAATATCAAGCTGGTTCAAAAAGATCGACGAAATTAACAGTGATAGCGGGATGGAGACAATCGCGATAATGGTTGCCCTGAAATTCCTCAGGAAAATCAATACGGCAACTGAAGCAAACAGGGCACCGAGCAACCCTTCCTTGACGAGGGTGTTGACTGATTTTTCAATTCCTTCTGCTGAGTCGAAGCCGATCGCGTATTCCAGGCGGTCATCATAACTGTTGATCACGCCTAAAACCTTTTCAGCTACTTCGACTGTATTTGCGTCCTGCTTTTTCGTGATAGCCATCGATAATGATTCTTTTTCGTTATACCGGGTGATTTCCGGTTTTTCGGTTACCACATCGATCGAGGCAATTTCACTTAGTTTGACGGAAGGAGCATCTGGTGTGAATTTTGATTTAATGACCAGGCTTTCAAGTTCAGTGATTTTTTCTACTTTTTCCTGCACCCGTACCGGCACCTGGATTTCGTTTTCATTCAGGTTGCCTGCCGGGAAGCTTAATTTTTTGGAATCAATCGTTTCTTTAATATCATTCAAACTCAGCCCCACCTGTGCTGCCCTTTCCTGGTCCACGGTGATTTGAAGGATGTCTTCGGTCATGCCGCCAACAGAAACACTGTTTATGCCTTGGATTTTATTCAGCTCCGGAATGATCTCTTCGTTCACCAGAGTCTCGAGATCTTCATCACCTTTTGCAAACAGGGAGATATTGAAAATCGGGAATGTGCCAAATGAGAATCTGTTTACGTTCGTCTGCACGTTCTCAGGCAGTCCTGCTTCCTTGATGAAGGTGTTGACCTGTTGTTCGGCATCATCAAGCTGAGTATCAAAAGGAAATTCCAGATTGATGATAGCAATGCTTTCAAATGAAGAACTTTGCATTTTCTTGATGCCATCGATCCCTTTGAATTTTGTTTCAAGCTTCTCGGTAACCTGTTCGTTGATGTCTTGCGGGGATGCTCCCGGATATATGACTTCCACAGAGAGCTGTGGAAATTCGATATTTGGCAGCAGATCAACCTTTAGCCTGGTGAATGAGTACAGGCCGCCAAGTATCAGTAAAAATGAAATGATAAATACAGCGAATGCGTTTTTGAGACTGAATCTTGTCAAAAATCCCATTAAAAGACCTCTTTTCTATAAAAAAGCTATGACTCTATTCTATATGCCTTCTATGTAGTTTTCATTTTTAAACTGTAAAAAATAAAAATAACCCGAAGTTTCATAACTCCGGGTATCAAATAAAGATTATTTTTGTTTGATGGTAATTTTGTCATTTTCAATGACTGCTTCCAACTGGTTTGCTTCCGGTGCTTCAAGAATAAAGTCGGCAATGGAATCCTCCAGTTGTTCCTGGATGGAACGACGCAGCGGGCGGGCACCGAATGCTGGGTGGTATCCAAGCTCAGCCAACTTAGTCTTCACTTCCATTGTCACTTCAAGGTTGATGTTCTGCTCTTCAAGTGTTTCTTTCAGTTCTGCAAGCATCAAGTCCACAATCTGAAGAAGGTGTTCCTTCTCAAGAGACTTGAACTCTATGATGCTGTCGAAACGGTTCAGGAATTCTGGTTTGAAAAATCCTCCCAGTGAATCAAGAATGCTAGATTCATTGACAGCAGTGTTCTGGCCAAATCCTACCTTGATGGTTTTATGTCCGACACCTGCGTTGCTTGTCATAATGATGACTGTGTCCTTAAAGCTTACTGTGCGGCCCTGGCTGTCAGTCAGGCGTCCATCTTCAAGAATTTGCAAGAACATATGCTGAACATCTGGATGAGCTTTTTCAATCTCGTCCAGCAAAATGATGCTGTATGGGTTGCGGCGGACTTTTTCAGTCAGCTGGCCAGCTTCATCATGGCCTACATACCCTGGAGGCGAACCAATCAGCTTGGAAACACTGTGCTTCTCCATATACTCACTCATGTCGAGACGCACCATTGCATCCTTTGAACCAAAGAGTTCCTCAGCCAAAGTCTTGGTCAGCTCTGTCTTACCAACACCAGTAGGGCCGACGAACAGGAACGAGCCGATTGGACGATTCTTTGATTTCAGACCTGCACGGCTGCGGCGGATTGCCTTGGCTACTTTCTGCACGGCATCATCCTGTCCAATGACTTTGCCATTCAGGTTGGCAACAAGATTCTTCATCTTTTCCTGTTCGTCTTCCTGAAGCTTGCCGACAGGAATGCCAGTTTTCTTCTCGATGATTTCCTGGATATGCTTGACTGTTACAACAGGTCGTTCAGCATTGCCATTTTCATTTATTGCTTTCTCAAGCTTCGCTTCTTCATCACGGAGCTTGGCAGCAGTTTCATAGTCTTCCTGCTTCAATGCTTCTTCCTTTTCTTTCGCAATTTCAGCAAGGCGGCTTTCAGCATCATTTTTATTTGTATAGTCAGACACCAGGTTTAGCTTAGAGCCAGCTTCATCCATTAGATCAATCGCTTTGTCTGGAAGGAAACGATCCTGGATATAGCGGTGTGAAAGCTGGACACACGCCTTGACGGCTTCATCCGCAAAAGTCACCTGATGGAAATCCTCATACTTGGACTGGATTCCTTCCAGGATCTCAATGGCCTCGTCCACAGTTGGTTCCAGTACATGGACAGGCTGGAATCGTCTTTCTAAAGCTGCATCTTTTTCAATTTTGCGGTATTCCTTCAGGGTTGTCGCACCGACTACCTGAAGTTCGCCGCGGGCAAGTGCTGGCTTGAGGATATTGCCTGCATCCATGGAACCCTCAGCAGACCCTGCACCTAAAAGCTGGTGGATTTCATCAATGAAAAGAATGATGTTTTTGCGTGCCTGCAATTCAGAAATCAATTGCTTCATTCTTTCCTCGAATTGCCCACGGATTCCGGTGTTCGATACCATGGAAGCGACGTCTAAAAGATAGACTTCTTTATTCTTCAGCTTCTCTGGCACATCACCCTCGACAATCTTCAAGGCAAGACCTTCAGCAATCGCTGTTTTGCCTACACCGGGTTCACCGATGAGCACAGGGTTGTTTTTATTTCTTCTATTTAAGATTTCAATCACACGTTTAACTTCTTCGTCCCGGCCAATAACCGGATCAATCAAACCTGTCTTGGCGATTTGTGTCAGGTTCCTGCCAAATTGGTCGATATAGCCCTTCCCGCCGCCGGCTGTTTTAGTTGCAGAAGCAGATGTATTGTGAGGTTCCTGATTCATATTCCCAGAGAATTGTTTGAACATATCATTAAACGGCGAACCTCCAAATCCGTTAAACCCGGACATTGGGCTGCCAAATGAAGCACCTAATTTTTCTCTCTCTTTTTGGTAGCAGTCTTCACAGAGCATTAAATGCTTCTGGTTACCATTTAAGCTTACCTTCAATTGAATATTCGCATGTTTTTCCTGGCAATTTTGGCAAAGCATTTAAATTCCTCCTTCAAAAGTTTCTATATTTTTTATTTAATCAAAGATGTTTTGACTTTGACTATCTTTGATCAACTTAACTATATTGTACTTTGACCAACTTTGACTTTCAAGGTGTTTGCATATGGGAATTATTAGTAATTCAAAACGTGAGGCGTAGCCTTTAACTTTGGATAGGAAAGCAACGAGGTTTATGAAACAAGCTTTATAAAAAGCTCGTCATGGTTTGTCTTTCCATACATATATTGAAACAGAGGGAGGGGAACGCTTTGAAAACGAATTGGGGTGCTGCCTTTCAGATCGCTGCTGTTTATGTCGGCACTGTGGTGGGGGCTGGTTTTGCGACCGGGAGGGAAATCGTTGAATTCTTTTCCCGTTTTGGCATATTTGGACTGATTGGAGTGTTCATGGCTGGATACATTCTTACATATATGGGTGCTAAATTGATGCGCATTGCAGCGGCCATTGGCGCCCGATCATATGAAGAAATGAATGTGCATTTATTTGGAGTGTTTTTTGGGAGGATCATTAATATATTGATGCTGTTCATGCTTCTTGGTGTTTGCGCTGTTATGCTTTCGGGAGCCGGAGCCGTTTTTGAGGAACAGCTGGGATTGACGAAATCACTCGGAATCATTATTACGATTGCCTTGTCACTTGCCGTCATGGTTGTCGGCCTAAAAGGTGTTTTTGCCGTTAATACTTTTGTGGTTCCGATGATGATTTTGTTCAGCCTGATCCTATTTTCCCTGTCAGTTAAATTGCCTGGATTCTTTGAACAGGTTGTATTTATTCCATATGCTGAAGATGGCTGGAAAGCCGTAATCGGCCCGTTTTCCTACACGGCACTGAACCTGTCTCTGGCCCAGGCCGTGCTTGTACCTGTCGCCGCAGAGATGAAGGACGATCAAACAGTTAAGTGGGGGGGCATTCTTGGCGGGGTTGCACTAACATTGATTTTGCTATCGAGTCACTTGACTTTGATTATGCTCCCTGGATTTGATACATTCGAAATTCCGATGGCTGTTATCATGAAACAGCTGGCGGCCGGCCTTTATTGGATTTTTGTCTTTATTGTTTATGGAGAAATTTTCACATCCGTCATCGGTAATATCTACGGTCTGGAAAGGCAAATTCAAAAACATATCAAAATGCCAAGCATGCTCATCGTCTCTTTCCTTTTCCTGATCTGTTATTTCATCAGCTTGATTGATTATGGAACACTACTTTCGTTCCTGTATCCGGTATTCGGCTACATCAGCTTAGTGTTCATTGTTTTACTGTGGATGAAGCCAGTCAATTTTAAAAAATGATCATAAAAAAAGAAGGGGGCGCCCCTTCTTTTTCTTGCGTTTTATAGGAAAGTATAAAATTTATTAGGTGTGGATACCTTCTGTGATTATCTTAATCCAGCTCAAGGGCCTAGCCCCTCGAGATGCTTCAGCCCTGTCAATGAAGTCAAAGAACGACTTTACTGTCAGGTCCTCCAGCGCTTGTCAATGCTGAACGAGGCGCTTACGCTTTTTGTTCTATTTCTCTTCTTTCATGATTGTCTTTGCCATTTGGATGAAGGCATCACGGTGGTCAGAACCTTCTTTTGTGAATAGAGTAAGCTTCAAAGGCTGCTCTTCATTTTTAATGAGGTAAGTGGTGACATTGTCCGCTCCGTTTTTTGTTTCCATACCCCAGGCATTGCTGAAAAATGGGTCTTCAGGAATTTCAGTTTCTTTTACCTCAGGCCCGACTGCAGCCAGCTGTGCTTTTGCATTTTCTTCAACCATTGCCCATTCTGCATCTGCTGGAAGCAATTCTATCCTCATAAAGATACTGTCATCCTCAGTCAACATCAGAACATCTTTGTTTGGTTCTTCCGCAGTCAATTCATAATCAGGCAGGACATACATTGAGTAATTTTGGTTATCATTATACTTTAGAAAAGCGGTTTCCTGTTTCTGTTCTCCGTTCAATGTATAATCAAGGTTTTGTTCCATGATCCGGATCAGACCTTCTTCATTGTTCTTTTCCTGTTCCGCCGCTTGCTGATCTTCATTCGAAGCTTCCGGCGCAGATGCCTGCTGTGATTCAGGTGTTTTCTTCACTGTTTTATCAGAATCTTCAACGGATCCGCAGCCAGAGATGATAATTGCCGATAAGCCCATAAGCGCGATTGGTTTTACTAATTTGTTCATGACAAAATGCCCCCTGTTATTTCATTTGCTGTTTTCTACAATTTTAGACGGAAAAAGATAAAGAATGTTACAACCCTTTATCAAAATAACATGGACAAGTCTCTTCCGACAATAATGAAAATGACCCACGAGCCAGCGTGGGTCATTTTTCAGGATTCATTATTTTCAATGCTACCTGAGGGGAAGAAAAACAAATAATAATAAATCAAAGACAATATGGGAAACAATCACAAGCGGCATGCTCCTTTTCCAGGCATATAAAATGCTCCATGCCAGGCCGGCGATCACTGCAGCCAGAATCAGAATAGCTTGCCCGGAATAAAAATGGACAGAAGCATATAAAAGCACAGATAAGCCGATTGTCATTTTCATTCCAAAGTATTGACTCAGTCGCTCTTGAATGAATCCCCGCCAAAAAATTTCCTCACCAGGAGCGATGATCAAGACAAGGACGATATAATGCCAGAGTAATTCAGGAGAGAATCTGCTGTACAGGGAGCTGATTTGCCCGGAAAAAGGCAGGTTGATTAATTCGATCAATAAGCTTCCGAACCAGAAGAGACCAAATAAACCTGCTCCTGAAATAATCCCTAACGTTAAATAAGAGAGTGTCGATGCATTGTCCTCGATTTCTTCATGGATGATAGAAAAGCTTATAAGAACAAGCATTGAAGCTGTGAATATATACCAGAAAACGTTTTTATCCTCGAAGGTAAAAAACATAAGAAGATGCGCGATCAAAATGCCCAAAATTAATCTGGGATCCGCCATCCATTTTTTCATTCTCGATAAACCCCTTTCCAGAAACAAAATTTATTGTACCAAATAATTCATTAAAGTTGTAAGGAAAAGATTTCTGCAAGATGGGGAATGTTAAGACAGAACAAAAACGAGGGGAGGGAAGAGCATGTCTCAATCGAAACGCGAGAAGGAGCGTAATTGGACAGTCCGTAAACAGGATCAGCATCCTCATGGGAAAGTGAAATCGTACAAGGAATTAGCTGGCAAAGAAACAAAGGAATAGAACAAATTTTGAACAAGTATGAAGCAGCCAATACGAAGCTCCGCAGCTGGGGTGTTTACCAAAGAAGAAAAAGCAGCCAAGGCTGCTTTTTACTTCTTGCATAACATATATTAATAGGCTGTTTCTTTAACAATTTTATAGTTTTTATGATTGATTACTGTGCGCTGGTCCAGTTCCAGATCCCTGAAATTGTTCATATATGTTAAATCAACAATTACAGAATTCTCATTGACCTTCTCCACAACTCCTTGTAATCCTTCTTTGAATTCGATTACATTTCCAACTTCGGCTTTCTTCAAATAACCTCGCTCCTTCGTTATATTTCGAATTACTAACATTTTGCCTTAAATATTTCAAAGCGTAAAGGAAAATCTGTTATAAATTTTAAATGTTCACGAAATTTTCAAATTTAAAAGTTAGAAAATTCAATTTATAGTATTTATTATATAGAAAGATAACATATTCATCCAGAGGAAATTTATATTGTTTAAAAGGTTTTTTCCCATTTAAATAAGTTTAGAAACTTGTCTCTGCAAGATAGAAATTTGCAAATTGTCCATTAGGAGATAAAATGGTTTTAACTTATTGGCTCTGTTAAAGCTAAATGATGTTTTCTAAATCCTGTTGATTGTAGTGGAAGGCGCGTAGACTCCTCCGAAAATGCTAACGCATTTCCATCGTGCGTGGGCAAACTCTAGGAAGCTTCTCAATGTCCTGCGGGCACAGCTGGTCAGGGGAGACCCCGCAGGAGCAAAGCGACGAGGAGGCTCAGCGCCAGCCAGGAAGAATTGCCTTTTGAAAAAGCCGGCAGTAGGGCTTTTTCATTATTCTTCCAGCGGAAAGCGAAGCGCCTGGAACGAAAATCAACAGCCTTGTTTAACAGAGCCACACTATTAATGATAAAGGATGTGAAAATATGGACAAGGAACAAGCTGAAAGAATGCTCGAAAATCTGAAAAATCGAGAGGTAGAAGAAATCTTTGTTGCAAAGCAGGATTTTATGATTTTCCGTGAAGTGATCGTGAAGCGGGAAGATTTTAAACATTTCAGGGGTATTGCCCAAAGAGGCGGCGATGTCATTTATCAATATGTGGATGAAGCAAGGAGCTGACCTGATAACCTATGTTAAGGGGAAAATTGTACTATACCTATTAGTGGAATAGTAGTAAAATATTAACATAGACTGATGAGGTGATCGCAGATGGAAACTATGTGCCGCAATAAAATAAAAGAAGAAATCGAACATAAACGAAAAGAAATGATTTCTTCGGCCAAAGAAACCGGTTTTCTCAGCGTGCAGACCATATCAGTAAGCCAGGAACTTGATCGGCTGTTAAATATTTTTCAAGGAGAAGGTCAGGCAACATCAAAATAAATGTGAAAGGACACTAAACCAGTGTCCTTTTTATATCTTTAATTGGTTGAAAATTCACACATAAATATCAGCTGATGTTAAAATTTTTTTTAGAACTATATAAAGAATATAGGGGGATGGCGGATGGAATTAAAAGACAAGCTTGAACAGATGAAGGAGGAACTAAGGAAAGTTGTAGTTGGACGGGACCGGGAAGTCGAAATGATGGTCATATCCCTGTTGAATGATGGCCATATCCTAATGGAAAGTGTGCCGGGAACAGGAAAAACCCTTCTGGCGAAAACATTCGCAAACGTCATAACGGGTAAGTTTTCAAGGGTCCAATTTACACCTGACGTTTTGCCAAGTGACATAACAGGCATCCAGTTCTTCAATCCGAAGCTCCAGGAGTTTGAATTGAAACCAGGTCCTGTGGTTACCAATATCCTTTTAGCGGATGAAATAAATCGTGCTACACCCAGAACCCAGTCAAGTCTGCTGGAAGCAATGGAAGAACATCAGGTGACAATCGATGGCCATACGATTCCGCTGAACACTCCTTTTCTTGTCATTGCAACACAAAACCCGGTTGAATCACAGCAGGGTACCTTCCAGCTGCCAGTCGCGCAGATGGACCGTTTCTTCATTAAACTTTCGCTTGGGTATCCGGAAATCAATGAAGAAAAAGAAATGATCAAAAAGCACAGGTTTGGAACGGAAGCGGCAGGAATCAATGCTGTCTTTAAAGAGGAGGATATCCTCTTTCTAAAGCAGGAACTAAGGAAGGTTAAGCTGGCAGATGTGGTAGAAGAGTATCTGTTAAAAATAACAAGAGAAACAAGGAATCATGCCTCCATCGAATTGGGCATCAGTCCCCGGGGAACGCTTGCTTTAGTAAAAGCAGCCCAAGGCAGGGCGCTCGTTAAGGGACGAAGCTATGTGGTCCCAAATGATGTGAAGGAAATGGCGCCATTCGTCCTCGCTCACAGAATTTACCTGTCTGCAGAGGCCTCACTGACGATGACCCCGGAAAAAGTAGTCGCGGATTTGCTGGAATCTATCCCGCTTCCGGTAGAAGCTGAGGTTTGATGCCATGCAATGGAAAAAAACCGTGATTGAGGATCGCTTTTTATCCATTCTGGCTTTTCTCGGTATTTTATTGATGATTGCAAGCTTTTACATAAATTCATGGCTGATTTTCGGGGCTGGCCTTCTCATCATTTTTCTGGCATTCGCCAATTCCTATTATTTAAAACATATAGGAGAAGGGCTGTTTTTTGAAAATAACCGGAATCGCAATCGCTTTTTCATTGAAGACAGGGGAGAGTGGAACCTTCAGTTCTTCAATCAGGGCCTGCCCATCATGAATGGGAATATCTCTATCTATTTTGACAGTGCAGTTGTCCCAGCTTCAGCTGAATATCATATCCATCAATCAAGAGTAGATGTCAGCATGCCGTTTTCGATAGGACGAAAAGAAAAAATCAATATTCATATCCCTTTTCTTGCTGAAAAGCGGGGACTATCGAAAATCCGGAAGCTGGAGCTCCATATTCCGCATTTTTTTGGCTTCGGCGATACGATTCTTGAGTTTACAGATGTGATCAATATGGAGACACTTGTCTATCCAAGACCGCTAACGGTAAACAATATTGATCGTCACAAATCGGTCAAGCCTGGAAACAGTCCATCTATTTTCTCAGTTTTTGAAGACAATATGGGACCGGTTGGAACAAGGGATTATCTGCCGACCGACAGCTTCAACAGAATTAACTGGAAAGCAAGCGCACGGAGAATGACATTGCAGACAAAGGAATTTGAAAGAATCAATGAGGCTGGTGCTGTTTTGTTGATTAACGTCTCTGATGGATATTCAGTAACCAGTAAGCTTGAATTTTTAATGAGCAGCGCTGCCGAAATGGGTTATTTTTTTCATCGTAACAATATCCCATTCTCCCTTTGCATGAACATACGGTCTGCCGGGGCGACACCCTTTACCTATCTTCCATTAGGTTCAGGAAAAGATCATCTGCAAAAACTCCTGGATTTATTGGCGATTGCCGATTTTCATTCGCCCACCATTCCGCATGAACAAATGCTTTTCTTCTATAAAAGGCATTTGCCGCTGGCACCGGTAATGGTGTATGCGGGTGTTCGGACACCAAGGACGGATGGCTATATGCAAGAGTGGTCAAGGGGAGGGGTGCAGCTTTTCGAACTGCAGCAGCATAACGAAGCTGCATACCTTGAACCACTGAAAACCATGTTAAAGGATGTGGCGGGCAAATGAATCTTCGTGTCTTGCATGTCTTTTTTCGCTTTTATATCGAATGGACCTTTGCCAGCCTGATTATGGTGATTATGCATTTGTTGTCCTCACAGCAAATGCCATTTACTGCAGCAATGGCCATAGCGGCAGCAGCTTCGCTGGTTTTTGCGATTCTGTTGGAGCAAAGGCCAAATTTCGCTAAGCCATTGTATGTACTGGTCATTTTGCCGGTGATTGTTCTCTTTGGAAATGTAAGCGGCCTGGATCTATTGTATACAGGGATCATGGGTGTATTGGTCTTTTGGAGGATCCTGAAATTTCATGAGGATTCTACAAGTCATTCAGAAAGTGTTTGGCTTGTCGTCACCTTCCTCATAGGAGTGTTCGTTTCCCCGCTTGGATATTTTTATGGCGGGAGCTATTTAATGCAGATCGCGATCATTCTGATTTTTCAGTTGCTGTTTATCTTATTGGGACAATTTTTGCTAAAGTGGCTGGATATTGAAACGGCTGCGAAAAATAAGTTCGCTGTCACCTATTCCAGACTGCTGGGTGGTATACTGCTCATGGTCACGGCACTGACCTTTGGAAGAAATCTATTAAAGGAAATATTCTTTTTTGTCCTGCAGGCAATTGGGTGGATACTTTCCATGCTGTTATATCCACTTTTCTCCTGGATTGCCTCTCCTGTTATACAGGAAAGGGCAAGTAAAGTCATTCCAAACAGAAAGCCGAACGTGGAGAACGACCCTTCTTTTGAGAATGCCGTGCTTGGCTTTGACCCGAATTTCTGGGGACCCATTCTTTTTGTGTTGTTAGTCATGATCGCTTTTTACTTTATTTATAAAAAGTCCGGTTTGTTTAAAAAAGAACAAGGACCGAATGAAATCCAGGCGGGGTTTGTAACAAGTGCTCCGTTCAATGATTCTTCACTGAACAACATGCTTTCAAGAAAGCGGACAATAGTGCCCGCCAATCAAATAAGGAAAGAGATTTTTCAACTGGAAAAATTCGCACATAAAAAAGAACTGGGGAGACTTAATTTTGAAGCAATCAATGAATGGTTCGACAGACTGGGCATTCAATACGATGCAAGGACCATCCAGACATATGAAAAAGTCAGATATGGTGATGAACACGAAGAATCTTTAGAAGGATGGTTCAAAGAGGATATCAAGTCCATCAAGAAACAGTTCGTTTCACTAGAAAAACTTTACAAAGAAGAAAATAAAACAGGGTTGAAAGGCACCTTGAAAAATGTTTTAAAACGAAATTAAAATCATTTGTCACAATTTCGTTAAAATGAAAACGTTTTACTAAAAAAAATGCGCAAAACCTTTAAAAAACAAGGTTTTTTCATTGTCTATACTGGGGTGAAATGCTATTCTTTTGTGTGGGATGCCAATCCATATTTCTGAGGAAATGATTGGAAACAATATATGGTGTGAAAGAACAACACAAATGGGTAAAATACAAATATCATTTTGGCCAGGCCAGATTTTGACCTTTCGCTGAATTGAACCATTTAGTTTGGAAGGCATCATGTATGGTCATCTTAAACATTTATTTTAAAGGAGATTGATCTAGTATGGTACAAAAACAATTCAAGGTTGTTGCTGAAACAGGAATCCATGCTCGCCCTGCTACAATGCTTGTTCAGGCTGCAAGTAAGTTCGATTCTGAAATCCACTTAGAATATAAAGAAAAAAAGGTTAACCTTAAATCAATCATGGGTGTAATGTCATTAGGAATCGGCCAGGGTGCAGACATCGCGATCATCGCTGAAGGAAGCGACGAGCAAGATGCTCTTAATACGCTGGAAGAAACTCTTAAAAGAGAAGGTTTAGCTGAATAATGGGCTTTCTCCAGGGTATTGCTGCTTCAAATGGCATTGCCATCGCAAAAGCCTATAAGCTTGTCGAGCCTGATTTTTCTTTTGAGAAAAAATCGGTAGAAGCCCCTGCTGAAGAGGTTGCACGATTCCAGACAGCGCTTCAGACAGCCAAAGCTGAGCTTGAAAAAATCCGTGATCATGCGGGAACGGCTTTAGGTGCAGATAAAGCAGCGATTTTTGATGCACACCTTCTAGTACTAAGTGATCCAGAACTGATTTCACCCATCGAAGATAAAATCACAACTGAAAATGTCAATGCAGAACACGCATTGAAAGAAACGGCTGATATGTTCATTGGCATGTTCGAATCAATGGACAATGAATACATGAAAGAACGTGCGGCTGATATCCGCGATGTAACAAAGCGTGTGCTTGCACATCTGTTGGGGATCCAGATTCCTAATCCAAGCATGATTGCCGAAGAAGTGGTCATTGTTGCGGAGGATTTGACTCCATCCGATACTGCTCAGCTAAACCGCCAGTTTGTAAAAGGCTTCACAACCAATATCGGCGGCCGTACCTCACATTCTGCCATCATGGCTCGTTCCATGGAGATTCCTGCCGTTGTGGGCACGAAGGCAGCTACGGAAGAAATCAATAACGGCGATCTCGTTGTTGTGGATGGATTGAAAGGTGAAGTTCATTTCAATCCGACTCCTGAAGTGCTGGATGCATATAAAAAGATTCAGGAAGACTTTGAGAAGCAAAAAGCAGAATGGGCAAAGCTTGTTAATGAAAAATCAGTAACAGCAGATGGCCACCATGTAGAACTTGCCGCGAACATTGGGACACCGAAAGATTTAAAAGGTGTTGTTGAAAATGGCGGTGAAGCAGTAGGACTATACCGTACGGAATTCCTCTATATGGACAGGGACCAGCTTCCTACCGAAGAAGAACAGTTTACAGCATACAAAGCTGTTCTTGAAGGCATGGAAGGCAAACCAGTCGTTGTCCGCACATTGGATATCGGCGGCGATAAAGAGCTTCCATACCTTGACTTGCCAAAAGAAATGAATCCTTTCCTTGGTTTCAGGGCGATCCGTCTTTGCCTGGAGGAAGTTGATATTTTCCGTACACAGTTACGCGCTCTATTGCGTGCCAGCGTTTATGGCAACCTGAAGATTATGTTCCCGATGATCGCTACTCTTAATGAGTTCAGGGAAGCAAAAGCGATGCTGGAAGAAGAGAAAGCTAAGCTTGTAGAGGAAGGCATCAAGGTTGCCGACCACATCGAACTTGGAATCATGGTCGAAATCCCTTCAACTGCAGTTCTTGCAGACCAGTTCGCAAAGGAAGTCGACTTCTTCAGTATCGGAACAAATGACCTTATTCAATATACGATGGCCGCGGACAGGATGAACCAGCAGGTATCATACTTATACCAACCGTATAATCCGTCTATCCTTCGTTTGGTAAAAATGGTCATTGATGCAGCGCATAAAGAAGGAAAATGGGCTGGCATGTGCGGCGAAATGGCCGGAGACGAAACTGCGATTCCAATCCTGCTTGGTCTAGGTCTTGACGAGTTCTCCATGAGCGCTTCATCAATCCTGAAGGCACGCTCTTTGATCAGAAATCTGAACAAAGCCGATATGGAAAAGCTCGCTTCTGATGTTTTGAACATGAGCACAACAGAAGAAGTGGTCGAAGCAGTAAACAAAGCAGTCGCTTTGTAATATATTTGTAATATAAAAAATGTTTTAACCTATATCAGGCGGGTATAGATGAGTAAGCACTTTGGTTAGACTGAAAGTAAGCTAATCATTCTCATTTTCCCCCAGATTTGGCCGGCTGTTAATCAGCCGGCATTTTTTTGTGCAAAAAAATTAAATGTGGAAAGTCATGCGTTAAAACTTCCGAAAGCTAGAGCCACTTCAGACAGGTTTGAAGGAAAAAGCAGAAAAGCTGTCCGAAGCAGGATCAACTTCGGACAGGTTTGAAGAAAAAAGCAGAAAAGTTGTCCGAAGAGAGAGCATCTTCAGACAGGTTTGAAGGAAAAAGCAGAAAAGCTGTCCGAAGCAGGATCAACTTCGGACAGGTTTGAAGAAAAAAGCAGAAAAGTTGTCCGAAGAGAGAGCATCTTCGGACAGGTTTGAAGGAAAAAGCAGAAAAGCTGTCCGAAGAAGGAGCCACTTCAGACAGGTTTGAAGGAAGAAGCAGAAAAGCTGTCCGAAGAAGGGTCAACTTCGGACAGGATTGAAGGAAAAAGCAGAAAAGCTGTCCGAAGTGAGAGCAACTTCAGACAAGTTCATAAGGAAGAGCATCATAGCTGTCAAAAGCAGTCACATTGAACAGTTTAATAAAGTCCTGATAACGGTGACTTAATGACCGTACAAAAACAGCAGGAATACATCTAAGCTTTAAATGGGTTTTTCCACTCCATCAGCATTCCATAATTCAATGATTCTTCATCTTCCAGATAATTAGCCACCGGTTTTACCGGGGTACGTCCGCAGCGGAGCAAAAAGGAAACGACGGGGTCCTTCAATTCACCAGCAAGTACTTTTTCAATATACTGGTCAATCGACATGTGTGCAGCATAAAGGTGATAACCCGGCATCCTGCCGCCACCCAAAAGCCGATCCAATCCTAAATGAACCACTGTTTCATACATGCATTGCATCATCCATTTTCCAAGTCCCAATTTCCGATAGGCCGGGCTGATGCAAATATCGACTATGTATAGTGTATTGCCATTTGGGTCGTGATTCCGGATATAGCCATTATCTGTGATATCAGCCCAAGAATGATCTTCATCCCCATTTTTCAAATCAACAATCAGGCCGGTGATGGAGCCTGCAATCCTGCCATCGACTTCAACACAAATTGCACCTTCCGGGAACAAGCTAATATGATTTGTCAGCTGATCTTCATTCCACCAGAGATCCTCCGGAAAAGGCGGGGGGAAGGCTTCCTGCTGGACGCGGACTAACTGGTCGAAGTCATCTTTCCTATAATTTCTAAACGTTGCCTTGACAGGTTTATTATTGTCGTACACATAAATCTCTTTATAAAACATATTCACACCTCGGAAAGTCGTCATAACCACAGTATAGAAACTTTAGGCACACAAGGTCAACTCGAGAACCACTATATAAATTTAATGAATCTTTATGTTTGAAAAGACCAAGGAAGGGGTAACATAAGGGTGCGCATAAAAATGGTAGATCGCTCTGGAGGCCGGGATTAATTTCTCGGCCTTTTTTGATTCTAATGTTAGAATATATTTAAAATTAAAAAGGGGAAGAAGGAGTACATATGCTATCCAAAGAAGATACGGTAATTGGATTTATCGGAACTGGTGTGATGGGGAAAAGCATGGCAGGCCATCTGCTTGAAGCAGGCTATCAGCTTACGGTTTATACTAGGACAAAAGAAAAGGCAGCTGAATTGCTGGAAAAAGGGGCGGTCTGGTCAGAGTCACCACGTGAGGTTGCCCGAAAAGCAGATGTTGTTTTTACAATTGTCGGTTACCCATCAGATGTGGAAGAGGTTTATTTGGGCGAGGATGGACTCATTGCCAATGCGAAACCGGGCAGTTATCTGATTGATATGACCACATCGACCCCATCCCTGGCAAAGAAGATTTATGAAAAAGCAAAAGAAAAAGGAATCCATGCTATTGATGCTCCTGTTTCCGGCGGAGATGTCGGTGCCCGGGAAGCCAGGCTAGCGATTATGGTCGGCAGCGATGATGAGGCTTTCCTGGAAGTGGAACCATTGCTTAATATACTTGGTACGAATATAGTTCATCAGGGAGAGCCTGGTGCGGGTCAGCACACTAAGATGGCCAACCAGATTGCGATCGCTTCGAATATGATCGGTGTTTGTGAGGCAATCATCTACGCCGAAAAGGCCGGCCTTGATCCTGAGACCGTATTGAAAAGCATTTCGACCGGTGCTGCAGGCAGCTGGTCACTGTCAAACCTGGCACCAAGGATGATTGCAGGCAATTTCGAGCCTGGTTTCTTCATCAAGCATTTCATCAAGGATATGAAAATTGCCCTCGATGAAGCGAAGCGGATGGACATGGAAGTGCCTGGCCTCTCGATGGCTCTTTCATTGTATGAGCAGCTCGCGGAAAAAGGCGAAGAAAACAGCGGCACACAGGCGTTATATAAGTACTGGAAACAATCATAATATTTGCTAGTCATAGACCCCTCCCCAGGTAAAGATACTAAAACCTAAAGGAGGGGATTTCTATGGCTAAAAGGACAAAAAAGAATGATCCGCAGCAAAAAAACAAAAAAGGTTTTGACTCTGCTGTCATTGATTCTGAGTTCTCACATGAAATTGGCAGTGCTGCGACAAATAAAATCCATAAGGATAAAGCAAAAAAAGAGAAAGCTCCTAAAAATAACGGAAAATATAAGGGGTAATAAAAAGCCGTTCCTGCTGATTGAGGAACGGCTTTCAAGTTATTGGCGTAAATATCTCTCCAGACGGTCTAATCCTTCTTTAAGCGTGTCCATTGAATATGCATAGGAAAGGCGGAAATACCCCTCTCCAAATTCGGAGAATGCACTTCCGGGAACAACAGCCAGCTTTGCTTCTTTGACTAAATCCATACAAAAATCAAATGAAGAAATATCGGTTGCCGGAATTTTAATGAAAAAGTAGAACGCTCCTTCAGGCTTGATGACATCAAGTTCCATTGACTGGAGCCTTTTGAATACATAATCACGCCTAATGGCATACTCCTCTTTCATTGGCAATGCGTCATCAATCCCCGCCGTCAAAGCCTCCAATGCAGCCATTTGTGAAATCGAAGTTGCACAAGTCACATTGTATTGATGTACTTTCAGAATATGTTTTGCCAGATATTCAGGCGCAAAAAGCATCCCTATCCGCCAGCCTGTCATCGAGTGGGATTTGGAAAGCCCGTTAATGACAATCGTCTTTTCCCTCAGGAATTGGGCAATAGATACATGCTTCTGCTCGTAAACCAGTTCACTGTAAATTTCATCAGCCAGCACAAAAATATCCTTGTCCATCAGGAGTTGTGCAATTTCCAGGAGCTCGCTCTCATTCAGACTGACCCCGGTAGGATTTGATGGGTATGGGAGGACGATGCACCTTGTTTTTTCGGTAATCAGGCTCTCAATCAGTTCGGCTGTCATCCGGAATCCTGTATTCCTGATATCCGCATAGATTGGAGTGGCACCGCAAAGCTTGATGATCGGCTCGTATCCTGGATAGACAGGGCCGGGAAGGATCACCTCACAGCCTTCATCCAGGATGGTCCGGAAGGTGATATCAATCGCCTCACTTGCTCCTACGGTGATGATTGTTTCATGGTCAGCTGAATAATCGACATGGTATTTCTTTTTGTAAAAATCCGCTGCGGCCTCTCTTAGCTGAATCAGACCAGCATTATGTGTATATGTAGTGATATTTGACTCTATGGCTTGCTTGCCTGCTTCTTTAACATGTTCAGGCGTTTTGAAGTCAGGCTGTCCGATGGTCAAAGAAATCATATCCTCCACGTGGGCAACCATGTTGAAAAACTTCCTGATGCCTGATATCTCTATGTTTTTTACCCGATTATTAAT
The DNA here is from genome assembly GCA_018613055.1 of Chryseobacterium sp. ISL-80. Classification (GTDB taxonomy): domain Bacteria; phylum Bacillota; class Bacilli; order Bacillales; family Cytobacillaceae; genus Mesobacillus. The sequence continues at coordinate 12,675 of JAGGQZ010000026.1, read as the reverse complement.
TAAATGCTCCACTTATGACATCCCTCCAATGATCATTCCTATTTTACCATGTTAAAGTGGGAAGTTGTAAATTCATCTGCAAGGAAAAAGGGTTAATGAAAGAAGCAGCGAATATTAATTTAGGTAGAAATGGAAAGGGGTGTTCCACTTGGACTTGGAACAAATCAAAAAACATTATACAGAGTTCGATATCTGGATCCAATCATTAAGGAATCTTGATGACAGTGAATGGAATATGCCGCTAGGAGAGGGAAAGTGGGCGGTAGCAGCAGTAGTATCCCACCTGCTATTCTGGGATAAATTTTCATTGGAAAAACGATTTCCGTTTTTTAAAGAAGACGCTGTTCTGCCATCATTCCCTGATTTTCAGGAAATCAATGATATGGCACGTGATTATGCTGAAAATAACGCAACTAAGGACCAAATCCTTGATGAGCTCCTTGAGGTCCGTCAAGAGTTCCATGAAATGCTTGAACGCATGAATCAAGACGCTCTTGCCGTGTCATTCAAGATTTCTGATCATCAAATGACGACTGGTACATATTTTGCGGACTTTATCTGGCACGATCTTCATCATCAAAAACAAGTAGATGCTGTGTTAGGAAGGACAATCGCAAACTGATTTTCATAGGCAAACCATTTTTGGTTTGCTTTTAATATTTTTCAACTTAAAATAGTCTAAACCTTATTCAACAGAACAGAAGAATCAAAATCGGAATAATAAAAGGAAGAATAGTTATGTCAAATACCTTAAAACAAAGAAGAATAATTTTAGATTTAGCAGTTACTTTAGATGGTTTTATTGAAGGGAAAAATGGAGAGGTTGATTGGTGCATCATGGACCCTGATATGGGGTTTACTGACTTCCTAAATCAAATTGATACTATTTTATATGGTAGGAAAAGCTACGATTTATGGGGACAATATATTCCGAAAAATGAAGACACAGATACCGAAAAGGAAATTTGGGAATTGGTTCATCGTAAAAAGAAATATGTTTTTTCCAGAACACAGAATACGATTGATAATCAAGCGATACTTATAAATGATAATATCCTTGTAGAAGTAAATAAATTGAAGAAAGAGTCTGGTAAAGACATCTGGCTCTATGGCGGAGCAAGTCTCATTACAACTTTTATTAATCTTGGGCTTGTTGATGAATTTAGATTATCTATTCACCCTGTTGCTTTGGGAGAAGGAAAACCGTTGTTTATTGATTTAAAACAGAGGGTTAATTTAAAAATGGTTAATACAAGAACATTTTCCTCTGGCGTTGTGCAAATAATTTATCATTGGCATGGTAACTAAAAAAACTTTCACTTCAAAGATATATTGTAATAAATAATGTAAGTTCATATTCGACAGTTGTTTTACGTATTGATTGCTAAAGGGGAATCCATAAATAATGGGTTCCCCTTAATAATGTGTAATCATCAATAAAATTTTAACAGGGCCATTTGCTAAAGGGTATTATCCGATCTGCCGATAATAGGTATATAGTACCCATATTTTTTATAGAGAAGGAAGAGCATGATGAATGATAGCAGTATTTTATTAGAATCGGGCACGAATGAACTGGAAATTGTCGAGTTCGGGATCGGCCAGAATAAATTTGCCATAAATGTTATGAAAGTGAAAGAAATCCTCAATCCGGTCCCGGTCGTGGAGATTCCTCAGTCGCATCCATTTGTGGAGGGAATTATGGAACTGAGGGGTGAGGTGCTTCCTGTTATCAATGTGGCGTCTGCTTTAGGACTGACGCAGTCAGCCAATCCTCAAATGGATAAATTCATAGTTGCGGAATTCAATCGGCAAAAGACGGTATTCCATGTGCATACCGTTTCGCAGATCCATCGTATTTCATGGACTCAGATCGAGAAACCATCCGATTTGTATCAGGGTCAGGAGAGCCAGGTGATCGGAGTGATCAAACTGGCAGGAGAGATGGTTCTGTTCCTGGATTTTGAAAAGATTCTTCTTGAGATCAATCCTGATTCTGGGGTGAAAATCAGTGATGTCAAAAAGCTGGGGCCTCGAGAACGTTCTTCGAAAAAAATCGTGATTGCAGAAGATTCTGCGATGTTAAGAAAAATGCTTCATGACACATTGAGTGAAGCAGGATTCGAGAATCTGGAGTTTTTCGAGAATGGGCAGGATGCAATCACTTATCTTGAGCATTTGACAGCGAACCCACAGGAGTTACCCGGGGCAGTCCAGCTTGTGATTACCGATATTGAAATGCCCCAGATGGATGGCCACCATTTGACAAAGAGGATAAAGGAGCATCCGGTCCTGTCAAAGCTTCCGGTGATCATCTTTTCTTCGTTGATCACGAACGAGCTCCGCCATAAGGGAAGTGTTGTGGGTGCGGATGCCCAGATCAGCAAGCCGGAGATTGCACAGTTGGTTCTGAAGATTGATGAATTGATTTTATAAGGCAGATTGTCTATAAAAATAGAAAGCTGGGCTTCCAGCTTTCTTTTACGGATATCTTTCGCCAAGCTTTTTAAATACGGGTTTTACATATTTTCTTGTCCTGGCAGTTCCGGAAGCTTCCTGGGCCTCTTTTAACCCAGTGTAGGATGACAATAATTTTTTCGCGTTGGTCAGCGATATTGATGCTCTCGGGTTCCTGACAGCCTGATCAAGCTTTCCCAGGTGGGGCAGCTGCTCAAAATCCTGTTTAGTCGGCGGGATATGGAACGTATAATCACCGCAAACCACCAGTACGTCTGACTGCTGCTGGCTGTTTCTTGGATTGTTTGAGAAATGAAGACCAGTTTTTTTGGCTTTTCCTTCCCTGAGCATTTTTTTTATCGCATCATGTTTTAACTGATAAAGAAATTTCGGATTTGGAGCAGTCTTGGCATGACGGTTCACTGTGAAGATAGCTTGCGAGAGGTTCTCAATCGTTGGACGGAGTTGGGGAATATTGTTCCTTTCATTCTTCAATGGGTTAGGCTCCTTTCTGCATTAGCACCTATGCAAGTCCTTATTAACCATATTTCTATTATAACCTTTATTTGGCTTTTTGAGAAATAGAAGCCTTTCATCGAGCATTTTTATGGCCTGATGGCTACTCTTGTTCCGTTCGGTACCTGCCGGGCTAACTCGAGAACATCTTTGTTTTGCATGCGTATACATCCTTTTGAAACAGACTTGCCGATGGAGGCAGGGTTATTTGTTCCATGGATTCCATACCCAAGCTTGGAAAGAGATAACCACATTACGCCATAAGGTCCGCCAGGGTTGGGTTCTCTGTTGACAATGACAAATTCTCCGACGGGGGTTTGGGTCAGCATTTTCCCGATGCCGACAGGGTATGTTTTTACTAATTTGCCTGCTCTGTATAAACTGAGCCTTTTGCTGGTTAATGATACCGAAATGGAGTAAGGAATGGAAGCAGGATCCGGAAGTCCGGGAATTGAAATACGCTGGCCTGGATAAATGAGCGCAGGATTGATGATCCCGGGATTCGCTGATAGGATTTGACTTAGGGGCCGTCGATAATTTGCTGCGATAACGGCCAAAGTTTCGCCTCGCTTAACAATATGATACATAAAATCTCCTCCTCTGCATCAGCTTATGCCTGTTGTAAGAGAAGGGCACCTTGCGATTTTTCGATGTCGATTTTTAGCGAAAATTTGTAAATATTTAAAAAATAGTATCGTTTTTCCTTATTCGAAAAGGTAAAATAGGGATATAAAACTATTTCGGATCATGGACCAGGTACAAATGTACTTCTGGAATGAGGATGGTTAGATGAATCAAATGAAGCAATCACGAATCACAAAAAGAAGGAGCATGCCGGCTCCCAATAAAATCGAACAGATGATTTCAGATATCATCTTTAAACATGTGAAGGATCTCGTTTTTATCATGGAGGTAGAACCGGGATACCAATTCCGTTATTTATTTGCGAATGAAAACGGACTGCTCCACGCGGGAATGAACCCGCGTGATATTGGCAAGACGATGGAGGAAGTATTGCCGGTTAATCGGTTGGCCCCCTTGCAGCAGCAGTATTTAAAAGCCGTGAATAAAGGACAGGAAGTCGTTTTCCATGATCAAGTCGATCTTGAGAATGACAAACAGGTTCTTGGTGAGACACTGCTGACTCCGGTCAAGAATGAGTCAGGGGATGTACAATATGTTGTAGCGGTCACTCGGGATATTACCGAAACCCTGAAGGAAAAGAATCGATTGATTGACAGCGAGCAGCGCTATCGATCACTTATTGATCATAATCTTGATGCTGTTTTTTCAATTGACCTTAGAGGGAAAATCCTTGATGTCAACCCCGCTGCCCAACTATTGACAGGATATACGGGCAAACAGCTTAAATCGCGGAAGATCACCAGCTTGATTTGCGAGAGTGACCTGCCGCCATTTCACGAGCTATTGACTGATACGAAACATGGAAATGCGAAGGAATCGCTTGATTGCCGCTTCATGCACCGAAAAGGCAATTTCCTTACTGTCCATTTGAAGACAATACCAATTGTGATCCATTCTGAAATAAAAGGAATGTATATCATTATACGGGATCTTTCTGAACAGGCTAAAAATACAGAGTTGATTAGATACATGGCATTCCACGATCAGCTTACAGGGCTGCATAACCGTAGGGCACTTCTCGATCATCTTGATACTCTTGTGAAAAACAGAATGAAGCAAAAGACTCCCTTCGCCCTTCTCTTTCTGGATATCGATCGTTTCAAGTACCTGAACGATACACTGGGGCATTTTGTTGGCGACCAGATTCTAAAACAGGTTGCAGATCGGCTGGTCGAAATACAAAAAGTAAACTGTACTGTCTACAGACAGGGCGGTGACGAATTCATCATTGTCCTTGAAGAAACAGGCAGGCTAGCCGCAGGTGAATTCGCACAAAAAATATTATCCAGATTCAATGAATCTTTTTATTTCAATTCCCAGGAGTATTATATAACACCGAGCATCGGAATCAGCCTATATCCCAATGACGGGAGGGACGCTGAATCATTGATCAAATATGCGGACGAAGCATTATATAGCGTGAAAGATAAAGGGAAAGCACACTACCAATTTTATCGTTCGGACATGCAATCAACTGGCATCAATGTCATTACCCTTGAGGCCCATTTGCGAAAAGCAATCGAACGGGAAGAGCTGGAACTTTATTTTCAGCCGCAGGTGAACTTAACTACCAATGAGATATCCAGCTTTGAAGCTTTACTTCGATGGAACAGCACTGAATTAGGCTTTATTTCCCCGGCTGAGTTTATTCCGCTTGCAGAAGATACCGGGTTGATCATCCCGATTGGCAACTGGGTCATTGACAGGGCATGCCGGCAGATCAGAGAATGGTCGGACAAGGCAGGGAGGCCAATCAGGATTGCCGTCAATATTTCTCCGAAACAATTTTTGCAGCTGGATTTAGTCAGGGTAATCAAGAGTGCGGTTGAGCAGCACCATATTGATCCCGCCCTTCTGGAAATTGAGATTACAGAGGGAGCAATGCAGGATACGAAAGAAACAATCCCAACCCTGAAACGTTTGAAAAACCTGGGAATCAAAATCTCCGTTGATGATTTTGGGACAGGGTACTCATCACTCAGTTATTTAAAGCAGTTTCCTATTGATGTATTGAAAATTGACCAGAGTTTCATAGGGGATATCAAGTATAACGGCAAGGATGCCGCCATCATTACAACCATCATCCACCTGGGCAAAAGCCTGGGCATGGAAGTGATTGCAGAAGGTGTCGAAGAACAAAGCCAGGTGGAATTCCTGACAAATGCCGATTGCGAGAAAGCCCAGGGGTTCTTTTTTGCCAGACCTTTGAAAGTGGTTGAAGCAGAGGAGAGATTCATCCTCAAATCGACAACAAGCAGCTGATCAGCTGCTTGTTTTTTTGAGTGTAAATAATGTAAGTTCAGGCTGTGACAAAAATCTGAATGGAAGCCTGGTTGTTCCAAGTCCGCGATTCACATATAGTTTGAATTCCTTGTTGTTTCCTGCGTCATAGAAGCCTTCTACGTATTTTTCGGCATATGGCGGCGTAACCAGTGGACCGTAAAAGGGTATCTGGATTTGTCCGCCGTGGCTGTGTCCGCTCAGCTGCAACTGAATAGAATAATGTGCTGCTTCATCTGCTTTGTCAGGAGCATGGGACAAGAGGATGGTGTAAGAGTCTTTGGGTATATTGGACATAGCCTCTTTCAAATTAGGCTTGCCAAGCATGGCATCGTCAATGCCGGTAATCCAGATCGAACTGCCATCAAGAAGCCTGACAGCAGCGGAATCGTTCAGCAACAAGGAGAAACCTGATTGTTCCATCATTTGTTTATATAGGTCTGAACCGTATCCCCCATGATCGTGATTCCCATATACAGCAAATTTTCCAAGGGGAGCCTCTAACTGGCTTAACAGAGTAGTGATTTTCTTTTTCTTATCTGTAAAATGCCGAGGGTCATCAAGTAAATCGCCTGTAAACACAATCAAATCCGGATTCAGTTGATTAATCTTGGCAACCAGTTTCGCAAGCTGTTCAATTGTATATTGAAAACCAATATGTGTATCGCTGAATTGGATGATCTTAACTCCGTCAAATCCTGCCGGCAGCGTGGCGCTCCCGATGGTATGGCGGGTGACATCAAGCATTCGGGGCTCGACTTCACGGGCATAGAAATAGCCTCCAGTGGTGAGTCCGCCTGCAGCCAAAATCGTGCCGACTGCCTTTTTTATAAACTTCCTCCGGGTGATTTGTTCAGACATGAAAAATACCAACCTATCTCCAAATTTTCTCTACTATACTAGCAAACAAACATGGAAAAAAGAAGTGCCATTTTAGGGAAGGAACTCATTTATGTGTTTCTTGGCCATTACTCTGGGGAAGAGAAAGGAAAAGTATGACTTGTCCTTTCAGCAAAAGAGGTGTTGTTGATGAAATATTATGATATGAGAATGGAAATAATGTTTATACCGATGAAAAATGGCTATTTAAAAGTTTTTGTTTCCGGTTTTGACCGGTTAGGAACCTGGGGCAACGCGATCGCTGTCTTTAATGGTGTATCGGCTACAGCAAAGGGTTTTAATAAGAAGAGGACAATCGTCCATTCTATTGCGAAACTCCATAAATCGCTTGAGAAGAAGAGCGGTGGCAAGTAAAAGAGAAAAGGCCGGAATGGAATCCAGCCTTTATCTGTGTTTTACCGGTAACTGACTGCTCTTGATTGCATCGCTTTCCATGTTTCAATAAATCGCTGCTTGTTAACAGGCACTTGTTTTCGGCCTGACAGAGGGTCGTTCAGATAGACAGTAGTGTCATTGAACCCAACAAGGACGACTGCGTGTAAGTCGAGTGGCGTTTTTATGACTTCGCTGCCATGTGTCCATGATTCCCAACGATCAGGAAGACGATAGTCACCGGTCGTCCACACGACGGCCGGGTAACCGGAAGCCACATGGTTTAGAACAGTCTCGAAGTCTTTGCCGGTCAAATTCACCGCCCGGCCTGGAAGGTAATGGTTGATCAACTCTTCCATTGGTCTATCAAAAACTGCATACCCTGCACGTTTCCCTGTCATATCTCCAACAAAGCCTTCGGCTGGATCACCCCAGCTTATAATATCCCCGTTTGCAGATCGCTTTAGAGGATCTTTATCTTTTTTTATCTCATTGAAAAGCTTCATTTTATTCGTTTCAGCCCCGGCATACTTCAGCATCATCGCCAGGCTGGTTACTTCACATCCATACTTTAATTCTGGATTTTGTTTGATCAAGGGTACATTCATCACTATCTGTTTATCACGCTGTTGCTGTACTTCTTGTTTCTGCTCTGGTTTCGGGACCGCCAGTTCCTGAATCTGTTCAGGAACTTCCTTGATAACGAGTGGTTCATGGTCTGTTTTGAGGGTCTGTGTTTGGTTTTCGGCGGGCGAGCCGTGGCTGCATCCAAGCAATGGAAGAATAATGCCGATGAAATGCCACGGTTTCATGTCATCATCCTTCCATAAGCTCTGCTATTATCTTTAGCCATCTGGATGCTTTTATGACTTGTCGAAAATGGAAACAGTGTAACTGAGGGATTTATCATATTGTGGTAAAATCGTTCATATCAAAGTAATGGATAGGAAAATGCGCAGATTTTGAAGGGAGGTTGAGTTTTTTTGGATGCTCTTGATATATTAACCGACCTTGAGCATGTTGTTCCATACTTTCAGCCAATTTTTAATGCGGAAGAACATAAAATCATTGGATATGAAATATTAGGACGATATGTTGGCGATAAGGAAGAAATAAGTCTTGGTTCTTTTTTTGAAGATGACATGATACCTGAAGAATACCGGATAGAAGTGGAGAATGTCGTACTTAGCAAAGCTCTTGAAATAGCCTCCAGTGCAGGCGAGAAGGATCTGCTGTGGTTCGTTAACCGGGATGCGGAATTATTGATGATGGATGATGGTGAAGGATTTTTGCAAATGGTCCTCTCTTTCCAGGAAAAAGGCGTTCGTCCAGAACATATTGTCCTTGAAATATCTGATCGCCATGTCCAAAGCCATATCGAGCATCTGATCAATTACTATAAATCCTACGGAATAAAAATCGCGATGGATAAAGTAGGAAGTGAAAGCAGTTATCTAAACCGTATAGCAGGTATTGAACCAGAAATACTAAAAATTGATATGTCCTCACTCCGGTCCAATAATACCGGCCCGGCTTACCTGGATGTCCTTCATTCCTTGTCCATCCTCGCCCGTAAAATTGGTGCAGCGATATTATTTGAAAACATTGAAACACCATACCAGCTGCAATTTGCCTGGAAGAACGGAGGCAGGTTCTATCAAGGGTTTTACTTAAAAAGACCTGATCATGGCTTAGTGGACAAAGAGATACTCAAGGATAAATTAAAGGACGAAATCCACGGGTTTATTTTATCCGAGAAGAAACGGCTTCAGTCATTTTATGATTTGCGGATTGAATTGAACAGCAAGTTTCAGGAATTGATCAGCAAGTATAAAAAAGAACAAAGCCCAAGTGAGTTATTGATGGCTCTCGGTGATCGCATGGATGGGGTTGCGTTCCGGATGTATGTATGTGATGAAGACGGATTCCAGCTGTCACCTAATCTTTATAAGGCAGGGAATGAGTGGCTTTTGCAGCCCGAATATGAAAATAAGAACTGGAGTTGGCGCCCATATTTTCTTGAGAATATCATCCGAATGAGAGGCGGAAAAAAAGGGATCCTGTCAGATCGCTACAGTGACATAGAAACCGGGGAAGTCATTAGGACTTTTTCGCTGCCATTGAATGAAAAGGAGTTTCTGTTCGTTGACTTATGTGCCTCTTTTTTGCATGTAAGAGAAGGGTTATTTTGACAGGGTGAATGGCGAATAGGAAAGCGGATTAAGCACAATTTATATATACAGCCTTCTATAAAGGGGGATTTATATGAGTATCTATACGACAATGCTTTTATTAGCAGGCGCGGGTGTGCTGGCTGGCGGTCTGTTCTATACCTGGGCATTAGGCAAGGGACAGAAAAGAGCGCAGGGTAATCTTGATTCCCAGGTTCCAGGAGCTGTCCAGGAGCACGCATATATCCGTAATCCAATCTTTTTAACCTATATCATTGTTCTTTCAATCGCCCTGTTGTTCGTCGTTTATTTTGCGGTGACCACAGCCAGGTATTAACCTCCAAGTTTGGGGGTTATTTTTTTTTCCCTGATAAACCAACAATTTTTTCACTATTTGCGTTAGTTCGAGCGAGTATAGGGTAATTTGAGAATAAGAAGCCGCTTTTTATGTCAGATGGTGAAGTTATTTTACGAATGAATTTCATAATTATATAGGGTAAATCTTGGTAAAATTGTATGTACCAGTCATCAAGAAAGAGGGGGAGAAAATGGACAAGCGCTCTAAGCTATTATTTCTTTTATTTGGATTTTTTGTTTTGTTCGTCCCGGCCAATGCATACGCACAGTCAGATCTGCATGACAGGGAAGAAGTTTTCGAATTCCTCGGGATAGCTTTTGATTCACAGGTCTCGTTAAGTGAAAAGGGGAGGAGTATGGAGGAGATTGACAGCATCCTTGACCCTTATTTTACAGATGCGTACAAGTCAGGATTCATTGAAGAAAACGTTGTCGGCCAGGAAAATGATTTCCAGACATATGGAACCGACTTTGCTCCATATTATATCCCGTTTTACGCATTTTCCGAAAAAACAAAAGTTGTGGAAACCGAAAATGAAATTTATGTTGTTGAGTTTTTCCCAGCCACTACTGAAGGCCCGGTAGGCTATGAAGATCATTATGAAGGATTGAAGCTTGTTAAAGAAAAGGACGGGTGGAAGGTCGCTGAATATTTGTATGATCAGGTGCCCCAGGAAGTAATTCATCAGGCATATCCTGAGAAAGTGAAGGATCAGCAGGCTGCTAAACCCGAAAGTGAAGATAAGCCGTTCACCGGTGATATCGTTTTTGGGCCGAATTTCTCGACATTAAACACGTTCATGGAATTAGGCGTGGTATTCCAGAACGAAAGCAGGACCATTCTATTTGGTCTATTATAAAGGTGGAAGAGGTGCCTCAAATGGCACCTCTTCTTTTGTGTTTTTGTCCGAATTGAGTGTGTTTTTCGCACGATGCAACACTTTTTATCATTCTTTTATATCCAGGACTTGTTTTAACCGCTCGAGATCGAACCCTGTGATGACTTCTTCACCTACTACAATCGTAGGTGTTGAGTAGGAGTTGTAAGTATGTGTCAGCTCCTGCCTGCTGCTGTCATCTTCACTGATGTTCTTTTCGGTAAAAGAAAAATTGAATTCAGTCAGGAACATTTTAATGATTTTGCAGGAAGGGCAATCATTTTGTGTATACACGATGATGTCATTCATATCAATGGCTTCCTCCGTTCAGTTTTGTTAAATAATGGGCCAGTCCCATCGCACTTACATTGATGTCTAGGTAGAGCAGCTCGTAAATCGGATGGCTGTCAGCCAGACCTTGCTGTTTTAAATGGGAACGTATTTTATCATAAAGGTTTTTGGTGATATTTTCGACTAGTTTTTCACGTTGATTTTCATCTGAAAAAGCCAGTTCTGCTTCCTGAATGAATAGTTCAAGCCAGTGCTCAACCTGCCTGAAAGCTTCGGCTGGATTTTCAGACATGCCATAATGTCCGAAAAAGATTCTCTCGATTCCCAATTCCTTATACTTGTTTATGGAGTCAAGCATTTTCCCAGGGTCAAACTGATTTGGCGAGGTAGTGGGAAGATAGAATTCAATTCCTTCGCGGTCAAGCTGTGGATAAAATATCCCGGCGGTATCACCAGAAAAAATTCCTTTTGTTAAGGGATGATAAACGCTCAGGTGATGATTGGCATGTCCGGGAGTGTCAAGGAACTGCAGTGTCAACTTCTCGCTGATTTTAAGTGTCTCGCCCTCACCCTTAATCACCAAACGGTCCTCAGGTACTTCTACAATGGGATCGAACAGCTCAGAAAACTTTTCTCCATAAACCGCTTTTGCTCCCTGAATCAATCTGGAGGGATCGGCTAGATGCCTTGCACCCTTAGGATGGACGATGACTTTTGCATTTGGACAGTGCTTGAGCATCAAACCTGCACCGCCGGCATGGTCGAGATGGATATGGGTAACGATTATGTATGAGATATCTGCCGGGGATATTCCGAGTGTGTTCAATCCTTCAAGGATATAGGGAATGGATGGACTGGCGGAAGTTTCGATCAGGGTAACCTTGTCCTCTGTCAATACATAGGTTCCGGTACGTTCTTCCATCTTGAGGTCGTAATCATCAATAAGAAAGACATTTTGTGATATTTGTACGGGCTTTTTCAAAAAATCACTCCTTTTCTCGAAGCTTTTACTTGTACATCGTCTGACAATATTTTATTCTGTTAATATTGACATGTAAAGAATTATGTATAGAAAATTCTGAAATCATTTTACATGGATATAAATAGGCCAATTGCAAAATCTATTGATAAGTTATTGGTTTTTGTCTTGAAAGGAGAGGGAGCAATGTCACAGCTTCAAGGAATCATCACCCGTTTAAAGAATCTGCAAGAGCAGTCTAATGGAGGGGAGCCTTCCCAACGCTTTTTTGAGGTGAACGGAGAGCGTAAATGCCAGGTTACATACCATCCAAAAACGGAAACATATGAACTGGAAGTTTACAACGACAAGGAAAAGCCTAAGAAATACCAGTTCGATAACATCGACATGATTACGATTGAGATCTTTGACCTTATTCAGTAATCAAAGATCCATAGCAAAAGGGCCTCATTTTGTGGTCCTTTTTTGTTCTTATAGGAAATAATAAAAGCGATAAAGTGTGGATAACAAAAGTGGTTATCTTAATCCAGCTCCAGCGCCTAGCCCTCGAGACGTTTACCTAGCTTCGGCTCCTAACTCCTCGAGACGTTTCGGTCCTGCCAATGAAGTCAAAGAGCGACTTCACTGTCAGGCCCTCCAGTGCTTGTCGGGGCTGACCAAGGCGCTTGCGCTTTTTGTTATCCTTTTTGAGCAAACTAAATAAAAGCACCACCCTATAATTTATGATAAAATGAAATGGAAAGAAATCCATTTTAGGGAGTTTTCGCCATGATTAGTCTTTACAGCGGTGAATTTTTGGGATTATCGGTTAAGGACCTGATGATTCCTT
>JAGGQZ010000025.1:279-72096 GCA_018613055.1 Chryseobacterium sp. ISL-80 | reverse complement strand
GAGTAGGACGCCGCCGGGCACCAAAAGAACAGCTATAATGGCTGTTCTTTTTTGTGTGAAAATACTGTTAAGTCGACAGAGTGAAACTGTACCATATTGATATGATAACCGTGAAGCTATCTGGGCCCTGAGCGTTCTCGGATAAAATTAAGGAATAGAAAGTTCTCCGTAGGTGAAATACTCCCAGAAAGATAGCTTCATAGCGAAGATGTTCCTCTCCTGCACTGGACTCCGTGAAAAACAGTATTAGATTCCTTGAAACAGTACAGGATCCCGCGAAATCTGTGCTGAATACCGCGAAACCAGAACCGGCCCCCGCAAATCAGTATTGGATCCCGCGAAACCAGTACCAGATTCCGTGAAATCAGTGTTGCATTCCGCGAAAAACCAGATTAATTCTGCGAATTTTACATGCAATTCCGCGACTTGGAAAAAACCCAGGATTTTTACCAGTTAAATCGGAGAAAAAACAGCATGTGACCAGCCACTAAAAAAACCGCACAATAAGATTGTTTATTCCATCCACTTTTTAAATTTTGTCAAATTAATGAAATCCCCTGTGAGGTAATTAAAAAATACAGAAATCTTCCGATATAACCTGAGTATTTATTGTTTCTATCGTTACAAACAATAAAGAGTCAGTTTACATCAAGGGGGAACAAGTATTTTGAGGAAAAACAAGTCTGGATTAAAGTTGAAGTTAGGGACTAAAATCAATTTAATCGTATTGAGCACTGTTCTGTTGCTCTCTGTGATCATTGGTGCCATCGTTACCAGGGAAGTGACGACGGGAATCAAATCTTTTGCAGTGGAGAAAGCAAAAGGGGATTTGGCTTTAAGTGAGCGATATATTAACAATAAATTCCCTGGCGAGTGGGAAATTAAAAATGGAAAGCTATTTAAGGGGAACCAGGTTTTTAATGAAAATTATGATCTCGTCGACAAAATTGGAAATGATACAGGAGATACAGTCACTATTTTTCAGGAAAATACTCGAATTGCCACAAACGTTATGCTCGAGGGAAAGCGTGCTGTCGGGACGACTGTTTCAGAAGAAGTTGCTGATGTTGTTCTGAAGCAGGGGAAGCCTTATTATGGAGAAGCCAATGTGGCCGGGCATTCCTACCAAACAGCTTATGAGCCCATAATGGATCAAAACGGCAAGGCAATCGGGATTCTGTACGTTGGTGCTTCTGAAAAGATCATCGATCACATTCTGTCTTCTTTTATGACGAAGTTTTTGATCCAGGTCGTTATCGTTCTAATCCTCGCATTTATTGGAATCTATTTGTTTACACGTATTTTACGAAGAAGACTTAATGCTATTTCAGCAGCGATGATCAAGGCAGGCGCCGGAGACTTCACAGCTGTTGTTGAAGACAACAGTGGAGATGAGCTAAGTGACCTTGCGGAAAGTTATAATAGCATGAAAGAAAACTTGAGCACGATGCTGCAAGATGTTCTTGAAACATCAGAACAGGTTGCGGCATCATCTGAACAGCTGACTGCAGGTGCTGAACAGACAAGCAGGGCGACAGAGCAAATAACCGAAGCGATCCAGCAGGTCGCCAGCGGTTCTGACACGCAAACACAAGGTGTAGAGGAAAGTGCAAGGGCGTTGGAGGAACTGGCAAGGGGAGTGGCAGAGATTGCGGAAACTTCCTCATTGATTGCTGAGTCAAGTTCAGAAGCAAGTGAACATGCCAAACAGGGTGGTGCATTTGTCGAAGAGACAGCAAGCCAAATGAATATGATTCACACTTCTGTAGAAGAAACTGGAGAAGTTTTCAGTTTGCTGAATGAAAGGTCAAGGGAAATTGACAATATCTCAAAGGTGATTACAGAGATTGCGGACCAAACCAATTTGCTCGCCTTGAATGCGGCCATTGAAGCAGCGAGGGCAGGGGAACATGGCAAAGGATTTGCCGTTGTTGCAGCTGAGGTCAGGAAGCTGGCTGAACAATCACAAAAATCTTCTTCTCAGATTTCCGATTTGATCAGACAGATACAAATTGATATGGAGCAGTCTAACAATTCGATTGAGCATGTCAAAAAAGAAGTGGTAAGCGGCCTGGGAATCGTAGAAGGAACGCAAAAAAGCTTCCAGGAAATCCTTCATTCTATGGAAAATATGAGTGCGCGAATCGAAGAGATGGCAGCCACTGCGGAACAGATGTCTGCGAGCACAGAGGAAATCTCCGCAACCGTCAATGAGGTATCGACGATTTCAAAGGATTCTTCTGTCCATACTCAAAATGTCGCGGCTTCAGCTGAGGAACAATTAGCATCCATGGAGGAAATCACAGCATCAGCCAATAACTTGTCTACAATGGCAGAAACTTTAAAAGAAACAGTTAGCGCATTTAAAATATAATGAAAACCATCAAGCCCTTCCTGGAACGGATGCTGGCTTGATGGTTTTTTTATGACATGTTCATTGCTGTGTCAATTGTGGAATGGATCTTTTCATTCCTGATTTCTAAAAGGTATTCCCTTTTTATATAATCGCGGCCGCCGTGTTCTTCATACCAGTTCTGAATCCGTTGGACATGTTCGATGTCATTCCTGATGTTGTTTTCGATGCTTACGTAGTCCTCGTAGCTGTCATACTCCCAAATCGCGAAAATTTCCGTTGTTTTCTCATCAAGCGGGACCATCCATCTTCCTGTTAATCGGGATCCGTGTTTCAGTTGATTTGGCAGGTTAATCTCATTAAAAAGCCTATTAAATGTATCGACAAATTCATTTTTTACAATGTAAAATTTTCTTCGGTAAAACACTTTTACCACCTCTCCTTTTAACATTTGGTATACTCTTCCATTTTAAACGAATTGTATTGATTTATAAAAATAAATTTCAAATAGTTTCAAAAGGTGTGCTTGAGGAAACCTTAAAATAAGAAATCTTTTTTGTTCGTCATTTTGCAAGTTACTTTACAAGTGATTTGATTAATGCGAACATTAAGGCTTATTAGATGAGATGTCTGGAGGGGTTATTGAATGCTGGAGAATGGGTTTGCCATGGTAGCCATCATCTTAATCATTAATATTGTGTATGTGTCTTTTTTTACAATCAGGATGATCCTGACGTTGAAGGGACAGCGTTATTTGGCTGCAGGACTGAGCATGATCGAAGTGGTGATATATGTAGTCGGACTCGGGCTGGTACTTGAGAATTTGAATCAGATTCAGAACTTGGTTGCCTATGCTGTCGGTTATGGTATTGGTGTCATCGTCGGAATGAAAATTGAAGAGAAGCTGGCGCTTGGATATATTACGATTAATGTCATTACAAAGGAATACGACAGGGACTTGCCTAAAGCTTTACGGGAACAGGGGTATGGTGTGACAGACTGGGCAGCGCATGGGCTTGAGGGCGACCGGATGGCGTTGCAAATCCTGACGCCGAGGAAATATGAATTGAAGCTTTACCAGACGATCAAGGAGCTTGACCCGAAAGCATTTATCATCGCTTATGAACCGAAAGCGATTCATGGCGGGTTCTGGGTAAAATCAGTTCGGAAAGGAAAGCTGTTCTCATGAGCAAGGTTAGGAAGAAACAGATGTATGAAGTTGGCGAGCATGAATCAATCGATGATTGCCTTAATAGAATGAAGAAGGACGGCTTTGCCCCTGTCCGCAGGATGGAAAAGCCGATTTTCAAGGAAGTAGAAAAGAATGGCACTATGGAATATGAGCCTGCTGGAAGGCAGATTATTTTTGAAGCGAAGTTGATTGAAAGCTGAATTGCGTTAGTTATTTAAAGTTCTAAACACGAACGATTTAAAATGGAAATTATATAACGTTCGATTATTGATTGACAAAAAGTCTAAATGGTTGTTAAGATGTAGTTGTCGAAAGTGAAATTCAGTTACTCCCTCGTATAATAATGGGGATATGGCCCATGAGTCTCTACCTGGTAACCGTAAATTGCCGGACTATGAGGGAAAGTAGTTTTTTAAAGTGAAGGGAAAAGAAATCGCATGTACTTGTGGGTTTCTTTGCGTTTGCACCCGGACGGACTACTTTCTCTTCTAACAGAGGAAGCAGTCTATCCGGGTTTTTTGTTTTGGAAACTCCAAAGGGAGGTTTAGGTATATGACCGTTGCAGTTATTATGGGGAGCAAATCGGATTGGGAAACGATGAAGCATGCGTGTGACATGCTGGATCGCTTAGAAATTTCTTATATAAAGAAGGTAGTTTCCGCACATCGGACACCGGATTTAATGTTTGAGTTTGCCGAGAATGCGAGAGATGAGGGAATCAAAGTCATCATCGCCGGAGCGGGCGGAGCAGCTCATCTGCCGGGCATGGTTGCAGCGAAAACCACGCTTCCTGTTATCGGGGTGCCGGTGCAGTCGAGAGCGCTCAACGGCCTGGATTCATTGCTATCGATTGTCCAGATGCCAGGCGGCGTACCGGTTGCGACAGTGGCGATCGGAAAAGCGGGAGCAACGAACGCGGGATTGCTCGCGGCTCAGATTTTGGGTGCATTTGATGGTGAAGTTGCGGAAAGGCTGGCGGATTTACGGGAAGAAACTAAAATGTCAGTGATGGAAAGCAGTGATGAGCTTGTCTAAATTGATTTTACCAGGAGAGACGATCGGAATCATTGGCGGCGGGCAGCTTGGCAAGATGATGGCACTGTCGGCAAAAGCGATGGGTTTCAGGGTGATTGTGCTTGACCCGACCGCGGATTGTCCGTGCGGCCAGGTCGCTGACGAGCAGATTGTCAGCGGTTATGCTGACCTGGAAAAAATAAAGCAGCTGTCTGAACAGAGTGATGTGATCACTTATGAGTTCGAGAATATCGACGCTGATGCGCTTGAATGGTTGAATAAATACGCTTATGTACCGCAGGGGACCGAATTGCTTAGGGTCACTCAGGACAGGATAGAAGAGAAGCGCCATATCGAGGCAGCCGGAGTGAGAGTGGCTCCCTATGTGGCAGTGACAAGAGTGGAAGATGTGAGGAATGGTGTTGAGGAGCTGAGTTTGCCGGCAGTATTGAAGACAGCACGTGGCGGATATGACGGCAAAGGGCAGCTAGTGATCAGGTCGATTGATGATATCCCATTGGCTGAAACACTTGTCAGCCAGGGTGAATGTGTGCTGGAAAAATGGATTCCGTTTGAAAAAGAGATCTCGGTGATCATTACCCGCGGGACAACAGGTGAGACAGTTGTTTTCCCGGTCGCTGAAAATATTCATAAGGAAAACATCCTGCATCAGACGATTGTGCCGGCGAGGATCAGCATGGAAGCTGAAGAAAAGGCAATAAAAGCAGCGAAGCAGATTGCTGAGGGGTTAGGTTTAACCGGGACGCTGGCTGTTGAAATGTTTTTAGCTGCAAATGATGAATTGTACATAAACGAATTGGCACCGAGACCGCATAACTCGGGGCATTATAGTATTGAAGCCTGTGAGACATCGCAGTTCGAGCAGCATATTAGGGCGGTATGCGGCTGGCCGCTTGGCAGCACGAACTTGCTTAAGCCTGCTGTGATGGTGAATATCCTGGGTGAGCACCAGCAGCCATTATTGGATAAAATCGCTGAAGTGCAGGATTGGAAGATTCACTTATATGGCAAAAAAGAAGCAAAGCATAAACGGAAAATGGGGCATGTGACCCTTTTACGAGAGACAGTAGAGAGTGCGCTAGAGGAAGCTGAGGAAAGCGGCATCTGGGAAAGCGCAGCAGAAATGATCGGAGGACAAAAAAGATGATAGATCGTTATACAAGACCGGAAATGGGAGCAATCTGGACGGAGGAAAATCGCTTTAAAGCATGGCTCGAGGTTGAGATTCTTGCATGTGAAGCGTGGGCAGAGCTTGGCGAGATTCCAAAGGAAGATGTGAAGAAGCTGCGGGAGAATGCCTCTTTTGATATTGACCGGATCAAAGAGATCGAGGAAGAGACACGCCATGATGTGGTTGCTTTTACAAGAGCGGTGTCTGAAACGCTTGGCGAGGAGCGCAAATGGGTGCATTATGGCCTGACTTCGACGGATGTGGTCGATACAGCTTTATCGTATGTGCTTAAACAGGCAAATGAGATTTTGCTGAAGGACCTTGAAAACTTTGTTGGGATTTTGGCGAACAAGGCAAAAGAACATAAATACACGGTTATGATGGGCCGTACGCATGGTGTCCATGCTGAGCCGACGACTTTTGGCTTGAAGCTGGCGCTCTGGCTTGAGGAAATGAAACGCAATCTTGAGCGATTCAAAATGGCATCCCGCGACGTCGAATTCGGCAAGATTTCCGGTGCGGTTGGAACGTATGCGAATATCGATCCATTCGTTGAATCATATGTGTGTGAAAAATTAGGGCTGCAGCCGGCACCGATTTCGACCCAGACTTTACAGCGTGACCGCCATGCATTCTATATGGGGACGCTTGCTTTGATTGCGACTTCGATTGAAAAATTCGCAGTGGAGATTCGCGGCTTGCAAAAAAGCGAAACTCGTGAAGTTGAGGAGTTCTTTGCGAAAGGACAGAAGGGTTCATCGGCCATGCCGCATAAGCGCAACCCGATTGGCTCTGAAAACATGACAGGGATGGCTCGCGTTATCCGCGGCTATATGACAACGGCTTACGAAAATGTGCCACTATGGCACGAGCGCGATATCTCGCATTCATCGGCGGAGAGAATCATTTTACCGGATGCGACAATCGCATTGAATTATATGCTGAACCGCTTTGGCAATATCGTCAAGAACCTGACGGTGTACCCGGAGAATATGAAGCGCAATATGGATCGGACACTTGGCTTGATTTATTCCCAGCGTGTACTGCTGGCGTTGATCGATAAGGGCATGTCCCGTGAGGAAGCGTACGATACTGTTCAGCCGCGTGCGATGGAAGCATGGGAAAAGCAGGTGCAGTTCCGCAGCCTGATCGAACAGGATGAAAAGATTTCCGGACTGCTGAGTGAAGCGGAAATCGCTGACTGCTTTGATTACAACTACCATATCAAGCATGTGGATATGATTTTTGAAAGACTGGGACTTTAATACGAACGGGCAAGTTTTCTTGCCCTTCTTTTATCTCTAGGTGACTGAAGATTGCCAATTATCTCAATCGGAGGGCGTTGAAATGGAAGAGCTGTTATACGAAGGGAAAGCGAAGCGGATTTACGCGACAGATCAAGAGGATGTAGTCAGGGTTCAATACAAGGATTCTGCGACGGCCTACAATGGCGAGAAAAAAGCAGAGATTGCCGGCAAGGGCAGGCTGAATAACGAGATTACGAGTCTATTATTTTCGAAGCTTGGCAAAGCGGGGATCCAATCGCATTTTATCGAGAAAATTTCCGAGAATGAGCAGCTGGTGAAGCGTGTACAGATCATCCCGCTCGAAGTGGTTGTCAGGAATTTCGCTGCGGGCAGTTTTTCAAAGCGCCTTGGGATTGAGGAAGGCAAAAAGCTTTCAAGGCCAATCGTTGAGTTTTACCTGAAGGATGATGGACTTGGCGACCCGCTGATTACAGATGATCATGTGGATGTACTGAATTTGGCAGCTGCAGAGGAAGTGGCTGAACTGAAGGCAGCAGCTTTGAAAATTAATGAAGTGCTTGGCGGATTTTTCGCTGAAATAGGTGTGAGATTAATAGATTTTAAGCTAGAGTTCGGCAAGGATACTGACGGAAAGATCCTGCTGGCGGATGAGATTTCGCCTGATACATGCCGCCTCTGGGATATGAAGACGCAACAGAAGCTTGACAAAGATGTGTTCCGCCGGGATTTAGGGAACCTGACAGATGCTTACGAAACCATTTTAACGAGATTGGGAGGACAATTGCATGTATAAAGTTAAGGTGTATGTCACGTTAAGGGAAAGTGTTTTGGATCCACAGGGGACGGCTGTTAAAAAATCGCTTGCGACTCATGGTTACGAAGGCATCCAAGATGTCCGAATCGGCAAGTATATGGAACTTACTTTGGATGAGAGTGTAAAAGATGTTGACGGTACTGTGAAGGAAATGTGCGAGCGCCTGCTGGCAAATCCGGTGATTGAGGATTACAGGTATGAAGTTGAGGAGGTTGTTGCACAGTGAAATTTGCGGTGATCGTATTTCCGGGTTCAAACTGTGACATCGACATGTACCATGCGGTAAAGGATGAGCTTGGCGAAGAAGCAGAGTATGTCTGGCATGATGCTGAAAGTCTTGAAGGCTATGACGCTGTGCTTTTGCCAGGTGGTTTCTCATATGGAGATTACTTGAGATCAGGCGCGATTGCACAGTTCAGCAATGTCATGAAGGAAGTTGTCAAAGCTGCTGAAGCCGGAAAGCCTGTGCTTGGCGTCTGCAACGGATTTCAGATTTTGCTAGAGGCAGGCCTTCTTCCGGGGGCAATGCGCCGCAATGACAGCCTGAAGTTTATCTGCAAGCAGGTCGAGCTGAAGGTGGAGAATAACGAAACAATGTTTTCAGCTGGCTATGAAAAAGGCGAGGTCATCACAATTCCGGTTGCACATGGTGAAGGCAACTATTATTGCGATAAAGAGACGCTTGTTCAATTGAAGTCGAATAATCAAATCGTGTTCACATACGAATGCGAGAACCCGAACGGAAGCCTTGAGAATATTGCCGGGATCATCAATGAACGAGGAAACGTCCTCGGAATGATGCCGCATCCGGAGCGTGCAGTCGATGAGCTGCTGGGCGGAGCGGACGGCCTGAAACTTTTCAAATCAATCGTCAAACAGTGGAGGGAAGCAAATGCGGTTAATGCTTGAACCAAGTCCAGAGCAAATTAAACAGGAAAAAATCTATCGTGAAATGGGACTTTCAGACAGCGAGTTTGCTTCTGCCGAAAAGATCCTTGGACGTACTCCTAACTATACAGAGACTGGCTTGTTCTCGGTTATGTGGTCAGAGCATTGCAGCTACAAGAACTCCAAGCCAGTCCTGAAAAAGTTCCCTGTCACAGGCGAGCGCGTGCTTCAGGGACCGGGCGAGGGTGCAGGGATCGTGGATATTGGTGATGGCCAGGCGGTGGTTTTCAAGATCGAGAGCCATAACCATCCTTCAGCAATCGAGCCTTATCAGGGGGCAGCAACGGGTGTTGGCGGAATCATCCGCGATGTATTTTCGATGGGAGCAAGGCCAATTGCATTGTTGAATTCGCTCCGTTTTGGCGAGTTAGAATCGCCACGGGTGAAATATTTGTTTGAACAAGTTGTTGCCGGTATTGCCGGTTACGGGAACTGCATCGGCATTCCGACGGTTGGCGGCGAGGTTCAGTTTGATGGTGCTTATGAAGGAAATCCGCTAGTTAACGCAATGTGCGTTGGTTTGATCAACCATGAGGACATTAAAAAAGGCCAGGCGCATGGTGTTGGAAATACCGTCATGTACGTTGGAGCAAAGACTGGGCGTGACGGAATCCATGGGGCGACATTCGCGTCCGAGGAATTGAATGAAGCATCTGAAGAGAAGCGTCCTGCTGTGCAGGTTGGCGATCCGTTTATGGAAAAATTGCTGTTGGAAGCTTGCCTTGAGCTGGTGAAAAATGATGCACTTGTCGGCATCCAGGATATGGGCGCGGCCGGTTTGACCAGTTCGTCTGCTGAGATGGCGAGCAAGGCTGGTTCAGGAATCGAAATGAATCTTGACCTCGTGCCGCAGCGTGAAACAGGCATGACTCCTTACGAGATGATGCTTTCCGAATCACAGGAACGTATGCTGATCGTCGTGGAAAAAGGCCGTGAACAGGAAATCATCGATCTTTTTTCAAAATATGAGCTCGAAGCGGTTGCGATTGGAAAAGTAACAGAAGACAAGATGCTTCGTCTTTTACATAAAGGGGAAGTGGTTGCTGATGTTCCGGCAGATGCGCTGGCTGAAGAAGCACCAGTCTATTACAAACCATCCAGCGAACCAGCTTATTTCCGTGAGTTCCAGGACATGGACAATGAGGTTCCAGAAGTTGAAAACTATGAAGCTACTCTATTGCAATTGCTGCAACAGCCGACAATTGCGAGTAAAGAGTGGGTTTACGATCAATATGACCATATGGTACGCACGAGCACGGTTGTTTCACCTGGTTCGGATGCAGCTGTGGTCAGAATTCGCGGTACGGAAAAAGGTCTGGCGATGACGACCGACTGCAACTCTCGTTATATCTATTTAGATCCGGAAACAGGCGGGAAGATTGCCGTTGCTGAGGCGGCGCGCAATATCGTCTGCTCAGGCGGAGAGCCGCTTGCAATCACAGACTGCCTGAA
Organism: Chryseobacterium sp. ISL-80; assembly: GCA_018613055.1. Taxonomy (GTDB): domain Bacteria; phylum Bacillota; class Bacilli; order Bacillales; family Cytobacillaceae; genus Mesobacillus. The sequence goes on along the minus strand of JAGGQZ010000025.1, from coordinate 61,863 downwards.
TTTCGGGAATCCGGAGAAGCCAGAAATTTTCTGGCAGTTTGAAAAAGCAGTCGACGGCATGAGTGAAGCTTGCCGGACGCTGAGTACGCCTGTTATCGGCGGAAACGTGAGTCTGTATAACGAAACAAACGGAACAGCTGTCTACCCTACGCCTGTTGTCGGTATGGTTGGATTAGTTGAAAATCTGAAGCACGTTACAACACAGCATTTTAAAAATGCCGGTGATTTGATTTATCTATTGGGTGACACGAAGGATGAGTTTGGCGGCAGTGAGCTCCAGAAGCTTATGAACGGCCGGATTTTTGGCAAGGCACCTGAACTGGATTTAGAAGTGGAAGCCAGCTATCAAGCGCAAATTTTAACAGCGATTAGAAACGGTCTTGTTGCATCTGCACATGATGTTGCAGAGGGTGGCGTGGCGGTTGCACTTGCTGAATCCGTTATCGGCAGCAAGAGTCTTGGAGCTGAAGTTGAACTGGAAGGTAATGCTGTATCGGCGTTGTTCAGCGAGTCGCAATCCCGCTTCATTTTATCAGTAAAACCTGAAAACCAGATTGAGTTTGAGAGTTTAACAGATGCGATGCTGATCGGGAAAGTAGCTGAAGCGCCAGTTTTAAAGATTAATGTAAATGGTATGAATGTGATCAATCAAGATGCAGAGGGGCTGAAAAAGGCCTGGAAAGGAGCCATCCCATGCTTGCTGAACTAAAAGGCTTGAATGAGGAATGCGGCGTTTTTGGTATCTGGGGACATCCTGAGGCATCACAAATTACTTACTACGGCCTCCATAGCCTGCAGCATCGCGGCCAGGAAGGCACAGGAATCGTTGTCAGTGATGGCCAGCAGCTTAAGGGCCGGAAAGGCGAAGGGCTTGTGACGGAAATTTTCACTGCCGATGCAATGGATGATCTTCAGGGTGTCGGCGCCATCGGCCATGTCCGCTATGCGACTGCAGGAGGAGGCGGCTACGAGAATGTTCAGCCGCTGTTGTTCCAATCACAGAGCGGCGGACTTGCCCTTGCGCATAATGGCAATCTCGTGAATGCCGATGCATTGAGGAATCAGCTTGAGGCACAGGGGAGCATTTTCCAGACTAGCTCTGACACGGAGGTGCTGGCACATCTGATTAAGCGCGGCGGCTTCAGCCAGCTGAAGGATCGCGTGAAAAATGCCTTGCCGATGCTGAAGGGTGCTTATGCTTTTTTGATCATGACCGAGACAGAATTCATGGTCGCGCTCGATCCGCACGGGCTTCGTCCTTTGTCATTGGGCAGGCTTGGCGATGCGTATGTAGTAGCATCTGAGACTTGTGCGTTCGATATCGTCGGGGCAGAGTTTGTCAGGGACATCCTTCCTGGCGAACTGCTTGTGATCGATGCAGACGGCTTCCATTCTGAGATGTATTCAATGAGTTCTTCAACAGCAATCTGCACGATGGAGTATATCTATTTTTCGCGGCCGGACAGCAATATCCACGGTATCAACGTCCATGCTGCCCGCAAGAATCTCGGCAAGCAGCTGGCAAAAGAAGTGCCAATCGAGGCAGATGTTGTCACAGGTGTACCTGATTCAAGTATTTCCGCGGCCATCGGCTATGCCGAGGAATCGGGCATTCCATACGAAATGGGCCTGATTAAAAACCGTTATGTCGGCCGGACCTTCATCCAACCTTCCCAGTCGCTAAGGGAGCAGGGTGTGAAAATGAAGCTTTCACCGGTGCGCGGGATTGTGGAAGGCAAGCGTGTCATCATGGTCGACGATTCGATCGTGCGCGGCACGACAAGCCGCCGGATCGTGAAAATGCTGAAGGAAGCGGGCGCGACTGAGGTCCATGTTGTCATCAGTTCACCGCCAATCCAGAATCCGTGCTTTTACGGAATCGATACATCTACTCGCGAGGAGCTGATTGCTTCGGAACATTCGGTCGAAGAAATCCGTGAGTTGATCGGCGCGGACTCGCTGACGTTTTTGAGTGTCGAGGGCATGCTTGAGGCAATCGGACGCAATGAACCTGGCGAAACACGCGGCCAGTGCCTGGCATGTTTTACAGGTAAGTATCCGACCGAAATCTATCCGCAGGCAGTACCTGCCGGGCAGAAGTGCTGATGATAGGTTTCCATTAGAAGGATAACGGTGCAATTCCGCTAAAGGCGCACACTTGAAATGTAAAAGTTAATCATGAATTTATGGATGATAGATGAAGAAAAACAGCCAAATCGGAGGTAGTGAACATGGCAAATGCGTATAAGCAGGCTGGTGTGGATATAGAGGCCGGGTATGAAGCGGTCGAACGGATCAAAAAGCATGTGAATCGGACGGTCAGGCCTGGAGTATTCGGGGTGCTGGGCGGATTCGGCGGAATGTTCGACCTTTCAAGCCTTGGGCTGAAGGAGCCTGTACTCGTTTCGGGTACGGATGGTGTCGGAACGAAGCTGATGCTGGCTTTCATGATGGACCGCCATGATACAATTGGCATTGATGCGGTCGCGATGTGCGTGAATGACATCGTTGTCCAGGGGGCAGAACCGCTCTACTTCCTTGATTACATTGCCTGCGGCAAGGCCCAGCCTGAGAAAATCGAGGCGATTGTCAAAGGGATTGCCGATGGCTGCGAGCAGGCCGGCTGTGCTCTTGTCGGGGGCGAAACGGCGGAAATGCCTGGGATGTACTCTCCGGAAGAATATGATTTGGCTGGTTTTTCGGTTGGGGCATGTGAAAAAGCGGATATCATTACAGGACAGCAAATCAAGGAAGGCGATGTGCTGATCGGGCTTGCGTCAAGCGGCATCCATAGCAATGGCTACTCGCTTGTGCGCAAGGTGTTTTTTGAGCAGGCCGGCTGGGAGCTTAACCGACATGTGGAGGAGTTCGGCTGCACACTTGGAGAAGAGTTGCTGAAGCCGACCCGCATTTATGTAAAATCAGTGCTTGCCGCGATGAAGCAATTCGAGCTTAAAGGACTTGCCCACATTACAGGCGGCGGTTTTATCGAAAACATCCCGAGGATGCTGCCGGAAGGACTTGGCGCTGAGATCGAAGAAGGCAGCTGGGACATTCCCCAGGTGTTCAAGACATTGGAATCGTTAGCACAACTTGACCGCCAGGACATGTATAATACGTTTAATATGGGCATCGGCATGATAGTGGCTGTTGATCCGAAAATTGCACCAGAACTTGTTGGATTTTTTAACGAAAATGGTGAGCGAGCTTCGGTGATTGGAACAGTCACTGTTTCTGAAGGAATCCAGATAAAAACGGCTGGTGAAGCAATATGAAGAAAATCGCGGTGTTTGCATCTGGAAGCGGCAGCAATTTCCAGGCGATTGCGGTTGCTGCCCAGTCTGGAAGCCTGAATGCTGAAATCAGCCTGCTTGTATGCGATAAGCCGGGTGCGTTTGCAGTTGATCGTGCTGAAATGCTGGGGATTCCTGCCCTAGTTATCAGCCCGAAGAGTTATTCCTCCAAGGAAGCATATGAGGAAGAAATTTTACAAAAACTAACCAGCCTGGAAGTAGACATGATTGTTCTTGCCGGATATATGCGGCTGATTGGCTCGATATTGCTGAATGCGTTTGAGGGGAAGATCATCAATATCCACCCGTCGCTGCTGCCGGCTTTTCCCGGCAAGGATGCAATCGGCCAGGCGCTGGCAGCGGGAGTCGAGACAACGGGAGTGACGATTCACTATGTCGATGAAGGAATGGATACCGGCCCGGTTATCGCGAGTGCGTCAGTGAACATCATTGCTGGTGAGACAAGGGAGTCGCTCCAGAAGAAAATACAGCGAATCGAACACAGCTTGTATCCAGAGGTTTTGGAGGAGCTGCTTAACGGAAAAGAGGAGGCAGTACAATGGGAAAAAAGCGTGCACTGATCAGTGTTTCGAATAAAGAAGGAATAGTGGAATTGGCAAAGGAGCTTGTTGAGCTTGGATTTGAAATCGTCTCGACTGGCGGCACGAAGAATGCTCTGAAAGAAGGCGGAGTTCAGGTCATCGGCATCAGCGATGTCACTGGTTTTCCGGAAATTCTCGAAGGCCGCGTCAAGACGCTCCATCCAAAAATTCATGGCGGCTTGCTTGCGAAATATGACGACCCTTCACACCAGGCTCAGCTGTCTGAGAATGAAATCGAAAAAATTGAACTTGTCTGCGTCAACTTATATCCTTTCAAAGAAACCATTTCAAAGCCAGACATGACACCGGAAGATGCTATTGAAAACATCGATATCGGCGGTCCGGCGATGCTGCGCGCCTCAGCAAAAAACCATCAATACATAACCGTGCTCGTCGATCCTGCCGACTACAAGCAGGTCATCGAAGAATACAAAAATAACAATGAAACCACTCTGGAAACTCGCCGCACCCTGGCTGCAAAGGTGTTCCGCCACACTGCAGCATACGATGCGCTGATTGCTGAATACATGACAAATCTCGCAGGCGAGGAACAGCCGGAGAAAATGACGGTTACTTACGAGTTGAAGCAAAGCCTTCGATATGGCGAGAACCCGCATCAGAAGGCTGCTTTTTACAAAAAGCCGCTTGGCTCAGCATTTTCAGTTGCCGCAGCTGAACAGCTTCACGGAAAAGAGCTCTCTTATAACAATATCAATGACGCTAACGCTGCCTTGCAGATTGTAAAAGAATTCACTGAGCCTGCTGCGGTTGCCGTCAAGCATATGAATCCATGTGGTGTCGGCACTGGGAAAGATCTATTTGATGCTTTTGGAAAAGCATTTGAAGCGGATCCGGTTTCAATTTTCGGCGGCATCATCGCGCTGAATCGCGAGGTTGATGGCGAGACGGCACGCAAGCTGTATGAAATCTTCCTGGAAATCATCATCGCTCCTTCTTTTAGCGACGAGGCTCTTGAAATTTTAACAGGTAAGAAGAATCTTCGTTTGTTGAAGGTTGCCTTTGATGGCAATGGAGCAGGGGAAAATACCCTTTCCTCGATCGAGGGCGGCTTGCTTGTTCAGGAGCAGGATGCATTCGGATTTGATGACGCTGAAATTTCTGTGCCGACGAAACGCGAACCAACGGAAGCTGAGTGGGAAGCGTTGAAGCTCGGCTGGAAGGTTGTTAAGCATGTTAAGTCAAACGCAATCGTAGTAGCCGATAAGGATATGACGCTCGGAATCGGTGCCGGGCAGATGAACCGTGTGGGAGCTGCGAAAATCGCCCTTGAACAGGCTGGTTCGAAAGCGGAGGGAGCGGCGCTTGCATCTGATGCCTTCTTCCCGATGGATGACACCGTCGAAGCAGCGGCGAAAGCAGGAATCACGGCCATCATTCAGCCTGGGGGGTCGGTCCGTGACGAAGATTCCATTAAGAAGGCTGATGAATACGGTATTGCAATGGTGTTTACCGGAGTAAGGCATTTCAGACATTAATTTTAGGTGAATTTGACAGGATGCAGGTCAGTTCTGAACTAAACGGAGGTGCATGTTATGAAGGTTCTTGTGGTGGGCAAAGGCGGCCGTGAGCATGCAATTTGCAAGAAGGTCAGTGAGAGTTCGCTTGTGACGGAGGTTTTAGTGGCTCCGGGCAATCCGGGCATGGAGGATTGCGCGAAGCTGGTCTCGATAAACGAAAGTGATACAGAGAAACTTGTTTCATTTGCGAAGGAGCAGCAAATCGGGCTGACGATCATCGGTCCGGAGGTTCCCTTGCTGGAAGGGCTGGCTGACAGATTCATCGAGGAGGGCCTAAAGGTTTTCGGGCCGCGAAAATCAGCAGCGATCATCGAGGGCAGCAAGTCGTTCGCAAAGGACCTGATGAAAAAGTATGGCATTCCTACTGCCCAATACGAAACATTCACGGATTATGCCGAGGCAAGGGACTATTTGGCCAGGGTGGGCGCGCCGATTGTCATCAAAGCGGACGGACTGGCAGCGGGAAAAGGTGTCGTTGTAGCTATGACGATTCAGCAAGCGGAACAGGCCCTGCAGGAAATGATGCTCGACGGCAAATTTGGCGAAGCGTCCGCAAGCGTGGTCATCGAGCAATTTTTAACAGGAGAAGAGTTTTCGCTGATGGCGTTCGTGAACGGAGAAACTGTGATCCCGCTTGAAATTGCTCAGGACCATAAGCGTGCGTTTGACGGTGACGAGGGTCCGAACACTGGCGGAATGGGTGCCTACTCCCCGGTTCCGCATATCAAAAAGGTTTCGATCGAAGAGGCAGTCCAGAAAATCCTTACTCCTGCTGCGATTGCGATGGAACTGGAAGGCAGGAGCTTTACAGGTATCCTTTATGCCGGACTGATTGAGACGGCAGAAGGTCCAAAAGTGATTGAATTCAATGCAAGATTCGGCGACCCGGAAACACAGGTAATCCTGCCGAGGATGAAAACGGATTTGGTCGAGGTGATCCTCGGATTGCTTGAGGGGCGCAAACCTGAAATTGAATGGCATGAGGAAGCGATGGTCGGCGTAGTGGTTGCGGCCAATGGCTATCCTGAGGAGTATGATAAAGGGGCAGAACTCAAAGGCATTGAGAGCATGTCAGATGTTTTCCATGCCGGCACGGCGAAAAACAGTCACGGTAAATTCGTAACAAACGGCGGAAGGGTACTGCTTGTCGGTGCAAAAGCGGACTCGTTAAAAGAAGCGCAGCAAAAAGTATATGCTGAACTACAAAAGCTGGACTGCCCGGAAATCTTTTACCGAAAGGATATCGGCAGCAAAGCTATCGGGCACGTCTCTTGCTAGACCCCTTCATATAGACAAGAAGCAGGGCGATGATGCTTCCAACCAGTGCGATCCAGACGAAGCTGACGTCCATGATATATTCCCAAAACATTGAATCATCTCCTTTTTGGAAGCCCCCCGGGTCTGGGGGCTTTATTTTATTGCTTTGAACCACACAACAATCAACTAGGGTTATACTGGATCCATCCCTCAGAGTCCTCATCCTCAGAATTCTTCTGTTCCATCATGTCCTGGCCTTTTTCATAGGCGGCAGTGAGCGGACAGTAGCGGACAATTCCCTCCCCGACTTTCATCGCGCCAAGCATCGCAACAAAAAGGTAGGAATCCTTCCATGGCCGTTTCACCATTTTGGAGGTCGACCATGCCAGGATCGTCAACCCCGCCGTAATTCTCACAAGTGCATTGATGATGCCGATATTCGGACGCACCTTCATGTTCCATCGCTCCTTTTTATATCGATTTACAGTTAATTTGAAATTCTTTAGTGCGTTAAACAGCGAAATATGTTACGATAGTACAATAATGTAAGGGCTTTCTTTTGAAAAAAATTGAGAAATGCCCAGCTCCAGCGCCTAGCCCCTCGAGTCGCTTGTCCAGTTTCGCCTCCTAGAAACTCCGAAACTTCAACTCCGCCGGCAGAAGCAAAAAGCGCTTCTTTGTCGGAGTCTCCAGTTTCTGCGTTTCTGGACAGTCGGCTATACTTTTCGATTTCGGTCCGACCAATGAAGTCAAAGACCGACTTCACTGGTCGGCCCTCCAGCGCTTGTCGGGGCTGATCAAGGCGCTTGCGCTTTTCGTTTTAACATAGAGAAAAGGGGAACATGGTATGGAACAACGTTATCGATGGAAAAACAAGCAATTGCGCGACCATGCTGCTGTTTTGGACGGCACCCTTTCACCGACGATCTTATTGAAAAATGCAACGTATTTGAACCAGACATTCCGCAAATGGATGACTGCGAACATATGGATTTACAATGACAGGATTGTGTATGTTGGTGAAAACCTGCCTGAAAATACGAAGCGGTGCGAAATAGTGGATTGCACCGGATTGAAGCTGGTGCCGGGTTATATCGAACCCCACGCCCACCCATTTCAACTTTATAATCCCCATTCTTTCGCTGCCTATGCATCGCAGACGGGGACGACCACACTGATCAATGACAATATGGTGCTTGCTTTACAATTGGGTAAAAAGAAAGCGTTTTCTTTTATCAATGAGTTGAATGACAACCCGGTCACCATGTACTGGTGGAGCCGTTTTGACGCGCAGACCGAAATCCAGCATGAGGAGGAGGTATTCTCCAACGGCAATGTCAAGGCGTGGCTTGAGCATGAGAATGTTGTCCAGGGCGGCGAGCTGACCTGCTGGCCGAAGCTGATGAACGGTGATGATATGATCCTTCACTGGATGCAGGAAACGAAGCGGCTGCACAAGAAAATCGAAGGACACTTCCCGGGTGCATCAGAGAAAACACTGGCAAAAATGATGCTGTTCGGCGCGGATTGCGACCATGAGGCGATGACAGGCGAGGAAGTCAGAAGAAGGCTGATGCAGGGCTATATGGTGTCACTAAGGCATTCCTCGATCCGTCCTGATTTACCGAAGCTGCTCGATGAAATCCATGAGCTGGACATCGCGGTATATGACCGGTTTATGATGACAACGGACGGGGCATCAACTGCGTTTTACGAAAATGGTGTCATCGATGAATTGATCCGGATTGCCATCGATCATGGTGTTCCGGTTATTGATGCCTACAATATGGCGACCATCAATGTAGCGCGTTATTATAATTTCGAGCATCTGCACGGGAACATCGCGACCGGCCGGATCGCGAACATCAATATCCTTAACGATGAAATGAATCCCACTCCTGTTTCGGTGCTGGCGAAGGGCCAATGGGTGAAGCGAGATGGTGAGGCAATTGATGCAGCCAAAGAACTGAATTGGCCGGAGATGGGTTTCGCTCCGTTAAAAATGGATTGGGATTTAACGATGGACGATTTGCAGTTTTCCATGCCATTTGGAATCAAGATGGAGAACTCAGTGATCACGAAGCCTTATTCCATCTCGATTGATGTGTCCGAAGAGCAATTATCCTCAAACCATGATGAATGCTTCTTCACACTGATCGATCGCAATGGGAACTGGCGCATCAATACGGTCCTTAAGGGGTTTGCCACCGATTTGCAGGGGCTTGCGAGTTCGTTCTCCAATACCGGAGACATTATTTTAATCGGTAAAAACAAGCAGGATATGATTGCTGCTTTTAACAGGATGAAAGAGCTTGGCGGAGGAATTGTTGCCTGTGAAAATGGGATTCCTGTCAGGGAAATCCCGTTGAGACTCCAGGGAATCATGTCGAGTCATCCTGTAACAGAGCTGATGGCGGAGGAAAAGCATTTGCTGGAATATTTGAAAGACAAAGGTTACAAATTTGCCGATCCGATCTATTCCCTGCTATTCTTCTCATCAACGCATTTGCCGTACATCCGCATCACCCAGCAGGGCATCTATGACGTAATGAAAAAAACGGTACTCTTTCCAACGATAATGCGTTAAAATATAAAAGTGCATCTAGAGATAGACAGCCATGAATGAACTCGGTTCAAGGGGTGGCGAAAATGAGAAAAACATGGATCGCTGCGCTGGTTGCGGCAATGGTGCTTGCAGGCGGATGCAGCAGTAAAGAGACAGAGAAAAAAGAAACAGTTAAAGAACATAAAGAAAAAGAAGTGGAAACAGTTGAAAAGGAAACAGAAGAGTTTCAGTTCCAATTTCCGTTAACTGGAGTAGGCAGCAAAGAGGAATCCCCGGACAGGGCAGTTGCAGTGGTTGTTAATAACCACCCGAAAGCAAGGCCACAATCTGGCCTTAATAAAGCAGACGTCGTGCACGAGGTTCTGGCTGAAGGCGGAGTAACAAGATTCGTGGCGATTTTCCAGAGCGAGAAGCCTGAAAAGGTCGGTCCGGTCCGCAGTGCAAGGGAATACTTCATCGGATTGGCATCCGGTTTTGACAGCTTTTTTATCGCCCATGGATACAGTCCTGAAGCGAAGGAAATGCTTGAACACGGCGAAATTGATAACATCAATGGAATGCAATATGACGGAACATTGTTCAAACGTGCCGACTTCCGTAAAGCACCACATAATTCGTATATCACTTTTAAGAATATCGTGAAGGGTGCGGAGATGAGAGGCTATGGGATGGACAAAGCTCCTGAACCTGCTGTATTCTTGAGCGGTGAGGAAGCCGATCAGCTGGAGGGAACTTCGGCCGAAGACTTCATGGTATCCTACGGTTCGCCGTCATTCGATGTGATTTACGAATATGATGCTGACCAGCAGAAGTACCACCGTTTCAATGGAAGTGAAGAAACAGTCGACCTTGAATCGAAGGAACCCGTTCTGCTCGACAACATCATGGTCGTGCAAATGAACCACAAGATCGTCGACAATGCCGGGCGCAGGATAATCGACATGAAATCCGGCGGCAAGGGCTATCTGTTCCAAAAAGGCAAAGTGAATGAGATACAATGGAAAAATGAAGCTGGCAGGATCGTCCCTTATAAAGATGGGTCAAAAGCTGGTTTCGTTCCCGGGAAAACATGGATCAACATTGTCCCATCAATCAGCGATGTCTCATTCGACTCTCAACAATAAAATTCTGAGTGAATTAAGGGGTAGAATATATGCAAATTGATAAATTAAGAGGCAAGGAACTAGACCAATTATTCAAGGCGATTTTATCGCTGAAGGATCTTGATGAAGCATACCGTTTCTTCGATGACCTGGCAACAGTGAACGAAATCCAGTCACTCGCACAGCGTCTTGAGGTTGCCAGAATGCTTCGTGAAGGCAAGACATACCATAAAATCGAAACAGAAACAGGCGCAAGCACGGCAACGATTTCCCGTGTCAAACGCTGCCTGAACTATGGAAACGACGCCTACGAAATGGCGCTTGAAAGACTGAAAGAACAGGAAAATGCCGAAAAAGCGAATTAATTATGACTGAGCACGGAACCAAATACGGTTCTGTGCTTTTTTGTGCGCTGAGAAAAATGGAAAAAACCACGGATAATTTCCAATTCGCTATAAAAATGAAAAAATCGCTATAAAAACGGATTTTCCGCTATAAAAATGAAAAATTCGCTATAAAAATGACTTTTTCGCTATATAAAAAAATTTTTCGCTAAAAAAAGGATTTTTCATTATAATACGAAACCCGTCAACCCGGCTTTAGCTTAACTTTCTCGTATAAGATGACCAAATCAGTAAAAAACTAAATAAAAATACGGGTAAGGGGTTCGTTATGAAATCGATTAAGCCGATTCAGTTTGATACAAGCAAAGTCAATCCCAATGAAAAGTTCACCAGCGTCGAAATGGCGAAGCTGTGGGCGACTTATATGGGGAATAGTCTTTCCAATCATATTCTCAGGCATTTTCTTCAGCATGTTGAGGATGAAGACATCAAAACACTGGTTGAGAATGCTTATGGCCTTACCGAAGAATTCATGAGCAAAATTAAAGGATTCATGGAGAAGGAAAACTTCCCTGTACCACAGGGATATACGGATGACGATTTCAACTCGGCTGCTCCGCGTTTATTTGAGGATGAGTTTTATGTTCATTATTTAAAATATGCGGCAAAAGCTGGTTTGAGCATCTATGCCATCGCCCTTCCGCTGGTGATGCGGCTTGATATCAGGGAGTTTTTTGTTCAGTGCGGGATGGTCACGATAGAGCTTTTGGAGCAGATTAACGGCCTATTGATGGACAAAGGCTTAATTATCAAACCGCCTGTCCTGCCGATTCCGGATAGGATTGATTTCATTAATCGAAAAAGTTACCTCGACGGATTTGGCCGTAATCTACGGTCTCTGCATGCGCTTGAGGTGACACATTTATATGACAACATCGAGAATAATGTCACCAGCAAAGCGTTGCTGATCGGATTCAGTCAGGTGGCCAGGAGCAAGCAGCTGCGTGATTTTTTCATCAGGGGGATTGAAGTAACCGATAAAATGGTAGAGCAGATGAAAGCCAAGCTTCATAAGGAAAATTTGCCTTCACCGGCATTATTGGATCACTTGGTGACCAATTCAACGATTTCTCCCTATTCAGATAAACTCATGCTTAGCCATAAAGCGGATATGTTCTCGATGAAGATCAGGTCGATGGGGAATTCGATGGCCGTCAACGGTCGTAAGGATATCGGCCTTTTATACGGGAAAACTCTTATGAATGTGGCCCTATACGCGGAGGATGCTGCAGAGATCTTGATTGAGCACGGCTGGATGGAGCAGCCGCCCCATGCTGCTGACCGGGATAAACTAGCATCTGAATAATAATAAAAGCTTGCTGCGGCAGGCTTTTTTATTTTCAAGAAATGTTGATTATTATGCTATTTTCAGTAAATTTCGAAGTGAATATGCGTGAAAAATAGATGACCGTTTACTATTTTTGCTGAGTAGAAGGCAAAAATCACGAAGAGAGTGTGTGAGAGCTTGGTATCCATAAATCGCATCCCCGCTTTCCTTCTTGATCACTACGAAATTGAACTTACTCACTACGCTTTCCCTCTTAATCACTACGTTAAGGGGCCTAATCACTACGGTTTTTCCCCCAATCACTACGATAATCGGCATAATCACTACTTTTTCCAAATAATTGTTAATTTTCGCCGCGAACTCATGATAGATCATCTTTTTTTAAAGAAGAAAGAATTTTCATCAAAATGTTTCCCCTCAATATTGGTTAATGGCTTGCTTTTAAGGGTAGGGGGTAGATAACAGAAAAAGGCGTAAGTGCCTTGGAAAAGACTTGGAGTGAGTTGATGGGGGCAAGCTTGACGGTCATTGCGATTGTGATTATTTATTTAGGCATCATGATCATGATTGGGTACATATCTTCGAAAAAAATCAATGATAATGAGGACTTCCTGGTTGCGGGCCGTAAGATGGGGCCGTGGCTGCTGGCGGGAAGCCTTGCAGCGACTGAAGTGGGCGGCGGATCGTCGCTCGGGGTGGTTGAAAAAGCGTATGGTGACTGGGGGCTGTCTGCCGTCTGGTATGTCATCACGATGGCGATTGCCTTCGTCGTGCTTGCGTTCCTGGCGCCGATGCTGCGGGAAGCGGCTGTAAAAACAGTACCTGAGTACTTCCGCAGGCGATATGGAGAAGCAAACTCACTGGTAACGTCGATCATCATGCTGCTGCCGATGGTCGGTCTGACCGCGGTGCAGTTCATCGCATCGGCGACAATCCTGTCGGTCATGACGGGCTGGAGCTACACGGTTTCGGTCATCATTGTCACCGTTGTTGTCACGTTATACAGTGTGATGGGCGGCATGTACAGTGTTGTTTACACCGATGTGGTCCAGTGGATTTTCATCATCGTTGGGATGGGGCTGATCATTCCATTCACACTTCAGGCAGGCGGTGGTTTCGAGCAAGTAACGGCGAATATACCGGAGGCAAAGTGGAATCTGGTGGACGGTGCCGGCTGGGGAACGATCATTGCGCTTGTCGTCATGTATATCGCGTCCTTCACAGTTGGACAGGAGGCAGTCCAGCGCTATTATTCCGCCAAGGATGGCCAGGCGGCGAAGCATGCTTCCTATATCACTTCTTTCGTCTATGTTCTGTTCGCGTTCATCCCTGCGATGATCGGTCTGTTCATGTATGGAATGGTCGAGAACGGCCAGATCGACGGTGGCATGCTGATGGAAAGAGGCGCGCAGTACGCTTTGCCGGTGCTGGCGATGGAGGTGCTGCCGGATGTGGTCACAGGCATCCTTTTCGCTGCGCTGATTTCGGCAACGATGTCGAGCGCATCTAGTAATCTATTGGCGGCCGGCTCCATTTTCACGAATGATATTTATCATCAATATATTAACAAGGATGCAGCGGATAAGAAGCTGTTAAAAATGGTCCGCTACACGATGTATGTCGTTTCCGGCTTTGCCTTGCTGACGGCAATCTGGAATGTCTCGGATATTATCACGCTACTAATGTTCTCTTTTACCTTGAGAGCGGGAGGCGCCTTCATTCCATATGTGCTCGGGCATGTCTGGGAAAGAGCGACCCCGGCGGGCAGCCTGGCGTCCTTGTTCCTTGGGAGTCTTGCAGTCTATCTTGGCGAAAAGGAGTTCATCAGTTTCTTCGGGCTTGATCCTATTTATCTCGCATTGATTGTGAGCGGCATCAGTTTCTATGTTTTTTCAAAACTGTTCAAAGAGCAATACGAACACCGAGATTTGTAAAAATCGCTGAAAAGCGTTCCGGAGGCGGGACGCTTTTTTCTGCATATATAGGAGTATTCATCAATTTTTCACTTTGAAAAAGCCTGGCGCCAGCACTTGCGGATTTCTCGCAAACAACCTTATGTTTCCTTTTTTATATACCAGCAACAAATGCTATAATGGTGGAATGGATAGATAGAATGGGGGCAATTCTGGGATGTACGATGTTCGCGAGTGGAGACATGTGTTCAAACTCGATCCAAATAAAGAGATCACTGATGAAGAATTAGAAAGAATTTGCGAGTCTGGAACCGACGCAATCCTGGTTGGAGGAACGGATGGAGTCACGCTTGAAGGCGTCCTCGATTTGATGGCCCGCGTCCGCAGGTATACGGTTCCGTGCATTCTCGAGGTTTCGACGATCGACTCGATCACGCCGGGTTTTGATTTTTATTTTATCCCGACGGTGCTGAACAGCGGCAATCCAGAGTGGATTACCGGGCTGCACCATAAAGCGGTCAAGGAATATGGCGACCTGATGGACTGGGACGAACTGAAAATGGAAGGCTATTGCATCCTCAATCCGGATTGCAAGGCAGCCAAACTGACCGAGGCGAAGACCGAGCTTTCAGTCGAAGATGTACAAGCCTACGCGATGATGGCGGAAAAAATGTTCAACCTGCCGATTTTCTATTTGGAATACAGCGGCACGTACGGCAATCCTGAATATGTAAAAGCTGCAAAAGATGTGCTCGACCAAACGGTCCTATTTTACGGGGGCGGGATTGAAACGGCGCAGCAGGCAGCGGAAATGGCTGCACATGCTGATGTCATCGTTGTTGGGAATGTAATTTACAGCAACCTGAATGAGGCATTGAAGACAGTTGCTTCAGTAAAGCAATAACCCAGTTGTATAGAAATATATTATGAGATAAAATAAGAACAAATGTTTGTATGGTGGTGAAGAGTGTGCAATTTTTAACGGATAAATTATTGAACGGCCTGAATCCGGAGCAGCAGAAGGCTGTCAAGACAGTCGATGGACCGCTTCTTCTGATGGCAGGAGCAGGCTCTGGTAAAACAAGAGTTTTGACACACAGGATTGCGTATTTAATGGTGGAAAAGGGGATAAATCCTTATAACATCCTGGCGATCACGTTTACGAATAAAGCGGCGCGCGAAATGCGCGAGAGGATCCAAAAGATGATGGGCGGAGCGGCAGATGATATCTGGATTTCGACGTTCCACTCGATGTGTGTGCGGATTTTACGCAGGGACATTGACCGTCTCGGTTATAACCGGAACTTCACGATCCTTGACTCGACGGACCAGCAATCGGTCATTAAGTCGATCTTGAAGGACAAGAATATGGATCCGAAAAAGTTCGACCCGCGTGCGATTTTAGGAACGATCAGCTCGGCGAAGAACGAATTGATCACGCCGGAAGAGTATGCAAAAACAGCGGGGGATTATTTTTCACAGAAAGTCAGCGATGTGTATGAAGAATATCAGCGCAGGCTTCGCAAGAATAACGCGCTTGATTTCGATGACCTGATCATGTCGACAATCACGCTGTTCATCCGCGTGCCTGAAGTGCTTGAGTACTATCAGCGCAAGTTCCAGTACATTCACGTTGATGAGTATCAGGATACGAACAGGGCGCAGTACATGCTGGTAAAATTGCTCGCGCAGCGATTCCAGAACCTTTGTGTCGTCGGGGACTCCGACCAGTCGATTTATCGCTGGCGCGGTGCCGATATCACGAATATCCTTTCTTTTGAAAAGGACTACCCGAGAGCGAGTGTTATTTTGCTGGAGCAGAATTACCGCTCGACGAAGAAGATTTTGCTGGCGGCAAATATGGTCATCCAGAACAATATGAACCGTAAGCCGAAGAATCTTTGGACGGAAAATGCTGAGGGCAATAAAATCATGTACTATCGTGCGGATAGCGAACAGGGAGAGGCGCAGTTTGTCATCGGGAAAATCCAGGAGCAGCTTCGCAATGGCCGCAAGCTGTCTGATATCGCGATTCTCTATCGTACGAACGCCCAGTCCCGTGTGATCGAGGAATCTTTCTTGAAGTCGAACATCGATTACTCAATCGTCGGCGGAATCAAGTTCTATGACAGGAAGGAAATCAAGGACATCCTTGCGTATCTTCGTCTGATTTCGAACCCTGATGATGACATCAGTTTGCAGAGGATCATCAATGTTCCGAAGCGCGCAATTGGTTCAACTTCGATTGATAAAATCGCCAACTTTGCGACCATGCATGATCTGTCGATGTTCCAGGCGCTAGAGACAATTGAAATGATCGGACTGAGCCCGAAGGCAGAAAAAGCTGCGGCAGAATTCCGCAACCTGGTCAGCAATTACACGCACCAGCAGGAATACCTATCGGTCACTGAGCTGGTGGAGGAAGTCCTTGATAAGACAGGCTACCGCGATATGCTGAAGGCGGAAAAATCGCTGGAATCACAGAGCAGACTTGAAAATATAGATGAATTTTTAACCGTAACAAAAAGCTTTGAAGAAAGCAGTGAAGATAAGAGTCTTGTCGCGTTCCTGACGGATTTGGCGCTTGTTGCCGATATCGACCGTCTTGACGATGACGGCGAGAAAAAAACAGATTTCGTCACATTGATGACATTGCATTCAGCCAAGGGACTCGAGTTCCCGGTTGTGTTCCTGATCGGCATGGAAGAGGGAGTATTCCCGCACAGCCGCTCCTTGATGGAGGAGGATGAGATGGAAGAAGAACGCCGTCTTGCCTACGTGGGAATCACCCGTGCTGAAGAAGAATTATTCATTACAAATGCACAGATGCGTACCCTTTTCGGGCGCACGAATATGAATCCGGAATCACGGTTCATCAAGGAAATCCCGGCTGATTTGGTTGAAGACGCCGTGCCAAAAGTCAGAAGACCTGCTCCAACCAGCGGTGGAAGACCAACACCAGCCAGCGGCGGCAGACCAGGTACTTCAGCAAGACCGTCAATGCCGACCCGCGGAGCTGTGACCCGTCCGGCTGCAGCTGCAAGCGGCGGCGAAGGCATCGACTGGAAGGTTGGCGACAAAGCCCAGCACGGCAAGTGGGGAACAGGAACGGTAGTCAGCGTGAAAGGCTCCGGTGAAGGAACCGAGCTGGATATCGCCTTCCCAAGCCCAACAGGAATCAAGCGTTTGCTGGCCAAGTTTGCGCCGATTACGAAGGCTTAGGCTCTATGAAAGCCCAATGTTGTTTTTACACCTGTTGATTTTAGTGGAAGGCGCGTAGACTCCTCCGAAAATGCTAACGCATTTCCATCGTGCGTGGGCTGATTCAGGAAGCTAATCAATGTCCTGCGGGCGCGCAGCTGGTCAGGTGAGACCCCGCAGGAGCAAAGCGACGAGGAGGCTCAGCGCCAGCCAGGAAGAATTGCCTTTTGAAAAAGCCGGCAGTTGGGCTTTTTCATTATTCTTCCAGCGGAAAGCGAAGCGCCTGGAACGAAAATCAACAGTCTTGTTTAACAGAGCTAAGGCTTAAAGTAACTCATTAAAAATAACAGCGTGGTATGACACAGGCTGATATCCTTCATCTTAATTTTGAAAGGGTTGGATTTATGGATTTTCAAAGTGCTGAGAAAAAAGCCAAGGATTTGCAAAACCTGCTGAATCAATATTCTTATGAATATCATGTTCTGGACCAGCCATCGGTTCCGGATGCGGAATACGACAGGCTGCTTCGGGAACTGATTGAAATCGAGGAGCAATTCCCTGAATTGCAGACTCCTGATTCTCCTACACAGCGTGTTGGCGGAGAAATACTAACGATGTTCAACAAGGTGCAGCATGCGATTCCAATGTTAAGCCTTGGAAATGCATTTGACGACCAGGACCTTCGCGATTTTGACCGCCGGGTGCGTCAGGGTGTTGGCGACAATGTTTCCTATGTTTGCGAGCTGAAGATTGATGGACTTGCCGTTTCGCTGATTTATGAGGATGGTATGCTCGTACGAGGTGCGACTCGCGGCGATGGAACGACAGGCGAGGATATTACGTCTAATCTGAGGACAATTCGTTCTCTGCCAATCCGCCTGAAGGAGCCGGTTTCGATTGAAGTCCGCGGTGAAGCGTTCATGCCGAAAAAATCTTTTGAAGCGTTAAATACGAAGCGAAAAGAAAAAGAAGAAGAGCCATTTGCCAATCCGCGTAATGCGGCGGCAGGCTCTTTGCGCCAGCTTGATCCGAAGATTGCTGCTTCAAGGAATCTTGATGTTTTCCTTTATGGAATTGCCAATGTCGGTGATACAGGAATCCGGGCTCATAGTGAGGGACTGGATTATCTGGAGCAGCTTGGCTTCAAAACAAATCAAGAACGCCGCAAGGTTGACAGTATCGAAGGTGTGATTGAGTATGTGAACGGTTGGGTCGAAAAACGCCCGGACCTTCCGTATGATATTGATGGCATCGTCATCAAGGTCGATTCACTCGACCAGCAGGCAGAGCTGGGAACGACAGCAAAAAGCCCTCGCTGGGCAATCGCTTATAAGTTCCCTGCCGAAGAAGTCGTGACGACTTTGAAGGACATTGAATTGAGCGTCGGCCGCACAGGGGTTGTCACACCGACAGCCATCCTCGAGCCTGTTCAGGTAGCAGGTACAACCGTTGGCCGTGCTTCCTTGCACAACGAAGACTTGATTCGTGAAAAAGATATCAAAATTGGCGATAAGGTTGTCGTAAAAAAAGCGGGCGACATCATTCCTGAAGTCGTGAATGTTCTTGTTGAGCAGCGGACAGGCGAGGAAGTCGAGTTCCATATGCCAACCTATTGCCCTGAATGCGAAAGCGAGCTCGTCAGGATTGAGGGTGAAGTCGCGCTTCGCTGCATCAATCCAAAATGTCCTGCGCAAATCAGGGAAGGCTTGATTCATTTCGTTTCCCGTGATGCGATGAACATCGACGGCCTTGGTGAAAGAGTGGTCAGCCAGCTGTTTGCCCAGGAACTGATCAAGGATGTAGCCGACATTTACAAGCTGACCCGTGAGCAGCTGCTGGCTCTTGAACGGATGGGCGAGAAATCCGTCAATAATCTGCTGTCTGCGATTGAAACCACGAAGGATAATTCATTGGAGAAGCTATTGTTCGGACTTGGGATCCGCCTCGTTGGCGCTAAAGCAGCGAAGACGTTGGCCCAGGAATTTGGAACGATGAATCACCTAATGGAAGCATCGAAGGAAGAACTGACTGCCATCAACGAAATCGGCGATAAAATGGCCGACTCCATCGTCACGTATTTTGACAACGATGAAGTGAAGGAACTGATCTCCGAACTGAAGGCTGTTGGCGTCAATATGGAATACAAAGGACCTAAGAAAGTGACCGCAGAAGAATCGGATTCATTTTTTGCCGGTAAAACAATCGTGTTGACCGGAAAGCTTGAACAAATGGGCCGAAACGAAGCGAAAGAAAAGATCGAAGCGCTTGGCGGCAATGTATCCGGCAGCGTCAGCAAGAAAACCGACCTGGTCATTGCCGGCGAAGATGCCGGTTCAAAACTGACAAAAGCAGAAAGCCTTGGGATTGAAGTGTGGAATGAGGAGAAAATGCTTGAAGAATTAAATAAATAAGAGGTGTACACGCCATGAGAAAACTCTCAATGGTCGCACTGTCTCTTGTCCTTTTGCTGACGGCCTGCGCCCCTAATTTTCAAAAACAGGAAGAGGTCGTCCAGAAGAAGGATGATGATACAAAAGAAAAAGCGATTATCCCGAAATACAAAATTTCAGACAAATATTACCGTACCATCATGCCGTTCGAGCCAGGGGAAGCCCGCGGTATGGTCGTCAATAATTTGAATACCCGCTATGACATCACGGAATTCGAAACCGGACTGATGCGAATTGCTCAAAACTCTTTTCCAACCGACAAATACGTGTTCAAGGAAGGACAGTACCTTGATGGAGGCACCGTGTCAGCCTGGCTCGAACGCGAAATGACCCCGGCTCAGGTCAAGGCGAAGGAAGAAGAGCTCCGGGCCAAAGAGGAAGATAAAAATAAGAGAGCGAAGATCAAAGTGAAGAACCTTGGGCTGAACCCGATTGACACAGGCAAGGGAGATGTCCACAAACGGAACGAAAAGAATCCGATTTATCTGGCACATATCCTCGAGCATAATTATCTCGTCCAATCCGGGAAAAAGGATACGTACCAGCTTGGCGGCATTGCTATCGGGCTGGCGTTGAATTCAGTCCACTATTATCGTGAAGAAGCATTTGGAGCTGTGTTCGAGAAAAACATCTCCCGTTCCGTCCTTGAGGCAGAAGGAAAGAAAATCGCCCAGCAAGTCCTAAAGAGACTCCGGACCATCGACGAGTTAAAGAATGTGCCAATCACGATCGGACTGTTTGAGCAGGAAAGCCGATCATCGGTCGTACCAGGGAATTTCTTTGCCTATACCGAAGTTTCCCAGGGAAGCAACGATATCGGCAGCTGGAAAGATGTTAAAGAAGAGTATATTCTCTTCCCATCCGACAAAGCCGAGAAGGAACACAGGGATGATCTGACATTCTTCCAGAACTTCAAACAGGATGTCGAAGAATACTTCCCTAACTTCAACGGAGTCATCGGCAAAGGCTTTTATGTCGATGGCCAGCTGCAGGAACTGAACATCGAGATTCCTATCCAATTTTATGGAAAAGCTGAATCAATAGGCTTCACCCAGTACGTGACCGGCCTCGTCATGGAGCATTTCCCTAACTATATCTCCGTACAGGTAAGCGTCTCCTCCGTCCTCGGCCAGGAAGCGCTGATCGTCAAGAAGCCGGACCAGGATGAACCATTTGTCCATATTTATGAGTAAAAGCGAAGCAAAGAGCAGATTGGCTCTTTGCTTTTTATATGCATTTTTTTAGATTAAGTATTGTTTGAAGATGCATGCCTTCATGGAAAATCGTCCGGATGAGCACCTGCTCGATGGTGTGCATGCCCATCTCAGTTGGCGGGAATTCCTCTTCAAGGCGCTCGCCATATGATTCTTTGATTCTCGCAGGCTGGATTTGGAGCAATTCCTTTAGCTCAGTGACGGAAGGGGTCTCTTCGGTAAAATTGGCTGGCGAGGTGCCATAGCCGAACCACTTATTGAAATTCTCAGGAACATCAGCGGTCTCCTTTGTCACCGCCTGGATCCATAAATATTGGTCAAGATAGAGATGTCCGAGGTTCCAGCGGATATTATTATTGAATCCCGCCGGAATTTTCTCCGCGTCTTCTTCTAAAATGGTATTCACCGCACTTAAAATCTCGCTGCGATAGGATTCCAGTTGAGTAAACAGCACTTGGTGGCGTTTTTTCATGTAAAATAGACTCCTTTTATAAATGATAGATAATTATTCGCTAGATATAGGGGATTCCCTGCCGATATTTAGTGTAGTTTTCTTCCTCTGATCATTTTATTGGCGAAAATCAAATTATATCAACCACATTTTTGAATATATCAGCGGAAAATGAACTATATCGACCACATTTACAATTATATCGACCACTTTCCAAAATATATCGACCAAGTCCTTAAATCTACCCCAATTACAATATTGCCATAATAAATATCAAGAAAATTCGCAATCCAAGACTTGCTAGTACGTTGGCATTGAACACTATGAGACTCTCATGATAGAATGGGAAAGGAATGAAAACGTTTTAATACATAGGAGGGGATAGAATGGTTCAGGCATACAAACACGAGCCTTTCACGAATTTTAAAGTTGATGAAAACCGTGAAGGATACTTAACAGGACTGAAAACTGTAGAGGGCTATCTTGGCCAGGATTACGATTTGGTAATTGGCGGAGAGAGGATCTCAACTGAAGACAAGATTGTATCTTATAACCCATCCAATAAAGAAGAAGTTATTGGCCGCGTTTCAAAGGCAAACCGCGAGCTTGCTGAAAAAGCGATGCAGGCTGCTGTCGAAGCGTTCAAGACTTGGAGAAAAGTAAAACCTGAGACACGTGCAGATGTATTGTTCAAGGCTGCTGCGATCATTCGCCGCCGCAAGCACGAATTCTCAGCGCTTTTAACAAAAGAAGCAGGTAAACCATGGAACGAGGCAGATGCTGATACAGCAGAAGCAATCGACTTCCTTGAGTTCTATGCTCGCCAAATGCTGCGAATCAAAGACGGTGTGCCAGTAGAAAGCCGTCCAAATGAATATAACCGTTATGACTATATTCCTCTTGGAGTTGGAATCATCATCTCTCCATGGAACTTCCCGTTAGCGATCATGGCTGGTACAACTGTCGCAGCCATCGTAACAGGAAACACAGTTCTATTGAAACCGGCTTCAACTACTCCAGTTGTTGCGGCTAAGTTCGTTGAAGTCATGGAAGAAGCAGGCCTTCCTGCAGGCGTCCTTAACTTCGTGCCAGGAAGCGGTGCAGAAGTGGGCGACTACCTAGTTGACCACAAAGACACTCGTTTCGTAAGCTTCACAGGTTCACGTGACGTGGGTCTGCGCATTTACGAGCGCGCTTCAAAATTGAGCGAAGGCCAAATCTGGCTGAAGCGTGTCATCGCTGAAATGGGCGGAAAAGATACTATGGTGGTTGACAAAGATGCTGATCTTGAATTAGCTGCCCAAGCCATCACTGCGTCAGCTTTCGGCTTCTCAGGACAAAAGTGCTCTGCATGTTCACGTGCTGTCGTCGTTGAGGATGTTTACGATCAGGTTCTTAACCGTGTCGTTGAACTGACAAATGAGCTAAAGCTAGATGATCCTACAGACCAGAGTACATTCATGGGTCCTGTAAACGACCAGGGTGCGTTCGACAAGATCATGAGCTACATCGAAATCGGCAAAGAAGAAGGCCGTTTGATGACTGGCGGCGAAGGAGACAGCTCTAAAGGCTACTTCATTAAGCCAACAGTATTTGCAGATCTTGATCCAAAGGCTCGCATCATGCAGGAAGAAATTTTCGGACCAGTTGTCGCATTCGCAAAAGCGAAGGACTTCGACCATGCGCTTGAAATCGCGAACAACACTGAATACGGCCTGACTGGAGCAGTAATCACGCGCAACCGTGAAAACATCCAGAAGGCACGCGAAGATTTCCATGTCGGAAACCTTTACTTCAACCGCGGCTGCACAGGCGCAATCGTTGGATACCAGCCATTCGGCGGCTTCAACATGTCAGGAACAGATTCAAAAGCTGGCGGACCTGACTACCTGATGCTTCACATGCAAGCAAAAACTACTTCTGAGATGTACTAATACAGATTAGAGATCCCCTTCTCGTCGAGAGAAGGGGATTTTTTTGCGTTGGAAA
The DNA here is from genome assembly GCA_018613055.1 of Chryseobacterium sp. ISL-80. GTDB lineage: Bacteria > Bacillota > Bacilli > Bacillales > Cytobacillaceae > Mesobacillus. The sequence goes on along the minus strand of JAGGQZ010000025.1, from coordinate 38,594 downwards.
CATTCATTGCACGATCAAGGTCAAGAACAGGAATTGCACCGTCCCCGCTATTAAATGCACCGAAAAGAGGAAGAATTGCACGTACTGACTCCCTAATTGCATGCTTCATAAGTAAAATTGCACTCTTTACCTATTTATGGATAAAGGGCTATAGACCTATTTTAAAAATTTTTCAGAAAAATCTCGCAAAATAGTTGCAATCTAAAAACTCTGTTATATAATACATATTAGAGTTATTGATACTGTACTATAACAAAGGGGTGAAGACAGTAAATGTCGACACAAACTACAGGAATTGAAATTGTGGGCAGCATGAAAAGCGGATACGAAGAAATTTTGACACCAGAGGCTCTTGATTTTGTAGAGCGGCTTGAACGGCACTTTGGTGAGCGTAGAGTAGAACTTCTGGCAGCACGTGAAAAGTGCCAGGAAGAAATCAATGCTGGCAGGCTTCCGGATTTCCTGCCAGAAACAAAGCACATTCGGGAAAGCGAGTGGACAATCGCGGCGCTGCCGAAAGATTTGCAGGATCGACGGGTGGAAATCACAGGTCCGACAGACAGGAAGATGATCATCAACGCACTAAATTCCGGAGCGAAAATTTTCATGGCAGATTGCGAAGATTCAACTTCGCCGACATGGGAAGCGATTGTGGAAGGCCAGATCAATCTGAGGGATGCGGTCAACCGGACAATCTCTTTTGAAAATCCTAACGGAAAAAAGTATCAATTGAATGAAGAAACAGCTGTTTTAATGGTTCGCCCAAGAGGCTGGCACCTGGAAGAAAAACATGTATTGCTCGATGGCAACCCGATTTCCGGCGGATTATTCGATTTTGCGATGTACTTTTTCCATAATGCAAAAAAGCTGGTGGAGCAGGGCACAGGCCCATACTTCTACCTTCCTAAGATGGAGAGCCACCTTGAAGCGCGCCTATGGAATGATGTGTTCGTTTATGCACAGAACCATCTTGGCATTCCACAGGGAACGATTAAAGCAACTGTTTTGATCGAAACGATTTTGGCTTCATTCGAAATGAATGAGATTTTATATGAACTGAAGGAGCACTCGGCTGGCTTGAACTGCGGACGATGGGATTATATTTTCAGCTATCTGAAAAAACTGCGTTCACAGGATGATGTGATTTTACCGGACCGATCACAAGTGACGATGACGGTTCCATTCATGAGGTCGTATTCCTTACTGACCATCCAGACTTGCCACCGCCGCAAGGCACCGGCGATGGGGGGCATGGCGGCACAGATCCCGATCAAAAATGATGAGGAAGCAAATGCTGAAGCATTCAATAAGGTCCGCGCTGATAAGGAACGCGAGGCCCGCGATGGCCACGACGGCACATGGGTCGCACATCCAGGGCTGGTACCAGTTGCGATGGAGGCATTCAATAAAGAGATGCCGCAACCGAACCAGATAGAATCTGGTAAGCAAATGGATGTAGAGGTTAAAGCAGCTGATCTGCTTGCTGTACCAGATGGCACTATAACAGAAGCGGGCGTCCGCATGAATATCAATGTCGGCATCCAGTATGTGGCCAGCTGGCTGAACGGCCGCGGCGCAGCGCCAATCCATAACCTGATGGAGGACGCTGCTACAGCGGAAATTTCCAGAGCCCAGCTGTGGCAATGGATTCGTCATCCAAAAGGAGTTCTCGATAATGGCCGAAAAGTGACGGTTGACATGTACCATGAGCTGAAGGATGAGGAGCTTGAGAAAATCAAGCTGGAAGTCGGCGCAGCGGTATTTGAAAACGGAAAGTTTGAGCAGGCAGCAGGGCTGTTTGATCAATTGATTTTAAATGATGATTTTGTTGAGTTTTTAACATTGCCTGGCTATCAGGCTTTAGCTTAATAGATTGATAGATTCATATAATACAAACATTAGGAGGAACAAAAAATGACTCAAGATCGTGTAAAGCAATTGCAGGAAAGTTGGGAATTGGATAGCAGATGGGCTGGAGTGGAGAGAACGTATTCTGCGGAGGATGTCATTAAGCTTCGCGGTTCGATTGATATTGAGTATACACTGGCACGCCGCGGTGCGGAGAAGCTTTGGAAGCTTGTAAATGAAGAAGACTTCGTCAATGCACTTGGCGCTTTGACTGGCAACCAGGCAGTCCAGCAGGTAAAAGCAGGCCTGAAGGCGATTTACTTGAGTGGCTGGCAGGTAGCAGCAGACGCGAACCTTTCCGGGAATATGTATCCTGACCAGAGCTTGTACCCGGCGAACAGCGTACCGGCTGTTGTTAAGCGCATCAACCAGGCTTTGCAGCGTGCTGATCAAATCACTCACGGTGAGGGAGACGATTCAATCGACTGGTTCGCACCGATTGTGGCGGATGCAGAAGCAGGCTTCGGCGGTCAGCTGAATGTGTTCGAATTGATGAAGGGCATGATCGAAGCGGGTGCGGCAGGCGTTCACTTTGAGGACCAGCTTTCTTCGGAAAAGAAATGCGGACATCTTGGCGGAAAAGTACTGCTTCCGACACAGACAGCAGTACGCAACCTGATTGCCGCCCGACTTGCGGCGGATGTCATGGGTACGCCAACCCTGATTGTTGCCCGTACGGATGCGAATGCGGCAGATTTGATCACAAGCGATGTCGATCCATATGATGCACCGTTCATCACAGGTGACAGGACGCCTGAAGGTTTCTTCCGTGTGAAGGCTGGCCTCGACCAGGCGATTGCCCGCGGGCTTGCCTACGCTCCATATGCTGACCTTGTCTGGTGTGAAACTTCCGAGCCTGATCTCGAAGAAGCTCGCCGTTTTGCAGAAGCTATCCATGAAAAGTTCCCTGGCAAGCTGCTTGCGTACAACTGCTCACCATCATTCAACTGGAAAAAGAAGCTGGATGACGAAACAATCGCGAAATTCCAGGTCGAGCTTGGCAAAATGGGCTACAAGTTCCAATTCGTTACACTTGCAGGCTTCCATGCACTGAACCACAGCATGTTCGAACTGGCTCGAGGCTACAAAGAGCGTGGCATGGCTGCATACTCCGAGCTGCAGCAAGCTGAATTCGCAAGCGAGCAGCACGGCTACACAGCAACAAGACACCAGCGCGAAGTCGGAACAGGCTATTTCGATGATGTATCAATGGTCATTTCCGGAGGAACCTCCTCAACGACCGCGCTAAAAGGGTCTACTGAAGAAGCGCAGTTCACTGCTTCTTAAACGAATCTGTCAGCCAGTTCCATCGGCTGAGGTTAACGGGTTTTCTCCCTGCCTGGGCCCTCCAACTCAGGCAGGGATTTACCATACTAGTTATTGATTTTTTCACCTTGCATTCTCCTATTTGTGTCCTTCTCTTCGCTGCGAAGAGAAGGTTTTTTTTGCTCAAAATAGGTTAACCTTAAACTAGCACAGACAAATGGGCGGGAACATACATAGTATTAGTGGAGGATGCTTCTGTTTCGTTTCGGATGGAAAACGAAACAGAAGCATGGTTTTTGGCGCTCATTAAAAACATGATGGACAAAATTGAGATGAAAATGTCAAAACTGTCCATCATCAAGGCTATGATGAACAGAAATCCAGTGGATAGTGAAAAAAGTGTCCGTCATCGGGACTATGACGGACAGAAATCGAAGCAAAAGCGAAAGAACTGTCCGTCATCAAGGCTATGATGGACAGAAATTCAGTGGAAAACGAAAAAAGTTTCCATCATCAAGGCCCTAATGGACAAAAATTGAAGGAAAAGCAAAAGAACTGTCCATCATCGATGGATGGGGAAAGTAGAAGGTTAGCCCCAGTGGGTACGAAGGAGTAATATAAAAGGAAACAACGAAACATAAACGATAGTTACAATAAGTTGGAGGTGGACCGGTTGAGCAACAGCAAGCTGGATGATTATTTGCAGCAGGGGATCCATGGTGCGAAGCAAACGAAACCTGATGAAAGAAGAAGGTTCCTGACGACTTTGCGAGAAAGGGTTGTCATCGCACTTACTCAGGGAGAGGTTATGAGGAAGGGCGTTGAACCGGAAGTTGAGCAGCTGATGGATGAAAACTGCGATGCCCATCTCTTTTTAAACGGCAATATATCATATCGATATTTATCGGAATACATTAAAGCGGCAGAAAAACGGGGTATCGAGTTTACGATCGTGACCAATAAGGATTATGATTCTGAGTTGGGACTTGTTTTAGCACATGACCATGCCATCGATAAGGAGGATATTTATCTCGGTAAAAAGAAACCTGTGATCCAAACAGCGCCGGCCAAGAAAAAGGGTTTCTTATCTGGTTTTGGTAAGTTATTTAGGAAATGAGCAGCCTTACATTAGGTGGCTCTTTTTTTTGAGTATTATTTTTTCGAAAAATTCACAAAAATCCATTCTAAAACGACGTGTGTGTCGTTATAATGATAATAAGTAAAACGACACTGATGTCGTTTTAATCTGGGGGGATGATGATGGACGGTCTTTTAAAGAATAAGGGCTTTATCACATTAATGCTGGCACAGTTAATATCAAGTATTGGTGACTGGTTGAGTGTTGTGGCGATCATCACGATGGTAGGATTGAAATGGGAAGCATCACCAATGGAGGTTTCTTTTATCATTCTGTGTCTTGCAGTTCCTATGGCACTTCTTGGCCCATTTACCGGAACGATTGCTGACAGGTTTAACAGGAAGTCATTAATGATCTTTTCAGATTTGATCAGGGCCGGACTGATTCTTGCCCTCGCCTATGCTGAATCTTTATGGACTGTGTATATTTGTTTGTTCATCGTCGGAATGCTCTCGGCGATATTTGTCCCGGCAAAGAACGGCAAGCTTAAAGAACTGGTACATCAGGAAAGTATGAAAAGCGCAATGTCCATCACCTCCATGATTGATTCCGGTACAAAGGTGCTGGGCCCATTGTTAAGCGGCCTGTTAGTCTCGGCTTTTGGAACACAGCTAGTGTTTTTTATCGATTCCGGTACCTTTATCATTTCGGCGCTGCTGCTGTTTGCTTTGCCAAAGGCAATTGCAAAGCCGATTGAGTCTGAGACTAAGGAGGCTTCTTCTTTTAAAAAAGATTTCATGGAAGGAATCAGGTTTATCAAAGGCAGTCGTTACTTAATCGTCGGTATGATTGTTTTAGGAGTCAGCCTGCTGATTCTGCAGCTGTCCGACTCACAAATTATTGTTTTATTGAGGGAATTATCGAATGCTTCACCTGATTTGTTTGGTTATATTGTTACAGCATCTGGAGTCGGGATGTTCCTGACCGGACTGCTTTTGGCTAAAAAAACGGACTACAATGCGCTAATCCTGTTGTTTATTGGTGTTTGCGGAATTGGTGTCAGTTTTAGTATGATGGCTGTATTGACACGATTGGATTTAGCGCTGCCAGCTTTATGGGGCCCTGCATTAGGGATGTTAGCAGGATTTTCAGCCGGTTTCGTCTTCATTCCGTTTCAGGCTGCGGTCCAGACAGAAACTCCTGTTCACATGACAGGCAGGGTATTCGGCGTTTTGAATAGCGTGACCACAACGGCAACGATCATTGGCCCGCTGGCTGGCGGTTTGCTTGCTACCGTGCTGGGAGTCATCCCGACATTTGTGATTACCGGCTTTTTGTTGATTGCAGTCTCAATCATTGGGTTAATCTTTAAAAGCAGCATTGAACGGGGGAGAACGAATGTCTCCGAAAGTAAGTCAGGAGCACCTGAAACAGCGTCGAGCTGATATTTTGCAGGCGGCCAAGGAGGTTTTCATCGAGCATGGTTACGAGCGGGCCACGATGAAGCACATCATGGATGCTGCGAATGTAAGCAGAGGGGGCCTGTATCAATATTTTTCTAGTAAAGAAGATGTGTTTGAAACATTCCTGGAAGAAGCATTAGACATAGAATTAGAGGATACGCTGGAAATGGTAAAACAAAATGCTACCTCTTATTGGAATATGCTCATGAAAACCATGTTTGGAGACGACGGAAAGCCTGATGATGAAATGGATCCTCTGGCGCCGGCAAAACTTGAGTATTTTATAATCGGAAGAAATGATGTACACAGGAGAGAATACGGAGCAACTCGATATGGTAATGGTTTGAAGATATTTGCGAATATTATTGAACATGGCCAAAAAAGCGGTGAATTTAGCTCGAGGTTTGATCATGAAATCATTGCCCGTTCGATCATTACGTTCATCGACGGCTTAGCAGTAGATAATGCCATGTTATCGAAGGCAGATCTGAAAATCAAAGAGCAGTCGATAGTATTTGTGGAATATTTAAGAATGGCACTAGAAGTCAGTGGTAACTCCACACAAGAGTTATAAAAAACGAGTTGGGCGAGTTCAGACCTTAATGTGACAGTGAGAGATGGGAATGGTGAGATCGCCATTCTCTTCTTTATTCAAGTGATTCAATTCAGAGAGTGGAAGAAATTTTTCAGTGTTAAAACTTAACTCTTTCAAGGTAAAACCATCATTTTCACCTTATCATTCATGCTTTTCATTTAAATATCCCACAAAATCGTTTTCTTTCCTGCGATCACCCACCTCTCATGTTAAAATAGTACAAACAGCAAGGCTTGTATTGCTTTAACGCGGAAAACTTTGCTATGATCATTATTATTGTCTGACGATTTAAAATGGAGGTGCTATTATGTCAAGGATTTCAGAGGAACAAGTAAAGCATGTCGCACACCTGGCAAGACTGGCGATTACCGAGGATGAGGCGCAAATGCTGACAGACCAGCTGGACAAAATCATTACCTACGCAGAACAGTTGAATGAGCTGGATACGGATCATGTGGAGCCGACTGCTCACGTGCTTGAAATAAAGAATGTTATGCGCGAGGACCGCGCCGAAAAGGGCCTTCCGCGCGAAGAGGTTTTAAAGAATGCGCCTGAGCACCAGGATGGGCAGATCAAAGTACCTGGAATTATGGAGTAGGAGGACCAGCGATGAGTTTATTTGAACATAAGATTTCGGAGCTTCATGAGCTTTTACATAAAAGAGACCTTAGTGTTTCCGACCTGGTCGACGAATCGTTCAAGCGAATTGGCGAGGTTGAAGGCAAGGTACAGGCGTTTTTGACATTGGATGAAGACAATGCCAGGGCAGCAGCGAAGGCTTTGGATGATAAGGCCGTGCAAAACGCTCCAACCAACGCATTATACGGCCTGCCAATCGGAATCAAGGACAATATCGTCACAAATAGCCTGCGCACGACAGCAGCGAGCAAGATTCTCGAAAACTTCAATCCTATTTACGATGCGACGGTCATCCAGAAGCTGAAACAGGCAGATACGGTGACGATCGGCAAGCTGAACATGGACGAGTTTGCGATGGGGTCATCGAATGAAAACTCTGGATTCCAAAAGACGCTCAATCCATGGAACCTTGAGCGTGTTCCAGGTGGTTCTTCCGGTGGTTCCGCTGCTTCAGTAGCAGCAGGTGAAGTGCTGTTCTCTTTGGGTTCTGATACAGGTGGATCAATCCGACAGCCGGCATCATTCTGTGGAGTGGTTGGCATGAAGCCAACATACGGACTTGTTTCCCGCTTCGGATTGATCGCGTTCGCGTCTTCTTTGGACCAGATCGGGCCAATCACACGAAATGTTGAAGACAATGCCTATCTGTTAAAAGCAATTGCGGGCCACGATGAGATGGATTCAACTTCTGCAAAAGTGGATATCCCTGATTATATCGGTTCCCTGTCTGGCGATATAAAAGGAATGAAGATTGCCGTTCCAAAGGAATATATCGGAGAAGGTGTCGACGAAGAGGTGCGTAAATCGGTAATGGACGCACTTGAAGTCCTTGAGCGACTTGGAGCGAAATGGGAAGAGGTGTCCCTGCCGCACTCCAAGTATGCTTTGGCTACTTATTATCTTTTATCTTCATCCGAAGCGTCCGCGAACCTGGCGCGCTTTGATGGCGTGCGCTACGGCTACCGTACACCAAACGCGGAGAATCTGATTGAAATGTATAAAAAGACTCGCGCAGAAGGCTTCGGCGAGGAAGTCAAGCGCCGGATCATGCTTGGCACGTTTGCGCTCAGCTCTGGTTATTATGATGCTTATTACAAAAAAGCCCAGAAGGTCCGTACTCTGATCAAGCAGGACTTTGAAAAAGTATTCGAACAATATGATGTCATTGTTGGACCGACAACACCGACGCCAGCATTCAAACTTGGCGAGAATACACGGGACCCGATGACGATGTACGCAAACGATATTTTAACGATCCCAGTCAACCTGGCAGGGGTTCCGGCCATTTCGGTTCCGTGCGGATTTGATAAAGGGCTGCCGCTTGGATTGCAAATCATCGGACGCCATTTCGATGAAAGTACAGTATATAAAGTTGCCCATGCCTTCGAGCAGGCAACAGAATTCCATAAACAGCAACCTGAACTGTAAAGGGGTGAATATGATGAAGTTTGAAACGGTAATTGGCCTAGAGGTCCATGTTGAATTGAAAACAGATTCGAAAATCTTTTCGGCGAGTCCGAACCATTTTGGTGCTGAGCCGAATACAAATACAACCGTGATCGACCTTGGCTATCCGGGTGTACTGCCGGTCGTGAATAAGAAAGCAGTCGATTACGCTATGAAAGCCGCTATGGCTTTGAACTGCGAAATTGCAGATCACACGAAATTTGACCGCAAGAACTATTTTTACCCGGACAACCCGAAAGCCTACCAGATTTCCCAGTTCGATAAGCCAATCGGTGAAAACGGATGGATCGAAATCGAGGTTAATGGCTATAAAAAGAAAATCGGCATTACCCGCATCCATATGGAAGAGGATGCCGGAAAACTGACGCACGGCAATGGGTATTCACTAGTGGACTACAACCGCCAGGGAACGCCGCTCGTGGAGATCGTATCGGAGCCCGATATACGCACTCCGGATGAAGCATATGCATATCTGGAGAAGTTAAAGTCTATCATCCAGTATACGGGTGTATCGGATTGCAAGATGGAAGAAGGTTCGCTCCGCTGTGATGCGAACATTTCAATCAGGCCGGTTGGCCAGGAGGAATTCGGAACGAAAACCGAGCTTAAGAACCTGAACTCCTTCAACTTCGTTCGCAGAGGCCTTGAGTACGAGGAGAAGCGCCAGGAAGAGGAAATCCTGGCTGGCCGCGAAATCCAGCAGGAAACACGCCGTTACGATGATGCGTCGAACACGACCATCTTAATGCGTGTAAAAGAAGGATCGGATGACTATCGTTATTTCCCTGAGCCTGACCTGCCTGATCTTTACATCGATGAAGAATGGAAAGCGAGAGTACGTGCAGAAATTCCTGAGCTTCCGGACGAGCGCAAGAAGCGATATGTCGAGGATATGGGATTGCCGGCTTATGATGCTGAAGTCTTGACTGTTTCTAAGGAAATGGCTGATTTCTTTGAGTCGGCTGTGAAAGCAGGAGCAGACCCTAAGCAGGCATCCAACTGGCTGATGGGCGAATTCTCAGCTTACCTCAAGGCTGAATCGAAAGAGCTGCATGAAACGGCATTGACTCCTGAAGGTCTTGCCGGCTTGATTAAGTTGATTGAGAATGGCACCATTTCTTCCAAGATTGCCAAGCAGGTATTCAAGGAATTGATCGAAAAAGGCGGCGACCCCGAGCAAATCGTCAAAGAGAAGGGTCTTGTGCAAATCTCCGATGAAGGTGCGCTGCTAAAAATCATCACCGAAATCATCGACGCCAACCCGCAATCTGTTGAGGATTTCAAAGGCGGCAAGGACAAGGCGAAAGGCTTCCTTGTCGGCCAGATCATGAAAGCGACAAAAGGCCAGGCAAACCCTCCGCTAGTAAACAAATTGCTTGTTGAAGAATTGAATAAGAGATAATAGCGAAAGCTGGCGAACCAATCGCCAGCTTTTTTGTCGATATTTCCCGGGAAAGAGGGAATCTGTTCGAGGACGGCTGGCAAGACTGTAGACAATCCGGGTTTTAATCGAGTTTGTCTACAGTCTGAGGCTCTTCTATCAGAGCTTAATTTGGATTATTGCCGGTCACCATACTTTAGTATTCTGATCAATGATTCTTTATCCTCGACCGTCTGCTGAAGAAATTCTGTATTAAAGATCAAGTATATTGGTGCTGTATATAAGTGAAGCTCTGAATAATGTGTCTTTTTCAATTCCTCCAAATCATCTGATATCTGAAAGGAATCAAGCTTTTCCTTTACCTCATCAGGAATGTCAAACTTTTCTGACTCTCCACGTGGAACAATCGCAAGGACAGCAAGCTTTTCAGGATCCTTTGATAAAAAATCATATAGGGGCGGAAGTTCTTCGATATCCAGCTTCACATAGTAAGTACTAAATTCCTTTCCCCATATCGCTTTTATCTTAAAATAGGTTCTTTCCATGTAAGGATTTTTTGGAATGGGAATGCTGGTCCCTTTAACAGTCTTCTTTTCCATGCCTGGTAATGTATTTACCTGGGTGATTAAAATGGAATCAGGGACTATTTCTGGAGGAAATGAGACTTCTAGTGTTTCTCTTTCCTTCACCCTGGATGGATTCATGCCAGCCATGGCTTTGAGCGGATTCATTTTCTCCGTTTTGGTACCATGCCAATTATATTGGCCGAGAATTTGTGGAATCTCCTGTCCATTCACCGTTACGATTGGTACAGGCGGCTTTTCCTCTTTATATAATTTATAGCGGTCCATGGCGATCAATACAGTCAAAAGCAATACTGCAGCTGTTCCGTAGATTAATAGCTTTCTCTTCATCATTTGCCCCTCAAGTTTAATTGTTTCTATATGAATTCGAGTATGCAGATGTAATTTCCTGTCAGATTTTATCGGTTCCAAAATAAAATACCACAGAGAAAGGATCTCTGTGGCACCTGTTTTAAGACTTTAAGTTTTCTACACTCATATCAAACTCTTTTTCAATCTCAGGGTTTGGTCTATAAGTAACAAGGCTGACAACTACGGAAACAACCAGGTTGATAATGAAGCCTGGTACGATTTCGTACATGACATCGCTCAAGCCGACATTGCTCCAGATGACTACTGTTGCAGCACCGGCAACCATACCGAGGATTGCGCCCCAGTTGGTCATCTTTCTCCAGTATAGGCTGAGCAGGATGATCGGTCCGAAGGCTGCGCCGAAGCCTGCCCATGCGTAGGCAACGAGGCCAAGGATTGTATCGTTCTGGACCCAGGCAAGGGCAGCAGCGATAATCGCTACAACGAGTACCGCCATACGTCCGAAAAATACGTATTGCTTATCAGATTTTTCTTTTTTGAATAAGATTTTGTATAAATCCTCAGTGAGTGCGCTGGACGTTACGATCAACTGAGACGAGATTGTGCTCATGATTGCAGCAAGGACAGCTGCCAGCATAAGGCCAGCGAATAATGGATGGAAGAAGATTTGACCGAGCACGATGAAGACTGCCTCAGGGTTATCGAGTTTAACATCTGGATTCTGTGTAAAATAAGCAAGACCGATCAACGCTGTTAGTATGGCTCCCAATAAGGAGAAAATCATCCATCCCATACCGATTCTTCTCGCACTCTTTGTTTCTTTTATCGATGTGATTGCCATGAAACGGGTGATAATATGTGGCTGTCCGAAGTAGCCAAGGCCCCATGCTGCAGTTGATATGATTCCGAGCACAGTTGTACCTTTGAATAAATCAAGCAATGCAGGGTCAATCGAACGGATGGTATCAAATGTCTCCGCCGGGCCGCCGGTTTTGCCGAAGCCGATAATTGGCACGAGAAGCAGGGCGAGAAGCATCATCATTCCCTGAATGAAATCTGTGTAGCTGACAGCAAGGAATCCGCCGAATAGTGTGTACGCAACAACTACTGCAGAAACAAGCAATAAGCCGGTATGGTAGTCAAGGCCGAATGAACTCTCGAAGAAAACAGCTCCGGCGACCATTCCGGAGGAAACGTAGAAAGTAAAGAATAGAAGAATAACAATACCGGATACAATTCTTAAAAGCTTTGTATCATCTTTAAAACGGTTTTCAAGGAAGCTAGGAATCGTGATGGAGTCATTCGCCACATGTGTGTATGAGCGAAGTCGAGGTGCTACATAAAGCCAGTTGAGATACGCACCGACGGTCAATCCGATGGCAATCCATGCATTCGCTAAACCGCTTACATAAATTCCCCCTGGAAGACCCATCAAAAGCCAGCCGCTCATGTCAGCTGCTCCGGCGCTTAGTGCTGTTACTGCCGGACCGAGCGATCTGCCGCCGAGCATGTAGTCAGTCAGATTGCTCGTCTTTTTGTAGGAATACCAGCCGATATAAAGCATCGCGGCCATATAGATCCCGATGGCAATGATTTGGTACATTTCATTGGACATAGTCTTTCCCCCTTTATTATTGTGAAAGAATATTAAAAAAATATTGCTAATACAATTAATATTCTATCATTTTGCATAAATGATTAACAATCTATTTTTTCGCTAAAAAAGTTATTCGATAAATAGTAATTTACTTTATTAATATATTTATAGAAAATAAGAAAACCATGGATTGATAACCATGGTATTCGTCAAAGTCTTTTAGGGGGAAGGCGGTCTCCCTTCACTTTTTTATCATTGATCTTCGGTTCTATGCCATTGAAAAAGTTCTGCAAATTTGACCGGTGCAGAAAAATTAAAAATATAATAAAAGCGGTGAAAATAAGTACTTCATTGATGTCGGGTGAGAAGAACGAATAGACCAGCATCGCGATTCCAACCGAGATGGAGCCCATAAATACATATTTGGTCAGGAAAATGACGGCGAAAAATGTTACATAGACGGCCAGGAACATCCCGATATCAACAATCAGCAGAGCGCCGGCTGTCGTGGCGATTGCCTTTCCGCCGCGGAATCCTGCGAAAATCGGGAAGCAATGGCCTATAACCGCAATCAATCCGGCATACAAGGGTTCAACCGGGACATTGAACATCAGCGGGAGTGAGGCAGCCAGCATTCCTTTTGCCACATCAATCAGCAGGACAACGATGGCAGCTCTTTTGCCCATCACCCGCAGTGTATTGGTAGCGCCCGGATTTTTGCTGCCATGATCCCTAATATCTACATGGAAAAAGTATTTGCCGACCACTAATGCTGTCGGAATCGAGCCAATTAAATAAGCAGCCAGGAGAATCAGCCAGATCATAAAAAGTCACCCTTTTAATCTAGATTAGAGGTTCTGATGGTTTTGTCTTCGGGGGTATTGCCAAATTATGTAACCACCCTCCCTGTATTGTAAAAAATAAATGGTATGATTGAAAGAGTTTTTCTGAAAAATACGATAGTTAACACTTTGATTAAATACTGAGTTTCTTTTTGGCAAATAGGTGTAAAGTAGTTTATGATATATCCGGGTCATTGCTTGGATTGAAAATATGAGCTATGATGTAAAATGATGGAATCAAAAACCATATTAAGTAGGATGATGGGTATGAAAAGAGCAAGAATCATTTATAATCCGACTTCAGGCCGTGAAGTTTTTAAAAAGCATCTTGCGGAAGTGCTGGTGAGGCTGGAGAATGCCGGCTATGAGACATCATGCCATGCAACGACATGCGAGGGTGATGCGACGCAGGCTGCGAGGATTGCAGTCGAGCGCAAGTATGACCTGGTGATTGCGGCAGGTGGAGATGGAACGATCAATGAAGTGGTCAATGGAATCGCCGAGCAGGAATACCGCCCAAAAATTGGCGTCATTCCAGTTGGCACAACGAATGACTTTGCCCGCGCACTGCATATTCCACGGGATATAGAGGCAGCGGTCGACATCATTGTAAAAGGGCAAACGATCCCGGTTGACGTAGGCCGGATCAACGATAAATATTTCATAAATATCGCAGGCGGCGGCAGGCTGACTGAGCTGACATACGAAGTTCCAAGCAAGCTCAAGACGATGCTCGGCCAGCTTGCATACTATTTAAAAGGAATCGAGATGCTGCCATCGATCCGAGCATCACATGTGACAATTGAGTATGATGGCAAGCTGTATGAAGGTGAGGTCATGATGTTCCTCGTCGGGCTGACGAACTCGGTCGGCGGCTTTGAGCGACTGGCACCAAACTCTTCAATCAATGACGGTATGTTCTCGCTGTTGATTTTGAAAAAGACGAACCTGGCTGATTTTATCCGGATTGCTTCACTTGCAGTTCGTGGTGAACACATAAATGACCCAGGCGTAATTTACACGCAAGCAAACCGGATTAAGGTACATTCGAAGGAAACAGTCCAGCTGAACCTCGACGGAGAATACGGCGGAAACCTTCCAGCCGAATTCGAAAACCTGTTCAGGCACATCGAAGTCTACGTGCCGCTCGACGAAATCCGTCCAGAAGACCGTCCGGAGAACCTGGAATTGAACTTCAAAGCAGAATGATCGGAAACCACTCCTGTGCTGGAGTGGTTTTTTTGCGTTTTGAAATAGGGTATAGAAGGATATTCCTTAAAAAGGGATTATATTCTTTAAAAATTAATTATATTCCTTAAACCTACAGATATATTCCTAAGAATTTGAATATATTCCTAAACCAAATTTTTTTTGAAATCAGCAGTGACAAAGGTAAAAATAAATGCACCAAATCATCGGCATTTGATATGAAAAATTTGCCTGAAAATCATATTTGGAAGAAAATAATAGATAATAAGATAAAAGGATGTGGATACATAATGGGGAAGAAGGCGTTGATCAATATCGACTATACATATGACTTTGTGGCGGATGATGGGCGGCTGACTTGCGGGGATCCTGGCCAGGCAATTGAAGAGAATCTGGTTGGCGTGACGAAGGAATTCATCAAAAATGGTGATTATGTTGTTTTCGCGATCGATGTCCATGATGAAGGGGATGAATTCCATCCGGAGACAAAATTGTACCCGCCTCATAATATCCGCGGGACAAGGGGAAGAGATTTGTACGGCAGCCTTCAAGAGGTTTATGAAGAAAACAAGCATCTGGACCATGTGTATTATATCGACAAGACAAGGTATTCAGCGTTCGCCGGTACGGACCTGGAAATAAAGCTGCGCGAGCGGGGCATCACGGAGGTGCATCTTGTCGGGGTATGCACGGATATTTGCGTGCTGCATACAGCGGTTGATGCTTACAATAAGGGCTTTAAGGTTATAGTGTATAAGAATGCGGTAGCTTCTTTTGACCAGGTCGGCCATGAATGGTCGCTCCGTCATTTCGAAAGCTCGATCGGGGCAGAAGTCAGATAGGATCATGATTACGTGGCTATGACTTGGAAAGCAGTAAAAGGGAAGTCGACTTTCCATGTTTAAGATTGATAACGAAATCCATGCAGCAGCCACGATGAATTAGATGCAGTTAATTTGGAGGTTTTTTGATGAGTACGAAATTCACAGATGATAGCTTGATGCTCCATACGGACTTATATCAGTTAAATATGATGGAAACATACTGGCGTGATGGCGTCCATAATCGCCGCGCGGTGTTTGATTTGTTTTTCCGCAAGCTTCCTTTCGGCAATGGATATGCCGTGTTTGCAGGCCTTGAAAAGATCATCCAGTACATCGAGAACTTTGGCTTCACAGAGGATGATATTCAATATTTAAGAGAGGAAGGAAAGTTCGGTGAAGATTTCCTTGCCTTTTTAAAAGACTTGAAATTCACTGGCTCGATCCGTTCTATGCAGGAGGGAGAGATTGTTTTTGCTAATGAGCCGCTGATTCGGGTGGATGCTCCGCTTGCTGAAGCCCAGCTGATTGAGACAGCGCTGCTGAACATCGTCAACTACCAGACATTGATTGCGACAAAGGCTTCCCGTATCAAGCAGGTGGTGAAGTCTGAAGTGGCGATGGAGTTTGGTACGCGCCGGGCGCATGAACTGGATGCGGCGCTCTGGGGCACTCGCGCTGCCTATATCGGAGGCTTCGATTCGACCAGTAATGTACGTGCGGGCAAGCTTTTCGGAATTCCAACCGCCGGGACTCATGCGCATTCCATGGTACAGGCCTACAAGGATGATTATACCGCTTTTAAAAAATACGCTGAAACGCATAAGGACTGCGTATTCCTCGTTGATACGTATGATACGCTAAGGTCCGGTGTGCCGAACGCAATAAAGGTCGCCAGGGAATTTGGCGACAAAATCAATTTCATCGGGATCCGCCTCGACAGCGGTGACCTTGCATATCTTTCCAAGGAAGCGCGCAAAATGCTGGATGAAGCAGGTTTTAAGGATGCAAAAGTTGTGGCTTCCAGTGACCTGGATGAATACACGATCATGAACCTGAAAGCCCAGGGCGCAAAAATTGATATTTGGGGAGTCGGCACGAAGCTGATCACCGCCTATGAACAGGCTGCGCTCGGTGCTGTTTATAAAATTGTATCAGTCGAGCAGTCTGATGGAAGGATGGAGGACACGATCAAGATTTCCTCGAATCCTGAAAAAGTGACCACGCCTGGAATCAAAAATGTGTATAGGATCATCAACAAAGCCAATAATCGTTCCGAGGGGGACTATATCACACTTGAAGGTGAAAATCCGCAGCAGGAAAGGCGCCTGAAGATGTTCCACCCGGTTCACACCTTTGTCAGCAAATTTGTCACCAATTTTGACGCCAGGGATTTGCATCATGACATTTTTAAGGATGGCAAGCTTGTGTATGAACAGCCAAGCCTGGATGAAGTCCGCAAGCATTCAACTTATTGCCTCGGCGTTCTTTGGGAAGAATACACACGCATGCTGAATCCTGAAGAATACCCTGTGGACCTCAGCCAGAAATGCTGGGACAACAAAATGCGTAATATAGAAGAAGTGAGAGAAAAGGTCATGGAGATGACTGGAGAGAATATGTAATGAAAAGGTCATGGAGATGACTGGAGAGAATATGTAATGAAAAGGTCATGGAGATGACTGGAGAGAATATGTAATGAAAAGGGCTGCTTCCTGAGAAGAGGCAGCTTTTTCATGTGTCTGCAAAAATACATATTTTTTCCAAAGGAATTCCCCTTGAAAATAAAGAATTATTAGGGAACGAATTTATACTATAAGGGTGTTGCCGTGTGAATGATCAGAAGTGCAAGGTGGATTATGAGCAGTTCATTCCAAGAGAAACAGGCTTTATTTTCAAGTTCGAAAAGAAAGACAACACCTTCATCCATACATTTATTGAAGGCAAACTGATTGAAAAAGTCGGTCTTTGCCCTGAATTAATTGTGGGGAAAACCTTGTTTGAGTTCCTTCCGCCTGAACAGGCTCTCCGTAAGGCAGCTTTTTATGAAGAGGCTTGGAACGGGGAGCATGTCAACTATGAAGGCAACATGGGTGATGTCCACTATCTGGCTGTCTTGAATCCCGTCCGGCAAAACGGAGTGACAGTGGAGGTAATTGGGACGACCATAGACATTACAAAGGAAAAAGCGCGGGAAAAGCAGGTCCAGCAGATGGAGAAGCTTTCCGTAGTTGGTGAATTAGCGGCAGGCATCGCACACGAAATCCGGAATCCGCTCACATCACTGAAAGGTTTTGCGAAAATCGTCAAAGAAAGTGTGGCGGACCCGACTTTAGTGCCGTACCTGGACATCATGCTGGATGAGATGGACCGGATCAATGAAATCGTCAATGAGTTCATGTTCATTGCGAAACCAAGTGAACATGTCAATTTTCAGCAAACAAATTTCCATAAGCTATTACAGGAATGCATTCACTTCATGGCACCTCAGGCCAACCTTAAAAGTATAGAAATAGGATTGGAGTCCGATTCGGAAGTTTTCTTGAATTGCGACCGCAAGCAAATGAAACAGGTACTGATTAATTTGCTGCAAAACTCGATCGAGGCAACCGAGGATAACGGGCATTTTATCGAAGTAAGGCTTGAAGAAAATGGCTCAGATTCTGTGATGGTGACAATCATCGATAAGGGCTGTGGAATCGCGGAATCTAGGTTCAACCGGTTGTTCGAACCATTTTATTCAACAAAGGAAAAAGGGACCGGGCTGGGGCTGATTACCTGCAAGAGAATCATCGACCTTCACCATGGCCGGATTGATATTAAGAGTAAGCCTGGCGAAGGTACAACGATTAAAATTTGTCTGCCAAGATTACTGGAAGAAGAATCGTAAAATAAAGTGCTTTGCTCCTAATCGGGGCAGGGCATTTTTGCTGTATATCTGTTACAATGGAAGAGTATTTCCTCAACATTCCCCCACTTTTTCTCACTGAAAGGAGCCACCATAATGCTGCAAAAAGCCCAAGAATTATTGCAAAACCATTTTGGCTATTCCTCATTCCGCCGAGGACAGGACCAGGCGATCACGTCTGTGCTTGAAGGAAAGAATACGGTCTGTGTCATGCCGACAGGCGGAGGTAAGTCAATCGTCTATCAAATCCCGGCACTCGTGCTGCCAGGGACGACCATCGTCATTTCTCCGTTGATTTCTTTGATGAAGGACCAGGTGGACACGCTCATCCAGCATGGAATTCCGGCAACGTATATCAACAGTTCGCTGACGGCCGGCGAAGCTGCCAGCCGGATGGATGACGCCAGGAATGGAAAGTACAAGCTGTTGTACATCGCGCCCGAGCGGCTTGGATCCTGGGAGTTCATCGATGACCTGCAGGACATGGAAATTCCGCTGATCGCCGTCGACGAAGCGCACTGTATTTCCCAGTGGGGGCACGATTTCCGCCCAAGCTATCTGCAAATATCCGGACTTGCCGATCGTCTGCCGAGAAAGCCGATCGTGCTCGCGTTGACGGCCACTGCGACACCAAAGGTAAGGGAAGACATTTGTGCCTCGCTAAAAATAAACCCTGAAAATACTGTAATTACAGGGTTCGAGCGCAGCAACCTGAGCTTTTCCGTCGTAAAAGGCCAGGACCGCCAGGCTTATTTAAAAGACTTTATCAAAAAGAATGAAAAGGAAGCAGGCATCATCTATGCGGCGACACGGAAGAATGTCGACCAGCTTTATGAGTGGCTGCAGAAGGAAGGCTTCAATGCCGCCCGCTATCACGCAGGCATGAATGATGAAGACCGGAACCGCGAACAGGAACGTTTTTTACAGGATGAAGCCACTGTGATGGTCGCGACTTCGGCGTTCGGGATGGGCATAGACAAAAGCAATATCCGTTATGTCCTCCATTTTCAGCTCCCGAAGAATATGGAGAGCTATTATCAGGAGGCAGGCCGTGCCGGTCGTGATGGCCTGGATAGTGAATGTGTCGTGCTGTATTCGTCCCAGGATGTCCAGGTGCAGCGCTTTTTGATTGACCAGTCCGCGGATCGCGAGCGGATGGCGCCTGAATTGGAAAAACTGCAGCAAATGGTCGGCTACTGCCATACCGAGGAATGCCTGCAATCCTATATCCTCCATTATTTTGGCGAGAGTGAAGCGGAGCCGTGTGGACGCTGCGGCAACTGTACCGACTCCCGTGAAACGGAGGAAGTCACGAAGGATGCGCAAATGGTGCTGTCGTGCATCATTCGGATGGGCCAGAAATACGGCAAGGCAATGACAGCGAACGTTTTGACCGGCTCGCGAAATAAGAAGGTGCTTGAGTTCCGGCTTGATAAACTGCCGACATACGGATTGATGAAGAACCGGAGCACAAAGCAGGTGAATGACCTGATCGAGTTCCTGATTTCACAGGAACTGATTGGTGTCGAGCACGGCACCTACCCGACGATTTTTGTCCCGGAAAAAGGGAAGGATGTTTTGCTCGGCAAGACGAAGGTGTTCAGGAAGGAAGCTGTCCGGGTCAAGCAGGTTTCGAACGATGATCCGTTATTTGAAGAACTGCGAGAGTTGCGGCGAGAAATTGCAGCTGCGGAAAAAGTGCCGCCATTTGTGATTTTCTCCGATTCCTCTCTGAAGGATATGTGTCTGAAGCTGCCGCTGACAGATGGTGAGTTCCTGGGTGTGGCTGGAGTGGGAGAGCATAAATTGCAGAAGTATGGAGCCCCATTTATTCAGAAGATCATCGAGTTCTGCGAGGAGCACCCCGAGCGTCAGCCCGTGGTGAATGCTGTAGCTGAACCGGTGAAGAAACCGGCGAAAAAAACTGTTGGTGATTCTCATCTCGAAACCTACAAGCTGCATCAGGAGAAACTGACCGTGGCTGAGATTGCCGCCAGGCGCGAGCTGGTGGAAAGCACAGTCGAAAATCACCTGATCCAATGCATTCAGCAAGGAATGGAAGTAGACTATGAAGTGCTGATTCCTGCCAAGTTCATCGATGACCTGGAGCGGGCCGTAGCAGAAGCCGGCCGCGACAGGCTCAAGCCAATCAAGGAACTGCTGCCAGATGAGGTCAGTTACTTTATGATCAAAGCATTTTTGTATATGTCCAAAAAGAAGGTACATTAAGAAGAAGAGACGAAGCCGGGGGCTTCGTCTTTTTTGATGTTATCCACTTTGGCCAGGGGGTAGTTGCCAGTTCGGTCACATGAAGAAGGGATATGTTTCCCGTTGGGTGAAGAGAAGAGGAAACGGTCACATATAAAGAAGGATATGTTCCCGGTTAGGTGGGGAGAGGAAAAAACGGGTCAAATATAGCAATTTATGCACTAACTCTTGGCCTCGCAAGTAGACGGGGACACATAAAACCGGGTTATCTTCAGAAAGTCTTACTCTCCATCTGCATAAAATCCTATAACTCTATCAAGGTCAAATTAAAATAACACTTTTCAGAAAAATTAAAAATGGTAAAATATAACTAGTGCTAGAAAGAGGGCTGGTGTAAGAATGCATCCGATAACGGTTATTGAGATATTGATGGCTTTGGGTTTGCTCTTGTTAATTTTGATTGTTGGTTATTTTTTGCCGCACAGAAGGAGAAAAAATGCGATCAAGGTGGTCTTGATTGTATTAGTGCTGGAGCTGGCTTTCTTTGGGATCCGTCCTTTATGGATTGACTATCAGCGTGAGGTCAAGATGGAACAACTGACTGAATACCTAAACAAAATGTATCCGGGAGAAAAGTTCGAGATCAGTTACCCGACGAGCAGGAGCTATAGTCCATATCAGCTGCAAGTCAGGTTCGCCAATGAGCCGGACTGGATTTACTCTTATTCTGTTAATGAGAGTGAAATCAAGCAGGTGGATATTGGGGTGCCGGATGCGAAAATGCCCGAAGAAGGCGACCATTATGAGGATTTGGGAGATTGAGAGAAAGATAGTTGTGCATAAAAAAATTATATTAAAGTCCATCAGGAGGCTTCATGGTTCATTTTAAAAGGGCAATCGAGCAATTTGTGTTATGGATTGTCTGTGTATTTTTGTTTATCGGGATTTTGTTTTTGCCGGTTACGACGGAATACCAGACTGGTCAGGGCGGACAGTTTGAATCCGCAAGCTATCATTATGAATTGGACAAGCATATTGACAATATCAAAGGTTTCTTTGCTTTTATTAAAGAAAATCCTGATCTCGGGGAGTTTGTCCCTGGCGAATCGTATGCCCACCGGATTGCGGGCAAGGCCTGGAAGAGTCTGCTTTTGATCGTTCCGACTTTAATTTTCGCTTATATTTTTGGCGTCCTAAAAGGAATCTTTGATTTCCGGGTGCAAAAAAGAAAGCTGAACTTTCTTGGGAATGGGACGACGTGGCTGTTCATCTCCATGCCGGATCTCTTTTTTATCATCATCATCCAGATTGGATTGATGTTTCTATATGAAAAAGGCCTGTTTTTTCATGTGACGTTATATGGCAGTGAAAAGCTGGAAACCTATGTGGTTGGCATTCTGTTTTTGCTTATTTATCCTGTATTCTACCTGGCGAATATTACGAACGTGAGCCTTCAGGAGCAGTCCGGGAATGATTATATCCGGACGGCAAAATCCAAAGGGACATCCGGTGCGAAAATACTGTTCATACATATTTTGAAAAACTCATTTCCAAGGATTCTGGCGCATGCGAATACGATCACACTCTATGTATTATCGAATCTATTTATTGTTGAAAAATTGATGAATTTTCAAGGGGCGGCAGATGGACTGTTTAATGCTGTCCTGAGGGGCACAGGCTTCAAGGTTGGGATGGAAATCATGGTGGACGGGATTTCAGCAGCGGGTTACACGGTCTTTTTTGCTTCCATCATTTTGGTCTCGAATCTGGTCACCCAGATTTTTAAAAGTCTGGTCACTCCGGTTTCGCAGGAGGTAGACCATGAATAAATCACTACTATTTGGCTTACTCATTTTGTCTTTTCTAGTAGTCATTTCATTGATCGCGTCATACCTTCCATTCGTGGACACCTCGTTAAAAGAAATGGTGATGAAGCAAAAGGAAGGCGGCGGGTTTGAGCTCCCTCCATTCGCGCCATCAGCAGATTCCCCAATCGGCTCGGACGCGAATGGCGTGGATTTATTGAGCCGGGTGCTGCTGGGTACGAAAGAAACGCTGTTAACCATCCTCGCGATTGTGCTGATCCGATATATCATCGCGATTCCGCTGGCGATGGCGAGTTTTTATTCGCGATTTTTCCGGAGAATCCTGATTCTTTGGAATCGGTTATTCTCCTTCATGCCGCCGATATTCTTTGTAATCCTGATTCTCGGCACTCCGTTTATTGTGTTTTCGGGAAATCGATACCTTTGGATCATGCTCGTTCTCGCGATAATTGAAGTCGGGCGGGTTGCGGATATTTTTTATCAGGGGATGGTCGACATCTCGAAGAAGCCTTATGTAGAAGCGGGAATCGTCTCGGGCTCTTCACCGCTGACGATGCTGAAAAATTACTACTGGCCGCCGTTAAGACCATTTTTTATCGTCCAGTTTTTCTCTGACCTTGGAAGAACATTGTTTCTCATCGGCCAGCTGGGCATCGTCGGAATCTTTCTTAGTGTCGAATTCGTTTCCCAGCTCGATGGTGGCTATCAGGCGATGAACACGTCCAATGTCTGGCCAACTTACTTTGTGAACATTACCAACCATATCTGGTCACACCCATGGCTGCCGATTACCGGAACCGTTGCCATCGGGATTACCATTTTTGCGTTCTCCATGACGAGCAGCGGTCTGCAGAAGTATTTTGATAAAAAGTATAAAAGAGGTTAAAAGAGGGAGGGGTGCCCATGCACTTCTCTTTTTGTTTAAAATGGGTTCATTAAGTTAATCAAAGAGTGTAACCTTTTTAACCGTTCTCCTGACAAATAGATAAAGAGTTTCTTCAACAGGAGGATCGGACAATGAAAAAAATATGGATGATAGTGCTGATGGGTTTGCTGGTGACCGGCTGCGGTACGGAGAACCAGGTTTCAAATAACAATAATCAGGAAAAAGGGGGTGCCGGAATCGTGGCGGGAGAAATGGCTGCAAGTATGAAAGAGGAGAGTCCGCTCGTTTTTCAATATGAAGTGAAAAATCAAACGGAACAGGAAGTGAACTTGGAATTCACGAGTTCTCAACGGTATGATTATTCGGTCGAGACAAAGGATGGAAAGGAAATCTTCCTTTTCTCAAGTGTCGCTAGCTTTTTACAGGCTTTAGGAGAGGAAAAAGTAAAGCAGGGAGAGGCGTTGAGCTATGAAATCGATCTTCATGAGCTTTCCCTCGATAAAGGTGACTATGTCCTTTCTGTCTGGATGACGCCGAAAGAAGGAAAAAAGTTCAAGGTGACAAAGGAATTCTCCGTTGAGTGAGGAATCTCCAAGTTACATTAAAAATTGAATCATGGCGAAAGTGATGGAGATGATGCTAATTCCAGTTCCAACAATCCATTTGATCAATTGGATCTGGTTTTGGCTCAGTCTTTTTTCAGGTTACTGCAGGGACGACTTCCTTTTCAGCGAGGATCTGGTTTATCAGGGCCCGAACATTATCATGGTCCATTTGTGGTTGAGAGGAGTCTTGAATATGATCGAGCAAGGCTTCCAGTTCCTCTATTTTCAGCTCTAGTTCTTTTATTTTAAGTTTCATATTATCCATTGCCATCATCCTTTATGCTTTTTCCATATTCTATTCGTAAAAAGAAAGAAAGACGGGGCTTGTACCGAAATTGACCGTTTTATAGGTGCCCAAACTGGCGGCCTTCAGAAAAAAAGGGAGTATCGAAATGAGAATAATAAAAAGAGGCATGCTAAGCGTATTAATGCTGATTTTAGGCCTTGCAGCCTGTTCGAATGATCAAGTTTCGGGAGAGGGCTTTATTTTAGAGGTCAATGATGATTCAATTCTGGTCGTCCAAAACATAAATCAGGAAAGATATAAGGAAATCAAAGATGTTCCCGGTGATGCATTAATTGATCAAGGAGGACTGGAGTTGATCTGGCTGGTGTATGATGATACGGATAAGCTAAAAAAAGGCGACCATATTGAGTTCTGGACTGACGGCAGTGTCAGGGAAAGCTATCCCGAGCAAGCCACAGCAAAAAAAATAGAACATAAGTAAAATTTAGGTTTCGAAAGCTGATCAAAGTATTGGCTTTCTTTTTTATGGGAGGAACGATTCAGTTGCTTCCTTCAGAACTTTGATTCCACCCGCTCCTTCTATTGCTGCACCGAGTGATTGAATAAAGTCAGAAGAGATGATAATTTTCTGCAGCTCCCTTAGCTCCTCCTGGTTTAAGGTGGAAAGTTCTTTGCTGACAGCTAAAGCTTCGATTGTCTGGCCGATTGATTGGAGCCATACACCTGCAACAATATCACCTTCGCCTTCAGTTGCATCTCTCAGGGCATATAGTCTGGACAATAAAATTGCTTCTGAAATCTGGGCGGCCGCCTGGATGAAGAGAGAGACTGATATTTGTTTTTCGATTTGAGCTATCTTTTCCTCCTTGCTCAAACTGTCCTCTTTTTTAAAATTCGGGTCCATTTCTATGCCCTCCATTCGATCATTCCCTCTCCATGGGATTGGTCCAGATACTGAATTATATTCATGAAAAGGAAATCCGCTCTAGGGAAGTGCCCAGGTACCATGGGGATTTACTTTTACTGAGAACAGATCATGTGTAATTATGCCATCCTAATATTAGGCTCATTTCTTAGTGCCTAAATTGTGCAAAAATAGGCAGGTGTCCTGAGCGTTTTGCCTAAACTTACATAGGGTGTAAAGGAACGATTATAGACATGTTGAGGGGAGAATTACATGTATACCAATACAATGAATGCCTATTATGAACCACAAGCGAGAACATTTGGAACAGGCGGACCGTTAGCTGGTTTAATATACTCAGGGCTGAACTATCTAAACGGTGGAACTTATGGAGGACCAGGTGTCGGGGGGTATGGTTATCCAGGTTCAGGATTTGGATACGGCCACCAAGGATTCCCGGGATTCGGAGGTTATCAGGGGTATGGGTTCCATCACGGAGGACCGTGGCAAGGAGGATATGGACACAATTGGCACGGGGGACACGGCCATCAGGGAGGACCATGGCACGGGGGATCAGGACATCATGGGCACGGACACCATGGAGGACATGGCCATCATGGCGGAGGATGGCAAGGCCGGCCAGGTTTTTAAGTATGAGTATGACACATAAAAGAAGGCACAGCGGATGGCTTCAATCGTTGTGCTTTTTTGCTTTGTCCATTAATAGAGAATGACCTCAAGTTACAATTTCAAACACATAAATTAAAAATACTCGCGGGCCGGCGTTTCGCAATCACACCGTCAATATGATAAAATCTGACTTAGCTAATTCACAGCAAAGGACGGAAATGATGAGCAAAACGATCCCTGTTAAAAAGAATGATTATATAGATGTAGAATTTGAGGATTTGACGCATGACGGAGCAGGTGTGGCCAAGGTCGATGGCTACCCGATCTTTGTCCAGGGCGGACTTCCTGGCGAAAAAGCAACAATCAAAGTGACCAAGGTGAACAAGGGCTACGGCTTTGGCCGCCTGATGGAGATTCTCGCAAGAAGTACGTTCCGGGTTGATTGCCCGGCTGAGGAAGCCCATAAGTATGGAGGCTGCCAGCTGCAGCATATCAGCTATGAAGGCCAGTTGAAGTATAAGGAAAACCAGGTGAAACAGGTGCTGACTCGGATCGGCAAGCTTGAGGATTTGGTCGTGCACCCGATTTTGGGAATGGACAACCCCTGGCATTACCGGAATAAAGCACAGGTGCCGGTTGGTGAGAAGGACGGCCAGCTGATCGCAGGCTTTTTCAAGCCGCGCAGCCATGAAATTGTTGATACAAATGAAAGCCTGCTTCATCTCCATGAAATTAACGAAGCTGTCCAGGCGGTAAAAGAGATTGCCAGCGATTTAGGAATCCAGCCATATAATGAGGAAAAGCATAAAGGTGTGCTCCGCCACATCATGGCGCGTTATGGACGCCAAACCGGGGAGTTGATGGTCGTCGTTGTGACGAGGACCAATGAACTCCCGAACAAAAACCAGCTAGTTGAAAAGATTATCGCAAAGCTGCCTAAGGTAAAATCAATCGTCCATAACATCAATTCGAAGAAGACGAATGTAATTATGGGTGATCAAACGAACGTATTGTGGGGCAGTGAAGTTATCTACGACTATATCGGTGACATAAAATTCGCCATCTCAGCGCGATCATTCTATCAGGTGAACCCTGAGCAGACAAGGGTGCTTTACGACAAAGCACTCGAATACGCAGAACTAACAGGAGAAGAATCCGTCATCGACGCCTACTGCGGCATCGGCACCATCTCGTTATTTTTAGCGCAAAAAGCAAAGAAGGTATTCGGCGTCGAAATCGTCCCCGAAGCCATCGAAGACGCAAAACGAAATGCCGAGCTGAACAGCATCAACAACGCAGAATTCGCAGTAGGCGAAGCTGAAAAAGTCATTCCGGCATGGTATGAAGAAGGAAACAGTGCTGATGTGCTTGTAGTTGACCCGCCACGCAAAGGCTGCGACGAAGCACTGCTGCAGACCATCATCGATATGAAACCGAAGAAAGTAGTTTACGTATCATGTAACCCGGCCACCCTTGCGAGAGACTTGCGAATCCTCGAAGATGGCGGGTACAAGACAGTTGAGGTGCAGCCGGTTGACATGTTCCCTCAGACGACACACTGTGAGGCTGTTGCAAAAATAGTTCTTAAATAGGAAAACAATAGATGCCTGTACTTCCTGGCTGTTGTCCGAATATCAGACAAGACTGGGCAGCGACAGGCATCTTATTTTTTTTGCAACGTTTTTGCCGGCCCAATCGACTTTATATTATGAAAAAGGAGATGAGTGGATGGATACGGTCTTTTTGGTCAGAAAGGCGCAAAAAGGAAGCGATGAAGCCTTTGAAGAATTGCTTTCTGGTGTTCGAGACAAATTGTATCGGACAGCGTATTCCTACGTCAGGAATGAACACGACGCTTTAGATATATACCAGGATGCTATTTATAAGGCTTATACATCTTTAAAGTCTTTAAAGAATCCGCAGAGCTTTGAAAGCTGGATAGTTAAGCTACTTGTTTTTAGGGCAATTGACTTTATCCGCAGGGAATCAAGGCATTTTCCTGCCGATAATATCGAATCGTTTGAACATGCCTTTTTAAACGACACTAGTCATTATACTGATCAATCTATTGATTTATTCAAGGCTTTTGATTATTTGGACCCAAACTATAAGACCATAATTTTATTGAGATATTATCATGATCTTTCAGTAAAGGAAATTGCACGTATGCTGGATTGTCCGGAAGGTACTGTTAAGTCCTGTCTCCATAGAGCAAAGAAAGAATTAAGACCAATATTAAAGGAGGGATATTCTTATGAGTGAAGATAAATTCATACAGGGCATAAATGATATTCCTATACCTCACGAGGCTTTGCTGAAAAGGGAGAAAACAGCGATTTTACAGGCCAAAAGGCAAAAAAAGTATAGGGTTCAAAAGAAAATCTCTGTTGCTTTGGTGTGTGGACTATTTGTCTCTGCATTTGGATTCAGTCTGGTATCCCCTAGTTTCGCTGAGACATTATCCAAAATCCCTGTAATTGGTCCTATTTATGCTCAATTTAATGACATAGCGTCAGAAAAATTAAAGAATGAAAAGCTTGCTTCATCAATTGATAAGTCCATTTCTCATGCTGGCCTTTCCATGACTGTAAAAGAAGCTGTATATGATGGCAGCAGAATAATTGTAACTGTAGAGTATGAAGCGGTTGAATCTATTAATAAGGATGAAAGAAATTCAGGCTTTAGCTATATTACTATCAATGGAAAGGAACCTGAAGTTTTGGTTGGATCAACTAAACAAAATGCTATTGATTCACAAAAGGTAATACAGTATTTCGAACTTACTCTGGCAAAACCAGATGAGTTTGGTGATAAAATTGATATCGCTGTACACGGTGAAGATTTGTTTGGGAAAAAGGGTTTATGGGACGTATCTTTCCCTCTTGAGAAATTGCGGGCAGAAACATACAAATTCAAAGGTGATATAACAAAGCAGACTTTCGATAAGGTCTATACCTTCAAAGTCGACAATGTTTCATTTTCCCAGCTAGGAACCAGAATTGATCTTAGTATCGATTATCCAAAGGAATTGGAATTAAATATTCATGGAAAGCATTTGATTATTCTGTAATAGATGACCAAGGCAAGATTTTCGAGGGACCAGATGTGCAGGTGGGAAGTGCGGGGACGAATGGTCACCATGTAGTTTTAAACCTTCCACCAATGGACACTATTCCTAAGTCACTCACAATCCGGTCTATTAGTAATAGCAGCAAAAAGACGACAGATGAAGTCGGAGATAACCTGGAGTTGAAAGTAGTTTTTGACAAATTGAGATAGTGAAAAATTGGAATTTAAACAAACCAGCATCCCATGTGTTGCCACAAACACTCAACACACGTGGAGTGTGTTGCGCTAATTGAGTTAAAATAGTTTGTTGCAAAGTTAAAAAGGTTTTTAATTATAAATTAAAGTGTGTTCCCTCAGACTGTTGGTTTGGGGGATTTTATTTTATAGAATTTTACTTATTACCCAAGAATTCAGGATATTTGCCGTTAGTATTTCAATAAAATGCGTATTTAGAAGTGCAAGGTTGCTCGAGTGAGAATATGTTGGTGAAATACAGGAAGAAATTTTAGAATAAGTAGATATATAATAACAATAAAAGCGAGATAGAGAGGTGAAGGCCTATTACAAGTGAAGAAAAATGGAAAGCAGTTAGTACCTGTAATCATTCTTATGATGGGTTGTTTTATTATGCAGTCATAACAACTGGGATCTTTTGCAGACCATCCTGTAAAGCCAAGACACCTTTGAAAAAGAACATTATTTTCTTTGATTATATAGAGGATGCACTAAGAGATGGATTTAGGCCATGCAAAATGTGTAGGCCTGATCTTAATGAAATAACTTATGAACCTAATAAAGAATTAATAGAAAGGGCAAAAGTAATAATTATTAACAGCTATAATGAGCCTCTTAATCGTAAAAAACTAGCCCAGAAGCTTGGTGTGAGCAATAATCATCTAGCAAGGTTATTTAAACATTATTATGGTATGACCATAACTGAATATATTATTGAGTTAAGAATGGTGGAAGCAACCAGGCTCTTGATACATACAGACATAGAAATTACTGAAGTCGCGCTTAAAGTAGGAGTTAAAAGCATGTCTAACTTTTATAAAATTTTTAAAGAAAGAACTGGTTTAACACCAAAAGAATACAGAATGAAGAGTCTGTAAGATGGTTTTTTCAAGAAAGGCTTCGTTACAACAATAATCATTAAAATTAGGGGGATAGAATATGAGAAATAATTTTCAAATCGTTGCGTTACAAGAGAAGGAATTTAATAACCTATTTTTAATGGATGAAGAAGTATTAAAAAGTATCGGGGCAGTCAAAATGATCGCAAATAAAAAGCCTGGATATCCTTGCAGGGTAAGTTTGAAGGATGCAGAGGAAGGAGAAGAGGTAATCTTACTGAATTACCAATATCATTCTGTTAATTCGCCTTATAAAGCAAGTGGACCTATATTTATACGAAAGGGTGCAACTACGGCTAAGCTAGATGTAAATGAAATTCCGGATATGTTACATCATAGGTATCTTTCAGTACGCGGCTACAATACTGACTCAATGATTGTAGAAGCAAAGGTTACAGAAGGTGTAAATTTGAGAGAAAATATAGACGAAATTTTTGATAATAAAGAAGTAGAATATATTCACATTCTTAACGCTAAACCAGGCTGCTATAACTGCCTTGTTAATAGAGTGTGAAAAAGTAGGGAATGCAAACATCTATAATCTATAAGAATATTATACCTTGAGAGCGGAGATGACTTGGAGTTGATAGTAGAACTTGACAAAGCGAGATAGTAACTTACCAGCATCCTATGTTGCCACTTACACTTAACACACTGTGAAGCGGTTGAGAGAATTGTATTACTAGTATAAATAGGAGAGCCTTATTCTTTGGTGGATAAGGCTCTTGTAGTTTGTAAGGAAATCATACTAATTAATGAAGGCATTTAGAATCTCGAATTAGACGCAAGAACCCTCGCTTGTCAGTTCAAATTCACCAAAAAGAAAAGAGCAACTCTTTTACTTTACAAAAAGTTCATGTAAATATAAATCGAACTTCTTTGATTCTTTCGATGAATCTTCTAAAGCTACCTGGCCCCTAAAAAGTGTTTTACCTGTATTTACATCCGCAACAACCACATCCGCATCCATTTTTAAGTTTGGACTCATTTGTGACGAAGCAAAATAGAGTTTACCATCTTTTATGGTTGTCATTTGACCACCCATACTATTTTCACCTGGGAGTTCAATGCTATATGCCTTACCGACATGGTTGTCTGCTAAACTATAAGGAGTTACGACAAGATTTTGCCCATTTAATTTTGTGAAATAAATGACAGAGCCATCAAAGAAGCTGATTTGATTTTCTTCTAATCGCAATTCTGGTATATCAATTATTTCTTGTTCTTTTGTTGTTAGATTGTAGGAAATGATTTCTTGATTTATAACTTCTTCTCTTGTAGATTCTGCATCTTCAATCTCTTTTAGTTCCGTTTTTATGAAAATCAGTTGCTCGTTCGATTTTGTCGGGATGGTATCAATCAGTTGTACGTTGGTATGAGTATCACTCTGACCATTAGTGTTGTGAACGATGGCTTCATGCTCACTTACTTTTTGATTAGCTAAATTAATTGTATAGATATGTTCTTCTTCATAGTAATTATTGTCTCTTATCATATTTCTGGTAATAAGGTATAACTTATCCCCAACCTTCTGTACATCATCCACAGAAGTATATTCGAGTTCTCCACTATCTGGAACTTCCACCTTGAAGGATTCGATTTTACCATCCTCTTTGTTTAACACTGAGATATCAAACTTAAAGTCTCTCGATCTTAACGAATCCATTTTATAGTCGACATTTGCATAAGCCAGAAATTCCTCATCCTCAAAAAAACAGGTGACAAATGGTTCTTTACCACGCATGAAGGTACGATACTTTTCTTGGAAATCCTTGATAACAGTCGGAGGCTGTCCGATAATCTGGTCTAGAAAGGAACGACTTTGGTATGTAGATCCCTTTGCTGTGATGGATAAGTCTGTACTAACATAACTATTAAGAGAAGTATCGGTATACGAGCCCTGTAAAATCAATGGCTGTATTTCTTCTGCATTGCCGCTTATTGTCTTGATAACGAACTCAGGGTTTGATTCCGCTGACATAGTTGAACTAACATAGAAAGTTCCAAGGCTTAGCACTATAACAGCAGTGATTATTATAATCTTCCAGTATCTCTTCATGTAAAAACACTCCTTATACGGTGATCTTTTTCGTTAATAGGAATCTGCTCATCCAGATAGATGCTGCAAGTACAATCAAACCCGTAATGATTTCAATCACCAATAATTCAACCGGATAGAAAAAACCATTAAGAACAAATTCTTGTAAGAGTAATGGCGAAATGAATAGTATTACAGCAATGGTTATATACATAAGACCAGCGAAAATCCCTTTCCATTTGAAGCTTCTTTCCATTAAGATTGCGGTAAATATAACAGAAACAACCAACAAACCTGCACCATAATATAAGAGCAGTTCTACGATGCTGCCTGGAATAATAATCGATAACTCAGGCATATTGGTTAGAATTTCGCTTACACCCATATCCCTTCTGAATTCTTCTGGAACCATGATTTTCATTACAAATGTCTGGACAGGCAGTAAAATGAGTTGAGAGGCTACTAAGCCTAATGTCATGATTAGAATTGTAGTGGCTTTTGCATAGAAGACATTCAATCTTGTAGTTGGAAGCATTAATAATCGGTAAATAAATGTATTTTTCCCTAACCAATCACGATACCAAATGAGAAAGATGTAAAACCCTACACCAGCGATACATATTGCGATGGGGCCTAAAAACCATGCACTTCTAACGATTTGCAAGAAACTCATTAGGCCGTAAGATTCCAGAAACTGAGCTTTTGGCATTAACTCTTGAAAAATCTTATCATTAACCATGTTCAAGTAACTCTTTGATTCCACAATCACACCTATGATCTGAACAATAAATGTTAAGCTTAATAAAACAGCAAATAGCTTAGAAACGCGGTTAAATTCCAAATTAACTAGTTTGAGATAATTATTCATCTCTGATACACCTCTCTCATTACATCAATGACAGACTTTCCTTCAATTTCTCGTGCTTCTTCTGCACTAAACTCCTTGGTCACCATCCCATTATCCAGCAGGACAACCTTATCTATTAAGTGTTCAATGTCTCCTACTTCATGTGTGGTAATTATGACACCGCGATTTTCAATCAAATGACTTGTAAACACATTGGCAATTTCCTCTCGACTGAACATGTCAATTCCCGAGAACGGCTCATCCATTAATACATAATCCACATCAAGCGCTAAACCAAGAAGGAGATTAACTTTTGCTGTATTTCCCTTTGAGAGGGAAGAGATTCGATCGCTCTTATTTAATCTGAAAAAACCAAGTAGTTCGGTTGCGCGTTCATCATTCCAACAAGAATAAAAATCGTTCATGAACTCCATCGACTCTGCAATCGTCATGTGTGGAAGCATCGTAATGGCATCAGGGATAAAGGTGATTTTTTCGAAAGTATGTTTATCTAACTGTTTTCCGTCTATTAGAATTTGTCCTTTATTAATGGGAGTGAGGGCCATAATCGCATTCAGGATTGTCGTTTTACCAACTCCGTTTATCCCAATTAAACAGGTGATTTCCCCTTTATTAGCTGTAAAAGAAACGCCTTTTAATATTTTCTTGCGTCCATAATTCTTTTCAACCGCAATTACTTCAATCATATTTAATCCTCCTTATCCCCGTTAGCCTTGTATTTTTCCCTAACCAAGTTAAGGAGCTCCTCAACTGGAACATTGATCGAACGAACAGAAGTGACAAACATATCAACTGCCTCAACGAGCAGCTCGTTCCTTACATTTCCTAAAACCTGTTTATCCGTGGTGATCTTGCTTGGATGATTTTTTTCCGTATAAATCAAACCCTGTTCCTCCATTTCCTTATACGCACGTTGCGCCGTGTTCGGATTCACTTTCATCCTGTTTGCCAATTCACGTCTTGATGGGATTTCTTCTCCAGGCTTTAATTGGCCATTTACGATTTGTTCCTTAAAATAACGAACAATCTGTAAATAGACCGGATCCCGGTTATTAAAATTTACAGTCATTGAAACAACTCCTATACAACCTGTTAAGGTGTGTGTATTAATTAGTTCATACACTTTAGGTGTATTATATGGTTAGTACACTAGAAGTGTCAATCCATTTTTGGGAATTTTTTCTTAAGAAACTTACAGGATAGATCTATGCCACAATGCATCACAAAGAGAAATTGATTCGTGGATTGAGTTATAAACCCTTATTTTTGCCGTCGGATTCCTGAATGCCAGCCATTCATAATAACCAACCAGTAGGAAATACTTTAAAAATAAATAGTAAAATGGGGGGCAGAATCATGCCTGAATTGCCTGAGATGGAAACATATAAAACATTACTGGGGTCATTGATTGGCGGGCAAAAAGTTACGAATGTTGAGATTGGGCGGGAAAAGTCTATTAATGTACCGGTTGACAGGTTTACTATGCAAGTTTCAAATCAAGCTGTAAAAACGATTACTAGAAGAGCTAAATATTTAATTTTTCAATTGCAGGATGGAAAATGCCTACTATTGCACCTGATGCTTGGGGGATGGATGTTTTTTGGCAAAGAGGAAGATAAACCAAACAGGACCATTCAAGTTAAGTTATCATTCGGGGAGCAACATTTATATTTCATTGGACTGCGATTGGGCTATCTGCATCTTTTATCACCTGAAGAGGTCGAGGAAGAGTTTAAAAAACTGGGGCCTGAAGTGCTTGATCCTGGTTTTACATTGGATGCCTTTCACCAATTAATGCAAAGTAGAAGAGGAACAATTAAAACAACATTAATTAATCAAGAAGTCCTAGCGGGAATAGGGAATGGGTATTCTGATGAGATTCTTTGGCATGCAGAGATCCGCCCAGATAAAAAAATCAATGATCTTGATGGTCAACAATTATCACGGCTATATCATTCGATTCAATTTATCCTTAAAAGAGGAGTCGAACAAGGTGGTTATATGGAAAATCCGCTTTATAAAGGGGATGGTAAAACAGGAGGCTATCAATTTTATGTTTATGACAGAGAAGGTGAAGCGTGTTCCCGTTGCCATGCTTCCATTATAAAAGGCGAAATCTCTTCTCGGAAAACTTTCTTTTGTCCAAATTGCCAGCAGTAAATGAAAGTTTATAAACACACATTGTGAAGCTGTTGCGAAATTAAAGAGTCTCATCCCTTGGCGGATAAGGCTCTTTTAGTAGTTCATTTTATTTCCATCTTTTGGTGTGTTATATTGGTATGAGTCTTTAGATTCCCTGAAGTAAAGGGCTATCTTAAATGGGAGTGAACTGAAATGGATAGCATAATTTTTGATCTGGATGGAACCATTTGGGATCCAATCGACACAGTACTTAGTGCTTGGAACAGCGTAATTAGAAAAAATAATATCATAAATAGTGAATTAACCCGGAAAGACTTTGAAGGTACGATGGGTTTGCAGATGGATGAAATAAGCAGGAGGTTCTTCCCTGCCCTTAATGATCAGGAGCGGCAAAAAATAATAAGTGATTGTTGCGAAGTAGAACATTCTGTCATTGAAAAAAACGGAGGGGTTCTTTTTGACAATGTAGAGAATGTCCTAAAGGAGCTTTCTCAAAAATACACACTATACATCGTCAGTAACTGCCAGGATGGTTATATAGAAGCTTTTTATAAGTCTCATAGGCTTGATCAGTATTTTTTGGACTTTGAAAACCCAGGCAGAACGGGTCTGTCAAAAGGTGAAAATATTAACTTAATTATTGAGAGAAATAACCTATCAAGTCCAGTCTATGTGGGGGACACACAAGGTGATTTAGATGCAGCCAGGTTTGCTGGTATTCCCTTTATTTATGCTGAATATGGATTTGGCCAGGTAAGTGAATATGATATGAAAATTAAGAGTTTTGAAGAACTTTTAAAAGTATTTTAGTAGTCATAAAGACGAAAGTGAGGGTTTTGTATGAGAGTAATCGGAATTGACCTATCAGGACCAAAAAATCATAAGGATACAGTTCTCACTATTTTTAAACAAGAGGGACACCACCTGGAATTGGTTAATTGGGCAAATAACTTAAGTGATCAGGATATATTGAACGAGGTTTTTGAGCAAAGTCAATTAGATGAGGTCGTGATCGGAATTGATGCACCATTATCCTATCAAGACGGTGGCGGAGATAGAAAAAGTGACCGGGAACTAAGGAAATTCATTGTGAATTTAGGGATGAAATCCGGGTCAATCATGCCGCCAACCTTAAATAGAATGGTGTATTTAACATTAAGAGGAATAAAGCTTAGCAGAGAAATAGAGAATTTAAACACCGCGTATCCCATTTCTTTAGTAGAAGTACATCCAGGAGCCATAATTGGATCAAGACTGTCCAAGCAAAATATTGAATATGTTTTGGCGTACAAACAAGAACAATCAGCTAGAAGTTATATTCGGAATTGGCTTACAGAGCAGGGGCTTACACAATTACCTGTTGAATTGGAAGAAGAAAGCCATTCCATCGATGCATGTGCAGCTGCGTTAGGTGCATGGCACTGGACGGATCCCTTGTATAGTGCAAAGTGGATATTCCCGGCTAGTCCTCCGCTGCATCCTTATGACTATTGCTGTTAAATTGAGCAGTAGCTGGCTAAGAATTGTTGGTTGTTATTTCTAATTCATTGCAGCTGCCTCAACTTATCCATCTTAGATTACTACCAAGGTAATAATGAGAAATGAAGACAAAATTTGATGGAATTGGGGAGGCAAGTATATGGATGCTACCTATATTGTTGAAAAAATTAATGATCTGTTCAATAGAACAAATGAGGAAATCTATTCAAAGGAATCAGGTCTTACATACCATGCAGATAAAAAAGTTAAAAAGGTAGGCTACTGTGTGAACCTAACGCTTGAAACGATAGAGGAAGCAAGAATGCATGAAGTTGAAATGATGGTGACACATCACGATGCATGGGATGAAATATATGGATTAAAAGAGGCATGCATCGAAAAACTAGCAGAGTATGGTATAAGTCACTACTATAATCACCTGCCGCTTGATGACTGTAACTTTGGAACAAATGATAGTTTATTAGAAAAATTGAATTTAGAAATCGTTAAAAGAACCCATGAGTGGGAAGGGTTCTTTTTTGGCAGAGTCGCAGAGTATGCAGAAGAAATTGAATTAAATGATTTAGTAAAAAATATGGAGAACCTGCTTGAAGAGCCAGTGAAATACTGGAGGTTTAATGACGATAAGGTAAAGCGAGTGGGCTTGGTCTGTGGTAACGGAGCGCCCACAGCCTGCCTTAAAGAAGCAGTTGAAAATAAGTGCGATGTCTACATCACAGGTGAATGTAATTTGTATACCATTCAATATGCTCAGTTTAAAGGGATTAATCTTATCATCGGGAGTCATACTTTCACAGAACTTTTTGGAATTGAAAATCTGGCCATGAAATTGATTGAGAACGTAAAAGGACTTGAAGTAGTGAGACTTAATGAAGAGCATTATGAGGCGAATATAAAATAAGACAAAATAACAGGGAACTACGTATAACGTAAAGTGAATGTCACCCCCTATATCAAAAGGGGATCTTTGTATTTCCGTGCACCAGTAGTTGCCAAAATTGTATTAGGAAAATTAAGAGAGCCTTATCCTTTTGTGGATAAGGTTCTTTTAGTATTGAGGATTTCAATAATTGAAGTGATAATTCGATTCCCGAATGATACGCAAGAACCTGTCTCAAGCTTCCAACTCCATTATGTTCTAAGGCAAATGTGGAATTTCCTCCGTGATTCCTGCTTTTAAATAAATAGTCCAATCCTCTGTAAAGTTATTTCCATAATATATTGTGTTCTCAATAAAATATAAAGGAGTGAGAATATTGAGAGATAAAGAGAATCACAAAAAGGATTTATCGGCGAATATTGGCAGTTGTTCAAACAGAAATGTTGAACCAGACGTAAATTTTGATGCCAGGATAAGCAAGGTACCTGTAGTCTTAGCTGAGATTGAAGTTAGTACCCCGGTTACAGCTAACATTAACTTTCCGGAGGATGTACTGGAGATCAAGGATATCAAAAAACGAGTAGTCCTTGTTCAATGTCGTCTTCTTGTGCCAACGAATCAGCTATTCATAAAAGGGTATGTGGAAAAAAACATCAGATACGCTGCTGCACCAACGGGATGGAAGAGAAAGTCTATTGATTCAGATATCCGATCCCTTACCGTGAAAGTTCCTTTTGAATGCTCTACACCAATTAGGG
Organism: Chryseobacterium sp. ISL-80; assembly: GCA_018613055.1. Lineage (GTDB taxonomy): Bacteria > Bacillota > Bacilli > Bacillales > Cytobacillaceae > Mesobacillus. The sequence continues at coordinate 830 of JAGGQZ010000025.1, read as the reverse complement.
AGTTCATTACTCGTCCAGTAAACGTCCAATTCAATCAGCGCAGTGAATTTGATTTTTTAGTTAAGAAACCTTTACCGGAAGGGTTTCCGGAAAAAGATGAACTGCTAACGAGTGACCTTTCACAATTTCATCAAGATAGTACTCAGCACTATAATGAAATACCATACTGTGACTTGGTGTCCAGCCGTATTATAGAGTGGGATGAAGCCACAGACAGGGTACCGTTAGAAGAGGGAGCAATATTCGAAGGAACCTTTAGGAACATCGTTGAAAAGATGATCGTCAAGTTTACAATCAAACTGCTTCAGAAACAACAAGTCCCAATAGGTGGAGGAGCGCCGGGACCAACAGGACCAACCGGACCAACAGGGCCAACGGGACCGACAGGCGGAATTGGGCCAATAGGGCAAACCGGTGCAACAGGAGCGACCGGACCAACAGGACCGACCGGGCCGGCAGGAGCAACAGGAGCAACAGGACCCACAGGGCCGACGGGACCAACGGGCCCGACCGGACCAACAGGGCCGACCGGACCGACCGGACCAACGGGA
>JAGGQZ010000025.1:0-219 GCA_018613055.1 Chryseobacterium sp. ISL-80 | reverse complement strand
AACAGGACCGACCGGACCAACGGGACCAACAGGACCAACAGGACCGACTGGACCGACCGGACCAACAGGACCAACAGGACCAACGGGACCAACAGGACCAACAGGACCAACAGGACCAACAGGACCAACAGGACCAACAGGACCAACAGGACCGACTGGACCAACGGGACCAACAGGACCGACCGGACCAACAGGACCGACAGGACCAACAGGACCAAC
>JAGGQZ010000024.1 GCA_018613055.1 Chryseobacterium sp. ISL-80 | reverse complement strand
ATGATCATTCGATTCTCTTGTATTCTTCTTACACATTATCTAGTTTTGAGGGAATAAAGATTTTTACGAAGTGAAATATCTTTAAAATTTCTCTTGCAAAATGCACTAAAGACAGTATAATAGATATTGTCTTTGAAAAATAGTCTGGTGGCGATGGCGAGAAGGTCACACCCGTTCCCATACCGAACACGGAAGTTAAGCTTCTCAGCGCCGATGGTAGTTGGGGGTTTCCCCCTGTGAGAGTAGGACGCCGCCGGGCAAGATGCATTTTACATCTTGTTTCAAAGATACGGATCGTGTATCCAGGTCGGAGAAATCATTACTATTCCGCAGTAGCTCAGTGGTAGAGCACTCGGCTGTTAACCGAGCGGTCGTAGGTTCGAATCCTACCTGCGGAGCCAATTTGGAGAGCTGTCCGAGAGGTCGAAGGAGCACGATTGGAAATCGTGTAGACGGTCAACGCTGTCTCAAGGGTTCGAATCCCTTGCTCTCCGCCATAGAAACTTAAATAAACGGCCCCTTGGTCAAGCGGTTAAGACACCGCCCTTTCACGGCGGTAACACGGGTTCGAATCCCGTAGGGGTCACCATTCATTTTAATTAATAACTTATTAATGGAGGATTAGCTCAGCTGGGAGAGCATCTGCCTTACAAGCAGAGGGTCGGCGGTTCGATCCCGTCATCCTCCACCATAAATACTAATGATAATACTTTTATCGTCGCGGGGTGGAGCAACGAGCGTTACTTCACTGTATGAACTGCGAGTTGTACCGATCGAGCTGCTACTTGAGTAAGCTTCCTGAGATCGGGACAGTCAATGCTCTCTAAGAGCATAAATTGAATGATATTTTTATTACCGTCGCGGGGTGGAGCAGTCCGGTAGCTCGTCGGGCTCATAACCCGAAGGTCGCAGGTTCAAATCCTGCCCCCGCAATCTGGTCCCGTGGTGTAGCGGTTAACATGCCTGCCTGTCACGCAGGAGATCGCCGGTTCGATCCCGGTCGGGACCGCCATTTTTATAAGCTTCAGGCAACAATATCATAGTAGCTCAGTCGGTAGAGCAAGTTGCTCACATCATCGAAGAAGCTTCTGCGGCAACTTGCGAGAAAGACCGAAGGTCATTCGAGCAAAGGACAAAAGCCTAACAGAATTTAGACAACAATATCATAGTGGCTCAGTAGCTCAGTCGGTAGAGCAAAGGACTGAAAATCCTTGTGTCGGCGGTTCGATTCCGTCCTGAGCCACCATTTAAAATGATCCTGGTTAATCAGGAAATTGAGTAAATGGGTTTTTCAACATCGGAAATGATGTTATAATGGAGGGGTAGCGAAGTGGCTAAACGCGGCGGACTGTAAATCCGCTCCCTCAGGGTTCGGCGGTTCGAATCCGTCCCCCTCCACCATTTATCATAGGGGTATAGTTTAAAGGTAGAACGAAGGTCTCCAAAACCTTTGGTGTGGGTTCGATTCCTACTACCCCTGCCAATTTTATTATGGCGATTGTGGCGAAGTGGTTAACGCATCGGATTGTGGTTCCGACATTCGTGGGTTCGATTCCCATCAGTCGCCCCATTTCAAATCACATATTCAATCAGTATTGAATATAATATATTGGGCTATAGCCAAGCGGTAAGGCATCGCACTTTGACTGCGACATGCGTTGGTTCGAATCCAGCTAGCCCAGCCATTTTTTGCGGAAGTAGTTCAGTGGTAGAATACAACCTTGCCAAGGTTGGGGTCGCGGGTTCGAATCCCGTCTTCCGCTCCAATATAATATGGCGGCATAGCCAAGTGGTAAGGCAAAGGTCTGCAAAACCTTTATTCACCGGTTCAAATCCGGTTGCCGCCTCCACTAATTATTTAGTGGCAATAGCAGTACTTGAAATCTTCATATGCCGGTGTGGCGGAATTGGCAGACGCGCACGACTCAAAATCGTGTTCCTTCTGGAGTGTCGGTTCGACCCCGACCACCGGTACCATCTTTTTTTAAAACAGGATTTCCTGTTTTCTTTATTTTCATAAGATATGTATGCGGGTGTAGTTTAGTGGTAAAACCTCAGCCTTCCAAGCTGATGATGAGGGTTCGATTCCCTTCACCCGCTCCATACATACGTGACTAACGCAGTATATCGTTTCTTGAAAACGACGTGCTGCGTTTTTATTTTATCCGGCAATATTGATGGGGGCGGATCTTTCTTATTCCAAAGGGATAGACTGTCATGGGAATAAAAAAGGGATGCATCAGCATCCCACAAGTCTATATGTACCCGTTCCTCCATGAATCTGGGTGAACATGTTCATAAGTGATTCAGTCATCTTCTCCATGTCTGTTAAAGGGGAAGAAGGCCTTAAATAGACAATCTGCAACGCGTTTCTTGTTTCTTCTGTCACTGCCGTTCTTTCAGAATCGACGAAAGGGCTCCCGAACGGCCCTCTATCGTCCGCAGAAAGGATCAGGTTAGCCAGGTTATTGGTTCTCCCGTTCAGGCCAGCGTACTCTTCATTTTCTTCGCCAATTTTAATCGTGACATTCCCCTTCAGTTTATTACTATCGTAAACTCCAATTGGAATTTGATATTCGAGTGAGAAGAAATTATTCAGATCTATTGCACTATGTAACGATTGAAGATAATTCTGCTTTGAGATCCTTCGGTAGAGGGCTTCGGCAGAGTGTCTATATCGGTTTGGATCCTTTCCCGTTGTTTTGAATATTCCTCGCCACTCTTTGATTCCATCAAGCTCTGTTACGTTTTTTTCCAAAAGGTCAAAGTATATGGATTCCTGGAAGAGCTGCAGTCTGCCTTTCAACATTTGAGGAGATTCTCCTACTTGTATATCCTTATACTCGATCATTCCGATTGTAAATCCGGGAATGAGATCGCATATCGCCCTGGAAACTTGAATTTCCATTGATTCCACCTCCAAATCTGCTTTAAAATAGTTTATCATAAAAGAGATTTGCTTTTAAATTTATCGAATTTAAATATAGATATTAAAATGGAAAGGAGGATTCTATAATGGATACGGCAAGTTTGAAAAAGGAGATCATAGCATACAGCAAAACGATCGGCATCGATAAAATTGGTTTTGCAGCACCATCAACCTTTGAAGAGATGAAGGTCCGGTTATACAGGCAGCAGGAACTTCACTATCAATCCGGGTTTGAAGAAAAGGACATTGAAAAGAGAACGGAGCCTGCACTGATTTTTGACACTCCTAAATCAATCATTTCGATTGCTCTCGCTTATCCTTCAAAAATGAAGACGAAAGTGATCAGCAAGAAGGGAGAAAGGCGTGGAATCTTCTGTCGTGCTTCATGGGGAACTGATTACCATGCGGTCCTGAGGGACAGGCTGAGAAAACTAGAGGAATTCATTGCTTTGAAAGTTCCCGGAGCCCGCTTCAAATCAATGGTCGATACGGGTGAACTGGTTGACAGGGCAGTTGCTGAACGTGCGGGAATCGGCTGGAGCGGGAAAAACTGTTCGATTATCACACCTGAGTTTGGCTCATACGTCTATCTGGGCGAAATGATCACGAATATCCCATTTGAGCCGGACCATCCCATGGAGGACCGCTGTGGCAGCTGCAACAAGTGTGTGGATGTCTGTCCTACAGGTGCGCTGGTACAGGGCGGCCAGCTGGATGCGCAAAAATGTATTGCGTTCGTGACTCAAACTAAGGGTTTTTTAGCAGATGAATTCAGGGAGAAGCTCGGAAACCGTTTATATGGATGTGATACTTGCCAGACTGTGTGCCCTGAAAATAAAGGCAAGGATTTTCATTTCCATATAGAGATGGAACCAGATCCTGAGATTGCGAAACCGCTGCTGAAACCTTTATTGACCATGAGCAACCGTGAGTTCAAAGAAAAGTTCGGACATGTATCCGGATCGTGGCGTGGTAAGAAGCCTATCCAGCGTAATGCGATCATTGCCCTTGCTCATTATAAGGATGATACAGCAGTGCCTGAGTTGATAATGGTCATGAAGGATGATCCAAGACCTGTTCTGAGAGGAACGGCAGCGTGGGCGCTTGGCAAAATTGGCGGACGTGCCGCCTTGGACGCATTGGAGCATGCTTCAATTGTCGAGAAGGATGAAGAGGTATTACAGGAAATCAGTAAAGGCCTGGATTTTTTTAATGAAAAGGAACAGACCGATATGCCAATTTAGGACCGAATGGATTTTAATGAATCCATTCTTTTTTAATGCCTGAAATCCCTTTTACCTTCATAAACATGATAGGTGAAGGGAGAGATGAGTATGCGTGAACAACTGCAGGAGCTGCTGGAACAGCGAGTCCTTCAATGTGTATCCATGCCTCGCAATCAATTGCATGAGTGTCCGGGCATTGAGTTAAAAAAGCAGAGCTTTGCAAACAGGTCTGCTGAAATTGTAAAAGCAAAGGCAGATGGCAGGATCAAGCAAAAATTTGAAGATAAGGAGAATGCCTCTGTTCTATATGATGTTCACTTTCAGTATTTGATCAAGCAAAGAGGTTTATTTTACATGGAAGAGGAAGTGGAAAAGAGGCGAGCAGAATTTTATAAAGGTATCCTGGTAAAGGACGAGAAGTTGAATGAAATTGAACCTGCGGAGAAAATTGAGGAAGAGCTGCCTGCCTTTTCGCATGAGACGGACGGACAGGAGAGGAAAGGCTTCCGATATGACAGGTTAAAGGCGGTCCAGTATGCTGAACGCTGGTGGAATGACTATAATCCCGCATATAAGAAGTTTGAAGTGGATTGTACCAATTATATATCGCAATGTCTGCATGTTGGCGGGGCACCGATGCGCGGCTATCCAAACCGAAGCAATGGCTGGTGGATGCAAAGTAATAATTGGAGCTTCAGCTGGTCGGTCGCAAATGCGTTGCGCTGGCATATTCCTGGTTCAAAGTTTGGGTTAAGGGGAAGAGAGGTGGGCAGTGCAGAAAAGCTGAAGCTCGGCGATGTGATCTGTTACGATTTCCAGGGGGATGGACGGTTTGACCATACGACCATTGTAACCGGACATGATGGGGACGGAATGCCGCTTGTCAACGCCCATACGTATAACAGTCGGATGAGGTACTGGGCATATGAAGATTCAACTGCCTATACCCCGAACATAAAGTATAAGTTCCTGACGATTACTGATGACCGTGATGAATGAATGTCGGGGCCATTTCTTTTGCTGTGAGGGAGTGTAATGGTATAATAGCTGTAGTTTTGATTAGAGGTGAAAGTCATGGCATTGCATGTTGTATTATACCAGCCGCTCATTCCAGCAAACACTGGCAATATTGCGCGCACATGCGCTGGTACCGACACCGAGCTTCACTTGATCAGGCCATTGGGGTTTTCAACGGATGATAAGATGCTGAAGCGTGCCGGGTTGGATTATTGGGAACACGTAAAAATCCATTACTATGATTCGCTGGATGATTTTTATCAGCAGAACGAGGGTGGAGAATTCTTTTATGTGACCAAATTTGGCAAGAAGGCGCATTCTGCTTTCGATTATAGTGCAACCGATCAGGAGTACTTCTTTATTTTCGGCCGGGAGACAACCGGACTTCCTTCAGAAGTGATTGAAAACAATATGGATAGATGCCTTCGGCTGCCTATGAATGAAAATATTCGTTCGTTAAACTTGTCCAATACAGCCGCTATCCTGATTTATGAGGCATTAAGGCAGCAGGATTATCGCGATTTGCGCAAAAATTAGGAGGCCTTTTCAGGTCTCCTTTTTGGCATTACCATCATATTGAAGGAGCTGAGAGAAGAATGAACAAGGTAATCGAAACCATTTTAAACCATCGCTCGGTAAGGAGCTTTAAAAATCAGGTGCTGGACCGTGAACAGATAGAAGCGATTGTAAAAAGCGCACAGGCAGCTTCTACCTCGAGCTTCATCCAGGCGTATTCGATTATTGGCGTAACGGACCAGGAAAAGAAGGACAAGCTGTCTGAAATTGCCGGGAATCAGGCATATGTCGCAGCTAATGGCCATTTTTTCGTGTTTTGTGCGGATCTTTACCGTCATAAGGTCTTAGCCGGGATGGAGAATGCCGATTTAAATGACTCAATTGAGAGTACGGAGAAATTCATGGTTGCATTGATTGATGCAGCACTGGCCGCGCAGAATGCTGCAATTGCTGCTGAATCAATGGGTCTTGGTATTTGCTATATCGGAGGAATCCGCAATGACCTGGAAGCGGTAAAGGAAGTTTTGAAGACGCCTGAACATGTGATTCCTCTGTTTGGCATGGCAGTAGGCTATCCTGATCAGGAGACGGATTTAAAGCCTCGTCTGGCAATGGAACATGTCTATATGGAAAATGAGTATCAGCAGGACCAGAGCTTGTTTGAGAAGCAGCTGCAGGATTATAATGAAACGACCTCGCAATACTACCGTGAAAGAACGGGAGGGAAACGTGAGGACACCTGGACCGGCCAAATGGCCAAGATGCTAGGTCGTAAATCGCGGATGTATATGAAGGAGTTTGTAGAAAAACAGAATTTAAATAAAAAATAAGGCTCTTTTCTCAAACTTTGTTGCTATTGAAACAAAATTGGATTGAATTAGCTGTAATTCTTCGTAAAAGTAGACGCTTTATATGAGAAAAGAGCATTCAAACTATATACCGACCGCTAAAATAGGTATATATTACGTTAAAATCGGCTTTAGGATTTTAACAACAATCTTTACGAAAACAGCCAAAAATAATGATAAAAAAGCTGCCAATCGGCAGCTTTTTATTTTTTGGTGATCCCCGGCTTATCATCGTAACCTGAAGTGAAGATTGCAGATAAGAATGCAACTGTGACGCCCAGAATTAGAATTAGTTTCATGTATGTAAGCCTCCCTTTTATTCGATTTTGTCCATATAAAAATTATTATAGCCTATTATCTCCGAACTGTGAAGGAGATGCCTCTATTTTTGCACGGAGAATTAAAAAGGACAATCAGGACAGCCCAACGAATACGCATGTTCAAATTGTTTGCTGCATAGAATTTATTAATCGTCTCTTGATAACGCTACATGGGGAGGTCCATATGGATATTTTAAAAAAGATTGAAATGTATCGCCAGGATGAAGAGAAGCTGAAGTGGGAAGGGACGTTCAGGGAATATCTTGAAATTGTGAAGGAACAGCCATGGGTTGCTCAATCGGCACATTCGCGTGTATATAATATGATCAAAGACGCAGGAATTGAAAGCGACAAAGGCAAAAAAAGGTATTCCTTCTTTAGTTCCCAATTATTTGGCCTTGAGGAAGCATTGGAGAGGCTTGTCGAAGAGTATTTCCATCCAGCGGCTAAAAGGCTGGATGTCAGGAAACGGATCCTGCTGTTGATGGGACCGGTGAGCGGTGGAAAATCCACCCTGGTCACAATGCTGAAAAGAGGATTAGAAGCATACTCACATACTGACAGAGGGGCGATATACGCCATTAAGGGATGCCCTATGCATGAAGATCCGCTGCATATGATTCCGCATCATCTCCGCAAGGATTTTTATGATGAATATGGTATCAGGATTGAAGGCAATCTGTCGCCGCTTAATATGATGAGGCTTGAACAGGAATATGGCGGCAGGATAGAAGATGTTATTATCGAGAGAGTCTTCTTCTCAGAGGACAAAAGAACCGGGATTGGCACATTCAGCCCATCTGACCCAAAATCGCAGGATATCGCGGATTTAACCGGAAGCATTGATTTCTCCACGATTGCCGAGTACGGTTCAGAATCCGATCCGAGGGCATATCGCTTTGATGGTGAACTGAATAAAGCGAACCGGGGGATGATGGAGTTCCAGGAAATGCTGAAGTGTGACGAGAAATTCCTCTGGCATTTGCTGAGCCTGACACAGGAAGGCAATTTTAAAGCGGGAAGATTCGCCTTGATCAGTGCGGATGAACTGATTGTTGCCCATACGAATGAAACAGAGTACCGTTCATTCATTTCAAATAAAAAGAACGAAGCACTGCATTCACGTATAATCGTGATGCCGATACCTTACAACTTGAAAGTGTCTGAAGAAGAGAAAATTTATGACAAGATGATCAGGGAAAGCGATGTAAATGATGTCCATATCGCACCGCATACACTTAGGGTGGCTGCAATGTTCACAATCCTTACGCGCCTGAAGGATCCGAAAAAAGGTGATATTGACCTGATCAAGAAGATGCGGCTGTACGATGGTGAAAGTGTAGAGGGTTATAACCGGGCCGATGTTGAGGAATTGAAGAAAGAGCATCAGGATGAAGGAATGAGCGGGATTGACCCTCGCTATGTCATCAACCGGATTTCTTCCACAATAATCAGGAAGGAAGTTAAAACGATCAATGCACTTGATGTTTTACGGTCATTGAAAGAGGGACTTGACCAGCACCCTTCGATCACTGCAGAAACAAGAGAGCGTTATTTGAACTATATATCTCTTGCCCGTAAAGAGTATGATGATATCGCCAAGAAGGAAGTCCAAAAGGCATTCGTGTATTCATACGAAGAATCAGCTAAAACCCTTATGGATAATTACCTTGATAATGTTGAGGCATATTGCAATAAGGCGAAGATGCGTGATCAGCTGACTGGAGAGGAAATTAATCCGGATGAAAAGCTGATGCGCTCGATTGAAGAGCAGATTGGCATTTCCGAAAATGCGAAAAAAGCGTTCCGCGAAGAGATTTTAATCAGAATTTCTGCTTATGCGCGCAAAGGCAAGAGGTTTGACTACAATTCGCATGACCGCCTGCGTGAAGCGATCCAGAAAAAGCTTTTTGCTGATCTGAAGGATGTTGTGAAGATTACGACTTCAACGAAGACTCCTGATGAGACGCAACTGAAGAAAATCAATAATGTTGTCGCAAGGCTGATTGATGAGCATGGCTACAACTCCACTTCCGCAAACGAATTGCTGCGGTATGTTGGAAGCTTGTTAAATAGATAGCCAGCGAGGACCTGCAGATTGCAGGTCCTTTTCAGCTTGTGGTACAAGAGTTTATTTAGATTCCATAGAGGGAATAGTACAGGCAAGAGGTGATAATGATGGCAAAAGAAGAATTACCAAAAGACTTACCAAGAAACTATGTCCCGAAAAACAGTTCCATGGCGCGTAATGAAGATGAAATCGAAAATCTGGGCAAGCAAATGGAACATCGCCGCAGTGGCGAAGTTTTAAAAGAGGAATATGATAAAGTACCAGACCCAATTCAATTTGATAAAGCGAATGAAAAGAAATAACCTTTGCCGATTATGCAAAGGTTATTTTTTTGCCCGAAAAGGGGGCCTGAGTTATTGCGAAAAAAAAGATGGTGTGTACAGCCTAATTTCAAGCACTATAAATAGATTCAACTTGTAAAATGGGCTTGTCCTGCACTAGGAGAAAGAAGTAATTGTCAAAATTATTTGTAAATTATTTTGTCTTCTTGCATAAGATAGAGTAATTACATCTCCCCTGTGGTTAACGGCCATCGGGATATTGTATGAAAGTAGATTGTATTATGTTACTCAAAATGAAAATTTCAAAGGAGGGGTTGAAAATGACCGATGAAAGCAGTCACCAGTTTGTGATTTCCCAGGAAGATTGGTCCCTCCACCGCAAAGGACATGATGACCAGCAGCGCCATCAGGAAAAGGTGCAGGAAGCTATTAAGAGCAATCTGCCTGATTTGATCACAGAAGAGAATATTATCATGTCCAACGGCAGGGATGTCGTAAAGATTCCGATAAGGTCACTGGATGAGTACAAAATCCGTTATAACTATGATAAGAACAAACATGTAGGCCAGGGCAATGGAGATTCAAAGATTGGGGATGTTGTCGCCCGTGATGGCTCAGGCCAGCAGCAGGGACCAGGGAAAGGCCAGGGTGCAGGAGACCAGGCTGGTGAAGATTATTATGAAGCAGAAGTGTCAATGATGGAAATTGAGGAGGCCCTATTCAAAGAACTGGAGCTTCCAAATCTCAAGAAGAAGGAAGAACAGGAGCATCTCGTCGAAAACATCGAATTCAATGACATCAGGAAAACAGGGCTCATGGGGAATATTGATAAAAAGCGCACAATGATGTCAGCTTATAAACGAAATGCGATGACCGGAAAGCCAGCCTTCCATCCAATCTACAAGGAGGACCTGAAGTTCAAGACCTGGAATGAGGTTGTGAAGCCAGACTCAAAGGCTGTTGTGCTGGCGATGATGGATACAAGCGGCAGTATGGGACTTTGGGAGAAATATATGGCGAGGAGCTTCTTCTTCTGGATGACCCGTTTCCTTCGATCTAAATATGAAACGGTCGAAATTGAATTCATCGCCCATCATACCGAAGCAAAGGTCGTATCCGAGGAAGACTTTTTCTCAAAAGGGGAAAGCGGCGGTACCATTTGTTCTTCCGCCTATCGAAAAGCTTTAGAACTTATTGATTTGAAATACAATCCGAGCAAGTTTAATATTTACCCATTCCACTTTTCCGATGGTGATAACCTGACCTCCGACAATGCCCGCTGTGTGAAATTAGTTGAAGAACTGATTAAGGTCTCCAATATGTTCGGCTATGGAGAAGTCAATCAGTACAACCGCCACTCGACCCTAATGTCCGCGTATAAAAACATTAAAGATGAACATTTCAGATACTATATCCTCAAGCAAAAAGCCGATGTATTCCATGCCATGAAGAGCTTTTTCCAAAAAGAAGAAAATAAAATGTATGCTTAAACAAAAATCGGCAGGGTAGAATCCCTGCCGATTTTTCCTATTATCCTCTTAAACTGCTACTTTTGAATGCCTATTGCCTGGCTGCCCATTTGAATCCAGGCTTGTTCAAATGCTTTGCGTGAAACAGGCTTATAACCCGAAATATCAAGTGGATCGTTGATGTATAAGTAATTTTCATCATAGCCGACGATTAATACACTGTGTTCTCTGTACGTGATCTTGACATCCCCGGTATTGGTTTTCCACGTAGTGAACTCGGATTCTGGCAGTGGAGCAAACGTCGAATTGATAATCACCCAGACCGGCGAACCGCTGTCAAGCAGGTCAGTTACTGCCTTAAAGGGCTGTCCAGTGACATCCTTGACCTTGCCAGGAAGGAAATTTTCTGCAAGGTTGGCGACTGGTCCATGATATACACCGTAACCAGATTTGCTGAATGTATAGATATCGCCAACAAATCCATCATAAGGGTTGCTTCTGACGTAATTCGCGTCGCGAAATGGAATTTTATGTATTTTTTTTGCTAAAGTCATCTTATCCGCTGCAATCCCTTCGTATTGCAGCAGCATGGACAGACTGGTTACTTCACACCCTCGCTGCAATTCGGGGAGCTGGCTGACATGTGGAACCCCGTCGATGATTATTTTCTTTTCCCTATTCGTAAAATCTTTAAGAAGATTTTTGTCTTCAATATTCTTATTCACAAGATGAGCTTTCGTCCTGGTAATTTTGGGTGCTTCTTCAGCTCTGGCCTCTGCTGTAGGGTTTTCAACCGATCGTATTTTCTCGGCACCAAGGAAAGTGACAAGGAAAATGGCTCCTATTGATAATGTCCTGAAAAAAATTTTTTTATTCAAAATATCGTCTCCTTACAACATCTCTATATCAATCTTATACAAGTTTCGACATTGATTCAATAGACTAATAGATTGTTAATTGGATAATGGATGGGAAATATAAAAATGTTGCTTCAGAAAGAAATAAAAATTTCTGTTTTCAGACAGGTGAAATTGGAAATACATAAAAGGAATTTAAAAGACTTTTAAAAAGGTCTTATTAGTCTACATTTTATTGGATGTGCCAGGGCATACTAACTCTGTTATGAGTCAATCTTTTTTAAATAGCATTAAAATATGTTAGGGTATTAAGGTGTCATTTTAAAGAAGGGAGTTTTATGATGAAAAAGGATTCATCTGTTTTTTTCATATCGACCGGGATTTTGCTTCTGATGGTCCTGTTCGGTGTGTTCGTACCAGATAAGCTTGAATCACTCACAGCCAATATACAGGCTTTCATCACTGATTCTTTGGGTTGGTATTATTTAATCCTTGTATCTTTGATCGTTATTGTTTGTCTCTATTTCCTCATCAGTCCATTGGGGAAAATCAGATTAGGCAGACAGGATGACCGTCCAGAGTTCTCGACGCCGACTTGGTATGCAATGCTGTTCAGTGCCGGGATGGGGATCGGGCTGGTTTTCTGGGGAACGGCTGAACCAATCAGCCACTTTATGGTATCTACACCGACCGGGTCTGAACCAGGGTCCAATCAGGCAATCCGAGATTCAATGAGATTCACCTTTTTCCATTGGGGGATCCATGCCTGGGCCATTTATGGAATTGTCGCTTTAGTTCTTGCTTATTTCAATTTCCGCCATGGAAAACCTGGACTGATCAGTGCCACGCTCGGACCGATTTTAGGTGACCGGACTGAAGGAGTCGCAGGAAAAGTAGTCGATGTTATTTCCGTTGTAGCGACGGTAATCGGTGTAGCAACAACTTTAGGATTTGGAGCTGTACAAATTAACGGGGGACTTTCTTACCTGTTTGGAATTCCTACTAGTTTCTTGACTCAATTACTAATAGTCCTGATCGTCACAGTTTTATTTATGATTTCAGCATGGTCAGGATTAGGAAAAGGGATTAAGATCCTAAGCAATGTTAATATGCTTTTGGCAGGTCTATTGCTGTTAGCCATGCTGATTCTTGGACCAACGCAATTTATCCTTAATTTATTCACCAATACTATTGGTACATATCTTCAGAACCTTCCTTCAATGAGCTTCCGTATTTCGCCGCTTAATGAAGATGTGCGTTCATGGATAAACGGCTGGACCATATTCTATTGGGCTTGGTGGATTGCATGGGCACCATTTGTAGGGATTTTTATAGCTCGAGTTTCTAAAGGCCGTACGATAAGGGAGTTTGTGTTCGGTGTCCTTCTTGTACCATCCCTGATCGGCTTTTTGTGGTTTTCGGCATTTGGAGGGGCTGCGATTACCCTAGAACATGAGGGAATTGCAAAAATTTCCGAGCTGGCGACTGAAGAAGCACTATTTGGCGTATTCGCAAATTATCCAATGAGTTCATTGATGTCTATTCTGGCAATGATCCTCATCGGAACGTTCTTCATCACTTCAGCGGATTCAGGGACATTCGTTTTAGGCATGATGACGACGAACGGGTCACTGACACCAGGCAATCGGATTAAATTCACATGGGGAATCATGCTTGCGGCCATTTCCCTGGTACTGCTGTACTCTGGCGGGTTGCAGGCACTGCAGAATACAATGATTGTCGCTGCGTTGCCATTCTCTGTCATCATGGCAATGATGGCCTTCAGCTTAATCAAAGCATTAAGTAAAGAGGCAAGAGAGCTTGGAATCGGGAAAATACCGAAGCGAAAACAGTAATTGATCAAGACTCTTGGCACGATAGAATAGGAAAATCAATTTTAAAAAGGTATCCTTCCAATATGAGAAGGATGCCTTTTTTGTGTTTCAATAGCGTTAATTGATTAAAATGTTCAAAAAAGATAATCATATGTAAAGATATGGAGATTTATGAACATTTTGTTCTTTTTAAAATTGTAAATGTTTTCATTTGGTTTTTTTGCTAAAATGAAGGTATTGAATTTATGTCATTTCCAAAGGTGATCAGGATGGAAAAAGAAAAATTACTGAAGATAATCGAGGCAGCAAAACTATATTACCTTCTGGATTATAACCAGAATGATATTGCGAAAGAGTTGGGAGTATCACGGCCGACAGTGTCGAGGTTCCTTCAGATAGCGAAGCAGGAGGGCATTGTCGATATCAAGATCATGGATCCGACTGAAGATGTAGAAAATCTGTCATTGAAGCTTGAACAGAAGTTTGGGCTCAAGAAGGCGATTGTTACCCATATTCCGCAATATGAGGACAGTGTCATCAAAACCTATCTTGGAGAGAAAGCAGCATCCTTTCTGAATGAAGTGGTCGAGCATGATGATATCATCGGTGTTACGTGGGGAACGACGCTGTATCACGTGGCACTGGAACTGAAACAAAAGCCGTGCAAGAATGTCAAGGTAGTCCAGCTGAAAGGCGGAGTCAGCCATTCTGAAACAAATACGTATGCAAATGAAATCCTGTATTTGTTCGGCAAGGCTTTCAACAGTGCACCGCATCACCTGCCGCTTCCGGCAATCGTCGACCATGTCGTGGTGAAGCAGGCAATGGAGGCGGACAGGCATATCAAAAAAATCCTCGAAATGGGGAAGCAATCCAACATCGCTGTCTATACAATCGGGCCGATCAAATCTGAATCACTATTGTTCCAGTTAGGCTATTTTACAGAAGAAGACCTGCAAGTCATCTATTCGAAGGCCGTAGGGGATATTTGTTCCCGATTCTTCGACAAGGACGGAAAGGTTTGCAACGAAAATCTCAACGCGCGAACATTGGGGATCGAGCTGGAAGAATTAAAGAAGAAAAAGTATTCTATTTTAGTGGCAGGCGGAGCTCATAAAATAGAGGGTATTTATGGTGCTTTAAAAGGGAATTATACAAATGTGCTCGTAACAGACCAGTTCACAGCGAAGTTCCTATTGGATAAGTAAAAGTTTAAACGTTGTATTTATTGAGAAAAGCCATAAGGAACAAACAAATACCCGGTAGGTTTTCAGCCTTGCGGGTATTTTTGTCGAAAAAATGAAAAGGGATTATTTTCATTTTACATTTGTTCAAAAACGTATTTACAAAAGTTCTTTAGTTCTGATATATTTGCTATAGAAAGTCTGAGTTAAACAATTGTAAACGTTTTAGTGAAATTTTTTTCGAATTATTTGTAAACGGTAACAAAATAACACAACAAGAGGTGGGTCACAATGAATATCTTATGGGGTCTGATGGGAATAGCAGTTGTTCTGGGAATTGCATTCATTTTCTCAAATAACAAGAAATCCATCAATTTGCGCACCATCCTTGGTGGATTGGCAATCCAATTCATCTTCGCTTTCGCTGTACTGAAGTGGGAAACAGGAAAGCTATTATTGAAAAAACTCTCACTTGGTGTCAATGAAATCGTAAACTATACAGACGCTGGTGTGCAGTTCCTGTTCGGCGGATTGTTCCAGGCTGAAAATATTGGCTTTGTATTCGCTTTTCAAGTATTAACAGTCGTTATTTTCTTCTCTTCTTTGATTTCTGTTCTTTACTATCTGGGAATCATGCAATTCATCATCAAGTTCCTGGGCGGAGGACTTTCTAAATTACTGGGAACAAGCAAAGCTGAATCACTTTCAGCAGCAGCAAACATTTTTGTTGGACAGACTGAGGCACCACTTGTCATTAAGCCGTATATTGCTAAAATGACTCAATCTGAACTTTTTGCAGTAATGGTAGGTGGACTAGCTTCCGTTGCGGGCTCTGTTTTAATTGGTTATTCTTTATTGGGTGTTCCTTTGGAATACTTGCTTGCAGCAAGTTTCATGGCTGCTCCGGCAGGTTTGGTACTGGCTAAAATCATGATTCCGGAAACAGAGAAATCTGAAACATCGGATGAGCTGAGGATGGAAAAAGACACAGAATCAGCGAACGTAATCGATGCCGCGGCCAGAGGTGCGAGTACAGGTCTTCAATTAGCTTTGAATATCGGTGCAATGTTGCTTGCGTTCATCGCATTGATTGCATTAATCAACGGTATTATTGGATTCTTCGGAGGATTCTTCGGTGCTGATAATCTAACACTTGAAACGATCCTTGGATATGTATTTGCTCCGCTTGCTTTCGCTATTGGTGTTCCTTGGGATGAAGCAGTTAAAGCTGGCGGATTCATTGGACAAAAATTAATCTTGAATGAATTTGTAGCTTATTCATCATTTGCGCCGCAAATCGATCAATTATCTGCTAAAACAGTAGCAATCATCAGTTTCGCGCTATGTGGATTCGCAAACGTATCTTCTATGGGAATCCTGCTTGGCGGACTTGGAAGCCTTGCCCCAAATCGCCGTGCTGACATCGCGAAAATGGGTGTACGATCAATCATTGCTGGTATGCTTGCGTCATTATTGAGTGCAGCAATGGCAGGTATGTTGTTATAATAAATGACTGAAAAGAGAGGGACCTGGTCCTTCTCTTTTTTTGCTTTGAGTTATAATAGAAGAAAACCGAACGGAAAGCTGTGATGATGAATGTGTTTAATTTTATTTGCCTATAAAGCACATCCAAAATATAAGCTGATTATCGCTGCAAACAGGGATGAAGCATACAACCGTGCCACTGCCCCAGCGGCTTTTTGGGAGGATGTCCCGGAGCTGCTTGCCGGGCGTGACCTTGAAAAAATGGGTACCTGGATGGGAGTGACCACTTCAGGAAAATTTGCCGCCTTGACTAATTACCGGGACCCAAGTGAACAGACTGCTGGAAAAAGAACCCGCGGGGAGCTTGTGGCTGATTATCTGAAGGGTTCGAATCATCCTGAAACCTATCTGCAGAAAATGGCAGAACGGCGTCTCGAATATCCGGGATATAATCTTCTGGCCGGTGACCATGAGGAACTCTATTATTATTCGAACCGTGGAAATCACCCTGTGAAAATAGAGCCAGGCATCCATGGAGTAAGCAACCATCTGCTCAACACAGATTGGCCGAAAGTGGAAAAAGGCAAAGAAGGATTGGAGAAAATCATTTCTGAAAACTCCCCAGACTTGGCAGAACGTTTGTTTAGTCATTTGGAAAATGCAGATCCTGCCCCTGACCATAACCTGCCTTCAACCGGAGTTTCTCTCGAATGGGAACGTTTGCTGTCACCGATGTTCATTAAAAGTGAAGGATACGGAACAAGAAGCTCGACTGTCATTTTAATGAATGACAAAGAGATCTATTTTAACGAACGGGTTTTCACAGAAGACCAACGGACAAACCAGGAATTCTTCATAACACTGTAAGCAAAACAGACAACCTCTATCCTGGTTGTCTGTTTTTATGAATGGCTGTCTCCGGAACAACAGGCTCCGGTTGATGTGGCAAGCAGAACCTGATGAAAGAACAGTCTTTACAATGCAAAGCTTTTAGCTGCTGCTTGGTATTCTACCCTTAAATTTTCAATGATTTTCCGGACTGGAAGGATTTCTTTTATTTCACCCACCCTGGCCCCTGCAAATACAAGGCCATTCTCTACATCGCCTGCAACAGAGGTAAGCAGCGAGTCGAGTGTGCAAAATTGATAGGAGCAATTTTTCAGGCAATCACGGCATTTTTTGATTCTCAGTTTATCTGAAGTTGTAATTAGTCTCGTAAAATGGTTTGCAATTGCCCGTCCATGTAATCCTACAGTTGTTTTTACCAGCTGTAAGTCCTCTTCTGCAGCGGAGACATACTTTTCCTTGAAGCTTTGCGGAGCATCACATTCCTCGCTTGCCACAAACCTTGTGCCCATTTGCACACCGGAGGCTCCAAGTGATAATGCCCTGGCGATATCGGCACCTGTCATAATTCCTCCCGCAGCAATTACTGGGATCGACACAGACTCAACAATCTCGGGAAGTATATCAAATAACGGCTTATCTGTTCCAAGATGACCGCCTGCTTCAAAACCCTCTACCACAACTGCAGCAGCACCCAAACGTTCCGAAATTTTTGCCAGCTTCGCAGAGGAGACGATTGAAATGACAGGGATGCCAGCTTGTTTGCCCCAGGAATACATATCCCTTGAGATCCCTGCTCCAGAAATGATGAAATCCACTTTTTCAGCTAAAGCAGCTTTCATTTTTTCAGCAAAGTCATTCATAGCAAACAATACATTTACGCCAATGTATCCCTTTCCCTGTGTTAACTCTCTGGCCTTCCTGATATGTAACCGTAATTCCTCGGTCGATATCCCTGTTCCGGAAATGATGCCTATACCTCCTGCGTTTGCTACCGCTGAGGCTAACCCGCTCAGTGAGATTCCTACCCCCATTCCTCCTTGCATGATTGGAACACTTGTAACCATGTGGCCAAGTTTAAGCTCTGGAAAATTCATGCTAATACCCCTTTCTGACTTTATTCCTTTGCAGTTTAACATGTTGGATTATAAAAAGAAGTGATTTTTAGCACCAGATATTAAGTTTAGGTATAATTATTTAGTCTTAAATTTTGTCGAAAAAAAAGACGCAGAAAACTAATTCTGCGCCTCACTTCTAGATTTGTACTTAAAAATCGAAATTATCCGGATCCGGTCCAACACGTTCGTTTTTGTTCAGGCTGTTCAGACGGTCCATGTCATCGGTGGAAAGTTCAAAATCAAAGATATCAGCATTTTCAATAATGCGATGCTCCTTGATGGATTTTGGAATTGTCACAACGCCATTTTGCAAATCCCAGCGAAGGATAATCTGAGCTGGTGACTTCCCATGCTTTTCGGCAATCTCGACAATCGTCGGCTCAGACAAAAGTTCACCCTGTTTCAATGGAGACCATGCTTCCATTTGGATCCCTTCGGCTTTACAGAATTCCAGCAGCTCAGTCTGGGCCAGATGTGGATGGTATTCAACCTGGTTAACCATTGGCTTGATTTCTGCATCCGCCATCAAATCTTTAAGATGGTGGACGTGGAAGTTACTGACACCAATCGCGCGGACCCGGCCGTCTTTATATAGCTTTTCAAGAGCTTTCCATGTTTCCTTATATTTTCCCGCAACCGGCCAGTGAATCAGGTAAAGATCAAGATAATCAAGGCCCAGCTTCTCCATGCTTGTCTCAAAAGCTTGAAGAGTGGATTCATAACCCTGATCCGAATTCCACACCTTTGTCGTGATAAACAACTCCTCACGAGAAACATCAGCTTCTTTAAGCGCCTGTCCTACGCCTTCCTCATTCTTATAGACCGCAGCTGTATCGATGCTTTTATACCCATTCTTAAGGGCAGCTTTTACAGACTCAACAACTTCTGAACCTTCCTTCACCTTGAACACGCCAAGACCAAACCAAGGCATCTTGACTCCGTTATGTAATGTAGTTGTATCCTGGAGATTTTTTGGCATCCCATGCGCCTCCTCTTCAAATTAATACTTTTCTATTTTCTCACATTTAGGGATATCTAAAAAGTAATTGGAATTGAAGGGACTGTTTGGGGGGGAAGGAGTGTCGTTATTTTGACAGGTTACGGGTGCTGGGAGGGAATGCTGTCAGGAAAGTGCTGTTATTTTGACAGGTTACGGGTGTTAGCAGTAAAAGCTGTCAAGAACCAGCTGTTATTTTGACAGGTTGGAGGTGTTGTGAGTAAAAGCTGTCAAGAAAGTGGCGTTATTTTGACAGCTTGGGGGTGTTAGCAGTAAAAGCTGTCAAGAAAGTACCGTTATTTTGACAAGTTAGAGGTGATAGCAGTATAAGTTGTCAAGAAAGCACCGTTATTTTGACAGGTTACGGGTGTTAGCAGTAAAAGCTGTCAAGAAAGTGCCGTTATTTTGACAAGTTGGGGGTGTTAGCAGTAAAAGCTGTCAAAAAAGTGCGGTTATTGTGACAGGTTACGGGTGTTAGCAGTAAAAGCTGTCAAGAAAGCCTCGTAATTTTGACAGGTTAGAGGTGTTGACAGTGAAAGCTGTCAAGAACCTGCGGTTATTTTGACAGGTACAAAGCAAATGCGGTACAAGCTGTCAAATTCAGAACCTGATCTCGGCCAAATACCTGTTTCAAAACACAAAAATCTGCCCGTAGGAGTCTTTCATTTTCAGGAATGGGGTAGATTCACTTTATACAGTATCAGAAGGAGGGAAAGGACATGATCATTAAAGTGTTGGGAACGGGTTGTGAAAAATCCAAGGTTCTTGAGGATAATATTAATTTAGCGATCCAGGAAGCGGGGGTCGCGGCTATTGTTGAAAAGATCGAAAATAGGAAGGAAATCGAAAAGTATGTCGCAAATTGCACCCCCGCTGTGGTCATTGATGAAAAAGTAGTCTCGGCAGGCAAACAGTTAACAGCGGAGGAAATCAAGAGATTATTCTAAAGCAATCAGGCCACCTTCACGGCCTGGTTCTTTTCTAGAAATGTCTGTGTAGCCCATAGTGAGATGAGGAGGATCAGTTCAAAACCGTTGGTCGCTGCATCGCTTTCCAATGGAATGGGAACAGCACTGCCGATTCCCATTAGGATGACACCGATGGCCATCCATTTCCACTTCCTTTTTTTCCAAAGGGTGATGCCGGCAATAAGCAAAGCGGCTGTAACGCCTATGATCATGATTGGCGGACCATGGGAGCCTGAAGATTCATAGCTTAACACTCCATATGAGTGGTCTGGCTCCAACTTCAGACCTATCGTGTTTTGAACAAGTTCAGAAATGACCATGGCCAGTGTGAGGAATCCAGCGACAAGCAACCCGCCTCGCCCTTTTAACCATGAGGTGGCCGTCTCACTGGCTGCGGCCCAGGAAAACATAATCAGTAATGGAGTGAAAAGGGCATGAAACCAAAAACGCAAAAGGTTCATGTTTTTTAAAAAAGAGCCTTCGCCAATCATGCTTCCAAACGCAAGAATCAAATTGTCATATACCAGTCCAAACGTTACGAGTAAAAGCACATTCATCCACCTGAAAAATCCGTATTTGATTGAAGCTTTTAAACCCCACAGGAATAAAATTAAGTAGATGAGGGAATATAAAGCATAGATATAAGGGTCCATGGAACGAGTTCCTCCCGGTCGAGTTTATACCATTGTTCCCGTTGGGCCGGAAGTAAAAACATGTGTCAATGTTATTAACTTTTTTATAGTTTCTAACAAATAAATTGTATTCTTAAAAATTACTAATAGTTTTATAAGTGAACTTCATATATCATGGGAAATGTAAGCATATTCATCGATATATTTTAGACGGAGAACAGGAGAGAACATGACGACATTAAATAACATTGCATGGGTAACCGACAGTACATCTTCACTATCTGAAGAATTCATAAAAGAAAATCATATATATGTTGTACCTTTAAGCATTATTTTTGGCGAAGAATCCTATTTGGAGGGCGTTGATATTACAGCCGAGGATTTTTATCCAAAGCTTGCGGCATCAAAGGTACTGCCTAAAACATCGCAGCCCGCGATCGGCGAGTTTGTGGAACTTTACCAGAAGCTTAAGGAGCAATACAAGCATGCGATTGCGATCCACGCTTCAAGTGCCCTTACAGGAACTTACCAATCTTCAGTAGCTGCATCCAGCATGGTGGACTTCAAGGTGGATGTCATCGATTCGAAAATTGGTTCCTTTCCATTGGGACGCATGGTTGAAAAGGGGATTGAGCTTCAAAAAGAAGGCAAATCCTATGATGAAATCGTATCCTATTTAAGGACGCTGCCTGACAAGGCCAATCTGTATATGGCGCCGGGTAGCCTTGAGCAGTTGCATAAAGGCGGCCGCCTGTCGACTACCCAGGTGATCATCGGCAGCTTGATCAAACTGAAGCTGATCGTCAGGTTCGATGATGGGAAGGTTGTTCTGTTTGATAAAATCAGGACAGAAAGAAAAGTGAAGGAGCGCCTGTTCCAAATTTTAGAGGAGGCCTCTGCCAATGTAAAGGAAGCGAGTGTCATTCATGGAAATGTGCAGCAATTGGCAAACGAATGGCAGGCAGAACTTCAGCAGCGTTTCCCGGAAATCTCTTTTACAACGACTACATTCAGTCCGGTTGCCGGCACACATACTGGCCAAGGCACTATCGGCTTGGCATGGGTAAATGAATAGAACATAATTTAAAAGGAATCAGCCTGTGCAGGGCTGATTCCTTTTTAAAAAAGAAAGCCCGCAAACTTAATAGCTGCGGGCTTTACATTGCTATACATATATAAAATAACCGACAAACAGGAATCCAAGGACATACATAATTGGGTGGACATCTCTGGATTTGCCCATGCCAAGCATCATCAACGGGTAAAGAATGAAACCAAGCGCGATCCCTGTTGCGACACTGAAAGTGAGCGGCATCATAATGATCGTCACGAACGAAGGAATGATGACGGCAAGGTTACTCCAGTCAATCTTGCTGATTTCAGTTGCCATCAGCGCACCAACGATAATCAGGGCCGGTGCGGTAACTTCCGGCGTGATCACGGATAGTACAGGGGAGAAGAACAAGGCGGCGCTAAAGCAGGCCGCAATAATCACGGAAGTGAAACCCGTGCGGCCCCCGACTGCAATCCCCGCAGATGATTCAACGAATGATGCTGTTGTTGATGTGCCAAGTACAGCACCGGCAACCGCCGAGCCAGCATCTGCAAGCAGGGCACGACCTGCATTCGGGATTTTATTATCCTTCATCAATCCAGCCTGACTCGCTACCGCAATCAGCGCACCAGCCGTATCGAAGAATGCAACGAAAAGGAAAGTGAAAATGACAGCCAGCACATCTGGTGAGAAAATATCGCCCAAATGGTTGAAAACGACACCGAAAGTAGGTGAGATGTCTGGAACCGTGCCGATAACAGCATCAGGTTTTTCAATCAGGCCTGTAAAAATCCCGATGATCGTGGCAATGACCATTCCGTAAAAAATCCCGCCGCTGACACCGCGGGCCATCATGACCACACTGATGATGAAGCCGAACAAAGCAAGCAATACCGGTCCCGATGTGAGGTTGCCAATCGATACAAATGTCGCTTCACTGCCAACAATGATTCCAGCATTTTTCAGGCCGATGAAGGCGACGAAAAAGCCGATTCCCGCTGCGATGGCATGCTTCAAGTCCTGTGGGATGACATTTATGATTTTTTCACGGATCTTCAAAAGACTGAGGATGACAAACAGGACTCCCGCAATAAAGACGCCGGTAAGAGCGACCTCCCATTCAACACCCATCCCGATGCTGACGCTAAAAGTGAAAAAGGAATTCAAGCCCATGCTTGGAGCGATTCCAATTGGAAAATTGGCAAGCAGGCCAATGAGCAGAGAGCCAATGATGGCGGAAAGAGCGGTAGCTGTAAAAACGGCTCCCTTGTCCATGCCAGCCTGGCTGAGGATCATCGGGTTGACGACAAGAATGTACGCCATCGACAAGAACGTCGTAATCCCGGCAAGAGACTCTTGTTTATAACTGGTGTTTCGTTCTGCGAATTGGAAAAAATTTTTCATATGTGCTGTCCTCCTGGTTGTTATTTTTTGGAAAATAAAAAACTCCGGCAGTGCATGCTGCCGGAGTACCACAAAGGACAAATAGATGCCAAAAAAGAGTGGCAAATATGTAAGTCCCTTGTAGTCACGCCTTTTACGGTAGCATGGTAGAAACGTTCGAGCCATATTCTCGAACATATACAAGGAATAATGATAGATTTAAATAATACTAGAGATAGTATCAGTTATTTTTTTCTAGGTCAATTGGATTTCCGGAAGTTTATCTATTTGATTTTTTCTGATTATTAGCAGGAGGACATTAAATGTTCTGGAAGTGGGCTGTCAAATTTAGATACTGTTTTCCAAGTCGCGGAATTATGGTGGAAATTCGCGAAATTAGATGGTTGTTTCGCGGAATTACAGGTAGATATCGCGGAAAAATCATTCAATTTCGCGGAATTCAAAAACTTAATCCCTAAATTCACGATATAATAGGAGAAAATCCCTATAAATACAATGGAATTTGTAAGATCGTTTGAAAAGGAGTTAATAAAATTGGCGATTATCCAAAATGAGAAGCGTTCAGAGAGATTTGAAGTGGCTTTCAACCGAATTCATTCATGGTTGCAGAGGATTACGCGGAATGGAACGACAGATAAGTATTCAGAACTGCTGAGGGTCAATTATGCGAAGCATTCCATTATCCGGAAGTACTATCATGATTTAAAAATGTACGGCCGGCTAAGGAATTCACTTGTCCACGATAAAATTGCGCTTGATTTTTACATAGCTGAACCACATGAAAAAGTAGTGGAGAAAATCGAAATGATTGCCAGCCAGGTATCTGATCCGAAAAATGCGTTGGAGATTGCGACGAGGCCTGTGTTCTATTTTCACGAAGAAACCGGCTTGATCGATGTTTTGAAAATCATCCAGAAAAGAGCTTATTCGCAATTCCCCGTTTATGATGAAAATGGCTTTAAATGGCTGCTGACATCGAATTGTATAGCGCAGTGGCTCGCGGGAAATTTGCTGGAGGGCGGAAAGGCGCTCGAAGACAGTAATATCAGTGACCTTGAGTATCTTCATTCACAAAGATTCGTTGAATTTGCGGCAAAGGATTCGGATATTTTCACCGTTGAAGATATTTTTGAAAAATACCATTTGGAAAGCAGGAAACTGGAAGCCGTTCTGATTACTGAAACTGGAAAGCCTTCAGAAAAGCCGATCGGGATGATAACTCCATGGGACTTGGTTGAAATTGATGCGATGGAGTAATCCCTGCGCTGGTATCGAAAGTCCTGCCATTACGGAGTTTTGACAACTTTTTGAATGAAATATGTGAATAAAAAATGAACTAATCGGCAAAACACCCCTGTTTGGATGACAACTTACTATAATGATAGTGTAATCCAAACGGAGGTGCCAATAATGAACGTAACGACGATTATTGAGTTGGAAAATCGCGAAGTGGAAAAAATGGCTGGCGCAAAACTGGTTTTCACTCAGGAGCAGGTTGACGCAAATATCGTGGAGACATGTGTAGATTGTTTTAAATATGAAGGCTCAGATGAATGCCTGGATACGGATGATGCAATGCAGAGGGTATTTGAAACATTGAAAGCTGACGGATTGATTCCTGAAGCAGTGCAGGATTTTTCCTATGAAATGCCTTCATGTGAGAGATTGAGAAAAGATGTATACGAAGAACAGGACATGCCGCAAAAGGTCGTCCTGAGTTTCGCAATATAAGAATGATAAAAAAGGAGTTCATCATGAACTCCTTTTTTATCGAAAACGTGACTTTTGTCAAAGAGAAGAGAAAAAAAAGCTACTATAATGGTAAATGAAAACGCTTTCAAAAAAGGGGGTGGAGCCGTGAAGCTAGGTGCGGATATTACCATCATTACCGGCCATTTCGGCAGCGGCAAGACCGAACTATCAATCAATCTGGCGATAGATGCAGCAAGGAAAAGGGATAGAGTCGCAGTAGCCGATCTTGATATAGTTAATCCGTATTATCGTGCCAGGGATGCGAGGGACATTTTTTTAGAAAAAGGGATTGAATTGATCGCACCTGCTGAAAGGCTAGCTGCTGCGGATTTACCGATTGTTCCCGGTGATTTGAGCAGGGTGATTTATGATCCGGCATATAAGCTGATCGTCGATGCCGGCGGGGATAAGGATGGTGCGACAGCACTGGGCCAATTTTACAACGAGTGGAATGAGATGAAGCCAGAGGTACTCTTTGTCCTGAATGCCAACCGGCCTTATGTCAGCAATCTGGAAGGTGCAATGGATACGTTAAAGAAAATTGAAAAAGCTTCAAGACTGAGGATTACCGGTATAATCAATAATTCAAATGTTGGAAATGAAACCACGGTTCAGGATGT
Organism: Chryseobacterium sp. ISL-80; assembly: GCA_018613055.1. Lineage (GTDB taxonomy): Bacteria > Bacillota > Bacilli > Bacillales > Cytobacillaceae > Mesobacillus. The sequence goes on along the minus strand of JAGGQZ010000024.1, from coordinate 87,276 downwards.
AGCGAATGGCTTGAAACTGAGTATGGCTCTATCAGATCAGCTGGGGATTCCACTGGTGTACACGGTACTGCCGCAGCATTTAGAAAAACAAGCTGTCGATATTGAGTGGGCAGCCCCAGTGAAAGTGATCTCCAGGTATTTAAAATTGCCGTGGGAAATGTAAAGGAGGGCAAAAGCAGTGGAGAAGAGAGTTGTTTTTAACGAAGAGACCTGCAAATCGTGTAAGTTGTGCGTGAATGCTTGTCCGACAAATGTGATCTATCTGGCTGATTACTTGAATGAAAAGGGATACCGGCCAGCCGTCGTCACGGATCAGGAGAACTGTATCAGTTGCGGAAAATGCGCGCAAATGTGTCCGGATTCTGTGATCACTGTCTATAGGCCTGAGAAGGTTCGTAAATCTGTGTAACAAAGGAGAGATGACAATGGGGAAAGTATTGATGAAGGGTAATGAGGTGATCGCCGAAGCTGCTGTCCATGCGGGCTGCAAGTATTTTTTCGGCTATCCGATTACCCCGCAGAGTGAGCTTGTTGCCTATATGGCAAGGAGGCTTCCCGAGGTTGGCGGGTTATTTTTACAGGCGGAAAGTGAAGTGGCTGCGATAAATATGGTTTATGGCGCGGCAGGAACCGGAGTTCGCGTGATGACGTCTTCTTCAAGCCCTGGTTTCAGCCTGAAGCAGGAGGGCATCTCCTATCTTGTTGGGGCAGAACTGCCGGCGCTAATCGTGAATGTTGTGCGCGGCGGTCCCGGGCTTGGGAACATCCAGCCGGCCCAATCGGACTATTTCCAGGTAACAAAGGGCGGAGGGCATGGCGATTATCACACACCAGTCCTGGCGCCTTCAACTTTACAGGAAATCATTGACCTGACAGAAGCAGCATTTGATATTGCCGACCGCTATCGCACGCCTGTCATCCTGCTTGGCGACGGCATGCTCGGACAAATGATGGAGCCAGTCGAGTTCAAGGAGCTGAGAGAAAGGGAGCCGGAACAAAAGGAGTGGGCGACGACAGGAACCCGCGGGGACGGCAAGCCAAGGATCATCTCTTCACTCGAATTGAATGCGGATGCCCTGGAAAAACGCAATGAACATCTTCAGAAAAAGTTTGCGCTGATTCAGCAAAATGAAGTCAGATTTGAGACATATGAAACTGAGGATGCTGATTATATCGTAACGGCTTATGGAACCTCTGCCAGGATTGCCATGAATGCGATTAACAAAGCGCGGAAAGACGGACTGAAAATCGGCATGATCCGCCCAATTACTTTATGGCCGTTCCCTGAATTGCCGTTTGTGGAGACTCGTGACCGGGTGAAGGGCTTTCTATCAGTTGAGATGAGTGCTGGCCAAATGGTCGAGGATGTCAGGCTGGCTGTCGACGGCAGGTCTCCAGTTTCATTTTTCGGCCGGACAGGCGGAGTAGTGCCGACGCAGGAAGAAATCTATGATCAAATCATCAAGCTGGCCGGGGGTGTTGAGGTATGACGATGAAAACGGTGTTCGAGAAAACAGCGGGGCTGACGGATACCCAGACACATTATTGTCCTGGCTGCACCCATGGAATCATCCATAGGATGGTAGGGGAAGTACTGGAAGAAATGGGCATCCTCGAGGATACGGTCGGAGTGGCATCGGTAGGCTGTTCGGTACTGTCCTATGAATATTTCAATTGTGATATGACACAGGCAGCACATGGCCGGGCTCCTGCAGTAGCGACCGGAATCAAGCGTGTCCTTCCAGACCGATTTGTTTTTACCTATCAGGGGGATGGCGACCTGGCGTCGATTGGGATTGCAGAAGCTGTCCATGCGGCAGCGCGGGGAGAAAAAATTACCGTCATCTTCGTCAACAACGCGATTTATGGGATGACAGGCGGACAAATGGCGCCGACCACCCTGATCGGCCAAAAAACGGCAACAACTCCTTTTGGCCGGAATGCGAGTATTCAGGGGCTGCCGATCAGAGTTAGTGAGATGCTCTCAACTTTGGATGGCACAGCTTATATTGAACGGGTTTCCTCACATGATGTCCCGAATATTATCAAAGCAAAGAAAGCAATCCGCAAAGCGTTCGAAACACAGCAGCAAGGGCTTGGCTTTTCGATGGTCGAGGTTCTATCAAGCTGTCCAACAAACTGGGGGCTGGACCCGAATGAATCACTAGATTGGATCAAGGACAATATGGTTCCTGCTTATCCTCTCGGTGTGTATAAGGATATCCAAAAGGGAGATGTTCGCTGATGGAAGAAATACTGATTGCCGGCTTTGGCGGCCAGGGGGTCATGTCGATGGGCCAATTGATTGCCTATGCCGGAATGACAGAGGGAAAGTTTGTATCATGGCTTCCTTCCTACGGGCCTGAGCAGCGGGGTGGTACCGCAAACTGTGCAGTCGTTGTCAGCGAGCAGCAGGTTGGCTCGCCGCTTGTTTCAAGGCCGACGACAGCTATTGTCCTGAATAATCCTTCTTATGAAAAATTTGAGCCAGTGGTAAGAGCCGGAGGATTACTCATTGTAAACTCCTCATTAATTTCAAAAAAATCGGAAAGAACCGATATCACGGTGTTAAATATCAACGCAACAGACAAGGCCAATGAGCTTGGCAACCCAAAAGTCGCCAATATGATCCTACTGGGTGCATTTTTGGAGGAAACGGGAATCCTGCCTGATGAATCGATCCTGGAAGCATTGAAAAAAGTGCTTGCCCCTGAAAAACATTCTCTGCTGAATATTAATCGGCGGGCACTCGAACTCGGGCGAACATTGACGAAGGTGACTGCTTCTTGATGGAGGCCTCGGTATAGGATTATGTTTCCCGCAGATTAGTCGATTTTGGGATAGGAATGGGTTTATCCAACTGTAAAATGTGCCCGAAAAGGGAGCGGATCCCTGATTATGGTCACATAAAGAAGAAATATATGCCCGAAAACAGAGCAAAACCCAGTTTACGGTCACATAAATAGCAGTTAACCTAAAACCTGCTCCTGAAACAGAAAGTCTATCTTAATTTCTGTTTGCAATACCCCCAATTGCCTGGCAAATATGATGTGGCAAATTCAAAACCGCTGCCAGTTTTTCAATGGCAGCGGTTTTATCGTTGTAAGTTATTCTTCATTTAAAAGTTCAAGAATGAATGGAACAGCTGCCTGAAGTGAAGGGGCTTTTTGGTCTGCACTTGTTTCTTCGGTGCCAATAAAGACGGTTTTACAGCCGGCTTTTTTTCCTGCTACAATATCGCGTTCGTGATCGCCGACCATGACGCTTCCTTCCAGGTTGATGTCATGCCTGCTGGCGAGGTCCAGTAGCATGCCGGCATTCGGTTTTCGGCACTCGCAACCGGCTTTTGGTTTGTGAGGGCAATAGGCAACTTCCTTGATATGGCCGCCGTGTTCCTTGATCATCTCAATCATGGTGTCATGAATTTCGTGTAGGCGTTTTTCTTTTAAAAATCCCAGACCGACGCCACCCTGGTTTGTGACAACAAAAATTTCATAACCGGCTCTGCTCAGTTCCGCCACGGCTTCGGCTGCACCTTCAAGCAGGTACAAGTCTTCCGGTGAGTTGACGAATTTTACCCGGTGAGATAGTACTTCATTCAGGACCCCGTCCCGGTCCAAGAATATCGCTTTCTTTTTCATTTTGATCCTCCATTATTAAGAAATGTTTTTTCGGTCTTCTGGTGGCGGGAAACATAGCGGTTGCCGGTGATCCAGAACCGCCATGGATAGTCTCTTGCTTCTCCGGAGTTATCGATGCCGATTCTTTTGCCTGACGAAATGCTATCTGGTACGAATCCCGGTGCAATGAAAAGTGGTTCCTTCGTTAAAGGATGTCCGTAATCTGACATATTGATCCCGAGCGCTTTTGTCAGCTTCCCTGGACCGTTGGTGAGATTGGCTGATTCCGGCATGCCCCGTCGTTTGACCATTAAATCCAAACCTGATAATGGTTCCACTCCCCGGATTAACACAGCCTCTGGATTGCCTGCCTTTCCACTGACAACATTGAATAGGGTATGGGTGTGCATGACATACGTATAGGCCAATCCAGCCTGATGGAACATGATCTCAGTCCTAGGTGTCCTGCGATTATTATAGCTGTGTGCTGCCTGATCCATCGGGCCGATATAGGCTTCCGTCTCGACAATGATTCCGGCGGCTGTCCCTTCTTCGGTTTCTTTTACAAGGATGCAGCCCAGCAGGGAAGCAGCCAAATCGAGGGTGGGCTGCTGAAAGAAATCATTTTCCAGCGGGCTCGAAAAATTGAATTGTTCCTCCATAAAATCTCCTCACTAATCATTTTTACCTTTATACCCTGCAAAAGGGAGAAACAAAATTTCTGACGGAAAAAATAGCAGTCAAGGCCAAGATGGTTTATAGTAATTTTAAAGCTATTCCAGATTTAGTTTTTTAAAAGGGAGTATAGATTATGTGGAAAAAATGGTTAACGGTTGGAGTGGCTGCTGCAGTCATCATCCTTCTTGTTCCTTACAGCCTGCCGCTCATTTTTGCCTTCCTGACTGCAGTCATGCTTGAAGGAGCGGTTCAGTGGATCATGAAAAGATTTTCATTTCAGCGACTCCAGGCAGTGATCGCTGTGTTCCTTGGTTTTGTTCTCCTGCTAGGAGTGATTGGATATAATCTTGTCTCAATTATCGCACACCAGGCAGTATCATTATCGGAAAAGACGCCAACTTTTGTAAGGGACATTTACAGGACAGCAATCTTGCCATTGATGCATAAATGGGAATTCTACTCGAAAAATTTCCCGATTGAAGTCATTGCTCAAATTGAGGAGACAATTGAAAAAAACATTAATGCACTCGATTCTTTTCTTCAGCAAGCCGTTGCAGGCATTATCAATCTGCTTGCGGCTATCCCTGGATTCATGATTGAATTTCTTGTGTATTTAATCGCGTTATTCTTGTTCAGTCTTGAACTTCCCAGACTGAAATTGAAACTTGAGTCCCACTTGAAGGAACAAACCCGGCAAAAGGTTTTTCTAGTCGGCAGCCAGTTAAACAAGGCGGGAATCGGATTTTTAAAAGCGCAGATCATCCTGAGTTTTGTCACCTTTGTAATGGCAATGGCTGGTATGAGTATTTTAGGGGTGAAGTATACCGGCCTTCTGTCACTGCTAATTGTGGCAGTTGATATCCTGCCCATTCTCGGTACAGGTTCGGTACTGGTTCCATGGGCTGTCATTGCGATTCTTCAGGATAACAATTTTCTCGGGATCGGTTTGATTATCCTGTTCTTCGTCATCACTGTTGTCCGAAGGGTGATAGAGCCAAAAATTTATTCTTCCAGCCTTGGGATTTCTCCGCTTGCCTCTTTGATCAGCATGTACATCGGCCTGAAGCTGCTGGGGATAGCGGGTATTTTTATTGGACCAATCATTGTGATTATCTATGAAACCTTAAGAAAAGCGAATGTGATCAAACTGAACTTCAAGATTTAATGTTTGAGTCGGATTCTTGGATAGCATGACATGATTACGCATAAATTATGTTTGTTATCAAGAAGGAGGGACTCAGAATGAATGTTGGCCGGGCAAAGGAAATTGTTGAGTCAGCGGATTTAATCAATGTGACATATGATGGCACTCCCGTCATTATCCAGCATGTTGACGAGAAAACAAAGATGGCAAGGGTCTATTCAAAATCTGAACCGGAATTGGAAAGAGACGTGCCAGTCCTTAACTTAATAGAAGATTAAAAAACGGGAGATGATTATATCTCCCGTTTTTCCGTATCGTATAATGGCAAATCAATTTTGAAAATAGTTCCTTGTTCCAATTTGCTTTTTACCTCGATCCTGCCGTTCATTTCATCAATGATTTTGTGAACGACCATCATGCCGAGTCCGGTGCCTTTTTCAGCCTTGGTGGAAAAGTAAGGCTCACCAAGCCTGGCCAGTTGCTGGGGGGTCATGCCGCAGCCTGTATCTTTTATAGAAATGGTAACCTGCCTGCCTTCGGTTTCCCTGCAGCTGATCACGAGGTCCCCACCGTTTGGCATAGCTTCTATGCCATTTTTTATGATATTCAATATACACTGATGGAATTTAGAAGCTTCCCCGGAAATATTCATTCCCTCCATCAAATCCTTTTTTATGCTGACCGAGAAATGATTGGCGTATGGAATGATGAGTTCAAGAGCTTTTTCAATCTCTGTCTTCACACAGATGGATGAGGCTGTCCCGGATTGCGGTTTGGCAAAAGTGAGATAATCTTTTATGATCGTCTCCGCCCGATCAAGTTCATCGATAGCAGTATTCAAATAATAGAGGCGTTTCTCCTCCTCTATGGATGGATCCTTCAGCATCTGTAAAAAACCTCTGGTAACGGTCAGGGGATTGCGGACCTCATGGCTGACACTTGCAGCCAGCTGGGAAACGACTTCAATTTTATCCGATTTGATTACAGCATTATGTAAAACAAGATTTTGCTTCATGATTTCAATATAATAAACAATAATAAATATTCCCACTGTCAGAGTTACTCCGTATATGACCATAAACTGAATGTCATTAGGGTTCTTAAAAACTGCCGCTTTCATCAGGAAAATGAGGAGGGTATAGGAAATAGCAACAGCCACTACTGTATAAAGCTTTTTAGCAAGAGGGAAACTCCGAAATTTTAATGATATGTATGAAGTGAAAACGGTGATGGTCAGCATATTGAAAAAGTTGACCCATACACCATCGCCTCCCAATGGAATCCTTACCAAACCCACAACCATGAAAAGGAGGATGCTTACAATCGGGCCGCCATAAAGGCCTCCGACGACTACAGGAATCAATCGTAAATCAAAAATGAAATCACGGTTGATCATCAGGGTAAAAGTCATGCAAAAAACGATCTGGCTTCCTGCCAATAAGACAATCAACGGTTTGGCGTGCCTTTGATATAATGTTTTAAACTTGTTGATGATAATGTATTGGAATACAAATGTAGTGATCAGGATGAAGATTAGATTCAATACAAGAACTGTTAAAAGGTCCATATTTTAAATCCCCAGTCATCAAGTGGGCTAAAGCCCCGTTTAAAAAGACAAATTATTCGGATATATTACTTTTACTTTAACATAAAAAGGAATGTTGTTGAGGATTTTTTATGTTTAATGTAGTGTTACAGGAATTTAGTTAAAGAAAGCCTTTCTAGGCTAAATATTGGATTGGCTTAACTTTTTGAATATATAATACCGTTAAGAGTATGGTTTTAGGAGGGAAGGAAATGTCAAAAAACGCATTAATACTATTCACCCGGCCAATGTGAACAGACTGCCAGGAGGCGAAGGAGTTTCTTTCGCTTAACCATGTACCTTATGAAGAAATCAATGTCCAGAATGAACCTGAAAAGGAAAAGCAACTTAAAGAGATGACTGGGACTGTAATTGTTCCAGCATTCATTTTTACAAACACAAAGCTGCTGTTCTTGAAAAATAAAAAAGTCCTGATCGGATTTGAAAATAACAGGAGCGAAATAGAAAAACTCGTTGAAGATTTGAAGTAGATAGCAGACATAGGTGAAGAGGGTGTCCCTGGGGAATCATCAGGCGGACACCCTTTTTAAATTTATTTGTATGGCATGGAACCCTAGACACAGTCATAAAGTATACTATATAAATTTTAGGAAAAGGAGGAGAAAAATTTAATTCCGAGTTGACATATCAGAATACATGTATTATATTATTCGATATTGATAAAATAGGAGGGGAAATGAGTGACAACTGGATTAGTGATATTAAATATTGCAATCATGCTGGGTATTATAGCTGTTCTTTTTTACTTGCAAAAAAAGCATGTATCTTTTTCAAAAAGAGTATTCATTGCGCTCGGAATCGGGATTATTTTCGGTTTCGCACTGCAATGGATTTATGGGGCAGGTTCCGAAATCATCACCAAGAGTGCGGACTGGTTTTCAATCGTTGGCAGCGGATATGTGAAATTCCTGCAGATGGTTGTCATGCCGCTTGTGTTCATTTCCATTCTTACGGCTTTTACTAAGCTGAAACTGACCAATAATATTGGGAAAATCAGCACGCTTATCCTTGGCCTGCTGGTCGGTACCACGGCTGTGGCGGCTGCTGTGGGGATTGCCACTGCTGTTGGCTTCGATCTCGAAGCTGTCCAAATCACGCAGGGAGATGCTGAGCAGGCGCGTGCAGCTTCACTGGAAGAGACATATGGCGGGATTGAGGGACGCACAATGCCACAGCAAATTCTCGATCTGCTGCCAGCCAATCCATTCCTGGACTTCACAGGAGCAAGACCAACGTCTACTATATCTGTCGTGATTTTCGCAGCATTCATTGGAATCGCCTTCCTTGGAGTCAGAAGGAAGTCTCCTGAACAGGCAGAGCTGTTCGCGAAGATTGTGGATGCTTTTTATGCAGTCATCATGAGAGTTGTGACACTGATCCTGAGGCTGACTCCGTATGGTGTTCTTGCCATCATGACCAAGACAGTTGCCTTAAGTGATTTCGATGCAATCCTGAAATTGGGTAAGTTCGTAGCCGCATCTTACGTTGCTCTAGCCATCATGTTCATCATCCACTTGCTATTATTGACGGTTGCTGGATTAAATCCGGTCACTTATGTTAAAAAAGCATTTCCTGTGCTTGCATTTGCCTTCACTTCAAGGACGAGTGCAGGGGCATTGCCATTGAATATCAAAACGCAGCGCTCACTTGGTGTTCCAGAGGGAATCGCGAACTTTGCCGGATCGTTTGGCCTATCAATCGGCCAAAACGGCTGTGCCGGAATTTATCCTGCAATGCTGGCAGTCATGATTGCGCCGACAGTAGGAATCGATCCATTATCACCATCATTCCTGGTGACAGTGATTGTCATCGTGGCAATCAGTTCCTTCGGTGTCGCAGGTGTTGGGGGCGGGGCCACTTTCGCCGCATTGCTCGTACTATCTGCATTGAACCTGCCAGTCGGTCTTGCCGGCTTGCTGATTTCAATTGAGCCATTGATTGATATGGGACGCACAGCAGTTAATGTCAGCGGATCGATGACATCAGGTATCCTTACAAGCAGAATTACAAAGGAAATCGATTCTGCTGTCTATACAGATATGAATCAGAAAATCGAAGTGGAAGCTTAATAATGCAAAAAAAGCCAGCCAAGTATGTTGTGGCTGGCTTTTTATTGTGATTACAAAGCGATCAACGGAAAAGTTTTTAAGTCAATTCCCAACAAAAAAATCAGTAAACGATTCGTCGCTTAATCACGCACAACGATGTCATAAATCCTGCACAGGTTATGGTGAGCAGGGAAAAAATGAATTTTTCCATCCCAATCACCTTCAGTCCTGACAAAACCACTATTCCATCAATTATGAAAATCAAGATTCCGACATTAAGAGGAAAAAATTTATGAATCAATTGGGCAAATAAATCCGTTCCGCCGGTGCTTGTTTCATAACGAAGCATCAAGCCTATTCCGCAGCCTACCAAAATACCTCCCATGAATGCACTTGGCAAAATGCCTAAGTGTATTGCGCGTTTCACTGGTACGAATAAATCAATGAACAAGCTTGACGCCAACAAACCATACAAGCTATGAAAAAAGTATTTTCGTTCCAGTATCCATGCCAATAAGAATAGAGGTAAGCTCAGGAGGTTCATCGTGAGACCTGCAGGAAAACCATAAAAATAATGAATGATCAACCCAATCCCGATCATACCGCCATCCAGGAGGTGGTGGGGGACTAAAAATCCATTCACTCCTACCCCAAGCATTAAGCTTCCCACGAGTACAGCAAGTAATTTCCCTTTCATCTTTGATCACCAGCCCTGTCCGTCTCCCATTATTTCTATGTGGAAAGACAAGTGTTAGAACCATGGCAGCATAAAATGCCTTGCCGTTTTGATCTTAGGGTCGAAGAGAAAAAAATCCCGGATAAAAAAAGAACCCGCACTTGGCAGGTTCGGGTTGTGGCTCGTCCAATATCAAAAGATTAATGAGGCAGGAAGGCGAGCTGGTAAAAGAACAGCACTGCGAATACATAGAGTAACGGATGAACTTCACGCCATCTTCCTCTTACTACTTTTAAAAGAGGATAGGAAATGAAGCCAAGTGCGATTCCTGTAGCAATACTTGATGTAAGCGGCATGCTAAGGATAATCAGAAAAGCGGGGAATGCTTCATCAAGTTCATCCCATGTGATTTTAGAGATGCTTCCCATCATCAGGCTTCCGACAATGATTAATGCCGGAGCAGTAATAGCCGACAACCCGGAAACCGCGCTTACAAGCGGTCCGAAGAAAGCTGCAAGAATGAACAGCCCCGCTACTGTCAGGGAAGTAAGCCCGGTACGTCCGCCTGCTGCCACACCTGCGGATGATTCAATGTAAGCTGTCGTCGGGCTTGTCCCGAACATGGCACCAGCAGCAGTGGCAATCGAATCGGAAAGCAGTGCTTCCCTAGCACGCGGCATTGAATTGCCTTTCATCAGTCCAGCCTGATGGGCCACACCAATCATCGTACCAGTCGTATCAAAAATAGTTACAAGGATGAAAGAAAAGACGACAGCATATAAGCTGTTTTGGATAACATCCATCAATGCTGTCCAAGGATTCAGGACAATCATCCCTTCAGGCAGGGAGGGCATCGCCATGAAACCTTCATTAAAATTCAGTTGGCCAGTAAAAAAGGCAATGAGGGCCGTGGCCACCATGCCAAGGAAAAGGGCACCATTAATGTTCAGAACCCATAAGATAAGCGTAATGGCAAGTCCAGCTAAAGCTAGCATTGCAGAAGGTGAATGCAGGTCACCAAGTGCAACCAGGTTCGTCGGGTGTGCCGTGATGATCCCTGTCAGGCGCAAGCCGATAAAAGCAATGAACAAACCGATTCCGGCAGTGATTCCGTGCTTCAGGTTGACAGGAATCGCTTCAATCAATTTTTCGCGGAAAGATGTCAGCGAAAGGATGACAAAGATTAAACCTGCGATAAATACAGCGGCAAATGCTGTTTCATAAGTGATATTCTGATGGTTGCCAACAACGGAATAGGCAAAGTAAGCATTCAGGCCCATGCCCGGAGCGATGGCAATCGGATAATTAGCAAATAAGGCCATCCACAAAGTACCGATGACTGCCGCGATGATGGTCGCTGTGAAAACTTGTTCAAAGGGAACACCAGCATCAGCAAGGATGATCGGATTGACGACTACGATATAAACCATCGTAAAGAAGGTAGTTAGCCCAGCCATCATTTCAGTTTTTATGGTTGTGTTGTTCTCTTTTAATTTAAACATGAGTTCCTCCAAAATACGAACGATTTTTAAGCACAATAAATATAATATTCGTTTTTAGTTAGTTTTACAAGGGTAAATTTAAAGAAATCTTGATAATTTGTGATAGAGCATGGCAGTAAAATATGTAAAATGCCCATGTAACTTGTATTGTTCCCTGATATGCCAGTTTCCTTTCATTAAGGTTCCGTTTAAGGAAACTCCTTTATAGGGTGATGTGTCTACGGGGATTCGAAGCAGAAGCAAAAGTAAACCGCCAAGATTTCGGTCTTACATGGAATGCAGCACGAGAAACAGGCGGCGTCCTGGTTGGTAAAGACATCAAGATAAAAGGAGAACCCAGCAGCATGATTTCGATTTGAAAACCGTTCAGGGATTTGATGATCTCTGGACGGTTTTTTGTTTTGGTGGGGTGTTGCGTCGGGGGGATTTTGACAGGTTCGAGTGCTGGAGGTGAAAAGCTGTCAAGAAAACGAGGTAATTTTGACAGGTTCGGGTGCTAGAGGTGAAAAGCTGTCAAGAAAACGAGATAATTTTGACAGGTTTGGGTGCTGAGGGTGAAAAGCTGTCAAGAAAACGAGGTAATTTTGACAGGTTTGGGTGCTGGAGGTGAAAAGCTGTCAAGAAAACGAGGTAATTTTGACAGGTTTGGGTGCTGAGGGTGAAAAGCTGTCAAGAAAACGAGGTAATTTTGACAGGTTCGAGTGCTGGAGGTGAAAAGCTGTCAAGAAAACGAGGGAATCTTGACAGGTTCGGGTGCTGGGGGTGGAAAGCTGTCAAGAAAACGAGGGGATCTTGACAGGTTCGGGTGCTGGAGGTGAAAAGCTGTCCGAAGTAAGTCCAAGTTCGGACAGGTTTGGCGGGAGCCGAAGTAAAGTTGTCCGAAGTAAATCCAGGTTCGGACAGGTTTGGCGGGAAACGAAGAATAGCTGTCTGAAAGTAAGTCCAAGTAAGAATGTTCCTCGGTCCAAAGTAATATCTCATCTTGTTTAAATTCGAATCTTTCGCATAAGGGTCTTGTTCAGAAGAAATAAGGGAAATATTGAACAAATTAAAAAAGACTGCTGACAATCGGCTTTGTATGCAGTCTTGCATAGGTGCTAGTGGTTCACCTGGAATCCGACTTGAAAAAGTCCCTTGTCAGCCATAATCCGCCAAGGTAAAGGGCGAGTGCAAAATAGGCTGGCAGGAGATGGATGAAATCAAGGTAGCCGATATAAAAATGGGTGAGGATCCCTGCTGAAAAAGCTGGGATACCGCCAATCAGAAAAGTCCTCCATACCCAGGCAGAACCCTCGTGAAAACCCCATAGAGCCATTGTCAGCACCAATAACCCCACGCTGAAAAGTGCACTGCCGAATCCTGCACGGTCATGCGCGATTACCGGGATCAATTTTTCGTTCAGTGCATTTAGCTGATCTGGTGTCATGCAAATATATTGAAGATCGGTATCAACAAATACAGATGTCGCTCCGATAGAGGAAATGATAATTCCTCCCAGGACAAACGAGGAGCCGAGAATTACCAACAATAGCTGTCCAAATACTGCCTTTTTCCATGCGCGATGGTTGGTTCGGTTTTTGGAGGCTGGGGGCTCATTCGCACCGCGTGTCTTTCTGTAGCCAATTAGATAAACAGGAAGAAGGATCAGCCAAAACAATCCGTGGAGCCAGTCGAAGTAACCGAATCCGAGAAACAGCAGAATCCCGAGGAAGCCTGTGATTGCTCCGATGTTAAAAGCTTTCCTCGTCCAATGGATGCCGTGTCTGATGCCATGGCGGGCAAGCTGCATATAGATAAACCCGCCAGAAATCATCGTTCCCGCCAGGGTCATCCGGTCATGAGACATGAATTTATACAGGTTGGCGTTATAAGTAATCAATTCGAGCCTGCTCATTTGCATGAAAGCTTCATCATAAAAAAGGATTACCTTCGTCAGACTATAGAAAAGGATTAGGGAACCACCAAGCAAAATAAACAGTCCGAAAAACCAATACCATAACCATCCTGGTTGGATGTTTGCTTCTTCTTCACGGATATCAAGCATTGCTTCCTGGATTCTCTTTGGCAATCCAGGTCCTGATGCGATATAGCCCCCAGACAGAAAGACAAGTTCTGCTCCTGCCCTGAACAATTCAAGAGCATCAGCCGGTTCGACAACTCCCCCCGAAGTCACGACTGGTAAGGCAATTTCTTTTTTTATCATCGAGATTGCACCAGTCAGGCCGCTGATTTGCTGTAAAGGCAGGACCTGTTTGCCTGATGTCATGACACCGTGTTCCTCTACCATGATTCCATCTGCAAAGGCACTAGCTCCCTTAAGTTTCGGAAGGGTGGCCGCAACATCATAATGGCTGACTGCTATAAGAATCGGTCTGTTATCCAACACTGCTTTTATTTGTGACAGGTCTTCCGGGCTTTTGATGCTGTCAATTTCTATTACGAATGCATCCCCAACGTCTTTGAAATGGTTGGCAATTGTTTCAGGTTCCTCCAGTCGGATGAGGACTGGAACATTTATTTTCTTCTTTTTCAAAGTGTCAAGTGTGGCCGGGAGTCCAATCGTCTGTAGATTTTCCGGAAGGATAAGCGCATCTTCTGTCGGAGCAATTGATGCACCGACGTCGGGCTCCCGCGGTAATACCGAAACAGGGCCAACTTCGATTGCCCCAAAACCAAGCGATTGGAATGCTTGAGTTCCTGTTAAATTTGGGTCGATTTTGCCGCTTAATCCAACAGGGCTTTTAAAATCAAGTCCAAATAGGTTGCGTGACAATTTTCCTGAAGGACTCATATGGCCGAGAAACTCGATGAATGATTTTCCTCCAAAAACACTGGCGATTGTCGACATTCCCCGGTGGATGAATTCCCTGCCTGCATTTCCGGGGAGCCGTGATAGCCATGGTTTAAATAGCGGGTGATAGGACCAATCAGGCATAATGTCCTCCTGAATTTTAAAGTTTTCTTCTATTCTAACGTAAACTTGCTGCCCATTGGCGGATAGGCAAGGAATTTTTCTCAGCGCATTGGCCATAATTTCAAATTGACTAATACAACTTAGTTACAAGGGCTAGGCAAAGTTTCCTTGCATGTGCCGCATAAAAACTAAAGCTTCTAGCTAAAATAGTGGAGAAAATGGATTGTGGAGGTAGGAAAATGGATTTGAACCGGGTTAAGCAAATTTTATCGTCATCTGCAGAAATCGATGTTGTCTATAATGGTGCCTCTGTCTGGATTGATCATTTAAATGAAGATGGACGGACCGCGACTGTTCATCTGCGGGGACCACTGGAAGAGCGATCATCTGTGGAGATTTCCGAACTGCACGAAAGATCATGATGGAAATGGATTAATAAAAGTATTAACCGCCGGTATGCAAAAAAATGTACGGCGGTTTTTTACTATGGCACAATGTATATAATACCTATAGTGGTTTATCTGCTATCATTTAAAGGTATTTTAAAATCGAAAGGGGAGATGAAGTATGTTCCATCATACAATTGAAGTGGACAAGTCATTGAATGAAGCGGTAACGGCACTTGAAGCAAGCCTGAAAAATGAGAAGTTTGGCGTCCTCTGGTCGCTGAATATGAAGGAGACATTGGCTGGTAAAGGCGTAGAGCTAGACGGAGATTATATCATCCTTGAAGTATGCAATCCACATGAAGCAAAACGAGTTCTGGAGAAAAGTCCACTCGTGAGCTATTTCCTTCCATGTAAAATTGTTGTATATAAAGAAAATGGTGCAACCAAGGTGGGCCTGCCGAAGCCTACTGAGTTAATTAAGTTTGTTGAAAATGAAGACCTGCAAGCCATCGCGTCAGATATTGAGAAAAGGCTGATCGGCGCTATCGACAACATTAAATAATGACCTTTTCTATGGATAAAATGAGAAGCCCAAGGCAGATGCCTTGGGCTTCTCATCATCACAAAACCTAATTAAAAGATTGCGTTTAAGATAAAGTACGAGATAGCTGCTACAGTAGCAGAAATTGGCAGGGTAATAACCCATGTAATAATCATGCGCTGTGCTGTAGTCCATTTCACGCCCTTTACCCTATGTGCAGTTCCAACTCCAAGAATGGAAGATGAAATGACATGGGTTGTACTAACTGGCAAGTGGATATAAGTCGCTCCAAAAATAATCAGCGCACCGGTCAAATCAGCTGCTACGCCGTTCACCGGGCGGATTTTCATGATATTCCCGCCGACTGTCTTAATGATCTTCCAGCCACCGATTGAGGTACCAAGACCCATGGCTAGCGCACAGGAGAACTGGACCCATAGCGGGATATCATTTGTAGTCAGGTAGTTATTTGCAATCAAGGCCATTGTAATGATACCCATAGCCTTTTGAGCATCATTCGTTCCGTGTGTAAATGACTGCAATGCTGCTGTTGCAACCTGGAAATAGCGAAAGTTCCTATTCGTTTTTGCGAGATTGTTGTTTCTGAATACAACTTTAAAAATACTGTAAATAATAAATCCTATTCCAAAAGCAAGGAGCGGTGAAATGATCAACGCTTGAAGGATTTTAAGGAAGCCACTGTAATTTAACGCACTAAATCCTGATGCTGCAATCGCCGCACCAGCAATGGAACCGATGATTGCATGCGAAGAGCTGCTCGGAATCCCATAGTACCATGTCAACAGATTCCAGAAGATCGCGGCAATCAAAGCAGCCAAAATCACGATTGATCCATTTTCAAGAGTGAAAGGATCAACAATATCCTTTGTAATTGTTTTGGCTACACCAGTAAAGGTCATGGCGCCGACAAAGTTCATGATGGCAGCCAATAGAATTGCATGGCGAGGTTTAAGGGCTTTCGTTGATACGGAAGTGGCGATCGCATTTGCTGTATCGTGAAAACCATTGATAAAGTCAAAAGCAAGAGCCCCGATAACAATCAATACTGTTACTAAAAATACTACATCCATGTCTCAGGCTCCTTACGCGTTTTTCATGACGATGCTCTCAAGGGTGTTTGCAACATCCTGGCAGCTGTCTGCGATCTCTTCAAGACCTTCATATATTTCCTTGTACTGAATGATTCTGATTGGGTCTTTTTCGACCGAAAATAAGTGTTTAATGGACTGGCGAAGGATCCCATCACATTTTGATTCAAGATCTTTAATCCGGATAGCATGTTCTCTTATTTGTTTAAGTTTCTTTGTAGTTAATAACTGAACAGCTTGTTCAATCTCAAAGGAAGCGCTCTTGATGGCAGACACGAATTGCATCATGAACTCATCCGCTTTAGTGATTGAATACATGTCGAACAGGTTCGCACATTGTTCCATCCCATCAAGGACATCATCCATTGACATAGAAAGGGCAAGAATGTCTTCTCTTTCAATCGGAGTGATGAACGCATTGTTCAGTTCCATGATGACTTCATGGATGTAATTATCGCCTTTCGTCTCCATGTCCTTCATTTTTTCAGTGAAGATTTTTAAATCGCTGGCATTGTTGAGTTTATAATCAGCAAAATATTCACTGCTTTCTTTCAAATTTACGGAGATATCCGTAAGCAAAATAGCAAACTTGTCCTTTTTTCTGAAAACCATTATGGTCCCCCCACTGTTATCCAAATAAATTTTTTAGAGCGAAATTCATTTTAGCTTAAAGATGTCGAAATATGAAGATGTTTGCGTAAAAATTTACATAAATTTAATAAAACTCTTGTTTCGATTTTTACATTCTTAATAATGGATTAATATTGAATTCCTCTTTTAATCATCCCCTAAACAATTTTCAGAAGGAAAAGCCCATTTTTAAAAAATGAATATGTCCAGCTGTTTAGGACAATTTTTTGCCGGGAAATTAGAAATTGAGTGAAGATGAAAATTTCGGCCAATGAGCCGTTTATATAGATTTAGCGGCTGCTTTTCGGCAGCCGTTTTGATTTGTAATCATTTCCGCTGAAGGATAAAATGGATAAAAAAAGAGGGATTTCATGGCCAGTATTTTTGATAAAATCAAATTACATAATGGAGTGGAAATGCCTGTTCTGGGTCTTGGTGTATACAAAGTAGAGCAAGGGACACAAATTGAAGAAACGATTCATACAGCACTGGAATACGGCTACCGGCTGATTGATACGGCTTCTTTTTACCAGAATGAAGAAGGTGTCGGAAGAGCTATCCGGAACAGCAGCATCCCAAGAGAAGAATTGTTCATTACCACGAAGGTCTGGAATTCTGAACAGGGATATGACAATACGTTACGAGCATTCGATGAAAGCATGGAGAGGCTGGGCCTCGAGTATCTGGATTTGTATCTGGTACACTGGCCAGTCAAAGGAATGTATGTGGACACATGGCGTGCCCTCGAAAAACTTTATCAAGAGGGCAGGGTAAAGGCTATTGGTGTCAGCAATTTTAAAATCCATCATTTGCAGGATCTCCTAAGCCAATGTAAAGAAAGGCCA
Source organism: Chryseobacterium sp. ISL-80 (assembly GCA_018613055.1). Classification (GTDB taxonomy): domain Bacteria; phylum Bacillota; class Bacilli; order Bacillales; family Cytobacillaceae; genus Mesobacillus. The sequence continues at coordinate 69,574 of JAGGQZ010000024.1, read as the reverse complement.
GTAATCAATCAGGTTGAACTTCATCCACTGCTGGCGCAGACGGAACTTCAGAATTTCTGCCGGCAAAATGACATTAGGGTGGAAGCATGGTCGCCATTATCCAGAGGAAGGTTTCTGGATGAACGTGTTTTGGGTAGCATCGCTGACCGCCATGGAAAGACTCCGGCTCAGGTCATTTTAAGGTGGCACCTGCAGCATGAAATTATTCCGATTCCAAAATCGGTCACGCCATCAAGGCTTAAAGAAAATGCCGACGTATTTGATTTCCAGCTTAGTCAACAAGAAATGGCGGAGATTGATGACCTCAATAAAGATCAGCGTTTTGGGGCTGATCCCGATCATATCGATTTTTAATATAAGCAAAAGACGGACTGAATTTTTATCAGTCCGTTTTTTATTTTTCAAAATGGATACACTAAAAACAGAGATAAAACCCGACGAAACGTTTTAAAAAAGGATTTTGGATATTGAAGGTTTTAAAACAATCTGAGGGTGGTAATGTAGGTGTACAAGCAGAAAACAACATGATTCAACATCTCAGATTGACTGCTTGTCTGCTGCAGAATCTCAGGTTTAACATCACTGTTAAAGAGGTAAGATAAAATTAGAGCAAGCTGGTAAGCTCCCGGGAAGCAATTTTCATCAGCACAGCCTAATTTTAGAAACACTGCAGTATGAAAAATAGGTGCATGAACACCTGGCACTACTACTTTACATTACATTCACATCATAAGGAGGAAGAACAATTATGTTAAGTTTTCTTTGGGCATTAATTATTGGTGGTATTATTGGATGGATTGCAGGACTAATCCTTGGAAGAGATATTCCAGGCGGAGTCATTGGTAACATCATCGCAGGTTTCGTAGGTGCTTGGATTGGACAAGCAATCCTGGGTGACTGGGGACCTGTAGTTGCTGACTTTGCGATTATTCCGGCCTTGATCGGTGCTATCGCACTAGTATTCATCGTCAGCCTTGTAATGAAGAGCATGCGCAGAGCTGACTAATAAAAGGTAAATGAGCCCTTCCGGATTCGGAAGGGCATTTTTGTGCGCAATTTCTGGTTGTTCGAGTGAGGTGTGGCATTCCATGTTCCACTAATATATCAAATTTCATTTGGATCAATATTAATAAAGATCGGTTCCTCGTCGATAAAAGGAGCATGGCATATTATTTTTTCCTGTGTAAACGGGTGAGTGAATTCCATCTTTGCTGCATGCAGCGCCTGCCGATAAAATGCGTCACTTCCGCCATACAGCTCGTCTCCGGCCAGCGGATGGCCAATGGAGCTAAAGTGGACACGGATTTGATGTGTCCGTCCAGTATCCAATGTACACTGGACGAGGGTAAGGTTTTTCTGTTTAAGTTTTTCCAAAACTTTAAAATGGGTAATCGCATGCTGGCCTGTCTCGGATACTCGTCTTCTTGTGGGGTGATGCCGGTCCCGCCCGATTGGTTTATCAATTGTTCCTTTTTTCTGCCTGATGATCCCATCTGCCAGTGCCAAATAGATTCTTTTGATGGAACGTTCCTCAAGCATCTTATCAAGGATGGCGGCAATGAGAGGATTTTTTGCAAAAAGGACAGCACCAGTCGTATCCCGGTCAAGTCTGTGAATATGGCGCGGCCGGTTGACCTCACCACTTGCCTGCATATGGAATGCAGCAGCATTAGCTAGGGTGCCCGTCTGACCGTCTTCGTTTGGATGGGTGTCCATTCCCGCTGGTTTATTGAAGACAATCAGGTGATCATCTTCATAAAGGACTTCTACATTCAAATATTGAGGTACGTAGCTCGATTCCTCCTCAGTGAAAAGCTTCACGCTAAGTCGTTCACTTTTACGAAGAGGAAGTGTCCAATCAGGCAACTGTCCATTCAGTAAGACGCCCTTTTCCATCCGGAAGGTATGGACCAGCTTTTTCGGTGCCTTCCAAAAGTCCTTGAAAAGAGTTTCGACTGTGTATTTTTCCCATTCTACGGGAACCGTGATTTCAAACCAGTTGCCTTTTTTGTTTGTCTGGATCATCATAATCTCCTTATTTGTGTGTGTAAGATAAAATTCCATTTCACCTTAGGTTTTGTCAACTTTTACCGCCTGCATGGGCATAATTACCACCCGGTTAATCGGAATGGATATGTTATTCTAGGAATATATATTACGATTAGATTACAAAGGGTTAAAAAAGGTGGGTCGATCATTGAAAATTGTTTATGCGTCTACGCCCGGACAAGAAGAAAAAGTGTTAGAGCTTGCGAATTATTTTTACTCTGATATTTTTCCATTATACTTCACGGATGAAGACATACATGAATTTGAAAGGCTGGAAGTGTTACATACAAGGCCGGAGCAGTTCGAGAGATTCAGTACACTCGGAGACGCTTTCCAGGTCATTACAAGTATGCAGACTTTGATCTCGATCCTGGAGTCTGGCCATATTCCTGAAAAATATCAGTCCATGTTTCGTAAAAATGTCCAGATCTTGACGGACTACGGAATTTGCTTCCCATTCAATTACAGTCAGTTCTCTGAATCAAAACATGTCCATCTAGAGTATATCAGTACCTATGCCAAAGCTGCCAACAGACTTTTGTTATAAGAAGAAAACGCCTGCGAATCCGCAGGCGTTTTTCGTTATTTCAGAGTGTTCTCATTGAACCAATCTTTAAAAGTGGCTTCTTCCTGATAGCCGACGATCCGGTTGACTTCTTTTCCATCCTTGTACTGGACAATGGTTGGAGTCGATTCGATTCCGTAGTCATTCCAGCCTTGTTCGAATTCAAGAAGGTTGTATTGTACTAGATCAACATCCATATCCTTTGCCAGTGGTGCGACCACTGGTGTTGTGCGAACGCAGTGAGGGCATGTTGGGCTGAAAAAATAAACCGTAACATTTTCTCCAGCTTCAAGCTTTTTATCGAGTTCATCAGGCAGGATGATGTTTTGATAGTTTGGATCATCCAGCTGTTTGACGGTTTCAGGATGTAGCGTGTCCTTTCCGTATGGATTGCCTTCAGATTTTTCCTCATTTTGCGCTTTACTGACAAAGAATAAAGCTGCGAACAATCCTATGATAATAACCAAAAAAATGATGACTTTTTTCAACTTAAGCTTCCTCCTTCGATTTCTTCCAAATAACCAGGCTTAAAGAAAAAATAATGATGAATGCGGTCAAAGCCAGGAATGGGATGGTGATAAAACCAAACCAGTTGATGTATTGGCCTGTACATGGAACCCTTCCGCAAGTTGCAGCATTATCGGCCATGAACGGCACTTTTTGCAATGAATAATGGTAAAGCGAAATCAGTCCCCCGACAGCAGCCATGATCATTGTATAAAAAGAAATCTTATAATCCTTCTTCACAACGGCTATCCCCAGTATCAAGGCAAAAGGATACATCATTATTCTCTGGTACCAGCATAGCAGGCATGGTTCATACTGGCGGATTTCCGAAAAATATAGGCTGCCGAACATCGCAATGATGGATGTAGCCCATGCAGTAAACAATAAGGTTTCCCTTGAATCTTTTTTCGGCTTTTGCAAGCTAATCTCCCCTAAGCTATGTAATCTCTATTCAAACATTCTCTATAAAAGAAACAACTATCCCTCATTACATCTTAAGGAAAGTAATAAAATATTTCAATTAACATTATGTGAAATAATTTTTCCCAATACATCAGGAGAAGCTACATATAGAGTATTATATTTTGCTGATTGCGGGTATAGGGATATGCTGGGGTGTTTTTTTACATAAATGCAAGACGATTAAGAAAGGGTGCATCAATATATGACTGAACTGGATTTGTCCAAATTTGAAAAAAGAATGATTATCCGTAATACGAAGCATGAGGATATTGATGAAATCATCAAAATGCAAAATAGCTGCTTTCCTGGAATGGACCCCTGGAAAAGGGATCAGCTGGAAAGTCATCTTGAAATTTTTCCTGAAGGCCAGTTCGTAGCAGAATACGACGGAAAGGTGGTCGGTTCGTGTTCCAGCCTGATCATCAACTTTGACGAATATGATGACCGCCACAGCTGGGATGACATCACAGATGAAGGGTATATCACCAACCATAATCCCGATGGCTACAATTTATATGGAATTGAAGTCATGACCCATCCTGAATTCAGAAGGATGAAGGTGGGGTACCGTCTGTATGAGGCGAGAAAAGACCTCGCCAGGCAGATGAACCTGAAGAGTATCATCATCGGCGGCCGAATCCCGAATTACCATCTGCATGCAGAAGAAATGTCACCTCGTGAATATGTCAGGCAGGTCGCATCGCATAAAATATATGATCCTGTACTCTCATTCCAGCTAAGGAATGACTTCATATTAATGAGGATCAATCCGAATTATTTGCCGGACGATCTTCAGTCAAACAAATATGCAACCTTGATGGAATGGAATAATGTCGACTACCATCCGAAATCGAAGCGCTTTTTCAAAACAAGCAACCCGGTCCGTATTTGCGTTGTCCAATATATGATGAGGCAAATTGAATCTTTTGAAGACTTTGCACACCAGGTTGAGTACTTTACCGATGTCGCTTCGGATGCCGGCTCAGATTTTGCAGTTTTTCCGGAACTCTTTACAACACAGCTCATGTCGTTCATGAATGAAAAATCACCGTCGCTCGCTGTCCGAAAGGTGGCCGAATACACGGAACAATATATTGAACTTTTTACAGACCTGGCTGTCCGCTACAATGTCAACATCATCGGCGGCTCCCATTTTGTAAAAGAAGAAGATGAAGAAATCTATAATATCTCCTATTTGTTCCGACGCGACGGCACAATCGACAAGCAGTATAAGCTCCATATTACGCCGAATGAACGAAGATGGTGGGGCATCAGCCGGGGCGATGAATTGAAGGTCTTCGATACAGACTGCGGCAAAATCGCCATCCAGATCTGTTATGATATCGAGTTTCCTGAGCTGGCAAGAATCGCTACCGATATGGGGGCGAAAATCATCTTCACTCCATTTTGTACCGAAGATCGCCAGGGATACCTTCGTGTTCGTTACTGTGCCCAGGCAAGAGCGGTCGAAAATCAGGTATACACAGTCATCTCGGGAACAGTCGGGAACCTGCCGCAAACAGAAAACATGGATATCCAGTATGCCCAGTCCGGGATCTTTGCGCCATCGGATTTTGAATTTGCTAGGGACGGGATTGTCGGCGAAACGAACCCGAACATCGAAATGGTGATGATTGGCGACGTCGATCTCGAAATCCTCCGCCGCCAGCGCCAGGACGGAACAGTAAGGCAGCTGAAAGACCGCAGGCACGATATTTACCGGATTCAGTATAAAAAGTAAAATGGCTGCAACACCTGGGGAAAATGTACAAAATTCTTCAGGTGTTTTTCAGTGGTATTGGAATTGATTGAAGCCGTTAAATGGCATTCATTTTTGATTGGAGATTTACCCGTAGAAACATTATCAAAAGGGTGACCAATGGATGCTGTTGGTGCCGTAAAACCCAGGAAGGTGAAAAAAAGGACACCAATAGGCCTTCTTGGTGTCCAAAAAACCCAGAAACAAGAAAAACAGGTCACTAATTAAAGCGTATTGGAACCTTTAAATTACAATAACTGGATAATTATGTCACCAATAAAGCGTTTGGAACACAGAAAACCCAGATATTGGATAATTTTGTCGCCAATAAGCAATATTGGAGCACTTAAATCCCAAAAACTGGAGAAATGTGTTACCAATAAAGCGTATTGGAACATCGAAAACCTAAAAACTGGATTATCGTGCCACCAATAAGCCATCTTGGAACACTTAAATTCCAGAAACAGGAAAAGTGTGTCACCAATAAAGCATATTGGAACCTCTAAAACCCAGATACTGGATAATTTTGTCACCAATAAGCAATATTGGAACACTTGAAACCCATATACTGGATAACCGTGTCACCAATAAGCAATATTGGAACACTTAAAACCCATATACTGGATAATCGTGTCACCAATAAGCCATATTGAAGCACTTAAACCCCAGAAACTGGAGAAGTGTGATACCAATAAGCCGTCTTGGAGCACTTTAAACCCAGACAGAGGAAAAATGTGTCGCCAATAAGCCATCTTGGTGCCACGAAATCCCAGAAACCAGAAAAAAGGCTCACCAATATGTCCTGTGGATTCCTAAATCACTGAAAATAAATCAAAAACTTAACAAGTTAGCATAAAAGTTATCAAACATGCTCTATCTTGTTTTATAATTAGCTGTAAGATTCAAATCTTATTTTTCGGGAGGTCATTCGATGGATTGGAAGATGAATGCTGACAAGTGGCTTGGTTTTGCTGGATTGGATCCAGAGCTTAAAGCCGAACTTGATTCATTTAAGGAAAACGAGAAGCATTTAGAGGAAGTATTTTATAAGAATCTTGAGTTTGGGACTGGCGGTATGCGTGGGGAAATTGGCGCTGGGACCAATCGTATGAACATATACACTGTGCGCAAAGCGTCGGCTGGACTGGCGGCATACATAGAAGAACATGGGGCTGAGGCGAAGCAGCGCGGTGTAGTGATCGCCTATGATTCCCGCCATAAATCACCGGAATTCGCGATGGAAGCGGCAAAGACTTTAGCTACGCGCGGGATCCAGACATATGTTTTTGAAGAGTTGAGACCGACTCCGGAGTTGTCTTTCGCAGTACGATACCTGCATGCGTACGCAGGAATAGTCGTTACAGCTAGCCATAATCCGCCTGAATACAATGGGTATAAGGTATATGGTCCGGACGGTGGGCAGCTGCCGCCGGAAGGTGCTGACGAAGTCATTGCCAAAGTGAATGAAATTGAAAATGAATTGTCAATCGAAGTTATGGACGAGCAGGAGCTTAAAGATAAGGGCCTGATCAAGATGATTGGACCTGAAGTGGACCGCGCTTATCTCGAGAAGCTGATGACGATTTCCGAAAATCCTACATTATCGGATGAAGCCAATGTGAAAGTGGTCTTCACCCCATTGCACGGCACTGCCAATATGCCTGTGCGGAATATACTGACGAACCTGAAGTACCAGAATGTTGTAGTGGTGAAGGAGCAGGAGCTTCCAGACCCTGAATTTTCGACAGTGAAAAGCCCGAATCCTGAAGAACATGCTGCATTTGAACTAGCAATCCGAGAAGGAAAGAAAATCGGTGCAGATGTGCTGATCGCAACAGACCCAGATGCGGATCGTCTTGGAATCGCCGTTAAAGATGCTGACGGAGAGTACACTGTGCTGACAGGGAATCAGACAGGAGCCCTGCTGCTGCACTATATTCTTACACAGAAAAAAGAAAAAGGTACGCTCCAGGCCAATGGAATCGTGTTAAAAACAATCGTGACTTCCGAACTTGGGCGCAAAATCGCTTCGTCTTTCGGACTTGAAACCATCGATGTCCTGACAGGCTTCAAGTTCATTGCGGAAAAAATAAAGCAATATGAAGAGACGGGAGAGTATAAATTCCTGTTCGGTTATGAAGAAAGCTACGGATATCTGATCGGTGACTTTGCCCGCGATAAAGATGCCGTCCAGGCTGCCATGCTGGCCGTTGAAGTGTGCGCATATTATAAAAAGAAGGACATGTCTTTGTACGAAGCGCTTCTTAGTGTATTTGAGGAGTATGGTTTCTATCAGGAAGGGCTGCGTTCCCTGACGTTAAAAGGAAAAGAAGGAGCCGAGCTAATCCAGAAAACACTTGGAGTCTTCCGTCAGGAGCCGCTCAAGAATCTGGGTGGATTGAAAGTAACTGCAGTGGAAGATTATTTAACAGGTGTAAGAGTGAATGAAAACAACGAGGAAGAAAAGATCCAGCTTCCTTCTTCAAACGTCATCAAATACTATCTTGAGGATGGCACATGGATGTGCCTTCGCCCATCTGGAACTGAGCCGAAAATCAAGTTTTATTTTGGTGTGAATGACAAGAGTCTTGCTGAAAGCAAGCAGAAGCTCCAAAAAATCGAACAGAATTTCATGCAGGTTGTGGAAGAGAAAATGGAAGCAGCAAAGAACCTGTAAAAAACAAATAAATTTAGCTGAGGGTTACAGGGCCTACCTAAAAACAAGACTGGCTTAAGTGGAGGACATGCCAATGCTGTCGTCTATATGGCATCAGCACCGAAGCATATGCTGATCGATGAAATTGTCATCCATCCGCTGGTACAGAATTATCCGAAGTAAATTCAATCCGAAGAGAGTCAGTCTCTCTTCGGATTTTTTGCTTTTACGACTTTTGTCTGAGAGAGGTTCAGACTTTTTTAGAAAGCGGAATTTTCCGAATAAAGATATAATAGGGAGAAACGGGGGGATTTGTATGGCAGAAAATAAAGCTGATTCCAATGTCAGCATTCTGAAGGAAATAGCAGAATTACTGAATGAGGGGACAGAACTTAATCGTGTCCTGGCGGAGGTTTTAAGAAGGCTTTTACATATTACCGGCTTGGAGACAGGCTGGATTTTTCTGATTGATGGCGAGGGTGAATATCAGCTGGCTGCAAAGTCCAAACTGCCTCCTGCATTATCCCAGAATGAGTTCGCGCCAATGTGCGAGGGCGGCTGCTGGTGTGTGGACCGCTATAATGATGGCAGATTGAATAAAGCAACAAATATATTTGAATGTAAAAGACTTGAGGATGCGATTAATAATAAAACAGGTGATACAAATGGATTGACGCATCATGCGACGGTTCCATTGCGGGCCGGGGATGAGAAGTTCGGGGTCATGAATGTCGGCTCTCCTCATAAAATACATTTTGAACAAGAAGAGCTTGCCTTGCTTGAAGCTGTCGCATTTCAAATCGGTACTGCCATAAAAAGAATAAAACTTGCCCAGCAAGAGCAGGAACTTGCACTGGCAGCAGAGCGAAACCGGCTGGCAAGGGACCTTCATGATTCAGTGAACCAGCTTCTTTTTTCCTTAAGCCTGACGGCAAGGGCTGGCATTGAAATGGCGGGAACCTCCGAACTGAAAGAAACTTTCTCATACATACAGCACCTGGCTCAGGAAGCTCAGGGGGAGATGAGGGCGCTGATCTGGCAATTGCGCCCCCGCGGTCTTGAGAACGGAATCATTTGCGCGCTAGCCGGTTATGCAGAAATGCTGGATTTAAATCTGGACACTAAGGTATCAGGGATTGCAAGCCTGCCAGGTAAAGTAGAAGAAACACTTTGGCGAATTGGTCAGGAAGGTTTGGCCAACTGCAAAAAGCATGCCGGGACAAATAAAGTTGAATTGTTGCTTACCACGACAAGTGAACTGGTAGAAATGAGGATCAAGGATGATGGCTGCGGTTTTAATTTTGATCCGGAAAAAGAGCTGCCGTCACTTGGGTTGAAAAGTATGCAAACCCGTGCTTCTTCACTTGGAGGCCTGGTTGAAATCAAAAGTAACCATGGAAAAGGAACATCGGTTATTATAAGGATTCCTATTTAAAGGAGGAACAGGGGATGGCAATTAAAGTACTGATTGCTGATGACCATCATGTCGTCAGGAGAGGCTTGGCATTCTTCCTCAGGACGCAAGAACATCTTGAAATCGTTGGGGAAGCAGGTAATGGGAAGGAAGCAGTTAAGCTTGCAGAAAAGCTGAATCCAGATATTATCCTAATGGATTTAATCATGCCGGAAATGAACGGTATTGAGGCAACAAAAGTCATTAAAGCAAAAAATCCTGATATTAAGATCATGATGCTGACAAGTTATTCCGACCAGGAGCACGTCATACCTGCGATTGAGGCTGGAGCCTCTGGATATCAGCTAAAAGATATTCAGCCGGATGAACTCGTCAGGTCGATCATCAGGATGGTGGAAGGCGAAAACCAGCTTCATCCAAAAGCAACCTCACTCGTTTTAAAGCATCTTTCCGGGAACAACCGAGCTGTTAGAAGACCGCTTGATGAGCTGACCAAACGGGAGCTTGAAGTGCTGAAGGAAATTGCCAGCGGAAAAAGCAACAAAGAAATCGCAGCTGCCTTATTTATTACAGAAAAGACCGTCAAGACCCATGTATCCAACGTCCTGGCAAAATTGGAACTGGCAGACCGTACCCAGGCGGCTTTGTATGCAGTCCGGAATCGCCTTGTGGACCAGGAACCTCCTTCGGCCTAGCAGAAAATTCCTGAGGGATAGCAGCATAAAAAAGAACAAACACGGCACCTTAATATAGGTGGCCGTGTTATTTTTTGGTGGAATTCTCAGTTTAAATCGAGCCGGTTACAGCGGTTTCCAGGCAGTCGTCGCCGGCGGCTTCATTTGCGTGGTCGATGTATCTTAGCAGTGAATACAGGTTTCTTTCAATGACAGTATAATCTTTTTCAAAATTGTAAGCGTGGAGAAAATGTTCAATTTTCTTAGCCAGGAATTGATCCTCGGTCCTGACCATCAGGATGAGCAGGTTATCCCATTGTGACCGATGCGTGTAATATAGTGCGCGGTCATAATCCGTTTTGTTCATTGTCAATCCTCCTTATGAGGAGTTGATAATATTATATGGATTTGTGTGCGGAACTTCCTCAGAAAATGTTGGACGCCTTTGTTTACAGGGGTTTTTAATATTTACCTGTATATTCGGCCATTACATGAACCATGGGTGACTTGAAGAAAATAGCAACGAAAAGGGGCGTTCTTATGAAAAAGTTTCTTTTATCAATCGCGGTGACCATGCTTTTTTCAACCGGATTCTTAAGTATCGATAGCAAGGCGCAAAGGCCTGATTATGAAAAGTATGGCCGGATCGCTACCGCCGTGATCAAAGAAGATTTTCCCGGTGAGGAGGTCCAGGATTATAAGTATATGGGCCGAAAGCAAATTGATGATCGCCAGGTGCTGGACTCCTTCCAGTACAGAGTCAATGTAAACGGAAAACCTGTTTATATGACAGTGCAAATCACACATGATGTAAAAAATAACCGATTAGTAAGCCTTAGCGTAACTGAACAGCAACAGCAGTAAAGTTTTTAACCTGTTCATCTTTCTCCTTTTTTTCTCATACATTGTTGTATGAGGTGAAAGGGGGAGAGATGGTGTCGGAAGAACAGAAGTCTCTAGAATATGCCATTTCTGAAATTACTGAAATTGCGAAGGGATTTGGGCTGGATTTTTATCCGATGCGATATGAAATTTGTCCTGCCGAAATCATCTATACATTTGGGGCATACGGAATGCCAACGAGATTTTCGCATTGGAGCTTCGGAAAACAATTCCATAAAATGAAGCTACATTATGATTTGGGTCTATCCAAGATTTATGAATTGGTGATCAATTCAAATCCTTGTTATGCTTTCCTGCTCGATTCGAATTCGCTGATCCAGAACAAATTAATTGTTGCCCACGTACTCGCTCATTGCGATTTTTTCAAAAATAATGTCCGTTTCCAGAATACGAAAAGGGATATGGTTGAAAGCATGGCAGCAACTGCGGAAAGGATCCGCAAATATGAAATCGAGCATGGAAAACAAGCAGTTGAGTCATTTCTCGATGCTGTATTGGCGATTGAAGAGCATATCGATCCTTCCTTAATGAGGCCAAAGCTAGCATGGTCCATCGAAGATGATGACGGGGATGATGAGCCAGTAACAGCAGCCAGTCCTTATGATGATCTTTGGAACCTTGATGAAAAAAATGCACAGCCGAAAGAACAAAACAAGAAAAAGAAATTCCCGCCGAGGCCGGAGAAAGATCTTCTCTTGTTCATCGAAAGCTACAGCCGGGAGTTGGATGATTGGCAAAGGGATATCCTGACGATGATGCGTGAGGAAATGCTCTATTTTTGGCCGCAGCTGGAGACGAAAATCATGAACGAAGGATGGGCATCTTACTGGCATCAACGCATCCTCCGAGAGATGGACCTTACCAGCGGGGAGTCAATTGAGTTCGCCAAATTGAATGCCGGTGTTGTCCAGCCATCGAAGACAGGAATCAACCCCTATTATCTTGGTATTAAAATGTTTGAAGATATAGAAGAGCGGTATGATAATCCGACTGAGGAAATGAAACGCCGAGGTGTCAAACCAGGTTCAGGAAGGGAAAAAATGTTCGAAGTCCGCGAGATTGAATCAGATATCTCATTTTTACGCAATTACCTGACAAAGGATCTGGTCATGCGAGAGGATATGTATCTTTTCCAAAAACAAGGACGGGAATATAAAGTCGTGGACAAAGCCTGGGAGCAGGTCCGTGACCAGCTTGTAAGCATGAGAGTCAATGGCGGGTTTCCTTATCTTACTGTGACAGATGGTGATTACCTTAAAAACGGTGAGCTATATATAACACATGGCTTCGAAGGGATAGAACTGGATATTAAATACCTTGAAAAAGTCCTGCCGTATATCCATCAGCTATGGGGCAGGAAGTGCCATATCGAAACGATTGTCGAAGGCAGGGCCATGCTTTATACGTATGATGGAAAAGGAGTCCACCGCAAATATTTATAAGTCCAGAACCAAACCGCTGATTACTGGCGGTTTTTTTATGTGTGAAAAACATAATAATAAGGTAAATAAAATAGACAAGCTTATTGTTGAACCATTTTCACATTTGAGTCATAATAATATATATGAGCATATATTCATATATAAAGGGAGGGCTGACAAATGGGCCATAATCATTCACACGGCCACAGCCACAGCCACAGCCACAGTCATGGCCATAGTCATACAAACAATAAAAAAGCATTATTCTGGTCGTTCCTTTTAATCTCAGCTTTCATGATTGTCGAGGTAATCGGAGGCATCCTTACAAACAGTCTGGCACTTCTTTCGGATGCCGGGCATATGCTTTCTGATGCGGCTGCACTTGGGTTGAGTTTATTTGCGATGAAGCTTGGTGAAAAGAAAGCTACTCACACAAAGACGTATGGATTCAAACGTTTTGAAATTATCGCTGCTGCTCTCAATGGTCTGACATTGATCATTATCTCGATTTATATATTTGTCGAAGCGTACCATCGCCTGGCCAATCCTCCTGAAGTGCAGAGTCTTGGAATGCTGACCATTTCAGTTATCGGTTTACTGGTCAATATAGTCGCGGCATGGATTTTAATGCGGGGTGACAAAGATGAGAACTTGAACGTCAGGAGTGCATTTCTCCATGTAATAGGTGACATGCTGGGCTCGGTTGGCGCAATCGTTGCTGCATTGCTTATTTACTTTTTTGGCTGGGGACTTGCGGATCCAATCGCGAGTGTCGCAGTGGCGATCTTGATCATTATCAGTGGCTTGAGGGTTACAAAGGATAGCTTCCATGTCTTGATGGAAGGTACTCCGGAGCAAATTAAATTAGAAGAAGTGAAAGAGGAAATATTGAAGATTCCACAAGTTAGAGATGTACACGATGTTCATGTTTGGTCAATCACATCAGGGGTTTTCATGCTTAGCGGCCATATTGCGGTCGAAGGAGAAGGAGCACATGACCGTGTCCTCAGGGCGGCGCAGACACTGCTGCATGACCGGTTTGGCATCGACCACAGCACGCTCCAGGTCGAAGCGGAGGAACACGGCTGCCCGTGTGCACATGGGCCGTGTAATTAAAAACATGCCAGCCAATTCAGATTCACTGATGGCTGGCATGTTCTATGCTTTGTCGCAGCAGGTCGATGACATGTTCATCGTCATGAGTGTAATAAAGGGTTGTACCCTCTCTCCTGAATGTAACGAGCCTGAGGTTTTTTAAAAAACGCAATTGATGTGAAACAGTGGATTGCAGCAATGACAGTTTTTCGGCAATTTCATTGACTGAATGTTCTCCCTGAAACAGCAGGTGAAGAATCCTCAGACGAGTCGGATCAGATAAGGCCTTGAAGGTTTGCGACACCATGAACAAGGTTTCCTCATCCAGTTCAGCCGTTTCATTTTTCTTTTCTTTCAATATCATCAGCCTCCCACCTTCATTATAACGCATTAAAACCATGGTGGAATCATGGCCAATAAAATCTGAGCTAGCTTTTCTGCTGGATATAGAATCCATCAGACTCGGACCATTCAGCGAAATAGACCTCATCCAGCTGTTGTATTCCTTCCTCATTCAGTTTTTGATTTAGCCATTTCTCGTCCTTGCCAATATTTTTTAGGCCATTCTTTACTGGCTTTCCTTCATCAACGACCGTTTCAGCGATATCTGATCTAGGAGCGTGTACATCAAGTCCTGCATATGTCGGGGTTTGTGCTTTTGGTTTTAACAGTACGCTGATGTTTCCACTTGTTTCGAGTATGACATCCTTCACATCATTCATGGAAAAAACACCTTTAAGCCGTAATAGAGATTTTAATTGCTCCATTTCAAGCTCAGCCTTATTCAGGTTTTCAATCTGTATTTCCCCATTTTTGACAAGTGGTTCTGCCTGTCCTTTCAGGATTGGCCGCAGTTTATCAGATTTCTGGGTTGTTTTTTCTACAATGAAAATCAAAAGTCCCCAGACAGCAATCCCGAATAGCATTTCCCAAATCGTAGAAGACGACTTTTCAAACAAGTTTTCCTCGACCAATCCGCCTAAAACGACCGCATAGACAAAATCGAAAGGGGTGACCTGAGACATCTCCTTTTTGCCAAGAAGCCTTGTAACAATAATAAGTGCAGCAAGCCCGATGACCAGCTTTAGCGCAATCATAATATAAATCATATATTCCACCCTCCTATCTAAGGATGCATAACTATTCCCATTCGCGAGGAATGATAAAACAGGCAGAAAGTGGATAGGGTTGAGCATATGAAGGGGAAGCATGGTGCTCGCGTGATAAAATTTAGGTGATACAAATGAAAGAGGGGATTGAAATGGAAGAGAACAAAACGCTCGAATCTAAATATATCCAACAGCATCTTGCGAACGAACGAACTTATCTTGCATGGGTCAGGACATCCATCGCCATCATTGGAATTGGATTTTTGGCATCAAGCTTGCATTTCAACAGTATCAAGTCAGTGAGCCAGCTTGCCGATACAATCGCTGTTTTTGTCAGCATTTTTTCCCTGCTGATCGGTCTGACCATCCTTGCTCTTGCGACCATTCATTATTTTTCAGTACAGAAAAACATTAACAGCCAGACCTTCGAGTCGGCAAATAGTCTGATAAAGGTTTCAACAGGAATTATCTTTTTTATTTTCCTATTACTCGGATTATATTTAATCACTATTTTATTTTGATCTTTATATCATCGTGCTGTTTTCCTTTGGTTTTTTATGAGTGACAAGACCATCGTAATTGGTGATATACAGCTCGATTTCCGGCTCGACATCAAGACAATGAGCCTTCAACAGCTGATAATAGTTCACCCTGTTCGATGGATCATATGGCAAAACGGGAAACTCTTTAAATTCTTTCACATAGTGATCGACTGCTCTTTGGACTTTATCGAGTGTGATCGCAAGTTTTTTTTCATCCTCTGCAAAAATATCGTAGGTTTCCTTTGACATGTAAAATCTTCGGGCAGGAAAACCTTTCAAGATGGGGGCGAGTTGTTCTAAATCAATGCTATGATCGTCCTTTACAAGGATCGTTCGATAAACACCTTTTGGAAGTTGGTCTGAATATATTCTTACTGCCTGTCTAATCTCTTCCACACTGGAATCTATGATTGGCCAGGATTTTTTTTCCTCATTTCCGCCTTGCTTTTTCCTGATGGCAAACAAAACGTGAGCAACTCCAGCGATTGTGCCCATGATTGTGAACAAGGGATACAAACTCGACAATAGGTCAAAAAGATAGCCGGTTATTGGCCAGACGATTGCGGATAAAGCTTTCATGGCCGCTGTCCCATTGAACAAGTTCCCGTCTTTTTCGCTTTTTCTCCCGGTTTTCATAACAATTCCTCCCTTCAAAATTGCTCGACGTGTTAAATAGTTTAGAGCAAAAACTCTAACAGATGTTTCCCTCTTAAGAATTCCAGGTTTATGGCCGATACATATATAAGGAATAAGATTTTTTCTGAGAAGAATAATCGATGTGGAGTGTTGGGGCTGAACAAAAGAAAAAGAAGCTATTTCTACTTTCATTATATAAAATAGTTGCCCTCTTGTGGGGGATTTCGTTTTGAAAATTAAGAAAATAGTCTATTTAATCGCTCTTTTCATTGATGATTAATGTATAATATTGAAAAAGGTTTGTTCTTTAACAGGGAAATTGTCGTCTGGCCAAAACTGTAGTCCATTATAATAATAGGCTCTGTTTACTGCCTGACATGCATTGCATAAAAGAAGGCTCTTTGGTGCCAAAGTCAACGAATATTGGAAGCATATTCGAAATGAGCCCCGCTACCTGCAAGAATTCGGATCAAGTATTCAAAAAGCCGTATCCAATCCGAACGCAGCCATAAAAAAGACAGAAACGAGGGGCAGGATGGAGATTCCCCAAATGTACATATTTGACATAAAAACAATCGCTTTGACCGTTGTCTTCTTGATGATTTCATCAATTATGGCGGTCGAATTCAGCAGACAGATCAAAAAAAATACTGACAGAAAAAAACGAAGGATTGCTCTGTATTCACTGCTTCTGGCATTCACCTTTTTATTGACACATATTTTTGTGATCATATCAGCAGGTGTCCCCTTTTCAACAGGCAATTTTTATTTATTCTTTCTGCTGTTCTTTGGCATTTGCTCAATAGGGGCATATGCAGCTTTGAACCTTGCGCAAAGAGATATTGCCAATACGCCACAGTACATATACACAAGTTTGCTGATCGCCGCCAGCATTATGATTGCAGAGTATACAGCATTCTATATCATTTTCAGCGATACAATTGAGATTCAGTGGATTTTAACGGTTTTAAGCACTTTAATGGTGACAGTCACATCCTTTGTGCTGCTCAGGTTCCTGATGCAGATTACAAATGAGGATATTTATGAGTTTATAAAAAAATATAAATATTTGGGTAGTGTCTTTGGTGGTATGGCCTTAGGCGGCATCCCTTATATTGTCCTGACTTCGATGATGCCAATCACGGAAGGAGCAGGAATCCAATCTTTTATGGCTCCATTCATTTATATGGCCATGGCTAATTTATTCTTTATGCTCATCCCGGACCTTTTCGGTGAAAAATTAATCATGAAGAATGTCCAGTCCCATTTATCCTTGTTCAGTCATAACCCTGATTCAGTCTTCAGGGTTGATTTGCAGGGATCTATCTTGAATGTGAACAAAGAGGCCGTCGAGCTGACAGGCTATACAGCGAATGAACTCACTGGTCTCCATTTTATCGAGTTGATTGGCGGCAGCGAAGAAGGGGAGAAAATCAGGAGATATTACCGGAAAGTACTGAGCGGCGAGACGAAGGTGATAGAAACCTCCTTGAAAAAAGCGGATTCGACCTTCGCTGAAGTGAGAATCACGGCCGTCAGGATCATCGTTAAAAATACGACTGTTGGTGTTTTTGGAATTGTCAGGGATATCACAGAACAGAAAAAAGCAGACAAAATGATTGAGTACCTTGCGTATCATGATGAACTGACCAATTTGCCAAACAGGCGCAATTTAGAGAAAGTGATGGCAGGATTGTACATTAAGGATGAAACTTTTTCTTTGATTTACCTAGATTTTGACCGTTTTAAAAGAATCAATGACACGTTTGGCCACTCGTTTGGTGATAAGATTCTCGTGCAAATCGGCAGGGAACTTGCAAAGGTGACACCTGAGAACTGCCTGGTTGCCAGAATCGGCGGTGATGAGTTCGCGATTCTCGTGACAGAAGGGAATAAGCCGGAAATAGTCGCAGCAGAGGTGGTCAAGGCGTTCCAGTCACCGCTATTTGCCGGGGGAATGGAGTTTTTGATTACGGCAAGTATCGGGATTGCCCATTTTCCAGATGATACAAGCGATCTAGAGCTGCTGTTGAAGTACGCCGACATGGCTATGTATAAAGCGAAGGAGAACGGAACGAATAACTTCCAGTTTTTTGACGAGAGTATGGTCGATCAGGATGTCAATAAATTTGAATTGGAGAATGAATTGCGAAACGCAATCAATAATGATTCACTTACCGTTTTCTATCAGCCAAAGTACAATGCCAACACAAATGAAATAACCGGAGCAGAAGCATTAGCAAGATGGAAGCATCCTCGCCACGGAATGATTCCTCCTGGAGTGTTCATCCCGATTGCCGAGGAGGCAAACTTGATCGTACCGCTAGAGCGGATGATCATCAGGCAGGTGTTCAGCCAGCTTGTCACCTGGAAGGAGCAGAGGTACGAGGTTCCGCGGACATCCATCAATATCTCGATCATCCATTTTTATCAGGAGGATTTCGTGAAATTCATGCAGCAATCTCTTAAAGAGTATGATTTAGTGGGTGAATTGATTGAAATTGAAGTAACTGAAAGCATCATGATTAAGAAGGAAGACAGCATCAATGAACAGCTTCAGGCACTGAGGGGAATTGGGATTGAAGTAAGCATCGATGATTTTGGAACAGGGTACAGTTCATTGAGCTATTTGAGCAAGCTTTCAGTCGATCGCCTGAAAATCGATCAAAGCTTCGTTTCACACTCCCAGGAAAATCGCGAAATCATTTCTACGATTGTTTCTATGGCAACAAACCTTAAGTTGAAGGTCATAGCTGAGGGAGTGGAGACAGAATCTCAGATTGACTTGCTGAAGTCGCTGGGCTGCCAGGAAGTCCAGGGCTATTACTATTCGCCGCCTTTGCCATCGAATGAATACGAAACCATGATGAACAGAGAGCTCCTTGCGAATTAATGCATTCTTTTGACTGTGGAGTTCAATTATGATACTATTCCTATTATGAAAAGTCCTCTAGGGTTCCGCAGCAGCATTGCTGGACTGGTCCGAGAGAGGACGCACAGGAACACCTGTGTACACGGAGGGACAAAAACCCGGGAGATATCGAATGATATCTCCCGGGTTTTTTTAATGAAAGCTGTTTTCGCATTGAATGTTGCTTCGTACAAATACAACAACCCGCATTTGAAAGATTCGGAGCTCTTTTCGGAGATGCTTTCTAATCTAATAGGTGAGACTATTTGTATAGCCCCAGATGTTGGTGTGTGAACGCAACAAGATTTACGAAAAGAGACTTAGTGAAAGGAGCAATCAGTATGGCTTGGATCTTTTTAGTTATAGCTGGCATATTTGAAGTGGTATGGGCAATTGGCCTAAAGTATACGGAGGGATTTACCAAAGCAATCCCATCGTTGATCACTCTGGCCGGTATGGCAATAAGCTTTTACTTTTTATCCATGGCCGTCAAGACGCTGCCCATCGGGACCGCTTATGCCATCTGGACGGGGATCGGTGCTGCCGGTGCTGTCATACTTGGAATCATCCTGTTTGGGGAACCGCGTAATCTTTTGAGGCTGATGTTTGTCGCATTCATTTTAATCGGGATCATTGGTCTGAAGGCAACTTCGGGGAGCAATTGACCATATAGAAAGCAGACTGGCATTTCATGCAGTCTGCTTTTTTGCTGGGATTTCCGTCACGGATGAATCGAACTGAAAATATGTCGGATTTGAAAACATCAGGCTTATTTGTTACCAGTTTTGTAACATATCGATATGTTTAATGATGTTAAAATTGATTTATGCCAAATGAAGGGGAGCATGCTGAAATGGAAGGTTTATCTGAAATCGTCAATCTGTTAAAAGGGATCGAAAGTTCAATCGATTCCCTGAATAAGCGGACCGAAAGCATCGAGAAGAGACTTGACCGACTTGAAAAAGTGGATAGCATCGAACATCGCGTAACTTCAAATCAAATCGATATAACAGATATAAAAGACGCACTTGAAAGAATGGAAGAGCTTCAAAGTGCAAAAATCGAAAATATGCTGAAAGAATTAATGACCCAGACCGAAATGAAGAACAATTCTGAATTCAGCACAATCCATAAACGCCTTGATTCCCATTTATTGAAATTGGGAAGAGTCGAGGAAGAGATCCTGATCGTCCAGCAGGAAAAATAGATTTTGGAGAGATTGCCGATGTGCAGTCTCTTTTTTTTCGATAGCCTATTATAAATAGCTACTTACCCCTCCACAAAACTTTCATAAATCTGCAAACACTTGTCACGCATGGGATATATGGGGATTTCACACTTGTTAATGTTCAGCTGTTCACAAAATATATACCTTTGCCGGTCTTGGACGAAGGATGCCAGAGTTATGATTAAGGTGTAATCAGACATTTTCTGTTATAGGCAATCTTAATAGATTCTATTTTTTCGAGGTGAGTGCTTTGAAATACGATTTAGTCCTTCTCCATGCACCAAGTGTATATGATTTCCGGAAAAATGCATTGCTGGCTGGCCCAATCAGTGATGTTGTTCCGTCATCTCCAGTTTTTGAAATGTATCCTATTGGGCTGACAAGTATTGCTGAATATTTGGAACGTCAGGGACTGCGAGTGAAAATCATCAATATCGCCAACAGGATGCTGATGGATGAAAGCTTCGATGTGGAAAAGAAACTGAAAAAAGTCAAGACACGTGCCTTTGGGATTGACCTGCACTGGCTACCACATGCTCATGGCAGCATCGAGCTTGCCAAAATTGTCAAAAATCTTCACCCACAAACCCCCATCGTTTTTGGCGGACTTTCTGCTACCTATTACCATAAAGAATTAATTGAGTATCCCTTCATCGATTTTGTCATGAGAGGTGACTCTACAGAAAAATTGATGCTGCTGTTGATTAAGTATTTGAAAGACGGCACGCATCAGCTTGGCGGGATTCCCAACTTGACATGGAAGGATGGCAATACTCCGGTTTACAATCCGCTGAGCCATGTTCCGGACAGTCTGGATGAATTTGATATACCCGGCTACCGTTATACCATCAAATCAGTGTTCAAGTATAAAAACTTTCTGGATCCGCTGCCGTATAATGGCTGGCTCCAATATCCAAACACAGCGATCCTTACAGCAAAGGGATGTACCCAGGGCTGCTTGATCTGCGGAGGATCCAAGCAATCATATAAGGATAACTGCAACCGGAAGGTGCTCGCCAAACGTTCCCCGGAGAAATTGATTGAGGATATTTTGTTCATTCAGCGCTTCAGCAGGGCGCCAATCTTCATTCTTCATGATATCCGCCAGGCAGGCAAAGAGTATGTGGATGAGTTTTTTGATCGGCTCAGCAAAATCAACCTTAAAAACGAACTGGTCTTTGAACTGTTCCAGTATGCCAACGAAGAGTATTTTGAAAAAATCGAGAAGGCAGTGCCGAAGTACAGCATTGAATTGACCCTGGAAACCCATGATGAAAAGATTCGGAGATTCAATGGGAAATTCAACTGCACGAATGCGAAAGTGATTGAAACGCTGCAGGCTGCATTGAAGCACAGCTGCAAAAAAATTGATATTTTCTTTATGGTTGGCATTCCGCATCAGGATTACCAGAGTGCCCTGGATAATGTGGATTTTTGCGAGGAAATCCATAATGCATGCAGCGGGGATAAACGATTATCATATTTTGTTGCCCCGCTTGCTCCATTCCTCGATCCGGCAAGCCCGGCTTTTGAACAACCCGAGAAATACGGCTATAAAAAGTTCTGCCACACCATCGAAGACCACAGGAAAGCAATCACCCAGCCTTCCTGGAAATACATGCTCAGCTTTGAAACCGATTATATGACCAGGGATGAAATTGTTCAGTCAACCTATGAATCTGCAAGAAACCTGAATGCATTCAAATTAAAGCATGGCCTTGTCGACAAAAAGACGCATGATGAGGTCAATGAAAAAATCGACAAATCTCTTGAATATATTGAAAAAATCGATCAAATTGTCGCGCTGCCCGATGAAGAAAAAAACCGCCAGCTAACCTTGCTCAGCAAGGAAATGGAGGAGGTCAACAAGTACAGTATATGCGGAAAGCATGAACTGAAATGGGAAGTGAAAAAGCATTATGCAAATATCTTCTCACTGACTGCAATCGGGATTGAACTATTGGCAGAGGACATTTCAATCAATGTCAAGCAACGGTTCAACGCTTATAATAAACGAGTAGCAGAAGCCTCAAAAAGCAGAACATGATTCACCAGTCTAAAGCCTTCAGGATATCCTGAAGGCTATTTTTCTGCTGAAAAAAAGACTCCCCGTATAATGTTGTTCAACAAGTCGACCATAATAAATGTTTAAAGCAGCCATAAATGTGAAAAATGTAGAAGAAATAACATATAAAGTGATTTTCGGATGGAGGATGTCATCAATGATAGAATTTTTAAAAAGAGGTAACAAGTCTTCCGGGATTGCTGCGCTTGGGAATACATTCCTGGCAATAATCAAGGGTGTTGCGGCTGCTATTAGCGGAAGTGGTACAATGCTGGCGACGACTCTTCATTCGGTTGCGGATGCATTGAACCAATTTTTCGTTTTCATTGGCAGTTCCATTTCGGAAAAAGAAGCAACCAAACGGTTCCCAACCGGTTTTGGAAGGGTCGTGAACTTATTTGTTCTCGTTGCAGTTATCATCATTTCAATTATGGCGTATGAAACAGTCATCAAAGGATGGGAACTCATTCAGCATCCGAAGGCCTCATCAAATATGTGGTTGAATATTGTGATCATGCTAGTGGCGGTCCTGGTTGATGGAAGCATACTGGTAAAGGCGATGAAAGAAATTGCTCATGAAACGAGAAGTAAAGCAAGTGGGTTCGGAATTGTGCCAAATGCGTTTAAGAATGTCAGTTTCGCAGCACCGCCGACAAGGCTTGTTTTTTATGAAGATTTAATTGCAACATTCGGAGCGCTTTTAGCATTGGTTTCTATTGTACTGGCACAAGTAACTGGTTTTTATTTCCTCGATGGCATTGGAACCTTGCTGATTGGCATCCTGCTGATTGGGATTGCATTGAAAATTGGTTTTGAGAACACTGTGGGCCTTATTGGTGTCGCAGCACCAAAGGTTGTTGAGGACCGGATTGCCCAGCTAATCCTGTCCGATCCTGATGTGGTGGATATCAATAAACTTAGGATTGTCCAGGAAGGCAGACAGTATCACGTCGAAAGCTATCTTGAACTTCGCAAAGGATTGACACTGGCAGATGCTGATGATATCAAGTTCAGGGTCAGGGATAAGGTACTGACAGACCCCGACGTAGACGATGTGGTCATGGGAATCATCGAAGCGGATGACATCCAGACGTGGAAAGTGTAAATAAAGATGCAAAAACCCGGACAGATAAATCTGTCCGGGTTTTGCTTATGAGACAACTTCAGTCTTATTCATAAAAAAATTTTCTGTTGGTTTCTCTGGTTCGGGCTGTTTCGTTACTTCAATATACTTGATGTGATGTTCTTCCATCTCGATGATCTTGAAATTGTACGTTCCGAAGCTGACGATGTCACCTTGTTTTACTTCGTAATTCTCGGTTAGCATCCAGCCGCCGAGGGTATCTACGTCTTCATCGTTGATATCAAGTGAAAGAAGATCATTTACCTCGCTTACAAGTAATTTGGCATCGATGATATAGTGGCTTTCTTTGATTTTACGAATCATTGGCACTTCATCCATGTCGAACTCATCACGAATTTCACCAACAATTTCCTCAAGTATATCTTCGACTGTCACGAGTCCTGAAGTACCACCATATTCATCCATTAAAATCGCCATGTGTATGCGTTCTTTCTGCATTTTCACAAGCAAATCGTGGATAGGGATACTGTCGATGACCCGGATGATTGGACGAATATATGAATCTATTGTTTTTTTGCCGCGGTCCTGGTCATGAATCAGATCAGTCATGACCTCCTTGATATTGACGAGACCGACAATATGGTCCTTGTCTCCGTCAATGACAGGATAGCGGGTGAATTTTTCTTCTTTCACAATCTGGAGGAAATTCTCCAGCGAATCTTCCAATGACAGGGAAATGATTTCCGTGCGGGGCACCATGATTTCCTTGGCGATCCTATTGTCGAATTCGAAGATTTTATTTACATACTTAAACTCTGACTGGTTGATTTCACCGCTTTTAAAGCTTTCAGACAGGATAATGCGAAGTTCTTCTTCAGAATGTGCCAGATCAGTTTCAGAAGCAGGCTTAAGTCCGACAAGCCCGACTGCAAGGCGGGCAGATCCATTTAACAGCCAAATGAATGGATACATGATCTTGTAAAAAAGGATCAACGGACCAGCAGTATTCAACGACACCCATTCTGCTTTCTGGATCGCCAATGTTTTAGGAGCCAATTCGCCGATTACGACGTGCAGGAATGTAATGATTGCAAAGGCAATGCCAACTGCCAGGATATGGCTCAATGATTCCGAGATATCCAGAGTGTTGAATACCGGCTTTAGCAAATCAGCAATTGCAGGTTCACCTAGCCACCCAATACCAAGAGCAGTAATCGTGATTCCCAACTGGCAGGCTGAAAGATACTCATCCAGATTGGTAATGACTCTTTTTGCCAGTACAGCCTTTTTGCTGCCTTCTTCTATTAATTGATCGATTCTGGAACTCCGCACTTTAACGATCGCAAATTCTGATACGACAAAAAATGCCGTTAAAGCAATTAAAATGGCTATCCAAACCAAGTTAAATATGTCCAAATAAGTTCCCTTAGCCTGCAGATCTGCAGGTAAGGAGTCACCTCCCAGTAAACTGAAAATTAAGCTTTATTCAAGTTTCCATTTATTAAATAATTTTTTCAAGAATTGCAACGGCCCATTTCCGTGCGGCTGGACAGCCAGGGCCTATCTCCTGTTATGCTGTTCCGCCCGCTCGGCAGCTGTTACATTCTTGATACGATAGTTTGCCCCATCATACCACCTCAGCTTTTTCATTTAAATTTAATTATACCATATCCAGCTTAAGTCCGGGGAACATTAATGTGGTTGATAACAATGTATGAAACAGATACATAAAGTATGAAGTTTATGTTTAATTATATTGGAAAATTCTGATTATAACAATTTAATCGAATCATTAGCAGCAGAAAAATTTCCCAATGTTAAAATTTTACTTTTGATAATATTATTTACAATTTTGGTTTGAATCTTATTTAAATATTCAGTAAGATTAGTGAAAGGAGGGTGGACATGAGTAATCTTTTATCCAGTCTGGAAAGCAAGCTGCATAAACAAGGGAATACAAATGAGCAAATCTGGGTCGAGCCAACCACAGATTTTATTTGTAAAAGAACGCCTGACGGTCTCATTAAATATGTGACGCCGGCCATACAATCAATGCTTGGTTATGCCCCGGGTGAAATAGTCGGAAGACTGTACACCTTATTCGTACATGCAGAAGATTATAAAAGAATTGCCAATATCGCCATGCCTAAAGGGGAAGAGGTATGCAGCCTGACATACCGGTTAAAGCGTAAAGATGGAGTGTATATCTGGGTGAATTCACAAATCTCTGTCACACGCGATCCCAAAACGAATGTGCCTCTTGAGTTGATTTCAGTAACCAGTGATGTTTCCGCGAAGATAAAAGCAGAGCATTTCATCCTTGAATATGAGAAATTGAATGTTGTGGGCCAGCTTGCAGCAGGGATTGCCCATGAAATAAAGAATCCTTTGACAAGCCTTAAGGGTTTCATCCAGCTTATGAAAGCGGGACAGGAATTGAATCAAGGCTATTTAGCAATCATGGAAGAGGAAATCAAACGCATTGAAGCTGTCTCTAAAGAGCTGATGTTGATGGCGAAACCGCACAAGTCTGATATTAAAGCTTTCAACCTGAATGATTTGGTTGATCACGCTATTACCCTCCTGATGGCCGAGGCAGCGAAGAAGTGTGTTGAAATTACCAGAAAATCAACACTTGTGGATGGAATGTTTCTTTGTGATGGGAACAAGATCAAGCAGGTGCTGATCAATTTGCTTATGAACGCGATTGATGCGATGGAACTGCCGGGTAAGGTGACCGTGGAGATTTCGAAATCAGAGGAAGTTTTGACTATTATAGTCTCAGACACTGGTAAAGGGATTCCTCAGGAACATCTTGATAAGATCGGCAAACCTTTTTTTACGACAAAGGAGAACGGAAATGGTCTTGGCCTGATGATCTGCCATAAAATTATCGAAGAGCATAATGGCAAGATGAATGTGGAATCGAGTTCAAAGGGGACGATATTCACTATCAGTCTGCCAATCCAGTGAGTTGTCACCAGCACAATTGAGGAATCATTTCACCTGCTTAGTTTCTGCTGGTATAAATTCATCAACCGGAGACAACCCGGTACGTCTTAAGAGCAAATAGCCTTAAGAGGATTAATAAAATGCAGTTGACCGGCTTTTCCACTCTCTTGCCAGAAGTCCATATACAATTAAGTCGTGAAAGTTTCCATTCAAGTATTCCCCATCACGGATGACTCCCTCCTCGCGAAAACCAAGCTTAACGGGTACTGCCTTGCTTTTATGATTGTCCTTACCGCATCTTATCTCTATTCTGTTCAAACCATGCCCGTAAAAAGCATGGTCAATCACTGTCTTCACACACCTGATTATAATACCCCTGCCTTGCCAACCTTCCCCTAAATAGTAGCCAATGCTTGCCTGGGAGTTATTCCAGTCAATAGCATGAAGGCTGATACTTCCCGCCAGGACACCCCGGTATCGAATTCCAAAGTGGAAGCTGCTTCCTTCTTGTGAACCTTTCTCCCACATTTGAATGACTGAGTAAAGTTGACCCGGAGAGTTGATACCATCTATCCAGGGAAGCCATTTGCGAAGATAATTTCGGTTAGAATCCAAAAGCCAGAACAATTCCCCTGCATCCTGTGAACCAAAGAGATTAAGGCTGATCCCAGAATCGGTTTTTAAATAAAACATCCAATACCTCCTGTATGAATCATGAACGGGAATTTATACCAAATATCGGTCGTTGGTTTATAGGGAATGAAAGAGGGAATAAATCTTTACATTCTTTTTTATACTTTTTTAAACTGGGAGGAAAATTATGAAACTGACGACTAAAATATTGATAGGCCTTGGACTTGGTGCCATGACTGGGCTTATCCTTAACATCTTTGCACCTGAATTGTTCACTGTTCTAGATAAATTCTTATTTACGCCCCTAGGGAAGATATTCATCAATTTAATTAGTATGCTTGTCGTGCCCATTGTCTTGTTTTCAATCATTCTTGGTACCGCAGGACTGGGTGATCCGAAGAAGCTCGGCAGGATTGGCTTTAAGACTGTAAGCTACTTTTTAGCGACAACAGCAATTGCGATAATAATAGGTCTTGCTCTGGCCTACCTTATCAAGCCAGGGTTGATGGGCCAATTTGATACTGCTGGAGCTGAATTCAAAGCTGAAAAAGCACCGCCAATAAGTGAAACCTTTTTAAATCTTATTCCGGCGAACCCATTTGAAGCACTGACAACAGGAAATATGCTTCAAGTAATTGTCTTTGCGATATTCATCGGTATAGCCTTGACTGCCCTAGGTAATAAGACCAAAGGAATTTTGAACCTAATCGAACAGGGCAATGACATCATGATGTATTTAGTAGGACTTGTAATGAAGTTTGCTCCATACGGAACATTTGGTTTGATTGCAACTGCTATCGGCAGCCAGGGACTTGACGCAATCAAGGCTATGGGTGTATACATGCTTGTTGTAGTTCTTGCTTTAATAATCCATGCAGTGATGACTTATGGATCAAGTGTATACTTCCTTGGGAAAATGAATCCTTTCAAGTTTTTCAAAGGATTCTCACCGGCTATGGGGGTTGCGTTCAGTACATCAAGCAGCAACGCAACGCTTCCGGTCTCAATGGAAACTGCCCAGAAGAATCTTCGTGTTCCTGAATCTGTTTCAAGCTTTGTCCAGCCGCTTGGCGCCACGATCAATATGGACGGAACGGCAATCATGCAGGGTGTAGCGACTGTCTTTATTGCCCAGGTTTATGGAGTAGACCTTTCAATGACTGAGCTGCTGACAGTCGTTTTAACTGCTGTACTTGCAAGTATTGGAACCGCAGGTGTGCCGGGCGTAGGCTTGATCATGCTGGCAATGGTTCTCCAGTCTGTCGGTCTGCCTGTTGAAGGTATCGGCTTAATCCTGGGAATTGACCGTCTTCTGGATATGGCGCGTACAGCTGTGAATATCACAGGCGATGCAGCATGTGCAGTCATTGTCGCTGAAACGGAAAAAAAACATACCGTTCAAAAAGAGAAAAGAAGAATCACAAGTACAGAGGACAATCGTACACTTGAGTATTAAGGATAAATAAAAGACCCTGCCGGCACCGGCAGGGTCTTTTTGTGATGTTAGTTCTCCATCCTTATTAATGGCAAAAGCATGATGAATGAAGTTTTATCCGGCTCTGATGAGCAGGCAAGAATACCTTTGTGCTTCTCGATGATTTCACGGCAGACAAACAATCCCAGGCCGGTTCCGAGAGTTTTCGTCGTGACGAAAGGCTCGAAAATCGTCTTCAGTAACTGGTCGGGAATGACAGGGCCATTATTGGAAATTTCGATTTTTATATGTGTATCATTCACGAAGTATCCCTTGATTTCAATTTTAGGGTCAGCCCGGTACTGGCTCAGGACATCGATTGCATTAAAGATGATATTGATCAAAACCTGTCTGATTTCATCGGCATATCCATACAATTCCATATCATCTGCTACTTCCTTGACAATCCGCACATTGGTGTCGAGGATGCTGGGATATAGGAAGTTCAATACCTCATCAATCATTTTATTTAATGAGAAAAGGTTTTTTTCCTTTCCAATTAGTTCTTTTTTAGAAAGAAGCAGAAATTGTGAAATCCGGAAATTGAGTTGGTCAAGCTCGCTGGATATGATATCAAGATACTTCATATCCTCGTGTTCGGATCTCAATAGCTGTATAAATCCCTGGATGGAAGTCAGGGGATTGCGGAATTCATGGATAAAACTTGATGTCATCTGGCCGAGCAATGTCAGCCGGTCCTTATGGGTAGAGTCGATAAATTGGTTTTTTTCCTCAATGATCTTGTTTTTCTGTTCATTGTAATAAGATACCGCGTAATACAGGAAGGTATCAAAACAGTAATTGATTCGGTTGATGGACTCCTGCATCTCATTCCACTCCATATTCATTTTGTGCAGATGCTTGTAGAGTACAGATCGTCCTGAATTAACATTGTAGACAAAATCTCCAATATTGATGTCAGCGCGAACTCGTTCTTCTCCTACCATAAAAGCAAGTTTTTGGAGATGTTCTTCCAGCTCTTCATTTGTCTTGGAAAAAACGGAGAGAATGATTTCATACATTTTCTCAGCATTCTTGGCTATTTTCTCTTTATATGGATCATCTTCCGAGACGATAATTTTAACAGTCCAGTCGGCAATGAGTTGTTCCCTTTCACTAGTCAGGAAGCTAAGCAAACGGTTATCCGTAATTGGCAGCATTTTATTAAGTCCCCCAGTTTTTCTTTTCGGTATTAAAGATTCGAGGTAAACCGCGAAATCCCTTTGTCGAAAATTAAGAACATCCGCTGAATAGCGTCGAATCGGTAAAAACGTGACAAAAGACCGATATTTTTAGCATCTCGGGGTGAGATTTGTCTTTTTTGTTTCGACAAGGATTGGAAAAACAATATTTGACTTGTTATAGGATCGAAGAAGTAGTATATTCATAGTGTAGAAACTAAATAATAACCACAAGGGGAGCTGCCAGAGTGCAGCTGAGAGTGAGCGCCCGAGTTCTTACCCTTTGAACCTGTTAGTTAATGCTAGCGAAGGAATGTGGATGCGATAGGAAAGCAATCATGGGAATCCTATATCGATCCCTGATTGCTTTTTTTGTTTCTGAAGCAGAAAAGGCGTGTTGAAAACGGACCTCATTCTGGAAAGAAGGAGGAACAGATATGAAACAAAAACAAACATTATTTTTAGTGGAAGTAGCAGTGTTTTCTGCTCTGGCTTATTTGCTGGATTTATTTTCGGGGTTTTTATTTTCTCGAATCTGGCCGCAGGGCGGTTCAGTATCAATCGCGATGGTACCGGTATTCCTGATGGCATTCCGCTGGGGAATTAAAGGTGGCGCCATCACAGGGCTTCTGCTGGGTCTATTGCAATTCATCCTGGGCTTCTCGCAAATATTCCATCCTATACAGGGGATCATCGATTATTTGGTCGCCTTCACGGTATTAGGATTTGCCGGTATTTTTGCAAGACAGATCCAAGAGAATATCAAGAGTGGAAATAAGAAGAAATGGATTGGGTTGATCATTGTGGGTACCTTCATTGGAAGCCTGCTTCGCTTTATCGCTCATTTCTTTTCCGGCTGGGTCTTTTTCGGAGTTTGGGCGCCAGAAGGACAGCCGGCATGGCTGTATTCACTCATCTATAACGGAACCTATATGATTCCAAGTATGATACTAAGCGCAATCATCATCATTCTTGTCATTGGCTATGCTCCGTCGAGGATGGTCAAATCAACACTTGTAACCAATAAAATGTGATAAAAAGGAGAGCTGACAAATTGTTCAGCTCTCTTTTTATATGGGCTCTGATAAAGCTGAATGATGATTTAATTCAGAACTGTTATCCGGAAAAATTGTCAATTCTATGGAGTTTTCCTTATTCCCATCTGTTAAAAGGGTGTTTTGTGATTTATGTCACAGTGAAAGAGACCTGAAACTGATTAAATAAAGATAATCATTCTCAATTAGTAAACTACTATCAATGATATTCTGATACAAAAAATCTAACAAACTGAAAAAAGGTGATGGCTATGCTGGGAAATTTAAAGACTGGTGAAAAAGGCCGGATCATGAATATTGCTGGAACTGACAAATTTGTCAGAAGAAGATTGCTTGATTTCGGAATCGCTGAAGGATCGGAAGTATGCATAAAATGCATTCTGCCTTTTGGAGGCCCGGTCATGGTTGAATCGTGCGGCCAATGCATAGGTATCCGACGCAAAGAAGCATTACGGATCGAAGTGGAGCGATTATGATGAACATCGCGCTTATCGGCAATCCGAATACCGGTAAAACTTCGTTATTTAATAACTTAACAGGGTCATATGAATATGTTGGCAACTGGAACGGAGTAACTGTCGAAAAGAAAGTTGGCCTGTTCAAGAACGGAAAGGATCAGCTGATTGATTTACCTGGAGTCTATACGCTCAATCCATTGTCAAAGGATGAAGGTGTGGTTACGAACTTCTTCCTGGAGGAATCATTCGAGAAACTTTTGAATATCCTGGATGCGTCGCAATTAAGGCGTAATTTGCACCTTACCATGCAGCTGCTGGAATACGGTGCGCCGGTCACTATTGGTCTGAATATGCTGGACGTGGCAAAAAACAGGGGCATTCAAATTGATATTGAACAGTTGTCAAAATCATTGGGAGTCCATGTTGCTCCTGTTGTGGCAAGATCCGGAAAGGGCTGTAACGAACTTGCTGAACTTGTTACAGGAGAAGCACCACGATCTGGCAAAACAAATCTTGTCTATTATGGAAAAGCGATAGAGGAGGGAATCCTCCAGCTTGGGCAGAAGTTGAATGGGAGGACACGACATCCTGTTCGCTGGCTGGCCATTCAGCTGTTTGAAGGCAATCCCTATGTTAAAAACTATTTGACTAACTTTTTGCCATTGGCAGAAATTGAAGCACTTGTCGACTCTGTCACTGTTGCAGAGCAGCAACAATCAGGGTGCAAACAAGCCCTTGACCAGTTGATCCACCGCAAAAGAAGTGATGCGATCGATAAAATCGTGTCTGCTGCCACAACCAGACCGGACAATGGAAAAATACCATTGACTGAGAAAGTTGATATGGTCGTGACGAATAAATTCCTTGGGATCCCAATCTTTCTTGTCCTGATGTACATCATGTTCATGCTTACCTTTGACTGGCTTGGCTTCCCACTGTCAGATGCATTGGACATAATCTTATCCGGACCTGTGACAGCTGGAATCGCGGCGGCACTGAACTGGGCAGGAGCATCCTCATTCATAAAAGACCTCGTGCTTGATGGAATTGTTGCCGGAGTAGGTGGAGTTTTGGTCTTTGTGCCGCAAATCTTCATTTTGTTCTTTTTCATTTCGCTGCTTGAGGATTCAGGGTATATGGCCCGTGTCGCGCTGGTCATGGACAGGTTGATGGAATCTGTCGGCCTTAATGGGAAGGCATTCATTCCCATGATGATCGGGTTCGGCTGCAATGTGCCAGGCATCATGGCAGCAAGGACCATTGAGACACCAAAAGAGAGATTAATGACCATCCTGCTGACGCCGCTGATGTCATGTTCAGCAAGGCTTCCTGTATACGCTTTGTTTGTCGGTGCGTTTTTCACAGGGCATAAGGCTGCTGTCGTTCTTAGTTTGTATGTACTAGGTGTTGTAGTCGCCCTGATTCTGGCCAAGGTCTTTTCAAAGACACTGTTGAAAGGGGAAACCTCCGTTTTTGTCATTGAACTGCCTCCATACAGAATGCCGCAGGCAAAGGCGCTTTGGAGAAGCACTTGGGATAAGGGGAAAGGTTTCGTGAAAAAGGCGGGTACATTCATCTTTGCAGGCTCTGTCCTGATTTGGCTGCTCGCGTATGCTGGTCCGGAAGGCGTAAATGTCAGCATGGATGAAAGCTATCTGGCGCTTCTGGGAGGAATCTTTGCACCACTATTCGCTCCTATAGGATTCGGCACCTGGCAGGCAAGTGCTTCCCTTTTCACCGGTTTCCTGGCGAAAGAAGCGATTATTTCAACCATGAACATCATCTACTTTGTCCCGGATGAAGCAAGTCTCCAGGGGCTGCTGGCGATTCATTATACACCACTTGCTGCTTACAGTTTCATGGTGTTCATCCTGCTGTATATTCCTTGCCTCGCGACTACAGCGACCATTTATAAGGAAACAGGCTCGAAACGCTGGACCGCCTTTTCAATCGGCTATGCGCTGGTCATCGCTTATCTTTTGTCGCTGGCCATCTACCAGGGCGGAATGCTGATGGGATTTAGCTAAAAGCTGGAAGGAGGAAGGGAACATGATCGCAAATATTTTAATAGGCGGGGCCATTTTCGGCTATGCCGGATGGGCCTTCTACCGATTCATCAAGAAATCAAAAGAAGGAAAATGCGCTGCTTGCTCCATTCAAAGCTCCTGCTCCAGCAACTGCAGCATCAGCCAGAAAAAACAGATTAAATAAGAAATGGGGGTGCGGAATCGTCAATATTCTGACCCCCTTTTTATATCTCGAACAAAATAATGCTTCTTTTCGATCATTTCAGAATCAAATAGTAAAAAGTATTTTGAATTTCGAGTAAACAAGTGTAAAATTACACTAAAAGAACTAAAGAGGATGAAGCGGATGACGAGAGATGAAATCATAAGCAGGGTTTCGGAGAAATTGAGGGTACTAAGGGCAGAGGTTGGCTATACCCAGGATAAAATGGCTGACATCATTGGAATCTCCAAAAAAACACTTGTCCAGATCGAAAAAGGCAGGGTTCAGGCCGGGTGGTCAACAGTCGTGACAATCTGTGCCTTGTTCAGGGAAACGGAGACGATTCAGTTTTTGTTCGGCAATGAACCACTTGAGGTCCTCGAAACGATTGCCCATGAAGGTACGGATTACCGAAAAGAAAAGACATTGGGAGGGAAAGTCTGGTGGCGGGAAGTCGCCAGGGATGGCGGCTTTGTCATGCAGCAAAACATTCTGAGTCAGCATTACAGAATCCTCGATGAAGATGATTTCCGGATTTTCAGCAGTTTTGAAGAAACAGAAACCAGGGAGCGTTTGGAGGAACTTGCCTCCGAAGCGATGAATGAATAATACAGAAAGCAAGAGCCGGGCAGTATTTACCCGGCTCTTGCTTTGTTTATTTGGCTATAAGTACATGGCAATGAGCGTTATTTGCAACTTTTTGGCTTACGCCTCCGAGGAGCTTTCGCTTGATTCCTTCGTTCCCGGACTGGCCGATGATAATCAAATCCGCATCGACATCCCTTGCATATTCTAATATACCTTCTGCGGGGTTTCCTTCCAGGATTGAAAAGTCGGTATCAAGATCAAGGACCTCCAGCTCAGCCTTTGCGTTATTGAATGCTGTTTCAGAGCTATGAGTAATGATTGCGTGCTCTGATTTCCCAAAGGCACCTTGTTCTGTTGCCAAAGGAGGCACCTGGACTCCATCTGCGGGAAAGTTGTTAATCGGCAGGGGTTCGATTGGGCGGTCAGTTGATTCAACCAGTTCATTTTTCACCTTTTCTTCATATACATGACCGACAAACAACTTGACTCCGTCTAAGTTTCTTGTAAGATCCTTCGTCAACTGAAGGGCCTTCCGAGCACCAGCGGAATCATCATAAGCAAGAACCACGTTTTTTATTCCAGCCATATTCATCTACCTCCAGGGTTAGTACTTCTTATTTACTGTTCATTACCCCTATTTCAAAAAGAACTAACGCTTAAAATAATCCAGCATACCCTCATAATTCATCAAAGACTGGCGAACTTTGTTGTAAATCTTTCATTTAAGAGATAAGGAGTGGCCTATATGGGAATGGATTCTCAAAAGGCAATGCATCCGACTATACGGAAATGCCTGCAGCACCTTGATGTCATACAAGCTGATGATAAAACAAAGCAGATTGTTTATATGTATATGGAGACGCTTCTCCGGGAAAGGGACATGGCTGCCGCCAGTCAGCAGCAAATCACAGAAGATGGATCTAATAATCAATGAAAAAGCCAATCGAACATTTGTCGATTGGTCTTTTATTTATATTCCAGTGTTTTGACAGCCAATCAAGAAGTCCTGCTGGCAGACATATGCAGATAGAGTTATAGTAGGAACCTTGCCGTATTATGTCTTTTTTCCTTGTAATTAGCCAATATGTGTTAATCCTTTTGAAAAATGGGTAAAAGAAAGTGTCATATTTCTAAACTATTTTTAAAAGGTTGGGGTGCTCAGTGAGCAAAAATTCAATAGCAACACGTTTTTTAAGAGGCTGGAAAAGGTTACATATGAACCAGGTGCTTGTTTTGTCTGTTTCAACAGCAGTTCTGGCATTCCTGAGCTTTTTCCATGTTTATTCGGAGGGGGCTGACATCAGCGCATTGAACGATGACATGGCCCAGTCGACGGTCATTTACGATGCAAATGGGGAGGTCGCAAGCAAGATTTCGGCATTGAAAAATGAAGGAATCAAGATTGAAGATGTCCCGGACCATGTCAAAAATGCCGTCATCGCCATTGAGGATCACCGCTTTTATGAACATGACGGGGTGGACCTTGTTGGAATATCAAGGGCTTTTGTACAGAATGTCAAGGCAGGCAGCATTGTTGAAGGCGGAAGTACGATTACACAGCAGCTGACTAAGAATGCACTTCTTACGAGTGAAAAGACATACAAAAGGAAGCTTGAAGAATTCTTCATGGCCAGGGAAATTGAAAAGCAATATTCGAAAGATGAAATCATGCAAATGTACCTGAACCGCATTTACTTTGGAAATGGTTCATGGGGCATCAAAGAGGCGGCAATGGGTTACTTTGGCAAGGATGTAAAAGACCTTTCCATCAGTGAAGCGGCGATGCTCGCAGGCCTGATCAAGGCGCCATCTGCGCTTGATCCACACAAAAACTATGATAAAGCGATTGAGAGAAGAGATCTCGTCTTGCAGATGATGAATACACATGGCTTTATCAAGGAAGATGAATACAACCAGGCAGTTGCCGAAAAAATCGCCCTCAATGAAAAAGGCGGAGATCCGTTACGCGGACGCTACCCATTCTATGTAGATCATATCATTGATGAAGCAATCAAAAAATACGGTCTGACTCAGGATGATGTGTTAACGGGCGGGCTGCAGATCTATACCGAACTCGATGTGACGATGCAGTCAGCAGTGGAAGCCACATACGCTAAAGATGACATTTTTCCAAAAGGCACTGAAAAGCAAATCGTCCAAAGCGGTGCTGTACTGGTCGATCCTAAAACCGGAGGCATTCGTGCCCTTGTAGGCGGCCGCGGTGAGCATGTATTCCGTGGTTATAACCGTGCTACACAACTAAAGGCACAGCCTGGCTCGACAATGAAGCCGCTTGCCGTATATGCACCTGCGGTTGAAGAAGGCTGGGGTGTTACGGACATGCTTAAGGACGAAGAGATGGAATTCAAAGATTACAAGCCTCATAACTATAATGATAAATATAAAGGCGAAGTGCCGATGTATGAAGCATTAAGAGATTCATTGAATGTACCTTCTGTCTGGCTTCTGGATGAAATCGGGATTGTGAAAGGGATGGAATCTGTTAAGAAGTTTGGCATTAATCTCGATCCAAAGAACGACCGCAATCTGGGTCTGGCACTTGGGGGATTATCCACGGGAGTTTCTCCGGTGACAATGGCCGAGGCATACTCCGCGTTTGCCAACAATGGAGAGCGGCATGAAACCCATGCGATTACGAAAATCGTCGACAAGGAAGGCAATACAATTGCTGAGTACAAGGGAAAGAAAAGCAGGGCAATCTCAAAAGAGACCGCAGAAAAAATGACAACGATGTTAATGGGTGTTGTCGAGGAAGGAACAGGGAAAGGGGCGAAAATTCCAGGCAGGGAATTAGCCGGAAAAACAGGATCCACCCAGGTTCCGATTGATGGGGTCAAAGGTACGAAAGACCAGTGGTTCGTAGGATATACTCCGCAGCTTGTCGGCGCTGTATGGGTTGGTTATGACAAGACAGATAAAGAACATTATTTAACGACCACCAGCAGTGAAGGAGCAGCACTGATTTTTAAAGACTTTATGTCGGAGGCTTTAAAAAATACAAAAGCAGAATCCTTCAATGTTCCTCCACTTTCAAAGTATATAGAGGAGCACAAGAAGCAACAGCGTGCCAAGTCTGTAAAGGAATTAGAATCAAGGGTCAAGAAGGAATCAGAAAAGCTAAAGAAACAATGGGAAGAAGCAAAAAAGAAACTGAACAAGAAAAAAGAAGAACCAAAAGATAAGCCAGAAAAGAAAAAGGAAAAAGAAAAAACAACTGAAGCTGCTGCCGCAACAAATACTGGCAACAACGACACCAAGGATTCTGGCGATACAAACGATACTGGCGGTGCAGGTGACACCGAAGGCGAGGGAGATACCGGCGGTGCAGGTGACACTGGAGGCGAAGGAGAAACCGGCGGTACAGATGACACCGGAGGCGAAGGAGATACAGGTGGTGCAGGTGACACCGGTGGTGAAGGAGATACTGGTGGTGCAGGTGACACCGGTGGTGAAGGAGATACTGGTGACACAGGAGATACTGGAGGCACAGGTGACACCGGAGGAACCGGTGATGGTGGCTCAGATGATAATGATAGCAATAACTAAGTTTAAACAGCGCGGGTTTCCTGCGCTGTTTTATTTATGTACTGTGTTCGTAAGCTCTGTTCTGGCCAGGTTGATAACCGCATAAAAAAGAGGCTGCCTAAGGTCAAGTTTTTGACCAATAGCAGCCCCTTTTGGAACGTCCTTATAATAATCTTAACAGGAAACCGATCACGACGATTGCGCCGACGATCATTAGTATTGTTCTTACCACGAAAATTCACCTCAACTATTGTATGTTCTGATACTGTGATTATATTTGAAAAGATTCTGTAGTTTCGATCAGTCGCTTGCGCTTCACCCGAAGTACAGAAGCCTCGTTTGTTAACAGTTTTGTCAACTGGTTCAATTTAGGTTCTACATCGGTGCCTTCCATAATAATTTTTAAAGTTGTATTTGGTTCGACAGTCAGCAGGAATGATACAAGTTTGGACAATGATGTTGCCTCAACTGCCTTCTGACGGCTGTATAAGTAAGTAGTACTATCCAATTTATTAGCAGCCTGATAGATTTCAAGCATTTTCTTCATTGTAAATCTCTTTTGTACCATTACATTAGATGACATAATCTCTTTCATTTATAATTAACTCCTTTAAAAAACTTTTTTAAGTAGGTTAGTTGAATATTACCCCGTAATCGTGGTTTGAAAACCTTCATGGAGTGAAATGGGCGATGTTGGCAGAATTGGCGATTGCAAATTCCTGTAACTGGAAAAAGAGGTAAGCAATGAGCCGAATTGGTGCCCTGAATCTCCAGAAATCGGAAAAAGAGGTCACCAATGAGCCCTATTGGTGACCTAAATCTCCAGAAACCTGAAAAAGAGGTCGCCAATGAGCGGCCTATAGCATAAAAGGCCTGCAGAGAAAGGCTTCAATAGAACAAGTACCCAGCATACGACCTCAGTGCTGTTTAAATCCGTCTCAAGCAGGAGAAGGAAACAGCCGGGAGAAAGATTCTTGCCAACAGGAAGTTACGATACCATAAAGATACTAAATGAGTTGCGAGGAGAAAAACGAATGAAAAAATTTATGGATATTTTCAGGAACGGCAGCTTCACCAAGTTGTTTCTGGCAAACTTCACTTCCCAAATGGGCAGTACCATCGGTTTGACGGCCTTTATGTTTTACTTGCTTGACCGGTTCAGCTCCCAGCCTGTGTATGCGACTGTTACCGAATTGATGTATTCTTTGCCAATGCTGGCAGTGTTTTTCATGATTGGGGTTTTCGCTGATCGGATGGACCGGCAAAAGATTGCCGTTTATTGTGATTGGATCAGCGCTGGTTTATCGCTTGGTTTGATTGCGGCCATTTTTGTAGGCTGGATGCCGTTGGTCTTTGCGGTACTGTTTTTAAGGAGCGCCATTCAAAAGTTCTTTTTCCCAGCTGAGCATGGAATGGTGCAGGGAATCCTGAAGAAAGAGGATTATACGACTGCTGCGGGATTGAACCAGCTCGTCATGAGTTTGTTCATGCTGTTCGGCAATGGTCTTGGAGTCCTGGCTTACTGGTCGATTGGGATCTATGGAGCAATTTTGATTGATACATTATCGTTCATCATCAGTGCACTATTGGTTCAGAAAACGGTGGTTTCGCTGGAGGCAAGACTTCCGAATGGTCCGCAAAAACTGAAGGAACTGAACATCAAGATGGTCTTCAGTGATTTTAAACGAGGATTCTCCTATGTTTTGAGCAGCAGATTGCTATCTACTCTGATCATCGGCTTTTTCATTTTCGGCATTGTCAATGGTGGCTTCTCGGTCATGCCGATCTTTATCCTGAAGTATAAGCTTGCGCCAGATTCCTATGAGCAATACTCGATTGTCATCGGATTCGTGTTTGGCATCGGTGTTTTGATTGGCAGTTTCATCGCATCATTGCTTTCCCAAAAAGTTAAGCTTTATCATCTGATTTCAGCGGGACTATTGATTGCTGGCAGTTTCACGGCTCTTGCTTCAATTCCAAATAACATTTACCTGTTCCTCGGCATTCTCTTTATCTCTGCTTTGGCACTGCCGCTTATTAATGTTGGGCTTGGGGGATGGCTGCCGAGCATCATTGATCCTAAAATGATGGGCAGAGTTCAGGGGCTGATTAGTCCGTTGAGCATGCTCTCCCAGTCGCTGACGCTTGCTTTTATTGCCTATAGCTTCCCGGTTTTTCTGACCATCGAAATGCTATATTGGATTGTTGGCGGCTGTCTTGCATTAGTTGGTTTATTTTATCTGATTGCCCTGCCAAAACTGGCCGAAGAACAGACTGCTGGGGTCGAAAAAGCCGCAGCAGAATCAGGAGTATAAATGAAGGTCCTTTGTGGGCTTTCTTTTTTTATTGGCCAAGAAAAAATTTTTTGAACGGTTCTTTACTTCAGACGTCTTATGAATAAATAATGAATAATAGAGTTCATTTTTGGGGTGGCGGGGAAAGCGAGGCATGCTTTTATGGATGAAATAGAGTTAATCACTGAAGCGAAAAAAGGTGACCACCATTCGTTTGCTGTGCTGTTCAGGAATCATTATCCCCTGCTGGTAAAATACCTGATGAAGATTACGATGAATCCTGACCTGTCCGAAGAATTGGCACAGGCGACAATGGCAAAATGTGTGGAGAAGATTCACTTATTCAATGGGAAATCCAAGTTCTCCTCATGGCTCATCAGCATCGCAACAAATATGTACATCGACCAGCAGCGTAAGAAAAAGCGCGAACGAGAGTGGAACGATGGGGAAGCAAGGTCTCGCAAGCTGCAATGGCATATGGAATCCAGGAATGAGGAATGGACAGATGCACTTGCTGCCTTATCCAGACTATCAGATGAAATGAGGATCCCGCTCATTCTTAAGCACTATTATGGATATTCATATGATGAGATTGGTGAAATCCTGAATATCGCCGCTGGTACTGCAAAGTCTAGAGTCCACCACGGTCTTTTAGCCGTTAGAAGGGAGCTGAAAGTAGATGAAAAACCAAAAGGGAATCTCGTCAAAGGATGAGCAAATGGATAAGGAATTTTTTTTTGAAACCATTAGCGCGATTCATAATGGACTGGATAAATTGGATTCCATGGACATATATACACCTGATGAAAAGTGGTTTGAACAAATGGTGCTGAATCAGCAGGAAGCTCAAAAAAAGAAATTTCTCAGGGAGCTGACATGGTTCATTATATGTGCCGGGCTGATCCTTACCATGGTCATCTTCACCATGCTGCAAGTGCCGGTATTGTTCTATATGCTCCAGGCGATTACAGTGGCTGTCGCTGCTTTTTCTGGCTATAAAGGAATGCAGAAGCAGGTGGACAGCTGATGAACGAAGAACTGTCACCACTCATGCTGGCTGCTGTTGTCGTAATCTTATTGATGCAGAGCATTTTTCTGTTTACCAATGCCCGTAAGCATGGCCATAATTATTGGCTATGGGGGATATTGGGTTTGATCCAGGCTCCCATGCCGCTGCTTTTTTACCTGCTGTTTGTAAGAAAGATCTGGCGCAGGAAATGAGGAAACCATTAAAAATGATGAAAAATATCGAAAAGTTAGAATTGACATATTTGCCATTGAGATGATAACCTTACAAAGGAATGGAAAAAATAACTAAAAGGAGGGTTACGGACATGAACATTGTAAAAATCGCCAAATACAATCAACTGAATACTTGTAACCCATCCTTTTACAATAATTGACTTGTAGTTAATCAACTTTCTCTAAGAAGCTGGAGGCATGGGTTGCGCATTCGCGTGACGTGTGCCTTTTTCTGTCTTTATCAAGAGATTCAGGACATATCGCATGCCGCGGTATGTCTTTTTTCATGTGCAGGGAAGTTCCATTCCAAAAATATTGAAGGAGGAAACAATATGGTCAACGCAAATGTAAAGAAACTAGTAAAAGAGGAACATCTGGAAAGCGGCTAGTCAGTTTTTTTACAACAGAGAGGAGAGTGACTGACAATGTTATCGGTATTAAAAAAGTTAAGCTGGTTTTTCAAAGAAAACTGGAAAAGATATAGTGTTGCGATTACATTACTGATTTTTGTCGGCGTACTTGATGTACTTCCCCCAAAAATCGTCGGGATGGCCATAGATTCCATCCAACTCGGCTCCATAAATCAGCCGTTGATTTTCAAGTATATTGGTGCGCTGGCGCTTATTACAGTTGTCTCATATTTCATCACTTATATTTGGATGTACCAGTTATTCGGAGGGGCTTTCCTGATCGAGAGGAAGCTGAGGAGCCGCTTCATGAAACATATGCTAAAGATGACTCCTACGTTTTTTGAAAAGAACCGGACAGGGGACCTGATGGCAAGAGCGACGAACGATTTAAAGGCTATTTCGATCACGGCAGGTTTCGGCGTCTTGACACTGGTCGATTCAAGCATTTTTATGCTGACGATTCTGCTTACGATGGGCATTTTCATCAGCTGGGAGCTGACACTTGTCTCCATTATCCCGCTGCCTATCATGGCCTATCTGATCAATATATACGGGAAAAGGATCCATTCCAAGTTCACGTCCGCCCAGGATGCATTCGGCGAGCTGAATGACCGGGTGCTGGAATCTGTATCAGGAGTTAGGGTCATCAGGGCCTATGTGCAGGAAAAAGCAGATGAAGCCCGGTTCCATGAGTTGACGGAAGATGTCTATCGCAAAAATGTGGAAGTCGCAAAAATTGATTCATTATTTGAACCGACGATCAAAATTCTTGTTGGGCTGAGCTACCTGATTGGCCTGGGCTATGGAGCCTTCCTCGTCTTCCAGCAGAAACTGACGCTGGGCGAGCTGGTTAGCTTTAATGTATATCTCGGTATGCTCATCTGGCCAATGTTCGCAATTGGCGAACTGATCAATGTCATGCAGCGCGGCAACGCTTCTCTAGACCGTCTGAATGAAACCTTGTCCTACAAGGAGGATGTTGCTGATCCGGTTAAGCCGGTGGAGGGCAATGAGCCGGAGTTTTTACAAATGTCTGAGTTGACATTCAGGTATCCTTCATCAAAAGTGAACAATCTTGATCAAATCAAGCTGCATCTGAATCGTGGCCAAACGCTCGGGATTGTCGGCAAGACAGGAAGCGGCAAAACGACTTTGATTAAACAGCTCCTCAGGGAATACCCTGAAGGCAGTGGAAGCCTGCTTGTATCAGGTGTGCCAATCCAGGAACACAGCCTGAGGCAGACAAGGAGCTGGATGGGTTATGTTCCGCAGGAAAACATCCTTTTTTCCCGTTCGGTGAAAGAAAACATCCTGTTCGGAAACCCGCTGGCAACTGATAAGGAGTTGCAGGATATCATTGATTTGTCGGCTTTTCGAAAGGATCTGGAAATGCTGCCTGAAGGCTTGGAAACCCTTGTCGGTGAAAAGGGAGTCGCACTTTCAGGAGGCCAAAAGCAGCGGATTTCGATTGCACGCGCTTTGATCAAGGATCCGGAAATCCTGATTCTTGATGACTCGCTATCGGCAGTCGATGCCAAAACAGAGAAAAAAATCATTGATAATATCCGCAGAGAACGGAATGCCAAAACAACCATCATCACGACACACCGATTATCTGCTGTGGAGCATGCAGACCATATCGTTGTCCTTGAAGATGGAAAAATCGTTGAGGAAGGTACGCATGAACAATTGATGGAGGCCAAAGGCTGGTATCATGCTCAATATATCATGCAGCAGGCAGAAGCAGTCGAAGAGGAGGTGCACTCCGTATGAGTACAGGAAAAAGACTGTTCCAATATGCATTGAATTATAAAAGAATCATTTTAGTTGCACTGGCCATGCTGACTGTCGCTGTCGTCGC
The DNA here is from genome assembly GCA_018613055.1 of Chryseobacterium sp. ISL-80. GTDB lineage: Bacteria > Bacillota > Bacilli > Bacillales > Cytobacillaceae > Mesobacillus. Next base: position 26,571 of record JAGGQZ010000024.1, on the reverse strand, counting down.
TGACCTTGCTGGCCCGTTCATCGCCAAGCGGATGATCGACCATCATATCCTTGGGATTGAATCGGTCTGGCATACGACTGACGAACAAAGCGGGGCTGTAAAATATAAAGGCAACTTTTATACAAAAGATGATGTGGAGCAGGAAACAGATTCTGCTCAAATTCTTCAGGTAGGCAGGAATTTTGTTTTTGTTGATAGAGAGATTGAATTCGACGGCAGCCGAAGTTATGAGGATGGGGTCTTGACGGTCAACAAAGGACCCAAGGCTGCCCAGTATGAAGCTCAATTGCTTTCAGGTGAGGAATTGATGGGTTTTTATCGGCCTGAAATTCCGGGCATTATTAAACTGCTGGCCTTCTATTTCGGTTTGCTGGTCATCGCTGCAATCTTTCAGTATGGACAGAGATTCTATCTGCAAAAATCAGCCAACCGGATCATCCAGAAGCTGAGGGAGGATGTTTTCAGGCAAATCCAGAGGCTGCCGATTCGGTATTTCGACAATCTGCCAGCAGGAAAGGTCGTTGCCAGGATCACGAACGATACAGAGGCGATACGTGAACTGTACGTAACCGTCCTGTCCACGTTCTTTACAAGTTTCATCTATATTACTGGCATCTATATTGCCTTGTTCATCTTGAATGCGAAGCTTGCGGCCATCTGTTTGCTGTTATTGCCAGTTCTGTTTGTCTGGGCAAAGCTGTACCGCAAATATGCATCGAAGTATAATCATGTGATTCGCTCACGGGTAAGCGACATCAACGGAGTGATCAATGAATCGATCCAGGGAATGAGCATCATCCAGGCGTTCGGCCGGGAAAAAGAAACACACCAGGATTTCGAGAAGCTCAATAACGAGCATTTTACCTATCAGAATAAACTGCTGAGCTTAAATTCGTCGACCTCCCATAATCTTGTCGCAGTGTTGAGGAATATCGTTTTCGTGGCGTTCATCTGGTATTTCGGCGGCGAGGCCCTGCAGCCATCCTCTGCTATTTCACTTGGGATGCTTTATGCGTTCGTCGATTATATCAACCGGCTTTTCAATCCTGTCCAGGGAATCGTCAACCAGCTGGCTAATCTCGAGCAAGCATTGGTTGCCGGGGAGAGAGTTTTCAAACTGATGGATGAAGAAGGAATTGATGTAAGCGAGGAAGAGGTTCCACGCTATAAAGGAAATGTAACTTTCGATCATGTTTCCTTCAGTTATAAAGAAGGCGAGTATGTACTGAAGGACCTTAACTTTGAAGCTAGACAAGGAGAAACTGTAGCACTCGTCGGTCATACAGGATCCGGCAAAAGCTCAATCATGAATCTGCTGTTCAGGTTTTATGATCCCCAGGAAGGGAAAATCATGATTGATGGGATGGACATTTCCGAAATGCCAAGGCAAACCTTAAGAAAGTATATGGGCATTGTCCTTCAGGATCCGTTCCTCTTTACTGGGACGATCGCTTCCAATGTCAGCCTTGAACATCCTTCGATATCTAGGGATACTGTCGAGAAAGCACTGCAAAGCGTCGGAGCTGACAGAGTCCTGAAAAACCTTGAAAATGGCTATGATGAGCCGGTGATTGAGAAGGGAAGTACACTTTCCAGCGGGCAGAGGCAATTGATCTCTTTTGCCAGGGCTCTGGCTTTTGACCCGGCCATCTTAATCCTTGATGAGGCAACCTCTAGTATTGATACTGAGACGGAAGCGATCATCCAGGAGGCAATGAATGTCCTGAAGGAAGGAAGAACGACCTTCATCATTGCCCACAGGCTATCGACGATCCGCAATGCCGATCAAATTCTTGTACTGGATCGCGGCCGGATTGTGGAAAAAGGCAATCATGATCAGTTAATGGAGTTGAAAGGGAAGTATTATCAAATGTACCAGCTGCAGCTTGGAAACAAAGCGAAGGCAGGTTAAAAAGAGATTCACACTCATTCTTAATGGGTGTGGATTTTTTTAGGCTCTTTTCTCAAACTTTGTTGCTATTGAATTCAAAATTGGATTGAATTCGCTTTATTCCTTCTTAAAGTAGACGCTTTTTATGAGAAAAGAGCATGCAAACCATATACCGACCGCCAAAATAGGAAAATATTACGTTAAAATCGGCTTTAGGATTTTAACAACAATCTTTACGAAAACAGCCTTTTTTTCTGTCCGCAGCTGCGGTAACCCTGTGTGAAACCTCACTATAATTCCTGTTTTTGTCACAGAATGTTGCGAAACGACTCAGTTGTCTCTGGTGTTCCTGTGGTAGTTTAATAATAACCATATTATTTCAGGAGGTTGTTTAGATGGCGGAACTCACAGTAACCTTAAGCATCGCGAGCATCATGATCCTGGGCTATTATATTGGATATGCAATTTATAAAGCATAACCTTAAGCAAAAAAAGACATAATGAAAAGCGGAAGTAGCATTCATGACTGCTTCCGCTTTTTTCGTCTGTTTACATACACTTTTCTGTCATTTGGGCTTTAAAAAAGGTATCCTGAAGGCGAGAATGTTTGAAATGTTTAGATAAGTAAATAATTAGATTGAGGAGGGATCATTTTGTCAGATTATCGGATTGAAAGGGATACGATTGGTGAAATTAAGGTGCCATCTGATAAATATTGGGGCGCACAAACTCAGCGAAGCAAGCAGAATTTCAAGATTGGCACAGAAAAAATGCCAATAGAAGTCATTTATGCTTTTGTGGAAGTAAAGAAAGCTGCAGCCAGAGTGAATGCTGCGTCTGGAAAGTTATCGGAAACAAAAGCAAAGGTGATTGAGACGGCCTGTGATGAAATTCTTGCAGGAAAATTCGATGCGCATTTTCCGTTGGTCGTGTGGCAGACAGGAAGCGGAACTCAGTCTAATATGAACGTCAACGAGGTAGTCGCCAGAAGAGCGAATGAACTGCTTGCCGAGCAGCAGGCAGAAGAAAAGGTCCATCCGAATGATGATGTGAATATGTCGCAGAGTTCGAACGACACATTCCCGACGGCGATGCATATTGCCGCTGTAAAAAAAGTGAGTGCTGAAGTATTGCCTTCCCTTGAGCTCCTAAAGGAGACGTTAAGGAAAAAAGAAGAGGAATTCAATGAAATCATCAAGATCGGCCGAACCCATCTCCAGGATGCGACCCCTTTGACATTGGGGCAGGAAATCAGCGGATGGAAAGCGATGCTTGAAAAAGATAAACAAATGATCGAGGATGGTCTCAAGTATGTGAGAGATCTGGCAATAGGCGGGACAGCTGTCGGAACAGGAATAAATGCAGCGAAAGACTTCGGTGACCAGGTAGCAAGCCAGCTTGCCAGCCAAACAGGAGAAACCTTCCGTTCTGCACCGAATAAATTCCAGGCTTTGACATCGCATGATGAAATTGTCTTCCTTCACGGAGCATTAAAAGGACTGGCAGCCGACTTGATGAAAATTGCCAATGACGTTCGCTGGCTTGCCAGCGGCCCAAGAAGCGGGATTGGCGAGCTCTCCATACCGGCAAATGAACCAGGCAGCTCCATCATGCCAGGCAAAGTCAATCCGACGCAAAGTGAAGCCCTGACAATGGTGGCAACCCAGGTTTTTGGAAATGATGCGACAATCGGATTTGCGGCAAGTCAGGGTAATTTTGAATTGAATGTATTCAAGCCTGTCATCATCTATAACTTCCTGCAAAGTGCAAGACTGCTGGCAGATGGAATGAGGTCTTTCAATGATAACTGTGCTGCAGGAATTGAAGCGAATCTGGATGTCATTGCTGGTCATGTTGACCGCTCACTCATGCTTGTCACATCTTTGAATCCGCATATTGGTTATGAAAAAGCAGCTGAAATCGCCAAGCTTGCTTTCAAGGAAAACACTACCTTGAAGGAAGCGGCAATCAAGACGGGGTATTTAACTTCAGAGCAATATGATCAGTGGGTCAAGCCTGAAAAGATGATTTGATGAGAGTATGCACTTGGTGCTTTTCCAGGGGCCATGTGGGGAGTCAGTGAAACCAGAAAATAGTAAGGCCCCCTGATGAAGGGGGCCTAAGCCATTCTTATTTTATTGTTTAATGCAATTTAGCGTGCAGATCCGCCAAGTTGTTGCTCAGCCATTTGCACAAGGCGCTTAGTGATTTCTCCACCAACTGATCCGTTAGCGCGAGAAGTTGTTTCGCCGCCAAGCTGTACGCCAAATTCTGTTGCGATTTCGTACTTCATTTGATCAAGAGCTTGTTGAACACCAGGAACTAATAATTGATTAGAGTTGTTGCTACTAGCCATTAATATTTCCTCCTTTGTGTTTTTCAGAGTTGTATTTGGGTTAGTATTGGAGTCGAACCAATCATGGCTTTTGCCATGCCGCCTGGGTTTAACCCATGATGAGGAGTTTGGCTGGGCTAGCCGGAATTGCACCGGCGCACGTCATAGCTGCCTTCTAGGCTTAACCCAATGTCTTAATCCCTTTGCTAAGCTGCGCTTTTTTCTTTGTTGCTGCTTTATTAATAACTAGTATGTTTTGTTTCGAAAAGTTTATGCGCTGATCAATTAAGGTAATTAATACCAATATTATCACCTTACATAACCAATTTTAATCAACACAAACTAATGCTAGCGATACAGGAGAAAGGATGGAAAAGGATGGGGATGTGCCCGATTTGCAATGGCTTCAGGAACGTTGCTCTTCCATGTCCAAACTGCAGCGGCAGCATGGAGGACAGCGGGAGGGAAGCAGACTTTTATGATGATTACAGTCCGTATATGCCAATTGATCAAATGAAGCTTGAAGATGGTTATCCTGCCGATTTTGCCGAGGAGGAGTGCCCGCACTTGTTCAAATGTCCAAGCTGCGGAACAAGCCAGGTATTTTTAATCAAAGAATGATCCATGGTCAAGAAAGCAAAAAAAAAGCAACCGCAATGGTTGCCTTTTTCATGTATTATGGACGGATTCTTACTTCTGTTTCTGCATCGAAGAAGTGAACCTTGTTCATATCGAATGCCAATTCAATTACCTGGCCTGGAGTTACATCTGTGCGTGAATCAACACGAGCTACGAAATCCTGGCCTTCGAATTGAGAATAGATCATTGTTTCAGCACCAGTCAATTCAGATACTTCTACAGTTGCTTTAACAGTGGAACCTTGAGAAGCATCGATGAATACTGGCTCATCATGAAGGTCTTCTGGTCTTACACCAAGGATGATGTCTTTTCCTACATAACCTTGTGCGCGAAGGACTTTCATTTTTCCTTCTGGGACAGCAATAGAAGAATTGTTGATTGTGAACTTTCCTTCTTCAAGCTTTCCAGTGAAGAAGTTCATGGAAGGAGATCCGATGAATCCTCCAACGAAGACATTCTCTGGATTTTCATAAACTTCTTTTGGAGCTCCAACCTGCTGGATAATTCCATCTTTCATGACTACAAGGCGGGTTGCCATTGTCATCGCTTCAGTCTGGTCATGTGTTACGTAGATAGTTGTTGTATCCAGGCGGCGGTGAAGCTTGGCAATTTCAGCACGCATCTGTACACGAAGCTTTGCATCAAGGTTTGATAATGGTTCGTCCATTAAGAATACCTTTGCGTCACGGACAATCGCACGACCCAATGCAACACGCTGGCGCTGGCCGCCGGAAAGTGCTTTTGGCTTGCGGTCCAGGTAAGGTTCAAGACCAAGAATCTTTGCTGCCTCTTTAACGCGGCGGTCGATTTCATCCTTCGGGAACTTGCGAAGCTTCAATCCGAAAGCCATGTTATCGTATACAGTCATATGTGGATATAGAGCGTAGTTCTGGAAAACCATCGCGATGTCACGGTCTTTAGGAGGAACGTCGTTCACTCGTTTCCCGTCGATGTAGAAATCACCTTTGGAAATTTCCTCAAGACCTGCAATCATACGAAGAGTCGTTGATTTACCGCAGCCAGATGGTCCAACGAATACGATGAATTCTTTGTCTTCGATGTGAAGGTTGAAATCTTCAACAGCAGTTACTTTGTTATCATAAATTTTATAAATATTGTCTAATTTTAACTCGGCCATTTTTTAAGCCTCCCTGATTGTTTGTCTACAAGAACAGTTTAGCGAAAAGGCCTACCATTAATCATCAGCAGGATGCACAAAAAAATGAAAGCCCTTTTATGCAAATTGTTCAAACCGTCTAAATCAGCCCATTTCTTTATAAAGGCCGGCAAGATAAACAACGATGGCTGCGTCAAAATCCTTCAGCTGCACACCGGTTTTTTCTGTGAACTTGTCTAGTCTGTACTGAAGGGTATTTCGGTGTACATACAATTTTTTAGCTGCAAGTGAAACATTCGAATTGCTTTCCAGGAACGTTTTGATCGTAGTCATTAACTCTTTGTCATCGCCAAATGCATCGAGAATTGAATGGGAGAGAATATCCTGTAAATGATCTGGCAGCTGTGTTGCCAGGAGCATCGGAAAGGCTTTTTCAAAAGTGAAGACATCTCCGCGATTCGTAAGCTTAACTAATTCTAGGAAAACTTGCTTTTCGTTTGTGAAAAAGCCTGGGAGCTGCCGGGAAATTGTTTGGAACTTGCCGATATAAAAAGAAATTTTAATAAAAAAGTCACTTTCGAATGTTGCGGAAATTGATTGAAGCTCGTCTGCATCTTCAATGATTTCCTTCTTCTCTTCAATGATCATTCCATAGGAGTCCTTCCTCCAGAGGATAGTATGTTCAGGGAAAAAGCCTTGCAAAGCCTCATTGATTTCCTCTGTTTCGATATGTTTTGCCTGCAGCCGGAATTGAATGAAACGGACCTCTTCCATCGCAGTCGGCGGTATCGCTCCACCATGAAAAAGAAAATCACTCCACGCAAGTGCTTTACCAGTAAGAACAGTATGCGGATCGGTTTCAATATACTGAAGCAGATTCTTCAGCAAGTCAAGCTGGTCTTCCGATATCTGTTCCTTTGGAATGCTGATCCATATTGGCTCTTCCTCGGTAAATTGAAACCAATGATGTTCACTTGATGGATGAGCTGGAAAATGATTGTGCGTGACAGAATCAGGAAAATAAGCTAATATTTTATTAATCATATAAGTATCCTCAGATTTAATTTGATAAAAGTTGACATATCTTTTATTATAACAGGTGTGGCTTTGAAATGTGAATTCACGCCACGGGATAAACTGGTAGAAAAAAGGAAAATATATTGGTATAATAGATACAATACGGGGTACCGTAGGAGAGAGGTGCAGGGAAATGGAATACACACCAGAAATGAAAAATCGCTTAAAGCGTTTGGAAGGCCAAGTGCGCGGCGTTATCCGCATGATGGAAGAAGAAAATCACTGCAAGGATGTTGTCACACAATTATCGGCAGTCCGTTCTGCAGTAGACCGTGCGATTGGTTTCATCGTGGCAAAAAACCTGGAATCATGCATCACGGAAGCAGCTAAGGAAGGCAAAGAAGCCGACGAAGCCATCAAAGATGCAGTCAATATGATTGTTAAAAGCAGATAAGACACCAGCATCCTTTTTAGGATGTGGTGTCTTTTTTTTGTTTCCTATTTATTAGGCGGATCTTCAGGTGGGAGTTCATGGCTTTCCCCGATATTTGGAGTATCGTCCAATCGATGGACAGTCCCGCCTGCCATCCCCTCATTGATCATCCTGTCGACATCGACATATACTTTATCCCGGCCCTCATATTGCAGGTCCTCAGCGAACATTTTCTTGTCCTTTTGTTTCATGGTTTCCTCCTTCAATTCTTTTACGCTTAGAATGTCGGAAAGGAACAAGAAACATACAGATTATTTGTCATACACATGGAAAAGCATCAGCTCGTGAACACGTTCCTTCAGCTGGTCGATATCCCCGTCCAGGGGCGGTTCGGAAATCCATTGAATATCTCCATTTTGATGATAAATTCCCGTATACTTCTGCTTTTTAAAATAAAAGGAAAAATGCCAGCCAGGCATTTCTTTATTTTCAAATAATGATTTGAATTGGAAATGAGTGATCACTGTGATTCCCCCTGTTAGATGATCTATACCACTATTATATAGCAATAGTGGAAAGGGGAGCGACCTCAATTTGAAAAACCGGATTTCCTGAAAAATAAATCTACAAGTGCAATGATCCTTTTTTCTTCGATTTGGGATTCATCAAAGCTCATTGGTTTTGAGTTCACTTCAAAAATGGCATAGTCTCCTTCTACAGTGAGCCCGGCATCGAGGGAGAATTCCCCGAAATAGCCCAATTCTTCTGTCAGCAGATGCCCGATTTCCTTTACGGCCCATGCGAAAAATGCATCATGCCTGGGATTCTTCACATGAATATAAGGAAGTACGATTCCGCCGTTCGGCACGTGGGTGGTCAAGTCTAGTTTCTCTGATTGGCGGATTCCGATGCCGGTTACTTCATAACCATCCAATCCATCATGAGCATGGACACGGAAATCGAACCGCTTTCCACCAATGGCTGCAGGCTTGATTTCTTTTTGGGCGATATAATCGTGTTTTAACAGCTGCCTGTATTTTGCCTTCCAGAATTCCTTCATACCCGGATAAACCTGGCGTTGGGAATGGCTCTCCAACTCAATTTGTCCGTTCCTTTGCCGCAGCCGGAAAATCCCGATGCCTTTGGAGGAAGAAGCTGGCTTCAGATAAATTCCCTGATGTTTTTCAAGAAAGGCCGCCAGCTGGATCATCGTTTTTACACAAATGCTTTCAGGCATTAACTTCCTTAATTGATCATGTCTTGCAAAAATGGAGTAAAGCTTGTTTTTGTTAATGAAGGCAGGATTGAAAAATGGGATCCCGAGTGCGGAGAAGTAATCCACTGCATCCTTGAAAGGCTGCTGCTGTTCAGCTTTTCGGAATGGCACGCGATTGAAGACAAGATGCGGCAGCGGCGTCTTGACAGGAATCCATTTGTTGGCTTCAGGTAAAAATGTGACCCCGGTAAGGCCATCCTTGACGACGGTTTCTGGAGGGAAAACAACCACCATTCCATTGCGTTTCACCAGCACCTCCTGGAGTGATTTGAATAGTGCTCCGTTGCCTGCCAGTGCCATTTCTTTGCTCATGGAGGTCATGATTCCAACCAGCGGGCCGCAATTTCCCTGCTTGTTTTTTAAGGTGAATGGGTATGTTTGCTGCGGGACAGAGCTTGAAGGGGTGGATCTGATTTGGATTTTATTAAAGCCAAAGCTGATGCTTCCACCAGCTTTGGCTTCATGAGTCCATTCCTTCGATTCGGTGTGATAGCGAAGTTTCATTGGAAAAGTTCCTCGGGTGCTGTAATGGCTTTTTCCGCTAAAAATATGCCAAAGGATAGAGAAAGCTTCCGGGTGAGCAAATCGAAATTTTTCAGCTTAGGATGCTTGAAAATCGACCGGCCTGGCTTTGAATTTGCCTCGAATAGCCAGACTTTTCCTGACTTATCAATCCCCAGGTCAAAACCAATCTCTCCAATGATTCCTTCCATGTTTTTTTCTAAAATGGTGCTCAGGACCAGGGCGGCTTCTGTAAGTTTTTTTTCACATGACTCCCGCTCTTCCTGGTCCTCGAATAGCTCATCAAGTGATTTTACGATGCCGCCGTTGTTCACGTGAGTCGTCACACTTCCATGTCCAGCAATTTTTGCGGCAATCGCTGCCAGCTGCCAATGTCCGTATTCATCTTTATTCGTATGCACCCTGAAATCGATCAGTCGTTTGTCAGACCTTAGCAGGCTAATGCCCTGCTGGACAATCATCTGTGAAAGGTTCCGCTTGTAAAAGATCTTCTTCATCAATTTTTCTAGACTGTCAAATTTCGTTAACTTATTAGCCCCTTCCTGGTCACGGTAGCGACAATAATAGTAGCCATTATGCTTATCGAACAGGATTTGATGGATTCCCAGGCCGAGACTTCCATTAGCTGGTTTGACATAGACATTTCCGTAGTTTGAGAGCATCCGTTCAATAACCGAAAAAGAAGAAAATTGATGGGTTTCAGGCAGGTATTCAACTGCCCGTTCATCCTGCTGCAGCCGTTCGAATACATCAAGCTTGCTGAAAAAGCCAGGATTGTACCATGGAATCAGATAATCGGTCTGCATTCTCGACTTTAAGCTGCGAAGCTCCGACTTTCTCTCTGTCCTCCTGTTTGGAAGGCGGTCATATACGACATTCGGGAAAGGGACTTTAATTTTCTTCCATCCGCCACCGACAAAGAAATAACCGTCGATCAAACCTTGATCCCAATCGATATGCTCCTCGCCAAAAACAAATGGCAGGGCGCCCACGGATTTATTGACCGAGAGCAGCTTGGCGAAGAACATCGATCGCTCGCCGATTGGCCTCAATGGATAGGGAGTGAAACCGGATGTCAGGATGCCGATCAGCGGACCGATAAACAGGGTTTGCTGGTCGATGAACACATGCAGGGGAATTGACAGATCCGGCATGGAGAGCTCCTTCTGCACGTCATTGCTGAGGACAATCACATTTCTCCCTTTCGGATGGGGAGCGACTGTGACATCAAGCAGCTTGTTGCCGAAAGCGACTTTTCTGATATCTTTGCTATTGGGAAGGTCGGCAGGGATGAAGACGAGCTGCTTGGAGTGGGTGATGATTTCCACAGGATATTTTTTTCTCATAAATGCTGTCCCTCTCTTTCTGGCAGAATTTCTGAAAGTGTCATTGCATATTCAAGCGGAGCTTTATAGAGAATTTCCTTCAGGTCGGGATTGAGTGATGCAATGACTTTTCTGCCGGGTTTTGAATTCGTATCCAGCACCCATAATGCTTGATCTTTTGAGACACCGATATCGATGCCGAGCTCGAATAACCTGGGGAAGGATGCTTCAAGGATGCCTGGCAGGATTGAGAGGATTTCTTCTAATTCCAGTAAAAGAAATTTTCTCGTGCGGAAATCCAGCGAGCCTGTAAAATCTTCGAATGCCTGGATTTCACCGCCTGCAGCGAGATTCGACAGGATGCCATCCTTATGGCCGAGGCGTATTCCTTTTCCTCGCAGGATCCAATTGTCTCTCCAGTCCTTTTGCAGCAGCACTCTGATATCAAAAGGACGGTTTTGTGAATCAGAAAGTTCGAGAAAGGGCTGCATCATGTATTCGTTTTTGCTGCAAAGTCTATCGAGCCATTCCTCTGTTTCACTGGTCGATAAAAATATCTTCTCTGACAGGCTGCCATTAGCGTCTGCCGTGATAGTGAATTTTCTGCCGGATTGTTTAATTTTAAAAATTCCGGCGCCGCCAGAACCGAAAACAGGTTTTAGAATCGCGGTACTCCACTTTTCCAGCTGCGCTATTACAGCTTTTCCGCTGGCCGCAAGGATGGTCTCTGGGATATAAGGAGCGAGAGCGGACCTGGATAGAACCTCATAAATGCTCCATTTATTTGGCAGGCCATTTCCCAGGAAGGTAATATCTTTTCGGCTTTTCAGCCATTTCACGATTGCCATGGACTGTTTAGATTCAGTGTCATTTGCATAAAAACAACGGTCATAAATTATCTTTGGCAGTGGGAATTCGGCCTTTAACCACTTTTTCTTTTCATAATCGAATCTCTCTCCTGCCACTAGTTCAGTGATCGGATGGATTTTTGCCGGTGAGAACCTGAAGCAGGTGAATATATCAGGATTTGCCCGTTTGGCCATTTCGGTAAAATAAGTTGTTTCACTATTGAAGGATCGAGACATCATTCCAAATGAAATCATCTGCATATCTCCTTTTGGACTAACGCTCACAAAGTCCATAGCAATGGTCAATGATGGCCTTAGTCGAAGGTCTGATTTTAGAGCCGCGCTCCTCAAAATTCTTGGAGGGTTTGGAGTTGGCTTCGATCAGCCACAAGCTTCCTTTAATATCGATTCCAATATCGATTCCAAGCTCTGCATTATGCCCCTCAGCATGCCGGCTGATTGTTTCAGCCGTTTCCAGTGCCAGCTCTTTCATCAGGGCCAGTTGATGCCGGGCCTGTTCCTTCCCAAAAATCAACGCCAGTGTCTGGGCCGGCTTCATGGCCTCACCTCCGCGAGCAATATTTGAGACAAAATACTGTTCGGCTGAAACCCTTGCTACAATTGAAGTTACCTTCCAGAACTGCTGGGCATTTTTATGGCAGAGGACTCTGAAATCCATGATGCGGCCATTCAATTCGGACAGCTGCACCCCTTGCTGAATAATGCAAAGCCTTTTTTCGACTATAGGCGCGATCGTGCGTGCCAGCTCCCCAATCTGTTTGAAAGGTGGTAAATCCTTTGCCGGCAGGGCGGATAATGAGACATTGATGGAGCCGTCTGATTGGACAAGCTGAATAATATTGCGCCCCTGGCTTCCATGTACAGGCTTGATGTAGAGCACATCATACAGCTGCAGCATTTTTTTAAGCATACTTTCGGTGTATAGATGTGTTTCCGGTATGAAGGACTGTAAATGCTCCTCTTTCATTAAAAATTCATGGATTTCCCATTTGGAAAGAAAGCGATGATTAAATATCTTTATTCCCAGAGTATCCAATTTATTTAAAAAACCCATAAATCCTTTGCTGAATTCAGTTCTGCGTGAAGATACACGGTTGTAGATGACATCCGGTAAGGGGAGGGATCCCTTTTTCCATTCCTCGGTATCCTGATCGTAAAAAAAGCCCTCGACTCCATCATCAGAAAAGCCTTTCAGTGAAAAAACATAGAAGCTTCCACCTGTTTCCGAAATCCCCTGGTGGAGCTCTTCGCAAAAGGAATGGACCTTGCCGAAGTCCGGTCCGCTGTCTTCTTTTATCTCAGTCAGCAAAGCGATGACGGGCTGTGTTGATTGGCCTTCCAATTTAGCTGGCGTCATAGCTTCCCCTCATTTTCTTTTGGCTGCTTAAGGAAACAGTACATAAAAATAGGCAAACACACATAATGCATGTTATGAATAGTTGTTGTTATTGGTGATTTTCATCGCCAAGGAAGTTTTCTGATAACCTGAACTTTTGGCATTGAGTAACATAGTTTGTTATAGTGTAGTGGAGCGTTTAACGGAGAAGGAGTGATTTGAATGGCAGTCAATCTTTACGATTCAGCCTACGAATTAGAAAAAGCAATCAGGAACAGTACGGAATACACAGAATTGAAACGACTTTACGATGCTGTGAACAACGACCCATCAGCAAAAGCGATGTTTGAAAACTTCCGCAATATCCAGATGCAGCTTCAGGAAAAACAGATGACTGGACAGCAAATTACCCAGGAAGAAGTAGAACAGGCACAAAAGACTGTAGCATTGGTTCAGCAGCATGAACTGATTTCGAAGCTTATGGAAGCTGAGCAAAGAATGAGCATGGTCATTTCCGAGCTTAACCAGGTCATCATGAAGCCTCTTGAAGAGCTATACGGAAACCCGAACCAGCAGCAATAAGATTGAACGAACTCCCGGCAGACAATGGCCGGGAGTTTTTTTTGCAGATTGCCCCCTTGTTCTATTTTTTCGGTTTCTATCATACAAGTTAAATAAGGACAAAAACACCGAAGAAATGGGGGCATAAAAATGATTTACCGTCTTCTTGCGCTCAACGTGGATGGCACGATTCTCCAATCAAATGGAAGGCTCCATAAATCCACAAGGGATGCGATCGAGTACGTCCAGCAAAAGGGAGTTTACGTTACTCTAGTAACTTCCAGAAGCTTTCCATCAGCCAAAAAAGTGGCGAAAGCGCTGAAAATAAATTCATTGCTGGTAACCCACCTCGGATCCTATATTTCGCATGACCTTCGCAGTGACCCAGTGTTTGAAAAAAGGATCCCAGAGGATGTCACATTCCAGCTTGTCAGGTTCCTCGAAAGCTTTCCATGCCAGATCCGACTGGTCCATGAAAAGTTTTCGCTGGCTAATAAGTATAAATTGAATCATAACCTGCTGGCAAAAACGGTATTCACTTCAGGTGATCCGATTTTTTATTCACAGCAATTCACCGATTCTATCAGCGAAACACTTGTCAATGATCCTGTGTCTCCGCCGAAGATTGAAGTCTACTTCGAGTACGAAGAAGATTTGGCAGATGCACAGCAGGCGATAAACGGGATGTTCTCAGAAGTCTCACTTTCCAGGCTGAATGATTATCGACTCGATATCATGCCAGAAGGTGTGTCAAAGCTGAATGGCCTGATCCAGCTTGGTGAGCACCTTGGCATTCCATTGAAAGAAATGGTCGCAATTGGCGACGGCAGCGACGATATCGACATGATCGAAGCTTGCGGTCTGGGCGTGGCGATGGGGAATGCATCTCCAGAAGTAAAGAAGGCTGCGGACTGGGTGACCCGCTCCAACAACCAGCATGGCGTCAGCTACATGGTAAAGGAACACTTCCGCAAACAGCAGCCAATCGAGTTCCTGCGTAAAATGAATATTATAAAAATGTAAAATAATAAGCATGCCTGAGATTGAAAGTCAGGCATGCTTTGTTGTTTTTTCATGTCAGAGGAAGGCTAACGGAGTTTTAGAAATATATGAGTTTTTTTCGGAAAATAAGCTTTGAATTAAGGAATATATATTTTTTAAAGAATAATAAATGATACTCAGTCCGAGCAGAGCATAAAACTGGTAGCTTTTGCACTGTCTTGACCAGGTAATCATACTTCTATTACACTTATTGAAGCATGTTTAATTGAAAAGGTGATATAACAATGAGAATTCATATAAAAGGTATTGATGATGAAAGGTTCCAGCGCCCGCTGGGACTGATTGCGAATCTTTTTTTCGAGGAATCAGAAGTGATCCTGGGCGAAGCAGGTACAGAATCTGATGCGACAATAGAATTTGAGGTTCAAGCTGAAGGTACTATCCTTGTAAAAGCAGACCTGACAACAAAGGATGATGAAGTTTTTTCAGCTCATGCCGATAAAGAAGTTCCAGCAGGCCTAAGCGAAAAAGAAGAATTCAAACTGCTTAAAACGGTTGTTTCAAGAGCTTATTTAAAATTGCTGCAGAACTGGACAGGCATCATCCAAAAGTGGGGGATCCTTACCGGCGTCCGTCCAACAAAGCTTCTGCACAAGAAACTTCGTGAAGGAGCAGAGCAGGAAACTGCCCATAAAGAGCTGAAGGAGCAGTATTTGATTTCAGATGAGAAAATCCAGCTCATGCAGCAGATCGTCGACCGTCAGCTTGCTGTCCTTCCAGATTTGTACGATTTGAAAAATGGAGTCAGCATCTATATCGGCATCCCGTTTTGCCCGACCAAATGTGCCTATTGCACGTTCCCGGCTTACGCAATCAACGGACGCCAGGGATCAGTCGATTCGTTCCTGGGCGGTCTGCACTATGAAATTCGTCAAATAGGCGACTGGCTGAAGAAGAATGACATCAAGATCACGACTGTTTATTATGGAGGCGGCACGCCGACATCGATTACCGCTGAAGAAATGGATATGCTTTATGAGGAGGTCCACCAATCGTTCCCGGATGTCGAAAACATCAGGGAGGTGACCGTTGAAGCCGGCCGTCCCGATACGATCACGCCTGAAAAGCTTGAAGTGCTGAAGAAATGGAATATCGACCGCATCAGCATTAATCCGCAGTCATACATCCAGGAAACATTGAAGGCGATCGGCCGTCATCACACTGTGGAAGAAACGATTGAAAAATTCCATCTCGCCCGCGAAATGGGGATGAATAATATCAATATGGACCTGATCATCGGCCTTCCAGGTGAAGGGACAGCAGAATTCGCTCATACGCTTGCTGAAACAAAAAAGCTGATGCCAGAATCGCTGACAGTCCATACCCTTTCATTTAAAAGAGCATCAGAAATGACTAGGAACAAGCAGAAATATAAAGTCGCTGACCGTGTCGAGATTGAGAAGATGATGAATATGGCTGAATCTTGGACGTCAGAACATGACTATGTACCATATTATCTATACAGACAAAAGAATATTCTCGGGAATCTGGAGAATGTAGGCTACTCATTCCCGGGACAGGAAAGCCTGTACAATATCATCATTATGGAAGAACAGCAGACAATCATTGGCCTTGGCTGCGGCGCATCAAGCAAATTCATCGATCCGGATACCGGCGTGATCACCCAGTTCTCAAACCCTAAAGATCCAAAGTCATATAACGACAGCTTTGAAGAATATGCTGATAAAAAGATTGAAATCCTAGATTCATTGTTCAACAAAGCGATGATTTAATTTGAAAAGCTCCCGAATGATTCTTTTCGGGAGCTTTTTTGATGGGTTGACACCTATTTAGGGGTTGATTTTGCGTAAAGAAGGATGATTAAGCTATACAACGCAGGAATTCCTCGGAAATCCACCTTTATTCCGCGAAAAAGACAAATGATTCTGCGAAAAACCATCATAATTCCGCGAAAAAGGTGATGGATTCCGCGAACTGGAAAATGCTGAAGATTTTCCAGCCAGGAACCAGGACATTCTTTTAAAAAGTCTAAATAATGAGAAAAAAAGGTTTTTAAATATAACATCTCCCTATATAATAAAAATATACGGACTTATTGGAGGGGATGAAGGTGGCGATTGAGTTTTCAACGGACACTGTTAAATTAGGCATTGACGGGCGTGTAGCTGTCCTGGAATTGAACAGGCCCGAATCACTGAACGCCCTGGATGTGGAAATGATCAGGGGAATCACGATGAACCTTAAAGAAATTTGCAAGTCGGATGAAATCGATATCGTGGTGATAAAAGGGGCAGGCCGTGCGTTTTCTGCTGGCGGCGATATCAAAACAATGCTTTCTAATGCAAATGAAAGCGATTTCTATCATGTGATGGATGATATTCACGACATGATTGTCACCCTTTACAGCATGCCTAAGTTAACGATCAGCGCTGTGACAGGTGCTTCGGCTGGCCTGGGCTTCAGCCTTGCCCTTGCGACGGATTACATTATTGCTGAGCCGTCGAGCAAGATTGCGATGAACTTTATTGGAATTGGCTTGATTCCAGATGGTGGCGGACATTTCTTCATGGAAGAGCGGCTGGGAGAAACAAAGGCGAAGCAGATGATTTGGGATGGCAAGACGCTATCAGCCGGAGATGCACTCAGTCTCGGGCTCGTTGATGAAGTACCGGAAGAAGATTTTAAAACAGCGGTCGACCAGAAAGTGCAGGAATGGCTGAACAAACCGGTACAGGCAATGATCAAAACAAAGAAAATCCTTGCCGAAAAAAATCGACCTTCATTACTGAAAATTCTAGAACTTGAAAAATACGGGCAATTCAAGATGCGTCAGACAGAAGATCATCAGGAAGGCATTAAAGCGTTCCTCGAAAAGAGAAAGCCAAACTTCAAAGGTAAATAAAGGCTGTTTTCGTAAAGATTGTTGTTAAAATCCTATAGCCGATTTTAACGTAGTCTATACCGATTTCTAAGGTCGGTATGAAGTTTACATGCTCTTTTTTCTCATAAAAAGCGCCTTCTTTACGAAGGTAAACAGCTAATTCAGTCCAATTTTGTATTCAATAGCAACAAAGTTTGAGAAAAGAGCCTAAATAAAAAAGCGAAGAGGAATTTTCCTCTTCGCTTTTCTTATGGATGAAACAAAATCAACTTTCCTCTTGGAGAAGTGCAGCGGTGTGTCTTGTCGCTTAAGTTCTTTTCTTCAAGCATTCTTGCGCCGATTTCTTTTGCCTCGTCATCGTTACCAGCCTGGAAAGATTCATCAATCAGTTTTTCCCCATTAGGTTCGAAGGCCGTCAGTTTGTAAGTATCCATAACAAAATCCCCTTTGTTATAAAATTCAGATGATTACTATTATTTTTGCATAACTTTTTCAAATATGCAAAACAAAAAAACATCAGAATATGAAACTATTTCCATTCCGACATCGTAGTATTTAATTGGAGAAGGAGGAGAACGAGTATGGTATTACAGCTCGATCGTGTTACAAAGAGATTTGGGAACTTTACAGCCGTGAACCAGCTTTCACTTAATATTCCGGAAAAGGAAATGTTCGGATTCCTCGGGGCGAATGGTGCCGGGAAAACGACGACCTTCCGGATGATCCTCGGCCTGCTGGATGCTTCAGATGGCCAGATTTCATGGGACGGAAAGCCGATCAATTATGAAACTAGCAGTATTATTGGCTATCTGCCGGAGGAAAGGGGACTTTATCCGAAGCTCAAGGTCCGAGATCAGATTGTTTATCTTGCCAGATTGAGAGGCATGCAGAAACAGGCTGCCCTGAAGGAACTTGATTACTGGCTGAACCGCTTTAAGGTTCCTGAATATGCAGATAAAAAGGTAGAGGAGCTTTCGAAGGGAAATCAGCAAAAAATCCAGTTCATTGCTGCTGTCATACATAAACCGAAATTGTTAATCCTCGATGAGCCTTTCAGCGGCCTGGATCCAGTAAATGTTGAACAGTTGAAGGATGCGGTAATTGAATTGAAGAATACAGGGACGACCATTGTTTTTGCGAGTCACCGCATGGAGCATGTGGAGGAAATGTGCGAGCATATTTGCATCATGCATAAAGGCAGCCCAGTTGTCCACGGCTCGCTAAAGGAGATCAAAAGATCCTTTGGTAAAAAGAACCTCGTCATCCATGCGGATTTTGATACAGCTTTTCTAAAGGACTATCCTGGAGTGACAAAGTCAAAATTGACAGCAGAGGGGATCCATCTGCAAATCACTGGCGAGCAGGCAGCCCAGGATATCTTAAAAGATATCGTCGGGAAAGGGTTTATCCGCAAGTTTGTTCTTGAAGAGCCGAGCCTGAATGATATTTTCATAGAGAAGGTAGGTGCTTCATATGAATAATTTTTTTATCATCCTCATGCACACATATATGACCAAGCTTAAAACCAAATCCTTTTTGGTTACGACCATCCTGACCGTCGGAATCATGCTGGCACTGACCAATATGACCAATATCATCGATTTTTTCAACAAGGGCGGCGACGCTGACAAAATCGCTGTGATTGATGGAACCGGAAAGCTATATGACCCGTTGAAAGAGCAGATGAAGGTCATTAATGATGAACTTCTCCTGGAAAAATATGAGGGGAATGAAGACGGAGCGAGAAAAGAAGTCGAGGAAGGGAAATATAAGGGGCTTCTTGAATTAAGATTGAATGACGACGAGCTGCCGGTCGCTTCATACAAAGCGATGAGCATTGCTGATTCTGCCATTCCTGCAGACCTGCAGGCAGCCTTGCAGCAGCTGAAAACAGCTATAGCTTCCACACAGATAAACATTGAACCGGAACAATTGGAAAAATTATATGCACCGGTAGAATTCGAAAAAGCGGCTCTGGAAGAAGACGCCAAAACAGAAGAGGAATTGAATCAGGCCCGAGGGCTTGTCTATGTCCTGCTCTTTATCATATATTTTGCCGTCATCATGTACGCGAACATGATCGCCATGGAAGTCGCGACTGAAAAATCTTCACGTGTGATGGAAATCATGATATCCAGTGTATCGCCGATCAAGCAAATGTTTGCGAAAATCCTCGGGATTGGGCTGTTAAGCTTGACCCAGCTCGCCGCCCTTCTGTTAGTCGGATATTTTTCAATCAAACAGAATCTTGAGAACATGGAAGGCGGATTCTTCGAGTTTTTCGGCTTTGGAAATGTAGCAGGCAGCACGATTGCATACGCGGTGATTTTCTTCATATTAGGCTATTTCCTGTATGCGACAATGGCCGCGTTCCTGGGTTCCCTCGTCAGCAGGATTGAAGACGTGCAGCAGATGATCACGCCGATGACACTGCTTGTGGTCGCCGGATTCATGATGGCGATGTTTGGCTTAGGCCAGCCTGAGGCACCGTTCGTAAAATATACATCGTTCATTCCGTTCTTCTCCCCGATGCTGATGTTCCTTCGGGTAGGCATGCTCAATATCCCTTTCTGGGAAATTGCCCTGTCAATTGGCATCCTGGTTGCGACAATCGCTTTCCTTGCCGTATTCGGCGCGAGGGTATACAGGGGAGGAGTGCTCATGTACGGCAAATCAAATTCCTTTAAGGATATTAAAAAGGCACTTCAGTTAACGAAAAACGAATAATCGAACAAAAGCCGCAATTCATTTTGGATTGCGGCTTTTTCATACAGGAATTCCGATATGCCGGGTTGAATATTTAAGGATATTCATATTGCCAGTTATCCATTCTAATGAAGGAGAGTGTTCGAGTTGAAACAAATCATTGCAATGGGGGGCGGGGGATTCTCGATGGAACCGGAGAACCCGCTATTGGATTTATATATACTTGGTCAGTCAGAAAAACAGAAGCCTAAGGTTTGCTTTGTGCCAACTGCAAGCGGGGATGCGGATGGTTATATCGAAAGGTTTTATACTGCTTTTCAATCCCATGAATGCATCCCTTCTCATCTATCCTTATTCAGGCCGCCGTCGAGAGACCTGGAAGCCTTTGTGATGGATCAGGACATTATATATGTTGGGGGAGGCAGCACAAAGAATCTTCTTGCCCTTTGGAAGGAATGGGGATTGGATGGCATTATGCGGAAGGCCTGGGAGCAAGGCATCATCATGGCAGGAGTCAGTGCCGGCTCGATTTGCTGGTTTGAAGAAGGTGTGACGGATTCCTATGGCGACGGCATGGAGCCGCTGAAGTGTCTTGGCTTTTTAAAAGGAAGCAACTGCCCGCATTATGATGGGGAAGCAGAGCGGCGTCCGGCTTATGAACAATTTGTCAGTTCAGGGAAGATTTCGGGCGGATTTGCCGCTGATGATAGCGCCGCTCTGCATTTTATCGGCGAAGAACTGGTCAGAGCCGTAAGTTCGAGGATGGAGGCAAAGGCCTATCAAGTATGTCTGGAAAATGGAGAAGTGACAGAAAAAGTGCTGGATACAATCTATCTTGGTTGAAGTTGAACTGCAGTTCCGGAGAGGACTGCAGTTTTTTTGCAGGATCGGGGATAAGAACGTGCATTCGTATTTTTTGAGTGTTAAAATAAAATTAAATATGAGGGGAAAGGAATATTCCAATGAAACAGGTGAAGTTTTTACATACAGCCGACCTCCATCTGGATAGCCCGATGGTCGGATTGAGGCATCTGCCAAAAGCCATTTTTCACCGGCTTCAGGAGAGCACTTTTAAAGCATTGAGCAATATTACGGATGCGGCAATTAAACAGGAAGTGGATTTTGTTGTGATCGCCGGGGATCTGTATGATGCTGAGGACAGGAGCATTCGTGCCCAGGCTTTTTTTCGCAATGAAATGGCAAGGCTTCGTGAAAAAGGAATCAAGGTCTATGTAATACACGGGAACCATGATCATCTTGGATCCAGGTCGATTACCATCGATTTTCCCGACAATGTCCATTTCTTTAAGGATCAGGTGGAAACAGCCGTCTTCTCGAAAGATGATGGCACACTCGTCCATTTATACGGCTTCAGCTATCCAGAGCGTCATGTAATGGAGCGGTGGATTGAGAAATATCCGAAGTCCGATGGAGCTGATTTTCATATTGGGCTGCTTCATGGCCATTTCGAAGGGGCCAGTGATCATGGGAAATACGCACCCTTCAGATTAGGTGATCTTATCGGCAAAGGCTATGATTACTGGGCTCTTGGTCATATTCATAAAAGAGCGGTTTTATCTGAGCAGCCCTATATCGTCTATCCGGGGAACTCCCAGGGACGAAATCGAAAGGAACTCGGAGACAAAGGAGCTGCGGTTGTCCATTTAACGGAATCTGGTTCTGAAGTGTCTTTCATTGAAAGCGCTGATGTGATGTGGGAAGAACTCGTCATTGATGCCCAGGAGGCTGCGGGTTTCAATATCCTTTATGACCAATGCCTCGCAGCCATTGATGAAAAAAGAAGAGAAGGAAAGGGAGTTTTGCTGGATATCCGCTTAGAACGCCTGAATTCCAATCTCACAGATGTCATCGATAAAATAGCCAGTGGTGAATTGCTTGAACTTCTCCAGGAGAACGAAAAGGAGGAGGATTCTTTTGTCTGGGTACATAGGCTGCGTTTTTCAGAAGATCTCGTGGTAGACCGTGGCAACTTGATTAAACAAAGTGAGTTTTATGAAGAATTATTCAGGACGATTGAACAGTATGGTGACTTATATGAACCGTTGTCTCCATTATTCCAGCAAAGCCAGGCACGAAGACATCTGGATGTGTTGTCTGAAAATGAAACAGAACAGCTAATCAAGGATGCTGAGCATCTTCTGCTCCGTCAGATGCTGGAAAATCAGTGAAAGGAGGCAATGTGATGAAGCTTATTGAATTGCATATTTACGGGTACGGCAAGCTTGAGGATTATGTGATTAAGTCGTTGGATCAATTTGAGGTTTTTTATGGAGAAAATGAAGCTGGAAAGTCGACGATCATGTCATTCATCCACAGTATCCTGTTCGGTTTCCCGACCAGGCAGAGTTCAGAAATACGCTATGAGCCGAAAAACAACCCTAAATATGGCGGGAAGATTAAAGCCTTTTTTCCTGACAGAGGAGTCGCGGTCATTGAAAGGGTGAAGGGGAAGGCGGCAGGGGATGTAACTGTATCGCTTGAAGATGGAACAATCGGCGGTGAAGAGTTGCTGAAGGATCTGTTGAAAAGAATGGATAAAAGCATTTTCCAGGCGATCTTTTCTTTTAACGTTCATGGACTGCAAAATATCCATGCGCTGAAAGGGGAAGATCTCGGAAGATATTTATTTTCTGCGGGAACGATTGGTACAGATAAACTCTTCAATACAGAAAGCTACCTGCTCAAGGAAATGGAGCAGCGATTCAAACCAGGCGGGAGACGGCCTCTGTTAAACGAAAAAATGAAGGAACTGAAGGAAGTCCAGGCTTCGCTCAAAAATGCCGAGCAGCAAAATGATCAGTATTCAAAATTGGTGGAAGAAAAAGGGGATATGGAGAATGAAATTGCCTGGCTCGAAGGCGAAATCGGCCGGCTTGAGCAAATAGGAGTGAAGCTGCGTGAATACAAGCGAAACGAAAAGCTTGTCATTGAAGCAGCTGCATTACAGAGAAAAATCCAGGCTCTAGATCAATCATTTTTTCCGGAAGACGGACTTGCCCGACTTGAGAGATTGGACGAGCAGCTTAAGCAAATTCAGGCAAGAATACTGACACTGAAAGAGAAGCAGCAACATGATCAGGGCGATTTGGATAAAAACAAGCCGGACAAAGAACTGCTTGGCATGGAAACAGAAATCGAAGCCCGGATCGAGAATCTTCCATTATATGATCAGCTTAAACAGGAAAAAAGACTGTTAGAATCAAAATTTGAAGAAATAAATGAAGAGATCAGCATGATTAATGACCAGCTCCATGCAGATTTCGACGAAGAAAATATCCAGGAAATCAACACCAGCATTTTTACGAAGGATGAAGCAGAAAAACTGCAACAGGCACAGCAAAGATCAAGTGATAAGAAACTGCAGCTGGAAGAAGACTTTGAAGAGGAAAAACGCGCACTCGCTGAACTGGAAGAACATGCTGATTCTGTAAAAAGACAATGGCTTGATGAAGATAGACGTAAACAGCTGATGAAAGAATTGGACCAGCTTGAAAATAGAGAGAGAATCCAGGCCGAATGGCAGCATGTCTCAGACCAGATTGAAGAGGTCAAAGCCAGGGAGGCAACGGAGAAAACAAGGAATAAAAAGCTACAAAAGAAAGCACGTCAGCAATCGCTTCTTCTCGGAGGGATTTTCCTCATTGTTTTAATATGGGGTGCTGCTAATGGAACTTGGCTTTTAGCTGGTGTAGGGCTCGCAGGATTGATTTTTCTGGCGGTTGGGCTGCTCAAGTCAGCAGATGATACAGATGCAGGCCATTCTGCGGATGCGGTGATCCTGTCAAAGCTGATTGAGCGGGAAAGGTCCTTGAAAGAAATATTGAACATCCAGCCGGGAGGCAATCTATTTTCCATTAAGAGCCTGTTGACGAAGGATGAAGAAGCACGGCTTCTCCACCGTGAGCTGCAAGTCAAAATTGGGCAGCAACAGCAGCGGTTTGAGAAGGTTGTCCAGCAATTTGAAGTGTGGGAAGCAGATAACGTCTCTTTGAAGCAGAAAAAGGGCCAATTATTGAAGCAATTGGGACTGGCGCAGATTGATGGGCCCATAAAGTTATTGGATGCTTATCATTTACTGGAAAAGCAAAAACAATACTACCGTGATCGAAAGCGAACCACAGAAAGCTTGAAGAAAGTTACCGGATCATTGAAGGATATGGAAGACAGCCTCAAAATGCTTGCCGGGCGTTTTCTGCAAAATGGCAATCTTCCCCCGGTGGAAGCAGCAGGCTTTTTGAAGCGGGCTTTGCGTGAAGCAATGGAGCAGCAGACAAAACAGCGTGAATTGGAAGCCAAACTGAATGAGCTTGGCGAAGAGCTCGCTGCACTTCTAAAGGAAGAACTGGTCCTCAGGGAAGAGAAGGCAGGATTATTGGCTCAGGCTGATACGGATCTTGAAGAAGTATTCAGGTTGAAAGCGAAAAATGCTGAACTGCTGAAGGGCTGGGCAGCAAGGCTGGAGGATATCGATCATCAATTAATTGCTTCTGGCATAAGTGAAGAGGACAGGGAGAGAATCCTGACAGGCATTTCGCTGGAGGAACAAATAGAGGAGAATACCGCGAAGCTGGAAGCGTGCAAGCGGGATTTGACACAGCAGTTTGATTCCATTGCGGATGTGAAGCATAAAATGAAGATAATCGAAGATGGAGGCATTTATAGCGAACTGCTCCATAAATATCGGCAGCTGCAGCATGAATTTGCCGAAGATGCAAAGGAATGGGGAAAGTATGCTGTCGCAAGGGACTTGCTCTCGAAGACAATCGGGCGGTATAAAGAAGACCGGATGCCGAGGATGCTTGCCAAGGCAGAAAGGTTCCTGTCTGTACTGACAGATGGCTTCTATGGGAAAATCATACCCCAGCCTTCTGGCAGCGGTTTTCTGATAGAAAGAAAGGACCATGTATTATTTGAAGCGAATGAGCTAAGCCAGGCAACGGCAGAACAAGTATATGTATCGATCAGGCTGGCGCTTGCCGCTGTCCATCATGACCGGTATCCTTTCCCGATCATCATTGATGACAGCTTTGTCAATTTTGATCATAATAGGACAGGCCGCGTGATTCAGCTGCTGAGGGAAATGAGCGGTCAAAACCAGATTTTGATTTTTACTTGCCATCGCCATCTGCTGGATTATTTTTCAGATAATGAAATTGTGCATATGGGAGAAACAAGCAAAAATCCAGTTTGAAATAGCAGGATTTGAGAATCAGAACAATAGATTCTGTATGTTATACTGTTGCAGAGAGGAGAGGTCGGTTAACGATGAATAAAGGAATTTTGAATCACGAAACAGGGGATCAGGTTGAGTTGTTTTTACTGGTCAAACACTCGTCCAAAGGGATTGCCAGCAATGGAAAACCATTTTTGACACTTATCCTCCAGGACCAGAGCGGGGACATCGAAGCGAAGCTATGGGATGTTTCTCCGGAAGATGAAACGATGTATGCTGCGGAGAGCATTGTAAAGGTACAGGGGGACATCCAGAACTATCGGGGGCGCAATCAGCTGAAGATCAGGCAAATTCGTCCCGCTTCCGAAGCTGACTCTGTAAAACTTTCCGATTTCCTTGAAACGGCTCCTGTCAGCCAAGACGAAATGAGCAGCAAGCTTACGCAATATATTTTCGAAATGAAAAATCCAAATATCCAGAGAATCACCAGACATTTATTGAAAAAGAACATGAACGCATTCATGGAGTATCCTGCAGCGACTAAGAATCATCATGAATTCGTATCAGGTCTTGCCTACCATGTGACCTCGATGCTGGACCTTGCAAAGTCTATCTCAACACTCTACCCAAGTCTTGATAAAGACCTTTTGTACGCCGGAGTCATCCTTCATGACCTCGGAAAAGTCATAGAGCTTTCCGGACCTATTTCAACAACATACACAGTAGAAGGCAATCTGCTCGGACATATATCGATCATGGTCAACGAAATTGGCAAGGCAGCGGATGAATTGGGGATTTCAGGTGAAGAAGTAATGATCCTTCAACATATGGTCCTCAGTCATCACGGCAAAGCAGAGTGGGGCAGTCCAAAACCTCCGATGATCAAAGAGGCAGAAATCCTGCATTATATCGATAATCTTGATGCGAAAATGAACATGCTCGACCGGGCGCTTTCAAGGGTGAAACCAGGCGAGTTCTCTGAAAGAGTATTCGCACTGGACAATCGTTCCTTCTATAAGCCTGTATTCCATAAGTAAAATACTAAAACCCCTGCCAAACCGTGCAGGGGTTTCTTGCGGTTTTATTTTAGCTCTGTTAAACAAGGCTGTTGATTTTCGTTTCAGGCGCTTCGCTTTCCGCGGGAAGAATAATGAAAAAGCCCAACTGCCGGCTTTTTCAAAAGGCAATTCTTCCTGGCTGGCGCTGAGCCTCCTCGTCGCTTCGCTCCTGCGGGGTCTCACCTGACCAGCTGCGCCCGCAGGACATCGATTTGGCTTCCTTGAACCTGCCCACGCACGAAGGAAATGCGTTAGCATTTTCGAGGAGTCTACGCGCCTTCCACTACAATCAACAGGAGTAAAAACAAAATTTGGCTTTAACAGAGCCTTTCATTTACAAGTGATATGAGTAAAACAGATAATTTAAACGATTAAATACTCTTCAAAA
>JAGGQZ010000023.1:38841-81860 GCA_018613055.1 Chryseobacterium sp. ISL-80 | reverse complement strand
TGTTTAGTTTTCAAAGAGCAAGTTAGTTAGCATGTCGCCCAGAAGCGACTTTACTAATATACCATCGAGCATTTTTCCTGTCAACACTTTTTTCTAAAAATGTTTTTCATTGAAAAATACTTTTTAAGTTGTAAACCGTCTGCCGCGAAAATGTTTTTGCCGTGTTCCGCAGCGACGGTTATTAATATACCAAGTAATTTTTAAATAGTCAATAGGTTTTTTCGTTTTTTCAGGATAACTTTTCAGCAACCTTATAATATCTGTGATAAATGCCCTGGCCTTTTGTTTCAATGTTGACCACTTCAAGAATTTTTTTATCAATCAAATACTCTACAAGGATTCCCAGGTCAACAGAATACGGCAAAAGTTCCGGATGTGCCATCAGGTCACTGAATGCCCAATACTCTTCCCCTTCCAGCACTTCCACCAAATGCTGGCTGCCTACTTTTGTCCTTTTGTGGATCAGGAATTCACTTGCCAGGAACAAGAGCTCCAGCCTCTTTTCTATTGTCTCTTCACTGCAAATCAACTCTTCATATAATTTATAGATTTCCGGCTCGATCTGCTTCACTTGATGCCAGACGGTCACTTCGGGATGGAAGCCATTCTCTATGACCGAAAGCCTTGCAAGATGATGCAATGAATGAACAACATGATTGTAGGCATCCAAATAATTAAAGTTATCAAATAGCATCTTGCCATCTGAATACCTTCTGATCAATTTGGCAAACTCGATTCCCATTTTTATTTTACGGCCGAAAAACGGGAATTCTCTAAGTTCGTGTTTCAACTCAGCGATTTTTTCATTCCGATCAAACATGATCTTCCCGTTGTAGAGCCAATCAAAAATCTTTTTATTGCTGCCAGTCAGGAGCCAATCATTGATCTGCTTTTCAGTAACAATATGCATTGCGGCTTTTTTATCTTGATAGGAATAATGTTTAACAAATACAGGTTCATTATTTTCTTTCACTATAATAAGCAATATGACATCAAATGTATCGGTGGCGGCGAGCGCTTTGTGCCTCTTCTCCACCGCAACCACTCCTACTGTGTTAGGGTGGCTTGCACGTTCTTGATAAATCGAACGAAGGATATCCTCCATAATAAACTCCTCCATTTGTTTGTTAGCATATATGTTCGACAATTATATAAAATCTCCTGCATTTCATCTAGACAATTTTCGACATCGGTGTTCACTTTTTATGATTATCTTGCCGGAAATAGTATGATATAGTTAGATTTTAGGGAGGGAAATTTCAATGGGTAAGTATTCAAGTAAAATAAATAAAATCCGCACCTTTGCGTTGAGCCTGATTTTCATCGGCTTCATCGTCATGTATGCGGGCATTTTCTTCCGCAGTCATTTTTTGGTCATGACTATTTTTATGATCTTGGGATTGCTATTCATTATTGCCAGCACGGTTGTCTATTTTTGGATAGGATTATTATCAACGAAGACCATTCAGGTAGTTTGCCCTAATTGCGGGAAACAAACGAAAATGCTTGGCAGGGTGGATATTTGCATGTATTGCAATGAACCTTTAACTCTCGATGCTTCTCTGGAAGGCAAGGAGTTCGATGAACAATACAATCGAAAGAAATAAAAAAAGAACTCGGATTTTGCCGAGTTCTTTTTTTATCCAAAAACAATGCTTACAAATGCTGTTTTTCATCATTGATTAGGACAGAAAAGCAACTAAGCAGACAAAAAAGAAAACTGATAGCAAGTGCCATCAGCCGTAAGTATTAATGGACATCCTTTGCCGAACATTCCGGACAAGTACCGTATATTTCCATTCTATGGTGTCCAACATTAAAACCTGTTACATGGGAAGCTAAATGCTCAACTTCGTCAAGGCCAGGGTAATGGAAGTCAACGATTTTCCCGCACTGATCACAGATGACGTGATAATGATGGGAAGTCACAAAGTCAAAACGACTGGAGGCATCCCCATATGTCAGTTCTTTGACCAATCCAACTTCACGGAATACTCTCAAATTGTTATAAACCGTCGCTACACTCATATTTGGAAATTTACCTTCAAGCGCCTTATAGATTTCATCAGCGGTAGGGTGCGACATTGAGTTTATTAAATATTCGAGTATCGCATGACGTTGCGGAGTAATACGGACGCCTGTATCCTTCAAGGTATCAAGGGCTTCTTTTAACTGACTCTGTACCACCGCCATGCACCTCACTTCTTTTTAGATTATAATTCTTATTTTATAATGTTTATAATTAGTGTACTAATTTTATTCCACTTTTGTCAATATTGCTTCACCACAAACATTTACAACCTTCAACCTTGATGCAAAGTTTGTTCTTTTGCTCCCAGATGCATATTCACATATCTTGCGGCGATAAACAGGAAGTCCGATAGTCGGTTCAAATAGGACAGAACAAGCGGGTTAACCTCTTCTCCCAGTTCAACAGCCTGGCGTTCTGCTCTTCTAGCAACCGTCCTTGCAACATGAAGCGTAGCCCCTGCCTGGTGTCCCCCAGGAAGAATGAAGTTCGTCAACTGTGGGAGTACAGCATCCCAATCATCGATTTTCTTCTCCAGTTCTTCTATATCCTTTGCTTCAAGGGCCCATTTTACTTCTTTCCCAGGGGGCGTGGCCAATTCGGCACCGACATGGAACAATACTGTCTGGATCTTATGGAAGATTTGCTGCATTTCTTCTTTCCCGTTGAAATACTCTCCATTCAGATAACTGAGCGCGAGTCCAATCATTGAATTTGTCTCATCACATGTTCCGTAAGCTTCAACACGTTTATCATTTTTTGCTACTCTTGTTCCATAAATAAGCGAGGTTGTTCCTTTGTCCCCTGTCTTTGTGTAGATTTTCATTTCCTAGTACCCCCTGTCCATGTCGATTACATTGATGTAATCAGTGGCTTTATTTAGATATGTATAAAGGTTTTGTTTGAAAATTTCAAAGGACCTTGGCAAATAATTTTTGGTCAGGCTTGAAATATGCGGCGTTACGGTTACATTGTCCATCGTCCAGAATGGATGACTTTCTTTTAATGGTTCTTCATAAAAAACATCCAGATATGCATGAGCGATCTTTTTTTCCTGAAGTGCGGCCAATAACACCTCATCTTGGACCAAATCGCCACGGCCAATATTGATAAATACGGCTGTGTCTTTCATTAAGGTAAAATCGTTCAAATCAAGGAAATGCTTTGTTTCTTGCGTGCTTGGCAATACCGAAACAATGAAATCCGCCTTCGGCAAGGCTTCCCTGAAGTTTTCCATCGTATAAATTTCGTCTGCCCAGTCGGCTTCACGGCCACTCCGGTTCACACCAATCGTTTGCATATTAAATGCTTTTGCCAGACGGGCCACTTCTCCCCCAATAGCCCCTATACCTAGAATGAGCAATGTCTTGCCGTACAATTCCCCCATTGGCAATTTCCGTTCCCAAGTTGTGCTTTGTTCATTTGACCATAACGATTTCATTTGTTTAACATGCTGCAGCATCATGCCGATGGTAAATTCAGCCATAGGGATTTTGTGAATCCCACGCACATTCGTAACAAGGATTCCGCGTTTTTTACACGCTTCAAATGGCATTTTATCCAGACCTGCAGACATGACCATAATCCATTTGAGCTTGTCTGCTTTGCCGATTAGTTCTTCCGTCAAATCTTCACCATAGGTAAGGAAAATCTCTGCATCGAAAAATAAATCTTCTTTGATCCCTTTATGGAATTCAAAACTCACCTGAGGAAATTCCTTTTTCACCTCTTCCTGCAATGCTTCAGCCGGATGAATCGAGGAGTAAATATTCATTATTACCCAACCCTTCGTTCTAGTGTCGTACTACTAATTGTATTAATTTTCACTTAATTAAACAACTTCCACGCCTGAAAAATGAAAAGCCGGTGCTCATATGGAACAGTGGTAATTTCAACCCTCTTTTTCCCATAAAAAAGGCGGGCCAGTTAAGCCCGCTAAAATGTTTGAGGAGGTATGCCCTAATACAATGATATTCACTTACAGTCGAAATGAATGGACAGTAGCCTGTATTGATAAAAATAGGCGGAGAAATTACCCCTTTAGGTCATATTTTTTCGCAATCGCTTCACGATACAAATCAAGCATTGGCTCATCTTTCAGGTTCGATAGCATTCCCTGGATAACCGGGATACGGGGTGTTTCCCTTTCAATCTCACTCTCCAGTACATCCAGTGTAATGTACAAGTCATCGCGATTAGGAAGATCAGAAATAACATGTTTCATTTTGTTGAGGATGTTTTTTATGTCCTGTCCATTTGTCAGGAAGAATGCCTTTGTCTTTTTTATCAATTCATCGACTTTTTCTTCTGTTGCCAGCGGCTTCTCTCCTTGCAGTCCATCAACCAATGAATCCACTCTTCTAAGAATGTACCCCACTAATTCATCTATCTTGAAGCCTTCTGGATTGAATAGAAGCAGCTTTATATATGAATTAAAGAATCCTTCAAGCATAAGCGCCATATCCCATAGATGCGGTTCGGCCCTTTTACCGTAGATTGCCCGCAGGCTGCCTTGATAAAACATTTGTGCTTCGTAATACTTGCGGATCATCAATTCCTTTACCTCTTCATTCAAGGGAATGGCCTGTTCTCTTGATTGCATGATGATGAATTCCTTATGCTCAATCATGGTATTGAATAATGCCGTCAACTGCAAAGTAAACTTTTCCCTGGGAGGCAGATTATCATTTTCAAATACTGCAAGTTTCTTTTGGATATAATCAAAATAATATTCAAGAATTGCGATCAACAAAGCCTCTTTAGATTTGAAATAAAGATAAAAAGCACCCTTAGAGATTCCGCTTTCCGTGACAATTTCCTGGATTGAGGTAGAAGCGAACCCTTTCGTTGCATAAAGCTTAATCGCTGCTTCGATGATTGCTTTTTCTTTTTCCTTCACCTTCATTGCCTCCCCAACTTAACATCGATTGACTGACTGGTCATAGTAATAATTATACCCTATTATAACTTATAACCGGCATCAAAACAGCAATAAAGACAGCCATATCTGGCTGCCTCAATGTTTACAGGTTTTCTTTAATGAATTTCAGCGCCTCTTCCACATGGCCCTTTACTTTAACTTTTCTCCACTCTTTGGCAAGATTGCCTTCCTTATCAATTATAAAGGTAGACCTTTCGATGCCCATGTATTCTTTGCCAAAGTTTTTCTTCAGCTGCCAGACCCCATAATCCTCAGCTGTTTTATGGTCTTCATCCGCAAGAAGAAGGAAAGGCAATCCATGCTTTTCAATAAATTTTTCGTGCCGGTTAATCGGATCCGGGCTCACTCCAAGAATGACAGCATTCAATCCCTCAAAGCTTTCATGGTGATCGCGGAAATCACATGCTTCCGTTGTGCAGCCCGGTGTCATATCTTTCGGGTAAAAATAGAGCACCACATTCTTTCCTGCAAAATCGGAAAGTTTTACAGATTCTCCATTGCTTGCCGGCAGCTCAAACGCCGGTGCTTTTTCACCTATAGCCAGTGCCATTATGTATCCCTCCAAAATGTGATCTATTATCATTAGCCTATCTAATTTCGGATTGGAATACAAATCAAAGGAACACTTCAGGAACGTTTTTGATCAAACATGGCTCTCGTTACAAACGCTGCAGGAATCGTGTAACCAATCAACGCCTCCAAAACAGCAATCGCCCGCCCGATCCCGACTGGTGCAATATCACCATATCCCACAGAAAACAGGGTGATGGCACTGAAGTACATGCTCGTTGACATCCTTTCATAGGACGAAGTGCTTGGCCGCATGCTCTCATCGGATAGTACCCAGATTCCCTTCAAATCAAGCAAATAATACAATAAGCCAAAACCAGCCATCACCGTCGCATAAATCAGCGCAAGTGTGACAAAATTTTCGAACGAGACCTGCTTGCCTTTAATCTTATGAGGAATGAATAATGTCCGCAAACTCAAAAATACCGCTAAAACAATCAAAAAAATTGAAATGTAAAATTGCATTTTCAAGCCTCATTTCCTGCCTCTCTCCCTTCACTATACGCTGGTGAAAATAGGAGTATGACAGCAAGTACACTCTGCTTGAGTTTCATGCTTCTGACTGTTTTCCTCATTACAACACAAGATCTGTATGAAAGCATAAAAAAGACCACAGCAAGTTTATTGCTGTGGCACTGTCTTAAGGAATGATACCCTTTTGAAGCGGTTCGGACTTCATAAGGGCATCTTTCTCCTGCAATGATACCCTTATAGAGCTGGTTCGGACCTAATAAGGGCATCTTTCCCCTTAAGGAGCTGAGTCAGTTCCCCGCACCCCGGTATCTTTTAACGCCTTCATTCCAAATGAACACGGACAAACTGAAAAAGGCGAGCCCGATTACTGGTGTTAAAAATGAATAGCCATACCACTCATCCCGTCCGAGGAAATAGGCAGCGGGATAGACTCCGACGAAGGCGAACGGCAAAATCCATGTCAGTACAAACCGGATTGCCTTGTTATAGATATCAACTGGATAGCGGCCGTAGTTCCCGATATTGTACATCATCGGCATGATTGATGTGCGGGCATCTGCCCAGAAGCTGATGCAGGCGATCATCACGAAAATGCCGGCATAAACAAGAACACCGCCCAGAACAAATAAAACAAACAAGAAAGGATCATACCAGCTCACCTCAAGGCCAAGCCGGCTTCCGGCATAAAACATGACAGCCAAGCCAGTGATGGCTCCGAACAAGGATTCCAGCTCCATCCGTTCAAGGATGATCTGGAACAGGCTGTGGATCGGCCTTGTCAGAATCCGGTCAAGTTCCCCTTTTACAATATAGCGTTCATTGAAATCCCAAATATTGAAGAAGGATGAAAAAAGTGCGTACGGCACAAGGAAGAATCCGTATATAAAGATGATTTCATCCCGGCTCCAGCCGTTCAGGAATTCGGTATGGTCGAATACCACCAGGATAAAAATCAGATTGACCGCCTGGAACAATAAATCCGAAAATATTTCAACGACCAGATCTGCCCGGTATTCGAGCCTCGTTTTCATATACTGGGCGACATACTGAAAAAACATGCTAACGTAAAACACTCGTCACCCTCCCTGTATGATCAATTGTTTTTTTGCGATGACCCAAAGGATCTGGGTCGGGATCACCAATATCAACACCCATGCGGCCTGGAGCATAAGACCTTCGACTGCCTCGCTCCCTGTGAAGCCATTCGTGAAAATCATACTTGGGATATAGCTGATTCCCTGGAACGGTAGGAACCTCATGATTTCCTGAGACCAGCCAGGAAAGAAGCTGATCGGCAGCAGCAATCCGGAGAACAGGTCGATCAGGACACGCTTGGCCCGGATCAGGCCTGTATTATTATATAAGAAGAAAGTCGTGATTCCGGTCAGCAGGTTCAATTGTGTGTTGATGAAAAAACTGAGCACAATTGAAATCCCGAATAATCCCCAGGTCGCGGCATCCGCTGAAAATTCCAAAGGGAAAATCAACGCGACAATCACCATTCCGGGAACAGAAAAGAAAAACAATCTGAAAATCCCTTCTCCCAGTCCCTGCATCGTTTTCATGCCGAGATAACTGTATGGTCTGATCAATTCAACGGCTACCTTGCCTTCCTTGATTTCCGTCGCCATTTCCCTGTCGATATTGTTAAAATAAAACGCCCTCGCCATCCAGGCAACCGCCACATACGTCGTCATCTGGACCGCACTCAAGCCTTCTATTTCACTTTTCCCGCCGTAAATTGCATTCCAAAGAAAGTAGTAAGCTCCGATATTGATGCTGTAAATCAAGATTCCCGTATAATAATTCGTCCTGTACGCCAGCATCATCAAAAAACGGATGCGGATCATTTCAAGATATTTATCCATTGAGCGCCATCCCTTTGTCATAGATATTGCGGATGATTTCTTCTGTTGATGGCTCATTGATTTTTACATCCCTGACCTTATAGGCAGCGACCGTCCGGGCAATCACCTGGGACACCGTTTCCTCATCGTCCCCTGTCAAAGCGGTGAAGACCTGACTCTTCTCGTCCAGCTCCCATTTGATATCCAGATCGGCCGTCAGCGACTCAAGATTGCTAATCTCAGCAGGTTCAAGGAACTCAAAACTGATTTCCTTCCCTTCTCCCCATTTCTCCTTCAGACTTTTCAGGGCGCCATCATAGATGATGTTCCCTTCATCAAGCATGATGACCCGCTCGCATAGTGCTTCGATATCTGTCAGGTCATGCGTCGTAAGCAGGATCGTCGTATTGTACTTCTCATTGATTTCTTTTAAAAACTCCCTGATCTTCAGCTTAACAAGCACATCCAGGCCAATCGTCGGCTCATCAAGGAACAGCAGCGGCGGATTATGGATCAATGCGGCGGCAAGCTCGCAGCGCATCCGCTGCCCGAGCGAAAGCTTCCTTACCGGCTTATCGAGCAGCGGTTCCAGGTCAAGCGTTTTGATGACATGGTCCATATGCTCGTTATACTGGGCATCCGAAACTTTATATACTTTTTTCAGCAGGCGGAACGATTCCTGGACAGCGATATCCCACCAGAGCTGGGAACGCTGGCCAAACACGACTCCAATCGTCTGGACGAACCTTTCCCTTTCCTTATGCGGATTCATGCCATTCACGATGACACTCCCTGAAGTCGGTGTCAGGATTCCGGTCAGCATTTTAATGGTCGTCGATTTCCCGGCGCCATTTTCGCCAATGTAACCGACCATCTCTCCCTGTTTGACGGTAAAATTGATATCGTTCACTGCAGGAACGATTTTATAATTACGTGTAAAAAGATCCCGGAAGGCTCCCGATAATCCGGAACGGCTCGAATACGCCTTGAATTCCTTCCGCAGTCCATTCACTTCCATTGCATTCATGATGATTTCCTCCTTTGGTCACTCAAACAGTTTAGCCAATCCTCCTTGCTAAAACAAATGCTATGCCTGATTACCCTTGTTTCTTCAAGGGTAGTTTATCCATAAAAAAGGAGGAATGTTGATTGCACAAGGAATTGCTCATCCAGAGCCATCGTCCCTATCCTCTGACAGATATGAATTGGATGATGACCCAGGAATGGCATCACACTTTATTCGCTCACTGGCCAGTCCCTGTTGCCTTATTAAGGGAACATATTCCGCGCGAATTGGAAATCGATACTTTCGATGGCAGCGCCTGGGTTGGGATTGTGCCGTTCCAGGTGAAGAACACTCGCGGAAGATTCACGCCCGCCATCCCATTCTTAAGTTCTTATATTGAGGTAAACGTTCGGACATATGTAAAATACGGCCCAAGGTCTGGTGTGTATTTCTTTTCGCTTGATGCCAATCACTTGCTTGCAGTACTGGGAGCAAAGGCCGTTTTTGGCCTGAACTATAAACAAGCGAACATGGACTTCCGGGTGAAAGATTATTTTGAGTTAAACTCCAGCCGTATCCCTGCTGCAGATGTGAATGCAATGCTGAAGCTCAGGTATAAACCAGTAACCGAAGTTTTCTTCGCTGAGCAAGGTACGTTGGAGCATTGGTTCACCGAGAGATATTGTTTGTGGACAAAGCGGGGCAGCTAACTAATCCGCGGTGACATCCACCACACAAAATGGGAACTTCAGCGGGCCGAAGCAGTGATCATCCAGGACATGCTCATCCCTTTTATCAATCAAGATGGGCTGAAAGAACCACCGCTCCTTCATTACAACCAATACAAAAAGGCCTTCTTCTGGCCGCCGAAGCCCGAAAAGCCGCAGTGATCTTTTTGAGCTTCTTTTTTTCATGAAAAATGAACGAAAAGTGAAACAATCGGTAAAAAGTAAAATTAATGATAAAATAATTAGGCAGTCATATTTAGGAGGTTTAATGATGCAAAGAACGAATTCTGAGCGAATACATAATGAAGCACTTGAACATATCGTCGGAGGCGTAAATAGCCCGTCCCGATCCTACAAGGCCGTCGGCGGCGGCGCCCCTGTTGTGATGGAACGTGCCCAGGGAGCATACTTCTGGGATGTGGACGGCAATCAATATATCGATTATCTGGCAGCATATGGCCCGATCATAACGGGGCATGCCCATCCGCATATAACCGAGGCAATCAAAAGAGCGGCCGAAACGGGTGTATTATATGGCACGCCAACCCCTCATGAAGTAAAATTCGCGAAAATGCTGAAGGAAGCAATGCCTGCTCTTGATAAAGTACGTTTCGTGAATTCAGGTACTGAAGCAGTCATGACGACAATCCGCGTGGCCCGGGCTTATACAGGGCGCGATAAAATCATCAAGTTTGCCGGCTGCTACCACGGCCACTCTGACCTTGTACTTGTTGCGGCAGGATCAGGTCCATCCACTCTTGGGACCCCTGACTCGGCTGGTGTGCCTAAGAGCATTGCCCAGGAAGTCATTACAGTACCATTCAATGATATTGAACCTTTCAAGGAAGCACTTGAAAAGTGGGGTGACCAAATCGCGGCAGTTCTAGTGGAGCCGATTGTCGGCAACTTCGGAATCGTCGAGCCTAAACCAGGCTTCCTTGAAGAAGTGAAGGAGCTTACCCACCAGGCAGGAGCGCTGATCGTTTTCGATGAAGTCATCACAGCCTTCCGTTTTATGTACGGCGGTGCACAGGACTTGCTGGGAATCACACCTGACCTGACAGCGATGGGAAAAATCATTGGGGGCGGATTGCCAATCGGCGCTTATGGGGGCCGTGCTGAAATCATGGAAAAAGTCGCTCCGCTCGGCCCTGCATATCAGGCGGGCACGATGGCTGGTAACCCTGCTTCCATCCTTTCCGGTATCGCCTGCCTGGAGGTTCTGAAACAGGATGGCGTGTATGAATATCTTGATCAGCTCGGTGCGATGCTCGAAGAAGGAATTACTGCTTCAGCAAAGAAGCATGACATTCCTATCACAATTAATCGTTTGAAGGGCGCGCTGACCATCTATTTTACAACTGAAAAAATTGAGAATTATGAACAGGCGGAGAACACAGATGGCGAAATGTTTGCACGCTTCTTCAACCTGATGCTTCAGCAGGGAATCAACCTCGCTCCTTCCAAATATGAGGCATGGTTCGTGACGATTGCTCATACACAGGAAGATATCGAAGCTACCCTGCATGCAGTCGACCAGGCATTTTATTCAATGGTAAATGAATAAATATACATTTTTTATACACAACAGGCATCAATCTGGTGCCTGTTATTTTTTATCCTTTGAATGAAAACGTTTACATTATTAGGTGTTTTTCATTCCTGATACTTTCTCTCGGCTTTTCTGTCATCCAAAAATATGTATAAATAATTGATTTCTGAAAATTCTTATGATATAGTTGCTATTAATATTCTTAAAATTCGCCATTCAAGTGGCCGCTTTAAATCCCTGCTTTAAAATCCCGTCTAAGCGTTTTACCCTCATGTACCAAGATATCAAACGTCAAAACATAGATTATTTTTCAGGAGGTGAACCGGCTTAAAGGAACACTTTATAAGCCGATTTTATGACAACACAATGGAGCCCTTCCCGATTCAAAGATTTCTCAAGATTCGAACATGATGCATGCGGGATCGTAGCAAGCATCGAAAAAAAGAAAATCCCTACACGCGAGAATATTTTCCACTGTATTGATGGTCTCGTCACCATGAACCACCGTGCTGGTTTTATCAATGGCGAAGGTGATGGAGTTGGTGTGCACATCGATATTCCACGGGCGCTATGGAAGGAAAAGCTCACTGACGCTGGTGTTGATGCCAGCGCTGTGGACAAAGAAAACTTCGTCGTCGGACATGTTTTCATCACGAGGACCGAACAGGCAGAAGCAATCCAGGATGAACTTAAAGCAAAGCTTGAAGAACAAAACATGAAGCCGATCTTTTCATCTGTTGAAGTCACAAATCCGGAAGCACTTGGCCCGATTGCCATACAGGAAAACCCTGTATTCTGGCAGTTCGCATGCCTTGCAGATGAAGTCGGACAGAAGCTTTCAGGCAAATTGTTTAATATGATCGTAGATTTCGAGAAAAACGAGCAGGTACATGTCGCTTCTCTTAGCCAATATCATGTTGTTTACAAGGTAATGGGCGCAGGAGACATCCTGCCGAAATACTATCAAGACCTGGCAAGCCCGCTTGTAGCATCCACTATGACACTCGGACACAACCGCTATTCAACTAATACTCTATCAAGCTTTTTCCGTGTACAGCCATTCAGCGTCCTTGGCCACAATGGAGAAATCAATACGATTGCAAGACTCCGCGACGAAGCGCGCATGGTCAATGTCCCGCTCGTCAAAGACGGCAGTGATTCACAGGATTTAAGCCGTACACTGGAAACATTCATCTGCCGTGATGGCTATTCATTGTTTGAGGCGATGGACATGATGTTCCCGCCGATCATCAATGAAATCAAAGCTTATCCGGAGCATTTACAAGATTTATATACTTATATCCGCGAAGCCTGGGGACATTTCGCACAGGGGCCAGCCGGCATTATTTCACGATTTGCCGACGAAGCAGTATTCAGTGTGGACGCACTTGGACTTCGCCCTCTCTGGATGGTTGAAACAGAAAGCTCATACCTGTTCTCATCAGAACCGGGAATCATTTCCTCAACGGAGTACACAAATGATCCCAAGCCACTTGCACCTGGCGAGAAGGTCGGCCTGAAATGGAACGGTGATACAATCGAAGTTTATGAAATGGAACAGTTCCAGAGTGCGGTTTATCAGCGTTTTTCCGGGCGCATTTCTTTCCAGGAAGCCCGTCATCGCCTTGAAGGTGCAAAGCTTGCCAAAACGGTAACGATGACATACCCGGATAAAATCCATAACGGACAATATAAAGCATTCGGCTGGGAGCGTGACCACGTCCAGCTCGTCGAACAGATGGCTGAAAAAGGGGCAGAGCCAATCCGCTCTCTTGGGCATGACGCTCCACTTGCAGCGATGAATCCAGAACGCAAAAATATCGCTGATTTTATTAAAGAGAGTGTCGCTGTCGTAACGAATCCTGCAATAGACCGTGACCGCGAAGCGGAACATTTTTCAACAAGGACAGTTCTCGGCAAGCGCCCTTCGCTTTTCGGAAAAACAGAAACAGGGAAAGTCTTCGAACTG
Source organism: Chryseobacterium sp. ISL-80 (assembly GCA_018613055.1). GTDB lineage: Bacteria > Bacillota > Bacilli > Bacillales > Cytobacillaceae > Mesobacillus. The sequence goes on along the minus strand of JAGGQZ010000023.1, from coordinate 68,744 downwards.
CTCACCCCTCTTCTTATCGAAGGCAAAGCAGGCTATGAGGCTTCGCTGAAAACTGGCCAGCCAAGCATGGACCAGGTCATCCATTGCTATCAGGATGACAAACTTGCTGCCTACCTGGAAACAGTTTTCCACAATGAGGAAACAGTCAAGGATGCACTTGAGAGACTTGCTGCAGAGGCAATTGCTGCTGTGAAGGATGGCAAAACATTGCTTATTCTTGACGACGCAATGGCCCACCAGGAAAATGCGCTGTGGCTCGATCCGCATCTGGTCATCTCGGCGGTTGACCAGGCTCTTGTAAAAGAAGGATTGCGACGCGACTGCTCACTCCTGCTTCGTTCTGCTTCATTAAGATCGCTGCATGATATCATTGTTGCACTTGGCCTGGGCGCAGACGCAGTCAGCCCATATTATATGTTCATGACCGTACTTGATGAGTCCATCACGCCACTTGTGAATCTGTACAGCGCCCTGACGAAAGGCCTTGAAAAGGTTATTTCCACGATCGGGATCCATGAATTGCGCGGATACGGTCGTCTGTTCTCGGCAATCGGTCTGAATGATGAAGTAGCAGATTACTTAGTGATCGTGAACTTCTTTGGTTCCAATGAACTTGCATACAATTTTGATGCAATGAAAGAAGATGCTTTGAAAAGAGCGGAAGATTTCCAGAACGAAAAAGAACGGATCGGCAAGACGTTCCACCTCTTCCCTCGTATTTGGAAGGCAATTGGTGAGGTTGCTTCTACCGGGGACTACAGTGTCTACCGTGAGAAAATTTCCGAACAGGAAGACAGCAACCCGACTACGATCCGCCATTTGACTGGATTGAAAAAGACTGGCGCAAAAGTTTCACCGGAAGAAGTTGAAATTGGCGTAGGTGACCACAGCCTTCCATTTGTCATCGCGTCAATGTCATTCGGTTCGCAAAACGAAATCGCATTCCGTGCATACGCTGAAGGCGCCGACCGCTTGAACATGGTCAGCATGAACGGTGAAGGCGGCGAAATCAAGGATATGCTTGGCAAGTATCCGCGCACACGCGGCCAGCAGGTTGCTTCCGGTCGTTTTGGAGTGAATGCCGAGCTGCTGAACTCTTCCAATCTTCTTGAAATCAAGATTGGTCAAGGTGCGAAGCCTGGGGAAGGCGGACACCTTCCTGGTTCTAAGGTTACGGCTAAAATAGCGGAAGCAAGGAATGCAACCATTGGTTCCGATTTGATTTCACCATCGAACAACCATGATATTTATTCAATCGAAGACCTTGCGCAAATGATCCATGAGCTGAAGACAGCAAATGATCAAGCGCGTGTTGCTGTAAAGGTCCCTGTCGTTCCGAATATCGGTACGATTGCTGTCGGGATCGCCAAAGCAGGGGCTGATATCATCACCTTGAGCGGATTTGACGGCGGTACAGGTGCTGCCCGTATCCACGCACTCCAGTTTGTCGGCTTGCCTGCCGAAATAGGCATTAAGGCGGCACACAATGCCTTGCTTGAAGCAGGACTCCGCGACAATGTCGAGCTTTGGGCTGACGGCGGTGTGAAGAGTGCCCAGGATGTAATTAAATATATGCTTCTTGGAGCAAACCGTGTAGGTTTCGGAACGCTGTCAATGCTTGCCATCGGCTGTACAACTTGCCGCGGCTGCCATCTTGATACTTGCCATGTCGGTATTGCAACGCAAATCGACTCGGAAGCACAGGCAAAGGAGCACGGATTGCGCCGTTTCGTCCCTCGCCAGTTCGATCTTGCCGTCCAGGGCATCATGAACCTGTTCACTGCTTTCGGGAACGAACTGAAGGCTCTGGCTGCATCTGCCGGAATCAAGAATCTGCAGGAAGCAGTCGGCCGATCAGATTTACTGGAACAGATTAAAGGAAAAGACTTGCTTGATTTGACCTACCTGCTGAAGCCGCTTGAAATTGGGCAGATCATGCATCAAAAAGAAGCTGCTGCCACAATGGCATCAGCACAGCTCCAGGTCGCTGCAGGCGCTGAGTATCTTGATGCGATCGACGAAGAGCTACATCAGTCACGCGAATTCCAGGCGGTCACTGCCGAACAGCGTGTGCTGGCAAGCAGGGTTTCCTGCCATCGCGTCCGAGGACGTCTTGATGGCTCCTATCGCAATCTGCAGCCAGTCTCACTCCGTTACAAAGGTTCCATACTCGGAAACGGACTTGGCGCCTACAACACGGATGGCATCAACATCGAGATTGACGGCGGCGGCCAGGACGGAGTCGGCAAGACTTCATTTGGCGGTACGATTTTAATCGCGAAATCCCCTGGCAAGGATGGCGGTTTCTACAATGGTTCGGTTGGTAAAGGATTTGGCTACGGAGCACAGAAAGGATTACTCGTCGCACAGGGCAATGCCGACGCCCGTGCCGGAATCCGTTTATCAGGAGCTGATATGATCATCGGCGGACTTGTGAAAAAGCCAATCCCTGAAAAAGAATTCGGCAACATTGGAACAAACGCCAATATCAAAGGCTTTGCGTTTGAATATATGACGAATGGCCGCGGACTTGTCCTCGGTGATCCGGGACCATGGATTTGCGCAGGCATGACAGGCGGGGTCGTCTACCTGAGACATCAGCCGGAGATGGGCCTGACAAGTGAAGCCCTCACCCGCCGTATTGCCAAAGGCGCGAAGGTTTCCATCGAGACACTATCCGCAAAAGGCATACAGGATGTAAAAGAAATGCTTACAACCTATACCGAGATGCTGGCACGCCACGGCCAGGCAAATGAGGCCAAAGAGCTTGCATTATTATTGGAGCATCCAGAAGATCACTTTGTTCAGGTCGTTCCTGTCAAAGAGCAGGCAGACCCGGCGGTATCAACAGAATGATTTAAGAAAGTGATAATGGCCCCGTTACTAAAACGGGGCCATTTGTTTTGGTCAGAATCCAGAATTATTCTAACTCAGGAATAAAGGATCGATTTTCAGGAATATATTTTGATTTTAAGGAATATAATCCGTTTTTAAGGAATATATCCGCTTATTCAGGAATATCTCTCATTATTTAAGGAATATCTCTCATTATTTAAGGAACATCTCAAATAATTTTAGAAAAGTTAGCTAAAAGAAAACAATCTCCAATATAAATGTAACCACTTTCATTTAAAATAGGCTTGTTTTTTGGTAAATTGACGCTTGAACTTCTTCCATTTCCATTGTATAGTACATAATTGTTTAGTTTTGAATGAAATGGTTTAAAGTATAAATAATTTCACTGTCTTTGTAGTTAACGAATGAGATTTTTTGTCTCTAATGAAAGGAATTCACTCTCCATGAAACTTGGTGCCCGCATTCTGAAAACGGGAATTGCCATCACTCTTGCTTTATTTTTATCGAATATTTTCAATCTGCCATCACCGGTTTTTGCCGGGATTGCAGCAATCTTTGCCCTGCAGCCCACAGTATACCGCTCTTATCAATCGATTATAGAACATATCCAGGGCAATCTGATTGGCGCCGCGACCGCTGTCTTGTTCGTTATGGCTTTTGGCAACAGTATTTTCATCATCGGACTTGCGGCTGTACTCGTCATTACACTCAACCTTAAGCTTAATCTGGAGAAAACGATTTCGCTTTCGATGGTGACTTTAATCGCAATCATGGAGACGCCGGGCGATGATTTTATTCAATTTGCTTTGATCCGTTTCTCGACCATCATGCTTGGGGTTATATCTGCATTCATTGTCAATCTTGTTTTCCTGCCTCCCAAGTATGAAAACAAACTCTATTACAAGAGTTCTATTTTATCAGAGGAAATCACGAAATGGATCAGGCTGAGCACTCGCCACGCCTCCGAGCACCAGCTCCTTAAGGCAGACATTGAGAAGCTTCGCGAGGGCATTATCAAGCTCGATCAGTTATACATGATGTACAAAGAAGAACGTGATTATTTTAAAAATAATACACTCGCTAAATCACGTAAGCTCGTCATCTATAGGCAGATGATCAGCACGGTAAAAAAATCATTGGAAACACTGAAGAGGCTTCATCGATATGAGAATGAATTCAACCAGCTTCCCGTTGAATTCCAGGATGTCATACAGCAGCAGCTGGATTGCCTGATCAATCATCATGAACAAGTAATGCTTAAGTATGTCGGAAAAGTCCGCCCTGAAACATCCTATATCGTGGGTGAGGTGTGCCTGGACAAAAAACAGCTTTTTGAATTGTTTTTGGCGCAAAGAAATGAGCTGGATCAAACAAACAGCCAGATGCTGTACCACGTCATGCAATTAGTCTCGATCATCATGGAATATGGTGAGCAAGTTGAACACCTCGATAAACTTGTGACAAGCTTCCAGTCCTATCATAAAGACGACGGCAATATCACAATCGAACAAAATACGGAAATTTAAAAGCAGCTGGGTTATCAGCTGCTTTTCGTTTTACATATTGGATTAGCTCTTCATTCTTGGATCCAGTGCATCCCTCAGGCCATCTCCCATCAGGTTGAAACCAAGTACGGTCAGCATGATGGCAAGCCCCGGGAAAATCATGGTCCATGGTGCCTGGATCATAAAATCTTTTGCATCTGCCAGCATCTTACCCCATTCAGGATTTGGAGCGTCTGCACCAAGGCCAAGAAAGCCAAGTGCGGCCGCTTCAATAATCGCTGTCGCAATGGCCAATGTTCCCTGGACGATGATCGGTGCCATACTATTTGGGAGTATATGCTGGAAAAGGATCCGGCTATCCCTCATTCCGACAGCCTTCGCTGCCATGATGTACTCCTCTTCCTTAACACTTAGTACCCTCGACCGAATCAATCTTCCAAAGTTTGGAATATTAATGATTGCTATCGCTATGAGCGCATTCCTAAGTGAAGGTCCAAGAACAGCAACAATGGCAATTGCCAATAGGATGCTTGGGAATGCCAGCATAATATCAAAAGCTCTTGATATAACGGTATCAACCCATCGGCCATAATAACCGGCAAGGATACCGAGCAGGCAGCCTACGATGATTGAACCCATTACCGCAAAGGTTCCTACCCATAAAGAAATCCTTGCTCCAAAAACAACCCTGGAAAAAATATCTCGGCCAAAATCGTCAGTGCCGAACCAGTGATCTGCTGAAGGAGCCTGGAGACGGACCTCCATTTTCTGGTCATTGATGCCCTCTGGCGTAATCAATGGTGCAAAGATTGCCAGCAGAATAAAGAACAAGACAATGACCGTTCCGACAACGGCCAGTTTATTCTTCTTGAAACTATACCATGCTTCTGCCCAGGGAGACGCCACTTTTTCCTCTGCCTGCACGGCCGGCGGCTGCATTTGTTTTTGAGTTGATATCTCCATCTATTTCTCCCCTTCCATCAACGGTATTTGATCCGAGGATCAATTGCTGCATACAATAAGTCCACTACTAGATTGATCAGTACAAAGATGAGCGCAATGATCAGGATTCCGGATTGGATTACCGGATAATCACGATAATTGATCGCTTCGTAAATATATCGGCCAATCCCCGGCCAGCTGAAGATGGTCTCGGTCAGGATCGCACCGCCAAGCAGAAGGCCTGTCTGCAAACCGATAACCGTCAATACAGGGATGATTGCATTTTTCAGGGAGTGTTTGTAAACGACCCAGAACATGCTCAACCCTTTCGCTCTTGCCGTTCTGATAAAATCAGACCTCATAACCTCAAGCATGGTCGAGCGGGTGATCCTTGCAATGATGGCCATCGGGATCGTTGCCAGCGCCATGGCAGGCAGGACAAGATGCTTAAGTACCTCGACGAACTGATCGGTTCTCCCCTGGATCAATGTATCAATAATATAAAAATTCGTGATTGCATCGACCGGGTTCCTTACTTCTTCTCGCCCGGAGGTCGGCAGGATATCAAGATTGATGGCAAACATCCATTGTTCCATCAAACCCAGCCAAAAAATCGGCATCGATACACCGACAAGAGCTAATACCATTGCACCGTAATCAAACCAGGAATTCTGGAACCACGCACTGATGATTCCCGCATTGACACCTATAAAAATCGCAATCATCATCGCGACAAATGAAAGTTCCATTGTTGCGGCTAGATATGGCCAGACTTCATTGCTTATTTCCGACTTCGTCCTTAGTGATTGTCCTAAGTCCCCGGTCAGCAGCCCTCCAAGATAATTAAAATATTGCACGTACCACGGCTGGTCGAGTCCAAGCTCTCTCGTTAAATCCGCAATTGCATCTTTAGTCGCCAACTGTCCGAGAATGACCTGGGCGGGATCGCCAGGGATTGCTCGGATCATGAAAAATACAATAAGTGATAGTCCCAACAGTACAGGAATTAGTGAAAAAATCCTTCTGACAGAATAGGCAAACACCTTCCCACCTCATTTCTTGATGAAAAGCGTAAGCGCCTTGGTCAGCCCCGACAAGCACTGGAGGGCCGACCCGTGAAGTCGTTCTTTGACTTCAATGGGCGGACCGAAGTGACTCGAGCTGCTCAAAGCTAACGCTTTTCGCAAGATACTCGAGGATGCACTGTCAGGGATGAAAACTGGCTAGGCGCTGGAGCTAGACATTACTTAATTTGAATAATTTCCTTTACCAAAAGAAAAGGGAGAATGCATATGTTCTCCCTTTCCCCGATGCATTATTTTTTGAATTCAACCGTTGCAAGCAGGTCAGATCCTGTTGGATGGGCCTTGAAACCTGTAACGTCAGCTCTTCCTGCAAGTGCAGGCTCAGAGTGGACAAGCGGAATCCAAGGAGCATCTTCCTTAATTAACAATTGAGCTTCTTTATACAGTTTTTCACGTTCAGCCTGGTCATTTGTAGACTGAGCCTTGATGAACAAGTCATGTACCTCGTCGCTGGCGTAGCGTGCATAGTTATTGCTGTCGATATTATCCTTGTCTAGAAGAACATACATGAAGTTGTCAGCGTCACCATTGTCACCAGTCCAGCCAAGCAGGAACGTATCCGCTTCACCAACACGTGTCTTTTCAAGGTATGTTGCCCACTCATAAGAGACAATCTTCGCCTTTACACCAACCTCAGCAAAGTCTTTCTGAATCGCTTCAGCAACTTTCTTTCCGTCAGGCATATACGGTCTTGGAACTGGCATTGCCCATAGTTCAATTTCAAAGCCATCTTCATATCCAGCTTCCTTTAAAAGCTCCTTAGCTTTTGCAGGATCATATTCATATGGTTCCACGTCATCGTTATAGCCAGCTACCGATTTCGGCATTGGATTCTTTGCAGCTTCTGCTGCTCCAGCGAAGAAAGCATCAATCAACGCTTGCTTATTAACCGCATGGTTTAATGCCTGGCGAACTTTCTTGTCCTTAAGCGGTCCGCGTTCGTTGTTCAAACCAAGGTAAGCAACGTTCAAAGAAGGACGATAGAACGTCTGTAAATCCTTGTTGTTTTCGATTGATTCAACATCACTGAAGTTTACACCGTCAATAATGTCAACTTCGCCTGTATTCAGTGCATTCAGACGAGCAGAGTTTTCAGGGATGACACGGAAAATGACTTCATCAAGCTTTGGAAGTCCCTTCTCCCAGTAATCTTCGTTTTTCACCAATGTTACTTTGTCATTGCGTTTCCATTCCTTGAACTTAAATGGACCAGTACCTACTGGATTTTCAATGAACTTATCACCATACTTCTCAATTGCAGCTGGGCTTGCAATTCCGAATGGAGACATTGCAAGGTTTTTGTAGAATGGAGCAAGGATACGGTTTAATGTGAATTCAACTGTATACTCATCCACTGCTTTTACTTCCTTGATTACATCGCCAAATTGTGAATTATAGTAATAGAATTGTTCTTTATTTCCGGCCTTCCAGCGCTCGAAGTTGAATACGACTGCTTCGGCGTTGAAATCGGTGCCGTCATGGAACTTAACACCTTTACGGAGTTTAAGTGTATGCTTCAAACCATCTTCTGACTCTGACCATTCTTCTGCAAGACCTGGGTGAATTTCTGTATCCTGCTCACCGAATTCGATAAGAGTTTCATAGATGTTTTTTGTTACTTTAAAAGCTTCACCTTCTGTGGTTACAGCTGGATCAAGCGATGTTGAATCGCCGCCACGGCCAAATACTAGAGTTCCGCCAGACGATGATCCGCCTTCAGAACCAGATTCCCCGCCTGTTTTCTTGCCGCCGGAATCATTATTACAGCCGGCAAGCCCCATGCTAATGATGAGGATAAACGCAAAAAACATCAATCCAAAACGCCTTTTCATATTCTTCCCCCTTGTTTTTTCGGACCGATTTTATTTATCCAGTCCATGTTATATATCATCTATGCTGTTTTTCCTGCCAGCATTCCTTTTTGATCAGGAATACAGATGGCAGGCAGCAAAATGACCTGGTTCAATCTCCCGCAGTTCGGGCCTGTCTGTCTTGCAGATTTCCATACACTCCTTGCACCTTGTATGGAAGGCGCATCCCAGCGGCGGATTCGATGGACTTGGGAGATCGCCGGTCAGCAGCTCCCCATCCCTTTTGATATCCGGATCAGGAATCGGCACTGCCGAAAGCAATGCCCTGGTATATGGATGCAGCGGTTTTTCGTACAGCTTATCCGCATCCGTGATTTCTACTAGTCTGCCTAAATACATTACTCCCACTCTATCGCTGATATGTTTGACCACACCAAGATCGTGGGCGATGAAAATATAGGTCAGCTGGAATTCCTTTTGCAGGTCCTCCAGCAAATTCAATACTTGTGATTGAATGGATACGTCCAGTGCTGAAACGGGTTCATCTGCTATGATCAGCTTTGGCCTCGTCATCAGTGCCCGGGCAATCCCGATTCTCTGGCGCTGGCCGCCGCTGAACTGGTGGGGATACCGTTTGGCATGGTAACTGCTGAGCCCGACTACCTCAAGCATTTCCCTGACCATTTGCTTCCGTTCCTTCTTCGTCCCGATTCCATGGACGATGAGAGGTTCCTCGAGAATCTTTTCAACAGTATGCCTCGGATTCAAGGACGCAAAGGGGTCCTGGAACACCATCTGCATATCCTTTCTTGCCTTGCGCATATCGTTATCAGAAAGGGTCACAAGGTCTTTCCCTTCAAACACGACCTGCCCTTCTGTCGGATCGATCAGGCGCATCAGCATCCTGCCTGTTGTCGATTTCCCGCAGCCAGACTCTCCGACCAGACCGAGGGTTTCCCCTTTGTTCACCCAGAAGCTGATATCATCAACTGCTTTGACTGCCCCGGTCTGTTTCCCAAGGATTCCGCCTGTAATAGGAAAGTATTTTTTAAGACCATCAACTTTTAACAGAACTTCTGCCATCGGCTACTCCCTCCTTCTCATGCAACAGGCAGCGAACAGTATGACCTGGCCTGTCAGTTTCATAGAGTTCCGGGTTCACGCTCAGGCATCTGTCCATGACAAATTCACATCTGGCCGCAAATCGGCAGCCTGTCTTGATTGAACCAGGCTTCGGCACATTGCCAGGTATCGAATATAACCGTTCTTTTTTATCCCGGATGTCAGGTATCGATTTAAGCAGACCAAGAGTATAAGGGTGCTTCGGATTTTTGAAGATATCCCCGACAAGCCCTTCCTCGACAATCTTTCCGGCATACATGACAGCGACACGCTGGCATACTTCTGCGACGACACCAAGGTCATGAGTGATCATGATAATCGCCGTATCAAGCTTTTCATTCAAATCCTTCATCAATGCCAAAATCTGAGCCTGTATCGTTACATCAAGTGCAGTTGTCGGTTCATCTGCAATCAGCACCCGTGGGTGGCAGCTGAGTGCCATTGCAATCATGACCCTTTGTCTCATCCCGCCTGAAAGCTGGTGAGGGTACTCCTTGACAATTTGCTCTGCCCTGGGAAGGCCGACAAGCTTCAGCATCTCCACAGCCTGCTGATATGCAGCCTTTTTGCCCAGCTTCTTATGTATTTTCAATGCTTCGACCAGCTGTTCACCAATTGTGAATAATGGATTCAACGAAGTCATCGGTTCCTGGAAAATCATCGCCACTTCATTTCCCCGGATCTCCCTCATCCTCGACTCCGAAGCGTGCACCAGGTCTTCGCCATTGAGAAGGATTTCCCCTCCTGCAATTTTCCCGGGCGGCTGGGGTATCAGCTTCATGATGGACAAGGATGTAACACTCTTTCCACTGCCCGATTCTCCGACTATTCCGAGGATTTCTCCTTTATTGACCGAAAAGCTGACATCATCTACCGCAGGAACCTCACCTTCCTTGGTGATAAATGATGTTCTTAAATTTTTCACTTCTAAAACCGGAGCATGTACCACTTGCCTACTCCTTTCTATTACCGAAATATTATTGCTGAATAAAATTAATTCTGTCTGTGTAAAACATTTTATATTAAATGCCTACAAATAGTCCACTGATTTTTCTTAATTATTTAAATATAATAATAATTTGGAATAGTATTAGGTAATTGGTACTATTTGTATGTCGAAAGCTGATAAATAATGTCACAAATAGACTGCTCATAATGGATTGTTTATGCCAGATTGGTCATTCTTTCAAAAAGCTTGAATATTGCTAATCGTGTAACCAGCGAGCAAAAAAATCTGCGAAATTAACCTTCGGAATTTGATAAATCATCCACAGAATGCAAAAAAACCGAAGCCAATTCGGCTCCGGTTCTCATTTTCATCCATTTAATTTTCCAGCTGCTGTACCTGGAACAGCCTATGGTAGCCGCCTTGTTTTGCCATTAATTCATCATGGCTGCCAACTTCAACGATTTCGCCATGCTCAATCAGGACAATCCTGTCGGCATGGGTGATTGTGGATAAGCGATGGGCAACTACAAACGTTGTCCTGTCCCTTGCCAGCTTATCAATCGCTTCCTGAATAAGATGCTCACTCTCAAGGTCAAGGGCTGAGGTGGCTTCGTCAAGAATCAGGATAGGCGGATTCTTAAGGAAGACACGCGCTATGGCGACACGTTGTTTTTGCCCGCCAGAAAGCTTGACTCCTCTTTCCCCTACTTTGGTATCATAGCCTTCTGGAAGATTCATAATAAATTCATGGGCATTCGCGGCCTTTGCAGCCTGGATCACTTCTTTATCGCTTGCTCCTGGCTTGCCCAAAAGTATATTGGATTTCACCGATTCACTGAATAAAATGTTATCCTGTGCAACCATCCCGATTTTATCGCGCAATGAACGGACTTTGAATGAACGGATGTCCTTTCCGTCAAGCAGGATCTCTCCATCGGTTACATCGAAGAATCTCGGAATCAGGCTGACAAACGATGACTTCCCGCCGCCGCTCATTCCAACAAGCGCGATCGTTTCACCCTTTTCAACCTCTATGTTCAAACTCTTCAGTACCGTCTCCCCGTCTTCTTCATACGAGAAGCTTACATTTTTAAAAGAAATATCACCATGGACTTTTTTCAATTCCACTGCATCAGGAGAATCCTTAATATCATATTTCTCATCCATGAACTCGAATACTCGGTCCATTGATGCAATCGACTGTGTCAGCGTTGTCGATGAATTCACCAGTCGGCGCAACGGATTGTACAATCTGTCAATGTAGGCAATAAACGCAGCCATTTCCCCGATTGAGAGGCTTCCCTGGAGTACCTGATAACCGGAAAAGCCGATGACAAGCAGCGGCGCTATGTCCGTAATCGTATTGACTACAGCAAATGCTTTTGCGTTCCAGCTTGTATGCTCAAGAGCTTTGGTTAAAAAGTTTTTATTCTGCCGGTCAAACTGTGTCTGCTCATAATCCTCAATCGCAAAGCTTTTGATGACCGAAATTCCGGCCACCCTTTCATGCAGATAGCTTTGCACCCCTGCAAGTGCCTGCGACCGTTCCCTCGTAAGCTTCCGAAGATTTCCAAAGAAATATCTTACCGAAAAAGCGTAAAACGGGAACAGAACCAGGGAAACGAATGTTAACTGCACGTCCATCGTAAACATGATAGCAGCCGCTATCATGATCGTAGCAACATCCAGCCACAGATTCATCAGTCCCGTCACAACGAAGGTCTTTGTCTGCTCGACATCATTAATCATTCTCGAGATGACCTCTCCGGCTCTCGTATTAGAATAATATTTATAACTGAGCCTCTGCATATGGGAAAACAGCCTGTCCCTTATATCATAGAGGATTTTGCTCGCTGTCCATTGCGCGAAATATTGTCGATAGTATTCAATCGGCGGCCTGAGCACCACAAAAACAACAATCATGATGCCCATGACCCAGAGTAATTTGTCCGTTTTTTCACTCTTGGTCAAGTTATCGTTGCCGATGACATCATCGAGCACAAATTTGATCAAAAGCGGAATCAATAATGGAATCGCAAATTTCAGGATTCCGATGATGATGGTTCCGATGATTTGCAGCCTGTATGGTTTGACGAATTTCAAGTATCTGCGGATGCTGCCCAATTTTTAGTTCCCCCTTATGGAGCCTTGCTAGTGCACGAAACAAAAACCTGTTGAATCAAATCAACAGGCTGAAGCTTGTCTACCCTGTATGGTCAGCGGCGATAAGTTAAATACCGCTCATAATAAATGTCGATGAAATCAGGTGCAAAAGGTCCCTTCCTTTGCCTGATCCAGCGTTTGAGCTTTTCAACATTGTATTTCAGAATTTTGTCAATCACATCAGGGTACTGCATTTCCTTGCGGTGGCGCTCATATTCATCTTCATCGAGTAGATTAAACGTCATATCTGGAAAAACTTTAATATCGAGATCATAGTCAATATATTTCAGCGCTTCTCCGTCAAAAATAAATGGAGAACTAATATTGCAGTAATAATATACGCCATCTTCCCGGATCATGCCTATAACGTTGAACCACAGCTGAGAGTGGAAGTAACAGATTGCAGGCTCTCTCGTAATCCAGGTCCTGCCGTCTGACTCCGTGACGACAGTCCGGTCATTTCCGCCGATTACAAGGTTCTGTGTGCCCTTTAAAACGGTAGTTTCTTCCCAGACTCGATGGATGTGCCCATTATGCTTATAACTATGGATTTGAATTGGTTCACCTTCTGTGGGTACGCCCATGTTCTTCTCCCCTACTTTCCTTTCCCGGAAACTTTGCAACCTATCAATGTATATTTATCTCGGTTTCTTTAAAACGACAAAAGGCAACAAAGAACGATTCCTATTTTTTATTATTATAACGGTTAACGAGAGAATTTAAAACAAAAGAGCCATCGATTTCCACCGATGACCCTTTAAAATTGCTTAAATTTTTATAAAAATTCATTTTTTTCGGATGGATTGCTCTTTTCATAGGCTCTTTCTGCTTCACCATCAAATCTAAAATCCCGCTGCCCGGTTTCTCCATTGCTTCACAAACCCGGTACGGCAGGAGCTCGTTAATGCTAAAACAGCCTTTATAAAAACTTTAACGTAATGTAACAGCCAGCTGCTGATACGTATGAATGACATCCTCCGTCTGCTTTTCAAACATCCTGTGGATTTCCTGCAAATCCTGCTTTTTCCGATCAATTTCCAAGCGAAGCTCCTCTAACTCTGCACTTTGCTTCAGGGCATCCAGTTGCTTTTCAATCTCCTGGCACCTTTCCAGTTCAGACTGCAAATACAGAAGCTTTTCCATTGTTTGCATTTGAGTAGATACCAATTCGTTAAATTTATCCATGCTTATCCACCGCCTGTAAAATTTATCTCCTAATTGTATTCTCGGGCAGTGGAGGAAATCCTTTGACTAGTTATGTAGAGGATTTGGAACCTTTGTCGAATTACGATGATTCCCTTTCAAGGAAAAATAAAGTCCATCCGATATTGAGGAGACAGTTTGAATCCCTGTTAGGGAGCTTTCACACGGTGTCATATTTGGATTCTTTGCAACAATCAGGCATGGAAAAGGCACTCTGCGAGTGAGAGTGCCTTTCATTTAGGTGATATTAACTCTGTTGGCCAGAGTTTTGACCTTTGCGTGCTTCAGCCTGCTGGTTTTGCTGGCGTACTTCTTGAGCGTTTGTTTCGCTCGCGAATTCAGTACCGTATTGACCTTGTGCACCTTGAGCAGATTGAGCGTTTTGTTGTCTCACCTGCTGAATGTTAGTTCCAGCTTGAGATTGGTTAGGTTGTTTTGCCATCGTTTATCACCTCCACGAAATATAGATTAACCATCCGTGGGGGTTACTATCCGACTAAATTTTACCAAAATATTCTTTTTAAACTAACAGCGAAATTCCACCGTCAACAATGATGGTCTGGCCGCGAATCATGCTCGATTCATCCTTTAAAAGGAACATGACCGCATTGATCATGTCATCGATCTCGACCATTCTTCCGGCAGGAGTCTTTTCTCTCGCCTCTGCAAGGAGTTCTTCCCTGTTTGGAAAATGGGTCAATGCTTCCGTATCGACTGCTCCCCCTGAGACTGCATTGACGACGATGTTTTTGCGCGCCAGTTCAACAGCCAGATAACGTGTCAGGGCTTCAAGGGCTGCCTTCGAGACACCGACTGTCGTGTAGTTTTCCAAATAGCGGATCGAACCAAGTGAGCTGATGCTGACAATCTTCCCGCCGCCATTTCTCTCCATCAGCTTCGCGGCTTCCTGGGCACAGAATAACAATGCCTTGCTATTGATGTTCATTGTCCAGTCCCAATGAGATTCTTCCAGTTCCATCGCTGGCCGCAGCACACCTGATGCTGCATTGTTTACGAACACATCCAGCCTTCCAAACTCCGCTCCGATTTGTTCAAACATCGCTTTAATTTTACTGACGTCTCCAACATTCGCTTTAACGACCAGCGCTTTCCTTCCAAGAGCTTCGATTTGCCCTGCTGTTTCCAATGCTGCCGATTTGCTGCGGGCATAATTGATCACAATGTCATATCCTTCTTTCGCAAGCCTGATGGCTGCTGCTTTGCCGATTCCACGGCTGCTTCCTGTAATGAGAGCTACTTTTTGAGTCATGTGCAAATTCCTTTCCTATCCTCTTTCTGTTAAAAGCGGAATCGTGATTTTGTTTCATTTTAGCTTTTTCAGGTATATATGACAATAAGTCTCCGGAAAAGAGCCCTGATAAAAAACGGTACCACAGAAAAGACTAACATTAAGTTTGAACCTAAATGAAAGGATGATTCCTTATGTACGTTGGCCGTGATATGACTGAACTCTCAATGATGTCAAAGACTGACTGGAAAGACAGCGAACTCGCCTTTTTCCATCACTCCCTGCAACAGATGGTGCCTTATTTAAATGCCGAGGGGCAGACCATCCACAGGGAAATCGTCGAAGAAATCGAGCGCAGGGGCGGTCTTAGCCGGGGTGAAGCAGATTACACCCATGGAACAAAATTAAGTTACGACTAGGAACAAAAAGCGTAAGCGCCTCGTTCAGCCCCGACAAGCGCTGGAGGGCCTGACAGTGAAGTCGTTCTTTGACTTCATTGGCAGGACTGAAATTGAAATGTATAGCCGACTGCCCAGAAACGTAGAAACTGGAGACTCCGACAAAGAAGCGCTTTTTGCTTCTGCCGGCGGAGTTGAAGTTTCGGAGTTTCTAGGAGGCCACACTAGCCAAGCGTCTCGAGGGGCTAGGCGCTGAAGCTGGATTACGAATACCACATGTAGTCATCCACACATTACATGATCAATAATTCCCGATAAACATTAAAAAAGGCTGCTAACCACATCAGTGGTTAGTCAGCCTTTTTCACTTCAAGATACTGCTTCAGCATTTTTTGGTAGGGAACCGGGAAGGCATATTCCTGGATCTCCTGTTCGGTTACCAGTTTTAACTGCGGTGTTTCCGGGATATCAGCAGCAAAGCTGCCGCTGAATACATGGAGATTCCAAATCAGATGGGAGAAAACATGGTCGATTTCGCCTATGGAATCATTTATGTTCGGAGAAAAACCATAAAGCTCTTCGAAATGTTCTGCCAGCTGCTCTCGCTGCCTTTGGAAACCGAGGTCTAATTCTACGGTCGGGAACTCCCACAGGTTTGCCAGCAAGCCGGTTTCCGGTCTTTTCCGTATAAGGATTCTTCCGCGTTCATCACTAAAGATCCCTGCTGCCAGCTGGATGTTTTTCTGCTTCTTCTTTTTTGTTTTTATTGGAAGCTCAGTTTGTACTCCTTCATGGAATGCCTCACAATGTTCCCTGACAGGGCAGAGAAGGCATGAAGGAGATGTCGGCGTACAAATAAGGGCTCCCAGCTCCATCAAGGCCTGGTTGAAATACGATGGGTTTTCATGGGAGATAATCTCCCTAACAGCTGTTTCGAAAATTTTACGGGATGCAGGTCTGGCAATGTCATCCCAGATCAGCAATATTCTCGATAAAACCCTCATCACATTTCCGTCAACTGCTGGTTCCGGTTTCCCGTAGGCTATGCTCAGGATGGCCCCTGCAGTGTATGGACCAACCCCTTTTAAAGAAGCTATCTCTTCCGGTGAATCCGGCACTTTGCCTCCGTAATGTTGGTGGACTTCCTTCACTGCGGATTGTAAGTTGCGGACACGGGAATAATATCCGAGACCTTCCCAGGCTTTTAGGACCTTTTCTTCATCAGCGGAAGCAAGCGCCTCTATGGTTGGAAATTTTTCCAGAAATCGATTAAAATATGGGATGACAGTATCTACTCTAGTTTGTTGGAGCATGATTTCAGATACCCACACTTTATAAGGATCCTGATCCTTTCTCCATGGCAGTTCTCGCTGCTCATTAACAAACCATCCTATCAAGTCATCCTGAAAGGATTTTTTATCCATTTTATCTACACATTTCTTGATGTCAGTTGCCACTTTTGTTCCTCCAGGTGTTAAACTTTCCGGAAATTTGGGAATATAATATTAACGCTTCTGCTTAATCGCCATGAAACCGATGCGTTCTAATCCTCCCGGAACATAATCCTCCAGCATTCCAAATACAGAATGGTCCCGGGAAAGTCGCATTTTTTTCATTGCATGGTAATGGGCTTCAGTCGGTACAAAGAATGATTCAATGAATATATTCCGCTGGTCCGACTGGCTGCATGAAAACATATCCGCTTCGAAATCAGGAAGCATCTCGGAAATTCGATTTATGGCCTCACGATATTGGCCAAGCAGATTTTGTTTCACTTCATATTGAATGATCATCTGAATCATTACGTCAGCTCCTTTATGACTAGTAAAGGGACTTATTGGTTCAGCCCTTTAAAAGTAAACGATTATTCGCATTGTGACAAGACTTTTTACCTGCCAGTTCATTTATATGGCATTTTTCAACTATCCAATAATAGGAGGCGGTTTCCATGGATACTGGTACCCATGTTGTCATGGGGTTCGCTCTAGGCGGGCTGGCGACGCTTGATCCAGCTGTCAGTGAAAGCAGCATCACAGCCAGCAGCGTACTGATCGCTACACTCGTCGGATCACAAATCCCTGATATAGATACCGTACTGAAACTGAGAAATAATGCAGTTTATATACGGAACCATCGCGGAGTCACTCACTCTATTCCAGCTGTCCTCCTGTGGCCGCTGCTCATTACCGGGACAATATACTTTTTTCATCCGGAAGCAAATTTGCTGCACTTATGGATTTGGACATTCATTGCTGTATTCCTTCATGTTTTTGTCGACATTTTCAACGCTTATGGAACACAGGCACTAAGGCCATTTTCGTCGAAATGGGTCGCATTGGGGGTCATCAATACATTTGATCCGATTATTTTTGCACTTCATGTCGTCGGCTTGTTCCTCTGGGCTTTTGGAGCACACCCCGGTTACACATTCTTAACGATTTATGGAATCCTTGTGCTCTACTATATTTATCGATTCGTGGTGAAGCATCGAATCAAGTGTGCTGTTGAGAAAATCGTTCCAGATGCAACAGATATCATCATCGCTCCGACAATGCGCTTCAACCATTGGCGTGTAGCTGTCATGAACAAGCATCAATTCTTCGTCGGCCGCGGACACAAACGCCATGTACGGATCCTTGACCAGTTCAACCGTGTACCGGTCCCCGAAACTCCGGTGCTTGAAGCAGCAAAAAAAGATAAGAATCTTTCCGCATTCCTTTCATTCTCACCTGTCTATCGCTGGGAATGTGATGAATATGACGATTATTACGAAGTCAGGTTCATTGATTTGCGCTACCGCAGCAACGGACACTATCCATTTGTCGCCGTCGTGAACCTGAACAAGGAGCTGGAAATCCTCAGCTCGTACACAGGCTGGATTTACAGCGAGGAAAAACTAAGAAAAAAGCTGGAGTTCATTCCAGGAGAAGGATAAAACCGGGTGATATCACCCGGTTTTTTGCGTGGATTTATGCGCTTGTATATAAAGCGAGATACCTAAGAAAACGAAAAACCCCGTTATAACGGGGATTCTCTTTGGTTCGTTTATTGCTCTTCCAATAAATGCTTATATTTAGGATTCCTGGCGACGAATTCATGCAGTTGGCTGCCGTAATTCTCGATCCACTGGCGGACGACTTTTTCTGTCATTTCGCTGCCCATATATTTATGTCCTGCTTTTGCATAGGTGGCTTCAAAATCGCTCCATAAAAGCTCGACCCATCTCAATGCCTGTTCATAAGTGATGCCGTTGTTTTTTTCCTGAAGCAGGCTGGCCAGCGCTTCGTGTGTTTCCTGCATCCTGATCACCCTTTGCCAATTTTTAATATAGTTATGATTATGTGTCATTACTCGAATACTATGATTGCGTGCATCCATTTCTGGCATACACGTAATTTCACCCGTCACGGAGGGCATTATGCGAAATAAAGTAACCAATTTCCCGAACCAGAACAACAACAAGCTCGAGGGCGAGCCCCGGGCAAAAGCGGAATACGCTTCAAGAAGAGCCGATGGCACGATCAATACCCATCCTCAGGAGCGCATGTATGCTTCCTCTCACCGTGAAGATGACACTTCAGCCGTCATTAAGGACCACTAAGCATCACCCTTTGGCCAGCTTGATCTGTTCCATCCTTTAACACAAGAGCAAGACCAGATGCTTAATTATTCTGGTTTTGCTCTGTTTTTATTAAAAGGGAAATAGGCAGTGCTTCTTCTTTACCATCTCCGTTAAGACGTGCACCCCAGGCAAAAACACCATTCATATAATCGATTTTAAAGTAGGCTCCCGGGTCGCCTTCAATGCCATAGATTTCTCCTGGCTTGAAGTCATCCGGGTTCAGCATGTAGGATTTAGCCATGGCAGTCTTCCGCTCATAAACGGCCAGTTCACTCGCCATTCCCATTTGTTCTGCTTTTCTTGCTTTGTCGCGGAGACCGGCGATTTCCTGGTTCAATTCGTATTCGGTCATTTCGCTGTAACGTTTTTCTCTGCCCATCTACATTCACTCCTGGATTGTTCTCGCTTTTAACATTCAAGCATTTAAGATATAACTAAATTATAGCATGTTATTTTAAGGAGGCTATCATGAAAGCAATCATTGTCACTGGCGCGGGTACCGGCCTTGGGAAAGAGCTCTCACTGCTGCTGGCCAAACAGGATTACCATTTGATTTTAACAGGAAGAACAGAAGATAAACTAAACGCCGTCAAAGAACAGATAGAACAATCTGGGGGAAGTGCCACCGCACTCCCGCTTGACCTTCGCAATGTGGAGGATATCAAGGAAAAGGCATTGTTAATCAGCAAAAAGCATGAATTATACGGGCTCGTGAATAACGCTGGCCTCGGATATTTCGGGCCGTTCTCCGACATTTCAGATACAGAAATTGAAGAAATGTTCCAGACGAATGTTTTTGGAACCATCCATATGACGAAGGCCATCCTTCCTTACCTTGAACAGAATCAGGAGGGCCTGGTCCTGAACATCGTTTCTACGGCCGGCCTTCGGGGAAAAAAGAATGAAGCTGTCTATTGTTCGAGCAAATTCGCCGTCAGGGGCTTTACCGAAAGCCTGCAGAAGGAGTACGAAGGAACAGACATCCGTTTCGTCGCTGCCTATATGGGCGGGATGAATACTCCTTTCTGGGATGAAAGCGAACATGTTACAGATCCGACGAGGCTTCGTTCTGCTGCTGAAGTGGCCGGAATCATTATCGACAACCTTGAAAAGGCCGAAATTGTTATAGAATCCAAAAAATCATGACAAGTGTCATGATTTTTTTATTCCTCATTCTCTTTTTCCGAAATGAACTCATCGATCATATCCATGGGAAATCCTTTGCGGTATAGTGCCATCTTTAGCTTCTGCCTGTATTCACGATCCGGAAGCTTACTGTATTTGCTGTGCAGTTTTTCACCTTGTATCCGCAACGCATCCATTTCAGCTTCGTCTTCTTTTTCAATTTCCGTCTCATCCAAAGCAGCACGGATGATCGAAAAAGAATACCCTTTGCGTCTAAGCATCTGTTCAATTTTTTGCTTCAGGATCCTGGATGAATCTTTCTTGTTCTTCAAAGCATATTTTTCACTGAGTTTGATTGCTTTTTCCAGCTGTTCATCGAAGGAAACTTCATCGACCACTTTCGTGATCAAATCGGGAGCAATCCCTTTTTCCTTCAGCTCCAGCTTAATGACTTCCGCGCCTTTATCCGTCGTATTTAGTTGTGTCCGGACAAAAGCGTTGGCAAATTCCTCATCATTCAAGAATTTAAATTCATATAATTTATGGATGGCTTCTTTTATGACGGATTCTGAGATTTCTTTTTTCTTCAGATGTTCACGGACCTCAGACTCTGAGCGCATGCGGTGTGAAAGATAATTGATTGCCGTATTATAGGCTTTCCGGATATCGTCCTGGAAAAGCATTTCCGTGACCGCAAAGTCATCCAGTTCCATTCCCTTTTTCAAATTGTATTTTATTAATACATCTTCATCGACACTAAAAGCGTACTCTTCTCCCCTTCCGCTGTCGGTAAAAATGCTGTATCGGTCTTTATTGTGTTTTTGGACGGAGATTTTTGTAATGACTGGCATTTAATTTTCACCTCTCTAAAGAAACTTTAACACATTTAAAGGAGGTTTATCATTTTAAAAGCAGTACTATAAAGATAAGAGGAAACTTAGGAGGTTGACCATGAAAATAGCCATAACCGGAGGAACAGGGCTTGTCGGCAGTGCTTTAAGCAGTGAACTGGTCCGCAATGGACATGAGGTAATCATTTTAACCAGGAAAAGTAATGAACAAGACAGCCATAACCCAAGGTATGTCCAATGGCTCAATCCAGCTGACCAGCCGGAGAATGAACTTGAAGGCACTGATGCGATTGTGAATCTTGCTGGCGCGACCATTAATGACAGATGGACAGATGAGTACAAACAGAGGATCATTGACAGCAGAATTAAGGCGACCACCGAAGTGAACAGGATCATCAAGGCACTTGAAAATAAGCCACCTGTCTTAATCAATGCGAGTGCAGTGGGTTATTACGGGACATCACTGACCGAAGAGTTCACTGAACAAGCGAATCCAGCTAATGACTTCCTGGCTGACACGGTCCGGCGCTGGGAGGCTGAAGCAATCCACGCAAATGAGTCCGGCACTCGGATAGTGCTTTGCCGATTTGGTGTAATTCTTGATAAAAAAGGCGGCGCATTGCCCAAGATGATTCTTCCCTATAAATTGTTTGCAGGCGGAAAAGTAGGTTCTGGCAACCAATGGCTCTCATGGATCCATATAGATGATGTCATCCGGGGAATTATGTTTGCGATCGAGAATGACCGGTTAGACGGCCCAGTGAATTTTGTTGCTCCTTCACCAGTAACAATGGACCAGTTTGGGCAGATTTTATCCAAAGTGTTGGGACGCCCCCATTGGCTACCGGTTCCCTCCTTTGCCCTTAAAATCGCTATGGGGGATATGAGCATGCTTGTACTTGAAGGCCAGAAAGTCGTTCCAGCAAAGCTTTTAACATCAGGTTTTAACTTCAAGTATACCGATCTAGAAAAAGCCCTCAGAGAAATTTTAGGTAAATAAGGCTGTTAAATCCCTTTCAACAAGGAAATACTTGTAAGGTACATCATATTGAAAGGGTGGATTGGATTGGATAAGAAAAAAAGGGATAAGACAAAGAGTACTTTATCAAGCATGCAGGAAGTTACATACAGCCGCGAATTCAAAAAAGCAGACAGAGCAGGCGGCTATGCAAATGGAAAGAGATATTAGGCATTAACGTGCTCCTTTTGGAGGAACATAAAAGTACGGAAACGATGCATTTCCGTACTTTTGATTTTTGAAAGGGGTTTTTTCGAATGGGAAGAGCACATGGACACAAAACACGCGATCGTAATAAAGCATCACTTCCACAAGTACCAAAAAACATGAAATCTGACGGCCTTGATGTAGAATTCGATCGCGATTTAGCTGACCACGATGACCTTGAGGCAATGGCACGCTCAAAAGCTGCGGACCAGCGTGCTAAAAGCAGAAGAAAATAACCCTCTTATAAAGGAAAAAGCAGAATCTTTCTGATTCTGCTTTTTCCTTTTAAGGGTAGGGGGATATCTCCGGTTAGCAAATAACGAACATCCTATAGGATTGTGAATACTTTCACTAACTTTTGATACTTCTAATTTACTCCCAACTACTTCAATAAACAAGTATTTTCACTAATTGTACAAAATAAGTTACCCACATACATGTGAATAATGTTAATAAATTTCCTAAAAGCTTTTAATATAAGGATTTATTTAGCTGACTGGATTTTACGATATTTCTGTGGATAATGTGGATAAATCTGTGGAGTACTTATAAATAACAGCTTTTGTTTGTTGATAAGTTTGAGGATAATTTTATTAGCTATTATATTTACCCTCCTACTGAGGCACCAAAACCTAAATACCGAATTCTGAACGGTTCATTATTAATAATAATCTTTTTCCTTGCCAATACTAACGAGAAGAATGTATTCATCACAATGGAGGGATCACCAATGGCAAGAAGGAATAAGATCCTTGTACCGGAAGCCAGGAAAGCACTTGATGATTTGAAAGCGCAGGTAGCCGGTACGATGAAAGCGGAGGATGCAAAATTCGAGACAGCAAAAGAGGTCGGCGTTCCTCTTAAAAAAGGGTATAACGGCAATCTTTCAACCCGGGAAGCTGGAAAGGTCGGAGGAAAATTGGGTGGAAGCATGGTCCGGGAACTCGTGAAAATGGCACAGGAAAATTTACGGAAACAGTAAAGACTTCAAACATTTGTAAATAACGTTTGACATCTGCTGGAAAACGTAATATAATAAGTAAGCTTCGCCAAAAGGAAGTAACTTGAGTCACAACCAATACTATGTAAACAATTAATGGCGTTCTGCTTTTATTTTTAGGTAACAACTTATTCACACTGGATCGGCTTCGGAGCCGTAAGGATGCAAGAGAGGTAGGGCTTGCGTCGTTTAGGTTTAAAATGGTCAAGTGGAATTTTGTACCGCGGCAAAGTTTATAAATGGATGATTTTATTATACATCTTGTGGAGTAGCAAGTTACTTGAAAGCGAACCGGGGACGGTTCGCTTTTTCTATTTATCCGATTATATTACATGGCTTCATTCCCCTGAAGTGGATCTTCTGCTGCTTCCTTATTATACGTTGGCAGGATAATCGTGACTTCCGTTCCCGCTCCTAAATCACTCTTGAATGAGACAGACCCGCCCATTGCTTCAATGATTTTCATTGAAACGGATGTACCAAGTCCGGTACCTTTATCTTTAGTTGTATAAAAAAGAGTCCCCAGACGTGCGAGCTGCTCTTCATCCATCCCTTTCCCTGTGTCTGAGACGATGATATAAGATTCATGACCTGCCGATGCCTGGCTGACAAATACCTCTCCGCCCTCTTCCGTTGCTTCGATCGCATTCTTTATAATATTCACTAAAGCTTGCTTCAGCTGGTTCCGATCGGTTTTTGCATACACACCCCACTCGAGCTTTACGTTCACCTGTACCCCTTCTTTTGCGGCAAAGGCTTCCAGCAGGATGGTGACTTCTGTAATGATTTCTGCCAGCTCTGCATCCTCCAGCTTTTCAAATTGCGGCTTGGCGAAATTCAGGTAATCATTTATGATGGATTCTGCCCTTCCAAGCTCAGTCAGCACCAGACTCAAATAGTAAAAGTTATCTCCCTTTTCCTGCTTGTGCATCATTTGCAGAAAACCTTTCACCACTGTGAGGGGATTCCTGATTTCATGGGCAATGGACGCTGCAAGTTCCCCCAGGGTATTAAGCTTTTCAGCCCTGAGGATTTCTTTTTTCATCAGTTCCTTTTCAATCAATGCCTCATTAAGGAATGCTGCCACCCATACAGAGAAGATTTGGATCACACCAAAGACAGTTATGTTCATCAAGACTTTATTTGAATCTTCAGCTGCTGTTGCATTACTGACAAAAATATTAGTGATTAAAATGATGAGCATAGACAATGATGGCCAGAAACCAACAATAACCGCTGTCCTGATCCTCTTCTTAGCATCGAATTTCCAAAACCTCTTCATGAACATGAATGGAATCAACGCTGCCAAAAAACCGCTCGCATATCCGAGAAGGAGATCCCCTCCCATGAATGTCCTTGTTGCCAGATAAGTAAATAAGACCATCCCCCCTGCAATCGGCCCCCCATACAAGAAGGCTACTACCATAGGGACATACCGAAGATCCCAGTATAATCCGCCCAGTTCATATGAAAACGCAAGCGAGAGAAACAGAGCCAGGCTTTGCAGGATTCCGCATAAATAAGGTGATTTCCCAACACTCTTGTTATCAAAAAGAACACCATGAATAAAGATAGGCAGCAAAATGATCAAAACATTCAACAGGAGTTTCTCGACGAGCATTTTATCTTCTCCAATCGAAGAGAGTTAAATAGTATAACCCAAGCGTAGTATCTACTTTTAGAAATACGACAAATTTTTCATGATTCCTCTATTCCCCGGGAAATTTGTCACATATTAGCACTGTGATCACAAAAATAAAAAAGGAAGCCCTGAGGCTCCCTGCTATGAATTCATTAACATTTTCTTTTCAAGCTGGCTCGTATACAGTTCATGGTAAAAACCTTTTTGTGTCACCAATTCGTCATGGCTGCCTTTTTCAATGATATGTCCACTCTCTATGACGATAATCTGATCGGCATTTTTAATCGTATTCAAGCGGTGGGCAATGATGAAACTTGTTCTTCCCTTCAGCAGATGCTGGAGGGCTTCCTGTATTTTCAATTCCGTGATTGTATCGATGCTGCTTGTTGCTTCATCCAGTATCAAAATCGCAGGATTAGCAAGGATGGCTCTGGCAATCGATAGTAATTGCTTTTGCCCCTGGCTGATCCCGGCATCATCCTGGCTAAGCTCAGTATCATATCCTTCCGGCAATCGTTGAATGAAGGAATGGGCATTTGCAGCCTTGGCAGCTTTCTCTACTTCTTCATCGGAAGCATCCAGTCTT
Source organism: Chryseobacterium sp. ISL-80 (assembly GCA_018613055.1). Classification (GTDB taxonomy): domain Bacteria; phylum Bacillota; class Bacilli; order Bacillales; family Cytobacillaceae; genus Mesobacillus. Next base: position 43,410 of record JAGGQZ010000023.1, on the reverse strand, counting down.
CCATAGCGAATATTCTCCCTGATGCTTCCCTGGAACAGAAATGAATCCTGGAGGACGAATCCCATTTGTTTCCGCAGGCTGTCGCGTGTGATTTTCTTACTGTCGTGCCCATCAATCAAGATCATCCCCTGATCTGGTTCATAAAAACGCGAAATCAAGTTAATGATTGTCGACTTGCCTGCACCGGTTGGACCAACTAATGCAATCGTTTGGCCTGGATCTGCGTGAAAATTCAATTCAGAAACAGTATCTCCTCCCTTTTCATAGGAAAAAGATACATCCTTGAACTCGACCTTCCCGATAATGTCGCGGAGGGGTGTGGCTCCTTTTTCATCTACAGCCTCTTCCTCCGTATCAATGATGTCAAAAACACGATCAGCCCCAGCAACAGCTGACAGCAGGGTATTGAATTGATTCGACAGATCATTCAATGGCCTAGTGAACTGCCGGGAGTATTCGCTAAAAATGACGATTGTACCGATCGTTACATATCCTTTTAAGGCGAAGAAGCCGCCCACTCCTGCAACGATGGTAAAGCTGAGGTTATTGAGCATATTCATCAATTTCGGGATGAAGCCTGTAAATGTCTGTGCCCAGTAACCTGATTCCTTCAGCTGCTGATTTTTTATGCGGAACTCTTCAATGACTTTTGGTTCCTGGGAGAAGGATTTGATGATTTTTTGCCCAGAAATCGTTTCCTCAATATACCCATTCATCTCTCCAAGCCGGCGTTGCTGTTCCTTGTATAACTTACCGGTACGGCTCGTAATCCATTTCATCCCCATGAACATCAATGGAACGATAATCATCGTCACCAGGGTAAGCAAAGGACTCAGCCAGATCATGACCGCCAATGTTCCCACTAGCGTGAGTACACTCGAAAAAATCTGGATGACGGAGGAATTCAGAGTCGCGCTGACATTTTCGATATCATTGGTGACCCGGCTCATCAGTTCCCCATGCTGGCGCTTGTTGAAGAAATCAATCGAGAGCTTGTGAAAATGGCTGAAGAGCTGCTTCCTCATTATATAGACAGTCTTCTGAGCAATGCCAATCATCCAGTAGCTTTGGAACCACAATGATAAGGAATGCATCACGTATACCGCAGCAAGGCCGATTAGAAGCCAGGTGAAACCATCAGTTGAATCTGTCGCAAAATATTCATCGATGCCCCATCCGATCAGGAATGGGCCCAGCAATCCAAGTGCGGAACTCGCCACCACCATTAAAAGGACCAGGATCAGCAGGCTCCGTTGGTCTGCAAGATAGGCCCAAATCCTCCTGATTGTCGGCCCAATTCCCTTAACGGTACTTTTTTTGCTGCCTGTCTTGCTTTCTCTTTGCCTTTTTAACATCCTGCCTTCACCTCCCCGAACTGGGAGTTGTAGATTGCCTGATAAAGCGAAGAATGCTTAAGCAAGTATTGATGGTCACCATAGCCAATCAAAGATCCGTCTTCCAGCAGGAGGATTTTATCAGCTTCTTTGGCGGTGCTGATCTTTTGTGTAATGATGACAGTTGTACACTCATATTTGCTTATGGCATGCAGCAGCTTTGCTTCTGTTTTTAAATCCAGCGCACTAGTGCTGTCATCGAGCAGAAGGATTTTCGGTTTTTTAATCAATGCACGGGCAATGGACAATCGTTGTTTCTGTCCGCCTGAAAGGTTGACACCTTTCTGCCCGAGAAGCGTATCGTATTTGTTCGGCAGTTTCTGGATCGTTTCGTGGATTTGGGCATCTGATGCTGCCTTGACTAACTCCTCTTCGGTGGCATCCTGTTTGCCCCAGGCGAGATTCTCTTTGATTGATCCGGTGAACAACAATGCCTCTTGAGGAACGTAGCCGATACCCTCCCTGAGACTTTTAAGCTTCAGATCCTTGATATTCCGGTCATCGATTCGAATTTCTCCGCTGGTTACGTCATATAACCGCGGGATGAGCTGGAACATAGCCGTTTTTCCCGCACCGGTCGCTCCAAGGACCGCCACGGTTTCTCCCTGATCGATCTTAAACGATAAATCATCAAGAATCGGAATATTGGTGTCCGGGAACTTGAAAGAGACCTTATTGAACTCAATTTTACCTGCAGAAATTTCGTATGCATCCCGGCTTCCAGCGGTATCTTCTAGATCGATTCCTTCATTCAGCACTTCCGTTACACGCTCAGCCGATGCCCTGGAACGTGAAAATACCATGATGATCCATGAAAACATTGAAAAAGCCGCAGTAATCCTGGCTGCGTAGTTCACGATCGCGACCACTTCACCTACTGACACTCTGCCAGACTGGACATCTATTTTTCCAAACCAGAGAACAGCAATGACGCTCAGATTCATGAAAAGCAGCAGAACCGGTATTGTTGCCTCAGTTACCCTTAAAGCAAATACGGTGCGTTCTCTCAGTTTATTATTTGCTTTTTCAAATCTTGTGCCTTCATAATTCCCCCTGGCAAAAGCTTTGATCAGTCTCATGCCAACAAGGTTTTCTCTCATCACGCCATTCACTCTGTCAAGGCGCTTTTGGACACTTTTGAATAGACCTGCTGCCTTGGTCATAATCCAAATAAGGAAAATCAAAAGTGGCGGAATGATGATGACAAATGGCAGCGCCAATTTCACATGAACCATCATGGCCATGGTGATTCCCCCGATCACCAACAACGGAGCGCGCATTGCAATCCGCAGGCTCATGAAGAACGTATTCTGCAGCTGTGTCACATCATTGGTGATCCTTGTGATCAATGATGAGGATGGGAAATGGCTGAAGTTAGTGAAGGAAAAAGCCTGGACCTTAGAAAACAGCTTTTCACGGATGTCAAAGCCAAAACTTTGGCCTGCATGAGCAGCTATAAACGAGTTTGCAATACCCGATACAAAGGCAAGGATGGAGATTCCGAGCATCACTCCGCCCCATTTGATGACCGTGTCCAGGTCCCTCGCAACAATTCCTTCATCGATGATTTTCGCAATTAAAAGCGGCTGGAAAAGCTCTACAGCCAATTCGATGAGCATTAAGCTAAGCGCAGCCGCGATTGGAATGCGATATGGTTTTACAAATGAAAATATACTCATGAAGATGGTACCCCCAGTTGACCAATGCCGTTATTTCGTCTTCCGAATTTTATATCTTCTATCATACTCCTTTTAACGAATTTTTTGAATTAAAAGATATAAGAAACGGCCCATTTTCAGGACCGTCCAGGCTATCAGTCAGTTTTTGACCATGCTGCGCATACAGGTTCTATATATTTTGCACATAGCATAGAGCTGACTATAAGTTTCTTTTGAATAGAACATAAGAATAAACATATGGCGCAACGACGGTCAAGGCAATGACGATAAACAAGATCGCTTCCTTCCAATTGCCAGGTGCGAAGGTAGCCAGGATCATCGCAAGACCGCCAAAAAAGAAGATTTTTGAAGCAGCCCGATGTGTCTTTTTCCATACTTCATCATTGCTGAGTGTCCATGGAGTCCGAATTCCGATGAAAAAATTAGACCGGACCTGTGGCATATAGTTTCCAAGGATCATAAAGATAATCCCTACAACCAATGGTCCAATGCTGCCAATTGGGACATCATAACCAATTGCATTTGCCAGCATCAGGATGTTGATGACAAAAAGGACTCCTAAAATCGCATTTAATATGATGTGATAGCTTTTCGTAAAGTACTTATAATTCGTTTTCCTCGGATCCACTTTTGGCAAAAAAGCCATGGAGATATACAGGATCACCATGATACCAAGTGTAGAGAACATTGCATTAAGCTTGGATGCAAACCCATTTGCTTCCCCATTCACATCCCAGTGGATTGGCATTTGTTCAGGCAGCTTTGGAAACACAATGATCCACGCAAGGATTAGGAGGCCGATCATAGTCAATGGCAATACATGCTTTTTCATTTTATTTTTCCCCTTCCCGGTCTTTATTATTTTCAGTAAAGCTGAACGCCCAGCTGATGAGCTCCTGGAAGACTGTTGTATGAAGAGAATAAATGATGAACTGCCCCTGCTTCTCATCCTGGATCAAACCGGCATTTTTCAGCAGTTTCAAATGTTGTGAGATGCTCGGTTTTGTCATGTTAAAATGGTCTGCGATCTCTCCAGCTGTCATATCCCTTTCCTTTAACAGGTCGAGAATCTTTCTTCTGGTAGGGTCCGAAAGTGCTTTGAATGCATCATTCAAGCTAAAGACCTCCTTTTACGTGATTTAAGTATTTAGTTATTTAACTAAATACTAAACCATTTTCCTGTTTTTTGCAATTCTTTTTACACGATAAAACCGGCTGCACTTTCACAGCCGGCTGATTTATTGGAGAAAAAGGTTGCTCATTAAATTAGCATTTAGGATTTAATAATGCCCTTATGAAGTAGTTTCACTTCTCAAAAGGGCATTTTTTTGACTTTATCGTACCCTTATGACAGAGTTTCTCTTCCCATAAGGGCATCTTTATGAGCTAATGATACCCTTATCAAGGAGTTTCTCTTCCCATAAGGGCATCTTTTTGACCTAATGATACCCTTATCAAGGAGTTTCCCCCCTCAAAAGGGCATCTTCTTGGCCTAA
>JAGGQZ010000023.1:0-38741 GCA_018613055.1 Chryseobacterium sp. ISL-80 | reverse complement strand
GTTTCCTCCCTCATAAGGGCACCTTTATGACCTAATGATACCCCTTGTGCTGGAGTTTCCTCCCTCATAAGGGCATCTTTTTGACCTAATGATACCCTTATCAAGGAGTTTCTCTTCCCATAAGGGCATCTTTTTGGCCTAATGATACCCTTACGCTGGAGTTTCCTCCCTCATAAGGGCATCTTTTTGACCTAATGATACCCTTATCAAGGAGTTTCTCTTCCCATAAGGGCATCTTTTTGCCCTAATGATGCCCTTATGCTGGAGTTTCCCCCCTCATAAGGGCATCTTTTTGGCCTAATGATACCCTTATGCAGGGGTTTCCCTTCTCATAAGGGCATCATTAAGAATTTATCGCACCCACAAACAGCGCCTTCTCGTTTTTATTCATTATGAATTCTGCACGAGGTGGTCTTTCAGCTGGTCTCTTAGTGCGCGCTTCAGGAATTTTCCCACGGAGGTTTTCGGAATTTCTTCCATAAACACTACATCATCTGGCAGCCACCATTTGGCGAACTGCGGTGAAATGAAGTCCAGCAGCTCTTGCTTGTCGACCTGACCTTTGTATTGATCCTTAAGGACGACACAGGCGATCGGGCGTTCCTGCCATTGTTCATGCGGAACGGCGACGACACTTGCTTCGAATACAGCATCATGCGCCATAAGGGCGTTCTCAAGATCAACAGACGAAATCCATTCACCGCCGCTCTTGATCAAGTCCTTTGTCCGGTCAACAAGCTTGATGACGCCTTCTTCATCCACTGTGGCGACATCGCCGGTATAAAGCCAGCCATCTCGGAATGCGTCTTCTGACCGTTCATCCTTGTAATATTCATCAGCAATCCATGGGCCACGCAGCAGCAGCTCTCCCATTTCCTCGCCATCCCATTTCACTTCACCATTTCCGCCGATGACTTTCATTTCAAGACCTGGAACCAAAAGCCCCTGTTTCGAACGGATGTCGAGAATTTCATTTTCTTCCAGCCCAACCTGGTAGCTCTTGAGACGGGATACCGTTGCCAGCGGGGTGGTTTCAGTCATGCCATATGCGTGCAGGAACGGAATTTTGTACTTCGTTTCGAACGCTTTGATCATGCCTCGCGGTGCAGCAGATCCTCCGCAGACAATCGATCTGAGCGAAGACGTATCATAGCTTCCTTTTTCCAGTTCATTCAGCAGGCCAAGCCAGATCGTCGGCACTCCTGCCGTGAAGGTGACCTTCTCTTGTTCAATCAAATCTGCCAGCAGCTTCGGGGTGAACAGCGGACCCGGAAGCACCTGGGTCGAACCGAACCATGTCGCTGCGAAAGGCAGACCCCAGGCGTTTGCGTGGAACATCGGGACAACCGGAAGGACGACATCTGTTTCCGACAATGCAGCAGTATCAGCCAGGCCAAACGCGAAACTGTGGAGAACGATGCCTCTATGAGAGTAAACTACACCCTTTGGATTCCCTGTAGTTGCCGATGTATAGCACATTCCTGCCGGATCATTTTCATCTATATCTTTTACGAATTCGAACTCCGCGCTGGATTCACGCAATAGCTCTTCATATGAATAGACAGGTTCCAATGTTGTTTCCGGCAGCTCGTCTTTGTCGGTCATGATGATGTATGCTTCCACCGTTTTAAATTGATCCTTGCTCCGCTCAATCAGCGGCACCAGATCCTCATCGACAAGCAAAACCTTGTCCTCAGCATGATTGATAATATAAGAGACATGCTCGGGAGATAGTCGGATATTGATCGTATGGAGCACAGCCCCCATTCCAGGTGCAGCAAAATAAACTTCCAGGTGACGATGATGGTTCCAGGCAAAAGTGCCGACACGGTCACCCTTTTCGACACCAAGTTTTTCAAGCGCGCTGGCAAGTCTGCGGGTCCGCGCGCCAATCTCCTTGTAGGTGAATCGGTGAATACCTGATAGTGTCCGCGACACCACCTGCTTTTTCGGGAAAAACTTTTCTGCTCTTTCCAACAGCGATCCTACTGTCAATGGAACATTCATCATAACCGACCATTCCCCTTCCGCTCACTAAGAATATTTATTTAACCTGTTTTCCGCACCTAGCCACTCTTTTAAAATTACTTCTGTCTGTTCTCCTTTTTCAGGATAGGACGCACCCTCCCGTGCCGGCAAATCGCCATGCATTTTAATTTGGCCTTCTGGCAGGATGAAGCTCTTTTCCTTCCAATATGGATAATCTGACAACTCGCCCGCCTCGAGAACGGGGGTCAGGCAGCAGTCAATCTTCATGCCGAATTCCGACCACTCTGACAGCGATCTGCTTTTAAACAATTGAACGAGCTCGCTGTATACAGGATTGGTCTCTTCCGGTCTCGAATAATGCGCTGGCTGCCAATCCGGCCGTCCGACACCATGGCAAAAATTGTCCCAAAATTTTGGCTCAAGGGCTCCCAGGCTGACATAGCGGCCGTCCTTGGTTTCGTAAATTCCATAGCCGATGACAGTGCCGTTCAGGACGGATACACCATGCTGATATCCCGTTTCTTGTTCAATCAGCACATGGTTCGCCATCAGGGAAGCCATACTGTCGGCAATCGAGATACAGTGATAGCTTCCCTCTCCGGATCTCCCCCTTGCTACGAGCGCTGCGAGAATCCGTTCACTCGCAGCCAATCCGCCGATATAGTCGGAAAAAGTATGGGTTGGATGTACCGGCCTTCCTGTACTGTCCTTCAACTGGGCCAAAGCCCCGCTCAAGCTCATATAATTCAGGTCATGGCTGCCAAGGCTGCTCATTTCTCCACCTGAACCGTAGCCGATCACTGAACAATAGACGATGCCGTGGTTGTGCTTTTTAACAGCTCCATATCCAAGACCCAGCTTTTCCATTACACCAGGCCGGAAGCTTTCTACAACAACATCCGACTCCGCAAGTAAATCAAGGGCAAGCATTTTTCCTTCCCGCTGCTTTAAATCAATCACGATGCTTTTTTTGCCGCGGTTATGGGCGTTGAAGACATATCCCTGTCCTGTATTCCTTGCCGGGTCCCCGCCGGGTGCTTCGACTTTGATAACCTCCGCCCCAAGTTCCGCCAGTCTCAGCGTTGCAAACGGTCCCGGGATATAATTCGTGAAGTCGACGATTTTAATACCATTCAACATGATTGAAAATCCTTTCCACTAAGTCGGCTGTCCTTTTGAAAACAATTCTTCCATTTGTTTACGCAGCATGAATTTCTGGATTTTTCCGCTCGCATTCCGTGGCAGTGCCTCAACAAACAGGTACTTGCGCGGGCGTTTGTAATTTGCCAGGCTGTCACTGTTTTTGCACCATTCATCCAGAGCTTCTTCCGTTACCTGCGGATCTTTTTTCACGACAAAGGCTGTTACAGATTCACCCCAGCGATCATCCGGCTGCCCGACAATCGCCACGTCTAGCACACCTTCATGGGCATGGAGTACATCCTCGACCTCGCGCGGATAAATATTTTCACCGCCGCTGATGATCATGTCATCCACCCTGTCCTTCACCCAAAGGTAACCCTCTTCATCGAGGTAGCCAATATCACCAGAATGGTACCAGCCTTTGTACATCGCTTTTTCCGTCGCTTCTTCGCGATTGAAATAACCGGACATCATGCATGGACCCTGGACGATGATTTCACCGCTTTCGCCCGGCGGAAGGACGTCTTCCGGATCGGACGGTCCATCTTCATTCGGGCGGACAATCCGAATTTCGTGGTTCAGGCATGCCTGGCCAGCGGCACCTGCTTTTGTCAGCTGGTCATCCTCAGAAAGGAAAGTGATCGCTGGGCCCATCTCCGTCATTCCATACGCCTGGACAAGCTTGATGCCAAGCTGGTCATGGCATGCATGGACAAGGGACGGCGCCATCGGGGCGGCTCCATACAATCCCAGCTTCAGGCTTTCGATATTATAGTCTGATAGATTCTCCTGTAAAAGCATATTCCACATGGTTGGCGCGGCGAAGAACTTCGTGATTTTCTCCGAATCAATCAGCTCGAGCACTTTCTTTGGAGCGAATTGATGGAGGATGACATTGCTGCCACCGACATGGATTCTCGGCAGGAAGGCACAATGCAGCTCTGCACAGTGGAACATTGGCGCAGTCACAAGTCCTTTATCATTCGCACCGAGTTTCGTTGAACCGACAACAATCATGCTCTGCTCAACCATATTGCGATGCTTGTGCATGACTCCCTTTGGCCTGCCAGTCGTGCCGCTTGTGTACATGATCGCGTACAGGTCGTTTTCATGCACATCCGTTTCAACCGGCTTCGGCTCGGCAGCTTTTACTTTTTCATGATAGCTCTGGGCATAATCCGGAGTATCTTCGTCGATATACCAGAAAGAGATATGCGGAAACCTGTTTTCAATCGAAGCAATGACTGGTTCCACCGCTTTTTCAAAAAGGACAACCTTCGGCGCAGCATCTCCAAGGATGAACGCAACCTCTTCCCCCAACAGCCTGAAATTGATAGGATTAAAGATTGCACCAATCTTCGCACAGGCAAAAAACGCCGTGCCCAGCTCCTCGGTATTGAAGGTGAACGTAGAGACCCTGTCCCCCTTCTTCACCCCTTCAGCAAGAAGCGCATTGGCGAGCCTGTTCACCTCATCATTCCATTCACTGTACGTAAAGCGGACATTCTTGCGGACATCGTAGAGGGCTTCCTTGTTCGGGAACTTCATTACGGTCAGGTCAAAAATCTTGCCGATCGTTGTGCTCATTTGCATTCCTCCTAATAAAATGTCATTTTATGCTTTTCAGAGTAGCAGTATATGGAAATCCCATTGGTGACCTGTTTTTCTTTTTTCTGCTGTTTTTGTGCGCAAATGATTGTAAAGAATCTATTAATCTAACCGTTCAATAATGGTTGCGTTCGCCATGCCGTGTCCTTCGCACATTGTTTGCAGTCCATATCGGCCGCCGGTACGCTCCAGTTCATGCATCATCGAGATCATTAGGCGGGCGCCGCTTGCTCCAAGAGGATGTCCGAGCGCAATTGCCCCTCCATTTGGATTCAGCTTCGCTGGGTCTGCCCCTGTTTCCTTCAGCCATGCCATTGGGACAGGTGCGAATGCTTCATTGACTTCGAATACATCGATGTCTTCAAGCTCCAGTCCGGCTTTTTTGAGGACCTTTTCTGTGGCAGGAATCGGGCCTGTCAGCATCAGTGTCGGGTCTGAACCTACCACTACCCTGGTGTGAACCTTGAAGCGTGGTTTCAACCCCAGCTCTTCTGCTTTTTCACGGCTCATCAACAAGAGTGCACCTGCACCGTCACTGATCTGGCTCGAGTTTCCTGCATGAATGACGCCGTCTTCCTTAAACACGGTTTTCAGCCCGGCCAACACTTCAGGTGTTGTTCCTTCACGCGGGCCTGAGTCCTCCGTCATCAACATCGTTTCACCATTATCAAGGGTGACCTCCAGCGGCATGATTTCTTTTTTAAAATAACCTTCAGCCTGCGCCTTCAAAGCACGGCGATGGCTTTCAGCTGAGAATTCATCAAGCTCCTGGCGGGTAAAACCGTATTTCTCCGCAATCCGTTCAGCAGATAATCCTTGATGGATCATCTCGTATTGCTCCCTTAATTTGGGACTGAATGGATTGGCATCCTGGTAATTGGAGCCCATAGGAGTACGTGTCATATTTTCGACACCTCCAGCAATAACAACATCCATGTCCCCCGCAAGAATTGCCTGGGCAGCAAAATGGACTGCCTGCTGGCTGGAGCCGCACTGGCGGTCAATCGTCGTTCCCGGTACTTCGATCGGGAAACCCGCAGTCAAAGCGGCTACTCTGGCAATATCCCCTGCCTGTTCGCCTGACTGTGTCACACAGCCAAAGATAACATCTTCCACAAGACCCGCATCAATGCCAGCCCGTTTTACAACCTCTTTCAAAACTCCTGCAGCCAGTTCATCCGGTCTGATATCCTTTAACAAACCTTTTCTTCTGCCGACAGGTGTTCTGACGGCTTCGACAATTACCACTTCACGCATGCTTCATCTTCCTTTCTGATCGTCTGTTTATCTATAATCCAAGGTTTTTAGCAATAATGGTTTTCATGATTTCGTTTGTTCCGGCATAGATGCTGGCAACCGGAATATCACGGAACCTCCTCGCAATCTCGTATTCTTCCATATATCCATAACCGCCATGCAACTGCATGCATTCCGCGGCAATTTTCCTCGCACTGTCTGTCAGCTTCCACTTTGCCATCGAAACCTTTGTGACCACATCCTTGCCCACAATATGGTCGGCAATCAGCTGGTCAAGGAAAGCCCTGCCCATTTCAATTTCTGTCGCCATCTCGACAATCTTGAATTGCGTGTTCTGAAACTTGCTGACCGGCTTGCCAAAGGCTTCACGGCTTTTCACATACTCAATCGTCTGCTTCAGCATGACCTCAGACGCTGTCTGTGCCGCAATCGCAACCAGAAGGCGTTCCTGCTGTAGCTTTTCCATTAAGTAGATGAACCCCTTCCCTTCCTCACCCAACAGATTCTCCTTTGGTACACGGCAATCCTCGAAAATGAGTTCTGCCGTATCCTGGCAATGCAATCCTACCTTATTCAGCTTCCTTCCACGTGAAAAACCTGGTGTGTCACGCTCAACGACAAGCAAGCTGACTCCTTTATGCTTAGGGTTCGCCTTTGGATCGGTTTTACAGGCAACGACAATTAAATCAGACTGGATGCCGTTAGTGATGAAAGTTTTTTGCCCATTTAAAATATAGTGGTCGCCATCAAGGATTGCTGTCGTCTGGATATTCGCCAAATCCGATCCTGTCCCTGGTTCCGTCATCGCAATTGCGGTAATGATTTCACCTGTCGTACATTTTGGCAGCCAGCGTTTTTTCTGCTCCTCTGTTCCATAAGCAGTGATATACGGAACTACAATGTCATTATGCAATCCGACGCCAACCAGCCCTGAGCCTACCCGCTCGAGCTCTTCATTGATGACAACCGCAAAGCCCCAGTCTACTTCACTTCCGCCGTATTCCTCATCAATATCCGGGCAAAGATAACCCTGCTCGCCCATCTTCTCCCAGAAGGACCGGGGTATCATTCGCTCTTCCTCCCACTGGTCGTAGAAAGGATATGCTTCCTTCTCTAAAAACTTCCTAAGCGACCTGCGGAAAATTTCATGGTCATCTGTTAAATAAGGGTGTTTCATTTTTGTATCTCCCCTTTTCTCTAAAACTATTAAAGCTTCACTTCATTCAGTTTCTGGCGAAGCTGATATTTCAGGATTTTACCTGAAGCATTCCTTGGCAATGCTTCTTCTATAAAAATTCTTCTTGGAACTTTGTATCCCGCCAATTTTTGACGGCAAAAACTCTTTAGCTCCTGTTCATCCACAATCGCATCCTTCTTAGGCACAATCACTGCACTAACAGCTTCACCCCATACTTCATCAGGGAGACCGATGATTGCTGCCTCTAGTACGGCAGGGTGCTCATAAAGGACTTCTTCGACTTCAATTGAATAGACATTTTCGCCGCCAGAAATGATCATGTCTTTTTTCCGGTCTACCAGTGTGATATATCCACCTTCATCAACCGTGGCCAGGTCTCCTGTATACAGCCAGCCATCTTTAATTGTTTTTGCCGTCTCTTCCGGCTTTTTATAGTATTCTTTCATAATCGATTCACCTTTGATGATGAACTCCCCCACAGCACCAGGCTTGATATCTTTTCCTTCTTCATCCACGACCCTGGCTTCGGTCAGGAAAGCAGCTTTCCCTCCTTTTCCAAGATGGTGTTTATGTCCTTCAGGACCAAGCAGGATGCCGCCGGGACCAGCTTCGGTCAGGCCGCATAGATTGTAAAACTGGTCTGTCCTGAAAAGCTCCATGCTCTTTCGGACGAGTTCCGGGGCCATTGGGGCAGCACCATAGCCGCATCTTTTAATCGATGAAAGATCATAATCCGCAGCATTCGGAACCTGCAGCATAAAGTTGTACATGGCAGGGACCCCAAAGAAGTGGGTGATTTTATGTTCTTGAATCGCCTGCAGGGTTGTAACCGGGTGGAAATCGCGATGGATTATATGGGTTGCTCCCAGTACGACGCCCGAAATCAGGAATAAGTTGAGCTGTGCCGAGTGGAACAGCGGGGCGATGTGGAGAATTCGTTCCTCCTGGTTAATCCCCATGCTGATCATCATTGTTAGTCCAACATTGAAAACTCGTTTATGGTCAAACAGTGCACCTTTTGGCCTGCCGGTCGTCCCGGACGTGTACAGTATTTCAAGGTCATCGTCATCACTAATATCAATTTGAGGATTAGTGATATTTTTTGATAGGACATTTTCGAATGAATGATGTCCAACTGCTTTAGGGGTTCCAGTCGTGATGATATGCGTTGCATTTGTTCCTTCACCTGCTGAAGTGATAATCTCCTCGAACTCCTCATCGCAAATAACCAGCACGGTCCCGGACTGTTCCAGTATGTAATGAACCTCTGAGGCTGTCAGGCGGAAATTCACCGGCACGATGACCGCCCCGATTTTAGCGCCTGCAAAAAAGGCAAACACAAACTGATCAGAGTTCTTCATCATTAAAGCTATCCTATTGCCTTTGTGAATCCCCAGGCTGAGCAGCCCGTGAGCAAGCTTGTTCACTTCCTCATTAAACTGCTGGTACGTGTAGCTCCTTCCTTCACATACAATCGCAAGCTTCTCTGGTGTTTTCCTGGCATTTTGCGCTAAATATGACCCAATATCCATACAAAACTTCCCCCCTGGTTATATTAGAAAACGCATTCATCTTTTTATATGCAATAATTATGCCAATTTCCCAAAAATGATGAATACGGTTATTCTGGGCTGGGATCAGTTTAATTGTCTTGCGGAGTGTCCGGAAATTGGACACCATGAATGGACATATAGCGAGATGGTTAATTCGATGTAAAACGATTAAAAAAATCAGACTGGCAACTTATCGGTAGAAAATCTTGCCTTTGGGCTCATTTATTTATAAGGAGTCGCCGTAATTGGTGTTGAATCAGATTTATTATGGAGGCGTAATGGCTTTATTAGCGATTTTCACATTTTTATTGGCGATTTCCAGGATTTATTGGCGAACTGGAAAAAAGCGCGCGTTTTTTCCAGTCCGCATATAACCTCCTACACGCTCAGCTGGTATTTCTTTATTTTTTCATACAGTCCTGAACGGCTGATTCCCAAAAGTCTTGCTGCCTTTGCTTTGTTGCCGTTTGTCTGGGAGAGGGCCTTTCTGATCGCGCCAAGCTCGGCATCTTCCGCCAGGCTGATTTGTTCGATGAGTGGGCTGGATAATTGCGAAAGTAAGTAATCCGGCAGGTCCTCTGCCTGTACTTTCCCATGCTCGGCAAAGGTCATTGCGCGCTCCAAGACATTCCGCAATTCACGCACATTGCCCGGCCATTCATAGCGAAGCAGTGCCGTTTTTGCCTGTGATGAGATGCCGGTGATGCTCGTACCCAGCATTGAGTTCAATTCTTTCATTAATTCAGTAATCAAGTATTCGACATCCTGAACGCGGTCCCTTAACGGCGGAATATTCAAGGAAATGACATTCAATCGGTAGTATAGGTCTTCCCTGAACTCCCCCTGCTTCACCATCTCTTCCAGGTTGCGGTTTGTCGCCGCAATAATACGGACATCGACCTTTACCCGCACGTTTCCGCCTACCCTGTAAAACTCGCGCTCCTGCAGGACTCTCAGCAGTTTTGCCTGGAGGGACAGGGACATGTCGCCGATTTCATCGAGGAAGAGCGTACCGCCATTGGCAAGGTCAAACTTCCCGATTTTCCCTCGCTGTTTTGCGCCCGTAAATGCCCCTTCTTCATATCCAAAAAACTCCGATTCAAGCAGGTCCTCCGGGATGGCAGCACAATTGACGACAACGAATTTGCCTTCACTACGAGCACTGCTGTTATGTATGGCATGTGCGAACAATTCTTTCCCTGTACCGCTTTCACCCCTGATCAATACAGTGGATCTGCCCTTCGCTGCTTTGGCTGCACTTTTCTTTAATTTTTCCATGTAAGGATCTTTGCTGAAAATATGGTCCCATGTAAATCTGGCCGACTCTGATTTCTTCAGCTGCTGGTGGTAAAAGCTTGCCTTGTTCTCCGCTTTTTGAAGTCGCTTGAACAACTCGCTCACCTCATTCAACTGGCGGAACATCACTTTTCCAATCGCTCCGATCACCTTGCCATCCTTCTTGATTGGAATCCGGTGGACAATATATCGAATTCCGTTCATCTCGTTAAAGTCACTGACTTCCGCCATTTCCGAACTGAACACATTGCCAAGCTTCAATTGCGGAAATACTTGGTCGACTGGTTTGTACAGCACTTCATTTTTTTCCAGGTTGAATAGTTCGAGCATTGGCGGACTGACCATGGTGATCATGTTCTTTTCGTCTGTCATCAGGATTCCATCATATGCATTCTCTAGTGCCGTCTCGATTGTCAGTTTAAGCTTTTTAACCGTCTCGAGTTCTTCTGCCATTTTTTCAAATTCGGAAATATCCTGGAATAACATGATTTTCCCTTCTTCATGATTCACTGTTTCATAGGAAGAGACATGAAGAATCGATTTGAACTTTTCATAATGATGAGGCGTGTCATCTCCGTTCAGCAACCCTGGAAACAGATCGCCGAGATTCCTGGATACAATTGAATCAACGGTCCGTCCGCTGATTTTCGCAAAAGCTTCGTTTGCATATATCATCTGCATTCTGCCGTCAGTCATGAGCACACCGATATTGGAGTGCTGAAGGATTGTTTCCAGTTGATCCTTGAGGGTATTCGCTGATTTTAGCAAAGCGACCACCATGTCGGTCTTGGTCAGTAAACCGATGACCTTGTCCTGTTCATCTAGCACTACGCCTGTACCAACCTTGCTTGTTTTTACTATCTGCTCGATCTCCGGATAAGGAGTGTCGATTCGAATGGATCTCGCTTCCTTCTTTATGTATGGTCGTATTGCCGTTTCAAGGGGACTACCTTCAAGGATCATTTGATACAAGCCGCTGCGGGTAAAAACTCCAAGAAGGTTCTTTTCAGGATCAGTAACGGGCAGGAGATTCCATTTCTTTTCCCGGAAGATTTCAACTGCTTCATGCAAAGTTGTTGTCTCCGTGACCAGACAGTCAACAGGGGTAACGATATCCCTGAATTCAAGCATTCACTTCCCCCCATCCAGTTAAAAAATTTCTGAATATTATAACTTTAATTATATAACACTGTGGGGGAAAGTACAGTTATTAGCCATGAAAAAACCTGCCCCAGGTGAGGAGCAGGTGATGATTTTTAGCGTGGAATGGTGAGTTTCTGGCCAATATACAGGTATTTGGCCGGATCAAGATTATTTGCTTTCACAATCGCATCGATGGTGGTGCCATATTTAACACTGATTTTCCACAGTGTCTCTCCACTTACTACCGTGTGGATGACAGCCTGGGCAGCCGGGAGTTCCGGAGCCGTTGTCGATGGAATCGCAAGTTTCTGTCCGATATACAAGTACTTGGCCGGATCTAGATTATTCGCTTTCACGATGCTATCAATTGTTGTGCCATATTTTTGGGCAATCTTCCAGAGAGTGTCCCCTGATTGGACCGTATATACCACTGGCTGTAGTGTCGGTTCAGGTGAAGCCGGAGCTGGCACTTTCAGTTTTTGCCCAATATATAGATATTTATTTGGATCAAGATTGTTCAGGGTGACGATTTCGGAAATGCTGCTGTTGAACTTAGCAGCAATCTTCCACAGTGTGTCGCCGCTCGCCACAGTGTAGTCAACCGTGTTAGGAGCTGCCGGCGGAGTGGATTCAGCCACAAGCTCCACATCACTTACATTGATCTTACCGGTTACACCTTCTTTGACCAGTACCTCGTAACGGCCATTTTCAACTGTTTCAGACATTAACGGCAAAGTATCGCCTTTTACAGCCGTATAGCCCTGACTCATTGGATAGACCGAAAGCTTCGCGGTCTCAGAGGTTACCCGCACTCGTTTTTCAGGCTGAAGGGCCTTGAACTCATAGCCGCCTTCGAACCTCACTGAATCTGAAAAAGAGATATAGCCAGTGTTACTGCCTTCAATCACCATGACCCTAATATAATAGCTTCCATTAACAGCCTTGCCGCCATTAAAGTCAGTTCCATCCCATGTGAAAGAATGAGTTCCCGACTGGAATGACTGCTCTGAAACGACATTTTTCATATGCGCGCCAGCAGCGTTCGCAATATAAATAGATACTTTCGCAGGCTCGGCCAGTGTAAATTGACCTGATACTGTGTCGTTCACACCGTCACCGTCCGGGCTGATCATATCGGAGGTGAAGGCAGCGTCCGTAACCACTTCTTTCAATCTCCATTGAGGGATATCATAGTCGCCGTCCTTGATGGTAACCGTCCCGGCTTTCTGTGCTGACTGTTTCGTTGCCGGGTAATTAAAGGCTGTCTCGATGTAGTTGAAGTAAACATCATAGGTTCCGTCCGCAACAACTCGTCCCGCCTTATCCGTTCCGTTCCAGTTTACGGAATGGCTGCCAGGCAAAAGCTTCATTTTGCTGCCAGCATAAACTTCGGCGCCATTTTGCCAAATGCTCAACTGAACTTCAGCCGGACGGTTCAAGTTGAAAGGAATTTGCACATTTTCCGCTCCTCCATATTTCGGAGAAAACACGGAAGGATTGATCGAAACCTGATCGAATAATAGCTTAGGATTCGTCTCGGCCACAACTGTCAGTTTGCCAAGCGGATAACCTTGCATCTGGTTGTAGCCCTGGTCTGATAAATACGCCTTCAGCTGGTATTCACCAGGAGGCAATGGAGCTTTCTTCGTATCATCCCATGGCACCCAATCTATTTTATGGACCGTTTTAAAATCTGTACTTGAAAGATTGATTTGAGTCTGGACACCGTTGCCTACCGCTAAAATATGACCGCGAGTCGGCTCACTCGTCTTCAGCTCAAACGAAACATAGCCAGGTACACTATTTCCCTGGTACGCAACAGTCCCTGTAGACTGGCTGAAGAATGTGACCTCCGCCATTGCAGAAGCGAATTGCGGGAAGGAAACTGCCGCTGTTAAAAATAGAAGCATGAAAATTCTAATAAATTTCGTTGTCACTCTAGTTGTCCCTGCTCTCTCTTAAAATGTTATATTGCAAAAATATCATATTCGTTTTCATCATTTTCAACAACGCGAAAATTTTACCATAAGAAAAAGCCCTCTCCTTTGACAGGAAAGGGCTTTTCATCATTTCGGCTGCATCCTGATCGCTCCGTCAAGACGAATGGTTTCACCATTAAGCATCGGATTGATAATTATACTTTCAGCAAGCTGTGCGTATTCTTCCGGGTAACCAAGCCGCTGCGGGAATGGCACCATTTTTCCAAGCGAGTCCCTTGCTTCTGCCGGTAGCGAATCGAACATCGGCGTATGGAATAGGCCGGGAGCTATTGTCATCACCCTGATTCCGTATGCAGCAAGTTCCCTTGCGATTGGCAGCGTCATGCCGACCACTCCGCCCTTTGAAGCGCTGTATGCCGCCTGCCCAATCTGGCCGTCGAACGCAGCAACGGATGCCGTATTGATGATGACTCCTCTTTCGCCGAGTTCATTTGGGTCATTTTTGGACATCTGCTCGAAAGCAAGCCTGATGACGTTAAAGGTGCCAATCAAGTTGATGGCAATGACCTTTGAAAACATGTCCAGCGAATGGACGCCTTTTCTTGATAACAGCTTGCCCGCAACCCCAATCCCGGCACAGTTTACCACCGTGTTGATGAAACCGAATGACTCGCTTGCTTTATTGACAGCATTCCTTACTTCTTCTTCACTCGTTACATCTGTTTTTATGAAAACTGCCTGTTCTCCCAGTTCTTTTACAAGAGCCTCGCCGCGTTCCACTGATAAATCCAGAATCGCCGCCTTTCCCCCCTGCCCAATGATTTTCCTGACAGTCGCTTCCCCCAATCCGGATGCTCCTCCGGTAACAATCGCTTTTATCTCGCTCATTTTCATTTTGCCTGACCTCCACTTTTATAAAGTTATGTTTTTATAGAAAGCAAGAATCATGCCAACGCTTTTTTCAGGGAAATAAAAAGAATTTGAGGGTAAGCTGTCCAAAATCAGGACAGTTTTTCTGGAGAATGGACACTTTTGAAAGCGGAAAACTGAATCCTGAAGCTATTTTTTATGTTCTATCAATGGAGATTCGGCTTTATTCCCTGTTGGTAGGAATATAATCCCCGTTGATCCGATTATAATCCCCGTTGGAACGAATATATTCCCGGTTGAAGCCGATATATTCCCTGTTGGTCTGCAAGTCTCGTTTTTTTACCAGTAGGGCATGCAAAAAAAGCAGAGCCAAAGCCCTGCCCCCAACACTATTAAGCTGCATTTCGTTTCGCTCTGTTCCTGAGCATCAGTTCCTCCAGCGCTCCTGATCCGAAGATAACGCCTGAGACGATGAAAATCAGGCCGAGCAAATGGGATGATGTGATCCTTTCACCGAGGAAGATCGCAGCGAACAAGATGGATAGGAATGTATTCAAGTTCAGGAAGATTGACGCCTCGGCCGGTCCGGCTTGGCCAATGGCATAATTATAAAGCATATGTCCTACTGCCGTAGCGAAAATGGCTGATGCAAAGAATACGCCCCATATTCCTGCTGATGCATTCCCAAGGCTCGCCAAACCAGTTGGCTCTTTCCACAATCCGATCAAGAACAATAAGAATGAGCCGAATACAAGCATGTATCCAGTCAATAGACGAGGATCCAATGTCTTCGCTGCTTTAGATATTATGATAAAGCTGATCGCCTGTGAAAGTATGGAAAGAAACACATAAAAATCGCCGATCGACATGCCAGACAACCCTGTATTTCCTGCCAGCACAGTCAGCGTGACGCCAATTCCCCCGAAAATGAATCCAAGTGTCCGGACAAATGTCAGCTTTTTTCCCAGGAATATAATAGCCATCAATGCTGTCAGAAGCGGTCCCAGTCCAAGGATCAAGCCTCCATTAACTGCCGAGGTCACCTTTAATCCAATTCCCAGAAACAGATGATGTCCGGTTACATTCAGGATACCGCCGCCAATAATATAGCTCCACTCTTTCCTTGATGGCAGCCGGACTTTTTTCAAGAAAAAGAGAATGATAAATACCGAGACCCCAGCGGTGAATACACGGAGCGAGGTAATCGTAATCGGCGGGAAATTCCCTACGATTACTTTAAGTGCCGTTACATTCAGTCCCCACAGAAACATGACACCGGTCAGAATCATATATATTTTGAAATTTTTCATGATGTATCCTTCTTTCATTTAAACGAGTAAAGCATAATTTCCATTCTACTCTTTTTTAAAAAAAGGGCAAGAGAAAGCCAATTAATTTCCACCCAGAATAATAAGTACCAAAAAGAAAGGAAATTTGAATCATTCCTTATGAGCAGACTGCTAGGTTAAAAGAACGGTTTCTTCTAAAATGCTGCAAAAACCGACAAAAACAGGTTTAAATTACGGAATGCTATTCCTGAGACAGATTCTTGCTTTGAAAGGAGGTGAAAGGATGCACTTCCGACAACTAATCATTACTGGCTTTATTGCTAGTGTTGCTTTGTTGGTGCCAGACATGGCTTTCGCCGAAAAAGATTCAAACGCCGGAAAGGGGTCACAAGCTGTGGCTGCCCAGCAGGCTGCTCTGCTAAATAAGGCAGAGAATGCCGGGGATGCAGCAAAATCTTCAGAAAAACCTGCTGTTAAAAAACAGCCGGTCCAGAAAGAAGTTGTCCAGAAACCCGTCCAGGCCAAGATACCGGATAAGCCTGTCGATACATTGAAAGCAAATGGGAAGGCTACTTCGTTGAAGAAAAATGAGAAAGCAGCACAACCCCAAACGCCCAGGGCATCGAATCCCGGAAATTCCAATCAGGCGAAACATAACCAAAAACACAGCAATGATCAAAACAAAAAAGGTGCGGTCAAGTCCATACATACAAAAGATCAAAACGTAACAGAAACAAAGCGAAGATCTCCCGGTTTGGAGGAAATGGTTGAGCGACCAGAGGAATCTGCACAGACACGGTCCTCTGTTAAAAAGACAGCAAAGACCAAAGTCAGAAAGATGCCTATTGCAAAAAAGGTTGAAAACGATTCATCTAAGGATGAAAACAATTCATCCCAAAATGATAGGTATCCTAAAGGAGACAATCTGCCTAACCCTCCTTCACGCACGAAGGCTTCAGGGGGGCCTTCCAGCGACCGGTCAAGTTATGGAAACTCAAGCACTTTTTTAAGCGATAAATGGTTTATTTGGGATGAAGCATTTCACTTAAATCTCATGCAGCCGTTGATATCGCGAGTCACTGTTTTTCAGAGCCAGTGGGTGAATGCCCCACCTTCCCCACCACCGCTTGAAGCTCCAGTTTTTTTACCGTATACCGATGCAATTGCCACGGAATCACGTTAATTAAAAGGGAGCGAATAATCATAATGAATAATTATATGAATGGAACTAAAGTTGTTAAATCTTTTATGCTAGCTGGAGTATTGTCAATCGGAGTACTGACTGGAGGCCATTTCACACAGGCGGCCGGTCCGGAAAAAGTGAAGGTTGAACAAAAACATAACGTGAAGCCTGTAAAAGTCCAGACTGCCAATAAAAAAGCTGCTGTAAAAGCAACTCCTGCTGTTCCAGCAAAGCCTGCAGTAAAGGTTCAGCCAAAAGCTGCAGCAAAGGTTGAAGCTAAGGAAAAAGCATCAAAATCACAGGCTGCTGTTCATGCAAGCGAAACGGCCAAAAAGCACGCGGCACCAAATGCAGCCGTCCACGCAACGAATCAGCAAGTGCCTGTTGAAGAGGTACCGGTTGAGGAAGTTCCAACAGAAGAAGTTGTTGCCCAGGAACCTGTAGTGGAAGAAGTTGTAGAACTTGAGCCAATCGTGACTGATGAAACAAATGCTGACTCTGAGGAAGCTGAAGATACTGACTCAGACTCTGATTTAGAGGATGCCCCAGATTCTGAGGCAACTGAAGAGGAAGAGGAAAATAAGCCAAAAGCAGACACTGAAATGAAAAAGGAAGATGAAGACGATTCAGATGAACATTCTGAAGAAGAATCCAAAGACATCGACCTTGATGCAAAAGCTACTGTAAAAACAGAAGATGATGAAGATAATGACTCCGATTCTGAAAACATCGATCTTGATACAGATGCGACTGTAAAGACTGAAGATGAAGACGAACATGAAGACGAAGATGAAAATGACAACGAAGACGAAGATACACAAGAGAAGGTATCTCCATCTGTTGCCAACAAAATGAAGTCTAAAGCTTTCAACGCTAGCGATGTTGCTAAAGAGAAAGCTAACGAAAATTCAGCCGTTGCTTTGTCTGTTGAAGTGACTGAAGACGAAGTTACTGAAGATGAAGCTACTGAAGTAGAAGCTACTGAAGAAGTAGTTACTGAAGAAGAAGCTACTGAAGAAGTAGTTACTGAAGAAGTAGTTACTGAAGAAGTAGTTACTGAAGAAGAAGCTACTGAAGAAGTAGTTACTGAAGACCAAGTTACTGAAGAAGAAGTAGTTACTGAAGACCAAGTTACTGAAGAAGAAGCTACTGAAGAAGAACCTACAGTATCTCCTTCTATTGCAAACAAAATGAAGTCTAAAGCTTTCAACGCTAGCGATGTTGCTAAAGAGAAAGCTAACGAAAATTCAGCCGTTGCTTTGTTTGTTGAAGTGACTGAAGATGAGGTTGCTGAAGATGTTGCAACTGATGAGACTGCTACCGAAAAGGCTGCTGAGGAAGTTGTAACGGACGAGACTGCTACTGAAGAGGCTACCGAGGAAGTTGTAACGGACGAGACTGCTACTGAAGAGGCTATTGAAGAAGTTGTCACTGATGAGACTGCTACTGAAGAGGCTACTGAGGAAGTTGTAACGGACGAAACTGCTGCTGAAGAAGTTACTGAGGAAACGACTGAAGAAGCAAAAGTAAACCCTTCTGCAGCCAATAAAGCTGCGTCTAAGGCTGCCACTCACGCAAGTGAAATCGCGAAGAAATTCGCTGCTTTGATTTCTGCTGTACTTGCCGTTTTTGAAAAGCCGGCTGAAGAGTCTGCGGAAACTGTGACTGAGGAAGTCATCGTTGAGGAAGAAACTAAATAATTGTAATGCCAAAAAAGGGACTTCCAGTTTAGCTGGATGTCCCTTTTTTATTAGTGGACGAGATTCCCCTTTGTCGGAGGGCTGTCCATCAGCCAGTTATTTTCCTCGTTGGCGACGATTAGTTCATTGATGTCATATGTATGGTAGTACTTTTCTATGATGAACGGATCTTTTTCTGCCAGTGCGATTGCTTCATCTATATCATCGCAATTCAGGATGATCATGGTGTGATCATTATTTTTGAATGGGCCGGCAATCATCAGTTGTCCCGCCTGGTTTAACTGCCTGAGATGGTCAATATGCCTTGCCAGCAATTTTGAATCCAGCTCTCCATTTCGTTTATCCTTCAGGATCACAACAAATTTACTCATCTAATAAGTACTCCTTTTTATAAAATCTTCCATTCCATTATATCATTTCCAATAAATCCCGACAGATGTGGCGCATTTCTTTGTTAAAACGGAACATAAGTGGGTAAATAAAAAATAAAGGATTTGAATAAAAGGAGGCATCATCCATGATCATCGTCTACATCAGCATCGCTGTCATCGTAGCTGCACTCGTCTATCTCGGATATGTTGCATATAAAACATTCAAAGACACTAAGCCAACCATTAACAGCCTTCAAGAGACAGCAACCCGCGTCCAAAATAAAACCAATGCAATCAAAGAAGAAACCGATTCACTTAAATTTAAACAGCAAAAGCTTATGAATGATTTTGAAAAGAAAAAGAAAGCTGTCAATACGGTTGTTTTTTCTGTAAAACAGACACCTGTTGAATTCAAGAACGCACTTGTTGCAAAACCTGTTGCTGAACTTGAACAGAAAAATAAGGCAAGACAATGGAACCGGAAGCGCCGTAATCGTACAATGCAGCCACAATAAAACAGGGCAACCGCCCTGTTTTTTTATTTGCCTCTGCCCAGTGACTATCTTCCTATATTTTCATATCGATTTATTTCCCAACCACACTCCAATCCTGCAAAATCAAGCGTTATGACACCGTGACAAATATTTAGTAGTTTTGTACGATTGTCGAAATAATTTTTACTAATTATTATGTATAAATATACAAATCTATTTTGGAGGAATACATAAATGAATTATAAAAAAATGATCTCGGGTGTTGTAGCTGCAAGTTTGCTGGCATCCTCCCCATGGACTCCGGCACTAGCTGAGTCCTTGAAGTGGAATTATGTAAATGCATATGAAGAAAAGGACGGAAGCTTATTCAACAGTGAAAACTATGACTTTATGAAATTCTCGGAAATCGGGGATAAACTTGCACAAATCGAAAAGCAATCCAATCGTGTGAAGGTAGAAGTAAAAGGCCAATCATCGACGGGACAGCCTCTTTATGTCGTTACGATTGCTGCACCTGATTCGCAGGGCAAGTTCGGCAAGATCCAGGCTTTAAGAAAACAAATGTTTAAAAACCCTGGCAAAGCACAGGATTGGATTGAGAACAATCCAGACTTCAAAGTGCCGGTCATGATCAATGGATCCATCCATGGAACGGAGTTTGTCGGCAGCGACGCCGTCATGCAGCTGATCGAGCGATTCGCTCTTGAGAATGACGAGACTACTAAGGAAATCCTCGAGAATAATATCCTGATTTTCAATGTGGTCCAAAATCCTGATGGACGTGTTGGTGCGACACGCTTCAATGGGGAAGGAATCGATTTGAACCGTGACTTCATCACCCAGTCACAGCCAGAAACCCAGGAGACCGTTTCACTGATCAAGGAATGGAATCCAATGGTCTTCCTCGATACGCACGGCTACGTAAAAGGTTATGCGCCAAACAAACAGGGCCTAATTGAGCCTTGTACCGTTCCGCACAATCCGAATTACGAATATGACCTTTACCAAAAATGGGCAATGGATCAGGCAAAAGCGATGGAAAATGAAATCATGTCCGACAAGGAAAGCTTCACGGGCAGCCTGTATCAGTCGATGGTGGGAACTTATATTCCACAGCGTGATGACGCAGAAGGCTGGGATGATTATCCACCGATCTTTACGCCAATGTATGCGATGTATCATGGTGCATACGGCCACACGCTTGAAGCGCCTACGAATGATCTTGACGGAGTTCGCTGGATGTATGATGCCATTATGGGCGCCCTGAAAAATGCCACTGAGAACAAGCAGGAAATGATCAAGGATCAGATTGAAATGTTCAAGCGAGGCATCAATTTCGACCACCCGTTCCATGACGAAGGCTTCTTCCCTTCTGCCTATGTTCTGCCTGTTGATCCAGAAGACCCAACCGTAACACATAAGGCTGTTAAGCATCTACAGAAAAACGACATCGAAGTCGTCCAGGCTTCGAAAGCTTTTACAGCGGAAGGAAAATCTTATCCGAAAGGCACATACATCGTTAAAATGGACCAGGCAAAGGCCGGGCTCGCCAATACGATGTTATGGGATGGCGAGGATATCACTGAGGATGTCGACTCTATGTACGATATTTCAGCGTGGAGCCTGCCAGAGCTTTGGGGCTTTGAGGCAGTAGCTGTCCAAGATAAATTCGATGTGACCGCAGCAAAAGTGAACCAGATCCAGGAACAAGGGTCAGTTAGCGGCAAAGGGCCATTCATGATTCCAAACAGCTCTGTAAAAGCAGTTCAACTTGCCAATACTCTCATGCAGCAAGGCGTCTCCGTAAAACGCGATGAAGCAGGCAATTTTTACACAGAAGCTGCCGCAAACACCATTGGCTCAGCTGTAAAACAATCCGGACTGCATATCGAATCGGCAAAGATACCTGCAGACGCAGCAGAAGTTACAAACCTTAAAGTAGCGATCCTAAAGGACGGCGGCATGAATAAGGCACAGTCCCATTCAGGAACAAAACTTGCACTGAAACGCCTTGGTTTTGATGTTACAGAGGTCACCCCGGCTGAAGTTGCCGAACAGGGATTGACGGGCTTTGACGTATTCGTATACAGCGGTACCGAAGGTCTGATTGCCAAAACTCAATCACGTCCAGGCAATCAAGAATTTGGCTTCCAGAATCCTGGCCAGTACGATCTCTTCAAAACGAATGTCGAAGAATTTTTAAATAATGGCGGTAAGTATATCGCGGTCGGTGCGGGCGCATCACTTGCGACTAAAGCATTAGGCCTCACAGATAACACGGTTGTGGTTGCAGGCTACAACAGCAACGGAATCGCGAAAGTTGATTACAGCGGCGAAGGCATGACTGGCGGTTACAGCGAGGATGATCTCGGCTTCGTCTATCGTCCTGTCTGGTATGAAAATACAGGTAATGATGAGATTGCTGCAACATTTGACGACAACTCAGACTTCTTTGTAGCCGGGCACTGGAAAAACAATGTTGCTGCTCAAGGAAAAGCTGTTATCGTCAAAGAACAGGATAAAGATGTAACGCTGATCGGCCTTGAAGCTGGCTTCCGCGATCATACAGACTACCTGTTCCGTCTCCTTTCCAATAGCATTTATGAAAAATAAGCATGAAAAAAGCATCGGGCGACCGATGCTTTTTAGCTGTTTGTATAGTATTTTTCCAAAAGCAGAAAATCCCGCGTCTTTTGTATTTCGATATGATTAGCAAGTGCGAACTCTTCAAGATCAGCAATGAGCTGCTCACTGTAAAAATGGGCAACTCCAATATTAAAACCGCCGTTCACCTTGATGACGGCATTTTTTGTTGTCCAGCCGATCCTGCCGAATTTTATTTTTTTTATTTTCTCTGGCATTAGAATTTTCCTGTAAAGCATGAACTTAAAGAATTTAATTTTATAATCAAGCTGTTTTTCGGAAATCGTTAATTGGACTTGATGTAAAGTAATTACCACCACAGCAAGAGTGATTGTAACCCGGATCATCCAGCTTAAATTAGGCAGGATAAATGCGCTCACAAAGATGATTCCCCACAAAATATTCTTTGATATATTTCCTGAATAAGTCAACTAACTCCCCCCTTGCATAAAACAATTTTACCAGATAAACCCAAATATAGATACAGAAAAAAGACCACCTTTTCAGGTGATCATTTGTTTTAAAGGTAGAGACCTGCAAGGAAGATTCCCAGGGCTTCCTCATAAATCTCATCAAATTGAGACAGTGGCAGCGGATTGATACCGAACCCTAGCTCGACTGTGAAGCCAGGCCGGCGCCAGTCCTGGATGAACCAGTCCTTGTATCCGGCATAGCTTTCGATCGTTTTTACTGGCTGGTAGCCGCTTACCCTGGCAAATTCATTGACCATTGCCTCCGATTCAGGCGGTTCGAGGTTTTCAAAGCCCCAGTAAATGACTTCTCCCTGAGTATGAAATGCGAGAACCCTTGAGAAATCCCGATTGCGTGTCAATTGTGCCATGGCGATTGCTTCAGGCTCCGATAACGGCTTTTCGCCTACATAATCCCTTGGGCCAGGCTGGGTTGGATTCCTTGCTTTTTCTTTTTCCCATTCTGCAGGGAATTGGTCATTCAGGTCCACACCTCTTATGTTCGCCTTCCAGCCGCTGAAGTCCATGCTGCCTTTATTCCATTCTACTACTCTTTCATTCCAAGGCTCCTCTTCGGGTGGTCCATTGAGTACCAGATTGACACCATCAGGGTTGACCATCGGGACAATCGACAAAGCCGTCTGGGTGTATAAGTTCAGCATTGACAGCCCACGTATCGAGGATTGGTTTGTCAACGCCATGAGGTAGTCATTAAGGAACGTCATCAGGACGGGAGTAGTGATCCATTCATTCGCATGGAATGCCCCATTGTAATGGACCTTTTTTTTGCCATCCCCAATCAACGCTTCTGGAATCTTTTTTCCTAAAATGGAGTTGCCGATCGATGGCACTCTCATAAATGGGTATACACTTTCCAATCGTCTAAAATCATTCATCAAAGAGCTATAATCGTAATTTTTTTTACCCTGGACAATCCGCCAGGTAATCCTTGTTGGAACTTTGATCATCTGGCCAATATACAAGCCATTTGGATTGATATTCCGATTGGCCAGCAGCAGAGCATCCACCTGGATATTTCGGCTCCGGGCAATTTGCCAGAGAGTATCCCCCGCACGGATCCGGTAATCCACAGCGGCATAACCGGGAATCTTCACAGTCCGGCCCACAGTCAGTGCGTTCGGATCCAAATCGCGGTTGGAATCTATGATCAACTGGAGCGGGATGTTGAAAAGGTTGCTGTAATACCAAAATGAATCTCCTCTTCTCACATATATATCCATAGTGCGCCTCCTGTTCTTTCAAAAGTTGCATCTATACATATGTATGTGAGTACCTATTGAAACTATTTCAGAAGATGAAAATTAACCTGATATTTTCATGCCCCGGAGGAAGGTCATCACTGCCAGATTATAGCTTTCATCCAGGTCAAACGGCATCCCAAACCCGCCTTTCTGCTCGAGGGAAGCGAAACCGTGCATGAGACTCCTTAAACCGCGCACTGCATGAATGGCTTCCTCATCAGACAAACTGAAGGGCTGGATTTTGGAAATGACAAGCCTGACAATTTTCTCACCGGCACGATTGACTTGTTCATCTGAAGGATCCGGTGCTGATAAAGCAAATTCATAAAGTCCGGGGTTTTCCCTGGCAAAAGATAGGTAGGCATCCGTTATTGCTAAGACTGATTCTTCACCTGGGGACTTTTCCAATGCCTCGGCCTCAAGTCCTTCGTACAGTTTTTCAAGTGAAAACAGAGCGAGCTCGCGCTTGATTCCCGGCAGGCCTTCAAAATGGTTATATAATGAAGGTGGTTTGATGTTAAGCTTCTTTGCCAGCAATGCTAGCGTTACATGGTCACTTCCCTGCTCATTCGCAAGCTGGGCTGCTGCCATTACAATGGTCTGTTTATCGAGTGCGATTTTCGGTCTTGGTGACATTTCCTAAGCTCCTTTGTTTTGTAAAAATGCTTCTGCCTTTAGGATGGCCTTTTCCATCTGAGCCACAGGCGCACGAAGCAATTCCCCATGACCTACAGCGAGAATTGTTGGTTTTAGCCCGAGAACTTTTTTTGCGCTTTGCAATGCCAGATTCCTGTTCCATGTAGCCATCGCCGGAAAAGGAAACCATGGTACTGTCACACCGGATACAGCTGTCCCCCCTCTAGTTTGAAAGGCGTCGCCAGCAATTAGCGTATTTGTTCTTTTATCCAGAAAAGACATCGATCCAGGTGTGTGTCCCGGAGTTTCAAATGCGATCAACGAGCCAATTTCATCCCCTTCCCTGAGGAACACATCAGGTTTTACGTTGATGTTCTTCGGTACTCCCCCGCGAATCGGTGTCTGAGGTTCAGATGGGTCAAGTGATGTATCACCGGCAAGGAGTCGTGAATCACGGGCAGATAGATAAACAGGGACATCCAGCTTTTCCTTCAATTCAGCAAGTGCTCCAATATGGTCGCTGTGAGCATGGGTCAACACAATCCTTTTGATTGGTTTCCCAATTTTTTCTGCAGCATGCAAAATTGGTTTGGCACTGTTCGGCAACGCAGCATCAATTAAGGTCAGCCCATCCTCTTCCTCTATAAAATAACAATTCACCGGAAAGACCCTTGGCATGAATGTTAACTGATATAAAAAACCTTCTTTGATTACCCTCATTTGAAACCCCTCCAACTTAAAACTAATATCGTTAGTTTTATTTTAACTAATATCATTAGTTAAATCAACTTTTATTTGGAAAAATATTAAATTAGTACCCTTATGAGGACAGATTGACCTATATAAGGGTATCTTTCGACTTGAATGGTACCCTTATGTGGATGGATTTGCCTGCAAAAGGGTATCTTTCGACCGGAATGGTACCCTTATGTCAATGGTTTTCACCGCATAAGGGTATCTTTCAACCTGAATGGTACCCTTATGTCAATGGTTTTCCCCGCATAAGAGTATCTTTCAACCTCAATGGTTTTCCCCGCATAAGGGTATCTTTCAACCTCAATGGTATCCTTATGTCGATGGTTTTGCCTGCATAAGGGTATCTTTCGACCCGAATGGTACCCTTATGTGGATGGTTTTGCTTGCATAAGGGTATCTTTCGACCGGAATAGTACCCTTATGGGGATGGTTTTGCCTGCATAAGGGTATCTTTCGACCGGAATGGTACCCTTATGGGGATGGTTTTCACCGCATAAGGGTATCTTTCGACCGGAATGGTACCCTTATGGGGATGGTTTTCACCGCATAAGGGTATCTTTCGACCGGAATGGTACCCTTATGTCAATGGTTTTCCCCGCATAAGGGTATCTTTCAACCTGAATGGTACCCTTATGTCAATGGTTTTCCCCGCATAAGGGTATCTTTCAACCTGAACGGTACCCTTATGTCAATGGTTTTCACCGCATAAGGGTACCGTTCAACCTCAATGGTACCCTTATGTCAATGGTTTTCCCCGCATAAGGGTCTCTTTCAACCTGAATGGTACCCTTATGTCGATGGTTCTGCCTGCATAAGGGTATCTTTCGACTGGAATCTACGGTTAAAAATTTCCGATCACGCCAAAAAAGAAGCCCACCTTCTCTAGCGGGCTCCCCTTCATCCTACAAAACCTTGCTCAAGAAAGCCTTCGTCCGTTCGTGCTGCGGGTTTTCGAAGATTTCCTGCGGCTGGTTTTCTTCTATGATCAGCCCGCCATCCATGAAGATGACCCTGTCACCGACTTCTCTGGCGAAGCCCATTTCATGGGTGACAACGACCATAGTCATTCCTTCCCTGGCCAGCTGCTTGATGACTTCGAGCACTTCTCCGACCATTTCCGGGTCAAGTGCAGATGTCGGTTCGTCGAACAGCATGATTTTCGGTTCCATTGCCAGGGCCCGGGCGATGGCCACACGCTGTTTTTGTCCACCTGATAGTGAGTCAGGGTATGCATCTGCTTTTTCTCCAAGTCCGACTTTTTTCAGCAGCTCGATTCCTTTGGAACGTGCCTGCTCTACCGATATCCCACGCACCTTGAGTGGCGCCAGCATAATATTCTCAAGCACTGTTTTATGCGGAAACAGGTTGAAATGCTGGAATACCATCCCTACTTCCTCGCGCACTTTGTTGATATTGGTTCCTTTTGCGGTAATGTCTACACCCTCGATTTTCACATGTCCTGCCGTGATGGTTTCGAGCAGATTAATGCAGCGGAGGAAGGTTGATTTTCCAGAACCCGATGGCCCTATCACCACAACAACCTCCTGCGGCTGGACGACCACGTTTATTCCATTTAACACCTTGTGGCTTCCAAATGATTTTTCCAAATCAGTGACTGTGATCATTCCGTTTTCAGCCTTCTTTCAAGGAGATTTAATAAGAAGCTAAGGGATATTGTCAGGATCAGATATATCAAGGCAGCGGTGAGATACGGCTCCCATACCCGGTAATATTGTCCCGCCATCGCCCTGCCCCAGTACATAATTTCCGGTGTCGCGACGATTGCCGCCAGTGAGGATTCTTTGATCAGCACGATGAATTCATTTCCAAGCGGCGGAATCATCCGTTTGAATGCCTGGGGAAGAATGACATATCTCATCGCCTGGACGTGGGTCATTCCAAGTGAACGGGCAGCCTCCGTCTGGCCGCGGTCGATCGATTGGATGCCGGCACGGAAAATTTCTGCGATATATGCTGCTGCATTTAGTGACAAAGCGATGATGGTCGCCGCAATTCCGTTTGTTTCCCCAAGAAGCATCGGGACTATCCCAAAATGGATCAGCAGGATTTGGACGAATAACGGGGTCCCGCGGAAGAAAGTGATATACCAGACAAATGGCCAGGCCAGCAGCTTGCGGCGCTGCATTTTGCCAAGTCCGATGAACAAGCCAAGGATTGTCCCAATTAAAATTCCTGCCAATGAGAGCCCGATGGTCAGCAGCGTACCTTTTACTAGATAAGGAGAGTATTCAATAATAATATCAAAACGAAAATCCATAGCTTGCCCTCCAAAGCCCCAGGTTCCGGAGCGTTTTTTTTCATAGGCTATCGTGCCTGCCTTACAAAAAAATGCGTAACGCTGTGTTAAGAGTTACGCATCTTTGCAGTTTCATAGATTTCGGGTTTTACTTTGATGCCTTATCTTGTTCTGCCTTCAGCATTTCCATGTTCGGCTTCTGGCCAAACCATTCCTGATAGATTTTTTCATAGGTGCCGTTCTCAACGATTTTCTTGATGGCTTTATCAAAGTCCGCTTTCAGATCGGTTCCTTTTGGAAAAAGGATACCGTAGTATTCTGCCTCGAAACTGCCGCTGTCTTCGATGACCTTCAATTTTTCATCAGGATTGTTCTTCGCGTAAACTTCAACAACTCCATTGTCTGCCACCACTGCATCCGCTCCGCCTGAGAGCATCTCCATGATTGCCAGGTTGTTGTTATCGAATTTCTTGATGTCCTTATTGTTCTTTCCAAGCAGTTTATCCATCGCTTCCTGTCCAGTGGTGCCGTTCTGGACTGCCACTACCTTCCCTTTCAGATCAGCAGCGCTTTTGATGGTGCTGTCTTCTCGGACAAGGATTTTATTAGTGGACAGGAAATATGGCAATGAAAAATCATACGTCTGCTTGCGCTCGTCATTGATGGAGATAGACGATACGGCGAGATCGGCACGCTTGCTGCCAATCTCAACGAAAATCGGATCCCAGCCGACATTCTCGAACTTCAGCTCATAACCCGCTTCCTTCGCTGCCGCCTTCAGGAAATCAACGTCAAAACCAACGATCTTGTCGCCCTCCATATATTCAAATGGCGCGTAAGCTGCATCGGTCACGACCCTGAGTTCCTTTTTCCCGGTACCATTCGTCTCGCTTGTTTCGGTTGAACCGCATGCCGACACAACAAGCGCTGCAATTGCCACTATGATCATGGCAAACAATCTTTTTCTCATTCCTATTGCCCCCTTTTGTAAAAACGTACAAAACTTTACTAATTTATATGAAGCCGATGAGGCTTGTATTACTCTAAAACGGGATAAGAAAAACTTATCTCTATTTATTGATAACCTGTTATTTCCTTATGTTTCTGACAAGATTAAAATAGGAATAAATAAGGAGGGATTCATATGATTTATAAATTTAAAGCGATTGACCATGTCCAGCTAGCAGCCCCTATAGGCACTGAAGATCAGGCAAGGAAATTTTTCAGCGGGATATTAGGTTTTGAAGAGATCGAAAAGCCTGCTGAATTGAAAAAGCGCGGCGGCGCCTGGTTCCAGTTCGGATCCTGCCAGATCCATGTTGGGGTCGAGGAGGATTTTGTTCCGGCAAAGAAGGCCCACCCGGCTTTTGAAGTGGAAAATATCGAAGAGCTGAAGAAGCATCTGGCTGAATCCGGAGTGGAATACCTCGAAGACGACAAACTCCCAGGCGCAAACAGGATTTATGTTTCTGACCCGTTTGGTAATAGAATTGAATTGCTTGAGTGGGTCCGCTAATCAGAGGAACCTGCCTTTGCTTGCTGTATTGGTTTTCAATACAGCAAAATTTTGGTATAATATTTAGAAAAGCGAAATATTCGTACTGAGAAAGAAGTGTTGATGGTATGACCCAGCAGCAAAAGGCGAAACGTAACCTGATGATCATGTGGTTCGCCAATTTCTTCATCGCAGGCAGTATGACAATGGTAATGCCTTTCCTCTCCTTATACATTGAGTCGTTTGGAGATTTTTCGGAAGTATATGTCCAAAACTGGTCAGGCCTTACATTCAGCATCACATTCGTTACAGCTTTCCTATTCTCGCCTATCGTTGGAAGGCTGGGAGACCGATTCGGCCGTAAAAGAATCCTGATTTTCATGGCCTTTGGGATGGGATTATCTGTCTTCCTGCTCGGTTTTGCCTCTTCGGTTTGGCAACTATTTTTACTCAGGATGTTCATGGGCTTGTTCTCAGGCTTCATTCCCGTGTCCCAGGCACTTATTTCAACACAGACGCCAAAGGAACATGCAGGAAAGGTACTTGGGACGCTCCAGACGGGCAGTATCACTGGCTCCTTGCTTGGCCCGATGATTGGCGGTGTCCTGGCTGACTCATTAGGCTATTCAACAACCTTTCACTCCACATCCGTCTTTATCATTCTGTCCGGATTGCTTGTGTTCCTGGTCATGGAATACAGGATCGATATAAAAAAAGGCAGCAAAACAAATTACAGCCGCAAAGAAGTGCTTCAGCATATCTTCAGAAATCCAATCATGGTCAACGTCCTGCTCATGTCCATGCTCGTGCAAATTGCCCATTTTAGCATCCAGCCGATCCTCTCCCTGTATGTCGGCGAGCTGCATGGCCATGAAAACCTGGCATTCTATTCTGGCATCGCTTTTTCGGCAGCTGGTCTCGGCAATCTGCTGATGGCCCGGAAATGGGGACAAATCGCAGACAAAATTGGCTATATCAAAATACTTGTCCTCCTCCTGTTTTTATCAGCCATCATTTATCTGCCAGGCGGATTTGTCACGAATATCTGGCAGCTGGTCCTGATCCGGTTCATGCTAGGAATCACAATCGGAGGCATCATACCTGTCAGGGTTGCCTATATCAGGCAGGAAGCTCCGGTCGCGATGCAGGGCGAAGTACTTGGTTATAACACAAGTCTCCGTTTCTTTGGTAACATCATCGGACCTGTGCTAGGCGGCTTCCTTTCAGGTTACCTAGGTTTCACTTCGGTATTCGTCCTGACAAGCGGTCTTCTGCTTTTGAGCGGAATCGTCCTGTTCGCTTCAATGCAACGGAATCCGCAATTCGTTAGGGATACTTTTTAATATGAAAAAAGACTGGATCGGTCGGCGGATTCAGTCTTTTTTTGCCTTTTGTTTTTCCCCCTATAACTCAGGGAAGTATTTACATAGGAGAGTAAGTTTGAGGCAGAATACTCTTATTACATACTGACGGACGGGTGGTATTCATTTGGAGGTACAAGCGCTTCAAGAGGTTGAAAAACTGGCCCTGAAAAAGCATAAGATTTTCAGGCAGAGCAAAATCCGCTATCTGGCAAGGGCTGCTTTGGCATCGATGTTCATTGGCTTTGGGGTAATTGTTGCGTTCAAGACAGGGAATCCATTTTATATGGAACACTCACCATTTGCCTACCCTATCGCTGCCATTACCTTCGGGGCCGCGATCATCCTGATTGCTTATGGTGGTGGAGACTTGTTCACAGGGAACACCTTCTACTATACCTTTGCGGCACTAAGGAAAAAGATGGCCTGGCTGCAGGTGGCAAGGATGTGGACTTACAGTTATATCGGCAATATCATCGGCGCCGCTGCGTTCGCATTTTTGATTTATACAACGGGATTGTTTGATGATCATTCTGTGAATGGCTTCTTGTTAAGCGTCGCTGAAAAAAAGACACTCGCGCCAACTTCAGAGCTATTTTTCAGGGGGATTCTCTGTAACTGGCTCGTTTGCCTGGCATTCTTCCTGCCGATGTCGATGAAAGGCGACGGGGCAAAGATGTTCGCGATGGTGTTTTTCGTTTACTGCTTCTTCATTTCCGGCTATGAACATAGCATTGCCAATATGTGCACCTTTGCCATCAGCATGGTTCTCGACGACCCGCAGTCTGTGACCTTTGCGGGTGTGATTCATAATCTGATCCCAGTGACGATCGGCAACCTGATTGGCGGCGGAATCATGATGGGCTGGATGTATTACTATGCGAACTCTCCGTTTTTTGAAGAATGAATGTAGGATAAAAAGAAAGCCGGATTTGGGTCGCTGCCCAATCGGGCTTTTTTACTTGCTCATCAATGTTTCTGCTTATAATAAGTGATCCCCAGTGCAAATGCCAATACGGTCCCCTTCACGATATCCATTGCATAATATGGGACCGACATCATGACTAGCCCATTTTGCAAAATGCCGATCAGCACTGCCCCGATGAAGGCGCCGAATGCGTTCGGTTTTCCGGCCCCGAGGACGGAGAAGCCGATAAAGGCGGCGGCCACAGCATCCATTAAATATGGCGAACCCGCATTGATTTCTGCGGTCATGACACGGGAAGCCAGAACGATGCCTCCAATTGCCGCGAATAGAGCCGAAAGCAGATAGGCAGCTGTTTTATAGCGGTTGACCGGGATGCCTGAAAGTCTTGCTGCTTCCTTGTTCCCTCCGATGACATACATATAGCGGCCATGCTTTGTGTATGTCAGGAAAATATGGACGATGATCACGGCAACAGCCATGATAAGGATGATCCACGGTACCTGCCCTATTTTTGCAAAAAACGGGCTGATTATTCCTGTGGAAAAACTGCCGTCTGGCAGGATCATGTTTTCCGAGACAGTAGCGCCCTTTGTATAAGTCAGTGCCGTTCCCTGGATGATGAACATCATCGCCAGAGTCATCAGCAAGTCCGGGATCTTCAGCTTGACGATCATCAGCGAATTGAGTGCGCCCACAATCAAGGCTGCCGCGATTGCGGATAAAACGGCAATCAGGGTGTTCTGCGAAAACCAGACGAACATCGAGATGACAACCGCATTGGATAACGAGGCCACAGAACCGACCGATAAATCGAAACCATCCACCGTCAGGGAGATGGTGATGCCAATCGCGATGATGGTCACGATGGAGATCGACCTTAAGATATTGACGACATTGTCGCCGTTGATAAAACTCGGGTTCGCAGCCGCGAAGACAGCGATCAGCACAAAAATCGTCAAAATCGTCCCGTACTTGTAAAGGAACTGGAACAGCTCAAATGTCTTTTTCGGCGGTGTTTCCTGCTGCAATGGGAGTTTGGCTTCCATCCTATCTGCCTCCTGTTGAATAAAATAATAGTTCTTCTTCTGTTGTTTCGGCGGTTGCGAGCTCCTTGACCGCTTCACCATCATAGAGCACGTAAACCCGATCCGTGATGCCGACAATCTCGGACAGTTCGGAGGAAGCATAGATGATTCCCTTACCCTGAGCTGCCAGTTTTGCAATCAGCTCGAAAATATCTCTTTTCGCGCCTACATCGACACCCTTGGTCGGCTCGTCAAAAATATACACATCAGCATCGGCAAGCAGCCATCTGCCAATCGCCACCTTCTGCTGATTCCCGCCTGATAAGTTTTCAACTTTGGCCGATTCTGAAGGGGTCTTGATGCCAAGAGCTTTTATGTATTCCTGCGCTGTGTTCTTTTCAGAGCGCCGATCGATAAAGCCAAATAGCTTGGAAAAATTTTTCAAGCTGACGGCTGACAGATTGGAGCTGACTGACTCTGCCACCAGGACACCTTCCTTGCGGCGCTCTTCCGGAACCAACGCCAGTCCGCTTTTTACCGCCGCATGCGGGCTCGTCAGTTTGAGTTCTTTTCCATTAAGCCTCACTGTGCCGCCAACAGTTGGTGACGCGCCAAAAAGTGCTTTGCACAACTCCGTCTTCCCTGCTCCTACAAGGCCGGCAATCCCGACAATCTCCCCTGCCTTTACATAGAAGGAAGTGTTTCTCACTTTGTCTCCATCCGATAAGCCTGCCACTTCAAGCAGAGTATCTCCGAGTGTATTCGATCTTGCCGGAAACTGATCTTCCATCCTACGGCCGAGCATATATTCAATCACCTGCTGTGGTTCCAAGTCCGCAGTTTCCTTTTTTACAATGAACTCGCCATTCCTCATGATGGTAACCTCATCGCATATTTCAAAGATTTCCGGCATCCGGTGGGAAATGAAAATGATGCCTACATTCCTTTTAGCTAAATCGCGGACAATCCGGAACAGTTCCGTTGTTTCAGTATGGCTGAGAGGAGCGGTTGGTTCGTCAAGGATCAGAAATGAGCAATTGCTTGAAATCGCCCGGGCAATCAAAACAAGCTGTTTTTCCGCAAGCGTCAGTTCCCCGGCAAGCTTTTTCACAGGAAGCTTGAGGTTCATGCCCTTAAGAATGTCTTCTGCCTGCTTGAACAACTGCTTCCAATTCATCCAGTGCCTGTTGTCCAGACTCTGAACTGTTTGGTTGAGCATGATATTCTCGCCCACAGTCAGCGACGGGATAATGGCTGTATCAACCTCCTGGTAAACTGTCTGGATCCCGAGCTTTTGCGCATGAGCTGGTGTCCTGATTTCCACACTCTCGCCATCAAGCTGGATTCCCCCCGTGTAATGATCATGCGCACCGGAAAGCACCTTCATCAATGTCGACTTGCCCGCTCCGTTCGCTCCGATCAATGCGTGGACCCTGCCAGTTGCCGTATTGAAATCCACACCGTTCAAAGCCCGAACTCCCGGAAACTCAATACTGATGTTTTTCATATGAAGCATCATCCGGGTTCCCCCTCCCTACCATTCTGCAAAGCAGACACTCTCTTAGTTTGAGAGTGCCTGCTTTGTTTTTCACAACTGGAAAAAACCACGTGTAATTTCCAGTTCGCTATTAAAGTGAAATTCTCGCCATCCAAATTGAAAAGTCGCTATATAATAATTTTTCCAGCTATAAAAACTTCTCAACAAACCATTTCAATGGTTATTTCTTATAGTGATCTTTCAATTTTTCCATCCAATCTTCTAAAAATGCATCCGATTTGCCCCATCCGTCGATGATTTCAGCCAGATTTGCCATGTTGACTGGATTTTTCGACTGCTGAAGCTCTTCCTGTGAAATCAGTGACGCTTCAAGGTCGTATGATGCCGGTGTTTCTTCGCCAGCCAGCTTTTTCGCCAGCAATCTCATATTCACTTCACCGATCAGCTTCGGATCAACGGCTGCTGTGTATTTCCATGGGCTGCCTTCTGCCTGGATCTCCTGAAGGTCTGCATTGGAAACATCGATGCCGTAAATCTTGATTTCATTGCGGCCAGCTTCCTTGATGGCACGCGCTGCGCCAATCGCAAATGCATCCCATGTCGCGAAGATCGCGTCAATTTCTCCTTTTGGATGTTTGTTCAGCATCGCTGCAACTGCATTCTGCGTTTGTACGCTTGTATCGGCTGCGGCAACTCCGAATCTCTCAACCTCTTTAATTCCAGGGTTCGCCTTCAGCGTTTCCTGGTAAACTTTATTTCTTCTGACCATTGGCGGGAAGCCATCGACCCAGAGGTAGACAATATTCGCTTCACCGTTCTGATCCTTCACAAGCTGGTCGAGCGCCTGGGTTGCGAGTGCTTCGTCATCCTGGGAAGTGAGTGTCACTCCTTCAACCTGGGCGAGATCAGGATTCGAATCGAACGTCACGACACTTTTGCCCTTAGCCGTCAATTTTTTTACATCGTCTACAGTTGCTGCATCATCTCCATGTGAGATGATAAATCCGTCATAGTCCTGCTGGAGCCCCTGGTTGATGGCGTCATGGAATTTTGCTGTATCTCCGTTAGCAGTGAAAACGTCGACCTTGAAGCCAAGCGCTTCACCCTCTGCCTTCGCTCCGGCTAAAAATTGTGCAGTATGATCATCTCCGCCAATCTTGCGGATGACTTTGATTTTGACTTCCTCACCTTTTGCAAAACGATCCGGAACTCCCTCAACAGGACCGCTTGCCGTCTTCGTTTCTCCTCCGCCGCAGCCCGTCAGCAGCAATGCTGAAGCGACCGCTGTTAAAAATACCTTTTTGAATCCTACTCTTTTCATTTGCATTTCCCCCTTAGTGTGTCTGCTCAGCTAACCCAAATAAAAAAACCTCTCCAGAAAAGAGAGGTTTCGAACACAATGGTGAAAAGGTCAGATTCCTCTCTTATCTTCCAAAACATATCGTTTTGCAGGATTTAGCACCAATTCCTGATGGAACGGTTGCCGGGCGTCATAGGGCCAGTCCCTCTGCCACTCTTGATAAGAGAATTTCGTTATTTAATTAATCTGGCAAATTGATAAACTTTACTTTAAACTCCTGTATTCATATTGTCAATATTATTATGAAAATTTAATTTTTATACCTTTCTATCTCGTAAAAAAAGAAGATTCCCAAATCCGGGAATCTTCCTTTTACAATCAACCCCTGCCGGCTGCGGTCATCCATTCAAACTGACGAAGTTTCACTTCAAAAAGTGTCAATGGATCGCGGTACAATTCCGGGTTGATCCTCAATTTTTCCAATTCGTTCTTACCGTGTTCAATTTCGCTCTTAGCTTCTTCTACCGATTCTTCAAGAACGCTGAATGGCTGTTTGAAGAACAGATTCACATCGCGTTCAATCGATTTTTCGAAGATCTCGAATTGCTGCAGGAACCTCTTGGCGATGGTTACGCCAATTTCATAATAATCCTCTGTCTCCAGATAGGATTTATACCTGTTATAAAGCATCGTATTATTTTGCGGCAGCACTCCAAGCAGCTTCCCGGCGCTTTTCAGGAAAAATGCTTGAGGTGTCGAGCGGTTCATGATGTTGACCTTCTCGTAGTGAACCCCATTCGTCATCCGGTCCGCGTCGCGGCGCCAATCATCGAGTACCCTGAAATCACAATCAAGGCTGATCCGTTCTTCTCCGTACATCGAGTTAAAGCCCTCTGCCATTTCGCCCAGATAATTCTGGCTCTGGTCAAACTCATC
This sequence comes from Chryseobacterium sp. ISL-80, assembly GCA_018613055.1. Taxonomy (GTDB): domain Bacteria; phylum Bacillota; class Bacilli; order Bacillales; family Cytobacillaceae; genus Mesobacillus. Next base: position 3,140 of record JAGGQZ010000023.1, on the reverse strand, counting down.
TTTCGAAAATTGGATCCAGTCATTCAAATCGGCATGGAACTTTGGCAATACCGTTTTTTCCAGATATTCTTCGATTCGCTTGTTCATTTCCTCGTCCATTTCCGAATGGATGTTGCCAAAATCACTGTCCTCTGTCACCAAGTCCGAGCAGCTGCGCAGTAATTCCGGTACCTTCTCGATGATTTCCGCACGCGTTTCATCCTTGATTTTACGGAATGACTTCTGGATGGAGCGTGACTTTTCCTCTTCAATATCGCCCAACTGATTGATCGCACCATTCAGCTTGCTGACCATTTCCTCATTCCAGCTGATGGATTCCATATGGTTATTCTCGATTTCAACCCGCTTATCGAGCAAATACGTGATCCCCCGTCTGACAAAGAACTGCAGTTTCGCGGTGCGTTCCTGGTCAAGATCGACTGCGTTTCTGGTTGTTTTAATAAAATTCGAGAAATCCTTCAGCTGCTGCGCATTATCATAATTGGATGAGAAGGCGAACATTTTTGCATCCGGATAGTATTGGCTGACTTCTGCCCATGTCTGATCGAAAACTTCCGCTGCTTCCTGCTGTCCGTATATTACATCGATTTTATTCAACAGGAAGTGAATATTCAGATCCGGGAAGAATTCAGATATTTTCCCGAGGATATCCCTTTCTTTTTCCGTAAAAGGATCACTCGCATTGAGGACGAACAGCAAACTATCTGCAAATCTCAAGTAATTGTAGAGTGGATGCTTATCATAGTTATTGCGGTTGACCCCGGGGGTATCAATCAATGCCAGGTCGTGATCGCGCAGGAATGGGAAGTGTGCCTTGAAATCAATGATGGTTTCATTCTTATGATTCTTCCGGCTGACACCCGCTGCCTCCTTAAAGTCCTCAACATCCGTGATCTGACGTATTTCTGTATCGGTGATTTCATAGGCTGCCGGATTTTCCTGATCCATGAACCGAATGACCGCTGCAGTCGGGGCAGTAAGCAATTCTTCGCCCACGATTGTGTTGACGAAGGAAGACTTTCCATTGCCCGAAACGCCGGCGACAAGCATATTATGGACATTGGACTCATGTAGCTCCTGGACCATCCACTTAATCTTGTTGCCAACCTCAATTTCATGCTCTTCGGCCCATTTGATGATCGACTGGAACAACATCATGCTATCCTTATAGCCATCATGGTACTCATTTGAGTTCAGGACCAAGGTCTCGGCGTCATGTATCGCCGAAGCCGTAATCGATCCTGGGAATACCTCATTCCAGGCAATGATGGATGACGCTGCGACAAGGCTGTTCACCGGGCTTGTTATTTTCAGCCAGTTGGTCAGCATTTCCGGGATCAGCGGTGAAATTTCCTTGATCAGCATGTCTCCATTAATCAATTCAAAATAGCTTTCCTGATAGACCGCTGACAATTGTGTCCAGCCATCTCTCCTGTTTCCGTCCATCCCGCTGAATAATTGATTGAATTCCCTTAACCATGCCATGTAGGTGCTCTCGTTCCGGTAGCTTTGCCATAGGGATACAGCGAGCTGTTCAAACCGGCTTCTGTCCACCTGGAATAACACAGATAATGCCTCGTTAAAATAGCCAGGGGCGAATCCCGCGGTATGTCCCTGTTCAACATACTGGTTCAAGACATCAAACCATTTTGGCGACTCCGTACGGATTCCTTCGTTGACAGCAAGCTCGACAGCATTATCCCAGTCATTTTGCTCCTCGAAAAAGGAACGGGCGATTTCGGTCACACCTGGATAATCCGGATCAAGTGCCACTGCTTTTTTAATGACAGCGACCGCTTTAGCAAGCTTACCCTGCTCTATGTAAAGTGATAACAGCTGCAGGCCGCTCTCGATTTTCAGCACATCGCTATCTGTCTCAATTGAAAGGAACAGCTCTTCCGCCGATGTCAGCAGGCCAAGCTCCAGGAACGCATCCCCCATGTTCTTTTTTGCCCATGGCTCCAGCTCATTCGTGATGTTTTCCCATTTAAAAATCGCCGCTTCATAATCTTTATGGTGAAAATAAACCTCACCCTGCGCATAGCGGATGTATGCCAAGTCCGGCATATCATTCTTCTGCTCGGCAAGGTAGAGCTCTCCAAGTACCTGGACTGGATGTGTCCTGTTACCTGAATCCATATAGGTTTCAAAATACGACTTTTTGATTAATTGCTCTTCAAATGTCATGACTTTCCTCCGACCTCTCGATAATATCAATCCAAAAAAAGAGCCCTCAGACTCCTTCAGGCATGAAAAAATTGTTTTAGATAACTATTCTTTTTCCCTTATGGTGCTTGCCCTCAAACCTTATCATTGTATTCTATCAGACTATTTTTCATTCAAGATTTCAGGAAGCTTTCAGTTGTGCTACAAGCTCTGAAAAATATGTAATGTTTTTAATAAACCATCCAGTAATTTGGCAGTTCCTGTCGAAATTTTTAGGACTTCTATATCTTTCGTACTAGCTTTCTTATTTCTGGGGATAAAATGAAGTTTGTCACACCGCTCATAGGGCAAAATCATTATAATGAAAGGTACAAGACGACCGAAAAGGAGATTGTTATGCTGACTTTAAAAATAATGGGCACTCCCATCAACGATATTGCATCAGAACATATAAAAAACCAAACGGTGATCATGAACAATAAAACACTTGCCACCTTCAAGGGAACAGGAAATGAAGTGGAATTCTACATCGACCCCTATCTGGACCTCGATGAATTCCAATTTTTGCGGGATATTGTCATGGAGTTAAGCTACGGGAATGAAGCTGCCATCGACGAAAGCGGCTGCCAGCTCGGCTACCTGGAGAATGGTGAAAAGGCCTTCTTAATTAAAAATTGGGAAGAGTGGAAAGCGTTCTTGATAAAAGCGAAACTTAGGACATTAGAAGGCCAAAACGTTCAGGCATTGAATGAAGATGGCGAGGAGCTTGCTTCCGGGATTCTGGCCGAGTACGAAGTCGAAACCAGCCCATTTCGGATTTTGAGCTGCACCTTGATCACCTTGTTTGGTGAAAGGAAATTTGAAGGGGACAATATCAAAATTGTGCCGACCAACCAGTTCGGTTAAACAGAAAGAGCAGCGGATCACCCGCTGCTCTTCTTATTTGTGGAAATGAAAACCCCGGGCTATGCCCG
>JAGGQZ010000022.1 GCA_018613055.1 Chryseobacterium sp. ISL-80 | reverse complement strand
ATGATCATTCGATTCTCTTGTTTTCTTCTTACACATTATCTAGTTTTGAGGGAATAAAGATTTTTACGAAGTGAAATATCTTTAAAATTTCTCTTGCAAATTAGCTTAAAGCCAGTATAATAAATATTGTCTTTAAAAAAATGTCTGGTGACGATGGCGAGAAGGTCACACCCGTTCCCATACCGAACACGGAAGTTAAGCTTCTCAGCGCCGATGGTAGTTGGGGGTTTCCCCCTGTGAGAGTAGGACGTCGCCGGGCAGTTTTAAATGGAGGATTAGCTCAGCTGGGAGAGCATCTGCCTTACAAGCAGAGGGTCGGCGGTTCGATCCCGTCATCCTCCACCATTTACTTTAATGCCGGTGTAGCTCAATTGGTAGAGCAACTGACTTGTAATCAGTAGGTTGGGGGTTCAAGTCCTCTTGCCGGCACCTTTTGTACGAGCCATTAGCTCAGTCGGTAGAGCATCTGACTTTTAATCAGAGGGTCGAAGGTTCGAGTCCTTCATGGCTCACCAGTTTTTCAAAAAAATATGCGGGTGTGGCGGAATTGGCAGACGCACCAGACTTAGGATCTGGCGCCGCAAGGCGTGGGGGTTCGACTCCCTTCACCCGCACCATTTTTTCAAAAGCTAAATATGCGGAAGTAGTTCAGTGGTAGAATACAACCTTGCCAAGGTTGGGGTCGCGGGTTCGAATCCCGTCTTCCGCTCCATTTCTTAGCCGGGGTGGCGGAACTGGCAGACGCACAGGACTTAAAATCCTGCGGTAGGTGACTACCGTACCGGTTCGATTCCGGTCCTCGGCACCACCAAGTTAGCTAATATATTAAATATGCGCCCGTAGCTCAATTGGATAGAGCGTCTGACTACGGATCAGAAGGTTATGGGTTCGACTCCTTTCGGGCGCGCCATTATTTTTTTCTCAATAGAACGGGGAGTAGCTCAGCTTGGTAGAGCACTTGGTTTGGGACCAAGGGGTCGCAGGTTCGAATCCTGTCTTCCCGACCATTTCAATTTTAATATGGGGCCTTAGCTCAGCTGGGAGAGCGCCTGCCTTGCACGCAGGAGGTCAGCGGTTCGATCCCGCTAGGCTCCACCATATGTCTTAATAAAATAATTTGGCGGTGTAGCTCAGCTGGCTAGAGCGTACGGTTCATACCCGTAAGGTCGGGGGTTCGATCCCCTCCGCCGCTACCAAATTTAATCTGGTTGAACCTATTCAATCTAGGATATCCTGGACCTTTAGCTCAGCTGGTTAGAGCAGACGGCTCATAACCGTCCGGTCGTAGGTTCGAGTCCTACAAGGTCCACCATTTTACTTGTTTTAAATACGGAGGTATACCCAAGTCTGGCTGAAGGGATCGGTCTTGAAAACCGACAGGCGGGTAACACCGCGCGGGGGTTCGAATCCCTCTACCTCCTCCATAATTTTATTATCATTAATATCGTCGCGGGGTGGAGCAGTCCGGTAGCTCGTCGGGCTCATAACCCGAAGGTCGCAGGTTCAAATCCTGCCCCCGCAATCTGGTCCCGTGGTGTAGCGGTTAACATGCCTGCCTGTCACGCAGGAGATCGCCGGTTCGATCCCGGTCGGGACCGCCATTTTTATTTTTAGGATGCAATATTATAGTGGCTCAGTAGCTCAGTCGGTAGAGCAAGTTGCTCACATCGTTGAATAAGCTTCTGCGGCAACTTGCGAGAAAGACCGAAGGTCATTCGAGCAAAGGACCTAAACCAGTAAAAGTTTAGGATGCAATAATATTATAGTGGCTCAGTAGCTCAGTCGGTAGAGCAAAGGACTGAAAATCCTTGTGTCGGCGGTTCGATTCCGTCCTGAGCCACCTTATTTAATTTAAATAATTATATGATTGAGATATGGCGATTGTGGCGAAGTGGTTAACGCATCGGATTGTGGTTCCGACATTCGTGGGTTCGATTCCCATCAGTCGCCCCTTTTCTTAATATGCGGGTGTAGTTTACTGGTAAAACCTCAGCCTTCCAAGCTGATGTAGTGGGTTCGATTCCCATCACCCGCTCCATATATGGGCCTATAGCTCAGCTGGTTAGAGCGCACGCCTGATAAGCGTGAGGTCGGTGGTTCGAGTCCACTTAGGCCCATTTTTTATATTATTCCGCAGTAGCTCAGTGGTAGAGCACTCGGCTGTTAACCGAGCGGTCGTAGGTTCGAATCCTACCTGCGGAGCCATTATGGGGAAGTACTCAAGAGGCTGAAGAGGCGCCCCTGCTAAGGGTGTAGGTCGGGTAACCGGCGCGAGGGTTCAAATCCCTCCTTCTCCGCCATAAGGCCCCTTGGTCAAGCGGTTAAGACACCGCCCTTTCACGGCGGTAACACGGGTTCGAATCCCGTAGGGGTCATAAGGAAAGCTGTTAGCAATTATGCTAACAGCTTTTTTTTGTTTCTTAAAATTTGCCTGCTTTTGCTTCCAGTTTGTTGTTTTCTCAATACAGCACGCAGCAAACACTATCAAAACAGAGTACTTAGAAGATCTATGGATTTATGCCAGTTTAAAGATCGAAAAGGAAAAACGGGTGACATAAAGAAGAAATATATGCCCGGTTATAGGAAGAAAGGAAAAACGGGTCACATAAAGAAGAGATATGTGCCCAGTTATGGGGAGAAAGAGAAAACGGGTCACATAAAGAAGAGATATGTTCCCGGTTGTAGGCAGAAAGAGAAAAACGGGTCAAATAAGAAAGAGATATGTTCCCGGTTATAGGGAGAAAAGGGAAAACAGGTCACAAAATTAGAACCAGTACCCCTAATGTCCAAGTATGTAAGGATACGCGAAATAATACTGTTGAAATAACAGTTTAATCTGTTTGTCTAATATAAGCTTTTCAACAGCCTCATATTACCATTGCTACACCAGGCAGCTTAACCTAGACTTCTTCACACCTAACCACCATCCCATCACCTCCTCGACAATATGAAAACGCTATCAACCCAAAAACATTTTTAATCAACTTCTATCTATCAAACCTAATAAATTCAACCAGCCCTCTCGAAAAATCATTATTCACTTTCAACTTTCGTTCTCCAAATTTCGCGTAATTGGAAGATTTAGTACATTAAAGCGCTACCATTTGCGGGCTTTTGTCGAATTACAGGCTTTACTGAGTATTATTGTCGAAAAATTAAGAAAATGTTTACAAGGAATTCTTTATGGTAACTAGAATACTACTCAAATAGGAAGTTTTATTTGTTCAACAAAGGCAGGTGGAGGGCATTGGTGATTAATCCTACAGAGTTTGAATTGCATCTGTTCCATGAAGGGAATTTGTATCAGAGTCATAATTTATTTGGTGCGCATGTCATGAATCGAGGAACTGAAACATATACTCGATTTTGTGTGTGGGCTCCGAATGCGTCTGAAGTAAGGCTTGTGGGTGATTTTAATCATTGGAATGGAGAGAATCACAAGTTTCATAAAGTGAATAAGGAAGGTGTCTGGCAGCTTGCCTTAGAGGGTGATCTGACCGGGGCTATCTATAAATATGATATTTTGACAGCTGGTGGGGATAAGAAGCTTAAAGCTGATCCGTTTGCTTTCTTCTCGGAAGTGAGGCCAAATACCGCTTCGGTTGTTTATCCCCTTGATGGGTACAAATGGGGCGACCAGAGGTGGCTCCAGAAGCGTGAGAGGCGAAGCACACTTGATGAGCCGATGTTCATTTATGAACTGCATGTGGGTTCCTGGAAAAAACATGATGATGGATCGTTCCTTACATATCGTGAGCTTGCAGATGAGCTGATTCCTTATATTCTTTCACATGGATATACACATATCGAACTATTGCCTTTAACTGAGCATCCGCTCGACATGTCCTGGGGCTATCAATCCACAGGTTATTTTTCTGTTACAAGCCGTTATGGGACACCACATGATTTTATGTATTTCGTAGATATGTGCCATCAAAACGGGATCGGAGTTATCCTTGACTGGATTCCTGGCCATTTTTGCAAGGATGCTCATGGGCTGTATCAGTTTGATGGCAGTTATGTTTTTGATTACCAGCGTGAGAGTGACCGGGAGAACCTCGTTTGGGGAACAGCCAATTTTGACTTAGGAAAAACAGAGGTTCAGAGCTTCCTGATTTCGAGTGCAATTTTCTGGCTGGAGAAATATCATATTGACGGCTTCAGGGTTGATGCGGTCGCGAACATCATCTATTGGCCTAATTCAGTCAATGCAGCCAATCCATACGGGGTGGAATTTTTAAAGAAGCTGAATAAAGCAGTGAAGGATTTTGAACCTGGTGCTTTGATGGTTGCGGAGGATTCGACTGACTGGCCGCAGGTGACAGCTCCAGTGGAGTATGGCGGACTCGGGTTTACCTACAAGTGGAACATGGGATGGATGAACGACACCTTAAAGTATATGGAGGAAGAAAGCCATAACAGGAAACATATACATGATAAGGTTACGTTCTCCCTGCTTTATGCTTTTTCAGAGAATTTTGTCCTGCCTTTTTCACATGATGAGGTGGTGCATGGAAAGAAGTCACTGCTTGACAAAATGCCGGGGGATTACTGGCAAAAATTCGCGCAGCTGCGCCTTTTACTTGGATTCATGGTGGCGCATCCGGGAAAGAAGCTGACCTTCATGGGGACAGAATTTGGCCAGTTTTCGGAATGGAAGGACCAGGAACAGCTTGACTGGAATCTCTTTGGGTATGAAATGCATGAAAAAATAAACCATTATACAAAAGAGCTGATCAAACTGTATAAGCGTTCAAAGCCGTTGTATGAGGTTGACCAGAGCTATGAAGGGTTTGAGTGGATTGATGCGGATAACCGTGACCAGTCGGTTTTCTCTTTTATCCGAAAAGGTCAGAATCCGGAAGATTTACTTGTCATCGTCTGTAATTTTACTGAGAAAGTTTACAGTGACTATCGGATCGGTGTTCCGAAGCCCGGGGAATATCGGGAAATTTTAAACAGCGATGCCGAGGTTTTCGGGGGTTCAGGCGTGTTGAATAAAAAAGTGCGAAAAGCAGAAGAAATAGCTTTCCATGGAAGGCCATATTCTATAGAGATGAGTATTTCTCCATTCGGAATCTCAGTTTTACGTCCTGTTATCAAAAGAAAGGGGAGAAACAATCATGCAAAAGAAGAAATGCGTGGCAATGCTGTTGGCAGGAGGAAAAGGAAGCCGGCTGCACTCACTGACAAAGAATCTCGCTAAACCTGCTGTCCCTTTTGGCGGCAAATACCGGATCATCGATTTTCCATTGAGTAACTGCACCAATTCAGGGATCCATACAGTCGGAGTATTGACCCAGTATCAGCCTTTATTGCTTAACTCCTATATTGGCATTGGCAGTGCATGGGACCTCGACAGAAAGGATGGCGGGGTGACAGTGCTGCCGCCTTATGCTGAGAGTTCCGAGGTCAAATGGTATTCAGGCACGGCAAGTGCGATTTTTCAGAACCTGAATTATCTTGATCAGTATAATCCTGAATATGTTTTGATTCTTTCAGGTGACCATATCTATAAAATGAATTATGAATTGATGCTCAACTATCATGAGGAAAAAGGAGCTGATGTGACCATTTCGGTCATAGAGGTGCCTTGGGAAGAAACCAATCGTTTCGGGATCATGAACACGGATTCCGAGCTGAGAATTACTGAATTTGAAGAAAAACCGGATGTCGCGAAAAATAATCTCGCTTCGATGGGTATTTATATTTTTAAATGGAGTGTTTTAAGGGAATATCTGATAAGGGATGACCAGAATCCCGAATCCAGCCATGATTTTGGCAAGGATATCATTCCGCTGCTGATCGAAGAAAATATGAAGTTATTTGCCTATCCTTTTAAAGGCTACTGGAAGGATGTAGGGACAGTTCAGAGCCTGTGGGAAGCGAATATGGATTTATTGGATAAGGATTGTGAGCTGAATCTGTTCGACCAGTCGTGGCGGATTTATTCCGTGAACCCGAATCAGCCGCCGCAATACATTTGTCCAGAGGGGGAAGTTTCGGAATCCCTGGTCAATGAGGGCTGCAAGATTGAAGGGGAAGTTTCTAAAACGGTCGTGTTCCAGGGTGTGACGGTTAAAAAAGGTGCAGTCATCAAGGAAGCGGTCATTATGCCAGATGCCGTCATTGGCCATAATTGCGTGATTGAAAAGGCGATTGTGTCGCCAGGCGTGTATGTCCCGGATGGAACGATCATCAGGCCAGATGATAGCTGCAATGAAATTACATTAGTATCGGAAGAAACAATCGGTGAATTGCAATCCAATTGAACCGACTTCGGGAGGAAATAGAAATGAATAAACGATTATTGGGAGTAATAGATGCGACAACCGTTCACGAAGATCTCCAGGATCTATCCCTGCATCGGTCGGTGGCGGCGATTCCCTTTGGCGGACGATACAGGCTGATTGATTTTATCCTTTCCAACATGGTTAATTCGGGAATCGAGAGTGTGGCGATTTTTCCGAAATTCCAGTACCGGTCGTTGATGGACCATTTAGGCTCAGGCAGGAATTGGGATCTCAACCGAAAAAGGGATGGATTGTTTTTCTTCCCTGCACCTAATCTTGATAAACATTATACGGGAATTGGGACTTTGGATCATTTTGCCGATAACATTGATTATTTTGAACGCAGTACACAGGATTATGCGTTGATTGCGAATTCCTATACGGTTTTCAATATGGATTTCCAGCCTTTGCTTGACTGGCATATTGAATCCGGCTGTGACATTACAGAGGTACAGAAGAATGGAAGGTCGCTAGGAATTTACCTTGTAAAGAAAACGCTGCTGATGGATTTGATCCTGACAAGGAATGAAACAGGATATTCGAATATGAGGGATGCTGCCAGGGATACCAGCAGTCAGTTACAGCTTTGTTATTACGATTATGAAGGCTATGCCGTGATGGTCGATACCATCTCCAAATATTTCAGTGTGAGCATGGATTTGCTAAAGCCTGAGGTTTGGAAGGAGTTATTCCCTAAAGAACGCCCTATTTTAACAAAGGTAAAAGATGAGCCGCCAACTCGCTATGATGTCGATGCATCGGTCCGAAACTCAATGGTCGCTAATGGAGGGATGATTGAGGGGACCGTTGAAAACAGTATTATTGGCAGAGGTGTGAAAATCGGGAAGGGTACAGTGATCCGCAATTGTATCATCATGCAAAAGACGCAGATTAAGGAGAATTGTATATTGGACTCAGTCATTGTAGATAAGGATGCAAGAATCGAGGCAGGAACCGTGATTACAGCGCCAGCAGACTCGCCTGCTGTCATCCGTAAAGGGGCAGTCCAGGGAGTGGGGAGCAGCTCGTGAAGGTTTTATTCGCAGTATCGGAATGTGTTCCTTTCATCAAGTCAGGGGGCCTAGCAGATGTAGCGGGATCACTTCCGAAGGAACTAAAGAAAATGGGAACGGATGTCAGGGTGATTTTACCGAAATACGGGTTGATTCCTGAGAAATTCCGTTCTGAAATGAAGAAAGTGACAGAGTTTACTGTGCAATTAGGCTGGCGCTCGCAATATTGCGGCATTGAAACTCTTGAACATGATGGTGTCACATTTTACTTTGTGGACAATGAGTATTATTTCAAGCGGGATAGCCTTTATGGGCATTATGATGATGGGGAGCGTTTTTCCTTTTTCAGCAGGGCGGTGCTCGAGTTCATCGCTGAAAGCGAATTTTATCCTGATGTGATCCATTGCCATGACTGGCATACCGGGATGATTCCATTCTTGCTGCGGACAGAGTATTATAAGCGTCCGGGTTATGGACTGATCCGGTCGGTATTCACAATTCATAATCTACAATTCCAGGGAATCTTCCCACAGGAAGTGCTGGGTGACCTGCTGCAGATTGAGAGCTCTTATTTCAATGAGGAACAGCTTGAATTTTACGGGATGGCCAATTTCATGAAAGCGGCATTGATTTCAGCAGATCATATCACGACTGTCAGCCCCACCTATAAGGACGAAATCCAGACCGAGTATTTTGGTGAAAAACTTGATGGGATCCTGAGAAAAAGAAAGGAGGATCTTTCCGGGATCCTGAACGGGATCGACCATGTTGCATATGACCCGGAAAGCGATCCTGGCCTGGCCGCCAGTTTTGGAGTATGGGGACTTGAAAGAAGAGTGATCAACAAGCTGCAAGTACAGCGAAGTTTTGGCCTGCCAGTCAATGATGATGTTCCGGTTGTAGCGATGATCACAAGGCTTACCAAACAAAAAGGCCTTGATTTGGTCAGGAAAGTTTTCCATGAAATCTTGGCAACAGGATTGCAGCTCGTTGTTCTTGGCACCGGTGACCCTGAGTTTGAGCACTTCTTCAGGGACATGGCTGTGCAGTACCCTGATCAATGTGGCGTTTATATCGGTTTTGATGAAAATCTTGCACATCAGGTGTATGCAGGATCGGATTTATTTTTGATGCCATCAAAGTTCGAGCCTTGCGGATTGAGCCAGATGATCGCGATGCGCTATGGATCGATCCCGGTTGTCAGGGAGACGGGCGGGCTGAACGATACGGTCCAGCCTTATAATGAATTTAACGGGCAGGGCAATGGTTTTACTTTTGCAAATTTCAATGCCCATGACATGCTCTTTACGATTGAACGGGCACTGTCTTTTTACCATCAGCGTGAAAAATGGCTGCAGCTGATGGCAACGGCGATGGAAACAGACTATAGCTGGGCGCAGTCGGCAAGACAATACAAAGACTTGTATTCCGATCTCATCTCAAGGAGTGAATCGCATGTTTTCTAATGTTCCCAAATTCAAAACCGCTTTCTTGAAAAAACTCGAGATGATGTTTGGAACCAGCTTTGAAGAAAGCACGAGCCGGGAGCAATTCCAGACTCTCGGGCATATGATCAGGGAGCATGTGAGTTCTGATTGGATTAAAACAAATGAATTATATCGTGCTGGCGCGAAAAAGCAGGTGTATTACCTGTCAATCGAATTCCTGTTGGGACGGCTGCTCAGGCACAATCTAATCAACCTGGGTGTTGAAGAGGTTGTATGCAAGGGACTCAGAGAACTGGGAATCGAGCTTGATCAATTGGAGGAAATCGAGGCGGATGCCGGTCTTGGCAATGGCGGTCTTGGCCGTCTTGCCGCCTGTTTCCTTGATTCGCTGGCATCGCTTGATTTGCCTGGACATGGCTGCGGAATCCGTTACAAGCATGGCTTGTTTGAGCAGAAAATCGTTGATGGCTACCAGGTTGAACTTCCGGAGCAATGGCTGAGGCACGGTCATGTGTGGGAGGTACGCAAGACGGATGATGCAGTGGAAGTCCCTTTTTGGGGAGAGATTGAGAGCAGAATGGAAAATGGCCGGCTCGTTTTCAGGCATCTGAACGCCGAGACCATCATGGCTGTTCCATACGATCTTCCTGTCATCGGGTATCAGACCCAGACGGTAAATACCCTTCGTCTTTGGAATGCTGAGCCATCGAGATTTCCGGCTAATGCCGATATTTTCAAATATAAGAAGGATACCGAGTCGGTTTCGGAGTTTTTATATCCGGACGATACCCATGACGAAGGAAAAATCCTGCGGCTGAAGCAGCAATATTTCCTTGTCGCAGCGAGCTTGAAGGCGATTGTGAAATCGTTTAAAAAGAAGAATAAGAGTTTGCTAGAGTTCCATGATTATGTGAGCATCCACATCAATGATACACACCCTGCAATCGCGGTACCTGAGTTAATGAGGATTCTCATGGATGAAGAGGGACTTGGCTGGGAAGATGCGTGGCATATTACTGTCCAGACGCTTTCCTATACAAACCATACAACCCTGGCAGAGGCGCTTGAACGCTGGCCAATCAGGATATTCCAGCCGTTGCTGCCTCGTATATACATGATCGTGGAAGAGATAAACGAGCGTTTCTGTAAAGAGGTATGGGAGCAATATTCAGGGGATTGGACCCGGGTCGAAAGCATGGCAATCATTGCCCATGGCGAGGTGAGGATGGCTCCGCTAGCGATTGTCGGCAGTCACAGCATTAATGGGGTGGCAAAGCTCCATACGGATATCTTGAAAAATCGGGAAATGAACTTGTTTTATCAATTCTATCCAGAGCGATTCAATAACAAGACGAATGGCATCACTCACCGGCGCTGGCTGTTGAAGGCAAACCCTGGATTGTCCGGGTTGATTACCGATGCAATTGGTCCAGATTGGGTAGGTGCGCCGCATAAACTGGAGGAATTGATGCGCTACAAGGAAGATGCAGCCTTCCTGGAAAAACTGCATGGCATCAAGCAGGAGAATAAAGAACGACTCGCAAGGCGGATTTTTGATAAAACGGGGATTGAAGTCGACACAGAATCGATTTTCGATATCCAGGTAAAAAGGCTCCACGCCTATAAGCGGCAGCTGTTGAATGTGCTGCACATCATGCAGCTGTATAATGCGTTGAAAAAAGACCCGGAAGCACTGTTGTATCCACGGACCTTCATTTTTGGCGCCAAAGCCTCACCTGGGTATTATTTTGCCAAAAATGTGATTAAACTCATTAACAGTGTTGCTGACAAGGTGAATAATGACCCGGCGACGAAAGAGAAGCTGAAGGTCGTTTTCCTTGAAAATTATCGTGTGTCGCTGGCCGAGGAGATTTTTCCGGCAGCGGATATCAGTGAGCAGATTTCAACGGCGAGCAAGGAAGCTTCTGGGACAGGAAATATGAAGTTCATGATGAACGGCGCTTTGACACTGGGCACACTTGATGGTGCCAATGTCGAGATTACGGAAATGGTTGGCAGGGAGAACATCTTCCTGTTCGGATTGAGTGCAGAGGAAGTGCTGGATTACCAGCATAACGGCGGCTATCATTCGCTGGAGTACTACCACCATGATGAACGGATCCGGGAAGTCGTTGACCAGCTGGTGAATGGGTTCTTCCCTGATACTGAGAACCATTTCAATGAAATCTATGATTCTTTGCTGGGCCATAATGACCAGTATTTTGTTCTGAGGGACTTTGCTTCCTATGCAGAGGCACACCAGGAAGTCAGCCGGAAATACTTCAACCGCGGCGAATGGCTGCGGATGAGCCTGGTGAATATCGCCAAGTCCGGATATTTCTCCAGCGACAGGACCATAAGGGAATATGCGGATGAAATCTGGAAAGTCCAATCTGCTTTGAAAGTATAGAATTAGGCCAAACCGTTGACGGTTTGGCCTGTTCTTGTCTTATATCCTTTTCATAGAATCAACAGCCCAGTGCCAATCGTAATCAATACAGCACCTGTCACGGTAGAGCGGGTCGGTTTTTCTTTTAGAATGATGAAGCTCAGGATCATTGTGAGGACGACGCTGAATTTATCGATGGGATTAACGATACTTACCTTTCCGATTGCGAGTGCGGCGAAGTAACAAAGCCAGGAGAAGCCTGTGGCTGCACCGGATAGGATCAGAAAGATGTAAGACTTCCTTGAAATCTTCTTCAATTCCTTCACAGTTCCCTGAAAAAATACAATTCCCCAGGCAAAAATAATGATCACGACAGTCCGGATGAAGGTCGCCACATTGGAATCGACATCTTCAATTCCGATTTTTGCGAGAATATTGGTCAGCGCCGCAAAAACAGCAGACATGATGGCGAGGAACAGGTACGATTTCGTGTTGAATCCCTTTTTTCTCTGCATGTTTTTCTTTTTCTTTTTTCCAATCAATACGAAGGTACCTATCGAAATGATGATACCACCTGCCACAACAGGCATTGTGGCAGGTTCCCTCAGGATGATAAAAGAAAGCAGGATCGTCAGTACCACGCTTGATTTATCAATCGGGACAACCTTGGAAACACCCCCAATCTGGATTGCTTTGAAAAAAGCCAGCCAGGAAAGGCCTGTTGTCAATCCTGATAGAACAAGGAATATCAGTGATCTCGTTGATACTGCCATTATATTTTCGGTCTGGCCCGTAATCACCACCATCAAATAAGCCATGATGACGACCACCACAGTCCTGACAGCGGTGGCCAGGTTCGAATCGACATCCTCAATGCCAATCTTTGCGAGAATTGCTGTAAAAGAGGCAAAAAGTGCAGCAAGCAGAGCAAGAACAATACTCATTTTTTTATCTCCGTCCCATATGATTTAGTCTTAGTTTGAGACTCTGCCCCAAGAATATTCTTGTCCATAAATTGAACAATGTACGAATCCAAATGAATGGGCATAGGATAGGTTGATAAAATCTGTGAAGGGAATGAGTAATGTGTACGGTCCCACCTATCCCTATCAATCTTATGTAAGTTCAGGTTCATATAGCCCAAACAATATGATGCGATTCAATCAAAATAGCCAAGAGCAGGTACTTGAAGCGCTGCTTGCTGGTATAAAAGGAGAAGCTTCAGCCATTGATTTTTTTGGCCGCCTGGCGGAAGCAGCGCCAAACCAGAGGCACAGGAAAGCGATCATGCAGGCTTTAGAGGATAAACAAATCCATTTCAACCAATTTGCAGACTTATACATCACACTGACAGGCCAACAGCCGCAAACTCAATATGAAAAGATAGAATTCGAGTCTTATCGTGATGGTCTGCAAAGGGCCTATGAACTGGAGAACCAGGATTACCATGAATATCGTAACCGCTATTTACTGACACAGAATCTTCCGGTTGGCCATGTCTTTTTCCGTGCGTTTACTGATGAATTAGAGCATGCGACGCGGTTTAGCTGTCTGCGGGAAGAGGCGGGAAGCCGTTTACAGGACTATGGAAAAGAACCTTATACCCTCAATATTGAAGATGCGACCTTGCAGAACGAAACCTTCCGGACAGCCATTTGGACGGGGAAGAATTTGCAGGTGACGGTCATGAGCATCGATGTTGGGGATGATATTGGCCTCGAAATCCATGAAACAGGGGACCAGTTCATCCGCGTCGAAGAAGGGGAAGCACTTGTGCAGATGGGCGACAGTAAGGATAATCTCGATTTCGAAGCGAGAGTGTATGATGATTATGCCATCCTGATTCCAGAAGGGAAATGGCATAACGTGACAAACATAGGGAATACAAAGCTGAAAGTATATGTGATTTACGCACCGCCTGAGCATCCGTTTGGCACTGTCCACGAGACAAAAGCAGATGCAGTGGAGGCAGAATGATGATTTTACCCGCGAGATTGGAGATGAATTGCTCCAATCTTTTTTTAATTCCTCTGTATACTATCCCCATTATTTGGGCACTAATCGTGATAGTATGCAATTTTTTAAGAGGTGTTTTCATTGAAAAGGGAAAATAAAAACTTATTCATTGCCGGTTTGATCCTTGGCCTGGGCTTATTGGGAGCGATTGATGGTATTGTGTTCCACCAGCTCCTTCAGTGGCATCATATGGTCCTCAGCGATAATATTCAGCTGGAGATTGTTACAGATGGACTGTTCACAGCGCTGTTCTCAGCCACTCTCATCTGGGGTGGCGTGAAAATTTTTCAGGATGCCCGGAAAAAAGAGCTTGGCACCAGCTGGAGGATCTTCCTTGGAGGGATTTACATCGGCGGCGGTGCATTCAATATCGTAGAAGGAATTGTTGACCATCATATACTCCAGGTACACCGGGTCAAACCAATGGCTGAAAACCCATTAATGTATGACCTGGCATTTTTAGCGATCGGGGCATTGCTTGTGGTGATTGGCTTCATGATCAAACGGCTGGAACCAGATGCATGAAGGCGAGGTGTTGAATATGAAAAAGTTCAATAGCTTTTTAGTTTTTTTCATCCCGTTCATCGTGTTCTTTTTTTACTTTACAAGTAATAACGAACATAATCTTTCTTCAGCCAGTCACATGCAGCATGATGTAGCCGAAATTCCAGGCGGATACAAAGTTCCTTCGGTCAATATAAGCGTCACTCAAGACATGTCAGGTACCTGGCTTTTGGGAGTTAATACTGCTAATTTTTCTTTTGCTCCAAAAAAAGTAGGGAGTGAGCTCCCAAGTTACAACGAGGGCCACGCGCATCTTTACATAAACGGCAAAAAAGTAAATCGGCTGTATGGACAATATTACAATCTTGGCACCTTGAAGAAAGGGAAAAATGAAATCATGGTTACTCTCAACTCCAATGATCACGGAGTGCTGACTTATAGGGGGAAACCAATCAGAAGCAGTGTTATTGTGAATACAGAGAGTGAGTAGGGACAGTTGCGGCATGAAAACAGCGGCCGTTTTTCGTCGCTGAACGGCTTTATTTGCTCCCTGGATTTCCAAATGGTTATTAAAAAAGCCTCAGTTCACTTAATGAACTGAGGCTTCTGCTTATTTATCTTCATCCTTTTTTTTGTCATCTACATAACTATCTCCCTCTTTATAAGGGATATCGCCAAGCTCGGATTCCATGCCGGTTTCGTCCAGCCTTTCCTCGTATTCCTCTTCGCTGTCGCTCTGGAATACTTGCCGGTCATCGCCTTCGATATCTGTGGCGCTGAAGGATTCATAGTCTTCAGTGAACCCGCGCTCGGTTTCATTATCAATATAAAGCTTATTGTAATCTTCGTGGTCTCCGGTAAAATCGGATGGTGTTTCGGAGGTCCCGAACTCAGCTACATCATTGAAGCTGTTCCTATTGTCGGCCATCTCCTCGTTCTGTCTGCGGTCGAAATCTGCTTCATGTGTGTATTCCAATACTTCTTCCTCTGCTGGACGGTCATTTGATAGACCTTGTTCCTGCGAGTGTTCGACACAATATAACGTGTATGGAATTACTTCGAGTCGCTCATATGGGATCTCTTTCCCGCATTCGGCGCATTTTCCGTAGGTGCCGTCCTCGATCGCCTTAAGGGCATTCTCAACTTTGCCAATCTGGTCATCATGATGCTCGTCCATCGCCAGGTTCTTGCTGCGCTCGAATAATTCTGTTGCACTGTCGGCGGGATGGTTATCGTAGGAAGAAAGTTCTCCGGTTGCCTCCCTCTGGCTGCCTTCAAGGTAACCTTCCTCTTCATTTTGATCTATTTGTGATTGAAGTGTTTCTTTTTCATTTATAAGTGTTTCCTTCAAGTTATTGAGCTGTTCCTTTGTCAACATGATTACACATCCTTCATATTGTTTCGTGTCATACGTTCTAAATACCCGCTCATCATTTCAGGAAACATAGAAAAAGCTTCCGCCTAAGGCAGAAGCTTCTCGTTTAACATTAAATTAAGCTGATGAAAATACCGACGGATAAAAGCAGGCCAAAGATCGTGTTGGTCTTTGCCGTTGCCGCCATTGCCGGCATCATTTGAATAGGATTGGATTTTCCAATAAAACCTTTTGTTGCTTTAACTGCTTTTGGAATGCTAAGTGCGACAATCGCCAGCCAAGGGGATACAACACCCGCAATGATTAGGCCAATCACCCATGTATATGACACGATGAACATGCCAGCAAGCAGTCGGATCGCACCTTTCCTTCCAAGCAGGATGGCGAGTGTTTTCCGGCCAAAATCTTTGTCGCCGTCAAGGTCACGGATATTATTAGCAAGCAGGATGGCACCTACCAGCAAAAAGCTCGGGAATGATACGAGTACACTTGTCGGTGTGACAGTGCCAGTCTGGATATAAAACGAAATCAATATGATCAGTACACCCATGAAAAAGCCAGCGACAAGCTCACCGAAAGGAGTGTAGGCAATCGGCAGCGGACCGCCTGTGTAAAGGTAACCGGCAGCCAGGGAAACAACTCCGACAGCTGCGACCCACCAGCTCGTGCTCATACAGATATATACACCGAGTAAAACGGATATTCCATAAAGACTGAAGGCGAGATTCAAGACCGTTTTGGGCTTGATGCCATGACGGACAATCGCGCCGCCAATCCCAACGGAATTCTCATTATCAAGTCCACGTTTAAAATCATAATATTCATTGAACATATTTGTTGCTGCCTGGATTAACAGGCTTGCGACCAGCATGGCTATAAACATGCCCCAATGGATGCCGCCGCTGTTTTCTATGGCTAAAGCAGTACCGAGAAGGACAGGTGCAAATGCGGCAGTCAATGTATGCGGACGGGTTAATTGCCACCAGACTTTCCAGCTTGCTTTATCAACTGCTGGTGAAGAACTAGGCTGTAGCTGTGATTGCATATCTAATTCTCTCCCTTAATATCAATCTATCAAACCTTAATATTTTATCTAAAAGAACGAAAATTGTCAAAAAGACCTTTAATATCTAGGCTAAATTACCTTACAATTATTAGTGTAGATATTCACATATCCACTGTCAATTAGTATTTTCACGTCTAAGCAGGATGGTTTTTCCAGATTATGCAAGCCTTTGGCATGAAATATATAATAAGGATGATAATCGCTTTGAAAAGCCCGCCATGATTGACATCGTGATGTATGAGGTGTATCTTAAAATAAGCTTTTAAACGTTTGATAACAGATGAGAGGCTGTTATTGGGGGGATAATTTTGGTTGCCATTCAGGAAACGGAACTTAGACAGGGAATTCTTGATGGGATTGAGCGGGCCAAAGGACTATCTCAGTCGATTTTGGTAAGCGAAGTCCATAAAATAGATCGTATCGATCCTTTTCATTTTTTTGCTTCAGGCCGGGAAAAATATTTAGGAGAACGTTTTTTCTGGAAGGATCCTGAGGGAGAACAGACCCTGGCAGGATTGGGGATTTGCGGTCAAATACAGTCGGATCAGGCAGCTGACCGCTTTTTTCATGTTGAAAAAGAGTGGAAGCGCTTCATGGATTCCGCTCTGGTATTTAATAAATTCAATCTTAACGGAACAGGGCCAGCCTTGTTCGGCGGATTTTCGTTCGACCCGCTGAAAAAAGGAACGGCTTTATGGGCCAAGTTTTCAGAAGCATTATTCCATATTCCGAAATACATGCTGACCATGATCAAGGGAGAGGCGTATTTTACGACAAACGTAATCTGCACCCAGCATGATGATCTTACTTTATTTGAAAAAGTGTCCAGTGAGCGGCAAGAATTGCTCTCGAAGGCAGTTGTGAAACCGGCACTTGCTCAGCTTGATCTCAAGGAAATTGTTGAAATCGAGCCGGAAGCATGGAAGCAGACTGTAACAGATGTCGTAAACGGTTTTGAAAATAGCGACCTGAAAAAGGTTGTCCTCGCAAGGGAGCTGCGTCTCCGTTTCGAAAATGAGGTTCAGGCAGAAAGAGTCCTAGCGAATCTTCTGAATCACCAGAAAACGAGCTTCATCTTCGCCTTTGAATCCAATGGGGACTGCTTTATCGGGGCGTCACCCGAGAGACTGGTCAAGAAGGATGGAAATAGCCTGTTTTCAGCATGCCTCGCAGGTTCGATCGCGAGGGGGAACACTCCTGAAGAAGATGAAAAGCTGGGCACGGAACTTTTAACAGACCAGAAAAATTTGATTGAACACCAATATGTTGTTGATATGATCAAAGAGGCGATGGAGGAAACCTGTGATGAGGTCATCCTTCCAGAGCAGCCTGCTTTAATGAAGATGAAATACATCCAGCATCTGTATACCCCTGTCATCGGTAAAAACCGGGAAGGGACATCGATTCTTCATCTGGTCGACAGACTCCATCCGACTCCAGCACTCGGAGGATTGCCGAAGCAGGAAGCGATTGAGAAAATCAGGGAAATCGAACAGCTGGACAGAGGGCTATATGCTGCACCTGTTGGCTGGATCGATTATCAGGGGAACGGTGAATTTGCCGTAGCGATCCGTTCAGGATTGATCCAGGGGAATGAGGCTTCCTTATTTGCCGGATGTGGAGTCGTGGCAGATTCAAATGCCGAAAGCGAATATAAAGAGACTAGCATCAAGTTCCGACCGATGCTTACAGCACTTGGAGGAAAGATAACATGAGTCACCAGGAAGATTTAACAGCGTATATCGCTGCATTTGTTGCAGAGTTATCCAAAACAGGGGTGAAGGATGTTGTCATCAGTCCTGGTTCGAGATCAACGCCAATGGCACTGGTGATGGCAGAGCATCCTGACCTGAGAAACCATATTCTTGTCGATGAGCGTTCTGCATCATTTTTCGCCCTTGGGATTGCCAAAGCAACCCAAAAGCCCGTGGCGCTCCTTTGTACATCTGGTACGGCTGCGGCAAACTATTATCCTGCGGTCATTGAAGCGAGTATTTCAAGAGTCCCGCTGATCGTCCTGACAGCGGATCGTCCGCATGAACTGCGTGATGTCGGAGCACCACAGGCAATTGACCAAATTCATTTGTATGGAAAAAACGTTAAATGGTTTGTTGAGATGGCGCCTCCGGAAAAAACGGAGGACATGATTCGCTATGCACGTACTGTTTGTGGCAGAGCGACTGCAACAGCATCAAGCTATCCGCAGGGACCTGTCCATTTGAACTTCCCGTTCAGGGAACCATTGATTCCAAAGCTGGATGAAAATTTATTCGAACTGCCTGAGCGTGTTGGTGGATATGTCGAAATCCAGACCGGACGAATAAGCTTGTCAGATGAATTGTTTTCGAGAATTGCTGAAGACCTTGCGTCCTATAAAAACGGAATCATCGTCTGCGGGCAGATCGATAGCAGTGAGTTTGCTGAACGCGTGCTTGCGCTTGCTGACAGCCTGAAGTTCCCGATTATCGCTGACCCGCTATCGCAGCTGCGAAGCGGTGAACACGACGGACATAATATTGTCGATACATATGATGCGTTTTTGCGTAATGAAGACGCGAAGGAAGCTTTAAAGCCCGATGTAATCATCCGTTTTGGTGCGATGCCTGTTTCAAAAGCGCTGACGATCTTTATAAAAGAGAACCGCCACGCCAGGCAGTTTGTGATTGATAGCGGTGCCGGCTGGCGCGAGCCGACGATGTCTGCAAGTGATATGTATTATTGTGATGAAGCACTTTTTTGCGAGAAGATCAGCAGTGCCGTTGATCATGTTAATGAGTCTCCCTATTTGGATAAGTGGCTTGCGTTGAATGATACGGCCAAGCATCAGCTAAAGGGCATTGCCGAGGTAGAGGAATTGAGTGAAGGCAAGCTGTTCCATCTGCTTGCTCAAATGCTTCCTGAAGGAGCGACTCTATTCGTTGGCAACAGCATGCCGATTCGTGACCTAGATTCGTTTTTCCTGCTTAATGATAAGAATATCAAGGTCATGGCTAATAGGGGAGCGAATGGCATAGACGGGATTGTCTCTACTGCACTTGGGGTAGCGAGTGTATCGCAGCCATGTTACCTTGTGCTGGGGGATTTAACTTTATATCATGACCTGAATGGGCTGCTGGCATCAAAATTGTATAATATCGATATTAATATTTTGCTGATCAATAATAATGGCGGAGGAATATTCTCTTTCCTGCCCCAGGCAAACGAGCCAAAGCATTTCGAGATGCTTTTCGGCACTCCGCTCGATCTTGACTTCAGCCATGTTGTCACGATGTACAAAGGGAAATATGACTTGATTAAGGATTGGGCGCATTTTTCCGAGACCTTTACCGAAAATCAGCACGTCGAAGGCTTGAAGGTCATGGAAATCCGCACGGCAAGGGATTCGAATATGCTGGAACATCGAAATTTGTGGAAATCTGTTTCCCGGGAAATAACGGCTATGCTAAAAGGTGACGAATCATGAAAACCATGATTAATGGAATCCAATATCATGTCGAGCAATACGGAAGCGGCTATCCTCTCGTATTGCTCCATGGTTTTACCGGAGAGGCTTCTACATGGAAGCCGTTTTGTCCTATATGGGAACAGCATTCAGACCTTGTGATGGTTGACCTCATTGGCCACGGCAAGACTGAATCGCCAGGCGATATGGAGCGATATGATATCAAGAAAGCAGCAAAGGACCTTAAGATTCTTTTAGACCAGCTCGGTATTGAAAAAGCGGATTTGCTTGGATACTCAATGGGCGGACGGACAGCCATTACATTTGCGAGTCTGTATCCTGAAAGGGTAAGGAAGCTCGTTCTTGAGAGCACAACGCCAGGACTCAAAACTCCTGAAGAGCGAGAAGCACGAATTCAGCAGGACCATAAACTGGCAGCCAGGATTGAGAGGGAAGGCGTGGAGAAATTCATCGACTTTTGGGAAACGATCCCGCTTTTTCATTCTCAGTTGAATCTTCCGGCAGAAGTAAGGGAACAAATAAGAAGTCAAAGGCTGAGGAATGATCCTGTAGGCCTGGCAAACAGCCTGCGGGGAATGGGAACCGGTGCCCAGCCTTCTTGGTGGGATGAGCTTGTGAACTTTGACTTTGAAACCCTGCTGATTACAGGAGAGCTTGATGAAAAGTTTTGCAGAATAGCCGCCGACATGGCTTCGAAGCTGCCAAATCCGACAAATTTGACGATAAATGGCTGCGGGCATGCAATTCATGTGGAAGAACGAGAAAAATTTGGTACAATAGTAAGTGAGTTTTTGTCGAATACATAATAGGAGGTTATCTTAATGACAGTTGAATGGGTTTCAGAACGCAATTACGAAGATATTCTGTATGAAACATATAATGGCATTGCGAGAATCACCATTAACCGCCCGGAAGTGCGCAACGCATTCCGTCCGAAAACGGTTATGGAAATGATCGATGCATTTTCTTATGCTCGTGATGATTCAAGCGTGGGCGTAATCGTCCTTACTGGAGCTGGAGACGATGCATTCTGCTCCGGCGGAGACCAGAGAGTGCGCGGACATGGTGGATACGTTGGTGAAGATGAGATTCCACGTTTGAATGTCCTTGACCTTCAGCGTTTAATCCGTGTGATTCCTAAACCAGTTGTCGCTCAAGTAAAAGGTTATGCAATCGGTGGAGGCCATGTGCTTCATGTCGTATGTGACCTGACAATCGCGGCTGATAACGCTATTTTCGGCCAGACAGGCCCTAAAGTAGGAAGCTTTGATGCCGGATACGGTTCAGGCTACCTCGCAAGAATCGTCGGCCACAAAAAGGCACGTGAAATCTGGTACCTGTGCCGTCAGTACAATGCCCAGGAAGCTTTGGACATGGGTCTTGTCAACACAGTTGTACCTCTTGACCAGGTTGAAGAAGAAACGCTCAAGTGGTGTGAAGAAATGCTTGAGAAGAGCCCAACTGCGCTTCGCTTCCTGAAAGCGGCAATGAACGCTGATACTGATGGACTTGCTGGACTTCAGCAGATGGCAGGAGATGCAACATTGCTTTACTACACAACAGATGAAGCAAAAGAAGGCCGCGACGCGTTCAAGGAAAAGCGCAAGCCAGACTTCGGCCAGTTCCCAAGATTCCCTTGATTTATAATTTTGACGCAGCTTGATGGGCCTCCATCAAGCTGTTTTAGTATGTAGAGAAAGGATGACATCAATGACAGAAACGATGCCGAATTGGCTGAAAAAACGGGCCGATCTCTCTCCAGACCGGGAAGCGCTGATTTTTGAAGGACGCACCTTTACATTTAAGCAAGTTTTTGAAAAGGCCCAAACATATGCTGGAAAGCTGGGTGCCCTGGGCCTGCAAAAAAGTACGGCGGCAGCCGTGCTGTTTTCCAATCAGGCTGAATCTGCCTTAATTTTATATGCTTTGCAAATGGCTGGAATCAGGGCGGTCATTTTGAACAATCGCCTTACCTCAGAAGAACTCTCATGGCAGTTGGGTGATAGTCAAGCCGATGTACTTCTATATGAAACCCGCTTCAATGATAAAGTTTCAGCCATTCATTCTGATACAAAGAAAGTCAGCACAGATGACTTAAAAGAACTCGAAGGAATAAATCCACTTATTCTTGAAGAATACGATATGGATGAAGTCACTACAATCATGTATACGTCAGGCACGACCGGCAATCCGAAAGGTGTCATGCAAACATACGGAAACCACTGGTGGAGCGCGAATGCCTCAGCGCTTAATCTCGGTTTGCATGGTCAGGATAAATGGTTATGCACTGTACCGATTTTCCATATCAGCGGCTACTCTATTTTAATGAGAAGCCAAATATATGGAATGCCGATTGTCTTACATTCTTCTTTTGAAGAGAAAAAGGTAATCGATGATATCAGTCGTTACCAGATCACCATTATGTCGGTCGTCAGCACGATGCTAAGGCGGATCATTGACGAATTGGGATCTGACAGACTGCCGGAATACTTCCGCTGCATGCTGTTGGGCGGAGGGCCTGCTCCTTTGCCACTACTTCAATCCTGTCTGGAAAAGGATATTCCGGTATTCCAAACCTATGGGATGACAGAAACCTCTTCGCAGTTTGCGACATTGTCACCTGAATACAGCATTGAGCGCCTTGGTTCTGCCGGTAAAGCGCTGTTCTCCAACCAGATTCGGATAGTGGATGAAGATGGCAAGGATGTTCAGCCGGGTGCAGAGGGAGAAATTATTGTCAAAGGCCCGAATGTGACAGCAGGGTACTTGAACCGTCCTGATGAAACAGCCGATAAAATCCGCGAGAGATGGCTTCATACCGGCGATATTGGCTATGTGGACGGCGATGGATTCCTGTATGTTCTGGACCGCCGTTCCGATTTGATTATTTCCGGCGGGGAAAATGTCTATCCTGCTGAGATTGAAGGTGTCCTGCTTTCACATCCAGGTGTTGCTGATGCCGGCGTGATTGGAATCCCTGATGAGAAATGGGGACAAGTACCTGTCGCTTTTATTGTGAAAAATAATTTGGGCGTGTCAGAAGAAGAGTTGCTCAAGCTCTGTGAACAAAAACTTGCAAAATACAAGCTTCCGAAAAAAATCCACTTCGTTGACTGCCTGCCCCGTAATGCCGCAAAGAAATTATTGAGACGCAAACTGCGTGATTGGCTGGATGCGGAGTGTGATGAAAATGGAAATTAAGTCCGTACATTTATCGGTCATTAAAATGCCATTGAAGCAGCCTTTCATGACTCATTTAGGATCGGTCACCGACAGGGAAGCGATCATTGTGGAAGTGGAAGATCGTAAAGGCCTCACCGGGTATGGTGAAGGGGTAGCATTTTCATCTCCCTGGTATACAGAGGAAACGGTGCAAACCTCTTATCATGTGCTTAAGGACTTTTTGATCCCTCTTTTGAAAAAAAAGGGGCCTAGCCATCCTGATGAAGCATTCGGATTGTTCAGTTCCGTGCGCAGGAACCATATGGCAAAGTCCGCCCTTGAAACTGCGCTCTGGGATCTACAGGCGAAGAAAGAAGGCATCCCGTTATCAAGGCTTATTGGCGGAACGATGTCAGAGATTCCTGCAGGTGTGGTTGTTGGGAACCCGAATTTGTCTGAAGTCGTGAAACAAATTGACAGCTATCTGGAGCAAGGCTTCAAGCGTGTGAAAATAAAAATCAGCCCCGAAACTGATTACGAACTGATTTCCGGCATTCGCGAGCGATTTCCTGATTTGCCACTGATGGCAGATGCAAACTCGGCATATTCGCTAAAGGATACGGACCGTTTAAAAGCTCTTGATGAATTCGGCCTGCTGATGATCGAACAGCCGCTGGGTTTTGATGACATTGTTGATCATGCGAAGCTTCAGAATCAAATCAAGACACCCATTTGCCTGGATGAAAGCATCGTCACTTTTGATGACGCCAGGAAAGCAGTCGAGCTTGGTAGCTGCGGGGTCATCAATATAAAAATCGGCCGTGTCGGGGGCTTAGGTAAAGCCAGAAGAATTCATGATTACTGCCACTCAAAAGGCATTGCTGTATGGGCCGGGGGCATGATTGAATTCGGAATTTCAAGAGCACATAACATAGCGCTCGCTTCACTACCTGGATTCACGATACCTGGGGATATTTCCGGTTCGGACCGCTATTGGGAAGAAGATATCATACAGCCGGAGATCAAGGTGGAAAACGGGATGATCAAGGTGCCTGAGAACCCTGGCATAGGTTTTGAACTGAACCGGAAACGAATGAAGGAAGTTACTGTTTTTGAAGAACGGTTTGATTTTTAGAAATGTGGAGAGCACTGCTTAGGCAGTGCTTATTTTTGTTCTCACAAACTGGAAAAAATCTGCGTTTTTTTCCAATTCGCTATAAAAATTTAAAAGTCGCTATAAAAAAGAAAAAATCGCTATAAAAATAGAAAAGTCGCTATATAAATGAAATTTTCGCTATATAAATTAAAATCTCGCTATAAAATTTTTTGTTAGTTCTTTTTTCGTATAGGTTGATGGCTTTGATTTGTCATATTCCCAGATTTAGTTCATTTTTATTATGAAATCTGTTTGGAATGAAGCAAATCCCAATGAAAAATCCGTTTCAAAAGAACTATTTTACGATAGTGTGATTTGCATCACTTAGTTTGCTCAAGTAATTTATTATAATCACTATGGGAATGAGGTAAAACACCTTAACGAGAAGATACAAACATAGGGGAGTGTATGAAATGCTAGATCAAAAAACGATTGAGATTATCAAATCAACAGTACCAGTACTTGAAGTGCACGGAGAACAAATCACGACAGTTTTCTATAAAACAATGTTCGAAAATCATCCTGAGTTATTGAACATTTTTAACCATGCGAACCAGAAGCAGGGCAGACAGCAAAGAGCGCTTGCTGGAACAGTCTATGCTGCTGCAAAATACATCGACAATCTTGAAGCGATCCTGCCGGTTGTAAACCAGATTGCGCATAAGCACCGCAGCCTTGGCATCCTGCCTGAACATTATCCAATCGTCGGTAAGCACTTGCTGATTGCAATCAAGGAAGTTCTTGGAGATGCGGCTACAGATGAAATCATCAATGCGTGGGCCGAAGCTTATGGCGTGATCGCGGATGCATTCATCTCTGTGGAGGCGGAAATGTATGATGAAGCTGCGAACCAAAGAGGCGGCTGGAAGGACTTCCGTCCATTTATTGTTGCGAAAAGGGTTGAGGAAAGTGAAGTCATCACTTCTTTCTACTTGAAGCCGGTCGATGGGAAGGCAATCGCTACATTCAAGCCAGGACAGTATATCAGCATCAAGCTAGAAATCGAAGGCGAAAAGTTCACACATATCCGCCAGTACAGCCTGTCAGATGCTCCTGGAAAAGATTATTACCGTATCAGTGTGAAAAAAGAAGCTGGCATGGAAACTCCGGATGGCAAAGTATCGAACTACCTGCACAACAGCGTAGAAGAAGGCGAAGTTCTGCAAATTAGTGCACCAGCAGGCGACTTCTTCCTTGATACAGAAAAAGACACTCCAGTCGTCCTGCTAAGTGGAGGCGTTGGCCTAACTCCGATGGTCAGCATGCTGAACACAGTAGCAGAACTGCAGCCTGAAAAAGAAGTAACTTTTATCCATGCGGCGCAGAACGGAAAAGTGCATGCCCTTAAAGATGAAGTCGCAGCAACCGCAGCAAAAGCAAAAGTGAACTCAGTGGTATTCTACGACCAGCCAACAGAAGAAGACCGCCAGAACAACAGCTTTGATGTTGAAGGCTATATCACAAAAGAATGGCTAAAAGAAAATGTGAACCTTGAACAATCAGACTTCTATTTCTGCGGCCCAGTACCATTCATGAAAGCAGTCAACTCTGCTTTAAAAGACCTTGGCGTAGCAGAAGACAGAATTCACTTCGAATTCTTTGGACCAATGGCGAGTCTTGAGGCTTAATAAATAGTAATGCTCTCTCCGATAATGGAGAGCAAACTACTAGTTTAATTAGCGCTTTAAAACGCATTAGGTTTGCAAAGAAACACATAAAAACGCTTGGATTTCCAAGCGTTTTTTCTTACATATCTTACCTATATCTTCATTTTCGGCTAAAATAAGGACCGAACCAACCTGTTTCGTGTGTTAATACAAAAGTCCAACGAAATTGTTTATCTACAATATACATATCTGTGCCTATTTCATCAATTAAGTCATCGGTATGAAACGTTGAAGCATTTTCAAGCAGTAATGCGAAATCAGAATGTTGAAAGAAGACAAAGCATTTATTTTTCCTTTCATTGTTAAAAGCCTCCTCAGCTTTCTCACCTTCAAGGCAATCCTTCTTTTTATTACTGAAAAGATGCCACAGATAGCCACCAAAATCCCTATCATCTAATAAATAAATTGCTTCTTTCTCCTTCTCGTCTAGATGATTGGCGAAATTATTTTCCCATTCTTTTCGTAAATATGTTCCCCATTTTGGTATGTCTAGTACCTTAATGTTTTTCCTTTTAAGTTTATCTACAATATCCATTTAACACCTCAAAATATCAGTTATTAGCACCTATTTTAGCACCTGAATTTCAAGAGTGACAATAACAAAAACAGACCCATTTACTTAATGGCAGAGTGCCATTATTAATTGGTTATTGACTTCCTGGAAATTTCTGAATAAAATCAGGTTAATAAATTCCAAAAAGCAATGAAGAGAAAAAGTAAAGTGACCCTGTTTTTTACCAGAGAGCTTCGGAAGCTGAAAAGAAGCAAAGACAGACGCTTGAAAAATGGTCTCTGAGCTCCGTCCTGAACATGCTGAGGGCATAAGTAGGAAACGGCGAGAATTGGCACTCGTTATCAATGTCACAGTATAAGAGCAGGCATTATATGCTCCGTACTTGGTGAGGCAAATAGTGTAAGCTATTTGCGAAATAAGGTGGTATCACGGGGAATCCAAACCTCGTCCTTAACTTTTATACAGTTAAGGGCGGGGTTTTTTTATTTTTTCAAAGGAGGTCATAAAAAATGGGCATTTTTATTGGCGGAGCATGGGCTTATGCTAATGGTTCCTTGCATCTTGGGCATATTTCGAGCCTGTTGCCTGGGGATATTTTGGCAAGGTATTACCGGTTAAAAGGAGAAAAAGTTTTATATGTTTCTGGCAGCGACTGCAATGGTACACCCATTACGATTAGAGCTAAGCAGGAGGGAGTAACGGCAAAAGAGATAGCCGATCACTATCATAACGAGTTTGTTGATTGTTTTTCTCGTTTGGGGTTCTCTTATGATATGTATACGAGGACAGATACAGAGCATCATCATCAAATTGTTCAAGCCATCTTTTTGGAACTGCTAGAGAAAGGATTCATTTACAAGAAAGAAATTGAACAATCGTATTGCGTGCATGATCAACAGTTTTTGCCTGATCGATATGTGGAGGGTCTGTGTCCAGTTTGCGGGGCGAATGCAAGGGGTGATCAATGCGACGCCTGTTCGAGTGTATTAGAACCGCTGGATTTGCTCGATAGGCGATGCAAAATCTGTGGTCACCCGCCAACGGTGAGAAAAACGGAACATTTTTATTTTGCCTTAAGCTCCTTTCAACAGACTCTGGAACACTATGTTGATGAGGCAGAAAGAAAAGGGGACTGGCGTGATAATGCCATCTCTCTAACCAGGAGATATCTGAAGGAGGGTATTCAGGATCGGGCCGTATCACGTGATTTAGACCATGGGGTGAGTGTGCCGGCAAAGGGGTATGAGCAAAAGAAAATATATGTGTGGATCGAAGCCGTTTCTGGTTACTATACTGCCAGTAAATTATGGGCAAAAAAAACAAATGAAAACGACCAGATATTTTGGAAAACGGGGACTAAATCGTATTATGTACATGGCAAAGACAATATCCCTTTCCATTCCATCATTTGGCCTGCAATACTTGCGGGAGTGGAAAAAGACCCTTTGCCAACTCACATTGTTTCGAATGAATATCTCACACTGGAAAAAAGGAAATTATCGACAAGCAGAAATTGGGCAGTCTGGGTTCCTGATATTCTAGAGATCTATGACCCTGATTCCATCCGTTATTTTCTGACGATTAACGCTCCCGAAAATCGGGATGCGGATTTCTCCTGGAAGGAGTTTATCTATAGTCATAATAGTGAGTTGCTTGGTGCATATGGAAACTTTGTAAACCGGACCTTGAAGTTCATCCAGAAATCATTTGATGGCTTCATTCCTGAGAAAAGTATTAGCAAAGAGATAACGAATGGTGTCAGCAGGCTATATGAAGACGCAGGAAGGAGTATTGAAGAAGCCAGATTTAAACAGGCATTGGAAACAGTATTTGATTTTGTCAGGTTTTCAAACAAATACTTTGACCAGCAACAGCCCTGGAGGCAGGTTCATGAGGCTACAGAAGCGTGCAAGCAGACGCTGGCAGACTGTGTCTACATCATCGGGAATCTGGCCAATATCCTGACACCCTTCCTGCCTTTTTCTAGTGATAAGGTAAAAGACATGCTTTCTATAACAGAAGAAAACTGGAAGCCGCAGACAATCCCAGCTCGTAATGTTAATGGTGTAGAGCCATTATTTGAACGGATCGATCCAGAAAGGATTCAGTTAGAATTAGAAAAACTAGGTAGAGGACAAAGAGTGTAAAGGTTAGCAGAGGTTGTGAATCATCACTAATTCAGTGATTATGGAATAAAGGAGGCTGTCGAAATGAAAATAGCTATAGGTTTCAGCGGTGGAAAGGATTCCACGCTGACATTATATAAAATACAAAATAATCCGCATTATGAGATTGATTCCTTATTCGTGACACTAACTGAAGGGGTGGGGCGTGTTTCCATACATGGAGTCCGGCACGAGTTGCTGAAACAGCAGTCGAAGTCATTAGGAATTCCATTGAGAGAGGTTTGGATTCCTCAGGAATGCTCGGATGAAAAGTATAAGGAAATAATGAAAAAAGAATTCTCGCATATGAAGGACGAGGGAGTTACCCATATTGCTTTTGGTGATATTCACCTTCAGGATATTAGAGAATATAGGGAAAAACTGCTGGAAGACACCGGTTTGACTCCTATTTTTCCTCTGTGGAATCGTTTTGTTGGTGAGATTAGCAATGAGTTTATTCAGCTTGGCTTTAAGACTGTGCTGACCTGCATTGATATGGATGCCTTGGACAGAAGCTTTGTTGGAAGAATCTACGACAGGGAATTGATCAATGACTATCCAAAAAGCCATGATATTTGCGGAGAAAAGGGAGAATTCCACTCGTTCGTGTTTGATGGTCCAAACTTTATGTTTCCAGTAGGATTTGAAAAAGGAGTTGAAAAAGTTACTCCTGATTATTTCACTGGTAAGGATCGATTCCTTTTTATAGACCTTATTCCTCTTGAAAGAAGCTGACGATTAAAAATGAAAAAAAACAGGACCGGTTTGACCCGGTCCGAATAAATTAACTCAACGCTTCAAATGTCTTGCAGTCGGTTTCCTTGCTATTGTCGGCTGTCTCGCCGGCATGGCTGACTACATAGATTTTTTCGGCATTGCAAA
The DNA here is from genome assembly GCA_018613055.1 of Chryseobacterium sp. ISL-80. Lineage (GTDB taxonomy): Bacteria > Bacillota > Bacilli > Bacillales > Cytobacillaceae > Mesobacillus. The sequence goes on along the minus strand of JAGGQZ010000022.1, from coordinate 78,930 downwards.
GATTGCCATGTTCCCAATATTGACAGTTGTTCACTTCGCATAATACGTCCTTAGCCATTGGTGTACCACTCCTTTTTGATTGATACACTTATAGCTTGCTGCGTGAGGGTATAACTCATTCAAGCTAATATTAGGCAAAAGAAATCAAGTTTGTTCACGGGTCTTTTTTTGGCGTAGATATCTTTTATCCTGCATGAACAGGCTCCAAAAATAAATGAATCCCGGAAACAGAATCAAGAAACCGACAATATAGGTGGTGAATACAGCCCGGAAAGAGTTTGGATCAGTAAAGGCCGACTGTATCGTTACCTCAGGATAGACGATATAAGGCAGATGCGCCTTTCCATAAACATAGCTTGCTGCCAGGTATTGCAGGGTAATCATGATGACAGCGAGCCTTGGGAGTCCTCGCAGTGATTTATTGCCAATCGAAGGAAGGATAAGGGCCAGGCCGCCGATTAAAAAAAGAACAACCGACAGGATCAGAATCGGTAGATCGTCCATCATTTTATCATAAATCCAGGCTGCCTCATTTCTCAATGTCAGCATGATCGCCAAAGCCATTACCAGCGAGATCGGCCCAAGAATCAATGCATCACGTCTGTAGACATTGTAAGCCTGGAACTCCTCTGAAGCTTTTGAGTAATCGGCAAGCAGCAGGGATGACAGAAACAGCGTACTGCTTACGGCAAAGCCGATAAAGGCATACTCATTTGGGCTGGTGAACAATTTGACAAGGTTGAGGTTCTGGGAGCCATCTGAGAACTCTACGAATCCTCCGTGAGTGATCGGCAGGACGCTGATCAGCAGCCCGGGAATCAGGATGCCGCAGATTCCTGATATATAAGTAAGTACTTTGCGATAGTCTTCGGCAATATTTGAAAAAACAAGAAAAGCACTTCGAACAGTTAACAGTAGTAGGATCATGCTGCCTGGAATCAGCAGGACAGTGCCCAATGTGTAAGCGCCTTTCGGAAACATGCTGTATACGGCGACGACCAGCGCGACGATGAAGGTGTTCGTCACCTCCCAGGTTGGCGAGAGGTAGCGGTTGGCGATATTCGTGGCCTTTGTTTTCGTTTTATTGATGTACACCATCGACCAGAAGCCCGCGCCAAAATCCATCGTGGCCATGACAGCATAGATAAAAACGAAGCCCCACAGGACGGTTATTGCAGTAAGCGCATCAGTCACAGCGGATCACCCTTTTCACGTATTTGAGTCAAACAATGGTATTTCTTTTTGCTGTGCCCTGTTCAAGTCGTCTAAAACGGTGTTTTTCCTGAAGTAATACCGAAGAACAATGATTTCCATGACGCCCAGCAAAACATAAACGGCAGCAAAGAGGATAAACAAAATGCCCAGGTTTGTCGCGGTTGTCGCCGAATCCTCTGTTGTCAGGACATGATAGATATTCCATGGCTGCCTTCCTGTACAGGCGAAAATCCAGCCGAACTCTATACCGAGCATGGCAAGGGGGCCGGAAGCCACAAACAGCCACATCAGGAATTTCGGGAATTTATCCTTCTTCAATAGTTTGTTCCATACAAAGGCAATCAATGAAAGCATGATGAGCAGCATGCCTACACCGACCATGGCATTGAACAGCGTATGAATAAACAGCGGCGGCCAATGCTCCTCGGGAAAATCATTAAGGCCTTTTACCTCGGTTTCAAATGAATTGCCTGCCAGGAAACTGAGTGCCCATGGAATTTCAATTCCCCATTTGACGGATTCGGTTTCCCTGTCTGTAAAGCCGCCAATGGAGAGCGGCGCATATTTTTGAGTTTCAAAAAGCCCTTCGGCACCTGCCAGTTTTTCAGGCTGGTATTCATGCAGGTATTGAGCTGCTGAATGCCCGTTCGCCGCAGTCAGGATTGAAAAAACACCCCCGATGATCAGGCTGGCCATCAATGCTTTTTGATGGAATTTATAGAGACGCGAACCAAAATCACTTTTCAGCATTTTATAAGCTGCCACTGTAGCGATGATAAAAGCTCCAGTCATATAAGCGGTGAATACAACATGTACAGCTGTCACCCCGAAGCTTGGATTAAAGAAGGCAGCCCATGGGTCGATGTCAACGAGCTCGCCATTTTCGACCCGGAATCCAGCTGGAGTCCCCTGGAATGCATGGACATTTGTAATCAGCACCGCGGAGGCAAGGGCCCCAAGAGCCACAAGTGTCAGGCTGGCAATCCTCATCCATGGCGCAATTCTGTCAGCGGCGTACACATAAATGGACATGAACAATGCCTCGACAAAAAAAGCATAAATTTCAATCTGGAATGGCAGGGCCATGACTCTGCCGATGACTTCCATGAATCCTGGCCACAGGAGGGAAAGCTGGACTCCGGCAATCGTTCCGGTCGGGATGCCGACTCCGAGAGTGACTGCGAAGGCTTTCGTCCATCTTTTTGCCATGACTGCGTAGTCCTTGTCATTTGTTTTTTGGTAAAGCAGTTCTGCAGCGAGTATCATCAGCGGCAGTCCAACGCCGATGGTCGCATTGATAATATGGAACCCCATGGTTGTCCCGAACAGGGAACGGGCAATCAGTATATCATCCATCAATAAACTTCCTTTCCGTAATATGCCTCCTTCTATTGTTTTCACTTTATGGGAAAATATGTAGATGAAATTCCCATAAAAAAACCTCCCAATTAGGGAGGCATATACATCTACTCATTCAGTGCTTTTCCTAGAGTCGTAATATTCTTTTCCATCAACGTGAAATATGTTTCTTTGTTTTTGATGTCTTCATCTGTCAAAACAGAGAGGTTGTGCAGTGTAAGTGGCTTAGCACCGATTTCTTCCTGGACCATTTTTGCCAGCTTTGAGTTGAAATTCTGTTCGTTCAAGACATATTTTATTTTTTCGTCCTTTGCATGCGAGATGAGTTTTTGAAGTTCTTTTTGGGACGGCTCATTGGTCGTCGACAAGCCGGAAATGCTGATTTGTTCAAGTCCATATCGCTTTTCCCAATAGCTATAGGCAGCATGGGCTACAATGATTTCCTTTCGCTTGGCAGCCCCGATTACCTCTGTAAATTCCTTGTCTAAATCCTCTAATTGGGCAGACAACTCAGAATAATTTTTCTCAAATGTATCTTTATGTTCAGGCATTTGTTCAGCTAATTGTTCTTTGATGGCAAGAGCCATTTCATTTGCGTAAACGGGATCAAGCCAGACATGCGGGTCAACGTCTCCGTGTGCGTGGCCATCATCACTAGAATGTTCATCTTCGCCATGGTCTTCCTGTTCTCCATTTCCTTCTTCGTCAAGATGCAGCGAATCTCCGACGGGGACCATTTTTACATCCTCATTCTTCAATGTTTTGCCGGCTTTATCGACGAAACCCTCAAGACCGAGGCCTATATAGAAAAATAAGTCTGCGTCAGCGAGTGCCATCATATCTTTTTGAGAAGGTTCAAATGTATGTTCATCTGCACCCGGCGGATAGATTGTTTTTACATCAACAAACTCACCTCCGATTTTCTGGGTGAAAAACTGAAGCGGATAGACAGTTGTGTATACCTGCAGAAGGTTTTCATCCTTTTCCTTATTAGAAGTGTCCTCTTGGCCGCAGCCGGTGAGAAATGTTGAAATTGTTATAAATAATGATAGTATAAAAGCGAATTTTTTCATAAAGACCTCCTGGATTCAAAACGTACTCATTACGATTTATGAAGTGTGCGTATAATATTCATTTTAGTTTTCTAGTCAGCATTAAAAAATATTAATTCGTAATCGTTACGATTTACCTTCTGTATCATACAAAAGGATCGGTCCAAAATCAAGTAAAACATTTTGGCTCAGCCGTGATTTGCGGTATTCTATTAATTAGAACATGTTAAAAAGGAGTAGAGAAGATGAAAATGCTTGAGGAAATCCTTCAATTTAATGAACAATTTGTAGCTGAAAAGAAATATGAAGAATTCACGACGACCAAGTTTCCGAACAAAAAAATGGTTATTCTGACATGCATGGATACAAGGCTTGTTGAGCTTTTGCCAAGAGCATTGAACATTCGGAATGGTGATGTGAAAATCGTCAAGAACGCCGGCGCACTCATCATGCATCCGTTTGGCAGTATCATGAGAAGCCTGCTTGTCGCTGTTTATCAGCTCCAGGCAGAGGAAGTGGCGATCATTGGCCATTATGACTGCGGTATGAGCGGGATGAAGCCCGACATCGTGATTGAAGAGATGAAAAATCGTGGGGTCAGCGATGATATGCTGAATACTTTAAACTACTCGGGAATCGATGTGAAGGAATGGCTTCACGGTTTTGACAATGTCAAGGACAGCGTTGCCCACAGTGTCGAAATCGTAAAAAACCATCCCTTGATGCCTAAGGATGTTCCTGTTCATGGTCTCGTGATTGATCCGGCAACAGGAAGGCTGGATCGCGTGATCGATGGATATGAAAAATAATTCAAAGGGCTAGGAAAAATAAATCACACTCAATGATCATGTGCTTTGGCTTTTTTCTTGGAAGGCCACTCTTCCGGTACAGGGTCAAATCCGCCGGGATGCAGTGGCTGGCATTTCAGGATCCGTACGATCGTCAGCCATCCGCCTTTGAAGGGGCCGAATTTTTGGATCGCTTCAAGTCCGTAATGGGAGCAGGTCGGATAAAAACGGCAGGTTGGCGGCTTTAATGGTGAAATGACCGTCTGATAAAATCGGATGATGCCGATGAATGCTTTTTTTAGCATAGGTAAATCCCTTCTTGTAAATAGAATCAGGAAAAAGGAGCTGGTTTTCAGCTCCTTTTATTTATTTTCACCAGGTTCTTCTTCAGAAGCTCTTGCCTGGATTTCGGTGCTGTTTTCAATCGGGTCGATCGTGTGTTTGAATTGATAGGCTTTTGAGGTCGTCAACACGCTTAAAACCAGGACAACGATAACGATAATGACTGAGATAATCAAAACAGTGTACATAATACGTCCTCCTTTGTTCAAAATTATTGTAGCATGTTCTATCCCAGTATAGGAAAAAAGTTGCTGGCAGCATGTTTTTTCTCAGACAGGGAGGGGAATATAAATAGTGACTAAGAGGAGGATGAATTTACATGGCACAAACTGAACTAATTCAAGCAGTAAACAAACAAGTAGCGAACTGGACGGTTCTTTATACAAAGCTGCACAATTATCACTGGTATGTAAAAGGCCGCCACTTCTTCACGCTTCATGTGAAATTTGAAGAACTTTACAATGAAGCAGCGACAATCATCGATGAATTTGCAGAAAGAATTCTCGCGTTGGACGGAAAGCCTGTCGCAACGCTTAAAGAATATTTGGAGCTGTCTTCAGTAAAAGAGGCAACAGGCTCTGAAAATGAAGAAGAAATGGTAAAGCAATTGCATGATGACTTCTCAACAATCGTTGAAGAGCTGCAGCAAGCAATTGAACTTGCAGAGAAGGCAGACGATACCGCAACCGCTGATATGATGACGGAAGTGAAAATGAGCCTTCGCAAACATATGTGGATGTTCAAGGCTTATCTTGGCTAATAAACTTATCTTGGCTAATAAAAAAACTGGCTATCTGGCCAGTTTTTTTCTGTTTATAAAGAAAAACCGGCTTCATTGGCCGGTTCATATGTATGGTCTTTTCGTTAATGAATGTTGCGGGAAGGATATGTGACAGAACGCGCGCCAAAGTCATCCTGGGCAAATTTCCCCTTAAGACTCTCGATCAAATAGAGACCCATCAGATCATAAAGCTCCTGCTTATCAAGGTCCTGGATAATCTTCAACAGGTCTTCACGGCTCATTTCTTCAAGGAAGGCAAAAGCGAGCATATCGATATCCTCTTCGTCGCCGGTCAATTTATTGCGGTATAACTCGTATAGCTCATCAATTAGTTTCATGGCATTTCACCTCTCCTTCTTGATCCTCCATAATCCTATACTTATTTAATACCCTCCAAAGGAAAAAATATGCCTTGAACTTGAAGTATTTCCCTGTTGGGTTATTGATTAACTTTATCTTTATTTGTGTCTAATTTTAACATACTCCTTACTTTAAAAGTAAATCTGGAGTGCTTAAAAATTATTTATTTTAATGATATTCAGTATAAAGGAATATAGACGCAGGGAACGATATCCATGAGGTGAGACACATGACAGAAATCAAAAAAACATACTATATCAACATCAGTGATGGCGAGATTCAAAGCGTATCAACTGCATCTCCATGGAATTTTAAAATTGAGGCAACTGACGAAGAAATCACCGCATTGAGGGAAATATTCGATCAGGGCCATTCCACCGGCTGGCAGAACTTCATGAGAGCGCACGTTCCATATGTACAATACCATTATGACCGCGAAAATGATGCGCTCGACAGGCAACTGCTCCAGACATATGAAATGATCTATAAACTAGGCGATGAAGAAACCAGGAACCATATTGAAAGCATGGGGATCCTTCCTGAAAAATAGAGCAGCCGCAGACGAATCGTCTGCGGTTTATTCATTGTTTCTTTTTCTATATAATTAGGACATGAGATAGATCGGGGAGAGGAATCGATCATGAAAAAGTTTAAAGCGATGAACGGCGAGGACGTCATCTTGTCCTTTCAGGAAAACGCCTTTGAAAAAAGGGCATGCCATGTGCTGGTCATCTGTAAATATCGAGACAAGTGGCTTTTGACCAACCATAAAGTAAGAGGTTTCGAGTTTCCCGGCGGAAAAATGGAGAAAGATGAAAGCTTGGAGGATGCTGCACGCCGGGAAGTCATGGAAGAAACGGGTGCAGTTTTAAAGAGGATCGAGTTTATTGGGGAGTACCAGGTTATGGGTAAAGAAGATTCATTTGTAAAAAGAATCTTTTACGGTGAAGTGGAGAAAATCGTACCCCAGGATGATTACCTGGAAACAGGGGGACCAGTACTTATAAATGGAGATTTGCTCGCGGAGAGAATGAAGGATGAATATAGTTTTATCATGAAGGACGATGTCATAAAACATGCGCTTGAATTTTTGCAGAAGAAATGATGAAAGTTGGCGGTTTGCTGTTAAGACCGCCGCTTTTTTAGGGGGATTTGAACGAAAATATGAAATTTCATAGCGTCACAAGTACAGTTCACTAACTTATTGGCGAAAAACAAATTTTATTGGCGATTTTCACCATGTTATTGGCGAAAATTTTATTTTATTGGCGGAGTTCACACCTTTATTGGCGAAAATCCGTTTTTATTGGCGATGGCATTACTTATTCTAAAAAGCGACTAACACAAAAAGAAGCCAGAAGGATTAAACCTGGCTTCATCACTGGTTACTTTTGATCAGTTTCTTTTCAAGCAGCTCGACCAGTTGATACATAACAGTGGCGAACACGGCGATGACCAGCAGCGACAGGAACACGAGTGTGAAGTTGAATACCTGGAATCCGTAGATGATCATGTATCCAAGACCTCGGGCCGAAACGAGGAATTCTCCGACCATGACACCTACCCAGCTCAGGCCGACATTCACTTTCAAGGTGGAAATGATGGTCGGGAATGATGCTGGCAGGATGGCTTGCCTGAAGCATTGCGTCCTTGTCGCTCCGAATGTTTGCAGCACTTTCAAATAGTTTGGGTCCACTTCTTTAAAAGAGGTGTAGACCACGATTGTGGTGATGATCACGGAGATGATGGCTCCCATGGCAATGATGGAGGTCATATTGGTCCCAAGGGCGACAATCAGGATCGGGCCTAATGCAACTTTTGGCATTGAATTCAAGATGACCAGGTACGGGTCCAAAATTCTGGATAGCAGCGGCGACCACCATAGTATTGCGGCAAGTATAGTTCCAGCTAAGGTGCCCAGTATGAATCCGAGTACAGTCTCTGCCAGTGTTATGCCAAGGTTGACGGCGAGCGAACCGTCGAGCGTCTTCTCAATCAGCAGATTCCAGACCTTTGAAGGTGAACTGAAGAGAAGAGGATCAATCCATTTTTGCTGGCTCGATATTTCCCAGCTTGCAAAAAAAACGATGAAAATCAACAATTGATAGAGGCGGACTTTTTTCTGCTCTCTGCTTAACTTTTTCAGGTACTGTTGATGGAGGAGTTCAGTATTCTTCTGGTTCAATGGACTCCAACTCCTTCCATATCGTCTGGAACAGTTCATTGTATATAGGGTGGTTCCTTGCCTCAAATGGGCTCAGGTTTCTAAGCTCCTCCGGCATTGAGAAGGTTTTATGCAAGCGGCCCGGCCTTGGCGAGAACAGGAATATGCGATCGCTCATGGCGATGGCTTCCCCGATATCATGCGTGACCAAAATCGCTGTTTTTCCAAACGACTTGAATGTATTTGAAACCAGGTCCTCGAGTTTCAATTTCGTTTGGTAATCAAGGGCGGAAAACGGTTCATCGAGCATGAGCAGCTTAGGTTCTGTTGCCAGTGTCCGCACAAGGGCCACACGCTGGCGCATCCCGCCGGAAAGCTGTTTAGGATAAAGCTTTTCTACATTCTCCAGCCCCATCTGCCCCAGCAACGCTAAAACTTCCTCTTTTTTTGACTCTTCCAATGTTACGCTGATCTTTAATCCTAGCAAAATATTTTCCTCAATCGTTTTCCAAGGGAATAAGTAATCCTGCTGCAGCATGTATCCGGTCTGATTCGAAGCCTCTTTGACAGATTTCCCTTCGAGTTTTACCTGACCATCAGAAGGGTCGATCAGCCCAGCGATAATCGAAAGCAGTGTCGTCTTGCCGCAGCCGCTCGGACCCAGGAAGGAGACGAATTCCCCTTCCTGGACATCGAGTGAAATGTTATTCAGTGCAGTGACAGCGGATGTTTTTGTAAAATAAGTGTGATGGATCCCTCTTAATGTCAAAAAGTCCATTAGGCTGCAACCTCCTGTTATTTCATGACTTTTCCTGCCACGTCAATATTGACTAAAGTGTCATGGCTGACTTGCTTAGGAAGTTCCCCGGCTTCATCCATGATGGCCTGGAGATTGTTCCACTCTTCCTCATCCAGGATCGGGTCAGTTGCGTATGAACCCTGGCTCTTATAGCGGTCAACCACTGTCTCGATCAGTGCTAGATCTGTATCTTTAAAATATTCCTGGATCGCTTCTGCGGTTTCTTTAGCGCTATGAGAATCAACCCATTGCTGTGCTTTATAGACGGCACGGGTGAACTTTTCAATCGTCTCAGGGTTTTCCTTCATGTAGCTTTGTTTTGCCATGAATGTGGTATAAGGTACATGACCGGACTCCGTACCGAATGAAGCGACGATATGACCTTTGCCTTCTTTTTCAAACATGCTTGCCTGCGGCTCGAAAAGCTGAACGAAGTCGCCGGTACCGGAAGCAAAGGCATTTGGAATATTGGCGTAATCAATATTCTGGATCATTTTTAAATCTTGTTTCGGATCAATATCGTGTTTCTTGAGCACGAATTCACCGACCATTTGCGGCATTCCGCCTGTACGCTGTCCGAGATAGGTAGACCCCTTCAACTGATCCCATGAAAAATTGTCGATCTTCTCTCTGGAAACAAGGAAGGTGCCATCTGTCTGGGTCAATTGGGCGAAGTTGATGACCGGGTCATTTGAATCCTGAGCATAAACATAAATGGAAGTTTCCGAGCCAACAAGGGCAATGTCTGCCGCATCCGACAGCACGGCGGTCATCGTCTTGTCACCGCCCCAGGCTGTCGTCAGCTCGATTTTCAGCCCTTCTTCCTCAAAAAATCCCTTGGCAAGGGCAACATATTGAGGAGCATAGAAAATCGAACGAGTTACCTCTGCCACTTTTACAGTCTGTACCTTGTCTTGACTGCAGGCTGCAAGAGGTATAATAAGTACGGCAACCAAAAATAATGCAAAACCAGCTTTGAACCATTTTTTCATATAGATGCCTCCTAAAAATCTTTCTTAAATTGGGCTTACGATAATGTATGAGGAGGGAAAAAATGTGTGAATGCCCAGTAGCAAAATAGAAAAAAATTCATATAAGAGGAGTGATAACGGTGGAAAATGACGGTCAAATTATATCAGCGTATAAATTTCCTTCTCCCAACCCGGCAGTCGAACTCGAAATGGTGACTTATTTTGCAGGCGGACTGAGAGTCAAGGGGCTGCTGGCAAGACCAACTGATGGAAGCGGGACAGAAGGGTTCCTGTATCTTCGCGGCGGAATCAAAAATGTCGGAAAGGTGAGACCTGCACGGATTGCCCAATTCGCTTCCGAAGGATTTACGGTTTTCGCTCCTTTTTACCGTGGCAACCAGGGTGGTGAAGGGGATGAAGATTTTGGCGGAGATGACCGTGACGATGCTTATGCAGGCTTTAGGCTGCTTCAGTCTCTGCCAGGTGTTGAAAGGGTACATGTCTTTGGTTTTTCCCGCGGCGGTTTGATGGCCCTGCTGACCGCCAATCAATTTCCCGAGACAGCCTCAGTTGTCACCTGGGGCGGCGTGACCGATATGTTCTTAACCTATGTGGAAAGAAAAGACTTGCGAAGGATGATGAAAAGGGTAATTGGCGGATCGCCGAAAAAGGTGCCAAACCGCTATAAATTCAGGACGCCTCTATACGAAATCGAAAACCTTAGAGCCCCCGTGCTGCTGATCCACGGCCGCAATGACCGCAATGTGTCAGTTGAACACTCCTATCGGATCGAGAAACGGTTAAAAGAGTTGGACAAGCCTGTGGAAAGCTGGTACTTTGATGAATATACGCACTATTTTCCGCCGGTGATGAACCGGAAAGTGGTCAGTGATTTAACGAATTGGATGAAATCACAGCCGCAACAATGATAAAATGAATTTGAAGTTACTTGTGTAGAGGAGCGAAAACGATGGGGATGCCATTAGAGTTGAATACAATGATCGTGACAAAGGGCCGCGAAAAAAGGCTCGAAGACAATTTCTTCTCTTTGAAAAAGGAAGGCTACAGGCTTTATCCAATTGACATTCCAGTAGAAGTCAAAAAGACGATTGAAGGAGACCTGACTGGAACAGGCGTCATCTCGAAAGTTGAGTGGACAGAAAATGAAACAACGATTACGTATCGATTGGTTTCTTTAAATTCTACGAACTGAGCAGGGCACATATTGTGCTCTGTTTTTATTTTGGAATAGGACTGGCGGAAAAAACGATTAAGTGAGCGAAGTGTATCGTTATTGGTGACCTGTTTTCCGAGGAAACGCAATCCTAGGTCACCAATGACTTTTGGCTTTGTTCAATAAGAGCCCATATATGCATAACGAGTCAACAAAACAAAAGGCCATCTCTTCTCCAGAGATGGCCTCGCTCAAATTCTTATTTAACGGTTGGTCCGCCTTTTTCTTCGATTTCAGACGGTACGTTTGTGAACTTTTTGAAGTTGTCGCGGAACTGGTCTGCGAGTTCGTTTGCTTTTGCGTAGTAGGCTTTTTTGTCGCTCCAGGTTTTTACTGGCTGGAGGACATCGTCAGGTACACCTGGTACGTGCAGCGGGATATCAAGGCCAAAAATTTCGTCTTTAGCAGTTTCGACGTTGTTCAGTTCGCCTTCAAGTGCTGCCTGGACCATGGCGCGAGTGTACGCCAGCTTCATGCGGCTGCCGGTGCCATACTCTCCGCCTGTCCATCCCGTGTTCACAAGGAATACCTTCGCGTTGTGCTCGTCGATTTTTTCACCGAGCATTTCCGCGTACCTTGTAGCAGCAAGCGGCAGGAATGGAGAACCGAAGCAGGTTGAGAATGTTGCCTGCGGTGAAGTGATGCCGCGTTCTGTACCAGCCAGCTTCGAAGTGTATCCGCTCAGGAAGTGATACATTGCCTGTTCCTTTGTCAGCCTGGCGATTGGAGGCAGGACTCCGAATGCATCAGCAGTCAGGAACACAATTGCGTTTGGATGTCCGGCGATGCTTGGATCCACGATGTTTTCGATTGCCTGGATCGGATAAGCTGCACGAGTGTTTTCGGTCAGGCTGCCGTCATCATAATCGGCCACACGTGTGTCGTCTTCGACTACGACGTTCTCAAGGACGGAACCAAAGCGGATTGCATCAAAGATTTGCGGTTCTTTTTCCTTGGACAAGTTGATGCATTTCGCATAGCAGCCTCCCTCGATATTGAACACGCCGTTAGCTGACCAGCCATGCTCATCATCACCTATCAGACGGCGATTATTATCAGCAGATAAAGTTGTTTTGCCTGTGCCGGATAGTCCGAAGAACAAGGCTACATCGCCTTCGCGGCCCACATTTGCGGAGCAGTGCATCGAAAGGATCCCATTTTCCGGAAGTATATAGTTCATCACAGAGAAAATCGATTTCTTCATTTCGCCAGCATATTCGGTTCCGCCGATCAAGACGACGCGCTGTTCGAAGGAAACGATGATGAAGGTTTCTGAGTTTGTTCCATCAACCTCAGGATCTGCTTTGAAGGTAGGAGCTGAAATGACCGTAAACTCGGATTCATGCTCAGGCAGCTCTTCCTCTGTCGGACGGATGAACAATTGATGGGCAAACAGATTGTGCCAAGCGTATTCATTGATAACCTGGATTGGCAGGCGATATTTCTTATCCGCACCGGCGAAACCCTTGAATACGAAAACTTCCTCTTTATCTTTAAGGAACTTCAATACCTTATTATATAGCTTCGTGAAGGATTCCTCGGAAATCGGCTGGTTGACAGAGCCCCAGTCAATTTTGTCTTTTACGGATTCTTCTTCGACAATGAATTTATCCTTAGGTGAACGGCCAGTGTATTTACCAGTAGTCGCTCTAACTGCACCAGTTGATGTTAAAAGTCCTTCATTGCGGTTCAGGACCTTTTCGACAAGCTGGGGAACAGATAGCTGTACCTGTACATTGTTTCCTTTTAATAATGCTGAAAGTTCATTTGATATTCCTACAACGTTCATCGGAGGATACCTTCCTTTTTAAAAGATTGATAATTTGTAAGTGTTTACATCTCGTTATTAGTATAACACATTGGTTCAATTAATCTATACTAATGATGAAAAAATTACCTTGTACCTAACTTGCGTTATATAATTCTTTCTTTATATAGTCAAGTAAAAGGGGTTGGTTTGACAATTTTTTATGTTAAAGAAATGGTTTCAACAACAATCGACAATTTTGTCGAGAAAATGATTGACATGGCCAGACAGGTTCGTTATGATTTTGATTTGAACGGATACTCTCTTATCCCGAGCTGGTGGAGGGACAGGCCCAATGAAACCCAGCAACCTGCAAACGAGAAAAACAGTCTATGAATGAGCTGATCTTTTCCGGGCAAAGGTGCTAACCTGACGCAAGGGAACTGCCCTTGAACGATAAGAGCGAAAGGCGCGGATTTAAGCATAAACCTTTCCTCACAAATGGAGAGGTTTTTTATATTGCTTTTTTCTGTCCGTTGCATGGAAATGCATCTGGACTGCCTTCTTTGGTGTCATTGCTCCCGTGGGTGAAATTAGGAAAAAAGAAGTTCACCATGAATCTTAAACAAATTTTTCTAATAAAAACTCAGCGTTTATTTCATACTACATAGGGAATGAGTACCGTATCAAACGAGGTCTGTATTGGGACAGCCTCGATCAATTTTTATACATGAGGGAGGAACTCAGATGTCAAACAAACGCCGTTTGTTCACTTCTGAATCAGTAACAGAAGGCCATCCGGATAAAATTTGCGACCAGATTTCTGACGCGATTTTAGATGCGATCCTTGCTAAAGATGCTAACGCACGTGTTGCTGCTGAAACATCAGTTACGACAGGCCTTGTACTAGTTGCAGGCGAAATCACAACATCTACATACGTAGATATTCCGAAAATCGTACGTGAAACAGTCAAGGAAATTGGCTATACTCGCGCGAAGTACGGTTTTGACGCTGAAACTTGCGCAGTTTTGACTTCAATCGACGAGCAGTCTGCTGACATCGCAATGGGTGTTGACCAGGCGCTAGAAGCACGTGAAGGCCAAATGTCCGATGCTGAAATCGAAGCAATCGGGGCTGGTGATCAGGGCTTGATGTTCGGTTTTGCGTGCAACGAAACGAAAGAGCTTATGCCTCTTCCGATTTCATTGGCACATAAAATTTCCCGCCGCCTGACTGAAGTGCGCAAGGAAGAAATCCTTCCATACCTTCGTCCGGACGGAAAAACTCAGGTAACGGTGGAATACGATGAGAACGACAAGCCAGTCCGCATCGATACAATCGTTATCTCCACTCAGCACCACCCAGAAGTTTCGCTAGAGCAAATCCAGCGCAACCTTAAAGAACATGTCATCAACCCTGTCGTACCGGCAGAATTGATTGACGAAAATACTAAATACTTCATCAACCCAACTGGCCGTTTCGTAATCGGCGGACCACAGGGGGATGCTGGTCTTACTGGCCGTAAAATCATCGTTGATACTTACGGCGGATACGCTCGCCACGGCGGAGGCGCATTCTCTGGTAAGGATCCTACAAAAGTTGACCGTTCAGCTGCATACGCTGCACGTTATGTTGCGAAGAACATCGTGGCTGCGGGCCTTGCAGAAAAAGTTGAAGTACAGCTTGCATACGCAATCGGCGTTGCCCGTCCGGTATCCATCTCAATCGATACGTTCGGAACAGGCAAGGTAAGCGAAGATGTATTGATCGATGTTGTTGAAAACAACTTCGACCTTCGTCCTGCTGGAATCATCAACATGCTTGACCTGCGCAAGCCAATCTACAAGCAGACAGCTGCTTACGGACACTTCGGCCGTTCTGACGTTGACCTTCCATGGGAGCGTACAGACAAGGCAGAGGCACTTCGCACTCAGGCTCAAGGAAAATAAAAAGTACAAAGGGAGTTGCATAGAAATATGTAACTCCCTTTATTATTTGCCGTCTAATTAGGGGAGCTCCAAGATAGGTTCAAAGGTTTGCACCTGGTCCAAAAGGTGTAAAATAGAGTATTACCTTAAATTTCCCTCAGATTTTACTGCAAAAATTTTGCGTTTAATGGTAGTATTAGATGGTATGTTTTTAGCTAGTAAAATCACTGGAAAATCACAATAAATTTTTTCTGAAATGGAGAAGGTGAAGTACATAATGTGTGGCTTTATCGGTTGTGTACATGAAAATGCACAAGAATTCAGCAGCGATGACAAGCAGCTGTTTAAAAATATGAATGATATCATCACCCACCGCGGGCCTGATGATGATGGGTATTTCTATGATGAGCATATCCAGTTCGGCTTCCGCCGTCTGAGCATCATCGACCTTGAGGCTGGCCATCAGCCATTGACGTATGAAAATGAACGCTATTGGATCATTTTCAACGGGGAAATCTACAACTATCTTGAACTTCGTGAAGAGTTGATTGAAGAAGGACTGACTTTCGAAACACACTCTGATACTGAGGTCATCATCGCCCTATACAGCCATCTTAAGGAGCAGGCTGTTGACAAGCTGCGCGGAATGTTCGCATTTGTCATCTGGGATAAGCAGGAAAAGGTTCTTTACGGTGCGCGTGACCATTTTGGTATCAAGCCATTCTTCTATTTTGAAGATGAAAATCGTACTTTCTTCGGTTCTGAAAAGAAGAGCATTTTGCTTGCACTGCAGAACGATGTGATTGATTATAAGGCACTGCAGCACTATTTGACTTATCAATTCGTTCCAGAACCTAACACAATGTCTGAAGGCATCTACAAGCTTGAGCCAGGGCATTATTTTACAAAGAAAATCGGTTCGCCGATGGAAATCAAGCGTTATTGGAAAGCGAGCTTCTCGCCAATCCACAAATCTGAGGATGAATTCACGAAGGAGATCAGGGATGTCCTGTTCGAATCGGTGAAAATCCACATGCGCAGTGATGTGCCGGTTGGTTCTTTCCTTTCAGGCGGAATTGATTCTTCCATCATCGCGTCAATTGCAAAGCAATATCATCCTGGAATCAAGACATTCTCTGTCGGATTTGAGCAGAATGGCTTCAGTGAAATTGATGTCGCGAAGGAAACTGCTGAGCGACTGGGTGTTGAAAACATCAGCTATGTGATCAGTCCGCAGGAATATATGGATGAACTCCCTAAAATCATGTGGCATATGGATGACCCGCTAGCCGACCCGGCAGCTATACCATTGTATTTCGTAGCGCGTGAAGCAAGGAAGCATGTAACGGTTGTCCTTTCAGGTGAAGGTGCCGATGAATTGTTCGGAGGCTATAATATTTACCGCGAACCTCAGGACCTCGAGGTTTTCAATAAGATTCCCGGAGTAGGGAAGGCGATGCTTAAGGGCATCTCAAAAATGATGCCAGAGGGCATGAAAGGCAAGAGCTTTATCGAGCGCGGCGTGACTCCGATGGAGGAGCGTTATATCGGAAATGCGAAGATGTTCACGGAAAAAGAGAAGAGCGAGCTGCTGCATGTTTATAACGGCCAGTACGATTACAGAGATGTAACGAAGCCATTATACCGCGAAAGCAGAGGCTACGATCCGGTTGATACAATGCAATACATCGATATCCATACATGGATGCGCGGCGATATTTTATTAAAAGCTGATAAAATGACGATGGCTCATTCTTTGGAGCTTCGCGTACCATTCTTGGATAAGGTTGTTTTTGAAACAGCTTCAAAGATTCCGACAAGCCTGAAGACAGCGAATAATACAACGAAGTATATTTTGCGAAAAGCGGCAGAAGGAGTGGTTCCTGACCACGTTCTTACCCGCAAGAAACTCGGCTTCCCGGTGCCAATCAGACACTGGCTGAAAAATGAAATGAACGACTGGGCAAAGAACATCATTAAGGAAAGCAACACAGAGCATCTCATCAATAAGTCTTACGTTTTAAGGCTGTTGGATGAACACTGCCAGAACAAGGCGGATAACAGCCGTAAAATCTGGACAGTTCTGATGTTCATGATGTGGCATGATGTGTATGTCGAAAAAAAATACTCCTTCCAGAAGGAGTATGAGGCTCAAAAAGTATTGCAGTCCTAAAAATCAGGGAAGGTAGGTGATGGCCTGCCTTCCCATCTGCACCCAGGCTTCTGCGAAGTCCTTAATGGGTGCTTTTTTATTTTTTTCAACCGTCAAAGGATCGTTGAAGTAGATGAAGTTTTCGTCATAGCCTGTCACCAGGACGGAATGCTCTTTTGTTGTAACTTTGACATGTCCATTTGGTGTGTACCATGTCTGAAAAAAACTGTCGTCCAGCTTTTTGTATTCAGTGTTAATGATCACCCAAACTGGCCTGCCATCTGACAGGTGGGTTTTCAACTCCTGGAATTCTGCACCGGTCAGATCTTTTATTTTGTCTGGAAGATACTTTTCTGCCAGTTCAGCAATTGGCTTATGATAGACTCCGAGCCCCGGTTCTGTGTATGTGTACATGTTGCCGACAAAGCCCTCATTCGGGTCGCCAAAATAGATTTTTCCATCATTGAGGCGGTACTCAGCCGGGTTTTTCCTGACTTCACTGGCGAGTGTCAGCTTGTCCACTTGTACACCCTGATGAATGAGGAGCATGGCCAGGCTCGTGACCTCACATCCTCTCGGGAGCTCAGGCATTTGCCAGATGGTCGGTGCCTCCAAGAGTACCTGCTTTTTGATGGGGATGATCTTAGGTTCGCTCTCTTCTGTGGGAGCAGGTGCCTTTTCTGCCCTGGGTACAGGCTCATCAAGCCAGTCTTTCACCGACTGTACAGCCTGGGCTACATGTGAAGCCTGCAGGTTCTCGAGGAGGAAAGCACCAACGATTGAAGTAAAAACAAACAGGAACATCAGGATGGATTTCATCATGCTATTTTGTTTTCGGATCAATATATAAAACATGAGCAGCAATGGGATAATTGCTGCAAGAGGTAAATACAGTTTGTCCACATCCATCACCCCGTCCGCATATTTCGAAAATAATAGGGTATATTATATTATTTAGTATCGGACTGGTGAGGGAGTTTTTTTAGCAAATCATTCACCTTTGTTCTTCAAACTTTTATAGTATTGTCCTTTTTCGGCGTACTCTCTGGAAATACGTTCCATATCCTGGATATCGTCTTCGTTCAATTCACGGATGACTTTTGCCGGACGTCCGAAAGCAAGTGTATTGGGCGGAATCTTCTTTCCCTGCGGAACAAGGCTGCCGGCACCGATAAAAGCGCCTTCGCCGATTTCAGCCTGGTCAAGGATGATCGAACCCATCCCAATCAATGCTTTTTTCCTGATGATGCAGCTGTGGAGGACGACCTGATGTCCGACCGTCACTTCGTCTTCGAGGATCAAGGGGTTATTTGGGCTTTGATGCAGGACCGAGTTATCCTGGATGTTCACTTTATTGCCAATGATCGTCGGGGCGACATCGCCTCGGATTGAGGTATTGAACCAGACACTCGATTCCTCACCGATTTCGACATCTCCGGAGATTGTTACATAATCCGCGATAAAAGCGGAATCTGCTATTTTAGGTGTTTTGCCATTGTAAGGATAAATCATTGTACACACTCCTGTAATTTTATAATGCTTTCGTTTTTATTTTTCATTAATTATATATTATAGTTCTTTTAAAGAAAGAAAAAGTATTTGAGTGGGGGAATGGTCATGTGGAAATGGGAAGCTGATGGGGATGCTAAGGCTGTGATTGTCATGATTCATGGAGCGCTGGAGCATCATCGCCGGTATGGCTGGCTGATTGAAGCCTGGCGCTCATCCGGATTTCATGTCATAATGGGTGATTTGCCAGGACAGGGCATGACAACAAGAGCAAACCGTGGCCATATTGATTCCTTTGATGAATATATTTTGGAAGTAAAAGAGTGGATAGAAGCAGCTTATGACTTTGACCTCCCAGTGTTTCTGCTGGGCCACAGCATGGGCGGGCTGGTTGCCATCCGCTTGCTGCAGGAGCAACGTGTGGAACTTGCCGGATTGATATTGTCATCTCCGTGCCTGGGATTGGTGAAGTATCCTTCGAAAATGCTGGATATGCTCTCGCACGGCCTGAATGTCATTGTACCGACATTTAGGATTTCACCTGGTTTATCTGTCGAGATGGCAACCAGGAATGAGGATGTCAGGGCAGTCGACGCGAATGATTCATTATACATTACCAAGGTATCAGTGCGCTGGTACCGCGAACTGGCAGCTGCAATGGAGCTGGCGTTTGATAACATGGATAAAGTCCAGGACGTACCGACACTGCTTCTGCAGGGCGGGGATGATAAGATTGTCGATAAACGTGCGGTTAAAGAATGGTTCAACAATGCCCCGCTTTCAGAAAAACGATATAAAGAATGGCCGAAATGCTATCACGAAGTCTTTAATGAGCCTGAACGTGAAGAGGTTTTTGACTATGCGCATGATTTTGTCATGAGCCAGCTGAAGGCAATTGGATATGTTTATTAGAAAGAAAAAGGGGTGAAACTGCAGCATGATGATCCCATCAATGCCCATTAGTTTGATGTACCGAGTGTACAGAAAAGTCCTGCCACAGGTACACCGGGAGCTGGCATACTGGAAAAGCAGGGCGGAGGAGATCCCGAATCCTGAACTCAGGAGGCAGGCACTGGCAAGCATCGAGCACAAAACTTTCCATTGTGAAGGCGGCTCGATTTTAAGTCTGACCGCTAAAAAACAATATAAAGAGGCCATCCGGTTCATTGTGGCGTACCAGACGATCAGCGATTATCTCGATAATCTTTGTGACCGCAGCACATCGCTGGATCCGGTGGATTTTGCGGCGCTGCATGAGTCGATGGCAGATGCTCTCAGCCTGGACAACCAGTTGAAAAATTATTATCGCGAGCGGGAAGACCAGAATGATGGCGGGTATCTGATTGAACTGGTGACCGTTTGCCGCGAAGTCCTTGCCGGTCTTGGTCATTATCAGGATATTAAGAAGCACCTGGTTGAACTTTGCGATTATTATTGTGATTTGCAGATACATAAGCATGTCGATGTGAAAGAGCGTGTGCCGAGATTGCAAACATGGTTCGATGCCCATCGTGAAAATATTCCCGACATGGAATGGTACGAATTCTCAGCCTGCACCGGATCAACGCTCGGCATTTTTTGTCTCGTATCCTACGCTCTTCGCGATGATTTCAAGCCGGAATATGCCGACAGCATCCGCAACGGTTATTTTCCATACATACAAGGGCTGCACATCCTTCTGGATTATTTCATCGACCAGGAAGAGGACCGCGAAGGCGGCGATCTTAACTTCTGCTTCTATTATGAAAATGAAGAAGCTTTGTTTGAGAGGCTGCGGCATTTTGTTGAAAATGCCGACCAGCACACAGCTCGATTGCCGCATCGGAAATTCCACAAACTGATCAACCGCGGGCTGCTAGGCGTTTATCTGTCCGATGAAAAAGTAAGGCGACAGGAAAGAATCAGGAAGCTCGCCAGGGAAATGATCAAGACAGCCGGCCCCGTCAGCTACTTCTTTTATGTTAATGGACGAGCTTATCGGTCATTGCAGAGGTGGGTGCCGTCGGGAGTCGTGAAGGCGTTTATAAAATAAGGTGGTAGCCAGGGGGATTTACCCTGGCTTTTAAGTATGTGGAGAAAATAAAGTAAACTGGAGCAACTGGAGCAATTGAATTTAGGGTGTGTCGGCTCTATAGGACAAAAATTGAAAAAAGGGGTGTCGATTTGTCCAATAGAGCTCTTCTAACGGACACAAAATGATAAAGAGGTTGCAGATTTGTCCGATAGAGCCCGTCTAACGGACAGAAATTTAGAAAAGAGCCGCTCATTTGTCCAATAGAGCCCGTCTAACGGACAGAAATTTAGAAAAGAGCCATCGATTTGTCCGATAGGGCCCTTCTAATGAACACACAATGAGAAAAGATCAATCCGATTGTCCGATAGAATGATCTGAAAGCGTTGGATAAAAGGGAGTTGTTCATTCAGCATTTTTGAGTACGTAAAAAGGATCCTTCATAATGAAGGACCTTATCTCTTCTCAATCGCAATAATAAACGGAGGATTGTTCTTTTGGTTCAGGAATTTATACTCTAATACGTGTGCGATGTTTTGATCCAGTGATTTTACATAACGCAATAAATATTCCCGTTCTACTTTGCCTTCCGGGTGTCCGTGGTAAATCACGATCACGATGATGCCTTCTGGTGCCATGATTTCGAGCAGCTGGTCGATGGCATGGATGGTGGTTTCGGGTACGGTGACGATGTTTTTGTCTCCGCCTGGCAGATAGCCAAGGTTAAAAACGGCACCGGTTATTTTACCGAAATGGAGTGGGGGAATGCATTCTGCGATGTTTTCATGTCCAGTATGGAACAGGGTAACCTGATCCTGCATTTCGTGCTCGCGAAGCTTTGTTTTACAGGACATAAGCGCTTCATCCTGAATGTCAAAGCCGTAAATACGGCCGGCAGGGCCTACGAGATTAGCCAAAAATAACGTATCATGCCCATTTCCAACAGTAGCATCCACCGCAATATCCCCTGGTTTAACGGCAAGTTCAAGGAGATTCCGTGCAAATGGAAGAATCCTCTCAAGCTTCATTTTCAATCACCACTTTGTTTCCAGTATAGAATTTACCTTGCCAGCTGTCGCGCCGTTTCATTTCCTTGTCAATCGCGTTCAGCACTTCCCATTTGTTGACGCTCCACATCGGGCCGACCATCAGCTCAATCGGGCCATCTCCTGTGATCCTGTGGATGATCATTTCTGGAGGCAGGATTTCGAGCTGGTCACAGACCAATTTTACATAATCTTCTAAGCTAAGAAATTCAAGCATGCCCTTTTCATACTGCTTGACCATCGGGGTACCTTTCAGCAAATGGAGAAGATGGATCTTGATGCCCTGGACATCAAGATTGGCGACTTCTTGAGCCGTTTCCATCATCATTTCCGGTGTTTCCAGAGGCAATCCATTAATGATGTGCGAACAAACCCTGATGCCGTGCTTGCGGAGCTTGTCCACGCCTTCTTTGTACGTCTGATAATCATGGGCACGATTGATTAAATTGGCCGTTTTTTCATGGACAGTCTGAAGACCAAGCTCGACCCATAAATAGGTGCGTTCATTCAGTTCAGCTAGGTATTCAACCACATCGTCGGGCAGGCAATCAGGCCGTGTTGCGATTGAAAGCCCGACGACACCTTCCTCTTTTAAAACTGTCTCGTATTTTTCCCGAAGGACCTCAACCGGTGCATGTGTATTCGTGAAAGCCTGGAAATAGGCCATGTACTTGCCGTCTTTCCATTTCGTATGCATCTTTTCTTTGATCTTCTTGAATTGTGTTCCGAGATCTTCTACTCGGTCACCGGCGAAATCGCCTGAACCTGCTGCGCTGCAGAAGGTACACCCGCCGTGGGCTACCGTGCCGTCACGGTTCGGACAGTCGAAGCCGCCATCAAGCGCCACCTTGAAAACCTTGTGGCCAAAATGGTTCCGTAAATGGTAATTCCATGTGTGGTATCGTTTATCATCTGTTGCGTATGGAAAAGGGTTGGCCTGTTTCATGCCAGTAACCTCCTTATAACCTGTCAGTCAGTAATAATAAAAATTGTACCACTTAGAATAGGGTAATCCAATTGCAAAAAGATTACAAAAGCCTGTTTCGCATTAAAGCTGTTTTTCGAATTCTGCATTTTAAATTGCTGCTAAAACGA
The DNA here is from genome assembly GCA_018613055.1 of Chryseobacterium sp. ISL-80. Taxonomy (GTDB): domain Bacteria; phylum Bacillota; class Bacilli; order Bacillales; family Cytobacillaceae; genus Mesobacillus. The sequence goes on along the minus strand of JAGGQZ010000022.1, from coordinate 56,376 downwards.
TTGCCAACATTAAACATTGGCAAAAACGTGATAGGAAAATCTATTGTGAACAAAATAAAGAAGAAGCAGACTTGCTTCAGCATCAAGAAAAGGAGGGGCTAAAATTGGCAACACGTCAATCGGTTGACCAGCTACTTCAACAATGTGAGGATGCAATCAATCTTGCCCAGGAACAATACAAAAGCGCGGCAACTCAGCAGCATTATAATGACGGTAATTTCACGAATGCCCTGCAGGCTATTGAGGATGCCTATAATGATCTTGCCAAGCTCGCCTTCAGTGCGAACGCACAGCAGCGTGACCAGCTTCACAGAATGAGGCTGCAGCTGCAGCAGGTTCAGAACAATATGATTTTGCTTGATCATTAAAACGGGAGGGATAAACTTTGAAAAAACGCTCAAAGCAAAACAATCCTGAACAAAAGACGCGGAATGGAATCAACAACCAGGATCTTGAACTTGGAATGGAGCATGACCCAATCAAAGAATCCAAGAAGAAGTATGAACAAAGTGGCGGGCAGCCTGTAAAGTCAAAATTCCATCCCGAACCAGAGCAATCTTCATAAATTGTAACACCCCCATTTCCAAAAAAGGAAGTGGGGTTTTTTATTGTGTCAATAGTAAAAGGACCACAGACTTGTATATTTAGCAAATACCCCCCGTTCACAATTCGGATAAAACTGGCGGAAATTTCGTGATTTAAATCACAGATTGAGGGCTCTCGGAAATGGTTTAAATAAGGTAGCAAAGCACGCGCAGGAATTTAAAAACGCCAATAGATAAAATAATCGTTCTTAAATGCAAGTTGTCTTGTGAAAATATTCACGAATTCGCCACATATAGAAAGGAGTCATTTGAATGAAAGTTCTGCAGCTAGCATTGTCCTTCATCTTAATATTCATTTTTCAGCTGCCAGGTCTGGCAGGTGCGGAGACCAAAACAGATGTTTTAAACATGGAGGAGCTCACAATCCAGGTGATGCCTGAGTATTCCTACCATCCGAAAGATAAGAAGAAGAATCTGCCACTGCTGGTGGGCTATCATGGCGCCCTGAAAAACAATGCTGAACAGCCGCAAAAAGGCCAGGTGGTCGTTCCGCTCCCGATGGATGAGGAGAATTTCAGGATTGGTTTTGCCGGTGATTATTCACGGGACCTCACCGAAATGAATGAAATCGAATATGAGCTGGATCAGGAAAAAGGCACAATTTCCTGGGAAACGAGTGAGGAAATCCAGCCAGGGGAGATATACAAATTTGTGATTGAGTACTACACCGATAGCATCAGCGAGAAAGACGGCACCAAGAAGCTGGCTTACGATTTTACAAGCTTTACGGAAATCGGCTTGCTGAACCTGATTTTTGTTGAACCGCTCAATTCGGAAAGCTTCAAGCTTGAGCCAGCTTCAGAGCAGCAGCAGAAGAATTCCTACAACATGAACATGTTCCTTTATCAAAGCCAGGGAATGAAAGCCGGTGAAGCAAAGAATATCAAGCTTGAATACAAACGAGCTGACGACAGGACGACCGCGGAGATCATGGAGGAGATGGCCGGGGATGCCAAAAAGGCAGGCACCGTTAAACAGAATGATGAGAAAATGCCTATGTGGCTGGTTATTACGGTAGTCGGGAGTATCACAATCATCTCTGCTGTGCTCCTAATATTCTTCATGAAGAGAAAGAATTCAAAGCCAGAGCAGGACAATGCATCATCTGATTCGGATTCAAAAAAGGCGAAACTCCGGGCGATGCTTGTGGAAGGAAGCATTACGGAAACGGAATACAATGAACTGCTTAAAAAGCTGGGAGGTAGAAAGTGATGTCCAAAAACAAAAAAATCTTGATCGGGCTGGGACTTGCAGCTATTGCGTTCGTCATCATGATGTTTTCGACAATGCCAAGTGCAGGAAGCAAGGAAATTACGATTGAGGACCTGAGCAAAAACGCATCGAACTATGAAGGAGATTATATCATGACCCAGGGCTTGCTCAATAAGGAATCAGTAAAATGGGATGCTGATAAGCTGGAACTTCGTTTCGAACTATACGAAGAAGGCGAAGGAACGCTTCAGGTATTCCATAAAGGAATCAAGCCAGATAACTTTTCCGAAGATGTCATTGTTTTAGTCGAAGGTTTTATCCAAAAAGACGGAGTGTTCGAAGCGGAAAAAGTCCAGACGAAATGCCCGACAAAATATGAAGGCGAAGACATGGAGAACTATGATAGCGAAATGCATAAGGAAATGTACAAAAATGACAAGAAGGAATAAAACAGATGGGTGGTTATCTGTATGTATTTGATCGGGAATATCTCAATCTACCTAGGAATCGTGATTTCACTGCACGGAATCATCGCCAACCTGACAGGGCTAAAGAAGAACAGCAGCAAATGGCTTGAAAGTGCAAGAGGAGCGGTTCTCTCACTGGCTTTCGTTTCGAGCATCGCATCGTTCCTGCTGCTGTACCTTCTCGGAACAAGCCAGTTCCAATATAAATATGTGGCTTCCTATACAAACGAAAGCCTGCCGATGGCTTACAAGCTGACAGCCTTCTGGGCCGGAAACGCCGGATCCCTGCTGCTCTGGGCATTCCTTTTATCAATCTATGCGGCAATGGTTGTTTTTTCAAAAGAAAAAAAGAACCCCATGATGCCATATGTTTCAAGCATCCTGCTGGTGAATATCCTGTTCTTTTTCACGGTGATGGCCCTGAATGTCAATCCATTTGAAATGACCGATAAAATCCCGGCAGACGGAAAAGGGCTGAACCCGATGCTGCAGAATCCAGGGATGATCCTCCATCCTGTGACGCTCTATATGGGATATGTCGGATTGGCAGTTCCTTTCGCCTTCGGGATTGCGGCACTGATCCTGAAGAGAATGGATTCGGAATGGATCAAGCTAACGAGAAGATGGACATTGCTGGCATGGCTGTTCCTGACACTTGGAAACGTGATCGGCGGCTGGTGGGCTTATCTTGAGCTTGGCTGGGGCGGCTACTGGGCCTGGGACCCGGTGGAGAATGCTTCGTTCCTGCCATGGTTGACCGTATCGGCATTCCTGCATTCGGTGATGATCCAGGAACGGAAAAACATGCTGAAAACCTGGAATGTAAGCTTGATCATCCTATCTTACATCCTGACATTGTTTGGTACATTCCTTGTCCGAAGCGGAGTCCTGACCAGTGTCCACGCATTTGGCGACAGCAACCTTGGAACCTACTTCCTTGTGTTCATGGCATTCATGATGATCTTCTCGCTATATATCGTCATGACAAGATATGGATTGATCAAGAAAGACAGCAGTCCGATCGAAGCTTATTTTTCAAAGGAAAGCAGCTTCCTGCTAAACAACCTGATTCTTGTGGCCGCAGCGTTCGCAGTCTTTTGGGGCACGATGTATCCACTCATTTCAGAAACCTTCACGGGCACAAAGATCAATGTCGGTGCGCCTTACTTCAATAAAGTTATGGCTCCGATTTTGCTGGTGTTGATCGTGCTGATGGGGATCTGTCCGCTGATTGCCTGGCAAAAAGCTGTATTTGAAAAGTTCATTAAAAACATGCTTTGTCCGCTTGCGATGGGTGTTGCGACAGCCATCCTCCTGTTCGCATTCGGTGTTAGAGGAATCTACGCCATAATCGGCTTATCCGCTACAAGCTTCATGTTTGGTACACATTTGCTTGAATTTGCAAGGGGCATCAGCGCAAGACGGAAAGCAACGAAAGAAAATATTCTGAAGGCAGCTTTCAAGCTGACGGTGAAAAACCAGCGTCGCTATGGCGGATATATCGTCCATATCGGGATTGCCCTGATTGCGGTGGGGGTCATATCTTCTCACTCTTACTCAACAGAAATATTGAAAACCGTCGACGCCGGGAACAGCATCAAGATTGGCGAATACAACCTGAAATTCAACGAACTGACCGAGCATATGAAAAACGGCAATGGCGTGGTCGCCGCGGATGTGGATGTGACTTATAAAGGCAAGGACATAGGCAAAATCAAGCCGGAAAAAATCTTCTATGAAACATGGCCTGAGCCATCAACAGAGGTAGCGATCAAGACGAACTGGAGCCAGGACTTATACGTGGTGCTCAGTTCCTGGGAGAACAAAGACAAAGTCACGTTCATGGTAAAAGTGAACCCATTCGTCAGCTGGATCTGGCTGGGCGGTATCATCATGGTGATTGGCACTGCAATAGCCTTAGCTGGCGGCAGACCAGCTTCGATCCGCTATCAGACCAATAAATTCGCGGGAAGGTGATGGAGATGAAAAAGAAAATTATCGTTGCGACATTTCTTTGCTTCATCCTGATTCCTGGCCTGACATCCGCTTTTACGTATAACTCGAAGGAATTCAAGCATGTCATTGCCCAGCTTGATATGCAGGGTCATGCAGATCATGATCTATCCACCTGTTCAATCAAGAAAGTTTATTATGACGAAGTGGTAGAAATGCTGAATGGCGGCAAATCAGAGCCGGAAATCATCCAATCCTATGTTGATGAATACGGGCAGGCAGCCTTAAGGACACCGGGTGGCGGCACTAGCGGCTGGATTGCCTGGGGAATGCCAGCTGCAGGTTTTGCCATCGGAACTGTAATCGTCGGGGTCTGGATCAGGAAATTGACAATCAAAAAGGCGGCAACAAACGTTGAAGCCAAATCTGGATGGGATTCCGAAATCGAGAAGGAGATCGCATCCAAAGCTTTTGATGACGAGCGCCGAAAGCTTTTCTAGGAGTTGATGAAAAATGGATTATGTATTTTTAATAATTGGATCACTCGTGATCATTACTTGTTTTTACTTTATCATTTCTCCTTTCTTTTCCTCAGGCGAGAGCCAAACCACGGGAACGGAAGCAGAAGGTGAAAAGTTGACTCTGGAGCAGGTGTACAGCGCAGTGAATGAGCTGGAAATGGACTTTCTGATGAAAAAAATCACTCGTGAAGATTTTGAAAAAATGAAAGAAAATTATCAAGTGTTCGCAGCTTTATTAAAGGAAGAAACTGAAACGCTTAAGCAAGGCAAAACGAAGCTGCCAAAAGGCAAAGCGAAAATGCAGGCTGATGATGCGGAAGAAGAAATTCTCAGGGAACTGAGAAACCTCCGCCGGCAGAAGGGGTGAATCAAATGGCTCCTGCCTATCACCCTGAATGGCTGGTGAACTTCTGGCTGACGACGCCTGGTTTGAACTTGTTGAATCCTCATTTTGTGCTGACGTTTCTTGGAGTTGTAATAGCACTATTGTGGTTTTTAAAACGAAAACGGACTGGTGCACTTGAGGTGGTTGACGATAACGAGAAACTGTTCAGGCACCTTTTGCAAAGGAAAAGAGTCATCGAGGAGGAACTTGCCAGATTGGATGGCAGGCTCAGCTCAACAGAAATCATCGAAGAAATTTTTATTGAAAGAAAGCTTGATTACCAGGGCCAATTGGACCAGGTGAATAAGGAATTGAAACAATACACTGGATGAAAGAGTTGGGGACCATGCTGGAACTGCGAAAAATGACCAAAATGCTGGGAGATAAACTGATATTGCGAAACATCACCCTGACACTTGAAAAAGGGGAAATCCTCGCAGTAATAGGGCCAAACGGTGCCGGAAAGAGTACGTTTTTCAAATGTACGGTCGGATTGCTGCAGCCTACAAGCGGAGAGATTCTCCTTGATGGAAAGATCGTCAGGAAAAACTCTGCACAGATCAAGCAGCGGATTGGGTTCTTAGGTCATGAATCCTTCCTGTACAATAACCTGTCCCCGCTCGAGAATCTTAGATTTTACGGAAAGCTTTACAAGGTGAAGGACCTTGACAGGAAAGCGAATGAGCTTTTGAAGGAGGTAGGGTTGTATCTCTTCCGTGATATGCCGATCCGGTCGTTTTCAAGGGGAATGATGCAGAGGCTGGCGATTGCGAGGGTGCTGCTCCCTGACCCTAAAATCCTGATGCTCGATGAGCCACACACCGGACTTGACCAGGAAGCCGTCGCTCTCCTGAATCAAATCATTAAAAACAAACGGGACAGCGGAACATCCATCCTGATCATCTCACATGATTTCGAGCAGGTGCATGCACTTGCTGACAGGGCCGCCCTGCTGAAAAAGGGAAAAATCATTGCAACAAGGCCGCTTGGTGAAGGGATCAGCCTGTCTGAGATGAAGCAATGGTATGAATCAGAGGTGAAGAGCTCATGATGTCGATACTTCGCGATGCCTGGACGATTGCCAGCAAAGATCTTCGCAACGAGATCAAGACAAAGCAGACGATTGGGATGATGGTCATTTTCTCCAGTCTGGTCGTCCTCATTTTCAGCTTTGCCTTCGATCCAACCAACAATATGGTGAAGGCGGTCATTCCAGGTCTCGTCTGGCTGATTACTGTCTTTTCCGGGATTCTTGGCCTGAACCGCTCGTTTCTTTCGGAGCATGAAAACGATGCACTGACTGGACTTCGCTCGGCTCCCATTGACCCTTCGAGTATTTATCTGGGGAAGGCGCTGGCGAATTTCATCCTTGTCACGGCTGTTCAGCTCGTGAGCATCCCGGTGCTGTTCTTGCTGTTCGACTACCGCTTTTTTGGAAAATTAAGCTGGTTCATTCTTGTTGTTGTCATTGGAACACTGGGCTTTATCATCGTCGGCACATTCCTGGCTGCCCTGTCAGCGAATGCCAAAAACAGCGAAATGCTGTTGCCGGTTTTGCTGCTGCCGCTATTAAGTCCATTGCTGATTGCCGGAGTCCAGGCGACAAGAATCGTTCTGGAAAATGAAATGATTGCGGATGCAGCGTCATGGATCAGATTGATGGCTGCTTACGATTTGCTGTTTCTGGCAGCGTGCTTTTTCTTATTCGAATTTATTATGGAGGGGTCTTGATGAAAAAGAATGCTGGTTTGATTGACCGAATCTTGCTGTTTACTTTGATACCATCATTTTTTATCGCGCTTTACCTGATTTTTATCTGGTCGCCTGTCGAAAAGATGATGGGTGCCACCCAAAAAATATTCTACTTCCATGTTGGCAGTGCCTGGGTCGCCTTCCTCGCTTTCGGGGTAGTGGGTTATTACAGTGTCAGAGTGCTGATCAAGCCGAGGCTTCAGCATCATATCAATGCTGGAATCTCAGCTGAAATTGGTGTCCTTTTCACGACAATCACATTAATCACCGGGATGATCTGGGGAAAATCAAGCTGGAATACGTGGTGGACATGGGAACCACGTCTCGCGACAACGCTGATCCTCTGGTTCATTTATGTCGCATATCTTTTTGTCCGTAAGATGGACGGTTCTATGGAGAAAATCGCCAGGCTGTCAGCTGTTTTCGGCATTGTTGGCGTCATCAATGTCCCGATTGTCTTCATGGCGATCCGCTGGTGGAACACGAAGCTTCATCCAATCGTGTTCGGTGAAGGCAAAAACCAGTCAGGAGGCGGAATCGAACCGGATATGCTCGTCACATTGCTGTTCTCGATTTTTACGATCACCTTGCTTTACGCGTTCCTGATGCGAAAAGGCATCGAAATTGAAAAAATGAGACATATCGTCAAAAAGGCTAAGTCAAAAGCAATCGAAAAGCTTGCGGGCTAACAATTAAGGAGGAATGGAAAAATGACTTACTTATTCATGGGTTATACAGTGATCTGGACGTTGATTGCGGGGTATGTCGTTGTGCTGGGCCGCCGCCAGAAGCAGCTGAAAAAAGAGCTTGAACTGCTGGAAGAATGGAACTCAGATTTTTAATAAAGGCTGTTTTCGTAAAGATTGGTGTTAAAATCCTAAAGCCGATTTTAACGTAATATATACCTATTGCGGAGGTCGGTATAAAGTTTAGATGCTCTTTTCTCATAAAAAGAGTCTTCTTTACAAGGGTAATCAGCTAATTCAATCCAATTTGTATTCAAAAGCAACAAAGTTTGAGAAAAGAGCCTTAAAAAAAGCGGGTGATGAAAATGGGCAAAAAAATCGTTCCGGTCATCGTGATCGCAGCTGTCATCGGAGTCCTTGGCTTTTTGGTCAGCGGATTAGGCGGGAAAGCATCCGCCCAGCCTGGTGACCAGTCGATCGATTTTGAACTGCAGGATATTGACGGCAATACTTACAAACTTTCTGATTTTAAGGGCCAGCCGGTTGTCCTCAATTTTTTCGCGACATGGTGTGCTCCATGCATTGATGAAGCGCCTGAACTTGAAGTATTCGGAAAAGAGTACAAGGATGCAAAGCTTTTGATCCTTGCAAAAGGCGAATCGAAAAAACGGATGGAAAAATATATCGGGGAAAGCGGTTCTAAGCTTACGTATCTTTTAGACACAAAAGAAGAAATCTCTAAAAATTACAATGTGATCGGACAGCCTGAGACTATCATTATTGACAGCGACGGCATGATTGTCGAACGCTTTTCCGGCCCGACAACAAAGGACGATTTAATCAGTCTGATCCAGGAAAAAGTTTCACCATGACCTTGGTTAAAGCACATTCGTGTTTTAATAAGGCTGTTTTCGTATGAATCCGAAAACAGTTTTTAGTAGTTGGCTATAAGGGAGGTGAAAGAGAATGCTGAAAAAGCTGCTGGGAATAGACAAAAAGATGCTGTTATTCATTGGTGTGTTCGCTGGAATCATTGTTTCTGTCGTCACTGTCAAGACGCTTGCTTATACGGATTCACCTGAATTCTGTTCAAGCTGCCACATCATGACAGAGGTCCATGATTCGTTTTCCGATTCCAACCACGCTGGTCTAGCCTGCGGGGACTGCCATTTGCCGCATGAAAACATGGTCAAGAAATACACGTATAAGGCAAAGGCGGGCATGACCCATGTGTACTACAATACGCTGGGGGAAGCCAAAATCCCGAAGGTGCTCCACGCAACGGAAAGCTCTGACGAAGTCATCAATGAGAACTGCATCAGCTGCCATGAAAACACACTGGAAAATGTATCGCATGATGCAAAAGACAGCTGTTCAAGCTGCCATCAGGCAGTGCCGCATGGCAAAGGTTTCAAGACAGAGGATTATTTTAAACCGCCGAAACCAGGCGAGCTTTTAGAGAAAAAAGGAGGTACGATGAACAATGGCTAGAAATTTCCGCTGGGCATATTTGCTCCTTGCGGCTGTCATGCTCATCATAACAGGCTGCTCCAGCTCGGATGAAGAAGCCACTTCAGCCAGTGAGCTAAAAACGGGGCTTAGCAAAGATGAAATCAGCAATGAAGCCTTCAAGGATCTTTTCCCGCTTCAATATGACAGCTACAAACAAAACGAAAAAATGGAAGATACAAAATACAGCGGTTCCGTGAAACGAAGCAAATTCGACCATGATAAGGAACCGTATTTGCCTGTTCTTTTTAACGGCTATGGCTTTGCGACTGAGTACAATGAAGATCGCGGCCATATTTACGCGAATGAGGACGTCCGGGCGATCGCGCGCATCACTGACAAGTCAGTCGGATCCTGCCTGACCTGTAAATCGACTGCCGTACCACACATGATCGAGGAGATGGGCGACGATTACTGGAGCGGCAATTTTAACAAAGACATCTGGCCGAAAGCAGAGGCAATGGGCCATTCCCCAATCGGCTGTTCAGACTGCCATGATCCGCAAACGATGGATCTGCGCGTCACGCGCCCGAGCTTCATCAAGGCAATGGAATCCCAGGGCATCGACATGTCCAACCCAACCAAGAATGACATGAGGAATTATGTCTGCGGACAGTGCCACGTAGAGTACTACTTTGCAGCTGACAATAGTGAAGTTACCTATCCTTGGGCAAATGGATTCAAGCCGGAAGATATGTATGAATACTATGAGACTGCCGCCAAAGAACAAGGTTTTGAAAAGGACTGGGTCCACAATATTTCCGGGACGCCAATGCTGAAATCCCAGCACCCTGACTTTGAGACACATATCGAAGGTCCGCATGGCGAGGCTGGAGTAACATGTGCAGACTGTCACATGCCATATGACAGGGTAGACGGCAAAAAGAAAATCAGTTCACACTGGTGGACATCGCCTCTGAAGACAATGGATCAATCCTGCGCAACCTGCCATAGCAACAGGGATATGGATGAGCTGAAGGATCGTGTAATGGGAATCCAGGAAACACATATGGAAGCTCTTCATAAGGCCGAGGATATTTCGATTACCTCACACTATTACGTGAATAAGATGATCACATCAGGAGTAAGCGAAGAAAAGATCGAGCAGGCTCAGGAGCATGTCAGGAAAGGGCAATGGTTCTGGGATATCGTAGCGGCTGAAAGTTCGGCTGGATTCCATAATCCGCAGGGATCCATGGATTCATTGAGGATTTCGATTGAAGAATCGAATGCGGCAATCAATCTAGCCACCGAGGAATTGACCAAGAAAGGCGTCAATTTAGAAGAGGTCAAGACAGAGATAGAAAAAGTGAAGAAGGCTGTATACGACGAAAAAGATAACTTCAAGAAGAAAGACAAAGCAATCAACAGTTACTTCCCGGCCCAACAGCCAGCTCCAAAAAAATAGAGAATAGTAAATTTAGAGAATAGATAAATAGGAAAACACTGTGCAAATGCTAGTTTGTACGGTGTTTTCTTTAGTTTTGCAGAAATTTCAAGAGGAGTCAAGGATGAGTTCTATATGGAGCAAAAATTTAATTGTAAAAACGGTGAAAACTAGATTTAATGTTCATACAAGGGGTGAAAAGTCAGTCCGTTAGGTGAAAAACTGGGTAATTTTTCGAGGTGGACAGGCTTTATTCGCAAAATACTGGATTTGTTCGCAAAAAATTGTTTTTATTCGCGAAAAAAAACGCTTTTAATCGCAAAAAATAGCAGTTTATTCGCAAACTGGAAAAAACAGCTGATTTTTTCCAGATATTAAGAGAAAAAATAGAAAATTTCAACTTCAAATCCCTGCATAAATTCCTATTGCAACCCACGATAAAAACCACTAAAATTACTTTGTTATTCGAAATTAATTTAGTGAAAGAAGGCGTTATATGATGCCTAGAGCCTTGTGGCTTTTGATTATCGGGATGGCAGTCAATGTTACTGGTTCCTCTTTTTTATGGCCTTTGAACACCATTTATATACATGAGCATCTGGGCAAGTCGCTTTCTGTTGCCGGGATTGTACTAATGCTGAATTCTGCTGCCAGCGTGATCGGCAATCTTTTTGGCGGCAGCCTTTTTGATAAAATCGGCGGCTACAAGTCTATTATTCTTGGAATCAGCATCACCATTGTGGCACTGCTCGGCTTGACCTTTTGGCCAGGCTGGCCGCAGTATATTTTCTTTTTGACAGTGGTCGGCTTTGGTTCCGGAATCGTCTTTCCGGCGATGTACGCAATGGCAGGTTCGGTCTGGAAAGAGGGCGGCCGTAAAGCGTTCAACGCCATTTATGTGGCTCAGAATCTTGGAGTCGCAGTTGGGGCAGCGCTTGGCGGACTTGTCGCATCCTATTCATTCCAGCTGATTTTCATAGCGAATGTAGCTATGTACCTGATTTTCATGGTGATTGCTATTCTGGGCTATCGCAGCATCGATACCAGGGCGGCGATGCAAACGAACGTCCTCCAGGAAAATGGTGCCGTTAAAAGCCATGCCAAGCTGTATGCGCTTTTGATCCTGGCTGTTGGCTATTTGCTTTGCTGGGTTGGGTACGTACAATGGCAAACAACTATTGCAGCCTATACGCAGGAACTGAACATCTCCCTGAACCAATACAGCATTCTCTGGACAATAAACGGTGCTTTGATCGTTCTTGGCCAGCCAATTGTGAACAGGCTGATCAAGCCGTTCCAGAATAAACTGAAGCTGCAGATCATCCTCGGAATGGTCATCTTCATGGTTTCCTATGCAGTTGCGGCAGGAGCCCAAGCATTTTCAGGCTTCGTTGCAGGCATGATGATCCTGACGATTGGTGAAATGCTGATTTGGCCGGCTGTTCCGACCATCGCAAATGACCTGGCTCCAAAAGGACGCGAAGGCTTTTACCAGGGAATCGTCAACAGTACCGCTACTGGCGGGAGGATGATTGGCCCGCTCATGGGCGGCATCCTTGTCGACCTGTACGGCATGCCAATGTTATTCGCAATCCTGATCGTGATCATGTTTGTCGGGATCTTCACGACCGTTGTTTATGACCGGAAAATAAAGGTATCCCATAATGTTGTTGCACAAGCGCAAAGTTAAAAGAGTCTCAATACGTGCAGCACAGTCGCAAAGTTATAACATTCTCCATACGTGTGGCACAGTTGCAAAGTTAATAGAGTCTCAATTCGCTTTGCACAAGCGCAAAGCTAAAAGTAACTCCAACCATGTGCCATCACAACGTTTGCTGTACAAATAAATAAACAACAGGGAGCTGGGCCGAGGTGTCCAGCTCCTTTTCTAATCAGTCACAATTTATGCATTTTTTCTCGATAAAAAATGCATATTTTACATCTAATATAGGAACGTGGGATTATGATATAATCATAATTTGAAAGACAAGGGGGTGAATGGGTTGAAATTTAAAATCCTCGGAATGGCGTTTTTGGCTGCCGGTTTGTTGACTGCCTGCAGTGGCGGAGAAGAATCTGCCGAACCTGAAAAACAACAACAGAACATCAAGGAATTGGTGAGTGATTACAGCACGGGCAAAATTGAGGGCGACAATGCTTCCATCACCTCACATGAGCTGACGATTGCTGATAGTGAAGGGGACAAGCAAGTCTATGACATCTCGGAAGAAGACTTCTTCGTCTCAATCGCACCTTATGAAAATCAAACCCATCCATGAACGAATCATAGCTTGACAGGTTGTCAAGGTGAATTGGTTGAAAAAGAGTTTGATGTATATATTGAGGATGAGGCCGGAAACGTGGTCGTTGACGAGAAAATGATGTCCCAGCAAAATGGGTTCATCGATTTGTGGCTTCCTCATGATAAAAAGTATAAAACAAAGATTGGATACAACGGTAAAAGTGTTGAATCGGAAATATCCACTTTTAAAAACGATGCGACCTGCATCACGACTATGCAGTTAATGTAGACGAAAGCACCTGTTTCAGGTGCTTTTTTTGTGCGTGTTAATATTTTCAGAAAAATGTGATAAAATCAAAAGAAAAACCAGGTGGCGGACTATGAATACAAAGCTTTTACATATCCCGGCAGACATTATTGAAACGATTGTCGAGAATGCGTTTGAATGGCTTGTGGTGGTAGATCAAGAAGGAAGAATCATCTATATCAACCATAATTATTGTGAATTCCTTGAAGTCAATCGTGAAGAAACGATTGGCCGGCATGTGACGCAAGTGATCGAGAATACCAGGATGCATATTGTGGCCAAAACCGGGAAGGAAGAACTGGCCGACCTGCAATATATCAAAGGCAATTACATGATTGCCAATCGGGTGCCCATCATCAAAAATGGCGAGGTAGTTGCAGCGTTCGGCACTGTCTTTTTCAGGGACACACAGGAATGGATGAAAATGGACAGCCATGTAAAAAGCCTGCTCACAAGAATGCAGCCCTATATCCAAAAAATTGATTCTGGGGTGAAATATACGCTCGATGATATCCTTGGCGAGTCGCAGCAGATTGTCAGTTTAAAAGAAAAAGTGAAAATGGTGTCCAACAGCGATATTTCGATTTTAATCAGGGGAGAGAGCGGAACAGGGAAGGAACTGTTTGCCCACAGCATCCACCAGTTAAGCAGCCGGAGCCAGAAGCCTTTCATCAAGGTTAACTGCGGTGCAATTCCCGAAAACCTCCTGGAATCCGAGTTGTTTGGCTATGAAGAAGGAGCTTTTACAGGTGCGAAAAAAGGTGGAAAGAAGGGGAAATTCCAGCTGGCCAATGGCGGCACCCTCTTCCTTGATGAGATTGGCGACATGCCGCTGAGCATGCAGGTAAAACTTTTGCGTGCTCTTCAGGACGGGGAAATAGAGCCGATTGGTTCGACGAAATCGATTTCGGTGGATGTCCGGATCATCGCTGCCACAAACAGGCCGCTTGAGAACATGATTGAGGAGAAACGGTTCAGAGAGGATCTATTTTACCGGATCAATGTCGTCCCGTTCAGCGTCCCTCCATTAAGGGAACGGGCGGAGGACTTGAGCCTTCTGATCGCCTATTTTATCGAAAAGGTCACAAATCGGTTGGGCAAGCGGATTGCAGGCATGGAAAGGAATGTGATGGAAATCCTGAAATCATACAGCTGGCCGGGAAATATCCGCGAACTGCAAAATGTCATCGAAGCTGCCGTTCATTTGACCAAAGGAGAACAAATTACGCTGGATTCTTTGCCGGATTACCTGCAATCACAGACAGCGATTTATCGGTTCAAGAATAAGAAGCTAAAAGATATTGTGGAAGAAACAGAAAAATGGGTATTGAAACAAAGCCTTGATAGGAATAATGACGACAAAATGCTGGTGGGCAGGGAGCTCGGGATCAGTAAATCTACACTGTATGAAAAACTAAATAAATACGGTCTCTTGTAGTCCGGAAATTCGGAATGCTGTCCGAATTTCCGGACTTTCCTATTTTCTAGCAATATTTAAAAGGGTTATCACTGTATGAATGGTGTTTATCAACGCTAAAAGGACAGGTCAAAAAAACAAATTTCTATTAAGTAAAAGGAATAGAAGAATGATAGAGTCCGGAAATCCGGAAATAGGTAACTGAAAATTATGAATACATACCGATCCACCTGGTTCGAAAAGTTGGCACGAAAGTTGCAATAAGATAATACAGCAATTTTATTCTAGGTTTTTGTAAGCGTTACCACAACTTTGGCGAGGAGGGCAGTTTTTATTTGTTTGTTCACTTTAATATAACAAGGGGGAAAAAGAATGCTGAGTATGATTGGATTGATTGGCGGTCTGGCTTTGTTGATTTATTTGACGATGAGGGGGATGAATCTGCTTATTGTCGGGCCGATTTCGGCGTTGTTTGTAGCTGTGTTCAGCGGGATGCCGCTGTTTCCGCAGCTGGCTGAAGAAGGTGCGGCCAACTTCGTAGGGAACTATATGTCTGGTTTTTCGGGTTTCGTTACTGCATGGTACATGATGTTCCTGCTTGGGGCAATTTTTGGAAAGGTGATGGAAGATAGCGGAGCCGCTGACAGCGTGTCTGAGTTCATCGTCGAAAAGCTGGGGATGAAGTATGCCGTGCTTGCGATTGTCGTTGCCTGCGCTGTGTTGACATATGGCGGAGTAAGCTTGTTTGTCGTAGCGTTTTCTGTTTATCCAATGGCTTTAAGCTTGTTCAGGCAAGCCAATTTGCCAAGGCGTTTCATTCCGGCTGCACTGGCCTTCGGTTCGGTAACGTTCACCATGACTTCTGCAGGTTCTCCAGAGATCCAGAACTGGATTCCGATTGAGTTCCTCAATACTTCTCCGCTTGCAGGCTGGGAGGTCAGCGCCATCGTTGCCGTCTTCATGATGATTTTCGGTTACTGGTGGCTGAAACGAATGATCACAAAAGCCATAGCAAAAGGGGAGAAATTTGAAGCGAGGAAGACCGATCCAATGATGGAAAAACGAGAGCTGCCACATCCTCTGATGGGTCTGATTCCTTTGGTTGTGGTGTTAGTGATTTCATTCGTTTTCCATGATTCATTAAAACAATCAGCACTGATCATCGCTCTGCTTGGAGGGGTTGTATCTGCCTATTTGCTGAATCGCAAGTATTTCAAAAATTTCTGGGAAGCACTCTCAGAAGGAACGATGGGCGCCTTGATTGCGATCGGAAATACTGCTGCCGTTGTTGGGTTTGGCGGTGTGGCGAAAGCGGTGCCGGCTTTCCAAACCGCAGTTGATGCGATGACGAATATACCTGGTAGCCCGTTGATCGGGGCGGCGATTGCCGTCAGCGTCATTGCCGGGATGACTGGTTCGGCTTCCGGAGGTCAGGCAATCGCGCTTCCGTTACTTGCACCTCACTACATGGACATGGGCGTCAATCCGGAAGCATTGCACAGGGTAGCGGCGATTTCCTCCGGAGCGCTTGATTCCCTGCCGCATAACGGTTACGTGGTTACGACTGTCAGGGCGATTTGCGGCGAGTCCCATCAGGATGCCTACAATCCAGTGGCAGCAGTGACGGTCATTGTTCCGCTGATTGGTGTGGCTATCGCGATTGTTCTATTCTCACTAGGATTAGGTATTTAAGGAAAGGAGTTTCCCGATGCTAAAAGATAAAGTAGTCCTGATAACCGGTGCCGCCCAGGGAATCGGGTATGAGATCGCCAAGAGTTTTGCTGAACAGGGCGGAAAAGTATTTTTGACAGACTTACAGGAAGAAACGGTAGAAAAAGCAGCGGCCAGTCTGCATGAATCAGGACATGAAGCTGCTGGTTTGAAATGTGATGTAACCAGCGAAAAAGACATTGAGCAGGCAGTTGCGAAATGCGTCGACCACTTTGGCCGTGTTGATGTTCTCATTAACAATGCCGGCCTGCAATATGTATCCATGATCGAAGACTTCCCGACGGAAAAATTCGAACTGTTGATAAAAGTCATGCTTACAGCACCGTTTGTAGCCTTGAAATATGTACTGCCGGTCATGAAAAAGCAAGGTTTTGGCCGGGTCATCAACATGGCGTCGATCAATGGGCTAGTCGGATTTGCCGGTAAGGCAGCATATAACAGCGCCAAGCACGGAGTCATTGGATTGACGAAGGTAGCTGCACTTGAAACCGCCGAACATGGAATCACCGTCAACGCTGTTTGCCCGGGATATGTCGATACCCCTTTGGTTCGCAATCAGCTATCAAGCCTGGCGGAGACCAGGAATGTCCCAATTGAAAAGGTTCTTGAAGAAGTCATTTTTCCGCTCGTGCCCCAGAAACGCCTGCTGGCTGTCGAGGAAATCGCAAGTTATGTTCATTACCTGGCCAGTGACGCTGCAAAAGGAATCACTGGCCAGGCGGCAGTCATTGACGGAGGTTATACCATTCAATAAGTTTAAAGCCGGCTTCCCTTTTCGGAAGCCGGCTTTTTTTACAAATCCTCAATGACGATATAAGTAGCTTTTACTGGTCCATGTACTCCGACCACCAGGTTCAGCTCAATATCCGCTGAGTTGCTTGGCCCTGTGATGAAGTTGATGCAGGAGGCCACTTTTTTTCCGGACAGATGCATTTCCCGGAGCTTCTGCGCTGCCTGGGTAATGCGCGGTATGATTGTACTTTTAGGAATCAATGCTATATAGGTGGCAGGGAGGAAACTGACTGTCCGTCCTTTATCCTGGTTGCTAAGTAAGACGACGGTGCCGGATTCTGCAAGGGTGAATTCGCTAATCGTGATTCCGACATTCGCCCGCTCAGCCTGGCGGATATTTTCCTCGCCCTTTGAATAATCCCATTGATGGAATTCAATATTTTCAGAAGGCCACTGTTTTTTCATCAGTGAATCAAGTCCCCAGTCTGCAAAACGTTGATCCTTCCACGACACAACCGGACCGCCGCCATAGTCGTGGACAACCTTATCCAGAGTAGAAGGCAGAGTTTCCAGGTCTGTCGTCACAAGGCTTGTGTGGATTTTCAAGCATTGATTTTTAAGGACTTCGACTAACTCATCGGTAGTTGCCTCGCTTAAAACTTCATCCTGAGGCCGGTGCTGCCAATCAGGTACCGTGACACCATTCTTGCGCCGGCTCCTGCCCAATGAATTGGCGATCTGGTTGAGGAATGCATCCCGGTTTTGAATGGTCCCCGTCATAATTTCCCGCCTCCTTTTTCCCTGTTCTTGAACCAGTCCCTGAATCTCTCTTTGTTTGGAGCTGGGAATTCCCTGATTTCTGTCCAGGCCTTTAACGGTCCGGGCCCGTTTGAAATTTTATCTCCAGATGTAAAAGGATTCATCGCAGCAGGGGCTGCTTTCGACCCGAACTTATACAGCATCGGGGACGCTGCGCCAAGCCCGAACGCTTTCATGGCGAGTTTTTCGGAAATCGGTGCTTTGCCTTCCTCCTCGACGATCACCTGACGATGCTTATGCAAAAGCTGATGAAGCGGAATTTTTACCGGACAAACTTCCGTACATGCTCCGCACAGTGTTGAGGCATAGGGAAGCTCCTTGTATTCATCGTACCCGCCGAGCAGCGGGGACAGCACCGCGCCTATCGGACCGGAATAGATGGAGCCATAGGAATGCCCGCCGACATGGCGGTAAACCGGACAGACATTGATGCATGCCGCACAGCGGATGCACTGCAGGATCGGCTGGAACTCGGTCCCAAGAATCTTGGAGCGGCCATTATCGACGATGACAAGATGGAATTCCTCTGGTCCATCGACATCCAGCTCCTCACGTGGTCCTGTCAAAACCGTGATGTAGCTCGTCAGCTTTTGCCCGACAGCACTTCTTGTCAACAGGCTGACCAGTACCTCCAGCTCTTCGAATGTCGGGACGAGCCGCTCCATCCCCATCACTGTGATCTGTGTTTTTGGCAGGGAAGTCACCAGGTCCGCATTTCCTTCATTTGTGACGAGGGCGAACGACCCTGTTTCCGCCACGGCAAAATTGCAGCCGGTGATCCCGATGTCTGCAGTCAAATATTCATTTCTCAGCATTTCTCGGGCATGCCAGGCGAGTTCCTCTGGCTTCTCCGTCTTTTGGTAGCCGAGTTTTTTGGCAAAAACGTCCCGGATTTGCTCTTTGTTTTTATGTAAAGCTGGGACAACGATATGCGACGGCGGATCATGATCATCCACCTGGAGAATGTATTCGCCAAGATCCGTTTCCACAACCGTGCAGCCAGCCTGTTCAAGAGTGGAATTGAGGTTGATTTCTTCCGTGACCATTGATTTCGCTTTAACGATTTTTTTCGCGTTCTTTTTGTTCACGATGCTTTTAATATAATCATTTGCCTCTTCAGCGGTCTGAGCGAAAAAAACATGGCCGCCGCGCTTGGCAATATTTTCGCTCAGCTGCTCCAGATAGTAATCGAGATTGTCGAGCACATGCTGGCGGATTTCCTCTCCAAGACTGCGCCATTCTTCCCAGTTCCCCAGTTCATCCGCAGCATCCTGCCTGCGTGTCCCCATCCGCTCCTGCGCACCCGCAACCGCGCCTCTCATGAATGAGTCATCGATGCCATTTGCAACACGCTCTTTAAAGTCATCAGTCCCGATTTTCATTGGCATAGGAATTCCTCCTTATCGGTTAATCCGCATTACCGGATTTTCAGTAACTTAATTACAACCTTACTGGCTGTTCAACACCTCTGCGATATGCAGAACCCTGATCGGCTTGCCCTTTCGATCGATCCGTCCGCCGATGTTCATCAGGCATCCAGCGTCAGCCCCAATCAAATATTCCGCTTCTGTTTCCTCGATATGCATGACTTTTTCATCGACCATCTGCTCAGAGATCTGGGCCATTTTCACTGAAAAAGTACCGCCGAAACCGCAGCACTGCTCCTTGCCCGGGAGCTCGGTGAATTCGAGCCCTTTTACATTTTTTAAAAGAATCATAGGTTCTTGTTTAATGCCCAGCAGCCTTGTCATATGACAGGAGGTGTGATAGGTTGCCTTTCCTTCAAACCGGGCTCCGACATCTTCGACTTTTAAAACATCAACAATGAACTGCGTCAGCTCATACGATTTTTCCGCAAGATTTCTCGCCTTCGGTTCCCAAACTGGGTCCCCCTTAAAAATATGAGGATATTCATGGAACATCGCAATGCATGAGCCAGAAGGGGAGACAACATACTCGGCATCTGCGAATGTATCAATCATCGACTTCATCGCCGCTTTTGCTTCTTTCACATAGCCACTGTTATACGCAGGCTGCCCACAGCAAACCTGCGCTTCAGGAAAGTCAATTTCACAGCCAAGCCGCTCCAGCAGCTCCACCGTCGCTTTTCCCACATTGCCCTGGAACAGATCAACCAAACAAGTCGCAAAAAGAGTCACCTTCATTTGGTCCGCCTCATTTCATCTATCTTTTTACTTTAATAGTACTATATTAAAATGGTCAGTTGAAAAAATCTTTTGGCGGGGAATAGGTTCTGTTTTTGGTGGTACCGGCAGTATGAAGATTCATTGAATGGAGGATTCGAGTGACTGTATCTTCTGAATCAATATGGAGGAATTTCCTCAATTGTATATTGGTTAAAAACCGGACCATATAAAAGAAAATAATCTCTCACAGCAGCCTTGTGTGCTTCCTTTGATGTCTTCCCGCAATTTTTACAAAACCATGCTCCATGGGTGCGGTCCATCCTGAAAGTGTTGCAATGGGGGCACATGAAACCGGTAATAAGATCCGGAGGGATATCCAGTGATTTCGGATCGGGTATGAAAGGTTCATGTTGTTTGAGCAGCAGCCTGGTAACTTTTTTTATATCCTTGTTTGTCAGTTGTTCTTTATCATGCTTTGATTTTAAAGTGGAAATCTTGAAAGGAATTCTTGCTGTCCGACATAGTCTATAGGCTACTTCTTTGTGGTGGTATGGATTTTTGATAATGGTCTGAGGATTGCTGATTGTAACAAACATCTCTATCGGAGGCAGAGGAAGTTGGTGTTTAAGAAGCCACTTGGCGAGGTGGGAACTTTGGATTTCAGCTTGTTAAATTGGATTGCTATATGCCTTTTCTGCGCCATCTGAATTCTGGAGCAATTGATCCAATTCAGGGTCGAGTTCAATCGTGCCTGCAAAATTCTTCGATTCGATAACTGCTATAAACCAGGCGCTGATGATCAAAGTATCAATTTGGAAATGACCGTTATGGTGGGGAAGCCTGAGGTATTGAAAAATTGTTAAGTCGTCGTCGGGAAACAGGGAAAGATAGTAGTCTACTTCTTTTTCCCCCTTGTATCCTGCTTTCCATCGGTTTAGTTTGGAGAGGAATTCAGGTTTTCGAGGGTGGTGATCAGGCAAACGGCGGATAATGGCTTCATAAATGAGGATTTCCATGGGGATTGTACGATATTTTGCGATCACTTGCATCACTCCATATTAAGTTTTACCAAGTACATTCGTTATCGCCGCTAAAAATCCTTTAATTTCATTTGTTTTTTGAAAAAAGTCTTGGAATCCCGCGATATGAGAGGTTAATTCCGCGAAAATTCACCGTAATTCCGCGAAAGTACAAGTTGATTCCGCGAAAATCAATCGCGATTCCGCGAACTGGAAATTCTCCACGATTTTTTCCAAAAATGTGTCCGAAAACAAGGTGGAAATCCTACACAAAACACCGCGCCCACTCATAAACTACTCTCCATAATCATTTATTTCCATCCCCGCTTGCATCTGCAGGGGAATTTTATTACAATTACTCTATATTCATAACGAAAGACTTCGATAAGGAGCAGTAGTGGTGTAAAGCCTGTTGTAGAGAGCTGGCGGTTGGTGCAAGCCAGACGGGATCCATCATGAACTCGCCTTTGAGTCGCAGACGTGAACAAACAAGTAGCGTTTGCCGTTTTCCGCGTTAAGGATGAATGAAGCGAGTGTTACACACTAATTTGGGTGGTACCGCGGGAGATCATACATAACCTCTCGTCCCTTTTTACAGGGGCGGGAGTTTTTTATTTGCAAAAATTCATCCGCTAAAAATAAAAAATAAATCGAAATCAAACAGGAGGACATTGCGATGAGTTTCAACCATCAGGAAATCGAGAGTAAATGGCAAGCTTATTGGGAACAGAATAAAACCTTCAAAACAACTGAAGATAAAGGGAAAGAGAAGTTTTACGCACTTGATATGTTCCCGTATCCCTCTGGTGCCGGCCTTCACGTTGGACACCCGGAAGGTTATACGGCAACTGACATCCTTTCCCGCATGAAAAGGATGCAGGGATTCAACGTCCTACATCCAATGGGCTGGGATGCATTCGGACTTCCAGCAGAGCAGTACGCGCTGGATACCGGGAATGACCCGGCAGAATTCACCGAGAAGAACATTAATACGTTCCGCCGCCAAATCAAGGCATTAGGTTTTTCATACGATTGGGACCGTGAAGTCAACACGACTGATCCTGAATACTACAAGTGGACTCAGTGGATTTTCCTTAAGCTTTATGAAAAAGGGCTTGCGTACATTGACGAAGTCGCTGTTAACTGGTGCCCGGCACTAGGGACAGTTTTAGCGAATGAAGAAGTGATCGACGGTAAAAGTGAGCGCGGAGGACATCCGGTGGAACGCCGTCCGATGAGACAGTGGATGTTGAGGATCACTGCCTATGCGGACCGCCTTCTTGAAGACCTTGACTTGCTTGATTGGCCGGAGAGTCTGAAGGATATGCAGCGCAACTGGATTGGCCGTTCGGAAGGTGCGGAAATCACTTTTAACATCGAAGGACATGAAGGTACATTCACGGTTTTCACAACACGTCCGGATACACTGTTCGGCGCAACATATGCAGTGCTTGCACCTGAGCATCAATTAGTTGATAAAATCACTACATCAGAACAAAAAGCAGCAGTCGAAAAATATATCGATGAAATCAAGAGCAAGAGCGATCTTGAGCGTACAGATCTTGCCAAGGACAAAACTGGCGTCTTTACTGGGGCCTATGCAATCAATCCAGTTAATGGAGAAAAAATGCCAATCTGGATCGCGGACTATGTTCTTGCTTCTTATGGAACTGGCGCCATCATGGCAGTACCGGGACATGACGAGCGTGACTACGAGTTCGCTAAGAAATTCGATTTGGAGATCAAGGAAGTCGTTGCCGGCGGAGACATTGAAAAAGAAGCATACATTGGCGACGGCGAGCACATCAACTCTGAATTCCTTAACGGAATGGGCAAGGAAGAGGCAATCAGTAAGATGATTGCATGGCTTGAGGAAAAAGGTATCGGTACGAAGAAGGTTACTTACCGTCTTCGTGACTGGCTATTCAGCCGCCAGCGTTACTGGGGCGAGCCGATTCCGATCATTCACTGGGAAGATGGCACAATGACAGCAGTTCCGGAGGACCAGCTTCCGCTTGTTCTTCCTAAAACGACGGATATCAAGCCTTCTGGTACAGGCGAGTCTCCACTTGCCAATATTCATGACTGGGTGAATGTAGTGGATCCTGAAACAGGCAAAAAAGGCCGCAGGGAAACGAACACAATGCCGCAATGGGGTGGCAGCTGCTGGTACTATTTGCGCTATATTGATCCGAAGAATGACCAGGCACTTGCCGATGAAGAAAAATTAAAGCAGTGGCTGCCTGTTGATATTTATATCGGAGGCGCGGAGCACGCTGTACTTCACTTGCTTTACGCTCGTTTCTGGCATAAGGTCCTTTACGATGTAGGTGTTGTCCATACGAAAGAGCCATTCCAGAAGCTTTTCAACCAGGGGATGATCCTTGGTGAAAATAATGAAAAAATGAGTAAATCAAAAGGCAATGTCGTCAACCCGGATGAAATCGTCGGAAGCCATGGTGCGGATACACTTCGCCTTTACGAAATGTTCATGGGACCGCTTGAAGCTTCGATTGCATGGTCTACAAATGGACTTGACGGATCACGCCGATTCCTTGACCGTATCTGGCGCCTGTTCGTCGATGAAAACGGCAGCCTGAGCTCGAAGATCAAAGATGTGGAAAACCAAAACCTTGAAAAAGTCTACCACCAGACGGTTAAAAAGGTAACAGAAGACTATGAAGGACTTCGTTTCAACACAGCGATTTCTCAAATGATGGTCTTCATTAACGAAGCATACAAGGCTGAGGAGCTTCCTAAGGCATACGTCGAAGGTTTCGTGAAAATGCTTGCGCCAATAGCGCCGCATATCACAGAAGAACTTTGGGAAAAGCTTGGAAACAGCGAGTCTATCACTTATGCAGCATGGCCAGCATATGATGAAGCCAAGCTTGTCGATGACGAAGTTGAAATCGTTGTTCAGGTGAACGGCAAGATCAAAGCAAAAATGATGGTACCTGCCGATGCAAACAGAGAAACTCTTGAGCAGATCGCGATGGGCGATAATACCGTTAAGGAACAAATCGACGGCAAAACAGTTCGAAAAGTGATAGCAGTACCAGGAAAGCTTGTCAACATTGTCGCTAACTAATACGTTTTGCAAGGGATCGCTATGGCGGTCCTTTGTTTTTATATAAGAATACCCCATGAGGTTTTTTCTTTGTATTATAAAAGGAGTTTTTATATAATAAATAGGGGAAAATACAATATGGTGTATTGATCCTTGAATAAGGATAAATTTTATTGAAAATTGGAGGAAATGACTTATGAATAAAATTGAAACAATCTCAACTGAAGAGCTTCAAAAGAAACTGGAAGCAGGCGAAAAGCCTGAAATGGTGGACGTACGTGAACATGACGAAGTTGAATCCGGCATGATCCCTGGAGCCAAGCACATCCCAATGGGCGAAATTCCTGAAAGAATGAACGAATTCGACAAGGACAAAGAATATATCTTCATCTGCCGTTCAAGCGCACGCAGCGGCAATGTCTGCCACTACATGAACGAGCAAGGCTACAAAGTCCGTAACATGGTTGGCGGCATGATGAGCTGGGGCGGAGAAACAAAACGCCCATAATTATAAGATTCTGAAAATCTGGCCAGAATGGATGGTAAAAAGGAAGGAAGATTCCCTTGATCCAGGTCAGAGTGTTTGATCATGAGCATGAAAAAGATCTCGAACAGGATATGAACGTGTTTCTTGAAAAGCTAGATGAAAAAAAACTTCTCGACATTAAATACAATGTCGCGGTCATACCTGAAGAAGAGGATGAAGAGCAGATATACTGTTTTTCAGCCATGATTGTGTACAGAGCCTGAGTCTTGAATCAGGCTCTGTTTTTATGTGAAAAAAGATTCGTGGCAAGGCACGAAGGGAGAAAGCGTCCGTCATCAAGGCCATGACGGACAAAAACGGATGGAAACCGACCAAAAGTGTCCATCATCAAACCATGAAGAACAAAAAATAGCAAAAAATCAAAAAAAGTGTCCATCACGTCAATCTGTGATGAACACTAAATACATATCTCTATTTCTCAAGCGCATACCCGGCTGCATTGGTTCCGGCGAGCCTTCCGGTAACAAGCGCAGATGTGATGTTGTAGCCTCCAGTATATCCGTGGATATCGAGGATCTCACCGCAGAAATATAGTCCTTCTGTTTTCTTGGATGCCATTGTTTGCGGCTCGACTTCTTTGACGGAGACGCCGCCGCCGGTGACGAAGGCTTTATCAAGCGGCAGGGTTCCGTTGACCTTGAACTCGAATTGCTTGACTGATTTGGCAAAGTTCCTGATTTTTTCATGGCCAAGCTGTCCGCCCTGCATTGCTGGGTCAATTTCATTCCGCTCAAGCAGGAACAATAAATAGCGTTCAGGCAAAAGGCCTTTAAGCAGGTTTTTCAGTGCTTTCTTTGGCTCGGCATTTATCAGCTTATTGATTTCCTGGAACAATTCTTCTTCCTTCATGTCAGGCAGGGCGTCCAGGGACATAACGACTTCTTTCAGATTCCACTTTTGCATCGCTTTGACGACGAACTGGCTGCAGCGCAGGACGGCTGGGCCGCTAATTCCAAAATGCGTGAAAATCATGTCCATCTTGTGTGTGATCAGCGCTTTTCCTTTTGGGTTCAGGACACTTAGCGCAATCCCTCTCAAGGAAAGTCCCTGCAGAACCTTTTCTTTTATAAAAGGCTCTGAAGAAGTCACGGGCACTTCGGTTGGAAAAAGGGTGGTGATGGTGTGGCCTGCTTTTTCTGCCCAGGCGTATCCATCGCCAGTCGAACCGGTATGGGGCACGGATTTTCCGCCGACGGCGATGATTACGCTGTCTGCTAAAATACTTTCTCCATTTTTCAATTCAACAGCTTCAACTTTTCCGTCCCTATAATGAACATCGGCTACAGGAGTATTCGTCTTAATTTCTACTTTTAACTCTCTAAGCTTTGTTAAAAGAGCATCGACAACCGATTGGGCTTTATCTGAGACTGGGAACATCCGGCCGTGGTCCTCTTCTTTCAGCTTGATCCCGAGTCCTTCAAAAAATGAAATGATATCTTCATTGCTAAAAATCGAAAGGGCACTGTAAAGGAACCGGCCATTTCCGGGTATATGTTTAATGATTTCATCGACAGGAAGGCGATTTGTCACATTGCAGCGTCCACCGCCGGAGATGGCCAGCTTGCGGCCAAGCTTGTCCCCTTTATCGATCAGCAGCACCTTTGCACCTTTCTCGCCAGCAGCAATCGCAGCCATCAAACCAGAAGGCCCGCCGCCAAGGACGATTACATCGTATTTCATTGCTTCACCAACTTTTCGTTTCACTTTTATAAATGCAGTTTCGCACTTTTCTTATTATAATCCATCTCTACTTTAAAAACATTGCCAAGACTGAGAAATTCAAACCTCTTCAGCCTGAAAACTGGCAGTGAAGCTGAAGAAAGAGTAAACTAGGGAATGCAGGAAATTTCTCCATCCATTGATAAATATCATAGTGCCGGATTGTGTTTATGGTAAAATACAAGTTTGTAAACTGATTTTATTTTATAGATTGAAAAGTAGGGATTATATGTCATCTAAGCTATTACGAGGGACGTTCATACTGACAATTGGCACGATTTTATCCAAAGTGCTGGGATTGTTTTATGTTATTCCCTTTTTTGCCATCGTAGGAGATTATGGGACCGCTTTATATTCTTTTTCTTATATTCCGTATACCATTTTCATTAGCATCGCCACAGCTGGTGTGCCGCTGGCTGTTTCAAAGTTCATAGCAAAATATAACGCTCTTGAAGAGTATGCAGTGGGCAGGAAGTTGTTTAAATCAGGAGTCGCTGTCATGCTGGCGACAGGCATTTTGTCGTTCCTGATCATGTATATAACGGCTCCTGGACTGGCTGATATTGTCATGAACACTAGTGGGGAAGATCATGCGAAAATAACGGCAGATGATGTGACAACGGTGATCCGTGCAGTCAGTTTCGCACTAATCGTTGTTCCATTCATGAGCTTGATCCGCGGTTTCTTCCAGGGACACCAATCGATGGGGCCTTCGGCAGTATCCCAGGTAATCGAGCAGATCGTCCGGATTATTTTCGTGCTCGCAGGCGCATACTTTGTCCTCAATGTCATGAAAGGCGACATGGTGACAGCTGTAAGTGTCGCCACGTTCGCCGCGTTCATCGGTGCACTGGGCAGTCTGGCGATACTCGGATGGTATTGGGTAAAAAGGAAGCCACATTTGGATAAATTGCTGGAAGAAGACAAAAAGACGATGGATATTTCCTTAAAGGACATTTATAAGGAAATCCTTCTTTATGCAGCGCCATTTGTATTTGTCGGGATTGCCAATCCTCTGTTCCAGTTTGTGGACATGATGACCTTCAACAGAGCAATGATGGCTATTGGCAATAGCCAGAATGAAGCGAATACCGCGTTTTCTGTGCTGAATTTCCAATCCCATAAGCTGGTGATCATTCCTGTTTCGCTGGCTACGGCTTTTTCATTGACTCTTGTGCCAAGCATCACGAAGGCTTTTACAGAAAACGACCGAAAGGGAATGAGGAGGCAGCTTGACCAAACATTCCAGGTCCTGATGTACCTGACAGTGCCGGCTGCAGTTGGAATTGCCCTTCTGTCAGAACCAATGTACACCGTCTTCTATGCACATAATGATCTCGGAACAGAAGTATTGGCCACGTACGCCCCAGTTGCCATCCTGTTCGCTTTATTTTCGGTAACAGCGGCGATCCTGCAGGGAATCAATGAACAGCGTTTTACGATTTTAAGTCTGTTGACTGGTTTGTTGGTAAAATTGAGCCTTAACATTCCGTTAATCAAGCTGTTTGAAACGCAAGGGGCAGTGATATCAACTGCGATAGGATATTTGGTTGCGATCTTCATCAATATGCTGGTGATCAAAAAGTTCGCGAGGTATCCAATGGGATTTGTGACGAGAAGGATTATTCTTATTCTTGTATTCTCTGGTTTGATGGCAGGGGTAACGGCTGCATTCTATGGAATGCTTGTCCAGTTCCTGTCACCGGCTGCCAAGTTCCAGTCAGTTATGATCATAATAATTTCTGCTGTTGTAGGTGCAGGTGTGTATTTTTATCTTGGATTCCGGACCAAACTGGTAGACAGGCTCTTCGGGGATCGGGTCACCAAACTGAAGCGCAAATTAAGGCTGCCGGTTTAATGAAGAATGGCCTTCGGTTATGAAGGCCATTTTTAATGCATTCTAATAGTAAAACTGGTCATTGTCGCGGATGTTCAAACGGCGCTCGATCCTGTCGACCCTGCGTTCTAGGCGGTCCAGCTGGTTGTTCAATCTTTGGATTTGCCGTTCAAGGCGGTCGATTTGGCCGCCGCCCGGATATCCTCCACCCGGATATCCACCTCCTGGATAGCCTCCGCCTGGCAGTCCGGGAAGCGGAATGTACAAGCCTTGTCCTTGCTGACGATAATTCATTCAGGTCATCTCCTCGTAATCTGAAGTAAAGTATGATATTAGTCTATGTAAGGCAAAAGGAAATGGAATGGGCGTGTGCCCATGTGATTCAGAGGAGGTATACCATGAGAATAGATAAAGTGCTTTCCAACCTTGGATATGGGAGCAGGAAAGATGTGAAAAAGCTTTTAAAAGATGGTGCGGTAAAAGTGAATGGCGAATTCATCAAGGACGCCAAACAGCATGTTGATCCTGAAAATGACACCATCACTTTGAATGGAGAGGAAATCCATTATCGAGAGTTCATCTATTTGATGATGAACAAGCCGCCTGGCGTTATTTCTGCCACTGAAGACAACCATGATGAGACGGTCATCGACCTGCTTGAAATGGAGGATCTGGTCTTTGAGCCATTCCCGGTCGGAAGGCTTGATAAGGATACGGAAGGCCTGCTTTTGATCACAAATGACGGACAGCTGTCCCACCGGCTGCTATCGCCTAAAAAGCATGTTCCGAAAACGTATTTTGCAGTGATCGAGGGGGAAGTGACAGAAGCGGACATCGAGGCATTCAAACAAGGGGTCACCCTTGATGACGGCTATGAGACGAAACCCGGGGAGCTTGTCATTTTAAAATCTGGATTGACTTCCGATATCGAACTGACAATCACAGAAGGGAAGTTCCATCAGGTGAAGAGGATGTTCCAGGCAGTGGGGAAAAGGGTTGTTTACCTGAAGAGGTTGTCGATGGGCCCGCTACAGCTTGATGAAACACTCGAACTTGGAGAGTACAGGGAGCTGACTGACGAAGAATTGGACATGCTGCAAAATTATGAAGTATAAAAAATCGCCGAGGGTGCTCCCCCGGCGATTTTTGCTTATATTTAATTGTTTAGTGCCACTTTACGGCTTTTTCGATTTTGTGCTATGACGACATCTTTACTTTTTTTTGGGTCGTTGTCCATTTACCTCGGCTCGGACTTTTTACTAAGTCGTTATAAGCCAGGACATTCAAATCCCTCTGGATGGTTCGAGGAGTAATTCCGAATTCCTCTACAAGATCTTGAGTTGTGACAGTTCCATTCTGACATATATACATGTAGATGGATTTGATGCGGTTTATCATCCGGTTAGTCGAAGGTTTCAAACAACCACTCCCTATCCTTTTTTAAACCCCTTTGTCATTTCCTGCAACCGACATTGATTGAAGACGAATCCTCAAGTATGTAGTTTTCTTCTTTCCAGACAGCTCCTTTTGCGTCCATTTTAAAAAGGAAGTCATAAGATGTCCTACCTTTTGGACTATTTTACACTTTAATAATACAAAATTCCAGATTATTCACTGTTTTTTATGAAAATTTAATAATTAGCTATTTATCTGCCTCCTTCTTTACGGTTTATATACTTAACGATATGGTGTTAAACAGGCTAAATATGACATTTATTAGAAAATTTAAAAAGTTTGTTGTCTGTCAATGGTTTACGGATGGAGAAAAGAAGGAGTAAAATAAAATTCAAGTTTTCAAGTGGGGATTTGCGGTACAATAAGAACATCTTCCCGCTTAAGTAAAACCTTTCAGGGGAAAGAAAGATATACATACAACTCTCATTTGGAGGTTTTTGACCATGACTTCGATCAACTGGACGAAAGAAGTAGAAAAAAGAGAAGCGGATCTGATCAATGATGCTCAGGACCTGTTGAAAATCAAGAGCGTTCTTGATGAAGAAAACAGCACTCCAGACGCGCCGCTTGGTGAAGGGGTAAAGGAAGCATTGGACTTCATGCTTCAATTAGGTGAAAAGGATGGCTTTACCGCCAAAAATGTTGGCAATCTTGCCGGCCATCTCGAATTCGGGCAGGGTGATGAAATTGTGGGCGTTCTCTGCCATGTCGATGTTGTGCCAGAAGGGGATGGCTGGTCCAGCAACCCGTATGGCGCTGAAATTCGCGACGGGAAAATTTATGCCCGCGGCGCAATCGATGACAAAGGTCCAACTATGGCGGCATATTATGCTATGAAAATCGTCAAAGAATTGGGCTTACCCCTTAATAAGCGTGTCAGGATGATCATTGGCACAGATGAGGAAAGTGATTGGCGCTGTGTTGACCATTATTTTGAGCATGAAGAAATGCCTTCGATGGGTTTTGCGCCGGATGCTGATTTTCCGATTATTTATGCTGAAAAAGGAATTGCTGATTATGATTTAGTGTGCAAGGCGGCTGGTATTGAAAAAGAAGGTTTTGATGCCGAAGTAATCGAATTTTCATCCGGACGCCGATATAATATGGTGCCTGATTTTGCAAAAGCTGTGCTGGCTGTTCAGCAGGGCCAGACAGATATTGTCCAGCGCTTTGACGAATTCAAGCGAAAAAATGAACTGGATGGCAAGGCGACCGTCGAAAGCGGCAGGCTAGTCCTTGAGCTGGAGGGAGTTTCAGCACATGGCATGGAGCCGGACAACGGGAAAAATGCGGGCTTGTATATGGCAGCCTTCCTTTCTGAGCTGAACCTTGATGGAAACAGTGAAAAATTCTTTCAGTTTACCGCTAAATACCTTGGCAAGGATTCACGCGGCAGGGAGTTAGGCGTTGCCTTTGCCGATGATATCACCGGAGATTTGACGATCAATGTAGGCAAACTTTCATATTCCCGTGAGAACGGCGGCCGTGCTGGATTGAATATGCGCTATCCGGTTACGACGGATCTGGAAAAAACCAAAGAAATCCTCCATAAGCTTTTGGAAGCTGAAGGATTGGCCATCGAGAACTTCACGAATTCCAATCCGCATCATGTCGATGAAAAGGATTTCCTGATCCAGACGCTGAAAAAAGTGTACGAAGAGCAGGTTGGTGAAAAGGCAGAACTGATCTCGATTGGCGGCGGTACTTATGCAAGGTCACTGAAATCCGGGGTGGCATTTGGCCCGCTGTTCCCTGGCAGACCTGATATCGCACACCAGAAGGATGAGTATATGATCATTGAGGACCTTCTGCGAGCAACGGCAATCTATGCGCAGGCTATTTATGAATTGGCAAAATAACTAAAAATCAAGGAGGGGAAGCGAATGGAATATGTAATTGTAGACGGTGAGGTGCTGGACAGGACCGAAGCCAAGGTGGACATTGAGGATAGAGGCTATCAGTTTGGCGATGGTGTATACGAGGTGATACGCATTTACAACGGGAAAATGTTCACCGGGATTGAGCATCTGAACAGGCTTATAGAGAGTGCCGAAAAAATTCGGATGAAGCTCCCATACAGCCCTGAGGAACTTTTAGTAAAAATGGAAGAGCTGATTTCGAAAAACGAAGTGGATACAGGAACCGTATACATGCAGTTCACAAGGGGAACTTCACCCCGGAACCACGTTTTTCCAGGCGAAAAAGTGGCGACAACCTTCGTTGCTTATACGCGCAAGGTACCGCGCCCTGTGGATCCAATGGAGAAAGGTGTGCGAGCTATCCTTGACGAAGATATTCGCTGGCTTCGCTGTGACATCAAAAGCCTCAACTTGCTGGGCAATTTGCTTTCGAAGCAAAAAGCGGCAGAAGCAGGCTGTTTCGAGGCCATTCTCCATCGCGGAGAAACGGTTACTGAAGGCAGCCATTCCAATATCTCGATTGTCAAAGACGGTGTGATCATCACCCATCAGGCAGACAACCATATCCTGAATGGAATCACAAGGCAAAAGGTATTGGAAATCTGCAGGAATGAGGGCATTCCTTTTGAGGAGCGAGCATATACGCTTGACGAATTGTCCTCAGCTGATGAAGTCTTCTCTTCCGGTACGACCGTCGAAGTCATGCCGGTTGTCGAGGTGGCTGGAAAACCTGTCGGAAACGGGCAGCCAGGTTCAGTCACGAGGAAGCTTCAAACTCTTTTCAAAGCAGAAATCGAACGCCAATGCGGAAATATCTGAACCTGAACCTGCGGCTTAAAAGCTGCAGGTTTTTTAGTATGGAAAAGTTCATTTCAGGCCACACCTCCTTTTGCCATCATCGCTTGCTTTGTTTTTTCTTGGCAGGAATGGGTATCATAAAAATATTTAAAACACCAGGACTGCTTTTGTTCATTCAGACAATGTACAGCAGGAAAACCGAACAGGGGGAACAGAAATGAAATTCACACCTGAACAGCATATCGAATTGCATGGATTCAATAATCTCACGAAATCATTAAGTTTTAATATGTATGACATCTGTTATACGAGGACGAAGGAAGAGCGTGAGGCTTACATTGAATATATTGATGAACAGTATAGTGCAGAACGGCTTACCAAAATCCTTACCCATGTTGCAGATATCATTGGTGCGCATGTCCTTAATGTGGCCAAGCAGGACTACGTGCCGCAGGGAGCCAGTGTGACCATCCTCGTATCCGAAGGTCCGGTCGTCGAGGTGCCGGATGAAGCGTACGACGAATCACCCGGGCCGCTGCCGGACAATGTTGTCTTGCAGCTTGATAAAAGCCATATCACCGTCCATACGTATCCAGAGTTCCACCCCGATGAAGGAATCAGTACGTTCCGCGCCGATATCGATGTCTCGACCTGCGGGGAAATTACCCCGCTGAAAGCCCTGAATTATCTCATCCATTCCTTCGAAACCGATGTGATGACGATTGATTATAGGGTAAGAGGCTTCACGAGGGATAAAGAAGGGAACAAGCTGTTCATCGACCACGACATAAGCTCGATTCAAAACTACATCCCGGAAAATGTGAAAGACCAATTTGATATGGTCGATATCAATGTCTACCAGGAAAACATTTTCCATACTAAATGCAAACTAAGAGAATTTGATTTGGATC
Source organism: Chryseobacterium sp. ISL-80 (assembly GCA_018613055.1). Taxonomy (GTDB): domain Bacteria; phylum Bacillota; class Bacilli; order Bacillales; family Cytobacillaceae; genus Mesobacillus. The sequence continues at coordinate 23,229 of JAGGQZ010000022.1, read as the reverse complement.
ATTATCTTTTCGGCTATACGAAAGAATCTTTGTCTCCGGAAGAAAGGGAAGAAATCACCGAGAGGATCCAGGCAGAAATGGAAGAAATCGTGTCCGGAGTGACCCTCCATTCAGGGACGATTTTTGAAGAGGAAGACGAAGAGATGGAAAAATAACACTTTAAAAGCCATGTACTGACAAAACGTAAAGGCTTCAGACGAACTATTGTTTGTCTGCAGTTTTTCATTTTGTCCGAGATAAAATGGAAAGTGCAGAAAGATACCCTTATGCGAGGGAAACCGATCACATAAGGGGAAGATAAAGGCAGAAAGATACCCTTATGGAAGGGAAAACCGATTCATAAGGGTACTATTAAGGGCAAAAGATACCCTTATGGAAGGGAAAACCGATTCATAAGGGTACTATTAAGCCTGAAAGATACCCTTATGCATGGGAAACCGCATCCATAAGGGTACTATTAAGGGCAAAAGATACCCTTATGGAAGGGAAACCCGATTCATAAGGGTACTATTAAGGGCAAAAGATACCCTTATGGAAGGGAAAACCGATTCATAAGGGTACTATTAAGGGCAAAAGATACCCTTATGCAAGAGAAACCCGGTCCATAAGGGTACTATTAAGCCTGAAAGATACCCTTATGCATGGGAAACCGCATCCATAAGGGTACTATTAAGTCCCAAAGATGCCCTTATGCCAGAGAAACCGAATCCATAAGGGTACTATTAAGCCTGAGTATCCAGATACAACAGGGTACTAAACACCCAAAGCTTCCTATATAAAAAACTCGCCATCTCATGGCGAGTCCTCTATTGATTAATCCTGAAACTGGAATAAATCGCTGGAAAGATATCTTTCACCTGTATCGCATGCGATGCAGATGACGACTTCATCGGGTCTTAGCTGCTTTGCGACATTGATGGCTGCGAAGCATGCGGCGCCTGATGATGGGCCGACAAGGATTCCTTCCTCCCTGGCGAGTCTTCTTGCGGTTTCGTAGGCGTCCTCATCTTCGATTTTATGGATCTTTTCGTACACATCCTGATTGAGGATTTCGGGGATGAAGCCTGGGCTTGTGCCAACCAGTTTATGCTTCCCTGGCTTGCCGCCTGAAAGCACAGGTGACCCTGCTGGTTCGACGACATGCACTGCCAGGTCAGGGTATACTTCTTTCAGTCCTTCGCCTGTTCCGGTGATTGTTCCGCCTGTTCCGGCTGTAGCTACGAACGCGCTAAGCGGCTTTTTCAGTTCTTCCATTGCTTCAATGATTTCTTTTGCTGTTGACTTGCGGTGAGCATCAGGATTTGCTTCATTTTCAAACTGCATTGGCATATAGCTGTCTGGTATTTCCTTCAATAACTCTTCTGCTTTCTTGATTGCCCCTGGCATTTTTTCGTCTCCAGGTGTAAGTACGACTTCAGCGCCGTAGGCTTTTAACAGGTTGATTCTCTCGATTGTCATCGTATCTGGCATGACGAGGATGGCTTTGTAGCCTCTTGCCGCTGCATTCATCGCCAATCCGATTCCGGTGTTGCCGCTTGTTGGCTCGATGATTGTTGAGCCTGGCTTCAGCTTTCCTTCATTTTCTGCTGTAACGATCATGTTAAACGCTGCTCTGTCTTTTACACTTTTGCTCGGATTGAAGTATTCAAGCTTCAGGTATACTGATGCCCCTCCCTCAGGTGCCAGACGGTTTAATTTTACCAGAGGTGTTTCACCGATTAATGCTGCAATATTATTAACGACTCTCATAAGATAGCCTCCTTGAATGTACTCGATTGCTTTAGTATTCCATCTAAGTGAATAATTGATTATCAGCAATTGAAAAATAATGTTAACCTTCTCTTTATCATATAAAAAAAGACTATTCCTATCAACTTGTAGGGATTAGAAAAGTTAATAAGGAAATTCTGCCAATATCACATGCCATTTGCTACAATAAATTCAAGCGGACGAGAAAGGGTGTTAATCATTGGGACAGCATGCTCATTTTTTCTATGCTCTGGAAGTTCCTGGGGAAGTCAAAGAAGTATTCAAGAGTCAAATCGAACACCTGCAGGAAGAATTACCATTCAAAACCTGGGTCCATCCACAGGATCTACATATCACACTGGCGTTTCTAGGAAATGCTCCCGATGACAAAATGGAAGCTGCGAGTGAACGGATTGAAGCAGCAATGAAGTTGCAGACTTCATTTGAATTGAAAATTGATCACCTGGGCATTTTCGGCCGCAGCGAAGCTCCCCGGATTTTCTGGGCGGGGCTCAAAGATTCACAGGATTTGAAGGAAGTAAGACAGGATGTGTTTTCAGCTTGCCTCGATGCGGGCTTCACCCTCGAAAAACGTCCTTTCAGTCCTCATATTACCATCGCCAGAAAATGGGTGGGGGAGGCCCCTTTTTACTCTGCAGTACTCGGAGCAGTGAACCCTTTTAAAAACGAAGAAATTTCTTTTCAGGCCGGAAGGGTCGTTTTGTACAAGACCCATCTGGGGAAAAGTCCTAAATATGAACCAATCAAACAACTCCCGCTTGCTCCCGGTGTTTAAAGCCACTGGGTAGCAGGAATGAAGGCAGGTCAATCTATGGCACAATTAATCAAACTTCAAGACTATGTATCACGCTATGCCCAGGATATTTATCTTTATCCTTCGAGATATGTCCGGCTGAAGAAAAAGCAATGGGAGGGATTGAAGGAGAAATGGGAAAACAAACCTGACCAGCCAGTTAAAGACTTCGGGAAGGAATCCTCATCAGAACTGCCTGATTCCTTCCTTGATAAAATCAAGAGCAGAATCCGCCAGCCCGGGACAGCAAAGGAAGAGGAAATTGTTCCTGAAGGCCCGGGACAAAGCGATGACCAGGACATTCTGATGGATGCCGATGCATTCGATTCGATCCGCAGCATTAAAACGGAAGATGGATTGAAGCAGCATTTCCTCGATCATTTGCTGCCATTTCAGCTGAAGTGGGCAAGCTCCACATTGACTGAAAGATCCTTTATCTCAAAAGAATTCACCCATGACCCGACCTTGAAGTTTTTGCTTCAGCGTTTTCCGGATACCTTCCTCATTTTATATAAACCTATCTTTTTGCTGAAAAAAGCGCCGGTCGAAGCAGAGCTTGTACTGATCACTCCCGCTGCCGCGATTTGTATTTCATTTATTGAAGCAGAAGAGGATGCTGCTTTTGTCGGCTCGAAGGACCGATTCTGGATTAAAAAGATAAAAAATAAGGAAACGAAAATCCTCAATCCGCTGATTGCCTTGAACAGGACGGAGAAAATCGTAAAATCTCTTTTTGATATGTACGGAGTGGATCTGCCTGTGCAAAAAGTGCTGTTGAATCGAAATGGCTACTTCGATTATCCATTGCCGCCATATGGAGTGCAGTTCATCGATAAACGAAATTTCGAGGAATGGTTCATGGCCCAGAGAGGAATGAAATCTCCATTAAAGCATATGCAATTAAAAGCGGCACAGGTGCTTCTTCAATTTTGCCAGACAACATCAGTCAGGAGACTTGAATGGGAAAACCGGACAGGGGAAGAAAAGTAAGTAATTTGCCAAGTTAAGAACCTAATAAATAGATAAAGGTTTGATCATATGGAGAAAATCTATTTCATCGTCAATCCGAACGCGAAAAATGGGAGCTGCAGGGAAATTTGGAGAAAGCTAGAGGGAGAACTCGAAACGATGGATATTCCGTACCTTGCCTTTTTTACCGAACGAGCGGGGCATGCTGAAGAGCTCGCCGGGTCAATTGCCCGGAAGTTAAGCGGCAGACAGGCAACCATCGCGGCAGTTGGGGGAGACGGTACGCTGCACGAAGTGGTGAATGGCGCAGCATCGTATCCTAATATCATTGTTGGATTCATTCCAGGCGGGTCCGGTAATGACTTTTCAAGAGGATTTGCGATTCCAAAAAAAGCAGCCGAAGCACTAGGTCTGGTGATCGACCAGAGCAATTCCCGCATTTGCGAAATCGACATCGGGAAAATCCAGCATAAGGAATTACATGAAACCTACTTCATGAATAATATGGGTGTAGGCTTTGATGCCGCAGTCGCAAAAGAATCGAACGAGTCAAGGATGAAATTGCTGCTGAACCGTGTTTCGCTGGGCAGGCTCGTCTATGTTTATATCCTAGCAAAAAAACTGCTTACATTCCGAACCATCCCGATTCATATAACGATTGAAGGGAAAGAGTTTCACTATAATGATGCATGGTTTGTGACCGTTTCAAACCAGCCATACTACGGAGGTGGCATGAAGATCGCTCCGGGGGCTCTTCCGGATGATGGGATTCTCGATGTCACTGTCGTTCATAGGATCTCCAGATGGAAGCTGCTGCTGGTTTTCGCCAGTGTCTTCTGGGGAAAACACACAAAGTTCAAGGAAGTTGTACAATATACCGGCAAGTCCATCACGATCGAATCAACGGAGCCGGTGTTGGCCCATGCCGATGGTGAAGCAATTGGGCATACACCTTTGAAAATCGATGCATGTCCAAAGGCATTAAGAATTTTAACAGAAAAAAACAATCCAGGGATACCGAGGAGTTGAAACTAAATGATTGCCATTAAAAGGGAGTTTTACGCCTATCTTGATCAAGTAGATCTCATTACAGTTTTACTGCCTTATTCCTATTTTGATGGTGACGCCAATGAGTTTCGGCTTAAAGGAGAGGGCGTTGATTTGCCTTTGGCAATCCAGGAAAAGGTATACCTTGAGGAGACAGTGAAATATATTTGCTTGACCAGTATCAGGCCGGAAATCGGAAAACCATATAAAGTATCAGATAACCATGGCGGCGAAACCGACCTGCAAATCGGTGCAGTCATCCGTACGGAGGAGTTTGACAGATTATTTTTTTACGAGGGAAAAGATCTTGGGGTCAGCTATACACCTGAAAGAAGCACGTTCAAGTTATGGGCTCCAACTGCCGGTAAAATCAGGCTGAAGCTGTTCAGGGAGGATCAGCATAATCCTGAATTCATCAATATGAAACGAACCGGAAAAGGTGTTTGGAGCATTTCTGTAGATCGGGACCTGGAGCTTTACCGTTATTCTTTCCTGGTGTGTATCAATCTCGAATGGAGAGAGGCGGTTGATCCATATGCAATCGCGTTAACGATCAATGGTGAATATGGAGTGGTGGTCGATCGAGCCAAAACAAGTGAAGTACAAGAAAGTTTTACTCCATTGAGAAATCCGGTGGATGCCATCATCTATGAAGCCCATATCAGGGATCTGACCATGCATCCGAACAGCGGCGCTTCCAAGAATGGCACCTACTTGGGCGCCGCAGAAATGGACACGAAGACCCCAATGGGGGAGAGTACCGGCATTTCTTATATACGCCAGCTCGGAGTTACCCATATTGAGCTTCTTCCTTTCCATGATTACGAAGGGGTAGACGAACGGGACATTTTTAGTTCCTATAACTGGGGGTATAATCCTGTCCATTATAATGTGCCGGACGGCAGCTATGCGACGGATCCGGAAGATCCCTACAACCGGATCACCGAACTTAAGCAGCTGATTTCAGCGGCACACAAAATGGGTCTGGGCGTCATCATGGATGTGGTCTATAATCATGTCTACATCCGGGAAGATTCCCCTTTTGAAAAAATCGTCCCCGGCTATTATTTTCGTCATGATGAACACGGCCTTCCCTCCAATGGCACGGGAGTGGGGAACGATATCGCCTCTGAAAGGCTGATGGTGAGAAAATACATTGTTGATTCTGTCCTGTACTGGCTGAATGAGTATCAGGTTGACGGCTTCCGTTTTGATTTGATGGGAATCCTTGATGTTGAGACGATGACCGCCGTCAGGAAGGCTGTGGACAGTGTAAATCCTCATATTTTGATCATTGGCGAAGGCTGGGATCTCAATACCCCGCTGCCAGTTGACCGGAAAGCCAATATTGCCAACCAGGCAAAGCTTCAGGGGATTGGCCAGTTCAATGACTGGTTCCGTGATTCTATTAAGGGCAGTACCTTTAATATTTATGATAAAGGTTATGCCCTGGGGAATGAGCGGTATCTAGAAGCTGCCAAACAGGTAATGGCAGGCAGCATTGGGATCGGCAAGCGGAAAAACGGCCTGTTCCTCCAACCGGTTCAGTCGGTGAACTATATTGAGTCCCATGATAACCATACATTGTGGGATAAGCTGAAAATATCCACTCCTGATGTGGATGATGCTATTTTGAAAAAGCAGCACAGGCTGGCAACATCGATGGTTTTGCTGGCACAGGGTATCCCATTTTTACACAGCGGCCAGGAATTTTTCAGGACAAAGAAGGGAGTCGGCAACAGCTACCGGTCTCCTGACGATATAAACTGGCTCGATTGGGACCTTCGTGATGAAAACCTGGATAATGTTAACTACATTAAAGGGATCATCGCGATACGAAAAGCGAACGAAGCTTTCAGGCTTGGCGACAGCGAGGAAATACGCAGGCGAATGGCGTTTTTGCCATTGCAGGCACCGTTGATTGGTTATGAACTGCAAGCAGGCACAGGCTGGGAAAAAATCCTCGTTCTGATCAACCCTTCAATGGACCAGCAGCTGGCCGAACTCCCGGAAGAGGCAAAATGGAATGTCCTGGCTGACCATGAAAATGCCTCGGCACAGCCATTTCGCCATATGGAAGGGAATAAGGTCCTGCTGGAGCCCTGCTCACTGTCCGTAGTGGCAAAATAGCAGGGTCCTTGATTTGATAACTTTTTCACAATATTAATTTAGTGCTGTTGGGGTTGACGTACCGAGCCTTCGGGGATAAAATTTATAAGATAGCTATTGTGTGTATTTTTCTATCAATAGCTGTCTTTTTATTTCCGATAATAAGTACAACGGTGATTTTTGATTTTATAAAATCCATTTCCGGTTTTCAGCACAAGGGAAATAGTGATAAATGAAGGTGACTAACTTTGGAACATTTATTTGGACAGGATTGGGAGATCGTTCCTGCTGGCGGCGCAACCGGTGCTGCCTATTTTGCACAGCATGAAGAACAAAGGCTGTTTTTAAAACGAAATTCATCCCCTTTTCTTGCTGTACTCTCCGCAGAAGGAATCGTACCCAAGCTTGTTTGGACTAAAAGGTTAGAAAACGGAGATGTTATAACGGCGCAGCAGTGGATGAACGGAAGAGAGCTGAAGCCCGGGGATATGAACAATGACCGTGTGGCCAGGCTGCTAAAGAAAATCCATGCTTCAGATCCGCTTCTTGGGATGCTCACCAGGCTGGGAAAGAGTCCGCTGAAGCCCGAGATGTTCCTTCAAGCCCTAAATGAAGACTTGGATGTGGAACTGCGTAAGAAGCCTGCAGTCATTGATGCGATGAAGTTCCTGACTAAATATGTCGGGGATGTCGACTTTGCTGAAAAAGTGGTTTGCCATTGCGATGTGAATCATAACAACTGGCTGCTTACCGAAGACAACCAGTTGTATTTAATTGATTGGGACGGCGCGATGATCGCTGATCCTGCCATCGATCTTGGACTTCTCCTCTATTCTTATATACCACTGGAGGAATGGGAAGCCTGGCTGGACAAGTACGGAATCAGCCTGACAGAGAATCTCCGGCTGAGGATGAAATGGTACGCGTTCGCCCAGTCGCTTTCATCGATTCAATGGCACAAGAACCAGAACCGCATTCCAGAGATGGAAAAATGGATTGATTTTTTAAAGGCACTTTTTTAATTTTTTTTTTAAGAGAATTGACCGATATCATCCACCCATTGTGATAACTGGTTCCGATTCGTCTCGATATGCTGTTCCAGGTCGGAGGCGTTGACGCCGTTCTGGCTATACTGGTAGACATCCTGGAGAATCGATTTGATGTTGCCATCCACATTCGTGTTGACCATCAGCGATTTGATCAGACGTTCCAACTGTTGATACTCTGCAACCGATCCGCAGCAGTCAGTGTGCTGGTTGCTTAATATATCCTTTAATAAATTTACCTGGTCATGGTGGCTTAAAGGCACGATGATCACCCTTTCTTTTAAAAGGAATTCACATATAGATTGTGGATTCCTTTTTCCGTTTATGCAGCCGGGAGAAATTTCACCCTTGAAAACAGCTGGGTTGCATGATATTGTTTGAAACGAATGAAAATAGTACAGAGGTGTCATGATGAGACTAAGAAACAAGCCTTGGGCTAAAGATAAATTGAAGGAATACTCGAATTTTGTGATCCAGGAGCCGGAGCAGCACCGGGAAAAATGGGGAGAGGTTTTTGAAAAGGACCAGCCGCTCCACATCGAAATCGGTACCGGGAAAGGCCAATTCATTACAGGGATGGCCAAAGCCAATCCTGACGTTAACTATATCGGCATTGAACTGCAGGAAAGCGTCATTGTCAGTGCACTGGACAGGCTGATTGAAGAAGATTTGCCAAACTGCAAACTGATGAATGTGAACGGGGCGGAACTTGCCAAGTATTTTGCAAGCGGGGACGTCGACAGGGTTTATTTGAATTTCTCAGACCCATGGCCAAAAACACGCCATGAAAAACGCAGACTGACGTTCAAATCTTTCCTTGAAGTTTATGAATCCATCCTTGTGAAGAATGGTGAAATCCACTTCAAGACCGATAATCAGGGCTTGTTCGAGTATTCGCTCGTAAGCTTTTCACATTACGGAATGAAGCTGAATTACGTCAGCCTCGACCTGCACAACAGCGATTTCGAAGGCAATATCATGACAGAATACGAAGAGAAATTCTCGTCACGAGGCAGCCGGATTTACCGCTGTGAAGTGCAATTTATTTCAAAATAATGAAGACGACCGAACCGGCGATTTTGCATCGACCGGTTTTTAAATTGGAAAAAAAACGTGATAATTTCCAGTTCGCCAATAAAATTTTATTTTCGCCAATAAAGCAGCGGAAATCGCCAATAAAAATTAATTTTCGCCAATAAAATCTGAAAATCGCCAATAAAAATAAATTTTCGCCAAAAAGATTATGACTCCGCCAATAAAAAGAATTCCAATGGGAATGATGCCTCCTAAAATGAGCATCCTTCCATGTGTAAAGTCAAAATAGAAGTTGAATTATTTAAAGATTTAAAATTCCAGTGATACAATCATAAGAAAAAGGGGGATTGGCAATGGAAAACCTGGAGCTTGGAAATGTTAAGCTGAGGTGGCTGAATGGCGGGGTGACCCACCTGGATGGCGGCGCGATGTTTGGCGTCGTACCGAAACCGCTTTGGACTAAAAAATATGAAGTCAATGACAAAAACCAGATCGAGCTGCGGACAGATCCGATACTGATTCAGGCAGAGGGAAAGAATTTCCTCGTTGAAAGCGGGATCGGAAAAGGGAAATTCAATGAAAAGCAGAAACGAAATTTTGGTGTCCTTGAAGAATCAAGCCTTGATGCCGAACTGGAACGACTGGGGCTGACTGCCGCTGACATTGACTATGTTTTAATGACGCATATGCATTTTGATCATGCCTGCGGATTGACGAAAGTGGTCGATGGTGAGCTGGTATCTGTTTTCCCAAATGCGAAAATCATCACTTCTAAGGTCGAGTGGGATGAAATGCGCAATCCGAATATCCGTTCAAAGAGTACATATTGGAAAGAAAACTGGCAGGGGATTGAGCAGCAGGTAGAGGCTTTTGATAAAGAATGGTCGTTTGGGCCGATTAAGATGGTGCATACAGGAGGACACAGTGATGGCCACTCGATACTGATCATTGAGGATGGAGATTCAACCGTAGTCCACATGGCTGATATCATGCCGACCCATGCCCATCAGAATCCGCTCTGGGTGATGGCGTACGATGATTACCCGATGGATTCGATTTTTGCCAAGGAGAAGTGGCTTGAATATGGTATCAGCCGGGACGCCTGGTTCACTTTTTACCATGATTCGGTGTACAGGGCTGTCAAGTTCGACCAGGACGGGAAAATAACTGAAAGCATTGAAAGAAAAAAATAGACCTGCCGCGGCAGGTCTGGATTTTTTTCGTCTCAATTTAATGGGTAAGCATCCAGGATGGCTCCGGTTGATGCATCTGCGATGAATTCAAATTGCTCAACCTTGCCGTCAACATTTCGTGAAATCCCGCCTTTGTAAACCTGGTATTCAATTGGCGGTTTGGAGTAAGGTTCAACCGTCATATTGATCCATGAACCGCTGATGGGCCCGGATTTTTTAAAAGCGGCCTTTGCGTCATTCAGTACTTTATCAGCTGAGACTGTTTCTTTTTGTGAGGCAAGTTCCTTTACAGCGTATGCACCAGCAAGGCCGGCACCAACGCCGAGGACAAAGGCTTTCCAGTTCATAGTCAAGTACCTCCAAGGTTATATATGGAATTTCAAGTTATCTTCATCATAACAAATCCATATGCTGGAGCAAAGGATTAATGACCGCACAATTCGTTGAGTGTCAGGAATAAGACTGGCAAGCAAAGGGAATGTTCTGTAAAATGGATGGTATAAATAATGTTTAGCAAACCTAAACTTTTTTTGAAAAGGAGCAGTTAAATGAACGAGCAAACATTAAGCCTGTTTAAAACTTTGACAGAGTTGCCTGGAGCACCGGGTAATGAGCATGCTGTACGCAAATTCGTGCGCGAGCAGCTTGGACAATATTCAGATGAATTGATCCAGGATAAATTGGGAAGTGTGTTTGGCGTGAAGAAGGGAAATCCGGATGGCCCGAAAATCATGGTCGCCGGACATATGGACGAAGTTGGCTTCATGGTCACCTCGATCACGAAAAACGGGATGATCCGCTTCCAGACTCTGGGCGGCTGGTGGAGCCAGGTGCTTCTTGCACAACGCGTCCAGATCATCACGAACAATGGACCAGTTACTGGGGTAATCGGATCGATTCCTCCTCATCTATTGGATGAGTCGAAGCGCAACAAACCGATGGAAATCAAGAATATGCTGATTGACATCGGTGCAGATGATAAGGAAGATGCGATTAGGATAGGTATCAAACCAGGGCAGCAAATCGTGCCAATCTGTCCGTTCACACCGATGGCAAACGAAAAGAAGATTCTCGCGAAAGCATGGGATAACCGCTATGGCTGCGGCCTGGCAATCGAACTGTTAAAAGAAACAAAAGACATCCAATTGCCAAATATGCTGTACTCCGGTGCGACTGTCCAGGAGGAGGTCGGCTTAAGAGGCGCTCAGACGGCTGCCAATATGATCGACCCGGACATTTTCTTTGCCCTGGATGCAAGCCCGGCCAACGATATGTCAGGAGATAAAAATGAATTCGGCCAGCTTGGCAAGGGAACCTTGCTGAGAATTCTTGACCGCTCAATGGTCACGCACAGAGGCATGAGGGAATTCATCCTCGACATGGCTGAAACCCATGATATTCCTTACCAGTACTTCGTTTCCCAGGGTGGAACCGATGCAGGAAGAGTCCATACTTCCAATCAGGGAATCCCGAGTGCGGTCATTGGCATCTGCTCACGCTATATTCATACTGCAGCGTCCATGATCCATGTCGATGACTATGCGGCAGCGAAGGAATTGCTCGTCAAACTTGTCATGGCGGCTGATAAAACAACGGTCGAAACCATCAAAAATAATAGTTAATCTACTCTAAATGAGGAGCAGCTGATCACTGCTCCTTTTTCATGGATGAAAGGTGGAAATGGATATGAAAGTGGCAGTAGGTTCAAAAAATCCAGCAAAAATCAATGCAGTTAAGGCAGCGTTTAAAGAAACAGATTTTGAGATTGTCTCCATTGATGCTGAGTCCGGGGTAAGCGACCAGCCGATGTCAGATGAGGAAACCATCAAAGGTGCTGTCAACAGAGCCATCGCGGCTGCTGAAAAAGGAGAAGCGGAAATTGGCATTGGCCTCGAAGGCGGAGTCCAGCAAACTCCATACGGACTGATGCTTTGCAATTGGGGGGCTCTGGCAGTGAAAGGGATGGAGCCGGTAATTGCGGGAGGAGCGAGGATTCCGCTTCCTGATGAAGTAGCACAGCAGTTGTTGGCAGGTTCCGAACTCGGACCAGTGATGGACGATTACGCCAAAAAACAAAATGTCCGTAAAAATGAAGGAGCGATCGGGATTTTTACAAATGGACAAATCAACCGCAGCGAAATGTTCACACATGTAATGAAGCTGCTCGCCGGACAATATGAATATAAAACGGATAAGACAGTCTAAACAGGCTGTCTTTTTTTTACAAAAATATGGTGAAAATAAAGATTTATCGACAAATTTCTGAAAAATGTCTTAATTTCCAACAAAAAATGCTTGTGAAGCCTTGTCACCCATCAAACAAGCAAGGTATGATAGAAACGGAGTGGTTAAGTCCTTAGCAAGGGGGAAAAAAGTATGATGAAGTTCAGAAGGGCATTTGGGCTCGTTATAGTAGGAGTATTTCTGCTGAGCGGTTGTTCTGCCCAGTTTTCAGAGCAAAAGGCTGAAATAAAAAAAGAAGTTTCAAATACATTTGAAGCGCAGCCTGAAAAAACGAATAATAGTGCAAAAGACATAGATTATTACTTGCCATCCGATTTTAAGGTTGAAGAGGAAACGCCAAATAATGTCCTGATCAATAATGGATCAAAAACCTATATTCTTTTTTATAACCAACATGAAAAAGAAGACAGTAAAGTGGTCTATGATTCCACTGTGAAGCAGCAGAAGGAATGGGAGGCCAATGAGACATTCAGTAAAAATGGCAAATTTGGCTATATGCTGGTCAAGCAGCTGAAGGAAAAACAGTATCAATTAATTGTCGGCATCGGCGGCGTCAAGCTGACCACAGAAACCGAAAATGTAAAAGAAGACGCAGAAGCCATGATGGCAATCGCGAATTCTGTGAAAGTAAAATAAACATCGCCTATACGCTGTCTGAAGCTAATATAAGTTCAGACAGCTTTTTGTTTTTTTTACGGGGGAGTTGTCCGAAGTGGAGGTTGGTTCAGACAGATTTTTGTTTTTTTACGTGAAAGCTGTCCGAAGTGGAGGTAAGTTCAGACAGCTTTTTGTATTTAACCGCTAAAGTTGTCCGAAGTGGAGCTGTGTTCAGACAACTTTTTGTGATTACGTGTAACAGTTGTCCGAAGCAGAGCCAGGTTCAGACAGGTTTTTGTATTTTCGCTCCAAAGCTGTCCGAAGCAGGGCCAGGTTCAGACAGCTTATAGGATTTACCCGCTAAAGCTGTCCGAAGTGGAGGTAAGTTCAGACAGCTTTTTGTATTTAACCGCTAAAGTTGTCCGAAGTGGAGCTGTGTTCAGACAACTTTTTGTGATTACTTGTAAAAGTTGTCCGAAGTAGAGCCAGGTTCAGACAGGTTTTTGTAATTTCGCTCCAAAGCTGTCCGAAGTAGGGGGAAGTTCAGACAGCTTTTAGTATTTTCGCCTCAAAGCTGTCCGAAGTAGAGCAAGGTTCGGACAGCTTTTTGGATTTACCCGCTAAAGCTGTCCGAAGTGGAGGTAAGTTCAGACAGCTTTTTGTATTTAACCGCTAAAGTTGTCCGAAGTGGAGCTGTGTTCAGACAACTTTTTGTGATTACTTGTAAAAGTTGTCCGAAGTGGAGCCAGGTTCAGACAGGTTTTTGTATTTTCGCTCCAAAGCTGTCCGAAGTAGAGCAAGGTTCAGACAGGTTTTTGTATTTTCGCCTCAAAGCTGTCCGAAGTAGAGCCAGGTTCAGACAGCTTTTTGGATTTACCCGCTAAAGCAGTCTGAAGTAGAGCCAAGTTCAGACAGGTTTTTGAATTTCCACACAAAAGCTGTCCGAAGTAGAGGTGGGTTCAGACAGCTTTTTGGATTTTCACCTCAAAGTTGTCCGAAGTAGAGCAAGGTTCAGACAACTATTCGTATTTTTTCACCTAAGTTGTCGAAACCCAATTGCTGCTATTGCAGGTCCCGGTAATAATATCTTCTCGTAATCAGATTAGTTTCTTTTTTCACCAGGCATGGGTACAATAAGAAAAGTAAAATGAGATTTAACCGGGAGGTACCAATATGAAAACCTTGGAGTCAATGGAACAATTCGAAACGTTGAAAAACGATGGAAAACATATATTTTTATTTACGGCGGGCTGGTGCCCGGACTGTCGTGTGATCGAGCCAGTCTTGCCTGAAATTGAAAGCAAGTACAGTGACTATGAATTCGTCTCTGTCGATCGTGATGACTTCATCGATTTGTGCATCCAGCTGGATGTATTCGGCATTCCAAGCTTTCTTGCTTATGAAAATGGCAAAGAGCTTGGCCGGTTTGTCAGCAAAAACAGAAAAACACAGACTGAGATTGAAAACTTTATTGAAGGTCTTGCTTAATTCTTTCCCTCCATCTTTTGAGGTGGAGGGAAATTTCATGTAAAATGAGTTGCAGAAACTCCTGGAGAAGTGGAGGGATACAACAATGGACAGCAGAAAAATGCGTAAAGAACTTGAAAACCGCCTGCAGCATCCGGACCGGACTTTTTCCTATGACCGGGAAAAGGATCAGTTAAGGATTGAAAATAAAAACACTGGACGCGGCATTACGATTGCATTGCCGGGGATTGTCGCCAAGTGGCAGGATCATAAAGAAAAGGCGATTGATGAGGTTGTCTACTATGTTTCGGAAGGCTTGAATGCGATGGAAAGCCAGCTTGAGCTGTCAGGCAAGGAAAAGAACATCTTCCCTGTCATCCGCTCGACGTCATTTCCATCGGAAGCAGAGGAGGGCACACCTTTCCTATATGATGATCATACCGCGGAAACAAGGATCTATTATGCTTTGGATTTAGGCACTACATACAGGCTGATTGATTCAAAGCTTTTGAAAAAAGAAGGATGGTCAGCGGGCCAGGTCCGTGAGACAGCTTTGTTCAATGTCCGTTCGCTTTCTGTGAAGCTGAAAGAGGACCGTGTGGCCGATAACACCTTTTATTTCCTCAATACCAATGACGGCTATGATGCGAGCCGGATCCTGAATACGAGCTTTTTGAATGAAATGAAGAAAAGAATGAAGGGAACCATGGCTGTGGCCGTTCCCCACCAGGATGTCCTGATCATCGCTGATGTGGAGAACAACACAGGCTATGATATCCTGGCCCAGATGACCATGAGCTTTTTTGCGAGTGGAAGGGTACCAATCACTGCCTTAAGCTTTTTATATGAAAATGGAGAATTGGAACCAATCTTCATATTGGGTAAAACAAAAAAGGAATAGGATAGACAGAAGATGAAAGCCCGATAATACGGGCTTTTTTCCTTTATGTACTTATGATGTAAGGTTTTGTAAATAACTGAGCCTAAAGTTGATTCTTCCCGGAGAATTCTTCTCGTAAAAAATGCTCATTCTTTCAATTTATCTCGAAAAATATTGATTTACTGTTAAAATAAAGAATGAAATGCGAAAGAAAGAGTGATTAAAATTGAGTTGGATTAAAAGAATTTTTACGATGTTCCAAAATGATGATGATGAATTTGATGATATTGAGAGAGAACAGCCAGTCCAAAAATTGGTCAAACAAGATCGCAGCCCAAAGAAAGATCTTGAGGCAAAGGTTTTATACCAGTATCCAAAGGGGCAGTTCCGGTTCCCTTTAATTCCCGATGGTGAACCTGGAAATGAGAATCCGAGAAAAGTACGGAAAGAAAGGGTTGGCCCAGTCGAAGAAATAAAGCCTTTTATCAATGAAAAAGGCTCGTTCAGTTTTAAAAATGACAGCATCACCCGGCAGGATTCCATCCAGAGACCGCGCCGGAAATCTGTAGAGGACTCGAAGGAAACACACAGAACAGAACGAGCAGGAAAAGTGAAGGAACCTTTGAAGACTGGAAGAACAGAGGAAACTCCTTCGAAATTCCGCTATGAACCGAAAAAAGGCAGCGGACCGAAATTCACGCAGCCGTTCAAGCCAACAGAAATTCCGTCACCAATTTATGCATTCAACAGACCGCCAAGGAAAGAGCAAACTCAAAAGAGCCTGGAAGATGTAGAGTATGAATTGACCGGATTTGAAAAGGCTCAGGAAATCAAAATATCACAAACTGTTCGTAGAGATATTGATTTTATCCAAAACGGGCCGATTCAGCCAGAACAGCCAGAACAGCCAGAACAGCCAGATCAGATGGTAATGCAGGAAGGAATTCTGCTAGAGCAGCCGAATCGGGTTGAAAAGCAGGAAGGAATTCTGCTAGAACAGCAAGATCGGGTTGAAAAACAGGAAGGAATTCTGCTAGAACAGCAAGATCGGGTTGAAAAGCAGGAAGGAATTCTGCTAGAGCAGCCAGATCAAACTGAAATGCTGGAAGGAGTTCTGCCAGAACAGCCAGTTCAGATTGAACAGCAGGAAGAAACTTTGCTAGAACAGCCAAATCAAATTGAAATGCAGGAAAACCTTCTGGAACAAGATCGATACATAGAAGATGACCTTGCAGAAACTCAGGATATCAAGGTATCTGAAATAGAGGATGATATTGCTCAGTTCAATTTGGAAACAGAAGCACTTGAAGTAATCCTACATGGTGAAGAAGAGCAAGAGAGTGATGATCAAGTTTCCGCAATAGGCCCGTTATATGGGAACGAGGTTGAGGAAGACGATCAAAACAAGCCTGAATCTGCAGCAGTCGATTCAGTTACAGAAGTATTGATTCCTCGTCAAATTGAACCCGAGTCGGCAGAAGTTCTTGAGGAGTCAGAAGTATTCGTTCCTCGTGCTGAAGAAGTGGATGGGGACGTACAGGAAGTGATAGAGCTGACCGCTCCATCATCGGAAAATCCTGTGTCTCAGCAAACCATCGCAGAGGCACAACAAGAAGATGCCCCTCAGCCAAACGCAGCAGAAGAGGCGATATCTTATAAAGAGCCAGTTCAGCCTAATGAAGCAGAGGAAAGCTCACTGCCTGAAAACTCAACCGAAGAGTCTTCAGGGCAGGAAGAGGAGAAGCCGGCAGAACCGAAAAGGCAGCTTCCTTTCAATGTCCTCATGCTTAAGCAGGATAAAAGAAAATGGGAAGCACGCAATATGTCCAAATATCCTTCTTTTATGACAGATGGCAGAAAAGCTGAGGCACAACAGCAGCCAACGGAAGACATAAAGGGAGTCCATGCAAAAGCAGCAACTGAGGAATCTGGATCAGCTGGTGCCGCTTCTACCAACGTTGTCACGCCTGGAAATCAGCCAGTCGAGGCAAGTACTGATGCCCAGTCATTCGAAGGTGAGGCACAACCAACAGCACAGGAGAACGTGGCTCCAGTGACAGTACGAGAAGCACAAGGAGTACAAATGCATAAAGGAAGCCAGCCGTCGCCAGAGTTGGTACCTTCTTCGGTCGTGGCAGAAGAAAAGGCACCTTCTGAAGTCCAACCGGCAGCGGTATATGACTTCCCGCCTCTTGATCTGTTGAATCCGCCTGTGTTCAAGGCTCCGGATCCGGAATGGCTTTCAGAACAGGAACATATGCTCAATGAGACTTTAAGGAATTTCAATGTTGGCGCAAGAGTGGTCAACGTGACACAGGGACCATCTGTTACCCGATTTGAGGTACAGCCTGAGCCTGGAGTGAAGGTCAATAAAATTACCAATCTTTCTGATGATATCAAGCTAAGCCTTGCGGCGAAGGATATCCGGATTGAAGCGCCTATTCCTGGGAAGCACACAATTGGGATTGAGGTGCCGAACCATTCGAGCAGGCCGGTATTATTGAGTGAAATTTTACAGTCCGCAGGGTTTATGGATCTTGAATCTCCGCTGTCGGTGGCTCTTGGACTTGATATCGCCGGAAATCCAATCGTCACTGACCTGAAAAAGATGCCGCACGGATTGATTGCCGGTGCGACCGGTTCAGGTAAGAGTGTCTGCATCAATACAATGCTGGTCAGCCTGCTTTATAAAGCACATCCGGATGAGGTGAAGTTGCTGCTGATTGACCCGAAAATGGTTGAATTGGCACCTTACAACCGAATTCCTCACCTGGTAAGCCCGGTCATCACTGATGTAAAAGCAGCGACAGCCTCACTTAAATGGGCTGTTGAGGAAATGGAACGCCGTTACGAATTGTTCGCACATACAGGTGTCCGTGATATCAGCAGGTTCAATGAACTTGCCGAGAAGCATCGCAGATTTTCTGATAAGCTTCCGTATATCGTCATTGTCATCGATGAGCTGGCCGATTTGATGATGATGGCACCTGGTGATGTCGAGGAGGCGATTTGCCGGATTGCCCAAAAAGCGCGTGCCTGCGGTATTCACTTAATCATTGCGACCCAACGCCCGTCTGTTGATGTCATTACAGGTTTGATTAAAGCGAACGTCCCTACAAGAATAGCGTTCTCTGTTTCCTCACAGGTGGACTCAAGAACGATCATTGATATCAGCGGAGCCGAAAAGCTTCTGGGCAGGGGGGATATGCTGTTCCTGGAAAATGGTTCTTCCAAGCCATTCCGTCTGCAGGGCACCTTCGTAACCGACAATGAGATTGACGACATTGTTGCCTTTGTCAGGGAGCAGCGAGATCCAAACTACTTGTTTGAACAGGATGAACTCCTGAAGAAAGCCCAGGTGACTGAAGACGAAGATGAACTTTTTTATGAAGCATGTGAATTTGTCATCGATCACGGAGGCGCCTCTACTTCAAGTGTCCAGCGCCGTTTTAAAATCGGATATAACCGCGCGGCAAGATTGATTGAGATGATGGAGCAGCAAGGATTCATCTCCGAAGGCAAGGGAAGCAAGCCAAGGGACGTCCTTATTACTGCTGCGGACCTTGAGTCGCTCCAGGAAACTAGTACATTCAATTAATAAATGGTATTCTTTATTAGCATGTATTTAATAATAAGGAATAACTGATATAGAAGTTGCGTTGTTATTGAAGGAGCTTTTTGGATGAAAGAAATTGAATTGAAAATGCAGGGGAAAATCAGCCGACTGACCAATCATACATTCAAGTTTGATGAGAGGATCCGGGATGGCTGGTTTTCAGCCGTGTATTTTCTCAAGACTCAGGAGCTAGTGAAGAAATACCATGAAGACAATATCATCACCATGCAATTTTTCCAGAAAGATGAGGCAGTCCTTTGCGGAACAGATGAAGTGATTGCCCTGGTAAAAACCTTTGCCGAACGTCCTGAAGAACTTGAGATATACTCATTGAAGGATGGAGATAAAATTTCTCCATTCGAAACGGTCCTGACAATTACCGGTCCTTACCAGAGTTTTGGTTATCTGGAAGGAATCATTGATGGCATCCTGGCCAGAAGGACATCTGTGGCAACGAATGTTTATAATGTTGTCAAGGCTGCAAGCTATTCTGGCAAGCAAAAGCCGGTGATCTTCATGGGGGACCGTGACGATCATTATACGACACAGGCTGGAGATGGATATGCTGCCTACATTGGAGGCGCCACAGCACAGGCCACACACGCGATGAACGAGTGGTGGGGCAAGCATGGTATGGGAACGATGCCTCATGCATTAATCCAGATGTTCGACGGTGACATCGTGGCCGCTACCAGGGCTTATCATGAAACCTTTCCGCATGATGATCTGATTGCGCTGGTGGATTATAATAATGAAGCGATTACAGATTCATTGAAAGTCGCGAGGGAATTCGGGGAAAAGCTAAAGGGAGTAAGGGTTGACACTTCCCGTACGATGATTGACCAGTATTTCCTCCGCAACCAGCACCTGCTTGGAACATTCGATCCTCGAGGCGTGAATGCTGAATTGATTTTTGCGTTAAGAAAAGCCCTTGATGACGAAGGGTTTAACCATGTGAAAATTGTCGTAAGCGGCGGCTTCAGTGAAAAAAGGATTCTTGAGTTCGAAAAGCATCATGTTCCCGTCGACATGTATGGAGTTGGCGGCAGCCTTTTGAAACTGAAAATTGGTTTTACCGGTGACAATGTGATGCGGAATGGAAAACACCAGGCGAAATCAGGGAGAAGGTTCCGACCCAACCCTCGTCTTGAAAAAGTTGAATTCTAATCTCGGGCCGAAGTTTAACAGACACTTACTTAGGGAAAAAGTAAATTTATCATGATTACGGTTTTATAATAATTTTGAAATAAGAATGAAACTGTGTTATTTACAGTATTGATGTTATAATGATTCAATACATGAGAGATAGGATAGATAAGATTGCGTTGGTTCGTGCGGCAGTTTCTAAAGGGAGACAGGCCAAATGAGCAAAACAGGATATCTGTCATATACTGTGTTACATACAGACGTTGTTGGAGGTTCTTTATATGACTATTTACCATTTTGTAGGTATAAAGGGGTCTGGAATGAGTGCTTTGGCTCAAGTTCTCCATGATATGGATTATCAGGTACAGGGCTCCGATTATGACAAGCACTTTTTTACCCAGGTGGCCCTTGAGAATTCTGGAATAAAGATCCTTCCGTTTAATAAGGAAAATATACAGCCTGGGATGACAATCATTGCCGGCAATGCCTATCCGGATACCCACGAAGAAATTCAGGAAGGAATGAAACTTGGCCTTCCAATCATCAGGTACCACCGTTTCCTTGGTGATTTCATGCAGAACTTTACGAGTGTGGCGGTTACCGGGGCACATGGCAAAACATCGACTACAGGTTTGCTTGCGCATGTAATGAGGGGTGCCAAACCAACATCCTTCCTGATTGGTGATGGAACCGGGAAAGGTGACAAGGATGCTCAATACTTTGTATTCGAAGCCTGCGAGTATCGCCGTCATTTCCTTTCCTATTTCCCTGATTACGCCATCATGACGAATATCGATTTTGACCACCCGGATTACTTCGCCAATATCGAGGATGTCTTCTCGGCTTTCCAGGAGATGTCATGGCAGGTCAAAAAGGGTATTTTCGCATGTGGTGACGATGATCAGCTTCAAAAAATCCAGGCGAAGGTGCCAGTCGTATTTTATGGCTTTGGGGAGGAAAATGATTTCCAGGCTCGGAATATCATTAAATCAACAAGTGGGACTACCTTTGATGTCTTTGTCCGGAATACATTCTATGACACTTTCTCGATCCCGGCATTTGGAGACCATAATGTGCTGAACTCACTTGGGGTCATTGCATTATGCCATTATGAAAATATCGACTCGAAGGTCATCCAGGAGCAGCTTGAAACGTTCGAAGGCGTTAAAAGAAGATTCTCTGAAAAGAAGGTTGCGGACCAAATCATCATTGATGATTACGCCCACCACCCAACAGAAATCAAGGCTACAATCGATGCGGCAAAGCAGAAGTATCCGGATCGTGAAATAGTTGCTGTTTTCCAGCCGCATACCTTTACAAGGACCCAGGCATTCCTTAATGAGTTCGCCGAAAGCCTGAACAAGGCAGATAAAGTGTATCTTTGCGAAATCTTCGGCTCAGCCCGTGAGATTCATGGAAAATTATCAATTACTGATCTAAAAGAGAAAATCGACGATGCTGATATTATCACTGAGGACCATACAGAATTGCTGAAGGAACATGACAATGGAGTCATCCTGTTCATGGGTGCAGGCGATATCCAGAAGTTCCAGGAAGCATATGAAAAGCAATTGCAAGTTTAACACGAAAAGCGTAAGCGCCTTGGTCAGCCCCGACAAGCGCTGGAGGTCCTGCCAGTGAAGTCGTTCTTTGACTTCATTGGCAGGACCGAAATCGAAAAGTATAGCCGACTGCTCAGAAACGCAGAAACTGGAGACTCCGACAAAGAAGCGCTTTTTGCTTCTGCGGGCGGAGTTGAAGTTTCGGAGTTTCTAGGAGGCGACACTAGCCAAGCGTCTCGAGGGGCTAGGCGCTGAAGCTGGACAATTATCGAAGAAAAAAATTAATACTTACTGATACTCAAAAAGGATGCGGCCAAGTGAGCCGCATCCTTTTTTAGTGTTATTTTAAATTTTCGGGATTTAAGCCTTCCAGTTCCGGAATGACAAATCGGCCGTCTTTTCGGATGAGAACATCATCAAAATAGATCTCTCCGCCACCGTAATCTGGGCGCTGGATATTGACCATATCCCAGTGGATGTTGGAATGATTGCCATTGAATGCATCATCATAGCATTGTCCTGGTGTAAAGTGGAAGCTTCCATCGATTTTTTCATCAAACAGGATGTCCTGCATCGGGTGGAGGATGTATGGATTTACGCCAATCGCGAATTCTCCAACATATCTTGCTCCTTCATCGGTATCGAAAATCTTGTTAATTCGATCTGTATCATTCGCTGTCGCTTCGACGATTTTTCCATCCTTGAAGGTCAGCTTCACATTTTCAAAGGTGAATCCCTGATATGGGGAAGGAGTATTGTATGTGATCACACCATTGACCGAATCACGGACAGGTGCTGTATAAACCTCGCCGTCAGGAATGTTCAGCTCGCCGGCACATTTTACAGCCGGAATATCCTTGATTGAGAAAGTCAGGTCTGTCCCTGGTCCAGTGATTCTTACCTTTTCTGTGCGATTCATCAACTCTGCCAGGCTGTCCATTGCCTTGTCCATTTTGCCATAATCAAGGTTGCAGACATCGAAGTAGAAATCCTCGAAAGCTTCGGTGCTCATTTTCGCAAGTTGTGCCATGGCTGAGTTTGGGTAGCGAAGGACAACCCATTTCGTTTTTGGAACACGGATGTCACGATGGACCATTTTGCCAATTGTACCGCCATGGATTTTCATTTTGTCTGCAGGGACATCAGCATGTTCGTTGATGTTATCACCTGAGCGCAGCCCGATGTAGGCATCCATTTTACTCATTACGTTGGCTTCGAAGTCAGCAATCATGTCGAACTGCTCCTGCTGGGCACCCAGAAGCAATGCCCGGTCCACCTGGTGGTCCTTCAAGGATACGAACGGATAACCGCCAGCCTCGTAGGCTTCTTTAACCAGGGCGGTAACAAGCTCGCGCTGAAGGCCGAAGTTTTCGATCAGGACTTTTTCTCCTTTTTGAAGCTTGACAGAGTAATTGATCAGGTTTTTCGCCAGTTTCTGTATACGTGGGTCTTTCAAATGAATCACTCCTAAGTATGTAAAATTAAACACATAATCATATTGTAACCGAAACGCCGAAATTTGTGCTCAATTCCTTTTTAAGAGTTCTGACAGTTTGGACTGGTAATGGGAAAAGGCTGTCAAAAAAATGGGATCTTGACAGGTTGAGCTTCTTAAGCGGAAAAGCTGTCAAGAAAAGCATGGAATCTTGACAGATTGAGTGGGTGGAGGGGAAAAGCTGTCAAGAAAAGCATAGGATTCTGACAGGTTGAGCTGGTGAAGAAGGAAAGCTGTCAAAAAAAGCATGGAATCTTGAC
>JAGGQZ010000021.1 GCA_018613055.1 Chryseobacterium sp. ISL-80 | reverse complement strand
TTGTCTTGCCAAAGGCATCGCTGGGTAGCTATGTGCGGACGGGATAAGTGCTGAAAGCATCTAAGCATGAAGCCCCCCTCAAGATGAGATTTCCCATAGCGCAAGCTAGTAAGAACCCTGAAAGATGATCAGGTTGATAGGTCAGAGGTGGAAGCGCGGTGACGTGTGGAGCTGACTGATACTAATCGTTCGAGGACTTAACCAAATGATTACTCGTTTCCCTTGTTTTCTTCTTACACATTATCTAGTTTTGAGGGAATAAAGATTTCTTAAAAATTCTCTTGAAAAATGCATAAAAGACAGTATAATAAATATTGTTCTTTACAATTGTCTGGTGGCGATGGCGAGAAGGTCACACCCGTTCCCATACCGAACACGGAAGTTAAGCTTCTCAGCGCCGATGGTAGTTGGGGGTTTCCCCCTGTGAGAGTAGGACGCCGCCGGGCAAAAATGCATTCATCTTGGACAAATTCCTAAGGTGAGGCATTCGAATCATCTGCAAGAGTTATGTTAAATTACCACTATTCCGCAGTAGCTCAGTGGTAGAGCACTCGGCTGTTAACCGAGCGGTCGTAGGTTCGAATCCTACCTGCGGAGCCATTATCTCTAAATGACGAAAGTCATTTGAGCTGGCAGCAATACATGCTTCCATAGCTCAGCAGGTAGAGCACTTCCATGGTAAGGAAGAGGTCAGCGGTTCGAGCCCGCTTGGAAGCTCTGAAAATACTATAATATGGCCCCTTGGTCAAGCGGTTAAGACACCGCCCTTTCACGGCGGTAACACGGGTTCGAATCCCGTAGGGGTCACCATTAACTTTAACAAGTAACATAGCAATGGAGGATTAGCTCAGCTGGGAGAGCATCTGCCTTACAAGCAGAGGGTCGGCGGTTCGATCCCGTCATCCTCCACCATTTATTTTAGTGCCGGTGTAGCTCAATTGGTAGAGCAACTGACTTGTAATCAGTAGGTTGGGGGTTCAAGTCCTCTTGCCGGCACCACTTTTTTGTGGAGGGGTAGCGAAGTGGCTAAACGCGGCGGACTGTAAATCCGCTCCCTCAGGGTTCGGCGGTTCGAATCCGTCCCCCTCCACCACTTTAATACATATTAAAATTGGACAAGCTACTAATGTCCTTTTTATTTTTTCATTGGGCTATAGCCAAGCGGTAAGGCAACGGACTTTGACTCCGTCATGCGTTGGTTCGAATCCAGCTAGCCCAGCCATTTTTATTTTCTTTTTTGCATTCAGGATGCTTAAGAGACAATGAATAGGATAGATTATATCCTATGAGCCATTAGCTCAGTCGGTAGAGCAAGTTGCTCACTCCTTGGAGTTGCTTCTGCGGCAACTTGCGAGAAAGACCGTAAGGGCTTTCGAGCATCGCAGATGCGATAACATTCCTTAACCGAGTGATCTCAACTTGGTAGATCTACAATATTGGGAGCCATTAGCTCAGTCGGTAGAGCATCTGACTTTTAATCAGAGGGTCGAAGGTTCGAGTCCTTCATGGCTCACTCATGTCAAGGCCCCTAAGAATGAACTTGTACTTTATTTTTAGGGGTCTTACCTATATAATAAAATCATGCGGAAGTAGTTCAGTGGTAGAATACAACCTTGCCAAGGTTGGGGTCGCGGGTTCGAATCCCGTCTTCCGCTCCAAATGGGGCCTTAGCTCAGCTGGGAGAGCGCCTGCCTTGCACGCAGGAGGTCAGCGGTTCGATCCCGCTAGGCTCCACCATCACACTACATAAATACCATTTCAGTCATAAATCCATTCGGGTTTATGACTTTTTTTAATTCTCCCTACTAGTATTGTAATGCTTATCTTACAGTAACTGTTACAGCTGTTAGCGTAGTATTTAGAAGGAAGAGAGGCTGAAGCAGTCATAAGTTACCCTGGATTTGGACAGGTTTACTACATATTCCATTAAAGCTGTCCGAAGTAACACTGAGTTCGGACAGGTTTGCGGTAGAAGGATCCAAACCTTTAAAAAAACCCTCGTTATTTTGACAGCTTTGCGGTAGAAGCAGTCAAAGCTGTCAAGAAACCACCGATATTTTGACAGCATTGCGGTAGAAGCAGCCAAAGCTGTCAAGAAACCACCGATATTTTGACAGCTTTGCGGTAGAAGCAGCTAAAGCTGTCAAGAAACCACCGTTATTTTGACAAGTTTGCAGTAGAAGCAGCTAAAGCTGTCAAGAAACCACCGTTATTTTGACAAGTTTGCAGTAGAAGCAGCTAAAGCTGTCAAGAAACCACCGTTATTTTGACAAGTTTCCAGTAGAAGCAGCTAAAGCTGTCAAGAATCCGCTGTTATTTTGACAAGTTTGCAGTAGAAGCAGCCAAAGCTGTCAAGAAACCACTATAATTTTGACAGCACCACAGGAAAAGCAGCCAAAGCTGTCAAGAACCCCCCATTATTTTGACAGCACCACAGGTAAAGCACCCAAAGCTGTCAAAAAGCCTCCATGATTCTCACAGCCCCTTCACTAAACCATTCCATAAATTCTATCTATTCAAAACCGTATATATATTCATAAAATTGTCCGGTTGAGTCATCGTAATGAAAGCGTTTAAAATAGGGGGAGAGATGAGAGAAAGCAAGGGGGAGTCTGGAATGAGGAAACTTTCGATTATCGGGATGCCGATGGATTTGGGTCAGATGAGAAGGGGAGTTGACATGGGCCCGAGTGCGATCCGTTATGCTGGTATCAATGAGAGATTAAGAGTGCTTTTTGATGAGATAGAAGATTTGGGTGATATTGCAGTTGGCAGGCCTGAGGTGAAGATTGATCCTAACAGCAATCTTCGCAATCTTGAGCTGGTGGCGGAAAAGAATAGCCTGCTTGCTGATGAAGTAGATAAGATTATAGAATCGCAGTCTTTTCCGCTTGTTTTGGGTGGTGACCATAGCATTGCGATTGGGACATTGGCTGGTGTGTCCAAGCATTATAAGAATCTTGGTGTGATCTGGTATGATGCGCATGGAGACTTGAATACGGCGGAAACATCGCCGTCTGGAAATATCCATGGTATGCCACTTGCTGCAAGCCTTGGTTTGGGGCACGACATGCTGACGCAAATAGGAGGGTATGCCCCTAAGGTGAAGCCTGAGAATATTGTCATTATTGGCGCGCGTGCATTGGATGATGGGGAGAAGGACTTGATCAAGGAAATGGGTATCAAGGTGTTCACCATGCACGAGATTGATCGCTTAGGAATGGCTGCTGTCATTGAGGAAACGGTCAATTACCTTAAAGATAAAACAGATGGTGTCCATCTTTCACTTGATCTCGATGGACTGGACCCAACTGATGCTCCTGGGGTCGGGACTCCTGTGACCGGGGGCATCAGCTATCGTGAAAGCCACCTGGCAATGGAGATGCTGGCAGAAGCGAAAATCATTACTTCTGCGGAATTCGTTGAAGTGAATCCGATCCTTGATGAAAAGAACAAGACGGCTGTCGCGGCGGTTGCGCTAATGGGTTCTTTATTTGGCGAGAAACTTTTGTAATCAAAGCCTTGAAAAAAGAATAGAATGAGATGGTTAAACAAAAAAATATGAGCAGCGGCCCTGTTATGGCTGCTGCTCTTTATCATTAATATAGAACTGGCTTTTTTGAGGATAAGTGATAATATTTATTTAGTAAATGGTCGAGTTTTGTGCTGATGTCTACCACCCTTTGGTTTGACAGCGAGGTTCTTGCAGCTAGTTCAACCATTTCTTTACGGCAATTTTCTATATCCTTCAACAGCGTTTCTGCACACATTGATCTTTATTCCTCGCTTTCATTAAATATAGTCCTTTTATACCCCGGACCAAAACTTTTTAAACCAAACTGGTAAAAATTTGTTAATATTAACATAGTAAGTTTTTTAGCTTTTTTTGCCGAAAAAAGTCTGTTTAAACGGAATAGACATAATTACATACATAAATAAAATTTTTATAAAAAAAAACGAAACCTTTTACGGAATCGATTCGTATATCGATTAGCCGCAGGAAGCGCGGAGGTAAAATAATGGAAACAATCGTAAAGCACAGAATAAAACAGGTGATCAAGGGAGACCAGAATGCCTATGGAGAGATTGTTGAAGTGTACAAGGACAAGGTATTCCAGCTTTGCTACCGTATGCTCGGGAATCGGCATGAGGCAGAGGATATTGCACAGGAGGCTTTCATCCGCGCATATATCAATATTAACAGCTTCAATCAAAACCTGAAGTTTTCAACATGGCTGTACAGGATTGCGACCAATCTTTGCATTGACCGGATTCGCAAAAAGAAACCAGATTATTTTCTTGATGCAGAGGTGCCAGGAACGGAAGGCCTGACGATGTACTCACAGGTTCCATCTGATACTCCTTTGCCAGAGGATGAGGTAGAAAGTATCGAATTGCATGACACAATTCAAAAAGAAATTTCAAAACTACCCGATAAATACAGATCGGTCATCGTATTAAAGTATATTGAGGAGCTCAGCCTGAATGAGATCAGTGAAATCCTGGATTTGCCGCTTGGAACGGTGAAGACCAGGATCCATCGAGGCAGAGAGGCATTAAGGCAGCAGTTGCGACACGTATAAGGTGAGGTGAAAGAAATTGAAATGTCCCGAACAGGTTTTTGATTATATGCATGAGTATTTAGATGATGAAATTACGGAAGAACACGAAAAGATTTTAAGAGAGCATTTGCAGAGCTGTTCAGATTGCCAGGATTACTTCAGGGAAATGAACAAGGCGATTGCCCTTGTTCAGAGTACCTCCCATATCCAGGCGCCGGATGATTTTACGTCAAAGGTCATGGCCGGCTTGCCAAAAGAGAAGAAGAAGACAGAAATCCAACGCTGGTTCAGAAGTCATCCGCTTTTGACAGCTGCTTCACTATTCATTGCATTGATGACTGGCAGCATCTTTTCAACATGGAACGAGGACCATCAGTTTTCTGTTTCAAAACAGCCTAATCTGGTCGTCGAAAATGACACCGTCATTGTACCTGAAGGGGAAGTCGTCAAGGGTGATGTGGTAGTCAGGAACGGCAAGGTGAAGATTGAAGGCGAAGTTCAGGGGAATGTCACCGTCATCAACGGCGAAAAATACATGGCTTCAGCGGGCAATGTGACAGGGGAAATAACAGAAGTTAATGAAGTATTCGAATGGATTTGGTATCATATTAAAAATACCGTGAAAAACACGGCCGATCTATTTGAAAATGACGAGAAGGAACAGTCATTCCAATAGGAATGGCTGTTTTTTAAGGATGAATCTTATAATGTATGGGTCTTCGAAGTGTCAGTTGACATCATTATTCGTTTAAGCTGACCTTATGGTATAATGAGAAAGTTATCTTAGAATACAGGCTGAAGTGCATTGGTCAACTTCCGCTTTTTTACAATGCTTTTTTCGCATTTAATGTTGCTTGCGCTAACATATTCGTGGCTATTTTTGAAAATCCTTTCGAATCAGATAGCGGAAATATCGTAAAAGCCCAGAAGCGGTTTTTTACACTGTGTAAAAGCAACAACATGTACGAAAAGAGCCTTTTACAAATGGGTTCATTTCGAGGCTAGAGGAATAACTTCGCAAAAGAGCCTTACTAAACTACTGGAGGAAGTGCAATGTCGTTTGCGGATTTCGATTTCTTGGATTATCTAGCTAATATTGTTGACATTCTCCTGGTTTGGTTCGTCATCTATAAGTTGATCGCGATTATTCGAGGGACGAAGGCTGTCCAGCTTTTGAAAGGGATTTTTGTCATCCTGATCGTAAAGTTTGTCAGTGATTTCTTCGGGTTAAATACGCTCAGCTGGATGATGGAACAAGTATTGACCTGGGGATTCCTGGCCATTATCATCATCTTCCAGCCCGAATTGCGTCGGGCACTCGAGCAGCTTGGCCGAGGCAGGCTCTTCTCCAGATCGGGACTGCAGGAAGAGGAAGACGAAGAAAAGATGGTGGAGGCCATTATCAAGTCGACCGATTATATGGCAAAGCGCCGGATCGGGGCATTGATTTCAATTGAAAGAGAAACAGGAATGAGTGATTACATAGAAACAGGCATTCAGCTGCAATCGAGAATATCCTCTGAACTGTTGATTAACCTTTTTATCCCGAATACACCGCTTCATGATGGAGCCGTTGTCATACAGAAAAACATTGTTGCAGCAGCAGCTTGTTATTTGCCATTGTCAGAGAGTCCGTTTATTTCGAAGGAGCTGGGGACAAGGCACAGGGCCGCCCTCGGAATTAGTGAAGTAACTGACAGTATCACAATTGTCGTTTCTGAGGAAACAGGGAGTGTGTCGGTTACCCGGAATGGCGAACTTTACAGGGACTTGAGCGGGGAAACGCTAAGGGAACTGCTCACTGCCGAGCTGATTTCACCATCAAGAATCAAGCAGGCAGCTTCTACCCGCTGGAATTGGAGGGGGAAGAAAAATGGATAGATGGATGGATAATCCTTGGTTCATAAAAGTGGTTGCCCTTGTTCTTGCCGTGCTGCTCTTTGGGTCTGTTCCTAAAAACGACCCGAATAAGCCTGGGGATGTGAACGTCCCATCCGATGAAAAGGTGGAAACGGTTGAAGACGTACCGGTAAAAAGGGTTTACGATACCGATACATTGGTCGTATCAGGTGTTCCAGATACGGTTACTGTTACGCTGCAGGGACCGAAAAACCTGGTTCAGCAGGCAAAAACACTAAGGAATTTTGAAGTGTTCGTCGATTTGACGGATGCTGAAATGGGAAACCAGCGTGTCCCAATCACGATCAAAGATGTGTCCGAAAGGCTGACAGTCACCATCGATCCTGGTTATGCGAATGTTTCCATCCAGGAAAAAGTGACGAAGGAGTTCAGCGTCGAACCTGAATTCAGCGGAAATATCGTGGAAAAGGGCTATATAGCAGAGAAGCCAACTGTAAAACCGAATAAAGTTCAAATAACCGGTGCTAAGGATATTGTCGACAGAATCACCTATGTAAAAGCAACAGTGAATTCTTCCGGAAAAATATCGGATACAATCACGCGGGAAGCGAGTGTCCTTGCCCTGGATAAAGACATGAATAAATTGGATGTCAATGTGGAGCCAGGTGTGGTTGAAGTGACCATTCCGGTAAAGAGCTCCAGCAAAAAGGTACCAATTGATATTGTCCGTAAAGGCAATCCTCCAAGTGGCGTGACCATTGATTCAATCACTTTGGAAACGAAGGAAGCTGAGATCCTCGCTGATCCGGACGTACTTGAGAAGGTTGATGGTGTCAGGGTGGAAGTGGATGTCAGCAAAATCGATGAGGATACAGAACTTACCCTGCCGGTCATTATTGGCGAAGGAATCGTTGCGGTTTCACCAGAATTGGTAAAAGTGAATGTCAACGTCACGAAGGCTTCCGAAAAGACCATTTCCAATGTCCCAATCGAAATTAATGGGATGGATGAGGGCTTTGAAATAGATTTCCTTGATCCTACTGACGGCCAGACAAAGTTGACGGTTTCAGGACCAAGTGATCTTGTCTCTGCACTATCTGCCGATGATTTTAATGTTTTGATTGATGTATCGGAGTTGGAGGAAGGGACTCACGAAGTCGACATGAAGGTGACGGCACCTCAAAATATAACGTGGAAACTGGCAAAGGAAAAAGCCAGTATATCAGTTGCGAAAAAAGAAGCATGATTGACAGCAATTTTTCATACAAGGAGAGATTTTAAGAATGGGTAAATATTTCGGTACAGATGGAGTACGTGGAGTTGCGAATAGCGAATTGACGCCAGAACTGGCTTTCAAGCTTGGCCGTTTCGGAGGGTATGTCCTGACAAAGGAACACGATCGGCCAAAGGTGCTGATCGGCCGTGATACACGTATTTCCGGACATATGCTCGAGGGGGCACTGGTTGCCGGCCTGCTATCGATCGGAGCGGAAGTTATGAGGCTCGGTGTGATTTCGACTCCTGGAGTAGCTTATTTAACTAAGGCGCTTGGCGCGCAGGCAGGCGTGATGATCTCTGCGTCGCACAATCCGGTAGCGGATAACGGGATCAAGTTTTTTGGACCAGATGGATATAAGCTTTCAGATGCCCAGGAAAACGAGATTGAGCAATTGATGGACATGGACTCTGATGAGCTCCCTCGTCCAGTAGGTGCTGATCTTGGACAGGTGAATGATTACTTCGAGGGTGGACAGAAGTACCTTCAATATCTAAAACAATCTATTGATGAAGAGTTCACAGGTCTTCATATTGCGCTGGATTGCGCACATGGAGCTACATCTTCATTGGCAACCCACTTGTTTGCTGACCTGGATGCGGATACTTCAACAATGGGAGCATCCCCTAACGGCTTGAATATTAATGATGGGGTAGGATCGACGCACCCTGAAGCTCTTGCGGAATTCTTGAAGGAAAAGGGAGCTGATCTCGGTCTTGCTTTTGACGGAGATGGCGACCGCCTGATTGCAATTGATGAAAAAGGGAACATCGTTGATGGCGACCAGATCATGTATATCTGCGGGAAATTCATGAAGGAACGCGGCCAGCTAAAACAGGGTACGGTTGTATCCACTGTGATGAGCAACCTTGGTTTTTACAAGGGTCTTGAGGAAAATGGCGTGCAAAGCGTCCAGACAGCTGTCGGTGACCGTTATGTAGTCGAAGAAATGAAGAAGAACGGCTATAATCTTGGCGGCGAGCAATCCGGCCATATCATCTTCCTTGACTACAACACAACTGGTGATGGTTTACTGACAGGTCTTCAGCTTGCGAATATCATGAAAGCAACGAATAAGCCGCTTTCTGAACTGGCTGGGGAAATGAAGAAATACCCGCAGGTTCTCGTGAACATCCGTGTGACGGATAAGCACCATGTAACTGATAACGAGAAGGTAAAATCGGTCATTGAACAGGTTGAAGCAGAGATGAACGGCAATGGCCGCATCCTGGTCCGTCCTTCCGGAACAGAGCCTTTGGTACGCGTAATGGCAGAAGCAGCGACTGCAGAGCTTTGCCAGGAATACGTAAACCGGATCGCAGCGGTTGTGGAAGAAGAAATGGGTTTAAAAGAATAAGGAAAACAGGTGATATGCATAAGGGTTTCGGCACATAGAAGAGCCCTTATGCATATTTATTTATAGAGAAAGTTTATTTTTTCACTTAGAGAAGTGTCCAGCTCCAGCGCCTAGCCCTTCGAGTCGCTTCGGTCCGCCCAATGAAGTCAAAAAGCGACTTCACTGATCGGCCCTCCAGCGCTTGTCAGGGCTGAACAAGGCGCTTACGCTTTTCTTGTGAAGGGAGTTTTAGCATTCCTGTAAAGGGTATTTGTACGGGAAGGCTGTTTTCCTTTGTTTTCTATTGACGGATGCATCAGTATCATGTATGATAATCCTGTTTTTGTAAATAGGCCGATTTTGCCTAAAAAAACAATTTATCGAAAGGTGGGCAGAGGTAGATCAATGGAAAACTAAAGCGCCAGGACTAATCCTTGACCGAAAATATGGATTAGTTGACGAGGTGGAGGTTTATCGAAGTTTCGGCGGATGCCTCCCGGCTGAAAGCACAGCCGCGAATTCCATCTTCAAAACATTAGGGCAACTTAATGCACAAAAAGATGGGGATGCTAAAACTAAAGAGGAATGGCATTAAGAAGTCTGACCTCAAACCAATTATATGAGATAAGGGGGCAAGCTGCCCCTATATAAGAGGCTTCTTGCCCCCTGTCGTACAGGAGGAAAAGAAGTTATGTGTGGAATCGTTGGATATATTGGAAATAACGACTCGAAAGAGATTTTATTACGAGGCCTGGAAAAGCTTGAATATAGAGGATATGACTCTGCGGGAATCGCAGTCATGAACGAAAAGGGAGTTCACGTCTTCAAGGAAAAAGGACGTATTGCGGACCTTCGCAATGCAGTTGACAATGATGTCATGGCGAACGCTGGAATCGGCCATACTCGCTGGGCGACTCATGGTCCTCCAAGCAAGGTGAACGCTCACCCTCACCAGAGCTCAACAGGCAGACTGACTCTTGTTCATAATGGTGTCATCGAAAACTACGATCTATTGAAGCGCGAGTATTTGCAGAATGTCGAATTGAAAAGTGAAACAGACACTGAAGTGATCGTACAAATGATCGATTTGTTCGTAAACGAAGGTCTGAGCTTAGAAGAAGCGTTCCGTAAAACGCTGGCACTTTTACATGGTTCATATGCACTTGCCCTTATAGACGAGCAAAACGAAGATACGATTTTCGTGGCGAAAAACAAGAGCCCGCTTCTTGTCGGACTTGGCGAAGGCTTCAATGTAGTCGCTAGTGATGCGATGGCAATGATTCAGGTAACAAACCAGTATGTTGAACTGATGGACAAGGAAATGGTGATTGTCACAAAGGATGAAGTGACAATCAAGAACCTTGACGGAGAAGTGATTTCACGCGCTCCTTACACTGCAGAATTGGATGCAAGCGATATTGAAAAGGGAACATACCCTCACTATATGCTCAAGGAAATCGACGAGCAGCCGCTTGTAATGCGCAAAATCATCCAGAATTACCAGGATGGTGAAGGCGCTCTTGAAATCGATTCTGACATCGTTACTGCGATGAATCAGGCAGACCGTATCTACATCATCGCTGCTGGTACTTCCTATCATGCAGGCCTTGTCGGCAAGCAGTTCATTGAAAAATTGGCGAAGATCCCTGTTGAAGTCCACATCTCCAGCGAGTTTGGCTACAACATGCCGCTTCTATCTGAAAAGCCATTGTTCATCTTCATTTCCCAGAGCGGAGAAACTGCGGACAGCCGCCAGGTTCTTGTTCAGGTGAAGGAAATGGGCTTCAAGGCGCTGACAATTACGAATGTACCTGGTTCAACACTTTCCCGTGAAGCAGATTATACACTTCTTCTTCACGCTGGTCCGGAAATCGCGGTTGCCTCCACTAAAGCTTATACAGCACAGCTTGCTGTACTGGCGATTTTAGCTGAAGTAACAGCCCGCGGACTTGGCCATGAAGTGGACTTCGATCTTGTACAGGAATTAGGAATTGTTGCGAGTGCAATGGAAGCTCTTTGCGACGACAAAGAAGAATTCGAAAGCATCGCGCGCGAATACCTGACTGTGACAAGAAACGCATTCTTCATCGGACGCGGAATCGACTTTTACGTAGGACTTGAAGGCGCGTTGAAACTGAAGGAAATTTCGTACATCCAGGCAGAAGGCTTCGCTGGCGGAGAACTGAAGCATGGAACAATCGCCCTGATCGAAGAAGGCACACCTGTCATCGCTCTTGCCACACAAGAGTTTGTCAACCTGAGCATCCGTGGAAACGTCAAAGAAGTCGTTGCCCGCGGTGCCAACCCGTGCATCATCTCCATGAGTGGACTGGAAACAGACGAAGATCGTTTCGTCATTCCAGAAGTGCACAGCCTATTAACACCTCTTATCTCAGTAATTCCGATGCAGCTGATTTCTTATTATGCAGCGCTGCACCGTGACTGTGACGTTGATAAGCCAAGGAATCTGGCTAAATCGGTTACGGTTGAATAATTAATAACTTAGCTTGTGTTCTGAAAACCTGGTGAGAGAAATCTTCTCGCCAGGTTTTTTTGCTTTTAAGCTACTGAATTTGGATACAAGAAAACCCGGACGTCAATCGCCAGGGTTATAGTCCAAACTAGTTGTGCTGTTTTTTATGCCAGCCATAAACCAAGCTGAACTCCGACAAAAGCCAGCAGAATGCCGCCTCCATAGCTAAAGAAATTGTACAGAAAGAATTCCTTTTTCCTTCTCTCGATGTGAAGCTGGATACCTTCCAGCTTGAAGGTTGAAAAAGTGGTGAAGGCTCCCATGAAACCTGTGCCAAGCAGCATGAAGAGATTGCCATTCAGTCCTAAACCGACCATGAGGCCAAGTAACAGGGAACCCAATAAATTAATAAACAGAGTGGCAACGGGGATCTTGGGCTTGATTCTTTTGTTGATGGCCTGACTGACCCAAAACCGCGAAATGGCTCCGAAGAAGCCTCCGATTCCAACCATTAGAATATGATTAATCGTCATTCAGTTCCCTCTCCCTTCTTAACTTGAAATCCTAATCGGCTCATCCATAATCCGCCAAATATACTTGCTGCAATGTATAAGAACGCTAGAATGAGCTTTCCGTGAAGAAACAGATTGACAGTTTCCACGCTCAAAGTGGAAAAAGTAGTAAAAGAACCTACAAATCCTGTTCCCAACGCGGTTTTAATATGGGAAGGCAAGGAAAAACGGACAAGCAGACCTGTTGTCAGCCAGGCCATCAAAAAGCTTCCCAATAGATTCACAGTCAGGGTAGCAAACGGAAAAACGGTACTTTCGTGAAAAAGGAAAACACCTACACCGTAACGCAGGGTGGCTCCCAGAAAGCCTGCCGTCCCAACAAGCAAATACACCATCTAGATCCCTCCATGTTTATTAGATTACCCAAAAATAAAAAGACTCCTGCCAGTGATCAAACAACTGGCAGGAGTCATTAGCCATTCGGGCGGTTAAAGGTGAACTCCATCACCTGTGAAAACGAATTATGCACTAACACTATAAACCATTTGAAAAAAGATTTAAAGTCTCATCATCAAAATTTTTTCAATTAACCAAGGCCAAGATGTTTTTCATACCTTGCGAGCAACTCAAGGTAATTAGCGGTAGGCTGTATATCCGGTTTGATTTTCTGCACTGCGCTCAATGCCTGTTTCCGGTTCATTCGGAAGCGTTGCATATAATATGCCGCAATGATAAATCCAAGCCGCTGATATCCATATGTATCATGAATCAAGATGGAATACCCCTGTTTATCTAATAGATTAATATGGGCCATCAGGTTTTCCACCCATGCAATACTCGGGGTCACCTTAATCGTGATCGGCGTCCAAATCATGACCCGATTAGTAAAATCAAACGGCGGCCGATCAGGCTTCGTCCGCAGATTCACAATCGCGTTTATATGCTGATCAATAAAGCGCCAATCCTCAGAAGATATCCTGCCGCCAACATATAGTCTCCCTGGAATCATCTCTGTAAAACTCAATAAGATTCCCTCCTTTGCTTAATTCATACATATTAACAAAGGCTGCAGGAAAGACTTAAAAGAAAAGGAGGGAAGGAATTTGAAAACACAAGCACTAAAATATGCCATCATTTTGGGGTTGGGAACGGGAATGACCGGCCTTGTGAATCCTGCTGCAGCTGCTTCCGTGGACGTAGCTGAAACGATCCAGAATCAGATATCTGAAGCACAGGCCAAAGAGATTGCCCTTAAACAGGTGCAAGGAACTGTCACAAAGGTGGAACTCGAGACTGAAAATGGTGTACCAGTCTATGAAGTGGATGTAAAAGCGCCTGATCAACTATATGAAGTAACAATAGACGCAAAGAGTGGGAAAGTTTTAAAAGTAAAAAAAGAGAATGATTAGTTCTCGATTTCAATTCCTGTCCATGATAGGCAACCTGTCTATTTGACAGGAATTTTTTTTCGATCAAGAAGAGTTGTTTCTATGGTTGAAAAAATTAGTCTACATTTGATACGAAATCGTCACGTCAAAAAAGGCTTTAGCGACTGGCAGATAAGCGAAGCCTGCCGAACAGGATCGGCAGGCCAATCAGCATATCATTCTTCGACTACAGGCAAGACAATGGACGATGGATATTTCGAGTTATTTAAAATCGTCGCAAATCCGCCGAGCTGATCCAACAGCTGTGGCAGCGGCGACATCGAGTGCGGGAAGTCGCTTGGCCCGACGGCGACACGGAGTTTGTGTCCTTCTTTGATGACGAAGTTGCTTGGGAAGATTTCAACGTCCAGTTCCATCACTTCATATGGTTTGACTTCCTGCACTGCGGTCCTCGTAAAAGGGTGCCATGGCTGGATGTTTTCTCCATCAAGGAATCGGCTTTTGCTTTCGTCGACTGCCCGATGCGAGGCGGCGAGCCACCCTGCAGTAATCTCGTTCGAAGTTCCGTCCGGTGCTACATCCGTTACACGCACTGACAGTACAAGGTCTCGCGCGGTTGTTTTCGCGAAAATTTTGGCCGAAATCGGACCGGACACGCGGAGATCTGTATTTGCCGGTGGAGTCGTATAGGTGAGCTCTGTCATTTCGGTCAGGCGATTATCCTTCGTACATGGAAGGGCATCCGGAATTCCAGCCATCCACTGATTCGTGCTGCCCGAGCAAATGCCATTCAGCGGCTGCTGAAGCATCGTTTGGGAAGGCTCAGCATAGGATGGTCTCTCTTTCGTCAACAGATTGCCACTGCGCAGGTAAAACTTTTGAGCGGCGACATTCTTATGCGGCCATCCAGGCTGGACCTCGAATCTCCCTTCGCCTAACACAAACTGAGTGACATCAGGAATTTTATTGATTTGAGTGTTTATGCCCATCAAATACTGGTCGAACCATCGTAACGCCAGCTGGTCAAGGGCAGGTACATTGTCAGCAGGCAAGCCGCTGCCATAATTTCCGTGCGTCCAGTTGCCCATCAGCAGTTTGGTCTGTACGCCATTTGCTTTTAATTTTTCATAAAGAAGCGGCGTGCCGCGCTGGAACAGGTCATGAAGTCCGCCTGTAAAAAAGGCTGGAACCTCAATTTGATCTGCAACCGCCAACGGCGAGCGCAGCTGTGCGGCTGGCCCATCGTATGCAAAATCCCCGCCCGTAATCGCCGAGCTCAGGGTGCTGACCGGAAAGCCGAGTGTTTGTCCGGTATGGTTCAACAGGACCGTCGTTCCCATGATCGGGTCTGATAAAGTGTAGGAAGGCGGGAGCAGACCGCTTCCTGTTACAAGTCCGAGCCAGAGTGGGATGAAGCCAGTGTTGACCAAGCCGCCGGACATGAGGATATCACGGTACATGTCACCCATCGGCACAATCGGAAAAATGGCTTCCAGGCCGTCGGGATGCTGTGCGGCGGTCAATAACTGATTGATGGCCCGGTAAGAGGAGCCGTACAGTCCGACCTTGCCATTGCTCCATGGCTGGGCTGCTGCCCATTCGACGAGTTCTTTGCCATCACGCTGTTCGGCCTCGCCAAATGAATCCCATGCGCCCTGGGAGGCACCGGTTCCGCGGACATCGACAACCACATGAGCATATCCGCGTTTAATAAAATCCTCATTAAGGTTTTCAGTGCTGCTGACATTTTTGTTATAAGGAGTTTGCGTAAGGATGACAGGGAACGGTCCCGGTCCATCAGGAAGGTGGACGTCAGCCGCTAAAATAATGCCATCCCTCATCGTAATGAAAACATCTTTCTCTGTGGTGAAGCTTGAATATTGTTCGGGGCGGTCGTAGGTGGTGTCTTCCCATTTCGGGCCTGAAGCGGCAGCCTGGGAAGAGGCAGGTACTGTGAAAATGGTGGACATGATTATGACAGCTATGGAAAAATGAATGAGTTTCATCTGCTGGCCTCCTGTAACGGTTTATTTTTATCATACGAAACCTCCAGGAGCACTCCTATCCCTATAAATGTCGTGTTCTGTCCGATGACCAAAATAAAACAGTGTGATCCATGATGGACCACACTGTTGAAAAGATTATTCGTCTTCTTCACTCTGTCTGTTCGACTGCTCAGGAAGTGTATCCCAGAAGCTAGTATCGGCTGTTTCGATCGAGCCGTCGGCAATGGCTTTTACCGTCGCATCGAGAGTAGTGATCGTCTGCTTGATCAGGTAGCCATTGCTCTTTTGCCCCAATGCATAAGGCTCGTAATAATGATCGGACATTCCGCGCATTTCGAACAGGAGTGTTGAGATATCATAGCGGACAGCCGCGCCATTACGGCCGATGTTCGCTCCGTTGCCGCCGACATACTTCCCGATATGTCCCCATCCTTTTTCCTCAAGGGTATTGTACACGATTGAGCCAAGCTTTTTCGAGCCTTCCAGCACCTCCGGCTTCACAGCATCGTTCGTAGGATATAAAATGGAGCCTGAAACAAGCTCGCCTTCTGTTTCGCTGAGGGTGCCCTGGTGATGGAGGTCAATCATGTAATCGATATCATATTTGGCAAAAACATTTTCATGAAGCGCACGGGCTTCAGGCTGCATCTCGCTGGTTGCTTTATCATGCTCACGGTTAAGGTCAATCTTGTTCGCATTATAGCGAGTCAGATGACGGTCGCCATCAGCAAGATAGTCTTCTAGTGAGAAATCGACATCACCCATTGCGCCATCGGCATTGAGCATTGGGATAACAAGAACATTGACGTTCTCAAGTACACCGCTTGTTTTACCGGTACCTAGATGTTTGATGAATTCCATCGCTCCCTCGGTTGTCAGCTGCTCATTCCCATGCTGCTGGGTCAGGAACAGAATCGTTGGATTTTCAGGATTGGAGATATACTTGGCCATGTAAATATCACGGCCTTTCACGGTCTGGCCAATCACTTCCAGTTCCATTGCCTCCTGCTGGGCATCCTGGGTCTTCAGGTAATCAACTAAACTCTCGTATGTATGCAAAATCGATGTCTGGATGGATCCATGGCCAGTATTTGGTCCATTTCCAACAGCAGCTGCCGGCAGGGCTACTGCAGTCACCGCGCCAAATGCCATCATGCTTGATAAAGATACGGATAGAACCTTCTTCTTCAAAGTCATTGTCATTCCCCCTATTAATAGATTCAACTCTATTTTACTGAATATTGTAAAAACGGTTAATAGAGTAAGATGCCTATTTGATAGACAAATTTCGAGTTGCTAAATAAGTAGTTTAGATAGAGTTTATTTTTATGGGAATGGGGTTAGGTAGGAAAAAGGTAATTAGTATTTGATAAGGATGTGACTGGGATAAGATGGTGATGAAAAAAAGCGTGCTAAATGGCGCACGCTTAGGAGTGATTTGGATTTGCCACATGACATTGAGGCATATAGGCAGAAAAAAAAGAAGCAAGGAAACCAGCTTCTAGCTTTTTTCCAGCTCCTCCTCAAAATAAAAAGTGCTCGGATGTTCTTTGACGGTGTATGAATATCTTTTCATGTTTTTCACATATTGAGACTTCATGATTGTCACTGTTTCGCCGGTTTCCTTGATACTGACAGATTGACCAGATTTATAAAGGTTGCTTGCGCTTTTCAATTAGCCACGCCCTTTCATGTTACCTTTATTATACCACATTTTCATGATCCCCATTTGTTTATCCATATCCGTTTTTTTGGCACTCCTAGTTTTCCCAATTCCCATAACGCTTGCACTATCCTTTCAATTCTGTTATTCTAAGGGAGAATTATTTTTGTTCGGTATGCAAGGAAAGAACATGCACTGCTTGATTCGCCTGGATATCACTGAGACAAGAATAGTAACAAATTGTGTGGATATCACACTAGGAGGCAACAAAAATGGAAAACGGTAAAGTAAAATGGTTCAATGCAGAAAAAGGTTTCGGATTCATCGAGCGTGAAGGTGGAGAAGACGTATTCGTACACTTCTCAGCTATCCAAGGCGAAGGCTTCAAGACTCTTGAAGAAGGCCAAGAAGTATCTTTCGACGTTGAGCAAGGTGCTCGTGGACCACAAGCAGCTAACGTTACAAAACTATAATAACGGATTAGCCCATACAAACAAGTCCTGATCTGATCAGGGCTTGTTTTTTTATATTCGGTTTTGGTAAACCTGGACGGATGAGCTCGCAGTTTTTGATAAATAAACGGAAAAATTCCGCTAAAATTGAAAGCTCCCCTTATTTCCTTAAAAATAAGGGGAGCTTTTCCGTTTATTTAATCCAAATCGTTGGATTTTGCCTTATTTAAAGCAGTTAACCGGAATTTCTCCGCTTATTAATTTCTCCAGCCTACACGAAAATCACTAAAAGACAGCAAAAAACCCCACTCGAAAAAGAGTGGGGTTTTTACTGTGGTAAAGCAATGGTTGACTTCATTATAGCATAAGATTTATAGGCACTGTGAAAAAAGTTTATTTTAAAATTTTGGAAGAAATATGATGATTTCAGAATTTTCCGTTGAAGAATCGTCACGTCAGGTGGATAATAGATATAGGTAATTATTCTTAATCATTCGCGTTCCGGGGGATACAATGATAGATTTCATTAAAGATTTGGTCCTGCATTTTTTCATCATACTTTCACTCGGCTTCATGTATAACTTTTTGTGGATGCAGAAGCGTCCGGTATATAAGAAACAAATCTTTAAACTGGCGATCTTGGCGACACTGTTGGTCACAATGGCACTGCCTGTCAGGTTCCATGGCGGCATTGAGTTCGATTTTAAGCTGATTCCTGTCTTTATTGCCTTCTTTTATTTAAGCAGGACAGATGGATTTTTAATCGTAGTGGTGCTGTTGCTATTACAAAGCCTGGTGGGGCTAGACAGACTGCCTGTTACAGCCATCAATTACGGGATCATCTTCATTCTGTTTTTTGCGATTGAAAAGGCTTATAACAAGTCGACGGTCAATAGGAAGATCGCATTTGGGCTCTTTGTCTATGGTTTAGTTACCTCAACAAGGCTTGCTGCATTGATCAAATCTGGCCATGCCGGCGACTATATGTATTTGATCGTCTTTTCGCTCGTTTCATTCATTGCTTTATCTCTATTCATTTATATCATTGAAATGACCAATTTGCAGCTCAAGCTGATGCATGAACTTCACAAGGCGGAGAAATTCTCGGCCATCAGCCAGCTGGCTGCATCGGTCGCCCATGAAATCCGTAATCCGATGACTACAATCAGAGGCTTCATGCAAGTCCTGCAGGGAGAAAGGAACTTGAGTGATGACCAGAACCTCTTCATTACCATTTCGCTTCAGGAGCTCGACCGAACTCAGACGATCATCAATAATTTCCTGGCGCTGGCGAAACCAAATACGGGCACGATGGATAAAATCGACCTAAGTGCCATTTTGAAAGAAACGACTGCGTTCATGAGATCCTATTCCCATCTCGGCAATACAGAATTGGTAGAAGCAATCGATAAGAATCTTTTCATCAAAGGTGATGCGCATGAACTCAGGCAGGTATTCATCAATATTTTAAAAAACGGAATCGAAGCAATGCCCTCAGGCGGAAGTATTTTCATCATCGCCAAGGTTGACAAGGACAATGTAAGGATCCAGTTCCGGGATGAGGGCGTCGGCATGACAAAGGAACAGCTTACCCGGCTCGGTCACCCTTACTACTCAACAAAGGAAAAAGGCACTGGCCTCGGGATGATGATCTCCTATGATATCGTCCAAAGAATGAGAGGCAAAATCAATGTCGAGAGTGAAGAAGGGGAGGGCACGACCTTCACGATCCTGCTGCCTTGCGGGTAATAACGATTTCTTTTAAAGAAGACAGGAAACTGTCTTCCTTTTTATATTTTCAGATGAATTTTAGTGCCCCGAAATACAATCTTAAGCTATAATAATTTTTAAAAGATTTCTATAATTGATCCACGGGAAGGGGTAATGGACATCATGACAAATTTTAATACGTATTTTCTGATGAATGCAGATGAGGTCATTCCTTATGTAAAAGCAAAGACCGACTTTTTTGATAGAGAAGCGAGTTTAAGCTGTGATGAAATTGGCGATGGAAATCTGAACTATGTGTTCCGTGTTCGCGATGAGCAGACCGGGAAATCATTGATTGTCAAACAGGCCGGGGATACGGCGCGGATTTCCGATGAGTTCAAACTTTCAACGAACCGCATCCGAATCGAGTCGAATGTGCTGAAGCTTGAGGGCGAGCTGGCTCCGGGATTGGTGCCTGATGTGTACCTGTATGATGATGTAATGAATTGCTGTGTGATGGAGGATCTTTCGGATCATACAATCCTGCGTACGGCTCTCAATGAAGGAAGAATTTTTCCCAAGCTTGCGGATGACCTGACGACATTCATGGTAAATACATTATTGCTGACCTCTGATGTGGTCATGGAGCATAAAGCGAAGAAGGCTCTTGTCCAGGATTATATCAATCCCGAATTATGTGAAATTTCTGAGGACCTCGTATACTCAGAACCTTTTACAGACCATAACAACCGTAATGACTTGTTTCCGGCCAACAAAGACTGGATCGAGGAGAACATCTATGGTGACAATCAATTGCGCTTCGAAGCAGCCAAGCTGAAATTCGCGTTCATGACAAATGCCCAGGCACTTGTTCATGGCGACCTTCATTCTGGTTCTGTTTTTGTAAAAGAAGATTCTACAAAAGTGATCGATCCGGAGTTCGCATTCTACGGTCCGATGGGGTATGACGTAGGAAACGTGATTGCCAACCTGATGTTTGCGTGGGCAAGGGCATATGTGACAAACGCCGATGAAAAGTACAGTGAATGGCTGGAACAGACCATCAAGGATAGTGTTGACCTATTTAGCGAGAAGTTCCTGGCGAGCTGGAAGGAAAACGTGACGGACATCATGGCCAAGGAGCAGGGCTTTGACCGCTGGTACCTGGACACTGTTCTCCGGGATACAGCATCCGTTACGGGCATGGAAATGACCCGCCGTATTGCGGGCTTGGCAAAAGTGAAGGATTTAACTTCCATTGAAGATGAACAGCAGCGCGTAACAGCTGAGAGAATCTGCCTGACAGCGGCAAAGCAGTTCATCTTGAATGCAGCTGCCTACAAAACAGGTGAACAGTTTTTACAAGTACTAAAGGATTCAGCATCAAACCATAATATGCGATAATAAGACCGTTCCAATTCTTTTAAAGAAAGAGAGGCGCAGAATATGTTGCTTCTGGAAGAACGGATGAAGGTCGTAGAGTACGGAAAGAAAATCATCACAAGCGGTCTTACTAAGGGGACCGGCGGCAATATCAGCATTTTCAACCGGGAGAAAAAGATGGTTGCCATCAGTCCAAGCGGGATCGATTACTTCGAAACGAAGCCTGAGGATGTCGTGATCATTAATCTGGATGGCGAGATTGTTGATGGAAACAAGAAGCCATCGAGCGAGCTGGATATGCATCTGATTTTT
This sequence comes from Chryseobacterium sp. ISL-80, assembly GCA_018613055.1. GTDB lineage: Bacteria > Bacillota > Bacilli > Bacillales > Cytobacillaceae > Mesobacillus. The sequence goes on along the minus strand of JAGGQZ010000021.1, from coordinate 17,710 downwards.
TATCAGCGCCGCGAGGATATTGGCGCACTTGTCCACACCCACTCACCGTATGCGAAAACAATCGCGACGCTTGGCTGGGATATCCCGCCGGTATCCTATTTGGTGGCGTTTGCCGGCCCGAATGTTCGATGTGCTCCTTACGCAACGTTTGGCACGAAAGAGCTGGCGGAAAAGGCTTTTGAAGGCATGATGGACAGAAGAGCCGTCCTGCTAGCGAACCACGGATTGATTGCCGGCGCCCATAATATCGAAACAGCCTTCACTGTCGCGGAAGAAATCGAATTCAGTGCCCAGATTTTTTACCAGGCCAAAGCGATAGGCGAGCCGACAATGCTAACCGATGAAGAAATGGCCCGATTGGCAGAGAAATTCAAAACATATGGTCAGAGATAACCCTCTTTTTGGAGGGTTATTCTTTTGGTTTTAAATCGGTTCTTCGTAAAATATCAGTCACAAACGGGTCGAATTATGCTATGATTAAAATGAAAAAAATGGACTTAATGGGTAGTTTTGCTAAGGGGGACAGGCTGGCTATGAGAGCAAGGACAAGGAAGAGTGAACCTTTTTCATTTGATAAACTGAAGGATTTTTTCACTACTGTGCTGCTGCATCTTAGTTTTTATGCCTTCATCGTTTTTATCGTCATCTTTTTCATCGACAATTTCAGTTAACTACATAATAAAGTTGAATACATAACCGCAGCAGTCCAAATGAATTGGACTGCTTTTTTATTCGAAAGAAACTGAATCAATCCCCGATAAAAAAATGTTTGTCCTGGACCGCAATTGTTGTATAGTAGTGGAGTAGAAAAGGGATTGGGGTGAGTCCATTGAGTGTAAACTATGAATTACAAGATTTAGACCTGGTTGATCTATTGAGTGAGCGTCATACACATCTTCGTAAAATCTCAGAGAAAGCCTGGAACAATCAGAGTGATATTTATATTTCAAACTCTGAATGGTATATCATGGCCAGGATCTATAAAAAGCAGCCAACCATTTCTTATATTAATAAAAATGTTGAAATATCCCGTCAGGCCATACATAAATTCATCAAAAACCTTGCTGAAAAAGGATTAGTCGAAGTCAACAACGTGGAAAATAACAAAAAGGAAAAATGGATACAGTTAACCACGCTTGGCGAAGAATGCTATGAAAAAAATGAAAAGCTCAAGGCTGGCATCGAAAGGAAAATAACCGAAAAAATCGGGGCTGAGCAAGTACGGCTTCTTAAAGAAATTTTGAAGATGGATTGGAATATCGATAAATAAAAAAATTGGGACGAATCTTATGCTTCCTTTTGGAAGCATAAGGTACGTCCCTTAGTTAACTACCTGCTTACTATCTTTCAACAGCCTTGTGACATGCTCGTGTATTCTTTCAACAGTGGTATTCAGAGCAATGGCTATTTCTTTGAAAAGGATGGTTTGTGTAGTATCCAGTATTTTTCGGTCTTGTTCGTAAAGCTTTTTTTCATTCTGCTCGGCTTCGATCTTTTTTCGCATGAGGGTATTGATGAGTCGGGCAATCTCCATTCTGTCTCCGTTGCTTACAATATTGGAAAATAGATTGTGGCGTACATTCGGTTTGTCATTCCAGTCAACTCCTGGATTTCTAAAGGAATCGAGAATTTCCTCGGCATCTTCTTTATGGACCATTTCATGAAGGGCTACTTTATCGCTATGAACTGGAACACTTAGAGTCAAATGATGATTGTCATTCATTGGGTGTAATACGTAGTAAGGTCTTGTCACACCTAACACTGTTTTTTCACAAATATCATCAATCTTACAAATGCCATGTGCTGAATAGATCACCATGTCTCCTATACTAAACATTTGCTCATCCCCTACATAAAATTGTCAACCAAGTTTATAATAACACTTTAAAGTAATTTTGTCAACGAGGTTGACGTTGGGGCGCGGCTTTGCTATCTCGTGTAGGCAGGAGCATTCATAATCGGAAAATTTCCCGCTTTTGTTTATAATGGGTGCATTTTTGCTGAAATAAGCGGAGATATTCCCGTTAACTACTCTAAATAAGACCAAATTCAATGATTTAAATTAAATAAACGGAAAAACTCCCCTTATTATTAAGTAAATAAGGGGAGTTTTAAATTTTAGCGGAATTTTTCCGCTTATTTATTTGCGTATTTTTATGGATTCAACGGATTGTTACCGTTATTAGGGTCCATTGGGTTATTGTTTCCGCCCTGGTTCCGATTGTTCAAGTTCGGAGGAGTTCCAGGGTTTTGGTTATTGATATTTGGCGGATAACCCGGGTTCTGGCCAGTCGTGTTGGTTGTGCCAGGATTCTGGTTCAGGTTATTCAAATTTGGCGGTGTCGCAGGATTCGGGTTGTTCTTCTTCATTTTCTGCTGCTGGACCGCTTCTTGGTCAATGCTGGTTTTTTCAATTTTTTCATCAAGCTTGGTCAAATACTTGGAAGCGAAATTTTTGCCGCCAAGTCCGAATGCAAGACCGAATGCCAGTGCCAGTCCGCCAAGCGTCAGGATGAACGCTGCATTCACAATCGCTGGTGCGACTCCAAGCTGGTCTAGCGCCATAAAGACGGTGATGGTGATAATTGCATACTTTGCGACCGTCGCCAGCACATTGGAAGAATCACCCTGAAGGATGCTGCTAAGCACTCGCTTCACAAGGCCGCCGAGCCACAGGCCAACACCAAGGATAACAATCGCTGCGATGACATGCGGCAGATACGCGATCACACCACGTGCAAGGTCGACGAAGAAATCAAGTTTGACTACATTCAATGCTTCGGCCACGAACAACAGGACAACGATGACCTGGACGATATAGCCGACGACTTCGGATAGGCTTAGTGAGTTGGGACGAGTTGTGGCGCTTCCCAGACCCACACCTTTAAAATAAGAGTCGAAGCCGATTCTTCGTAACAAATCAGCCGTAAATTTTTTCAGCCATTTTCCGAGCCATAGTCCGATCATGACAAGAATGATCGCAACGACGATATTCGGGATCATGGTCAGGATGTCATTGAGCATCGCGATCGCCGGTTGAGAAATTCCTTCAACATCAAGACGCTCAAGAGCAGCGATGACAGTAGGGATTAGAATTAGTACAAAAGCAACTGTGCCAATCACACGTGAAAGGCTTGTGCCTTCGAATAAACGGGACAGTCCGAAACGCTGGACTAATTTTTCCGTGCCGATGCTTTGCAAAAAGTTCGTCAGGATATCGCGGACGATTTTGGCAACAAAGTAGCCGACTAAAAGAATCAGTGCCGCCGCGAATAATTTAGGAATGAACGAGAGGATTCCCTCGATCATATTTTCAAATGGCTCAGAAACACCGCGAAGATTCAGTGCGGACAATACAGCCGGCAACGCCATCAGCAAAACCAGATAGAATACGATGTTCGCAACCGTATCGACAACGTTTGTCGTTTGCTGGTTGTCCTCTGTAAGCTTGTACTTGCTTAATTTCTCATGGACACCAAGCGTCTTGCCGCCTTTCTGGATCAGGAATTTCAATGCTGATGCGATCAGCCATGCAAATAACAGGATCAAGCCTGCTTTCAAGATATTCGGAATCGCTGCCGCAATCGTGGAGAACATGCCTATAAGCGGTTCAGTCAAAACATATAAATCTAGTATTTTCAGGAACATGATGAAGACAAAAACGAGAATCAGTACATAGACAATCTTACTGATGATTTTTTCAGCAGAATACTTCTTATTGTTCACATTCGAAAAAAGCTTGTTGTCGAGACTGGTTTTCTGCAATCCCTTATAAACCGCCTTCTCGATGATTTTGGCGACAAGCCATCCGACCAGGAGAACAGCAAGCGCAATCAGCACGTTTGGCAGTTTGCCAAGGATGCTATCCCAGCCATTGTAAAAAGTATTATTCAAATCTCTCACTCCTTATTGTATTGGACGTCCAAGGCGGGCTTTGTAATGTGAAAAAGGATAAAAACTGGAACCCGTTCAGCTGACACCTATGAAATAAGTCCTTAGTTAGCAAGCAAGCATACTTTAATCTACCCAATTCCTACTGGCATAAACTAATCGAATCCCAATGATCCTATAAATGACAGCAACCGAAAGATGAATAATCTGAAACTTTTGTCTTTTTAAAACGTATTACTTTCTGTAAAGGGGGACTAATTATGATGAAAAAACTGACAGTCATTATCCTCTTATTGATGGTTTCAGGCCTTTTCATGGCAGCATGTTCGAAATCGGAAGAGACTAAGAAGGAAGCAATCACAAAAGTTCTTGAACACCAGTTTACCGGTCCTGACGAGGAATTTATGGACCTAATGTGGAACCCTGAATATAGGACTGTTGTAAATGAAAAGGAAGAAAATAAAGAATTTGATCAATATGTAGAAGAAGTTTACGGGCCCTACTTTACAAAATCAGGCCTCGATTTCTTCATTGCAGCAATGGGTACTCAATATCCAACTTATGCTTATGAGAATGAATATGAATTAACTCTCAAGGATGTCACGATCAAGCAAAACGAGGATAACCAGAATCTTTATACCTTTGTTGCCATTGTCGGTTATAACAAAAATGGTGAAGAAAACACGGCGAATGTAAAAGGGAAAGTTTCTTTCTCCGCAAAAGCAGAAGGGAAAATCGCCAGGTTCGAATACGGAAATGATGACGGCTTGTCTGATGAATTGCGAAGATAAGAAGCACTTTTACTACCGTTGCAATGTTAAAGAGCAGCTGCCATTTTGGCGGCTTTTGTTATTGAAGCAGGGAGCTGCTGTTTTTCTAATCGTTAAGGAGGAGTTTAATTGGGTGAAAGAAGGAAATTACTTCTCAGTATTTCGATAGGGTTAAATCTAATACTCGTCATAATTGTCGCCTGGGGAATGATGAAGATGAACTTTGTAAAGGAGCAAGTTTTTGTTACAGAGGTCCAAAATAATTTAGTTGAGTTGGAAGGCCTCATTGCCCACCAGATGGATAATGATTGGTCCGAACCAAACCTGGTTACAACCGAATTAGGCGATGTATTAAATGGTATTTGGCTCGGAATGACTACTGGAGAACAATTAGGAACGCTCTCGAAAAGTGACAAGGAAGTCCTTGAACATTTGTATTCCAAATTGAATCAATATCCACATGATGAATTATATAGCTTTGCCGATTTAACAGAAGAGGATAAACAGAACTTTGTAGACCTGCGAAAAACACTTCGTGAAGTTGGTTTAGGATTGAATTTGACTATAAGTGCCAATATAGATTCCTTTATTAGCCAGGCAGAGGCATTAGATCATAAAATTGAAAGCCCGTTGGAATAGTTTTAATTGGGGGGTTATTATATGCTTTTCCAAAATGGTCATTTAAAAGTACGTAAATTAGAAGTTAAGGATATTTATATATTATCCAAGTGGCTTTCCGATCCGTCTGTTCTTGAATTTTATGAAGGAAGAGATAATCCATTCGATATAGTAAAAGTTAATGATGTTTTTTATAATTCTGAAGATGAAACAGTTAAATGTATCGTAGAATTTAATGGTAATGAAATTGGATATATCCAATATTATAAATTAGATAGTGACACGAAAAATGTATACGGGTACTTTAATGAAAATATTTATGGGATCGATCAATTCATAGGTGAAGTAGAGTATTGGAATAAAGGGATCGGCACATTACTTGTTACATCTATGGTTGAATTTCTAATTAATCATAAGAAAGCAGACCGAGTAGTTATGGACCCTCAAGTTAGAAATGAAAGGGCTTTAAGGTGTTATGAGAAATGTGGTTTTAAAAAAGTAAAACTACTCCCAAAACGTGAACTTCACGAAGGGGAATATCGGGATTGTTGGTTGATTGAATACCCTTAACGTTTTTGAAGGAAACTGAACGTTTTTTTTATAAAACGCAGGTAATTTAAGGGAGGCGCGCTCATGAAAAGGGTATTGTCTATGTTATTTTTATTAATTCCCTTGGTTGTATTGGGATGCAGTCAACAAAAGGAAAGGTTTGACCACACGACATTAAAAGAGGAATTAAAAGAGGAAGGAATCACGCCAAAGCTTCCGACTAAATTTCCTATGATCATTACAGGGTACGAACGAGTTACTCCTCCTCACGAAACAAATATAATCGAGGTAATATTCAATGGAAAAGAAGGAGGAATGCAGTTTTCATTGACTATTCAACCGCCCCCGGTTGAATACGTCAACGCTGAGGGAGAGGATGTTAACGTTAATGGAAACAACGGTTTCTATATAAAAGGACCTGGGCCCTCAATTCATTGGACGGATGGTGATTATCATTACATTTTGACATCCTATTCCGAAGAAAATGGGACCAAGGAAAAAATGATAGAAACAGCCGAGTCGTTTCAGTAAGAAAAAGGCATTCTTCAATTAAGTTTTAAAATCTTAAAATACTAAAATTGAATAAGGATGAAAAAATATAGATGAATAATATTGATAAAAGAAAGCGTTTAGATGACGAACCTTTTAATTTTCGAGTGACAAAGGAGAATACAGTCTTTTTAAATTATTATGGTAGACAGGTTAAAGTCTTAAAAGGAACAGAAGCAGAGAAATTTCTGAAGAGAATCAAAGCTGCTGAAAATACAACGGAAGAACAGTTAGTAATGGCGAAGATAACAGGGAATTTTAAAAGGGGCAATGAACGAAAAACTGAAGGAAAAAATGACTAATTGGTTTAGATTCAAGATACTAAAACTGTCGAAATCCAAAGAGGTAGTATTAAAGTGACTATTTATAAGAAATAGAGAGACTTCAACTGTAGAATCGGGCTGCATAACTCCCACCAAGAATGACACTTTATTACTGTAGAATTACAGTTGTTTAACAAATCGCAGAAAAAGACAGAATTTCCAAGGCGGTGGCGAACTTTATAGGTACAGAGAAAAATAGGGGAAAAAATCAGAAGCTAATTTGGGGGACTATATATGCTAGAATTTGATACTAATATCGATCAATTTGCCACTATAAAAGTAATCGGGGTCGGTGGTGGCGGAAATAATGCCGTGAACAGGATGATTGAGGACGGTGTGCAGGGAGTAGAGTTCATTTCTGTGAATACAGATGCGCAGGCTCTCAATATGTCAAAAGCGGAGGTCACGATGCAAATCGGCGGTTCGCTGACCAGAGGCTTGGGCGCTGGTGCCAATCCTGAAATCGGCAGAAAGGCTGTCGAGGAAAGCAGGAAGCAGATCAGGGATGCTCTGGAAGGTGCGGATATGGTGTTCGTAACTGCCGGAATGGGAGGCGGAACCGGGACCGGAGCTGCGCCGGAGATTGCTCATATTGCGCGCGAACTTGGCGCACTTACAATTGGAGTGGTGACTCGTCCGTTCACTTTTGAAGGCCGCAAGCGGGCACAAAATGCGGCAGCCGGAATTGAAGAGATGAAGAAAGCCGTTAATACCCTAATCATCATTCCAAACGAGCGATTGCTGCAAATCGTCGACAAGAAAACGCCGATGATTGAAGCTTTCCGTGAGGCGGACAATGTTCTCAGACAGGGTGTCCAGGGCATTTCCGACCTAATTGCCGTACCAGGCTTGATCAACCTTGACTTTGCTGATGTGAAAACAATCATGTCAAACAGAGGAACGGCACTTATGGGCATCGGCGTATCTTCGGGAGAAAACCGTGCTGCCGAAGCTGCCAAAAAGGCCATCTCCTCGCCATTGCTTGAAACAAGCATCAATGGCGCCAAAGGAGTGCTGATGAACATCACAGGCGGCATGAACCTCAGTTTGTACGAAGTCCAGGAAGCGGCCGATATTGTGGCGGCTGCAACAGATGACCAGCTTAACATGATTTTTGGATCAGTTATCAATGAAAACCTGACAAATGAAATCATGGTGACCGTGATAGCGACAGGCTTCGATCATGATGTGGATGAAGCTCGGCCATCGAACACATCGCGACGTCCTGGAGACATGATTGCCAATTCCAGTGAGCAATACAATTCTCAATCGAGACAGCGAGAGAGTGTAGCCTATGCAGAATCGGGAAATTATGGCCAGGCCCAACACCACAGCCAGTCTGGCAGTTACGGCCGGTCCGGAAACTACAGCCAATCGGGCAACTACAGCAATCCGCCTGCCTATGAGGAGCCTGCGAATTACGAACGGGGTACCAAGCAGCCAGATGACTCGCTTGAGACTCCATCGTTCTTGCGGAAGCGAAACAGAAGGCGATAGACGAATAAACAAAAGGCCAAATCATTTGCGGTTTGGCCTTTTAATATAGATAAAACAAATGTTAATTATTGGACTTAAACCTAGTGTACTAACCTTTTAATCCAACCACTACCAAAAAAAACGCTTGAAGCCCATTTAGGCTCCAAGCATTTTTTATGCATCTTTATGCTTTTTTCAATCTTTTTAAATACATATAAACCAAGTATCCAATGATCACGACAGCTCCGAGGACAAGTGTCAGCATTGTGAAGTTTTCTTCGATGAATGGCATAGCTTTGTCGCCGAGTGTGACGATGATGGCTGCTTCAAGGAAGAAGCGCAGGCCACGGCCGATGATGGACCAGATGATGAGTGTAGGAATCTTGATTTTGGAGATTCCGGAAAAAATCGTAAAAACTTTATATGGGATAGGTGTAAAGCCGGCAATCAGGATGGCCATTGCACCGTATTTTTCAAAATAGCGTTCGACCAGGACGATTTTCTCTTCTTTAATAAAATAACGAAGGATTGGACGGCCGACCTTTTTACCGATGTACCAGCCAAGCAGGGCGCCAAGTACAGAACCTGTTGTGGTGATGAAGGCATACCAGAGGGCCTTGTCAGGGTTCGCAATCCCCATCGGAATCAGCAAAACATCGGGAGGAATCGGGAAAAAGGAAGATTCCAGGAAAGAGACGAAGAATAATCCCCATGAACCAAATTCAAGCAGCCATTCTTCAATCGCGTGGATCCATTCAGACATGAAACAGTATCTCCTTTGAATTGTTATAGTAAGTGCCAGTTGAGCCTAATTAGAAGTATACCATTTATAATTCTGCAAGAGCCAACTATTAATGGTATCCTAAAAAAAGAAATAGTCTATAAAAGGGATGTTATCTATGGAATACATATTTTTCCTGCTGCTGGGCGGGTTGATCAGTGTAATGTCGGGGTTTTTCGGAGTTGGGGGAGGATTTATCCTGACACCGATCTTACTATTGATTGGGTTTTCTCCGCTTGAAGCGATCACGACAAGCTTGTTTTTCACGGTGGGCACATCAATGTCAGGGATTGCCGCTCATATCCTCATGAAAAATATCCTCTGGAAAGAGGGATTGATCATGGGGCTAAGCGGGATTGTTGCGACACAACTGGCCCGGCCGCTTGTATATGCTCTCGAAGCGCGGGGCTGGGATGAGATTGTCATTCCGTTCCTTTACATTGTACTGCTCGCTTATTTTGCGATAAAAATGATTCGTCAGGGTAAAAAGAAAGACGAAGAGATTCCTGCACCTGCTCATTTTTCGGTACCAAAGCTTTTGGCAGTTGGGTTCGTCGGAGGCTTTGTTTCGGCATCGCTTGGAGTAGGAGGCGGGTTCATCATCGTTCCGCTCATCATCACCTCGCTGGGATTCAATCCGAAAAAAGCAGTTGGAACAAGTTTGTTTGCCGTGCTGCTCATCGTCTCAGTTGGTTTCATTTCCTATGCGATCAACACGCAAATCGATTACTTCATCGGTTTGATGCTGATTGCCGGTGCGTTAGTCGGCTCCCAGTTCGGTGCCAGGATGACTGCTTATTTTGAAAATAAGGAAATGAACTCCATGCTCGGAATCCTTTATCTTGTCACGCTGGCAGGAGCGGTTCTGAAGCTGGTTGATCTGAACAAAACCGGGCTTGTCCTCATGGGTATCTTCATTGTGTATTTCTTCGTAAGGGCTATCGGTAAAATCAGGATAAAAGCAATGAAAAAAGGCTGAGCTGCTCAGCCTTTTTTTGTTGTTTAGGAAATAATAAAAGTATTTTTGTGTGGGTAACTATATATGGGAGTCTTAATCCAGCTCCAGCGCCTAGCCCCTCGAGCCGCTTGTCTAGCTGCGGCTCCTAACTCCTCGAGACGCTTCGGTCCTGCCAATGAAGTCAAAGAACGACTTCACTGTCAGGCCCTCCAGCGCTTGTCGGGGCTGAACAAGGCGCTTGCGCTTTTTGTTCTTTATGCCTCAGATGTGAGAGGGTGCTTAACAAAGCGCGGGAACTCTCGTCCGATGCCGTTTTTTACAAATAATGCTCCTTCCCGTTTAAAAGGAAGTGAACGAAAGTCCAAATCCTTGTAGTCAGGTGTGTAATGGAAGACAACTTCCCCTGCAGGAAGGATATTGGTGATATTCACCCGTGAGGAGCCGATTACATCATACAATTGGACCCGACCGTTCTCTTCCGTGAAGATCACAATCGCGTCCTCGTCCTCAGAATAATATAGATGGTCGGGAAAAACATTCAGGATATGGTACATGGTGATGCCGCCGGAGTTGCCAGTCGCAAAGGCCCGGGAGACTGGCGCTCTCCCATAAACCATTTTTTCAATCTGCTTAAGGTCTGCCGGAATCTCCAGTTTCCTTAATCCTGCTCGGCCTGTATTAGAAGGAACCCTCGTTGAAAACTGGTGCTCCTCAACCCGCTCAAACCCGAACTTCGGATAAAAATCAAGCACGCTGTCATTGGCGAACAGATACATGTAATCATACATTCCCTCGTATTCGGCCAGCACATGGTTCATCAGACATGCCGACAGCCCTTTATGGCGATACTCAGGATGCGTCATCACAGTACCGATTTGCAGGCCTTTGCGGCTTGTTCCATCGATGATCAAATCAAGCTCATTGACCGATACATTCGCAACCACCCGGCTGCCATCTGCGTAGGAAAACGGAATGTATCGCTCTCCCCAGTAGCCTTTTTCATGCCAGTTGGTAAAATCAAGGCCGAAAGTGTCGGCAGCAAGCTGGATGAAACTCTTCCTCAAATCAATATTATCGCGATAATGGCTTACTAGCTTCATAGATCAAAACTCCTGTCTCTTGAGGCAAACATATAGGTTTTATGATGGAACCGGATTCCATAAATCAGTCCCATCGCCAGCATATTGCCCATCAGCGAGCTTCCGCCATAACTGATGAAAGGAAGAGGGATCCCCGTAATCGGCAACAGTTGGATGGTCATTCCGACATTCTGGAAGACGTGGAAGGTAATCATGCTAATGACACCTGCACTAATATAGGTATTGAAAGGATCATTCGTATCGAGTGCCGTTTTGGTCAGATGGTAGATAAGCAGGAAATAAAGACTGATGACAAAACTGCCGCCAACAAAACCGAATTCCTCGCCAATGACGCTGAAAATAAAGTCTGTATGGCTTTCAGGAATATAGACTTCACTGCCATTGAGACCTTTTCCAGTCAGCATGCCAGACCCGATCGCACTGAGTGACTTTAACAGATGGTAGCCATATTCCGGGTAGCTTTCCGGATCAAGCCATGCATAAATACGCCCAAATTGGTACGTTTTTACCCCCATATATTTTTTCAGTATCTCAGGTTTCCAGATGACGAGATACAGAATGCCGGCTCCAAGTGCAGCTCCACCGCCATAGAGAGGCAGGATGATTTTCCAGGTGATGCCTGAAACTAGGATGATTCCTGTGAAAATCGCAATCACGACCAGGGAAGTTCCGAGGTCAGGCTGCATCATGATCATCCCTAGCGGCAAGGCGGTGATCAAGCCAAGCTTGATGAACAGCAGGAAGTCTGATTGAAGTGTCTTTCTTGGATTCTTTTTATGGTGGGCATAGATGGCGCTGCTCAAGGCTAGAATCAAAAAGACTTTCATGAATTCCGAAGGCTGGATCGAACCGAATGGCTCGATGAAAAACCAGCTTTTGGCTCCGTTTCTTTCTTCGGCAATGCTGGCAGGAGCGAAAAACAGGAAGACGAGCAGGAAAATTCCGAAGCCGTATAAATACCATGCGAGCTTGCGGTATTGTTCACTGTCGAACATCATGACTGCTGCGATGATACCTGAACCGACGACATACCAGAATATTTGCTTATATAAAAAGTTCTGGCCAACATATTGCCCGGTCTTCTGGGCGCTATAAATGGCGAGGCAGCTGGTCAGGAAAAACAGCAATAAAAAAAGTGTTAACGTCCAATCAAAGCGGTCGAATTTTTTGGTCGATTTATCCATTTGCTACACCCTGTCCAAATCATTTTTACACATAATAATTAGCCTGTTTGTGAAGGTATTGTAATTTTATGCTAGCAGACAAGGATTATCCTCACAATCCCTCATCAGGTAATATATTCCTACAAGTATAGACGAATGACAGGAGGGTTTAGTTTCTTTTAACAAAGGGATTCTTTTCACCGGAAAGGTGGATAATAATTATGTTTTTGAGGATTCAAAATAAGATATTTTCCACCGTTTTTGTTAGAATGGAAGAAGCGTTATTTGTACGGAGTCGCTGGCATTCTGCAGCTTAGAATTTTCCGGGAGGTTTTGCTGTTGAAAAAGAACCATCCTTATAGCAGGGATTTATTATATCTCCACATGAACGAAAGGGATCATTATGTGCTTTCGCATGGAATTGAATTCCATGAATTCGCCAGGTCGCTGCCTGATCCGCTTAATCATCTTTTGCTGTTGAAGCATCGCTATGAGGATGGTGAGTTCAACAGGCATACTTTATTTGAGTTTGTACCGGATGACGGTGCTGAAAAGCTGGTAGGAGCCAATGTACATGCTTATGGGGATTTTTGCTGGATCGATTTTGAGGAAGTGGAAGCGCTGAATGTGCTGACGGCCCAGGAAATTGCCGAACTTCTTTATCTCGGGCATATCAAGCATCATTTGAAGCTGCCCTTTTACAATCAGCTTAATAATCGTTTTGTATACCTGTCCAATGAGGACGGCTGGTTCAACAAGACCTATTACCGCAATTTCAATGATTTTTTCCGCATGCTTGGCAATGTCCTTTCAGGCAAGCTCGGAGAAATGAAACCGGAAAAAACGCTGCTTGGGATCCGGAAAAAGAAGTCCTATCCATCTGTAAGCAACGAAATCCTGAATTCACTGATACCAGCCTTGAAGGAAGGTGCTGTGTTTTCGCTTAAAAATATGCAGCAGAACCGCAACAGGATTGAAATACCGATCTGGATCATCGGAGATTTTGCCAACATGGATGACATGCATGATGAATACAAAGAGGCAAGCCACAGCAATCCTGACGGCAGACTTGTTTTCGATAAGAAGTTGAAGGAATGGAGCTTGCTTGCACAATAAGTCGAAAAAACAAAATTTTTGCAGCAACTTTTGGCAAATCGTGTATAATGGGTTGTAGCGGAAAATTACATATCGAAATGAACGGGTGTCTTTTATAACAAGACTTAATAGGGAAGTTGGTGAAAATCCAACGCGGTCCCGCCACTGTAAATGGGAGCAAGCTGCAACATGCCACTGTACAAATGTATGGGAAGGCGCAGCGAGCATTGACCATGAGCCAGGAGACCTGCCTGTCCATTGCACCAAGCAAACCTACGAGGATAGGGAGGTGCCGACAGGCTTTATGTCTTTTATGATAAAAAACATTTGCTTACTCGGACATCTCCCCTTCAGGTGGAGATGTTTTTTATTTTTATCGAAAAAACGGAGGAGAAGCAAATGAAGAAGTTATTGTTGTTATGGATGGCAGCTGCCATGATCCTGGCTGGCTGCGGTACTGAAGCACAGCCGGAAAAAAAGGAAGGCGAAAAAACCGCGCAAGAACAAAAGACAGGATTTCCTGTCACGGTAAAAGATGCGCTTGATGAAGATGTTGTCATTGAAGAAAAGCCAGAAAAGATCATTTCCCTGATTCCGAGCAACACGGAAATCGTTTATGCGCTTGACAGCGGGGACGCAATTGTCGGTGTCACAGATTTCGACAATTATCCAGAGGAAGCAATGTCGAAGGAAAAAGTCGGCGGCATGGAATTCAATATCGAGAAAATGATTTCCTTAAAGCCAGACCTTGTCCTTGCCCCGGGGTCTACCGCGGATACGGCAAAAGAAGGGCTGCAGCAACTAAAGGACGCAGGAATTGCAGTTGTCGTAGTAAATGATGCGCAGTCCTTTGAAGAAGTGTATCAATCAATCGAGATGATTGGAAAAGCGATTGGTGAGCCTGAAAAAGCAGCTGAGCTTGTTGATACGATGAAAAACAGCTTCGCAGAACTAAAGAAGAAAGCGGAGGCTATCAAACCGGAAGAGCAAAAGACTGTATTTGTTGAGGTCTCACCTGAACCTGAAATCTACACAGCCGGTAATCATACATTTATAAACGAAATGCTTGAGTTGATCGGCGCGAAGAATGCCGCCGGCGATATGGAAGGCTGGCCGAAAGTCGACCCGGAAGCTATGGTTGAGCGTAATCCGGATGTCATTGTGACAACCTATGGATACTATACTGAAAAAGCGGCTGAGCAGGTGCTCGCGCGGCAGGGCTGGAACAATGTAAAAGCAGTCAAGGACCAGCAGGTATTCGATGTCCACTCCGATCTTGTTACCAGGTCAGGTCCAAGGCTCGCTGAAGGAGCGGAGGAACTTGCAAAAGCCATTTACCCGGACGTTTTTAAATAATAAAGGATTAGCATATCTATTTGCAGCAACATTCCTTATTATTTCCATGCTGCTTGGGATTTCCATCGGAACAGTTTCCATTCCTGTACCCGCTATCATCAAAATCATTGGTGCTGAAATTTTCCGCATACAGGGACAAGGAATCGATCCGATGCACGCAAGTATTGTCATGGAAATCAGGCTGCCGCGCATTCTGCTGGCAGGACTTGTCGGCGCATCACTGGCGATTGCCGGCGCTGCGTTCCAGGGCCTGCTGCGCAATCCGCTGGCAGACCCGTATACACTCGGAATCTCTTCTGGTGCCTCTATTGGTGCGGTCGTCACGTTGTTTTTGGGCCTTTCGCTGCCGCTGATCGGTGCCTTCACCTTGCCGGTGCTCAGCATTTTGTTCGCATTCGCTACGGTGCTGTTTGTGCTGTTTTTTGCCCGGAAAGTCGACAGGCTGCTCAGGGTAGAAACCATTATATTGACGGGAATCATTTTAAGCTCATTTCTCGGCTCGTTCATATCGCTGATGATCGCCTTATCCGGTGAAGAGCTGCGGCAAATCATCGGCTGGCTGCTCGGGAGTGTGTCAATGCGCGGCTGGGAGTATATAAAAATCATTTTTCCTTTCTTCGTGATTGGCCTGGTGATTTTATTGGCAAACACAAGGGAGTTGAATGCGATGTCCTTTGGCGAGGAGCGGGCACAGCATCTAGGTGTCAATGTCGAGCGCCGCAAGCTTTTGATATTGCTGTCCGGTTCGCTTTTGACCGGATCGGCTGTCGCAGTATCAGGAACGATCGGCTTTGTCGGCCTGGTCATTCCCCACCTGACAAGGACTGTCTGGGGTCCTGACCATCGGCATTTGCTGCCGTTATCGGTGCTGATTGGCGGCGGATTCCTGATTCTCGCTGATCTAATATCAAGGACCATCATCGCGCCCTCGGAATTGCCGATTGGGGTGATCACGGCATTAATCGGAGCGCCGGTTTTTGCGTTTATTTTAATGAAAAATCGCAGGGAAAGAAGTGCTGGCCGATGATCACAGTGAAGAATTTGACAGGCGGATATGCAGGCGGCGAGGTGTTGAAGGGAATCTCCTTCGAGGTTGGCAAGGGTGAGTTGTTCGGAATTCTTGGACCAAACGGAAGCGGGAAAACCACGCTGTTAAAAATGATCAGCGGCGCTTTACAATTCAGAGAAGGCGCCATCGAGCTGGACAGCAAGCCGTTGACTCAGTATTCACCGAAGCAGCTTGCGAGGATGATGGCGGTCCTGCCGCAGCATTCTGACCAGGCCTTCCCATATAGTGTGAAAGAAACCGTTTCGCTCGGGCGCTATGCGCACCAGAAAGGCTGGTTCAACAGCTGGAGTGATGAAGATGAGCAGATTGTTCTCAAGGTGATGGACCAGACTGGGATCACCCATCTCCAGGAAAAATCAATTATTGAACTATCAGGCGGCGAAAAGCAGCGGGTCTATCTTGCGCAGGCACTGGCTCAACAGCCGAGAATCCTGTTGCTTGATGAGCCGACGAACCATCTTGATCTCAGCTTCCAAAAAGAGCTCTTGGATTTGCTGAAAAATTGGGCTTCAGAAGAGCAGTTAACGGTCGTTTCGATATTCCATGATTTGAACCTTGCATCGCTATATTGTGATAGGTTGTTGCTCATGGATAACGGCGAAGTGCTGATTGTCGATACTCCTGCTGAGGTTTTAAAAGAAGAGCGGATCAAGGCTGTCTATAAGACTCAGATCAAGAACCACCCCCATCCGGAAATTGCCAGGCCGCAGCTGTTGCTCGTTCCCGAGTGGGACGGCAATCAAGCTGCCGATTTTAAAATAGACGCCAGATTTCTCGATTTCGGTCTCGACCGGATTACCTTGCAGTCACCGGTGAAATTGAGGACAATGTCATCAGGAATAACGGGTGCCGGGATTGGCTGGCATAATTCCTTTGTACACCGGGTGGTCCCGATGGAATATGACTGCAGCGACCATAAGGCAGAAATGGCTGAGTACCTGCAGGGAAATGGTTTTCTGCCGAGCGAGACGGTTGCGATGATGACAGCTGTCCCAGCTGAAACGGTATCACGCCGGTTTTTTGAGGATGGCGAATTGTCCCTCTTCATTATGGTCTCGGCAGGCAACACGCATCGCGAGAGCCCAAGGAATATCAATACATGGCTGTTCATTAATGGCCGAATTTCGGAAGAAGCATTCATCCAGAGCGCAATGACCGCGGCTGAGGCGAAAATGAGCGCCCTGCAGGAGCTGGAAGGAAGCACCCTGTTGAATGCCGGACAGAACTTCGGCATTTCAACGGACAGTATCTGTATCGCCGCTACCCAGCAGGGGGAAGAGATTTCCTATGCTGGGACCGCTTCGCAGCTAGGCAAGCTTATCAATGAGGGGATTTATGCCTGCACAAAGGAAGCGATTCTGAATTATCGAGCTGGAAAAACTTTAATGAAGGAATCCGGCCAATCAACCTCGAATGTAAAACTAAAGAGGTGATGATCATGGAACTGAAAATGGGCTATGTGATTTTATATGTTTCCGATTTGGAGAAAACAAAGCATTTCTACGGTGAGCTGCTGGGCCTAAAATTGCGAAACGAATTTGGGACCTATATCGAGTACGAAACAGGCAGTACCGTGCTCTCAATGAACACCAGGGAAAGCGGCCGTGAAATTACCAAGCTTCCAATCCCGGATGGAATCAGGAAAGAACAAACCTTCGAGCTAGGATTCACAACAGAAGATGTCCAGGGCGCCGTTGAAAAACTTCGCGCCGCCGGAGTCCCGATCCTGCTTGAACCAACCGAAAAACCATGGGGCCAGGTCGTTGCCTATGCAGCAGACCCCGATGGACATTATATTGAAATATGCACACCGATTGGTTGAAAAAAGTCCTGCAGCTCATTGAGTTGCAGGACTTTTTTTCTATTAAATTAAGAATTAGAGTTATTAAGGCCGACATGTTCCCGAAAATCGAGAAAAGCTGGAATCACGGTCACAAGCAAGGTCAATATGTGACCGAAAATCGCAAAAAGATGGATTTTCGGTCAAAAGCAAGACCAACATGTGCCCGAAA
>JAGGQZ010000020.1 GCA_018613055.1 Chryseobacterium sp. ISL-80 | reverse complement strand
ATTTTGACAGGTTTGGAGAAGGAAGCCCCAAAGTTGTCAAGAAACTGATGTTATTTTGACAGGTTTGGAGAAGGAAGCCTGAAAGCTGTCAAGAAACTGATGTTATTTTGACAGGTTTGGAGGAGGAAGCCTGAAAGCTGTCAAGAAACTGATGTTATTTTGACAGGTTTGGAGAAGGAAGCCCCAAAGTTGTCAAGAAACTGATGTTATTTTGACAGGTTTGGAGGAGGAAGGCTGAAAGCTGTCAAGAAATTGATGTTTTTTTGACAGGTTTGGAGGCTGAAGCCCCAAAGCTGTCAAAAACCCGAAGTTATTTTGACAGGTGTTCAAGGAGATAGTCACCAACTCAGTCATCATTCGAAATAAACATCTTTTGTCTTGCCAACTGCTTTATAATTCTTTTTCAAAACCCTCAAGAACGTCCTCTTACTAACCTTCCCATTACACCAATCATAAACATTTTGTGTGGTGATTTTCATTTCAGGAAAAAGCACCTTGATTTCCTCTATATGCCGCAGGATCGCCTTTTCGATTCTTTCATGTGTTCCGCACTTTCCGCAAACGAGGTCGTAATGATCTACCTCTGTATTTAATGACCCACATTGCCGGCAATGCATTCTTTTTTCCAGCTGTTCATATTTGTAATTGGGCAGAGTGGAGAATGGATTTTTAATTTGATGCAATGAAAGTAAGGTTTGAGCGAGTTTCTGGTGGCTCTCGTCCAATTTGGAAGGAATGCTGTTTAGCTCTTTAAGAAATCGGTGTACTTGTGTCGGTAGAATGATGGGTTGGTCCATCGGGGCCTTGTAAAGGGTGAATTCCGGGTTGACGAAGACGACGGTGGCACGGACTAGGTGGTTCATTTTAAGGTTTTGGAGCAGCTGACGGAAAAGGGTTTCGCTTCTTTTCAATTGGATGACAGGATTCTTTTGCTCACGTTTACTATTAAGGGTATACAATTTGTCCCCATCGTAATAATAATCTCCTTCGTGATACTTGATGTCGATTAGATAAACGCCATCTTTACCGATGATCACTTTATCCAGCTGGAAATATGAATTATTCACCTGGAGAAGCAAATCATCAATGATATATCTCTCTTCCGTCAGGTTTTCAGTCATTTTGTCGAAGATTATTTCTCCTATATAACCTTTTTCCAAAGTCCACAGCCTGTACTTTTCTTGTGATTGCAAAACCATTCGTTTGTCTAAATACCGTAAACCGATTAATTCAAATGGCTCGGTGCGTGCTTTAAGTAGCATGGTCCACTTCCTTTCTATAAGTCAATTTTAAGCTAATTACTGGCAGAGATTTGTGAATTTTTTGTTAACATTCTTCCCGCAATAAAAAACCGCTCCACTGCCAATAAGGCAGCAAAGCGGCGGTGTCACTAAGGTTCTTTTAGTTCTTATGTTTTCAATTCCAAATCACTTGCGGCAATGTCACTAGGGTTCTTTCCGTTATTACAGTCTTCAATTAAAAATCACTAGCGCGAATGTCACTAAGTTCTTTCCATAATTACAGTTTTTCATTTCCAGATCACAAACGGCAATGGTCATTAAGCTTTTCAATCGTTTAATTTTCCACCATAAAGCAAAGCGGCAATATCACAATGATACTTATTCATCTTTCTTCAATGACTCTGTCTTGCCTGTTTCCCAAATCTGTTTACCGGTTCTTAAATGGCTTTAGTCCTCTTTTGGAAATTTCCGTTTTTAAAATCTTTGCCCATTCTTTATCACTGTCCGACTTTAATGCATCACGATACGAGACCACCAATTGTTCATTGCTCATAATTTTCATTTGCATTCCTCCTCGGTAAGAATGGATTGAATTTTCAAACTATATTGTATAGTTTCATTCATTGTAAAGGTTTATTAAGAATTTGAAAACCCATTATGAAGATTTTTTTTTAGTAATTTTTTCAATTGCTTGTCTCCGAAAACACCATACGCACATTAGTAAACAAAAAAAGCTTGCAATTTTATTTTCAACGATTTAATATATACCCATAAGGGTATTGGATGGGGATCTAATATCATGACATATCTTTTTACACAGGGAGGAATTTTTAAATGGGTATGCAAGCGATCACTGCTGAAAAACTAAATGAATGGGTAGTTAGCAAGAAGGATTTCTTCATTTTTGATGTAAGAAATGTTAAAGATTTTGAAGACTGGAAGGTTGAGGGTGAGAATATTGATTACCTCAATATCCCTTACTTTGAATTGATTGACGGCGTGGAAGAGGTTGTTGACAAGCTTCCTAAAGATAAGGATATCGTTGTTATTTGCGCCAAGGAAGGTTCTTCAGTCATGGTTGCTGAAATGCTGTCTGATGCAGGTTTTGATGTATCATACCTTTCAGGCGGCATGAAGTCATGGAGCGAATATCTATATCCAGTTGAAGTGTATAAGGATGACAAAATCAAAGTTCTGCAGTTCATCCGTGTGGGCAAAGGCTGTCTATCATACATGGTCCTTTCTGAAAACGAAGCACTGGTTGTTGATCCATCAAGGTTCACAAACCGTTACACTGACGTTGCTGAAGAAGAAAATGTGAAAATCACTCACATCGTTGATTCGCATCTCCATGCTGACCATCTATCCGGCGGCAAGGAACTCGCTGACGTAACTGGAGCAAAATATTATCTAATGAAGAGTGAAGGCGCAGTATTTGACTTTGAAGCGCTGGAACAGCATGATAAAATTGAATTCGAGAACATCACTCTCGAAGTGTTGGCTGTCAAGACGCCTGGGCATACCCCTGGTAGTGTTTCGTTCTTCGTGAATAATAAACTTCTATTCTCAGGAGATACCATCTTCGTAAATGGTCTTGGCCGTCCAGACCTTGGCGGAAAAGCTGCAGAGTGGGCAAAAGACCTGTATGATACTGTGTATAGCAAAGTTTCGCAAATTGCGGATGACGTGATTGTATTGCCAGGACACTACGCTGCCTTTGATGACGAAGTTAATGCGGAAGGTTTCATTGGAAGCCAGCTAGGTTTAATCCGCAAACAAAATGAAATCATGGCAGGCAAGACGATTGAAGAGTTTGTGGATCATGTCGCACAATCTGCATCAAGCGAGACACCGCCAAACTTTGAAGACATCGTTGCAATCAACCGCGGTGTGAAAGAAGTGACAGCAGAAGAAGCAATGGAACTGGAGATCGGTCCAAACCGCTGCGCTGTCCACCACACGCATTAAAAATTAAAGAGGAGAGCACTGCTTTCCTCTTTTTATTGGTTTATGCCATAACGCTTGTGAGGTGAGAATTGTTGGAAGAAGAAAAGAATAAAACGAATCATTGTGCAGGCGGTTCCTGAGGAATTGGACCAAAGCGTACAGGTGATGAAGGACGGGGAAAGTTTTCCGGTTTTCCTCCTATATGACCAGCCACGTACGTATGGCTCCTGGCAGGAGTCATTTATTTGATTTCAAAACTATTTTAAGCCTCCCGATCAGTTAAGGGAGGATACATAATGTTGTAATTGATTTCGGGAGGAATAATTATGTTTGATGTTTTAGTGGTAGGCGGAGGGATTTCAGGTGGTTCTGCAGCCATTTACACTGCCCAGGGAGGCTTGAAAACTGCGGTCATTGATTCTGGAAAATCCCAAATTAAGCAGGTTTCAAAAGTGTTCAATTATCCGGGAATCAAAGAGGTCAGCGGACCAGAGCTGCTAGAAAACATCAAGGACCAGGCAGTTGCGGCGGGGTCTGAATGGTTTGACGGGACAGTACAAGTTGTTGAAAAGAAAGAAAGTGTCTATGAAGTATCAATGGCCGACGGCAGAAAGCTGGAAACGAAGTATCTTGTGATCGCTACCAATCTTCAAACATCCATACTTGAGAGCCTTGGCTTTGAAATGGCTGTAAATGAGAAAGTGCCCAGCGGAAAAATAAAAAAGGTACTTGGCATCGATACGGATGGGAAAACCCATCTTCCAAATCTCTTTATCACGAGCTTGCTCGCGGGCTTGCCAAGTCAGTCGGTCATTGCATCCGGACACGGTGCCTCTGTAGGCATTTCTATTGTGTCTGCAGAGACAGGCAAATCATATATGTGGCATGACAAATGATAAAGCAGGGAAATCTCCCTGTTTTTTTATTTTTTTTAGGAAAAAAGGAAGGAATATTTTTTAAAAAAATTGAATATTCAAACCTAGATGATATAGTAAGTAGCAAACGCTTACAATTTTGCTTAAGGAGGTTAAAGGATGGGGAATTTGCTGCCTTATACTGTAGGGGAGTTACTGGAGGTACAAGCCAAAAAGTATCCGGAACATGAAGCTGTTGTTTATGCAGACAGGAATCTCCGGATGAATTACAAGGAATTTAATGAGCTATGCAGGAAAGCCGCAAGAGGACTGATGAAGCTGGGAGTGAAAAAAGGGGAGCATATCGCTGCCTGGTCTTCCAATACACCAGAATGGGTGGTATCACAGTTTGCTTCAGGGAAAATGGGAGCGGTCCTGGTTACCGTCAATACGAACTACCGGACGGCTGAATTGGAATATTTACTAAAGCAGTCTGATTCGACAACCATCATTCTAATGGAGCAGTTTAAGGATGCTTCTTACATTGATATGGTTTATGAAATTGTTCCTGAACTGAAAACAAGTGAACCGGGAAAGCTTGAAAGCACAAAGCTGCCATTTTTAAAAAATGTCATTGTCATGGGTGAAAAGCGTTTCCCTGGGACATTCAGCTGGCAGGATATTCTGGACATGGCCGATGGTGTTTCTGAGGACGAACTGGACCAGCAGATGGCTGGGTTAAAGCAGAGTGAAGTGATCAACATGCAATACACTTCGGGAACAACAGGTTTCCCCAAGGGTGTGATGCTTACCCACAGCAATATTGTGAACAATGCATATAATGTGGCTTCTGCTATGAAGCTGACTGACGAGGACAGGCTGTGTATCCCGGTTCCGTTTTTTCATTGTTTTGGCTGCGTGATGGGTACACTTGCCTGCGCGACGGTCGGGGCAACAATGGTTCCTGTCCAGGAATTCAGTCCAAAGGCCGTCCTGGAAACGGTCGAAAAAGAAAAGTGTACCGCGCTTCACGGAGTCCCTACGATGTTCATTGCCGAGTTGAATGATCCCGAATTTGAAAAATACGACTTGTCATCATTGAGGACCGGCATCATGGCAGGTTCGAATTGCCCGATTGAGGTAATGAAAGCTGTTAATGAGAAAATGGGAGCTTCTGAAATAACGATTGCCTATGGACAGACAGAATCTTCACCGGTCATCACCCAAACAAGAACGAATGATCCGCTCGAATTAAGGGTAGAAACAGTCGGAAAAGCACTTCCGGAGGTTGAAGTCAAAATTGTCAAACCTGGCACGATGGAGGAGGTTCCACGCGGAGTCCAGGGTGAATTATGCACACGAGGCTATCATGTCATGGATGGATATTATAAAAATCCTGATGCAACCAGGGAGGCAATCGATGAAGCAGGATGGCTTCACACGGGAGATCTTGCAGTAATGGATGAAAACGGATATTGCCGTGTGACCGGACGATTAAAGGATATGATCATCAGGGGCGGGGAAAACATCTACCCGCGCGAAATCGAAGAATTTCTATACAGCCATCCTAAGGTGCTTGATGTCCAGGTAGTCGGAATACCGGATAGTGTTTATGGCGAGGAAGTGATGGCATGGATCATCATGAAAGAAGGGGAGAAGGCCACAGCAGATGAAATCAAAGAATACTGCAAAGGCAAAATCTCAAAACACAAAATCCCAAGGTATATTGAATTCACTGAAAGCTACCCTATGACAGCCTCGGGTAAAATCCAGAAATTCAAGCTAAGGGAACAAGCTATGGAAGCCGTGGAACAGTTCAAAAGAGTATAAATAGGAAAGGATGGAATCAAAAGATTCCGTCCTTTTTCAATTGGTTATTATTTTTGCTAATCCTAAGGAAAAATCACTAGAAATATTAGCTGGAGCATATTCAAGAACAGTTCGATAAGCAACAAACCTTGGTGAAAACAAACTTAATAAAAAGATGTACAATTCTCCATCCAAAGTTTAAAATCATAAAGCAGGAAATTTTTGGAGGTAACCGATGCTGATAACTGAGAGAGTAAAGAGTGTTAAAAACCTGACTTATACTATCAGATCTGCTGTTGAGGCAGATGGGGAGGCATTATCTGATTTAAGGCTGCAAATTGATGGGGAAACCGAAAACCTGGACCGTGAACCAGGAGAAGCCTTTATTGATTCAAAGGGTTTTCAATCATTAATTAAGGCTGATTCAGAGAGTGAGAGAAATCTATTTTTAGTGGCAGAAACGGATGGAAGGCTTGTCGGTTTTTCGAGGTGTGAAGGGACGGATTTGAAGAGATTCAAACATAAGGTTGAGTTTGGTGTAGGAGTCTTAAAGGAATTCTGGGGCTTTGGAATTGGAAAAAACCTTTTGCAGGAATCGATATCATGGGCTGATGAAAATGGAATCAAAAAAATGACATTGAATGTAATGGAAACAAATGAAGGTGCAAGGAAGCTCTATGAAAAACTTGGCTTCGAAGTCGAGGGTATCTTGAAGAATGATAAGCAGCTCGCCGATGGAAAATATTATAATATGCTCGTAATGGGGCGTATGCACTTTTAATTATAAAAATTAGCAAATTATAAATACGAAATTACGAAATTTACAACATCTTTTTGAACATTTTGTTACAACTCCAATGGTGATATATTAATTAATACCATTACTCCCTATAATATAGTGTATACACTCGTACCTGTAACTGCAGGCATGAGAAAATGGGGGTCTGGTCGCATGAAATGGCTATTGGTTTTATTACTGACGACCATTAGTGTTTTATTTTTATTTAAAGGGCTCGAACTTTGGTCGGTCATTAACCATGTGGATGGAAATGGGATAAGGGTAAGCTTTTTGGGATTGGATATTAATGATCATGTATTGAATGAAAGTATATCAGGCTATGCGCTTGGGTTTACCATAGCATCGCTCATTCCTTTCCTGGTTGCGGCAAATATTGCGCTTAAAGCGAAAATCAAAAAGAACATAGATCCAAAAAATGTTTAAAGTAGCCTGGCTCAATAGAAGCTGGGCTTATTTTTTTCTATAGGTAGGAATACGTTACTTTCTGAAAAGCAAAGGGAATGATAAGAACAGTATATAGAATGGAGGAGACATAATGTGTGGACGGTTTTCTTTATTTGAAGACATCAACTCTCTGAAGGAACAATTTCAATTCGAATTCCCAGAGGACATAGATGCCCGATATAACATTGCTCCCGGTCAGGACATTCTGACCGTAGTTGATCAAGGGGAAGGCAGGATTGGAGGGACAATGAGATGGGGGCTGATCCCTTTCTGGGCAGATGATGAAAAAATCGGTTACAGGATGATCAATGCACGCGCTGAGACAGTCGATGAAAAAGCGAGCTTTAAGCAGGCGCTGAAACAAAGACGGTGTCTGATACTGGCTGATGGATTTTACGAATGGAAAAAAGAAGGAAAACAAAAACAGCCATATCGTTTTAGCTTGAAGAACAGGAAGCCCTTTGCTTTTGCGGGACTGTGGGAAAGCTGGAATAAAGGAGATAGGAGCATTACTTCCTGCACAATCATTACGACAAACCCGAATGAAGTCACTGAAAAGGTACATGACAGAATGCCCGTCATCCTTCCGGAAAACAAGATCGGGATGTGGCTTGACACTTCGATTGAAAACACAGATGAACTCAAAAAACTTTTGGTTCCTTATGAGGCAGGGCAGATGGACTCTTATACGGTATCCACTGAAATCAACTCTGCAAAAAATGAAGGGAAAGCACTCATTGCCCCACTAAACAGTCTATAATGCAGATGCTGGTTCGTTCATACTAAGTGAAATTTAAAGTGTCTGTTATCATATAAGTTGTTTTTTCATACCTGTGTGTCTCGATTGGAAAATCGGAAGCACATAAGTAGGAAAGCTAGCTATTTTAAAAAAGCCTGTACAAAAAACAAGCACCAATCTTAAGAAAAATTTACCTTTTTCGCAGGATGTTTAATACAAGTCTTGATGGTGGTATAGATAGGCACAGCCAAACACCAAGATGAAAACATCCTGGAAAGAGGGGTTCACATGAAGGGATTTACCAAAACAGATTTTTATGAGCTGATTTATAAGAATGAACGGCTATCTTTCTTACAATATATTCGAAAAGATATCATTTGTGATGTTTGTTATATAACGTTGAAAAATGTGATTACAGGTGAAACCATGACATTCGATAAATCGGAAATTCGCGGGTTGCGGATCGCTGGTGACGAGGCGAATGCGAGCTGAGTATTGCCTTTTCGATCATCTTATCCTTATACTATATAGTATGAAATTCAATTAAGGGAAGTGGCATAGGATGATCCATACAAACTGGCATGAACGTGAAACAATCAAGAAACTCAAATGCGTTCATACGAATGCAAAAAAATACATCGTCAATCAAAAGCTGACAACAGGAAAAGTATATGACGTGAAAAATGAAACGGAAGAGTTTTATTTCATTGTCGACAATTCCGGTAAAGTTGGCGGATATTATAAAGAGTATTTTGATGAAGTGAAGTAAGACAATGACTGCCCAGTATGCTGGGCAGTTTTTGTTTGTAAAATAGTTATGCGAAGTACTTGGATCATGATAACAAGATGTATGAGGGAAATTAAAAAAAGCACTCCTTGAATATGTTTTTCAATGATATGATTATGAAATACAGACTATTAGGGAGTGGGGAATATGGACGATAGGCTTACACTGGAGGGAGAAACAGTAAGATTGATTCTTATGAAACCCGACCAGCTGGATGACTTATGGGAAGCGGCCAAGAATCAGTCAATCTGGGAATTTACATCATCAAAGATCCAAAGCAAGGAAGATATGAAAATAGTAATTGAAGGTGCGATGAGGGAAAAGGACAAAGGGATACAAATTCCTTTCACAGTCGTAGAGAAAAAAACGGAAAAAATCATTGGCAGCTCAAGATATCTGGATATTTCCAAAGTAAATAAATCATTGGAAATAGGCTGGACCTGGTACAATCCAAATTACTGGAGAACAAGAGTGAATACAGAAACAAAATTCCTCATGCTTCAGTATGCGTTTGAAAATTTGGATGTAAACAGGGTACAGTTTTGTACCGATTCAAGGAATGTCCGCTCCCAAACTGCGATTGCCCGTCTAGGTGCCAGTAAAGAGGGTGTGCTCAGGAAACATCGAATCATCGCCGATGGCTATGTAAGAGATACCGTTGTCTTCAGTATCATCAATGATGAGTGGTTAAAGGTGAAAGCTTTGCTGGAGGAGAAAATGAAATAAAGCTTAATCATAAGAAGTCTGCATCCAAAACAAAAAAGCACCGAATGGTGCTTTTTTGTCTTAAAAGTTGTTAAGCCAATTCCCTTTTCTTCCTAAAGAGCTCTGTCAGCTTCTGGTCGAGTTCTTCATAACCAGGCTCATCCCTCGTCATGTAGGAGAGCCTGCCGATAATGGCATTGATTTCATTCTGCAGGACCATCAGTTGTTCTTCTTTTTCCTTATCGTTAACCTTTTTTACGGTGGACTCATTGTATTCCTTCATGCCAAATTCTTTCCTGGTTATTTTTCTGTTTTCAATCACCAATAGTTTGTCGCTGATCTTCTCAAGAAAATAAATATCATGCGAAACAACCAGAAGCGAGCCTTGAAAATCTAATAAAGTTTTTTCGAGGCTCTCTCTGCTTGCGAGGTCGAGATGATTAGTTGGTTCGTCCAGGATCAGCAAATCGAGTTCCTCAAGGAGCATCATGACAAGCTTCACTCTGGTTCTCTCTCCAAGACTTAATTGACCGATTGGGACAGTAAGCTTTTCTTCAGGGAGTCCGATATTGGCAAAAATCGTTCTTGCTCTGCCGACAGCTGCTCGGTCTGTAAGTCCTGTGTATTCCATTGCCGTTTTTACAGCAGGAAGGTCAGTAACGTCCTGGCTTAGGTAGCCAATCTTCAGGGATTCACTGAGCCAAACATCCCCTGATGAGGCTTTTTCTTGACCAAGCAATATTTTCATCATGGTTGTTTTACCGCTCCCATTTTGGCCAATCAGTCCTATTTTTTCACCATGATTCATATAAAAATAGCTTTGATCAAATAAACAGCGATGGCCAAAGTACTTTGAAAGAGCAGCGGCTTCGATAATCCGTTTCCCGCGTTTTCGCCTTTCCTGGAATTCGAACTGTACTTTTGATTCCTCTTTAGGCTGCTTTATTTCATTCTTTTCAAGCTCCTGGTTCAGACGCTTCATTTTGGATTTGATTTGATTATCCATCTTCTTCGCTTTCATCCGATGGTATTCCTTATAACCAATCTGCCTTCTTTCCGAAGCTGAGCCTTGTTTCGTCGAATCCCGATGCGCTTTATCTGACCAGCCCTTGAGATTGGCAATTTGCTGTTGGATCTGCTGTTTTTGTTTTTGCTGAAGTTCGTATTGATGCAGCTGAACCTGAAACAATCTTTCCTTTTCCTGACGGTAGGCTGAATAATTGCCAGTGAATGATTTGGTGATGCCATCTTCTATTTCAACGACTTCTGTAATGGTCCTGTCCAGGAAATATCGATCGTGAGAAATAATTACAATGGCTCCTTTAAAAGCGCTTAATTCCTCAATCAGCCATTCAACACCCTGAAGGTCAAGGTGATTGGTCGGCTCATCCAGTATGAGCAGTTCTGGCCTGCTGGCCCAGACACCGGCAAGCGAAAGTTTCAGTTTTTCACCGCCGCTTAAATTTGTCCATTCTTCGTTGAATAAATCAACTTCCTTTGTGAGTCCTAACTGGCTTGAATGATGGAAGAGGCCATTTTCTGCAAGGGAATAGGCATCTTCCGTTTCATGTAACGCTTGATCTGTAGATTGTTTTAAATAACCGATTTTTAAAGCGCCGTTAAACATTTCGATTGTACCTTTATCAGCGTGGATTTCCCCGTTGATAATATTGGCCAGCGTTGTTTTGCCGGCGCCATTACTGCCTACCAGGCCGATTCGGCTGTCTTGTTTTATATCAAACTCTGCATTTTGGATTATTTGTTTTTCGTTGAAGCTTTTCTGAATTCCTCTTATTTTCATGATTGCCATAGGAATATTCCACCTTTCGTTATATGACTATTGATTGAAGGTGAGTATTTTATCCATTAAAAAAACCTCCCAGGTGTCCTGGAAGGCTCTGCTTGGCATTCAGACCAGATTTAAACGCCAAAAATAGGCATGGCGACCCCTGGGGCTGCATGCATTGATTGGACGTATAAATAGATGGGGAATGGCAAATGGGCAGACTAATCCTATTTCCAGGCACGCGTTTTTTCGTATTTGAAAAATCGGGCAGAAAATAAGATTAGTATTTCATCGGCTCTTTACCATTCCCTTCGGATTTCATTAAGTAAAAGTATAACTCCACAAATCCATAGGTGTCAACCATAATATTCCACTTATCAACAAATTTACAAGCTCTTAAAAAAAAGCCCGGGAAAGTGAATCCCAGGCGTTACTATTTTAAAGCTGATGTTCAACTTTTATGGTATTTTCTTTCTTTCCATAGATCTTTCTCCCAAGGAGTGTTTGCAGGATTAGAAAGGTTCCGCCTATCGTCCAGTAAAGGGGAAGTGCGGAAGGCGCATTTAATGAGAACATGACAATCATAACCGGAGACATGAGCCCCATTAATTTCATTTGCTTTTTCTGATCCTCGGTAACATTTGACATCGATACCTTAAACTGCAGGTAATAGATGATTCCGGCTGCTGCTGTGATCCATATATCAGAATGACCGAGATTGAACCAGAGGAAAGAGTGGCTGGCTATTTCGGAAGATCCACGGATAGCATAGTATAATCCCATCAGAATCGGCATTTGGATGAGCATTGGCAGACAGCCGATAGATAGTGGATTCACACCGTGTTTTTGATATAGGCCCATCATTTCCTGCTGTAGCTTCCGCTGTTCGGCAGGATCCTTTGTTTGTTTAAGCTTCTTTTGTATTTCGTCCATTTCTGGTTTCAGTACTTCCATCTTGTCTTTCATATTCTGCTGGTTCTTATACTGTTTAAGCATAAGCGGCATTAAGGTCAGTCTTATGAGCATGGTAATCAAGATGATTGCAATCCCATAGCTTCCCCCTGTAACGCTTGCAAAGAAATGGATCAGCCAGGTGAAGGGATTGATGAATGTTGTCTGGAAAAAGGACCCATCGCTAGTCATAGCCTGGCATCCGGTTAATAGTGTCGGTATAAGAAGTACCATCATCATGGTGAATCGATTTTTCATTTTTCTCCTCCTAATTTTCAGGTTGTTCACATGAGGAGAAAAATACTGTCTTCATCACCTGGGTCTATTTTTATTTTTATCCGCTTAAGGAGCAGGAGCTGAAACCTTGTTCCGAGTTCAGCTTTAATTTTAAACGCTTTTTCAGAAACGGATGGCTTAAGTCTGATTTGTAAAAAATAAGATTCGATATAAGAGGTATCATTCATTGCCCATAGGACGGACATTGACATGCTAATGAGCAAAGTTAAATAAACACTATACATTGCTGTTGCTTCAATCGACTGAGCGTAAATCTCCATAAGCATGCCATCACCTCTTTTCTTTCATTAATCAAGTATATTTTAAAATCCCGCTTTTAACAATCTGTATATATACGAATTTAAATGGAAAAAGTTCCAATTCCCATATACTGGAGGTTTCAAGAGTGGAAGGAGTGGCTAATTATATAGAACAAACTTGCCAATTCGAAAGGGGCAGCAACTATGAAAAAAGTATATGGATTAATGGTCAATGCAGGTGACGCTGATGAAATGCTCTGGGACCATGGCGTATGGGAAACAGAAGAAGCAGCGAATGAATATATTGAAAATGAAATGTCAACAATCAGTGGTGTCTGGGTAGGTGAACTGAAAGTCAATGACGGAATCCCGGAAGCAGCTGAACATTCAGAAGAGGAAATGGTAGAGTGTGACTTATGTGGAATCGAGTATAATCCAGAAGATGTGAATACCGAAGACTACGAAGAAGCGGTGTGTCTGTACTGTGAGCCAGGGTATAAGGAAAATATGAATATAGCGTAATATTCAAAGCCATGGTATGAATCCATGGCTTTCTCTTTTTTAAAATGATGTAAAAAAGTTTTTATAAGGAGAAGAAAAGGGGGAAATTAGAAGTAGTATAAGGATTGGAGTGAGTTTATTGCAGGAAGTGAATCTGCATGAAATATTTCAGACTGGATTCTTTTTAATCTTGATTGCAGCGGGGATTACTGCGATAGCCAAGAAGGTTAAACAGCCCTATCCTATTGCCCTTGTCATCGTTGGTGCTTTAATTGGCTTATTGAATATACCTTTACTAGAGCCATTGAAGATGTTCATTACAGAAGGGGAAATCTTTTATTTTGTCATCATAACTTTATTTCTTCCTGCGCTGCTTGGGGAAGCGGCATTAAAACTGCCATTTTCCCATTTGAAGGAAAATAAAGAGCCGATTCTTGCATTGGCCTTTGGCGGTACATTGCTGTCTTT
The DNA here is from genome assembly GCA_018613055.1 of Chryseobacterium sp. ISL-80. Lineage (GTDB taxonomy): Bacteria > Bacillota > Bacilli > Bacillales > Cytobacillaceae > Mesobacillus. The sequence goes on along the minus strand of JAGGQZ010000020.1, from coordinate 345,572 downwards.
TCTGCTAATAGGATTCACAGCTCACTATTTTATGGGGCTTTCGCTGCCTGCTGCATTTGTTTTCGGAGCCCTGATGAGTGCGACGGACCCCGTAAGTGTCCTTTCTATTTTTAAAAGTGTGGGTGTGAAAAAGCGGCTGGCAGTCGTCATCGAAGGAGAAAGCTTGTTCAATGATGGGCTGGCAGTAGTCCTTTTCAAAATTTCTGCCTTTTCGTTGATTACATACATGGACGCCGGCTGGTCCGGTCTTGGCTTGGGACTATGGGATTTTATCCGGGTTGTTTGCCTCGGGCTGATCATAGGAGGGGCACTGGGCTATGGATTTTCCCTTTTGACGAAGTATTTTGATGATTATCCATTGGAAATCATCTTCAGTATCCTCTTATTTTATGGCTCTTTTTTGATCGCAGAAAGCGTGCATGCTTCTGGTGTCATAGCGGTTGTAGTTGCAGCATTGATCTTTGGCAATTTCGGTTCCAGGATAGGGATGAGCCCGACTACAAAATTGAACATCAATAATTTTTGGGATGTTGCTGCCCTTTTGGCGAATTCGATTGTGTTCTTGATGATCGGACTGGAGATAACGCGAATCGACATGCAGGATAAGTGGGGGATGATCCTCCTTGCCATTGTCCTTGTTCTGATTGCCCGCAGTGCAGCTGTGTATGTTAGCATGTCTGTCATAAAGAATTTCAGCGTGAATTGGAAACATATTTTAAATTGGGGAGGGCTGAAGGGTTCGTTATCCATCGCCCTTGTTTTGAGTCTGCAGAGGGACTTCCAGGGGAGAGAGGAACTATTGATTCTGGCCTTCAGTGTTGTGCTCTTTTCTCTTGTCGTTCAAGGCTTGACCATTAAGCCTCTCATTTCTTTCCTCGGTGTCAACAAAAAAGAAGAAGTATATCTTGAATACGAGCAGCTGCTTTCAAAAATTTACAGATATGAAACAGCCATGAAAGAAATGAGGGAAGCAAAAGGAAGGTACTATCTGACAAAGACGATTACGGATGAATATGTCCAGAAATATCAACAAAAACTGGAAATAGCAATTGCTGAAATGGATGAATTGTATCGAAGGAAGCCTGAACTGAAGGATAAGCAAACCGAAACATTGCGGAAAGTTGTTTTCTATGCAGAACATGAGGCTGTTGATAAACTGTCCAAGGAAGAAATCATCTCTTCAGAAACAGCGGAAAAAGAACGAAAAGAACTGACAGAGGCTTTAGACGATTTGTCACATGATAAAGAAGGCTGACTTGCATGTCAGCCTTTTCGCTGTGTATTCTACATCCAATAAGTCAAAGTATCCATGATCCCGACCAGGATCAAAATATACCCTGCTGCAGTCTGTACTAAAGCTCCAAATTTGCGGCTTTTTTTCATCAAGGAACCATCAAGGCCCATTAAAGAGATGATTGCAGCAAATATAATCAGCGGGATGGAAGTGCCTGCTCCAAAAACGGCCGGAAGTACTGCGCCATATGATGAACTGAGCACAATGGGCATGAGAGTGAAAAAGAACAGGGAAAACATGGTTGGACAGAATGCGATGGAAAAGCTCGCACCCATTAAAAACGAGCCTATCTTGCCGCTGCCTCTCCATTCAGGCAGGATAGAAGTTAAGCGACTGATCCAATTGAAGGCAAAGAAGCCTATAAGGGAGAGGCCAATCAGGATGAACAGTGGGCCCATTAATTTTCGGAACCAGGAAAAGAATTCTGGCAGCATTTGCTGAAAGCTGTGTCCAACCAGCCAGACAGCGAGCCCAAGCAGGGAAAAGACCGTAATTTTGCCGAGGATGAAAAAGGACATTTCCGCCCAATGGCTCTTCGCCTGCAAACTGCGATTTCCATAGTACGTGATGGCTCCTATATTGGCTGACAGCTGACATGGAGCAAGGGCACCAACAAGCCCCAGCAGGAAGCTTGCCAGTAAAGGGATTTGTTCCGTCTGATTCACCAGAGTAAAAAAAGGACTGCTTAAAAAGTTGCTGATCTCCGAAAGCAATTGATACATCAATAAATCCTCCAAAAAAGGTATTAACCTGATGATACTAGAAAAATATCAAGAAGCTATGCAGAAAAAACAGCAGGAAAGAATTCCTGCTGTCATTTAAATGTTGTCTTGGCTGTTAGAAGGTTGTAAGCCCTCTCGACCTCATCATCTGCTGGAGGTTCCACATCTTTTAGCGGATATTCAAGCCCCAATGTCTCCCATTTATACACTCCTAGTTTGTGGTAAGGCAGTACTTCTAATTTGTATACGTTTTCCAAAGTGCCAATGAACGCCCCCAATTCTGTGAGATCCTCAATATCATTGGTCACCCCGGGTACCAGAACGTGCCGAATCCACACAGGGACACTATTCTGTGATAAGTAGCGGGCGAAATCAAGAATATGTTCATTAGCCATGCCTGTCAGCTTGATATGTTTCTTTCTGTTAATATGTTTTAAGTCCAGGAGAATTAAATCTGTATATCTCAAAAGTTCGGCAAGCTGTTCCTGGAAAAGGGGAGCGCTTGAGTAACATCCACCTGAGGAATCAATTGTAGTATGGACTCCCAGTTTTTTGCACTCCTTGAAAAGCTCGGTGATAAAAGGGATTTGCAACAGGGGCTCGCCACCGCTTACTGTAATTCCCCCACCAGAGGCTTCGATAAAAGGCAGATAAGACTTCAAATCATCAATAATTTCGGAAACAGACATTTGTTTGCCTGTGCCAATCTCCCAGGTATCTGCGTTATGGCAAAACTGGCAGCGCAGCAGGCACCCCTGCGTGAAGATGACATAGCGGATTCCGGGTCCGTCTACAGTTCCAAAGGTTTCGATAGAATGAATGTTTCCGTTCATGATGATTTCTCCTTTCAATAAAACAGGAGCCGCCGTCATCGGGGAGGGTGACTCCTGTTCAGTTCACAAGTGATGTTTACATTGTTTCGTGGAAAGTACGGTTAATGACATCCATCTGCTGCTCACGTGTCAGCTTGATGAAGTTCACGGCGTATCCAGAAACACGGATTGTCAACTGAGGGTACTCTTCAGGATGTTCCATTGCATTTAGTAGAGTTTCCCTGTTGAATACGTTGACGTTCAGATGATGTCCATCCTTGATTGCATATCCGTCAAGGATGGATACAAGGTTGTTTGTTCTGCTGTCTTCATCTTTTCCAAGCGCTTTAGGCACAATGGAGAAAGTGTTAGAGATGCCATCCATCGCATAGCTGTAAGGCAGTTTTGCTACTGATGACAGGGAAGCGAGTGTTCCTTTTGTATCACGGCCGTGCATTGGGTTTGCACCTGGTGCGAACGGTTCACCTGCTCGGCGTCCATCTGGTGTATTGCCAGTCTTCTTGCCATATACAACGTTTGAAGTAATGGTCAGGATCGACATAGTATGGACAGAGTTGCGATATGTCGGATGCTTGCGCAGTTTTGTCATGAAGTTTTTCACGAGTTCAACCGCAATGCTGTCAACACGGTCATCATTATTTCCATACTTAGGGAAGTCGCCTTCAGTTTCAAAATCAACGGCAATGCCGTTTTCGTCACGGATAACTTTTACCTTTGCATGCCTGATTGCGCTCAATGAATCGGCTACGACACTTAATCCTGCAATCCCGGTTGCCATGGTACGAAGGACTTCTGTATCATGCAGAGCCATTTCAATCCGTTCGTAGCTGTATTTATCATGCATGTAGTGAATGACATTGAGAGTGTTGATGTAAAGGCCGGCAAGCCATTCCATCACATTATCGAATTTGGCCATAACTTCTTTGTAGTCAAGCACATCGGAAGTGATCGGGCTGAAGGCTGGTGCAACCTGTACTTTAAGTTTTTCATCGACACCGCCATTGATTGCGTAAAGCAAAGCTTTTGCCAGGTTGGCACGGGCGCCGAAGAATTGCATCTGCTTTCCGATTTCCATCGCGGATACGCAACAGGCGATCCCGTAGTCATCACCATATTCACAGCGCATCAAATCGTCGTTTTCATACTGGATTGAACTGGTTTTAATGGACATTTCAGCACAGTATTTCTTGAAGTTTTCTGGCAGGGCAGGGGACCATAACACGGTAAGGTTAGGCTCCGGTGCAGGACCAAGGTTATCAAGAGTGTGAAGGAACCGGAAAGAGTTCTTCGTTACAAGTGATTGTCCGTTATGTGCCATTCCGCCGATTGATTCAGTCACCCAGGTAGGGTCCCCGCTGAATAACTCGTTGTAATCAGGCGTGCGTGCGAATTTCACGAGACGAAGCTTCATGACAAAATGGTCGACAAGCTCCTGTGCCTCTTGTTCAGTCAGGGTGCCATTTTGAAGATCGCGTTCAATATAGATATCCAGGAAGGTCGCGACGCGTCCGAGACTCATTGCTGCACCATTCTGTTCTTTGATTGCTGCAAGATATGCAAAGTAGACCCATTGGAAAGCTTCCGCTGCATTGGTTGCTGGTTTTGAAATATCATAGCCATAGCTCTGTGCAAGCTGCTTCAATTCATTCAATGAACGGTATTGCTCCGAGATTTCTTCTCTCAGTCGCATAGTGTCCTCAGTCATTACGCTGCTTGTCGTTCCATGGTCTTTCTTCTTTTGCTCCATAAGGAAGTCAACACCATAAAGAGCTACACGACGATAGTCACCGATGATTCGGCCGCGGCCATAAGCATCTGGCAAGCCAGTGATGATGCCAGCTTTACGAGCCTGGAGCATTTCTTTTGTATATACATCGAAAACACCCTGGTTATGAGTTTTACGGAAGTCTGTGAAAATCTTTTCTACTTCTTTATCCAATTCATAACCATATGCCTCGCATGCGGCCTTAGCCATACGAATTCCGCCAAAAGGCTGCATAGACCTTTTAAATGGCTGATCTGTCTGGAAACCGACAACCTTTTCTTTTGATTTATCAAGATAGCCTGGGCCATGTGAAGTAATGGTGGAAACCACTTCAGTATCCATATCAAGGATCCCGCCGTTTTCTCGCTCCTGTTTTGTCAATTCCATTACTTGCTGCCATAATTGGAGTGTTTCCTCAGTTGCACCTTCAAGGAAGCTTGAGTCCCCGGTATATTCAGAGAAGTTCTTCAGGATAAAATCGCGGACATTGATTTCTTCTTGCCAAGCGCCATTTTTAAAGCCTTTCCATTGTTCCATTTTGGTTCACCTCTAAAGTAGATGTTTGTATAACAGTTACCACACTATTATCATACTACGAATGTAACAGAATGAGTGTGACGTATTTGTGAAATTATGAACAAAACGATTAAAACGTGACTTAGTTAATTTTTCGTAGGATGTGTAAAAAAACTGTACTATAATTAATTTCGATTTTGATTAGTCTGTTATATAAAATATACTTATGTATTTAATGCTAACAGGAAATATTTACACTGTGTCTATAGTGATTTGTATGTTTTGTGTCAATTTGTAATATTAGTGAGAAAGCAGCTCCCAATTAAAAGAAAGAACAGGAATCGAATTCCTGTTTTCGGATGGATCTAATCCACTACAATATAAGCAATCATCGGCCCGTTATGTTCCGCTGAAGGGTGGGTAAGGCAGATCAGCCTGTATGTTCCTTCCTTGTCAAATTGCAAAGGTACAACAGTTTCCTCGCCTTTTTTAACAACTCCCTTGATTTCTGTTCCTTCAATGATGAAAGGATGTTCCTTGCCGTTCACCCCAAGTATATTTAGGCTCACCTTTTCGCCCTTTTCAATGAAGATGGTGCCCGGGTCCCAGCGGTATGCTTCAATTTCTTTACCGTCGTCGGTTTTCGACTTGAATTCTCCTGTCACCAGGTGTATTTCCCTGGTTTGTTCATTCTGTCCGCCAATAGCTGGAGTTGCATCAGGATTTAGGTTCAACCATATTGAGCCGATGATGAAAATGAAGACAATTAGGCCGATTAAATATAAAGTCCTTCTTTTAAATACAAAGAAATGCATGTTTTCACCTCCTTATAATCCTCTATAAATATCTATGCTCGTCCCCTTGTTGAACTTGTCTAATTTTTTGGATTTTCTTTTGTATAGATTATCTTGCCAACAACAGACTATAAATTAGGCTCTTATAGAGTAAACAGCTTGAGAAAGGGAAGGTGGAAACCGATGTACCGTTTATTTACACATAATGATTTGGATGGAGTGGCCTGCGGGATTCTTTTCCGGCTTGCATTCGGTGAAAAAGCGGATATCCGCTATAATTCTGTATCTGGGTTGAATTTTCAGGTAGAGAAATACTTTGAGAGAATGAATGAGCGCATGAAAAAGGAAGACCATCTATACATAACCGATCTTTCCGTCAATCATGAAATAACGGAAAGGATCAATCGTTTTGTGTCAGAAGGAGGGAAGGCCAATCTGATCGACCACCATAAAACGGCTTTGCATTTCAATGACTATAGCTGGGGATACGTTAAAGTAGAAGATGAATCCGGGACACTAACAAGCGCAGCTTCATTAGTGTATGAATACCTGAAAGACAAGGGAAAAATGGCTGATAACGGAGCAATTGATGAGTTTGTTGAGCTGGTCCGACAGTATGACACATGGGATTGGGATATTCTCCAGAATTTCAAGGCAAAGAATCTGAATGATTTATTTTACATGGTTTCTATAGAAGAATTTGAAGAACGGATGATATCCAGACTGCAAACAGGTGATGAATTCGAATTCGATGAATTTGAACAGAAGTTACTAGAAATGGAAGAGGATAAAATCGAACGTTATATAAGGAGAAAGAAAAGGGAAATCATCCAAATGGAACATGATGGACTGTATGGAGGAGTGGTGCATGCCGAATCCTATCACTCTGAACTGGGGAATGAACTGGGGAAGGAGTTTCCACACCTGGATTATATCGCGATCTTAAATGTAGGCGGAAGGAAAATCAGTTTCAGGACGATACATGATGATGTAGACGTTTCTGCTGTCGCAGGAGAATTTGGTGGCGGGGGACATGCGAAGGCTTCTGGATGTACAATAAATGGGGAAGCTTATAAACGTTATATTGATCAAGTGTTTCCTCTTGAGCCGATTAAACAAGACGCATTCAAAAATACGTATAATCTTAAGGATTCACAAAAAGGCTGTCTCTACGAAAATAGGGATAGGGATCTGTTTTTCATCTATAAGGATGGAACCCGTCATTTTATTAAGCAAGAGCATGATAAAAGACTGGGACCGTTTAATGATTCCGCAGAAGCAGTACGTTTCTTGAAAAGGAAGTATGGAGCAGCACTTGCGAGGGATGAAGCATATATTGGATACCTTGAAAGCATAGTTTATAATAAAGGTTTTCTTTCGTGAAGGTTTCATTGAGCAAAAAGAAACCTCGAATCTGATTTTCACGGTTCGGAAAAGCTGACCCATAGTAAAACAGCTAGAGGGTGTCCCAAAAGGTATAAACTTTTGGGACACCCTTTTGTTTAACATCTAAGTGCACAAGTCGCTTGTCTGCGCAGAAAGAGGAGCTGTCTTTTTGTACTGTCAATGTTTCCTTTTATTCCATTTGGGTTAAAAAATAATAACACTGAACCATTATAGGCCGGTTTCTGGTAAAATGATTGCAGAATTTTAAAATGGATGTGTTATGGATGAGAAAACTTTTGGCATTGTCAATGGTGCTTCTGATTAGCATGTACTCTTTCGCGCAATTTGTACATGCAGAAGAAAATGATCCGGAATTAACTTCTGAAGCGGCTGTTTTAATGGACACGCAGTCAGGTGCCATTCTGTTTGGGAAAAATGAAGAAAAGAGAATGTATCCTGCAAGCCTTACAAAGATTGCCACAGCTATTTATGCGATTGAAACTGCAGATTTGAATGATCAGGTAGTCGTTAGTGAAAAAGTCAAGGAAATTGAAGGTACGAGAGTGTATCTAAATCCTGGTGAACAAGTGCCATTAAAGAAGCTGATCCAGGGGATGCTGATCAATTCGGGAAACGATGCCGCATTGGCGATTGCTATTCATCTTGATGGGACAATGGAGAACTACTCCAAAAGCATAAATGAATACCTTGAAAATGAAATCGGTGTAAAAGACACCCATTTTGTCAATCCCCATGGTTTATTTGACGAGAATCATTATACGACTGCAAAGGATCTGGCTTTAATTCTGAACTACGCGATGAAAAACGATGAATTCCGGGAAATATTCGGTACCAGGGAACTGCAGTGGGAAGGTGAGTCATGGAAAACAAAAATTTTTTCCCATCATCGAATGTTAAAAGGTGAAATTCCATATGAAGGAGTAACCGGGGGGAAAACGGGTTTTGTCGATCAATCCAAGCAAACCCTGGCTACGACGGCAGAGAATGGCCAATTGAAATTGACGGCAATATTACTGAAATCCGAATTCAAAAGAGAGATTTATAAGGATACGATAAAATTATTTGATTATGGCTTTGCTTCCTATAAATCGGCACAAATCAAGAAGGGTGAAACCTTCACAAGTGGAGAGCTGGAGTTCAAAGCGGGTGAGGACCTATTCGTAACTGAACCGATTGAAAATGGAAAGAGAGTAGTCGATGATGACGGAGTTCTAAATATAGAGAGTGAAAATGGAAGGACCCTTCAAACGATTGAACTAAAGCCATTGATTGAAAAGAAACCTGAAGTGAAAAAAACCACTCAGGAGCCAAAGCAAAGCGGACTAGTATCTGTCAATACTATTTTTGGAGCCGTATTGGTTGCAGCCGCCATTCTATGGATCATGAATCGAAAGCAAAAGAAAAATAGAAGATATCGAAGCAGGTAATCTTGCCTGCTTTTTTTTTGGACCTTTTTAGGGGAAGGACAAATTGTAAATAAATTTTACAAGGAATTAAAACAACTTTACAGTGTGTTAATAAGAGATTAATAGACAGGCATTATAGTAGGAAGCGTAGTAAATATCTTATCTGGAGGTCTTGTAATGATTAAAGCTAACTTTAAAAAGAAGATTCTTCCGCTCGCTGTCCTATCAACTGTGGCGTTCGGCAGTTTAGTAGGAACATTCAATGCAGAGGCAAAAAATGACGAGAAAAATAACAGTGCAGAAATTAAGAATGTCATCTTCCTGATTGGAGATGGCATGGGAGTTTCTTATACATCAGCATATCGTTACTTGAAGGATAATCCTGATACACCTGAAGCAGAGAGAACAGAATTGGATAAATACCTGGTAGGTAACCAAATGACTTATCCAGAAGATCCTGAGCAAAATGTAACTGACTCTGCATCAGCAGCAACGGCAATGTCTGCAGGCATCAAAACTTATAACAATGCAATTGCTGTTGATAATGATGGATCTGAAGCAAAGACTGTCCTTGAGGCTGCCAAGGAAAACGGAAAAGCAACTGGCCTTGTAGCAACTTCAGAGATTACTCACGCAACACCGGCATCCTTTGGTGCGCATGATGAAAGCCGCAAGAACATGAATGCTATTGCTGATGATTATTATGATGAATTGGTAAATGGCGACCATAAAATCGATGTCATGCTAGGCGGGGGATTGAGCAACTTTGTGCGTAATGACAGGAACCTGGCCGATGAATTCCAAAAAGATGGCTATAGCTATGTAAACAACAAAGAAGATATGCTTAATGATAAGAATAATAAGGTTCTCGGCCTTTTTGCAAAAGGCGGTATGGACAAAATGATCGACCGCAATGAAGAAACACCTTCTCTGGAAGAAATGACGAACTCGGCAATCAAGCGTTTGAATAAGGATAAAGATGGCTTCTTCCTGATGGTAGAAGGCAGCCAAATCGACTGGGCTGGACATGATAATGATATTGTCGCGGCAATGAGTGAAATGGAAGATTTCGAGAAAGCATACAAAGCAGCTATCGAATTTGCCAAAAAGGACAAGCACACTTTAGTCGTTGCGACGGCTGACCATTCAACCGGCGGATATTCAATTGGTGCCAACGGAATCTATAACTGGTTCGGGGCTCCGATCAAGGCTGCGAAACGCACTCCTGATTTTATGGCTGCTGAAATAGCAAAAGGCGCGGACACGGAAGAAACGCTGAAGAAATATATCGACTTTGCATCTGTAGGATTGCCTGAGCTGACAACAGAAGAAATTCAGTCTGTTAAAGATGTTTCAGCAACTAAGAAAGCTGCAGACATTGACACTGCCATCGAAAAGATCTTTGACAAGCGTTCAAACACTGGATGGACAACTGGCGGACATACTGGGGAAGATGTACCTGTCTATGCATTCGGTCCTGGAAAAGAGCGTTTCTACGGCCATATCGAAAATACGGACAATGCGAAAAATATATTTGATATCCTATCAAATGGCAAAAGAAAATAATTGAATTTAAAATCTCCCGCAGGAACCTTGGACCAGCGGGAGATTTCTTGAAAAGGGGTTTTTGAAATGAGGAAATATCTGCAATTATTACTTGCTGCTACTTTACTGACAGGCTGTTCTTTTGCAGAGGCTGAGTCAAATAAAGAGACGAAACCCTCAGAAACAGCTTTTGAGAATCCATTAAAGAAAAACACAGAAGTCTATGTTCCGAACCCCCAAGTTTCGGAGGATGTAAATTTAAAAAAAGCTGGCGACTCTTTAATTGACGATAAAGGTGAATTAACCCTTAAGGCAGTGAAAGAAGTCAATAAGACCTTTCAGGTAAATGGAATTGAATACAGAGTCAAAGATGTTAAATTATTGCACTTTGTGCCTGACTACAGTCTGATTGATTTTTTCCATGCTTATACGCATGATGAAGAATTTGATTTTGTTAAAATAGGTGTTGAGCTGAAAAACAATTCAGATGAAAATTATCACTTTGGCCCAGTAGCGATGGTGAATATCAATGATTCAATCCACAAGACATGGGAAGATGATTTTTATCTGGAAGGTCTAAATGGCGAAATTTCAGCCGGACAAACAAAATTAGGAAATCTTGGTTTCATCGTTGAAGACCTTGACAGCCTAGAAAAAGTAGAAATCATGTCTGGAGATGTGGTTGATGACAGCAAAAAGAAAGTCGCAGATCCTGTAAAGCTTGTTGTGAATGTAGACTAGAAATATAGCTTCAATGATTTTTGGAATGTATATAAACAAAAGGGGAAGCCACGTTCAATTGGCTTCCCTTTTTATTTATGAAAAAAATCCGGCGAAATAAGGATTGCGAATTCACTGTTTTAAGAATGAAGTTGACAGCAACATGAGAAACGAAATGCCTACCATGGCAATAACCCAAAGCCAGGCAGCATCCAGATTCCCTGATTCAATGGCCATATAGATAGCTGTTGGAGCTGTTTGTGTTCTTCCGGGCAGATTGCCGGCAAACATGAGCGTTGCGCCAAATTCGCCTAGAGCTCTTGCGAAGCTTAGGATCAACCCTGTAACAAGTGTTCTTGATGACAGGGGCAGCGTTACATGCCAGAATACTTTCCATTCATTCGCTCCATCAACTCTTGCAGCTTCTTCTGCTCCTGGATCTACTTGCAGGAAACCGGTTTTAGCCGACTGATACATCAAAGGAAATGCCACGACTGATGCAGCGATTACGGCCGCCCACCAGGTAAACATGATGGTGCTGCCGAATAGATTTTCCACTGTTCTGCCTATCGGGCTGTTGATGCCAAAGATGATGATCAATATAAACCCGACTACCGTTGGCGGGAGTACTAGAGGCAATGTCAGAAGTGTTTCAGCTGCTGTTTTGCCAAAGAATTGCTTTTTCGCCATGAACCTGGCAGACAATAGCCCGAAAATAAAAACAAACACCACCGACATTGATGCGATCTCCACCGATAGTTTGATTGGGGTCCAAAAATCACTGCTCATAAATAATCATTCCAATGCTGCATTAAAGCCATATTTTTCGAAAATTTTCATCGCTTCTCTTCCTTTCAGGAAGTCGAGGAACCTGCGAGCTTCTTCCTTGTGTTTGGATCCTGTGATGACCCCGGCAGGGTAAATGATTGGATCATGCAAGGCTTCTTTCTGAAAGGGGATAATTCTTACTTTTTCAGAAACCTGGGCGTCGGTTTTATAAACTATGCCAGCTTCTACATTTCCAGTTTCAACATAGGATAGAACCTGGCGGACGTCCTTTGTCGGAATGAGTTTCAGTTCGAGCTCTTCCCACAAACCTAAAGAGACTAAAGCTTGCTTTGCATACATCCCTGCAGGGACAGTTTCCGGTGTTCCAATCGCTATCCTTGAAATCTCATCTTTTGTTAGTGATTTTACAGAATGAAGGTTTTCGTTATCTTTCTGGGTAATCAAAACAAGCTCGTTTTTTAATAGTTTGGCATTATGGTTTTGATCTATCAGTTGTTTTGACATTAATACATTGAATTGGTCCTGTGCTGCGGAAATAAACAAGTCTACGGGTGCCCCCTGGGAGATCTGCTGCTGCAGTGAACCGGAACCGCCAAAGTTATATACAATTTTAATGTCAGGATTCTGTTTCGAGTATGTTTTTGCTGCTTCCTCCAACGCCTCCCTAAGGCTTGCGGCAGCAGAGACAGTAAGTTCTGTTCCTTCCGTATCGCTGTTGGCTCCGCAACCCGACATAACGGTAAACAAAGCAGCTAAAAGGAATATATGTAATTTTCTCAAACAAAGACAGCCCCTTACAAAACTTTTAATCATATGCAATGGTTATAACTGATTATATCGGATTCAGAAGGAAGCTACATAATGAAAATATCACAAGTTGGTGAAAATATCATGGATCGTGAAACAGAGGGTCTGCTGGGGAAAAGAAAAACTGCCTATCGGCAGTTTCGGTAATACTTATTGGATTTGTCCTGATTTTTGATCAATCTGTCTTAGAATGTCTTCAGCAGAAAGACCGTTGGCTTCAATGACCGAACCCTGTGTCACAACATCCTGCATACCCATGACATTTGAATCAATCCCGCTGATGACACAGAAATCGCAGCCCTGCGCATCAGCTTCCTGGCGAAGTTCAACAACGTCATAGCCTTTTTGGCGCAATGCCTCAGAGATATTAGATAAAGATTGTTCTACACCTACTCTTGCCATTCTCAACACCTCCTCACTCATTTAACTTGTCCGCGGCAAGAATAATTTATTCCATGAGCTTCACAATATTAAATGCAGGTAAAGGAGGTGCAATCATGTCTAATAAGCGAAAAAAAGATCCATCAACCATCGGACTAAATTCAAGCCAGGTGGAGGGGCAGGGCACTACGGCAAGTGAAACAGGAAGCAAGGCTGCTGATTCGTCAAGAAGGAAGCAGAAAAGAGGCTGATTTTTTTGAAAGCAAAAACCCCCGGAGGCAATCCGAGGGTTTTTAGCTTATACATACATCTCAGCAATTTGCTTTTGAAGCTCTTCGTTTTCAAGATATTCGTCATACGTCATCTGCTTATCGACTAATCCTGTCGGAGTGATTTCCATGATTCTGTTTGCAACGGTTTGAACAAACTGATGGTCATGAGACGAGAAAATCATGGAACCCTTGAAGTTGATCATGCCATTGTTCAAAGCGGTGATGGATTCAAGGTCCAAGTGGTTCGTTGGTTCATCGAGCAAAAGCACATTCGCACCAGAAAGCATCATTTTTGATAACATGCAGCGGACTTTTTCGCCTCCAGAAAGAACGCTGGCTTTCTTCAATACTTCTTCTCCAGAGAATAGCATACGGCCAAGGAATCCACGCAGGAAGCTTTCACTGTCATCCTTTGGCGAGAATTGGCGGAGCCAGTCTACAAGAGTCAGATCGCAGCCTTCAAAGTACTCGGAATTATCTTTAGGGAAATATGCCTGAGAAGTGGTCACTCCCCACTTAAATGTACCGCTGTCTGGTTCTATTTCACCTGTCAGGATTTTGAACAAGGTCGTAATGGCCATTTCATTTTTCCCAACTAAGGCGATCTTATCATCTTTATTCATGATGAAGCTGATATTATCAAGTACTTTTACGCCGTCAACCGTTTTGGTAATGCCATCAACCCTTAATAGGTCATTACCGATTTCACGGTCAGGAGTGAAGCCGACATATGGATATTTCCGTGATGACGGCCGGATATCATCCAGTGAAATTTTATCAAGTAGTTTTTTACGGGAAGTAGCTTGCTTTGATTTAGATGCGTTAGCACTGAATCGAGCGATGAACGCCTGCAATTCCTTGATTTTCTCTTCTTTCTTTTTGTTTGTATCCTGCTGCATTTTCATTGCCAGCTGGCTGGACTCATACCAGAAATCGTAGTTCCCTACATAAAGCTGGATTTTGCCAAAGTCAAGGTCAGCAATATGTGTACATACTTTGTTCAAGAAGTGACGGTCGTGGGAAACAACGATAACCGTGTTCTCAAAGTTGATCAGGAACTCTTCCAGCCATTGAATCGCAGCAATGTCAAGATGGTTCGTAGGCTCGTCAAGAAGGAGTACATCCGGTTTACCGAATAACGCCTGGGCGAGAAGGACCTTTACCTTTTCTCCACCACTGATATCAGCCATTTTCTTTGTGTGGAGTTCTTCGCCGATTCCAAGACCCTTAAGAAGGATCGCAGCTTCAGATTCTGCTTCCCAGCCATTCAATTCAGCGAATTCACCTTCAAGTTCAGCGGCTTTCATGCCGTCTTCATCAGTGAAGTCTGCTTTCATGTAAATCGCATCTTTTTCCTGCATGACTTCATATAAACGGGCATGTCCCATGATGACGACCTTCAAAACTTCAACATCTTCATATTCAAAGTGGTTTTGTTTTAGCACAGCCATTCGCTCGCCAGGAGTCATTGAAACATTACCTGTCTGTGCCTCGATTTCACCTGACAATATTTTAAGGAAAGTGGACTTACCGGCTCCATTAGCACCGATCAAACCATAGCAATTTCCAGGTGTAAATTTAATATTAACATCTTCAAAAAGCTTTCGGTCACCATATCTCAGGCCAACATTTTGAACTGTAATCATGTATTTAGTAGCCTCCATTAATATATATCCCAAAGATTATAACATGTTTGAACCTTATGGGCGAATTCTTTTACAGTCATTTTACTCAGGAAGGAAACATTTTTTCATAAATGTGTTTCCATTGGAGGGAAAATGGGAAAAAGCAGGAGTAGTTTCGAAGGAATCTGGTCCATCTGGGTAACATAATATGGGGCAGAAGTATATTGGGAAAATAATGAAAAATTTTTTCTCTTGGTGTCAATTTTTTTGCTCATTTTCACACATTTTTCATATTTTTCATGTAGAATAATAATAGACAAAGATGGAAAAAAGGAGTTTTTGAAATGGCTAAAAAGCAGCTGGTTGATTTTGTGAACCGCCTAAAGGAATCAGGGATAAAAGTCAGCTTTACTAAGCCAAAATCAGAATTTTTCTCCCTGCAAAAAACAGAGAAACATCCCACCACAGTTAATTCACATTAAGAGATAGACAGGCTTTTCCCCTTCGCGGTAAACTGCATCCAGCTAATTCACACAGTCATGAAGAAAAAGCCCATCTATTACGGTTGATAAAAATAAAAGAAAGCGGTGCAGCCACCGCTTTCTTTTATTTTTATAGCTCATCCATGATGGCTTCAAAAACTTCATCCTTTTTAAAATCCTCGCCCATAGGGAATTTCTTGATGAATTTATTGTTTTCATCGACCAGGTAAGTAAAAGTACTGTGAACATAAAAACCATTTCCGGGGTCTCGGTACTGAAATTTAAACGTATCGGCAACATTCTTGATTTTTTGTTGTTCTTCGAGGGTATTGGCTGGGTCCCCGGTGAGGAATATCCAATTACCGTCATTTTCAAGTCCGTAATTTTTCATGTACTTCCTTAAAACCTCAGGGCTGTCCCGGTACGGATCAATTGTAATCGTTAAAAATTGAACTTTCTTTCCATAAACGTCCTCTTTAATTAAATCGTTGCGCAGAAGGTTCATCTCCTGAGTTGTCGTCGGGCAAATATCGGGGCAATGTGTATAAATAAACTCCACCAATTTGATTGTGTCCGAATCTTCTCCGAATGTATATTTCTCTTCATCCATAGTCAACAGGGTAATGCCTTCTGGTATCTGTGCATTTGCATCCCTGACTAAAAAGTATGAGATTCCGGATGCAATACCAATTAATATAATAAGTGAGCTAATAATATAGATTTTTTTCATAACGCTAGCCTCCCCCTTTATAAGATATAAGAAACAAGTGGAAAATCATATGGACATTGTGTGAACTATGTTTATTCTTTTTTCGAAAGGGACGATCAATGAAAAAAGTAAACATTCTTGCAAAAAAGTGAACGAAATCTATAATAATAGTAATAATGATTGGTACGAAAAAGGAGCCATTTTCTTGAAAGCGGATAAGTTCGTTAAATACATATTGCAAATTTGCGGCCTCATATTGATCAATAAAGCCGGTTTTTATATTGTTGATTTTTTTGACCTCCTCATCCCGGGGAATGTATTGGGGATGATGATCCTCTTTCTGATGCTATGGCTGAAGATAATAAAACTTGAATGGATTGAAGGGGCAGCTGACTTCCTTGTAAAGCACTTATCCTTCTTTTTTGTATCCATATCTGTTGGTTTGATGACATTAGGTGGTTTGATGGCGGAAGCTGGAGTCCAGCTTGCAGTGATATTGGTGTCTAGTGCCTTAATAGGTATGGCAATCGCTGGGGGAACTTCACATCTTATTGTAAAATATAAGCAGAGGAAGGAAGCTCAAAATGCTGGTCACGATCTTTAGTATTTTCATCACTTTGCTAGCTTATTTACTCTCCAGGAAAGCTGCAGGCAAGTATCCGTCACCACTAACGTCACCGGTTTTCTTAAGTACGGTCATCGTGATCTCCGTTTTGCTGATTCTGAATATACCATATAAGGAGTACGAAGCAGCGAGCGTAATTATAACCTATTTTCTGGGACCGGCTACAGTAGCCCTGGCAGTACCCCTATACAAACAAAGAAAGATTATTGCGGCAAACCTGCTTCCTGCTTTGGCAGGGCTTTTTGCCGGAACTGTCTCAACTATTCTTTCAGCCGTTCTTATAGGCTATTTACTGAACTTGACCAATATCATCCTGGTTTCTTTGACAATCAAATCCATCACAATACCAGTAGCTTCCGAGGTTGCCAGGATGATAGAGGCCGATCCGATATTGGTGGCAGCCTTTGTCATGATTACCGGAATGACGGGAGCGATGCTTGGGCCGTGGCTTATGAATGTCATGAAAATCCATGAGCCTTTTTCAAGAGGACTGGCGATCGGGACCATCGCCCATGGCATCGGTACAGCAGAAGCTGCCAGAGAAGGGGAGCTGCAGGGAGCAGTATCAGGGGCAGCGATGGGATTGGCGGCAATTCTGACTTCATTGCTGCTGCCTGCTATCATCCCCTTCTTTTTATGATCGGAGTGATTGGTAAAGCATTTTACGAAAAGAAATTTTTTATAAAATCAAGAAAGGGAGCTTGCAATTCATGGGCTTCCTTTTTTAATGCTTCAATCCATGTTGCAGAACTCTATCGGGCAATTTTCACATTCTATTTCACGTTTGAGGAAAACAAGGTCATGTATGATGATCCTTTTTCTATTAATCGAAATAATTCCTTCGTCCCGCAATTCCCCGAGCATTCGGCTTACACTTTCTCTAGCTGTGCCACAATAGTTTGCCAGATCCTGGTTTGTAATCGGTACATTGATATGGATGCCATCTTCTTTTTTAATTCCGTAGCTGTTGCTAAGGCGGATCAAAGTGGAATACAAAGCGCCTTTTTTTCCATGCAGAACGAGATCCCTGAATTTAGTGATGGTCCTCCGGGTATGATCGTTCATCCACTTAAGGAACTGGTATGCCAGCTGGCTATTGTTGAATAAGATGTTTTCCAGGGTCTCGATATTGATGGCAGCTGCTTCACCGTCCTCAACCACTTTTGCGTTGAAAAGATACCTTGGCCCAACTGTAAAAAGAGTCAGTTCACCGACGATATCCTTATTCTTGCACAGCCTTAAATACAATTCTTTGCCCTCGGCGTTCATCTTGGAAACCTGCACTTTTCCTGAAAGTATAATATACATTTCTTTAGCTTCCTGGCCCTCACGGAATAAAAAAGTCCCTTTTTTAAATTTAATGATCTTTTCGGAGGCCTTGATCAGTTCGCTTATCTCATAATTTAAATTACTGACATTTCCCTTGCTGGCCACAAAATCTCCACCTTTATCGACCTTTGGTTACCCTAATTAAAATGAAATATAAACAACAGGTCAATAGAGAAAATGTGAACATTCTTTTTACACATCATTTTTTAAAAAATGGATGAATTTGGTTGACAAACGTGGCAGAAACGACGTATCCTATTGGGGAGAATATTATTGAAATGTAAGGAGTATGTTCTATGTTAGGTGTCGTTCTTAACTAACCGTTAATTTCATACGGTCAATCCGGTTTGAAAAGAAACCTTTAAGAGGTTTATTTCATTATGGCCTGGATTGGATGTTAAGAACAATGAACATAGAAGCATGCTTGATATTTGTGAGCAGAAGCTGTGTGCATTTACACAGCTTTTTTTCGTAAATATATTGCTCACAGCCCAGCTGTAAGCATTTTAAGCCGCTTTGGACTTGTCCATTGCGGCTTTTTATATTTTTAAGGAGGAATAAGCATTGAACGAACAAACTTACACTGTTCT
Source organism: Chryseobacterium sp. ISL-80 (assembly GCA_018613055.1). Classification (GTDB taxonomy): domain Bacteria; phylum Bacillota; class Bacilli; order Bacillales; family Cytobacillaceae; genus Mesobacillus. The sequence goes on along the minus strand of JAGGQZ010000020.1, from coordinate 326,961 downwards.
TGGTTATGACAAAATCAAAGAAGTGATTGCCGGATTCGCTTTAACAGAATCAGGCCGCAAGAAAGCTATGGAAATGGCACCGTCCACAAACCTAAAGCAGATTGAAGCATGGCATGAGGAAATTTCAGAAGCCATTGAGATTCTAAAAATCAGCTCAAGCGTTCCAATCCATGGCCTTGAAGGCATGGAAGCGTTAATGAATGGTTTTAATAAAGGGATCCCACTGCGTGTAGATCAACTTGTACAGTTGAACTCATTCCTTGACAGCTGCAGCAAGCTTCGCCGATTTATGAAGGATAAAGAGTATTGCGCACCAAGAGTATCCGTCTATGTCTATAGTATTGAGGAATTGCCAGAACTCGCTGCGGAAATCCAAAGGTGTATCCGCAATGGACAAATTGATAATTACGCATCAAAAGAGCTTTTAAAAGTCCGCAAACAAATTGGTATTCAGGAAGAGCGTTTGAAGGAAAAGCTTACACAGTTGCTGAAATCAGCAAAAATAAAACCATTTCTCCAGGAAGCAGTCGTCAGCCAGAGGAATGGGAGGTACGTTATACCTGTAAAAAAGGAATATCGTGGGAAGGTAAAGGGATCTGTGCTCGACACATCAGCTTCAGGTTCAACTCTTTTTGTGGAACCAGAAGAAATCGGCGTCTTCCAGGACCAGATGGAATGGCTCTTCTTCGAGGAACAGGCGGAGGTGGAGAAAATCTTATTTGCCCTTACCGGTCTGGCAGAAGGAAAAGAAAAAGAAATTAAGCTTGCGATGGAGACGATGATCCATTATGACTTTTTATTTTCAAAAGCAAAGTATTGTCGATCGATCGATGCAAAAAATGTAGACCTCGTGGATGATCAGGTGATCGATTATAAAGAAGCACGTCATCCGCTTCTTGGCAGTAATGCGGTTCCATTAACGCTCGAAATTGGAACAGACTACCATGCACTTGTGATTACTGGTCCAAATACTGGGGGAAAAACGGTCTCTATAAAAACAGCTGGTCTGCTGGTGTTGATGTCACAAAGTGGATTGCTCCTGCCAGTTGGAGAGGGAAGCAAATCAGGTCTTTTCCATAAGGTCCTTGTGGATATAGGGGATGGGCAAAGTATAGAGCAAAACTTAAGCACCTTCAGTTCAAGAATTGTGAATATTATTGAGATATTAGAAAAAGCAAATGACAGGACCCTTGTCCTTCTGGATGAGCTTGGCTCTGGAACCGATCCAGGAGAAGGTATGGGATTGGCGACAGCCATACTTGAGAACCTGAACAATAAGGGAGCGACCATATTCGCTACAACACACTACAGCGAAATCAAAGAATTTGCGGATTCACATGAAGATTTTATGAATGGCTCAATGGAATTCGATCTCGAAACATTGAAACCTACCTACCGTCTGCGTATCGGAAAAGGAGGCGATAGCCAGGCTTTTGCAATAGCACTAAAGCTGGGAGTCCATCCAAAATTAATCGAACGGGCCCATATGATCACTTACAAATCAGAAAAGAATTACACTGAACTGTTTCAAGATAGCAGTGAACTAAAAGGGAGGGAAAAGCAGCTTCTCGTTAATAAGCATAAAAGAAAAAAATCGGCTGATGCCAGCAAATCAATCATCCGTTACGAAATGGGCGATAGTGTATACGTAACAAGTTCTGGAGAGCTTGGCGTCATTTATAAAGGGCCCGACAGTAATGGAAATTATATTGTGCAGCTGAAGGACGGAAAAATAGAAGTAAATCATAAACGTCTGAAATTGAACATCCCTGCGACAGAGCTTTATCCAGAAGACTACGATTTCAACATTCTATTTGAATCAAAAGAACACAGGAAGCTCTTGAATCAAATGGAGCGAAAGCATGTTGAAGGAAGTATTATCAGGCAAGATTGATGGGTTTTTGAAGGATTAACGATGATGGGCCTCAATGCGGCGTGGCTTGGGGGCTCGGAATTGTGCTGGCCGGGTATTAGAGTGGTAAGATAATTTGTCTTAGGAACAGGTTCGGACAAAATTATGGTTTGTTTTCGTGTATATGTCCGAAGTGACTCCAGGTTCGGACAAAATCATGGTTTACCGTCGTGAATTTGTCCGAAGTGCCCCCTGGTTCGGACAAAATCATGGTTTGGCCTCGTAAATTTGTCTGAAGTGATCCCAGGTTCGGACAAAATCATGGTTTGGCCTCGTAAATTTGTCTGAAGTGGTCCCAGGTTCGGACAAAATCTTGATTTGGCCTCATAAATTTGTCTGAAGTGACCCCAGGTTCAGACAAACTCCCGGCTTCACTAGGTAGTTTTGTCTGAAGTGATCCCAGGTTCGGACAAAATCATGGTTTACCGTCGTGAATTTGTCCGAAATGACCCCGAGTTCGGACAAAATCATGGTTTGCCCTGGTGAATTTGTCCGAAGTGACCCCGTGTTCAGACAAATTTCCGGCATTTCCAAGTGTTTTTGTCCGAAGTGCCCTCATGTTCAGACAAACCTCCGGCAAAACCAGGTGGTTTTGTCAAAAGTTGCTCTGCAATTATTGAAGGTGGATCCAATAGGGGAATCCCCTTATTGGTTTTTAACAAGTATCAGTAAAAAGATTGAAATCAGCGTTAAATAAAAGATGGAAACGCTTTAAAAATGGTCATAAACAGTTCATGTGTTTTGCCCTTAACAAACAGATTGATCAGGTATAAGATTAAACCAACAATAAAAATAGTGATTTATTTCACAATCAACGTGGAGGTCTTATTCTTGAGCAGACAGCCTATCGATATTGCCATTGGTATTGCTTTGAAGAAGAAAGATTATTTAAGGGATTCGAAGTTGAAGTATTTAATGAGGGCAGCACTTGCAGGTGTATACATCGGTTTTGGCATTATGGTTTCATATCGCCTGGGAGAGTATTTTTTTGATGCGCATTCTCCAGCAATTCCAATTGTAAGCTCGATCTTTTTTGGATTGGCTCTGGTCCTGATTTTATATGGCGGCGGCGAGCTTTTTACTAGCAATACGATGCTAATGACCATCAGTTCTCTTAAAAAGGCAACATCATGGAGGGATACCGCTGAAAATTGGATTGCTTGCTATGCAGGAAATATAATAGGTGCTGTATTTTTTGGGATGTTCATTATGTTATCGGGAATTTTCCCAACGCCTGAAAAAACACAATATATGATGGAAACTGTAAGCATGAAGATGAATACTCCAGCCATTCAATTGTTTTTCCGCGCGATCCTCTGTAACTGGCTTGTATGCCTGGCAGTTTGGATCCCTTACAATATTAAAGGAGATGCAGCAAAAATCGGGGTGATGATGCTGCTGGTGTTCGCTTTCGTAGTATCGGGCTTTGAGCATAGTGTCGCAAACATGGTGTTATTTTCGATTGCTCTTCTTGTTGAACATCCAGACACCATTAGTTTAGGTTTAGGAATTCATAATCTCCTGACAGTTACGATAGGGAATATCTTAGGCGGGGCATTTTTCGTTGGAACAATTTATGTATACCTGGATGCCACAAAAAATGTCACGACACATAAGCAAGTGGAATCAAATACTTTATTTGGGCAAAATGCTCTTAAACAATACTCATAGTATAAGAAAAAATCCGCGGAAACCCCGTGGATTTTTTGCTGATCATATTGCCGAACCCCTTCATCATTTAAAGGAGTTCAAAATCCATTCTCCAACAACTCCGCCTAAATAAACGCCGACAATTCCCAGTACACCTGCCAGAACTGGTGGTGCAGGAAGCGGAAGCTTAAGGAATTTAAATAAAATACCAACGATTAAACCAGCAACCAGGCTCAATATTATTTCTCTCATGATTTCACCGCCTCTTATGGCATGATAGCTTTAATCAATAGGTGAGCAGACGTCTGATCACTTTAAACCAACATTATTTTAACATGACATAATCAGAATGAAAACGCTTTATTCATTCTTTATTTTGCATAATCCGATTTTTTCTATTCTTATACTAAAATAGTGGTAAAATATAACTCTATAAATCGTCAGCACGGAGGATTTAAATGGAAAAGCAAGTAAAACAGAATATCCTTACATTACAAGGTTTTTATCTTTTTGTATTTTTCGGGATGGGAAGCCTCTTCCCGTTATTAAGTATATATTTAACGGATGTGGAGAAATTGAATGGCTATCAGATTGGATTAATCCTGTCGATTGGCCCTGTAATCATGATCTTTTTCCAGCCGTTCTGGGGAATGCTTGCCGATATGAAAAATTACCATAATCGGCTGTTAACACTTACGACACTGATAACTGGAATTGCTGCTTTTGGTTATCTCGTATTTGACAAATTTTTATTGTTCTTGATTGTTGCCATTATCCTGGCCATTTTCCAAAGTGCCATAATTCCATTATCCGATAGCATCTCCTTAAAATACACAAGCAAAGTCGGTGTCAACTATGGAAATGTCAGGTTATTCGGATCACTGGGATTTGGCCTCGCAGTATTCGTGATGGGAAGATTATCTGAATGGAACCCAGAGGTTATTTTTTATGCTTTTTTCCTGACATTAGTGATCGGGGCGGGCTTTACATTGAAAATGCCACAAGAATCCTCTGATAGGTCCAGCAGTCTCTTTTCCGGTATGAAGGATTTATTGCGAATGAAGAAATTTTTGGTTTTCCTCGGTGTGACGTTCATGATTTTTGGCCCTAATCTAGCGAATAACTTTTATTTCAGCTTGTTTGTTGAGAATAGGGGTGGGACATATACCGGGATTGGCATCGCGTTTCTTATCGCAGTGCTATCCGAGATTCCATTTATGAGGGTTGCTGGCAGCTGGATCCGCAAATTGGGGCTTCTTCAGGTTGCTTTTATTGCGTCCCTTGTCTCGTTGATCAGATGGATCTTTTATTTTACCGAGCCTGCATTGGGCCTTGTCTATGCATCCGCTGTCATTCAGGGATTTTCGCTTGGTTTATTCATTCCGGCAGGATTGCAATATATACGGGACATTACACCTTCACATGTCACAGCCACGGCAGTGACGATTTACTCAGCTGTCGGCAATGGTCTGGGTAACTGGTTCTTTACATTTTTAGGCGGAATCCTTTTCGAGGAATTTAGCATTTATGTTGTGTATTTGTTTTTTGCTATATTGACCTTAGTTGGCGTTTTGCTGACAATCTGGCTTTTGCATGATCATAAAAAAACATCAATGGAAACAGGCATTCAGTGATTTTCACCCCTTCATATATGAAGGGGTGTTTTGATTTTATAAACGGAAATCTGGGGAGAAGACCGCTAGTAGAGTGAATTGTGGAGTATGGTTTATGAATTAATGTCAAAAAATAACCTGAGTAAACGAAAGGAGGGATTACCGATGAAAAAAGATAAAAGTAAAAGTGCAGAAGTAGCAGGTAGTATGTACGAAACAGCAGATTACCAAAGGAATGATGAACTTTCAAGCGGACTTGCCATGACCCATGAACAAGCTAGCGACAGTTATGCAGAGGGGGAAGCTGGCGGAAAAATTGAACGCACATCCGATGCACATGATGAGTTAAATAGAAGAGGCTACCAATAGGCCAGCAGGGGGATTAAGGTGTCAGAAAAAGGTGAATTCCAATCGAACGATCTACAGTATAAGATGCCGGATGCATTAAAGAAACAGAAAGACTTTGTGTATCGTGTAGGCTATACGTCAAGTACAGGGAATCAGACGAATAACGAAGAGGAACCAGTCAAAAGGTCTGATCTCTGAAAACCATCGTTTTTTGAAGCGTTATTGCTCAATGATAAAAGCACATCCATATCGGATGTGCTTTTATTGAAAGAGGATTTGTGCATTTAAAGTTTTCCGCGTCGTATCACTTTGTTGGGGGTAAGGGTGCCTTTCTTTAGATAAACAAATCCTCCTTCGAGTGCAGAGCCAATGACGAGTTTAGAAGATGCTGAAAGAACTTTCATGTTCGAACCCTCCTAATGGAAATTGGCTTGCGTTTATAAAATACCCTTTAACCAGAGGATAAAACCCCGTTTGAATCACAAGGTACCAAAGGGGTCCATTGCTTCGCTGCAAGCCTTTTCCGCTGCGGCTTGTGTATCGAAAAGAGCATCATCATCTTCAATAACATGTAACGTCTCATTCAGGAAAAGAGCCAGGGCATTTGGGTCTTTCGGATGCTGAACAATCTCACCGGCCTTAATATTTGATACAGAAGGTACATGGGGGTTACGGTAAATAACAAAAACTTCATCACCATTTTTTAAATTTTTCGGATCGATTAAATCCAAGCTGACTACCTCATTTCCTTTTGTGGTAACAGATTCATCTGTTCAAGAATCCAATCAGAGATTTTCATTCTGTTGTTTTATTTCATCTCCAGTCAGGAAGATATTCGCTGCTTCGATATCCCGGTGCTCATCTACAGATTCCCCAGGCACAAACCTTTGATTCGGAGTATATGTTGATTTAAGGCTTTTTTTGCTGCTATCCTCTTTTTTATAGTCCATAATCTCACCCCCTGGTTATTATAGTTTCTGTAATGGATTTCAGGTTATACCGTAAAAATGAGCATAAAATAGAATGAAACAGTCACCAAATCGTCATAAATGTAAGGGTTTACATTTCTTCAGGGTGGTATAATAAGAGTGTAAGAAGAAAGACATTAACATTTTAGGAGGCTCAACCAATTGTGTTCGTTCCGTAGTGAACGAAAAAACGGTTTATTCCTAAAGTAAGTTAGCTTGCATCAGATTGCCAGCATCACCAGCTACAAGGGTTCGACCTTAATCAAGCTAGTTAGCCAAAAATTGTTCTGATCTTTAATCAGTTCAACCAAAAGGGAAAGAGCGGAAATTCTGCCTATTCAATACTGATACGCTGAAAAGAAGCTTTTTACCAAAAGAGGATCCGTTAAGTTGTAAGGAAGCTTGGGGACTAACAGATTAAAGGGAAATCAAGCAAAGAAATGGTGAAACGGCCATTAGGTTCTGAATTCTTGAACGCAACGCACCAGTGAATGGTGAGTAGGGATGCATGTCTAAATGATGATTATAGCTAAAAACTTCTAAGGGAATAATGAGTCTCTCGGTGATTATACCGAATCATGTGTTTGTTGAGGATCAACTCATAAAAGAAGGGAAAACTCTTTTATGCAATTAGATTCCTTAAATGCGGAACAAACACACATCGGCTATAGTAAGAGGATTTTACAACTCAATAGTTCCAAAAAAGTTTTGGGCTGATGCTGGTTGGGTCTCCTAAGATGTTAAAAAAGAAGCTCGTTTATGGGCTTCTTTTTTCTTTTGGCCTGATTACAATTCGCGAACAAAAAAGGCACCTTATTAAGAAAAGGTGCCTTTGCTTGTTACTCTTCTTTTTTTGATAAGCAGCGATCACATTCCAACAAGTAGGATTCTGCTTGCTCCTGCATTCCTTCACCACATTCTGGGCAAACCTTCTTTGGCAAGTTGCGGAAAAATTCTACTGGACTCATCATAAGTATTTCCTCCTTTTATAGTACAATTTATATTTAACTTAACCTGTTATAGTACAGTATAAACATTATTTCTAAATTTGTGTAGGCTTTTTTTAAAATTTTTTCAAAATTAGGTGTTTATACCTGTCTTCTCAAGGCAATAGCATAGAAAATGCTTGCTGAAATATGAATGAAGTGGAAGAAATAAAAGCTGTTATAATACAATTTGTGTTTTAGTCAATAGTTAAAAGTGACAGGTTTATTACAAATTATTTAATAACCCCTTTTATTCTTACCGTTTTTAACATACAATCGATATGAAACTTTAAGTGAGGAATGATGCTAAATGGATAATCTAGAATTATCCTTCAATCCAATATTATTGCTGGTTGCGATTTTATTGACAGTCATGTCATCATATACAGCACTGGACTTGTTCAGTCTTATTAAATCATCGGATCGAAATAAAAGGTTTTTGTTTCTGGGTGGGACTTTTTCACTTGGAATCGGGATTTGGGTGATGAATTTCTTCGGAATGCTGGCATTGAATCTGAATGTCAATATTTCTTATCGAATTCCGATTACCATCCTGTCTATCATCCTGGTTATTTCATTTACTGCAATGGCATTCTACACAATGACTGGAAAGAATGTTAAAAAGAGCGATTTACTGGTCGGCAGTTTATTCATGGTCCTGGCAGTTATGTCCGTCCACATACTGGGAATGTACTCAATGAAGCTGCACTTTACTTATCAGCCTGCGATTCTCCTAGTAGGATTGGCACTCGTATTCGTTTCATTTTACTTTTCATTCTGGATGCTTTTCTTTTCCAAAAATTTTACTCAAGGTTCGCATGGTTGGATTAAACCTTTAAGCGCATTGTTCGTAACAGCTGCTATCGTTGAAGGTCACTTTCTTTTAACCAGAGCTTCTATGATCAATCTGAATAATGGTTTAGTTCAACAAAGTGGCATACCAGAGTCCTTGATCAGTTACCTGATTGCGTTTATTTCCATCGTTATTCTTGCCGGCTTGATTGGCTCCAGTGCGTTGATCAGTAAAAGACTGGCCGTCACTGACACGAATTTGAAGGATATTACCGACGCCCTTAATATATCAGCGATCGTTGCCATTACAGATCCAAAAGGAAATATCACTTATGTAAACGAAAAATTTGTTGAAATTTCCGGATATAGTGAAGCTGAGTTGTTGGGGCAAAACCACTCAATACTCAATTCTGGACTTCATTCTAAAGATTTTTTCAAAGAGATGTGGAGAACAATTGGGTCAGGAAAAGTGTGGAAGGCTGAAATCCGCAATAAGACGAAGAATGGTTCTTATTATTGGGTTGATACGACGATTGTCCCGTTTTTGAACAGTAAAGGGAGACCTTATCAATATGTCTCGATACGGTCAGACATAACACAGAGAAAGCAGGCAGAAGCCAGTTTGAAGGATTCTCTGAAAGAAGTAAGTGATATAAATTTTGCCTTGGATCAGTCTTCGATTGTTGCTTTTACGGATGAAAAAGGGATCATTAAAAATGTAAATGACAAGTTTTGTGAAATCTCTAAGTATAGCAGAGCAGAATTGATTGGAAACGACCACAGTATTTTGAATTCTGGATTGCATTCTAAAGAGTTCTTTAAAAATCTTTGGAGAACGATTGGTTCAGGACAGGTGTGGAAAGGGGAAATTCGTAATCGGGCGAAGGATGGCTCTTATTATTGGGTTGATACGACGATTATTCCATTTTTGAATGAAAACGGTAAACCATATCAATACCTTGCCATCCGGAACGACATTACTGAGAAGAAAAAGTCAGAGGAAATGCTGCACCGACAAGATAAGCTTGCCGCGGTCGGCCAGCTTGCTGCTGGTGTGGCCCATGAAATCAGGAATCCACTTACTTCAATGAAAGGATATGCGGAATTCCTGCAGCTGGACGAATCAGACCCTCAGCGTCAGGAGTTTATCGAAATCATCCTTGATGAGATTGACCGTGTCAATAATATTGTAGAAGAGTTCATGGTCCTTGCAAAACCGAAGGCGGTTGAACTTGAGGAGAAGAACATCATCCCAATCGTGCATAATGTTGTTTCAATGCTCAAATTCGAAGCGAGAAAGAGAAATGTTAAATTGGAATTTGATGCGCCCGAAGAAATTATCCAGATTGAGTGTGATGAAAATCGGCTCAAGCAAGTCTTCCTGAATTTCATTAAAAATGGAATCGAAGCCATGCCGGATGGTGGAGACCTAATAGTTAAAACTGAAATTCAGGATGACAGTGTCCTGGTATCCATCAAGGATACAGGTGTTGGAATTCCTCCGGATACACTCAAGAAGATTGGTGAACCTTTCTATACCACCAAGAAAAACGGGAATGGGCTTGGCCTTATGGTTAGCTTTAAAATCATCGAGAGCCATAACGGTAAAGTATATATTGAAAGCGAGCAGAACAAAGGAACAACCTTCAAGATTGTACTGCCCGCCAAAATTGCATAATAATCGTACAAAAGGCAGGAATTTATCCTGCCTTTTTTTATTGTCTAAATTTATTAAGAATTGAGCCTGTATTCCATGCTGCCAGTCGTGATCACTTTTTGTCGAGAAAATGTTGGTAATATGACAAAAAATTCTCATGGAATTATCACATCCCCACAAAAATTTAGACTAATATGAAAGTAGGAGTTTGTATAAAAAGATAACGGAGGGGAAACGATGTCATCGATAAGCCAGGTGAAAACCGTTTGTGGTTATTGTGGTACCGGCTGTGGACTGATTTTGGAAGTGGAAGATAATAGGATTGTAAAAATCAGAGGAGATAAAGAAGCACCTGTTAATAAAGGACAAACATGTGTGAAAGGGGCCTTTGCCTATCAATATGTCCACGCCCCGAAAAGATTGGATATGCCATTGGTCAGGAAAGCGGGCAAACTTGTTAAAGCAACATGGGAGGAAGCCTATGAATATATCGCAAGACAGTTAACTTCTATTAAAAGAGATTTTGGCCCGGAAGCCATTTCAATGTTTGCTTGTGCCAGGACTACCAATGAATCCAATTTTGTTACCCAAAAGTTCATGAGAACAGCCATTGGCAGCAATAATATTGATGGCTGTAACCGAACCTGACACGCTCCTAGTGTCGCCGGTCTGGCGACTGTTTTTGGAAGCGGTTTCCCTACCAATACTTTAGAAGATATCGATGATGCCGAGGTTTTATTGCTGATGGGTTCCAATACGACTGAGGCTCATCCGATCATTGGAAATAGAATGAAGAAGGCGGCCAAGAATGGTGTTAAAATCGTGGTTATAGACCCGAGAAGGATTGATATGGTCAAATCTGCGCATAAGCATCTTCAAATTAATGTTGGTACAGACATTGCCTTGATCAATGCGATGATCAGGATCATCATAACCGAGAAATTATTTGACCCGGCTTTCATCGGCAAGCATACCGAAGATTTTGATTCCCTGCTGGCAAAGGTCGACCGGTATACCCCGGAATATTCAGCAGAAATCACAGGTCTGGCCGCAGAAGACATCATCGAGGTGGCGCGTCTGTATGCAGCGTCAAATCGTTCGATGATTGCCTATACACTGGGTATTACCGAGCATCACTGCGGCGTGAACAATGTTTTCGATATAGCTAACCTTGCCCTGCTGACCGGACATATTGGAAAGAAGGGGTCAGGCATCATGCCGTTGCGGGGACAAAATAACGTCCAGGGTGCGGGAGATATGGGGTGCCTGCCAAACCAGCTTACAGGCGCAATCAGTTTGCTTGACCATGCTTACCGTTCACGATTCGAGAGAGCATGGGATACGGAAATCAGCCAAAAAGTTGGTGATACCCAAACAAGGACCTTTGATAAGATTGAGACTGGAGAGATTAAAGCATTATACTGCATTGGTGAGAATCCGTTGGTGGCAGACGTCCACATGAACCATACCAGAAAGTTATTAGAGAATCTCGACTTACTGATTGTCCAGGATATCTTCATGACAGAAACAGCTGAAATGGCTGATGTTGTTCTTCCTGCGAAATCATGGGGAGAGGTTGATGGCACTTATACGAACACTGATCGAAGGATCCAGCGGGTTCGTACCGCTGTCACAGCACAGCCTGGCGTGAAAGAGGATTGGGAAATCCTATGTGAACTGTCTTCAAGGATGGGCTATCAGATGAACTATAACTCCAGCAAAGAGATATGGGAAGAAATCAGGGAACTTGCCTGGGAGATGTACGGTGGGATTTCATATGAACGTCTGGAGAAGGAATATGGGATACACTATCCATGCCCTGACGAAAATCATCCAGGTACAAAAATCATGCATGAAAGGTTCCATGCTGAAAAGGAAAACAACAAGCGCTCTAGCTTTGTGCCTGTTGATTTCACGCCGCCGCTGGAAACACCGGATGAGCAATACCCTTTCACACTGACAACCGGCAGGCGATATGAATCGTATAACACCCATACCCAAACTCGCCATTACGCACCAGGTGTCAAGATAAAACAAACAGAAGAAACCTTGGATATACATCCTGAAGATGCTTTGCGGCTAGAAATAACCGATAGTGAACTTGTCAGGGTAAGTTCTCGCCGGGGTACACTCGATGTTAAAGTGAAAATAACTGAACAAGTAGTGCCTGGACTTGTGTTCATGAGCTTTCACTGGTCGGAGGTACCAACGAACGTCCTTACGTTGAATGAATTTGATCCAATTTCCGGCACAGCAGAATTCAAAGCATGTGCGGTTAAGATTGAAAGAATCGCTTAAAAAAAAGCAAAAATCCCATTTCTGTGGGATTTTTGCTTTTTTTATGGCCTGGTTAATTGTTCAAACGCGTATAAAATATGTATTTTTGATCCTTTTTTTAAAAGTTTAATGTCATGAATAGGAGTTATCACTTCAAAAAAGGAAAACAATTTCTTAGGTTAATACTGGATATACAAGAAAAAGATAGAATAATTTACAAAATAACTAGAAATACCTGATATAAAAGGATTATTTTATCTGAAAATTCGGTAAATTTGACATGTTCTCGTTATAATTCTGTTATTCTCGTAATTCAATTTAAATGTGCTTGTTCTTTTTCTCCAGAAATTCTATGTTACGATAATTCACGTGATAAAAATTAGCCGATGGGAGGCAAACAAATGAAAAAGTCATTATTATCTTTGGTTGCAGCAGCGGCAATTTCTGGAGCTGCCGGCACACAAGCACAGGCAGAGGAAATCGTCGTACATAAGGGGGATACACTTTGGGGTCTTTCTAAAGAATACGGCGTGTCAGTAGATTCATTAAAAAAATGGAATAACCTTTCAAATGATGTAATACACCCAAATGATTTATTAGAAGTTTCTCCTATTAAATACGCACAGGTGAGAAAAGGGGATACACTTTGGAAAATATCCAAAGCATATGGTGTAACAGTAGATGATCTAAAAAAATGGAACAAATTATCTTCTGACCTGATCCATCCTGGAATGAAGCTGGCAGTTTATACGGATATGCCTGCTGAAATGAAGGTAGAAAAAACTTCTGCCAAAAAGCAGGCAGCTACTCCGGTGGCTACACCTGTATCAGCACCAGCAGAAAAAACAACTACTGCAGCTAAGCCTGCAGCTGCGACGAACCAACTAACTGTTGAGGCGACAGCTTATACAGCCAATTGCACTGGATGCTCAGGGATTACCAAGACAGGAGTCAATCTGAAGACAAATCCAGATGCAAAAGTAATTGCTGTTGATCCTTCTGTCATCCCGCTGGGCTCAAAAGTTTATGTTGAAGGCTACGGATATGCCACAGCCGAAGATACCGGCGGAGCGATTAAAGGCAACCGCATAGATGTATTCATCCCTACACAGGACGGAGCGATTGAGTGGGGCAGAAAGCAAGTTAAGGTAACTATTCTCGATTAAAATATGGTAAGGATGAGCATTGGCATTGCCAATGCTCTATTTTTATTTTTCCTGTTTCTTTTCTTTTTTAAACATTTTGCCGTTGATGATTTTCTTTTGCGTAATATTAGGGACAATAAGGCTTAAGAAAAAATGTGTCAACTTAGAATACTGGTTTTCAAGCTTTTCAAGGATTTCATTAGCCATAGTTGACAAAGAAGATTTTATTTCAGTTAATTGATCTGAAATTCCTTCTCCCACAGCATCCTGCTTACCTAGTTGTTCCATGATTGTTTCGTGGAATACCCCTTGCAAATCAATGTGTTTTGCAACCATATCCTGCAATTCTTCCTGCTTTTGGGCCTGAATGACAAGAGCTTTGGTGACATCCTCGTATTCGAGAAGTTTTCTGTTTAAATCGATAATCATTGTTTGCTGGCAGGCAAGCTGGTCCAATATTGCCTGGCTTGTCAGTTCCTTGTTTAAAAGTGTTTTTGAAAATTGTTCATGCATTTCTTCGAGTTTGATTAATTTATCGTCAAGGTCAGAAGTCGATTCCTTTTGCTCGAATATATTCTCGATTACTTTCTCTGATAAATTTTCCTGCTTTGCAAAAGAGGAGAGCAATGCATTGAATTGTTCAATCTGTTCCTGTCTATTCTGTTGAAGGGAACTGTCAAATTTTATGACGCTTCCAGACAACTCATGGTTTAACTTTTGCTGTTCATTTAACACCTCATGCAGGTAATTTAAGCGAAACTTCTCCTGGTTTTCTGGTTCCTCAACCTCCTGATTTTTGCTGAAAACTTGAGGGGAGACAAAACCATTGACAAATAAAGGCATAGGCAACACTCCGTTTAATAAGTTTTCCTACATACTATGAGCTATGCCATAAAATTGGTACTTGCGGGAGATAACACTTATTACCGTTAATGAAATAATGCCAAATGCAGCAAGCTAATAAAAACCGTTACTAGGAAAGGGGCAGCAATTATGCTAACAAAAAGGCAATTGAGGGAATTCCAGTCAGATTTACTCAAAAACAAAAATGAGCTTGAAGCCCATCTGGATGCTAATGATCATTTCGATTTAAGAAGTGGCCATGCACACGAATCGACTGGCGAGCTTTCAAGCTACGATAACCATCCGGGAGATGAGGGAACCGAGTTATATGAACGTGAGAAAGATATAGCACTCAACGACCATGTGGAATATCAACTCAAGAATATTGATCTGGCCTTACAGGCGATCGAGAGAGGAAGTTACGGAAAATGTGAAGCATGTGGGAAGGAAATTCCATATGATCGTCTAAAAGCAGTGCCGGAAACGAGGTTTTGCATTGAACACACTCCAGACAGGACCGTTTCGCATAACCGTCCAATTGAAGAGGGAGTATTGATGCCGCCATTCGGGAAATTCGATTTGGATAATAAAGATGAAAATGTCGCATTCGACGCAGAGGATTCCTGGCAGGCAGTAGCCAGTTGGGGCACTTCAGAAAGTCCCTCTGATTTCATGAAACCACAGGATCATTATAACGATACGTATATTGAATCTGAAGAAAATATTGGATATGTCGAGGACTTCGAAAACTTCGTCGGCAATGATATTACCGGTAAAGAAATAACTGTCTATCCAAATAAACAGCACGAAAAGTATGAAGAGGAGCTGGACAGGGAAGGGATTATGACATCCTTTGGAGATCTGCCTGCATTCGAGCATGACCCGTATGTTGAAGATGATAAGTAGATTAAAAAAAGACCAGATGGTCTTTTTTTATTTTGCCGTTATATTAATCATGATTAAAACTCCTTAAGTCGGGGAAAAGACAAGCATATTGCAATGGAGAAATGAGGTGTGCGTTTAGTGAAAGAGAAATTTAAGCACTATGGGAAAAGTTTGTTGGGAGAGCTGAAAAAAGACCGGGCAACTGGCCTTGCTGCCCAGCAGGCATATTATTATATGCTGGCATTGTTTCCAATGCTGATTTTGTTGATTGCCATCGTTCCTTACTTAAATATCGATCCACAGAAGGCAATCAATGTTATCAATCAATTATTGCCGGAAGAGTCTGCGCAATTATTAAGAGATAATGTAGTAAAACTTGTAAGTGAGCGTAATGGCGGACTTTTGACTTTCGGGATCATCGGGACGATCTGGTCAGCTTCCAACGGAATGAACGCCTTTATGAAAGCAATGAATATTGCTTATGATGTTAAGGAAACGAGATCCTTCATCAAAGCAAGGCTTGTTTCGATTCTTCTCACGATTGGTTTGATACTGGCTTTTGTAGTTGCCTTATTGCTTCCGGTATTCGGGAATGTCATTCTGGATATGGTTCAAACAATCATCCCAATTCCTGAACCATATGATATTATCTTCAATGTGATCAGATGGGTCATCGGGATTGTCGTTATGGTGGCAGTATTGACTGGCTTGTACCGAATCGCTCCAAACAAGCATTATCCATTTAAACATGTACTGCCAGGAGCCATTTTTGCCACTATTGTCTGGCAATTGATCTCCCTGGGGTTCTCATTTTATGTCAGCAATTTCGGCAACTACTCAGCCACATACGGAAGTCTTGGCGGCGTGATTGTGTTAATGCTATGGTTGTTCCTGACGGGATTGGCGCTTGTGCTTGGCGGTGAAATCAATGCGATTTACCATCGTGACAAGACGGGCGAAGAACTAATTGAAGAGGAAGAGACAGCTTCAGCCAACGGTTAAAAACAGCAGGATTCATTCCTGCTGTTTTTCGTTTTAAATGGGAGGAAGCCCTGGTATTTTCAATAAAGCAGCTCATATACTTCATTCAGCTGCTGGGCGCGTTTTTCATCCTGTTCATTATTCGCATACTCGATCGCTTCCGGTAAGATCTTATTTAAAAATTCTATTTCTTCCGCTGTCAGGTCTTTGACAAAATCACCTTCAGAAGGGTACCTTCCGTTTTCTAACCTTTGATAGATTTTCTTGCTGAGTGGATATGTCTCTGTATAATTGGAGACAATTTCACGAAGATAGGCCTGTGTTTTTTCCATCATCTACTCCTTGAAATAATTTTTGAATTCTTCGGGATCAGTTGGTTGACCTGATTGGACATAAGGGTTTTCCTCAGTGACTTCATGAGGGTCCAAGTTTGTCTTTATGACCAGTTGCGGGCCTGTTCCCGGATTTGCAAGCACCCTGTCTGTCATCTCTTTGAAGTCAGGAAGACTATTACTGCCAGGCTGTTTCGGTTCCATTTCATAAACACCTCCATCCTATAAGTTGCATTATTGCCAGAGCAATTATGTATTGAGCTAATTACTGGAAAAACTTCCAAACATGTTTTTTACGAATAACGAAAGGGAACTCTTTAAATGTATTAAATAGGAATGGGGTGGCGAATTTTGAAAGCAGTTACGTACCAGGGTTCTAAAGATGTCCAAGTTAAAAATGTAGAGGCGCCGAAAATCGAACATGAAAAAGACATGATCGTGAAGATCACTTCAACGGCGATTTGCGGATCAGACCTTCACCTTTATCAGGGCAATATGCCGCTGCGGCCAGGCTATATCATAGGCCATGAACCAATGGGGATCGTTGAAGAAGTAGGACCAGGTGTCCAGAACCTGAAAAAGGGAGACAGGGTCGTCATTCCTTTCAACGTTTCATGCGGTGAGTGTTTTTATTGTCAAAACCAAATGGAAAGTCAATGTGATAATACGAACGAATACAAGGATACTGGCGCCTATTTTGGTTACACCGAACAATACGGCAATCATCCTGGCGGACAGGCAGAATATCTGAAGGTACCATATGCTGATTTTACTTCTTTTGTCGTACCTGAATCTTGTGAACTTGAAGATGAATCTTTATTGTTTTTATCGGATGTTATACCAACAGCCTGGTGGAGTGTCGAGCATGCAGGTGTGAAAAATGGGGATACTGTCATTGTCCTGGGAAGCGGACCTGTTGGACTAATGACTCAGAAATTTGCCTGGATGAAAGGGGCAAAACGAGTTATTGCAGTTGACCATCTTGATTACAGGCTTATGCATGCCAGGAAAACAAACAATGTAGAAATTTTTGACTTCACACAGGAGGATGATCCTGGGAAATTCCTACAGGATCTTACGAATGGCGGGGCGGATGTCGTCATCGATTGCGTAGGGATGGATGGGAAAAAATCAGTTGTGGAAAAAGTTGAACAAAAATTGAAGCTGCAGGGCGGAACGCTTTCTGCGCTGGAAATTGCCCATACAGCCGTACGTAAATTTGGTACAGTCCAGCTTACCGGTGTATATGGATTAAGATATAATATGTTCCCGCTTGGCCGATTTTTCGAACGTAATATTACGATGAAAATGGGACAGGCTCCTGTCATCCATTATATGCCGAAGCTTTTTGATATGGTTGTGAATGGAGAATTTGACCCAACTGATATCATTACCCATAAAATCCCGCTCGAAGATGCAGCGAAAGGGTATGATATATTTAATGACCGAAAAGATGATTGCATAAAAGTTGTTTTAAAACCATGATGAATCTTTTAAAGGCAGCCTGTTAATGGCTGTCTTTCTTCATTTGTGTATTTGAGTTTGAATCCTAAAAGAATATACCTGGTCCAGCATTGGCTATCAGGGGCCATTTTTTTATATAATGAGGGAAACAAAACAGCGAGGAGTTTTTTATCGTGGCAAAATTATTTGCTTCTGTTTATGACACTCTCATGGGCCCGCTTGAGAAAAGATGGATTGCCCGTGTAAGGAAAAATATCGTTTCTGGTCTAGAGGGAAACATACTTGAGATTGGCGCAGGTACGGGTGCCAATTATCCCTATTATTCAAAGGGAAAAGTGGACAGGCTTGTTTCAATCGAACCAAATCCGTATATGCTTGATCAGGCACGAGAACGAGCTGAAGAGAGTGGTTTGCAGGTTGAGTTTCATAAAGGGATGGCCGAGTCGCTTCCATTCAGGGATGGAGAGTTCGATACAGTGGTCGCCACTCTGGTTTTATGTTCAGTAGAGAATCCCCGCCAGGTATTCAAAGAAATGAAAAGAGTATGCAAAAAGGGAGGCAGGATTGTCCTATTTGAGCATGTGAGGACAGAATCCAAGTCTCTTGCCGCCATCCAGGATTTCCTCACTCCGGCTTGGAAAAGACTTTGTGACGGCTGTCATTTGAATCGGGATACAGGCCGGTACATGAAAGAATCCGGAATAGAGATGACAAGGGAAAAGAAATACTTCAAGGGTATCTTCGTAGAATACGAGGGAAAAGCTTGATACAGGCACACCCGTTAGATCCTCTCCATACACTGTTATAAATAATTTGGGGAGGATTGGCATGTATCCTTATTATGACCATTACAGGCAAAATCAAAAATTAATCAGTGACATAACCAAAGCCATCAATGGGGAATACACTGCTACGAAGTGTTACGCTCAGCTGGCAGCAATGGCGCCGAATGAAGTCCAGAAACAGCGAATCAACGAAATACTGAAAGATGAAAAAAAGCACTTGCAACAGTTATCTCAAATTTATTCCGCACTTACGGGAAAGCAGCCTCAGCTTCAAATGACGGAAGAGTGCGCGAAGACTTACATCGAGGGACTTGAAGCGTCCTTTAATGATGAACAAGTGACGACTGATTTTTATCATGAAATTGCTGATGAAGCCGCGGACCCGGTCATAAAAGAAGTTTTCAGGCGTGCTGCATATGATGAGCAAAACCACGCGGTATGGTTCCTTTATTTTTATGGGAAAGAGAAGTAGAGCTGGAAAATTCCAGTTCTTTTTTTTATATAGTTTTCACTATTTTTACATATTTAATAGAAAAATAGCGATGTGTTTTATACTAGAATGGGTATAGGGAAAATAAATTGCAGAATTGGAAATTTTACATAGGGAGGAATAATTATGAAGAACAGTCTCGCAATCATTATTGGTTTTTTAATCGTTGGATCCTTATTTGTCGGCTGGAAAATCAGTCAGGATCTCGGACCTGCTGAAACAGCAACAGCGACTCAGCAGTCAGGAGGGACAGCCAGCAATACAATTGAGTTCAATCCGCCAAGCATGGAGGATGTGCCGGATGGGCCGCTGGGTGAAAGCATAAAATATGGATATGACTTAATGATGGAAACAAACACAATCGCTGATGAGTATGTAGGCAATAATTTATCCTGCGCAAGCTGCCATGCCAACGGAGGCACAGTCAAGGATGAGGCTCCTATGATTGGACTCACTGCAGTCTACCCAGAATACAGGCCTCGTGAAGGAGAAGTGTATACACTTGAAGATCGAATTAATGGTTGTATGATCCGCAGTATGAATGGAAAGATGATTCCCGAGGACAGTAAAGAAATGAGAGCGATGATCGCTTACTTGCACTATATGTCTGAAGGAGTACCATCTGGGGCGGATATTCCCTGGAGAGCTGAAAAAGAGACTAAACAATTTCCAATTCCAAGCATAGAGGATGGCGAAAAGGTTTATGCACAATCATGTGCTGCCTGTCATGCAGCAGATGGAGGAGGAACTGGTACTAATAGTGGGCCTGCAGTCTGGGGCGAAAATTCCTTCAATGATGGAGCGGGAATGTCACGACTGACTAAAATGGCAGGATATGTGCAGAAGAATATGCCTAAGGGACAGGGAGGTACAGTGACTGATCAGCAGGCAATCGATGTAGCGGCGTATATTCTATCGCACGACAGACCAGAGTTCAAAGGGCATGAAGGGGACTGGCCAAAAGGCGGCAGACCAGCAGATATCATGAATAAAGAAAAACGCGAGCAGATTAAGAATGGTACTATCGATTGGGAAGCAATGGTTACTGTAAAAAAATAAAGACATGATGAAACCCAGCACCTCTCATTATAACCCGTTCGGTTGAGAGGGAGAAAATAGTAATTAACAACACTAATCGCGTAGTATTTAACATATTAATTAGCAGGCCTAATTCTAAGGCCTGCTTTTCTTTGTGAATATTGGGAATATTTAACTTAATGGTGTTATAATAAAGGGAGAGTACAAAGAAGTTCTAGGACGTTATTCAACTATAGATGCAGGAATGGTGAAAAAGAAGTATTTGGTTTAGATACAAGTACACCTGGAAACAGTTGCAATATTTGAAAGAGAGAAGAAAATTACTTACGGGGGATAAACATGATTTTATCTGTTGAAGGAATACAAAAATCATATGGAAAAGAAAAAGTGTTACATGGAGTGAGCATCCGGATTCATCAGCCTGAAATCGTTGCTTTGGTTGGACCGAATGGATCGGGAAAATCTACCCTACTTGGAATCGTCACCAACTTGATCAGCCCGGACCATGGCAAGGTGAAAATTTTAAATCGTACCAATAAAGATCCGGAAATTTTCCGCTATGTTTCTTTTATGCAGGATAACTCTGTCCTCTATGATTATTTGACAGGCTATGACCATCTTCAATTTATCGGGGATGTCCAGGGCATTTCGAAAGGACAAATCCTATCTGCAGCTGAACGGGTTGGAATGGAAAGCTATTTGCATAAAAAAGTTGGCAAGTATTCTTTAGGGATGAAGCAGCATCTATTGCTTACCATGGCAATTGTCAACGAGCCAAAGCTTCTGATTCTGGACGAGCCTCTAAACGGCCTTGATCCAACAAGTGCCATCCGGGTAAGGAAGTTGTTACTGGAGTTGAATAGGGAAGGTACAGCCATTATACTTTCCTCCCATAATCTGTCCGAGATTGATAGAGTGACATCCCATATTCTATTTTTAAAAAATGGACAGCTCATTGAAGAAGATTTATCTCTCCATGAAAAAGTTGCCTATGAGCTTACAGTCCAGGAACCAGAAAAAGTGATCGGGGTATTGAGTGCCGCAGGTATAGAAGCTGAACACGAAAAAGAAAATCAACTGATTGTAAGTTTGGGAGATGCTTCTTTAAGTCAGTTGTTCAAACAGTTAAGTACCCATGAGGTGAAAGTATTGAACATCGAGAAAAAAGTCATTGGTTCCGAGGAACGGTATCAGATGATTTTTGGAAAAAAGGAAGAGATCTTATGAATCTTTTAACCTTTGAACTGAAGAAAATTTGGAGACAAAAAAAGATATGGTGGCTTTTCCTGATCATTCTTATCAGCGCGGCATACCTTTTTCATTTCAATGCTTCCCAGCAGAATGAATGGGTTATCAAGTTAAAGGAAGAAATTGTAGAATACGAAAATGCGGCTGAACAGATCCAGACAGACCTAGAAGGAAAACGGAAAGAAGATCTCCTTGATGAACCTGGATTACTGCAGCATGAATATATCGTGGAAGCAAGGTACGCCTTGTATAATTGGCAAATCGCTGTTGAGCGCAAAAAGTGGGACGAGATTCCTAAACTGCAAGGAGAATTCCTTGACAGTTTGGGCCGATTTGAAACGGCTGGAGGAGTATTTCCTCCTTTGCAAGGCATGGAAAAAGTAATAGCTGTGAAGAAAAATGACTATATGCGCGACAACAACCTTCCATATGAAAATGAAGAACATCCGACTTCTGCCCACCTGATATTAAAGCAGTTAAGCAGCCTGTTTATCGGACTTGCCGGGCTTGTGATCCTGCTATTTTTCTTTGGGACCACGTTGACACAGGAGAAGGACCAAAAGACAATCTTAATGTTAAGAACACAACCGATTACACAGAGGGATCTGCTAACTTCGAAGTATGTAAGTATCTTGCTGGTGTCACTGGTGTATATTTTATTCGTCATCTGTCTTGGTTTGTTGATTCCAATGGCATTTGGAGAACAGCCGTTGCGATTGGAATATCCGCAAGTTGTCTTTAATGGAGCAGAAGTCGAAATTGTTTCAACCGTCATATATATATTAAAAAGTATTGCTTTATTCATAGGTGCGTTGATATTTTCATTCAGTTTGGCCTTATTCATTGGCACCCGAATGCAAAACACCTTTAATGCCTTGGTCATTACGTTTTCAATTTTATTTGCTGGATATTTGTTGACGAGCATGGCAGGAATTTTAAAGAATCCGCTCAATCCCTTTTACTTACTTCATTTAGAACCGTTATTGACTGCGGTGCCTGATTCTAAAGACGGTCTATATGTCATTAGCGCATTTGTTTGGAGTTTGTTTTTGATTTTCCTTTCCGTCTATCTGCCTGAACGAGAATATAGCCTTTTAGATTCCAGGATAACCAAGAAGCCCTTTCGAAAGGGTGCGACAAGTGCTAGAAGGAACTCTTTATGGATGATCGTCGTTTTTGAATGGAGGAAATTGATAAGGAAAGGGAATTATCGGTTTGTTTTAGCGATTTCGATTATTTTTATCGCTTGCGGCTATGCTTTTATTACTCAAGAAGCAAAAGAAAAGGAGCAGGAATTCTTAGCTAATTTGGAGAGGGCCAGAATCGACTTTATTGAAGTTGCTATTCCGTTCCAAGAACAATTCATAAATGATATAAAGAATGACCTGCAGACAGCCTTGGAGAAGGAAGAGGAAACCTCTTATTTAATGGAGCAACTAAACGAACAAGAAATTGCCTTAAACGCTCATAGAGAATTAGCGGACCTTATCAGTCTGGCAATAGCTGACTATAAGAAAGGGAATTATATTCATTTAATTGAATATCAATTGTTTTATAATCGTTTAATAAACGGGGAATTTGATTCATCTTACAGTGTCGTTGATGATATTGGACAATTTACAATGGATGCCAGCATCGCAGAAAAGCAGTGGCTTTTAAAGCATAAGATACGTCCTCTTTCATCCGGGGAACTTCTCTTAAATATCCATACTAATACGAAAAAACTGTCAAGGGAATGGATAGTAAACAATGAAAGAATAGATGATAATGGGCTATTTTCTCTTTATTTATTCTTCCAGCAAAACGCCCATTTCCTTCCGCTAGTTTTCCTGTTGTTTTTAGTGGGTGGAGGGCTGGCTTATGAGAGGGGGAAACGCCCGACAATCTCCTTTTTGCGGACACAGCCAGTTTCAGAACAATCGATTTTTTATGGAAAAATTCTTCATTCAGCTATTGTATCAATTATCACATGCTTAATTTTATTCGGAACTGTCATCCTAATTGGGACAGTGTTTGACCGGTTTGGTGATTGGAATTACCCTATCCTTCATTATGATGGATTGAGTGAGTCTAGTACAGCCGACTATAAAGGCATGAAATCCATTTATTATGGATTTCAATTCATTCCCTTAGGATTGTACCTCATGCAAATTATATCTTTATTCTTGGTGGTATTGCTCTTTATTCTTATACTAAGCCAATTCTTATCTATCTTTATAAAAAGTCAATTCGTTGTTTTTGTGTCTACAGTATTCATCGTGATCGGGGGATTTATGGGTAGTAAACATTACCTTGTCGCTGCTGCACATCTATCACCTTTCACGTACTTGGACATAAATAGGATTGTCAATGGAGAAGCTTCCACTTTGCTCGACAACCCTGCATTGAATGTTTATACTGGCCTTTTTGTTTTAGTTGTATCGATTTTATTTCTAGTCATCATTGCAACACTTTTATTAAAACGTAGGATTTAACTATACCAAGAGTATTCGATTGTTAAAGAGAAAGAAAATATTTTAAGATATTTTTGTATTACTTTTTGTTTCTCTGTTTTTGCAATCCTTTCTGAATTAGTACTTTATGTCTGTCTTTATGAAGATAGAAAATATCACATGAAAAGGAGCTTGTTCATTCAAGCTCCTTTCATATTTTTGATATAATTCATCACCGTATATATAAGATATCCTTAAGTTCAAATACCTTATCTGCAATACCCAAACGCTGTGCTGGTGTCTTTTTGGTCTTACCTGATTCGAAAGGCAAACAGAAGTTATAATATGTCCTCAAAATTGTTATTGCCATCTGTGCATATTTAGGATTGAAGTTAGCATAAATATAGCTCTTTACATCTCCTCGAGCTGTCGATAATGGCCTTTCCAGTATCGATAGTCTTCTCCTAATAAGCTGAATAAAAGCATTGGCTGCATTGTCATTCACATTTAGTACCAGGTTTGCGACATCTCTTGCTTCTAGCGATGATATGTTGGTGGTGCAATCAACCGAACGATATCCTCGATCAATAGTAGCTAATGGATGCTCTATAGGGTTATCAGCGTACTCCAAATGAGAACCTGCAGAAGTTTTAACTTCCTTATGAAAATAGTGAGTCCTAAGAAGTTGCTCTAGTTTAAGGAGAGCTAACTCTTTTGGTGAATTTGTTTTATATCCATTAAACTCTCCCCACTCCAAAAGTTCACTTACTGCCTCAAAATGCTCCCTTTGACATTGTGGCCTTGATTTAGTCTTGTCGGTGTGGCAAAGGAAATGGTGTGCATCACTTAATCGGATTTCTTTTGCAAACACTCGAAATATAGCTGTTATAAGTGAACTATCTTCATCCGTTACAAAACGCCACTCAGATGCATTAACAAGTTCCTTTATTAGCCAATGGTGTGCAACCGTTGTATAGGTCGAATTAACGTGTAATCCATCTGTATATTTCGCCCTGTTCTCTATTTTAGAAAGTTCAGTTTTATATTCAGTTTTAGTCTGAGTATCATTATCTGATGGTGGTTGCGGATAATAAGAGTGTTTAGAAAACCTTGCATTTTTTCTCGCATATATCGCTAAGTGATCACATTTATATTGAATTGTATCCTTATTAATTTCTTCGAGTTTAATATCCCAATCATAAGACACATCGCTTCTAAATACATATCTCGAGAAGACATCCGCACTAACAACCACATGAGTAGGGAAAACAGAATCTTCAAGATCTCTGTATTTACTTTTACTCATTCCTTTCTTGCGAACATTGTTAAGGTAATAGGTCATTTTATCTGTGTTGACCCACATTTCTTTAAATTGCTTATTCAGCAACGGTTTGGTTTCATGTCTTTCCAAGAATTCTAGACACTTTCGGTAAACGAATTCTAACTTCTCATAGTATGTTCCCTTGGAGATTTCTAAAATCTCACAAGTTCTATTAATTGGGTTTTTGTTTATCAATAATTTTGTAAACATAAGGTTAATTTCACTGCGTTTTTGTTTATATATAACCGATTGCTTGCTATTTGGTCTTAGAGAAGTCTTTTTCTTGCATGTTTTGCATTGCCACTGTTGACTTCCGGTACTACTTTTTCCTTGTTTGTAGAAATAGGAAGGCATTTCAAAAGGATCGCTTTCTCCTTGAAGACACCCTTCTTTATGGAAGTCATAATTAGGTTCTTCGTCTTTAATGTTGTTAATACGGATCAATCTCTCGATTTCTTCAGTAATAGACCAGTTGGATAACGCGACTGTCTTGCAACCAAAGGTAACACCTACATTTGGATGTATAGGGTCAGGATTACATTCAATCATTTTCCTTGCATCGCCCGACGAATTTAATTTATATCTACTAGGATTCCCTTTCGCGTCCTTAAATTTTTCTTGTTGGAGCCCTTGCCACTTGCAGTATGGATTCACACAAACGTTTAGTTGAAGTGAGTGACTATTATGTAAATGATTAAACTCAATCGGCATAAATAATAAATCTCTATATTTTGTCCCAAATTGTCTAGGAGTTAAGACATCATAATCTTTGCTTCTTTTATCTAATTCCTTCTGCAATACAGGGGAAGTGACTTCTAATACAACATCCGCTTTTGGAATGAATGTCTTGAGGTTAGCCAACTTAGTCTTCCTCCATTAACTGCTCGATTTTTAGTTGTTTGATAACACGTTTGTTGTTTCGTTTATTTTTAATCCATTCAATGAAGTTTTCATCTTCCAGAAGATGAATGAGTAGTTTATCTACAACATCACTTTCTGTGTACTCGGTGTATTCAGCATAGTAAGAGACAACGGCTCTTGCGCGTTCTGAAATAAGCCAATCCACCTTATCTGCATTGATATTTCTAGGTTCAATAAATTTCATTACTATAAATGCTCCTTCATATCCTTGTTTTGAACCAGTATAACCATAACTCTGAATTTTTAACACCCCAATTAACATACCAATTAACAGAAGTACAAAAATTATTGTATACTTACTAATTGTAGTGTTAATTAGCATGCTGATTTTAATGTTAAAAGTAAAGATTTGCCCATTAACCTCTGTAATATCAACGAAAAAAAGAGGTGCTAATTAGCATGCTAATTACACCTCTAAAATATATGTTATTTGCTGTTTTCTCCCTCTCAACCGAACGGCTTACTCTCATTAGGTGCTGGGTTTGTTCATAGAGAACCACAATAAAAATGATAACCGAGCCGAAAGGAGGTAATTACGCGCAGGACTAGCAGGCCCAGGGGCATCCAAGTCCAAAATGGATTAATAAATTTATAGATTCATTTGTAATTTGCAAAACAAAAATCATCCTGGACCATGCTTGAAACCCATTCTATGGCGGTATCCGTCTAGAGTCCCCAGTTCACTGTTGAGAAGCAATTCCATTTCCTCTAATGCGCTTTTTGAGACAACAGGATCGCTCAAGTCCCAATTTACAGTATAAACGAAATAATAATCTTTGATTTGGCGGAATACAACAACGGAGTTAGGGAACATGTCAAATTGAGCTTTGATATTATATCTTTTGGTGTATGACCATTTTGTCAGTTTCATAGAATATCTCCATCTTTTATTCTCGCATTAATGTTTTAATGCATATATTTATAAGATACCCTGGCGGATGGGACGGAAACTGATTCCTGGAACAACATAGTTTTTTATACCGAAGGATTATGCTAAAATAGAGGGCGTTGCAGTATAGTTAGCGACATATATCTACATAATATCAAATTGCTAGGAGATAGATAGAAGTTTTTGAAGGATTTGGAGGGAAGTTAGTTCTATGAATGAAGCCCAGAGGATTCAGTTAAATGTCAGGGTATCCAGGGATACCTCGGACAAGCTAGATGAAATTGTAGAATACTATCAAGAAAATACGAAAATTGGCAGGATCTACAAAGGTGATGTTTTGACAGATATTATCGAAAAATCATATGAAATTATGCTCAAGCAAAAGAGGCTAAATAGATAAAACAGTATGACAAATTGTCAATGAGTAAATGTGGCAAAATAATGAACAAAACAGTTGCGCTAAACAATAATTAGTCGTATTATTTAAATAATCTGAATAAACGATAAGGTGGTTATTGATAATGATGCGTATGGCAATTGCAGGTGTGGCCGGCTTTGTCCTTGTGTTCATTGAGTCATATATTGTCATGGTTCTTAAACAATATGAAGCGATTGATTTTGGGGGAATTGCCCCGTTTGTCAGTGTCTGGACAATGAATTTTTTCCTTGTTTTCTCGATTTTGACCCACATTAAATTCTGGTATGAAGACCGTGAAGCTCAGCGTGAAGAAGAAGCTGCAGAAAGAGACAGATTCATCAGTTGATAAAAAAGAGAAAGGCAAGATGCCTTTCTCTTTTTTATGCATTTTCACCATTTTCAATACGGTCACGTTCTGCCTCTTCAGCGGCAATCCTTAATTCCTGGAAAAATAGCTGATCATTGCACACCATGCTGTGCTGATCTTCATGTTCAGCTTCAGAATTATTCGGGATTATTGGCTCTTTTTTCATGAGTTTTATCCTCCTTACTTCATGCTTTTCTTTTTTACTTTCCCTTTGCAGAAAAAATCATGCAAACACATTCCATTTTCAAAGTATTTTCCTCATAGCAATATTTATGCAAAACATTTCATCAAGCTTGGCCCGTTGAGGAAGACTACATCAAAAAATAGCAAAGGAGTTAGACCCAATGGAAGCCATTTATTATTTTGATGATCAGGATCAATATCTTAAAATTGAGTTTTTTTCCAAAGCGAAAGAATCATCATGGCAGGCTTACGTTTTTGACGAAAATTGGAATGATATCCCTAGCAGTGCTTCATCTTTATCGGAGAGGGTCACAGAGACAATCGAGTTTGCTAAGGAAGAATTCGGTATCCGCGGAAGGCTATCTATAGTGGAAAATCTCCCCCTTGAGCACTCACTTAATGAGGCAGTAGAGTTAACATTATTCCATTTGCAGGCATTGCTCTATTCGTCAGCTATCCTAACAGGAAATGACTGTGAAGCATTAGAACGTTACGGATTTACAAAGGAAAACACAGCCGGGGGAAGCACAGTTTATCTCCTTGCCTCTGAAGAAGCAGAACAAGATTCATGCAGATTTTTATAGGCCATCACGGGCAAAGAGATTTATAAGAACGAAGCCTTTTCTTAACGAAAAGGCTTTTTGTGTGGAAGAGGCAACGACTATAGCAAAGCTGGCGTTTTAAAAAAAACACCGATAAAAATGGTTAATGTTTATTCCTGAAAGGGTAGGAGAAAAGGGAGTGATTTATATACAGAAAGGAAGATGAGGCTTTGTCTGGCAAAATTAATGTAACAATCAACGGTGCCGAAGTGACGGCTGACGGAAATCAAACAATCCTTCAATACCTTTCAGACAGCTCGATTGAGGTCCCAAATGTATGTTTTCATCCAAGCCTTGGACCTATCGAGACATGTGATACCTGTATTGTAGAAGTGAATGGGGAAATGGTCAGATCCTGTTCAACCGCCCTGAAAAATGGGGATGTCATTGACACAGTTGCGCCTGATGTCAAGAAGGCACAAACAATGGCGATGGATAAAATCCTTTATAACCATGAACTCTACTGTACCGTCTGTGACTACAATAATGGGACTTGTGAGGTACATAACACAGTCAAGGAAATGAAAATCAATCACCAGAGCATCCCATTTGACCAGAAGCCGTATGAAAGGGATGAATCTAACCCTTTCTATCGTTATGATCCTGATCAGTGCATTTTATGCGGCAGATGCGTCGAAGCCTGTCAGGACGTCCAGGTAACCGAAACCTTGAGGATTGATTGGGATCGTGATCGTCCTAGAGTCATTTGGGACAACGATGTGCCGATCAATGAATCATCCTGCGTGTCTTGTGGCCATTGTTCAACGGTTTGCCCTTGTAATGCCATGATGGAAAAAGGAATGGAAGGCGAAGCAGGCTTCTTGACAGGGATAGCAAAAGAAACACTTCGCCCGATGATTGAGATCACCAAGGGAGTGGAAACGGGATATGGATCCATTCTCACCATTTCCGATATGGAATCAGAGATGCGTGACTCAAGAATCAAGAAAACGAAGACTGTTTGCACCTACTGTGGAGTTGGCTGCAGCTTCGATGTATGGACAAAAGGACGCGAGATCCTGAAGGTTGAACCACAGGTGGAAGCCCCTGCAAATGGTATTTCTACTTGTATAAAAGGTAAATTCGGCTGGGACTTTGTGAATAGTGAGGAACGCCTGACTAAGCCGCTCATCCGTGAAGGCGACAGCTTCAGGGAGGCCGAGTGGGAAGAAGCATTGAACCTGATGGCAAAGAAATTCACGGAAATCAAGAATGAGTATGGTCCCGATTCCCTGGGCTTCATTACTTCATCCAAATGTACAAATGAAGAGTCTTATTTAATGCAAAAGCTTGCAAGGTCAGTAATCGGTACAAATAACGTCGATAATTGCTCGAGATATTGCCAAACCCCGGCTACAGTGGGACTGTTCAGGACTGTCGGTCACGGAGGAGATGCAGGGTCCATCAAGGATATCGCGATGGCTGATTTAGTCATCATTATTGGATCGAATACTGCCGAGGCTCATCCAGTACTGGCTACAAGGGTAAAACGTGCTCAAAAACTTAATGGTCAAAAGCTGATTGTGGCTGATCTTCGGGAGCATGAAATGGCAGACCGTGCGGACATGTTCGTTAGGCCTAAAGCAGGAAGTGACCTGGTCTGGATTTCCGCGGTAACAAAATATATCATCGACCAGGGCTGGGCAGATGAAGAATTCCTGAATAATAAAGTAAACGGTCTTTCCGAGTACGTTGACAGCCTGGAAGGATTTACGCTGGAATATGCGGAAAAAACTTCTGGACTATCGAAAGAAACGCTTATTGAAATCGCTAAAAGTATCCATGATGCAAACAGTGTTTGCGCATTATGGGCAATGGGAGTTACTCAGCATCTTGGCGGAAGTGACACTAGTACGGCAATTTCAAACTTGTTGCTGATTACTGGAAATTATGGCCGTCCTGGAACTGGTGCGTACCCACTGCGCGGGCACAATAACGTGCAGGGTGCAGGCGATTTTGGGAGCGCGCCAGACTCACTGCCAGGGTATCAAAAGGTATATGACGATGCTGCCCGGCAAAAATTTGAACAGGCATGGGGCACAAAGCTTCCGGCAGAACCAGGCATCAATAATCATGACATGGTTGAAGGAATGCATGATGGAACGCTTAAAGCTCTTTACGTGAAGGGCGAAGAAATGGGGCTTGTCGACTCCAACATCAACCATGTTCAGGCGGGCTATGAAAAGCTGGATTTCTTTGTTGTCCAGGATGTGTTCTTCTCAAGAACTGCACAGTTCGCTGATGTAGTACTGCCAGCAAGTCCGAGCTTTGAAAAAGAAGGCACGTTCACGAATACGGAGCGCAGGATTCAGCGCTTGTACCAGGTGTTTGAGCCAGTGGGTGAATCCAAACCGGATTGGCAGATTTTGATTGAAGTGGCAAATCGCCTCGGCGCGGGATGGACTTATGAGCATCCAAGTGAAATTATGGCAGAGGCAGCAAGACTAATGCCAATCTACTCTGGCGTCACTTATGAACGTCTTGAGGGATACAATAGTCTTCAATGGCCGGTCCAGCCGGATGGCACTGACAGTCCTGTCCTGTATTTGGATGGATTCCCGTTCCCTGATGGAAAAGCACGTCTTCACCCGGTAAAATGGTCCATTCCGGTTCAATTTGGTGAAGAATATGACATCCATGTCAATAATGGCCGTTTGCTGGAGCATTTCCATGAAGGGAATCTTACCTATAAGTCAGAAGGTATTTCATCGAAGACTCCAGAAACCTTCCTTGAAGTATCACCTGAACTTGCCGAAGAAAGAGGCCTGAAAGATGGAACCCTGGTCAGATTAACATCCCCATATGGCAATCTTAAGGTCAGATGCGTGGTAACTGACAGAGTTCAAGG
Organism: Chryseobacterium sp. ISL-80; assembly: GCA_018613055.1. Taxonomy (GTDB): domain Bacteria; phylum Bacillota; class Bacilli; order Bacillales; family Cytobacillaceae; genus Mesobacillus. The sequence goes on along the minus strand of JAGGQZ010000020.1, from coordinate 295,566 downwards.
GAAGGAAGTCTATCTGCCAATGAATGACCAGGGCGACGCGGCAATCAATCTCCTGACAAGCAGCTTTGCAGATAAGGACACGGACACTCCTGCCTATAAGGAGACGAAAGCAAAGATGGAAATTCTTCAATATGAAGGCGTCAATCCATTACCTAGGAACAATTTCAGATATGGTAATCCACAGCCGCAAATCGGTGTCCAAGTCCAAAAGAAGTGGGCGCGTGCAGATTATGTCTTCCCAGGTGATCTTGTGAAAAAGGAGCGGACCCAGCATGGCTAAAGCAATCACAAATATTAAACGGATCGAGCTGACTGAGGAACAGAAAAGAAAAATGGACCTTGAAGAAATTGAGACTGCATTGCTTGATAACAAGGACTCGATTTTACAGTCACTGGACATCATCAAGCATATGAATGAGCGCGGCGTTCTGTCGCTTCTGGACGGATTGTTCAGCGAAGGGGATAAAGTCCTTAACGTCCTTGTTAAAGCAGCGGACAATGCTGAAGCTACCAATACATTAAAAAACCTATTGCTGATGGTAGGTGTTCTTGGAACCATCAATGTCCAGCAGCTTGAACCGCTATTGTTGAAATTGAATTCCGGGATTGCCAGAGTGGCAGATTACAGGGATAGTAATGATGACAAGCTTGGTTACTTCGACATTGTCCGTTCTCTGAAGGATCCGGAAATCAACCGTGCGCTGTCACTGCTTTTTGAATTCCTTAAAGGCATGGGTGAAAAAACGGAAGGGCTGGAAAGGACGACCCAGCTTCCTGAAGATCAGGATCTTCATCAGAGCAAGGATGGCAGGCTGGAGAACCGATAAAAAAGATAATGCAGGGGGCATTCTGATATCATTTGATATCAATGCTCCCTGCTTTTTCTGGTTTGATTTTTCTTTTATAGGTTAAAAGTAAATGACGTAAGGCAAACTCATGTGGAGAGGATGGCTGTTATGAAACCAGTCGAAGTTAAAAGGGAAATCCTTCGGTTCGGGAATGGCCAGGCCGAAAGACTGGAAGACAGCATTGTTACAGAATTCACTGTCACCGTGAAAGTGAATGGAGAAGAGCTTGTGACGATGGTCTGCACGCCAGATTTTATTGAAGAAATGGTCATAGGGTACCTCGCTTCAGAAGGGATCATCAAAAAATATACCGATATAGAAGATTTATGGATTCAGGAGAAAGAAGGATTTGTCCATGTGAAAACCTCTAGATCCAACTCTATTTATAGGAATCTGCAGGGGAAACGTTATTTAACATCATGCTGTGGAGCGAGCAGGTCTGGATTTGTATTCGCAACAGATGCAATGACAGCCAAAAAACTTCACGAGGTAAGGACAGAGCTCCAAGTCGAGGATTGTTTCAGGCTTATGGAGGAAATGCAGGAATCCGCGGAACTTTTCCAGAATACAGGGGGAGTCCATAATGCATCTCTTTGCAGTTTGTTCGGCCCTGTCGTGTCACGAATGGACATAGGCCGCCACAATGCCCTCGATAAAATTTATGGGCATTGCCTGAAGAATGATATCTCGATTCACGATAAAGTGATTGTTTTCAGCGGCAGAATTTCCTCAGAGATTTTATTGAAGGTAGCTAAAATCGGCTGCCCGATTGTACTGTCCAAATCTGCGCCAACGGAACTGGCCCTTAAGCTTGCTGATGAACTGGGGATAACCACTATTGGATTCATCAGGAATCGGTCGCTGAATGTTTATACACACCCTGAACGTATTGCGGAGGCAAAATACGAAGTCAAAGAAAGTCAGGTATAAACCTGGCTTTTCTTTATTCCTTCCCTTATTGACTATCATAAGCACTCCCTGTATTTAAGCTTTGGTATAAGGGATGTAAAAGTATGGGAAAATGGAGGTGAGAGCGGAAGGAGTGATAGAATGGGTGAAAAAGAGATGCAGGAGATGTTCGAATGGGCAGGGCTCTCCACTGTTTATGATCAGCATGGCTACAAAATGTGGCTCAGCGGCCTAGAAGACAGCATTGATGCCGAACTGTTAGATCACTTTGCAGATGCATATTCATTTGAGAATGCCGAAACGATGTACTATGACGAATTCCTATTCCATTTAAGGATTTTTAAGAATATCAGCAAAAATAATGAGCTGCCTCCCCGGTATTGGTGAGTTGGACAGGTAGATAGATATATATGGAGAGAGGAGAAAGCTAATGCAGCCATTATCAGACCATTTAAAGAGAAATCTGGATGTTGTCTTTGTCGGTTTCAATCCAAGCATACGCTCTTCCGAAACAGGGCATCATTACGCCAATCCAAATAACAGGTTTTGGAAAATTCTTTATGAAGCCGGAATTACGCCTAGAAAATTTGAATCATCTGAGGATTACAAGCTTTTGGAACTGGGATACGGCATGACGAATATTGTGGCGAGACCGACCAAAGCAGCAGATGAAATTACGAAAGACGAATACCAGGAGGGAAAGCTGGAGCTCAGAAAGAAAATCGAGGAATACCGTCCAAAAATCGTTTGCTTCGTTGGCAAGGGAGTTTATCAGCAATACAGCGAAAAAAAAGATATACCATGGGGAAAGCAGGACGAATCCGTTGTGGCTGGAACAATCGATTTTGTCGCCCCATCGTCAAGTGGCCTTGTCAGAATGAAACTGGATGAAATTATCGGGATTTATAAACAATTGCCAGAGTGGATTGATCAATAAAAAAAATAAATCTGTTCAGACAGATAGGCGCCCAAAAGACCCGGAAAAGAGAAAAAGAGGTCACCAATGAGCATGATTGGTGACCTAAAAATGCGGAAAGAAGAAAAAGAGGTCAGCAATAGACATGACTGGTGACCATCAAGAAGTGCTAAAATCATAATGTAAGTCAAGATAGTCCTGATGCTACAATTTATCCTGGGTTTCATTACTCAAACACATCGTCAATTTGATCATGTCCCTGCACTGGATCCCGTTTTCGTATATGGGTTCAGGGTAATTCCTCAAGAAAAAGTCGTGGATGATGCCGGTAATTCTGAAGCCAGCTTTCTGGTAAAGAGCCAGCTGGTTGATGCTCGAATTGCCTGTTCCAATTTCAATGCTTTTATACCTCATTTTCCTGGCCATTTGAGTACCGTGTGCAATAAGGCTTTTTCCAATGCCTTTGCCCTGAGCAGGTTCCGCGACTGCCAGGTTTTTTATTTCTATGCTGTGTCCTCCTATCGGAAGCAGCACGATTACACCTAGCGTATCACTGGCATCCGATTTTGCAACATAACACAAACTTTCATCCAGATATTGAGATACCATGTCCCTTGAAGGATCGGCAAGAAGCAGCAGATCCCAGGGAGGCTGTTCGTCTGGTGTTAGCCCCCTAATTTCCACCTTGATTCCCCCTCATAAAAAGCTTATAAGTAATTCTTAATAGGACATAGCCTATTACTCCGCCCAGTGTGTTAAGAATGATATCATCAATATCAAAGCTGCCGACCCTGGTAAGAAACTGAAGGCTCTCGACAAGTGAAGTTGCGAGAAGAACGGTTCCGGTTGTCCTCCAGAATCCGGTGAATCGCTCAAACAGCCATGGGAGGAAGATGCCCAATGGCAGGAATGCCAGGATATTGCCAAAAAGGTTGGAAATCCATATGCTTTGATTGATATGGGATGACGCTTTGATATAGTCTGTAATCGTTTTGAATGGAATGATGTTATAGGGATTTGATCCAGCTGTGTTAAGCTCATATGCTGCCTGCCTGTAGGGACTGAGGAATAACAAAACTGCAGCAAGGATGATGTATAGGATGAAGAGGCCGTACGATGTGGCTGATATCCATTTTTTGTATTTGGAATCTATTTGATTAATCATGTATTCTCCTAATATCTCAATCTATATTTTGGTCATCAAAATAAAAAACCTTACCACGGCAAGGCTTAACAGATTAGCGATGTGCCTGCAAAGCAGGGCCTCTGCCGTCCGTACAGTGGTTAAGTGTCCCGCAACAAGCGAATGTCCGGCAGAGGCAGTTATATTTTAACACATACATACAGGAAAAATACACTTTGAAGGGTGGATACTTTTATTTTTAAAACGAATAGTGGTATGATAACAGTGATTTTACATTAAGGAGATGATTTTCATGGCGAAAAAAGGATACATAGAAATGCAAAATGGAGAAAAAATCGAATTCGAACTATATCCAAACGAAGCACCTGGAACAGTTGAGAACTTTGAAAAGCTTGCAAACGAAGGCTTTTATAATGGATTGACATTCCACCGTGTCATTCCTGGATTTGTAAGTCAGGGAGGATGCCCTAACGGAACAGGTACTGGCGGGCCAGGATATACAATCAAATGTGAAACAGAAGGCAATCCGCACAAGCACGTACCGGGTTCACTTTCAATGGCACATGCAGGTAAAGATACAGGCGGAAGCCAGTTCTTCATCGTACATGAATCACAGCCGCACTTAAACGGTGTCCATACTGTTTTTGGAAAAGTAACTTCCAACCTGGAAGCTGCTAAAGCGATGAGAAATGGCGATGTAATGGAAAAAGTAGTTGTAACAGAAGAATAATGGAATATAAGAAAAGAGCCTGCGGGCTCTTTTTTTATACTCAATTACCTATTGAATCGAACATACGCTCTTGTTAAGATGGAGAGGATCATACTGATTTACAGGCTAATATTCAATATATTTGACTCTTTTATCTAATATTGATTAAATTAGATTAATTAGTCTAATTTATCGTATTGGGTGGGATGGCAATGGTGCCGGCTTCTGTATTTATAATGGATGTATCAAACTCTTCTTCTGCTGAAAATGGAGAAACATTGAGCCGCTATTTAAGTGAGCTCGAGTCAACGGTAAAGTCATGGTCCGGAAGAGGACAGGTAAATCACAGGGCAGGTGATGAACTGATTGTCCTGGCAGAAGGATATTCATCAGCTTTTATCATTGCCTTTTATATAAGCAGAGTTTGGAAATATCGTCTGAACGCTCCCTATTTTGGACTATCTTTTGGCAGCATAGAGAAAAGCATAGATGCAATTGATATTGAAAAATGGATTCACCCTCTGGTAAAACAGGCTAGAGATGCCAATGACTACCTGAAAAAACAAAAAGACAGAGAATCATTTCATTTCCAAAGTAATGATATCGAGCCAGAGCTTCAGGTTATGATGAATGGCATGCTTAGCCTTCAGCATGTTTTAAGCGAACAGCAGACTGAAATACAGCGTTTGGTTTGTTCACTGTATCTTATTTATGGCAAGCAGAATGCCGTCGCAGACCTCCTTGGCCGATCAGCTCCTACTGTTTACAGTCATTTCAAGAAGGGACATAGCGAACAAATTCTTCAAAGTTTCCAGGAAATCGTCCGTGTTTTGGACTCCGTTGAGGCTAAATCATTCCCAGACTTGAAGCACCTTCAGGAGAATGGCATACAAACGCTTGTTAAAAAAGACATTAAAGTTCAGGTACGGGAAGTTTTCAGTCTCTAGGTTCTGGGGAAAGGAGAGGGATCATGCTTTTATTAAGTCTTATCATTGCGCATTTAATAGCTGACTTTTACCTCCAGACAGATCGAATGGTAGAGGACAAAGTAAGGAGTTTGAAAAGGCATATACTTCATCATTTAATGGTCAACACTCTGGTCCTGGGAGCTGGCTGGTTCCTTTTTAATCAGAAAAATGATCCAATGATGGCTGTAATCTGGCCAGTCCTATTCATTACTTTCACTCATTTGATTATTGACCTGTTAAAAATCAAACTCATTGACCAATATACAACAAGCGGTGATCTCCATAAACTTTGGTTCTTTGTCCTGGATCAGCTTCTTCATCTCACCATGCTGTTGGTTGCGCTGCAATTCTTTTACAAAATCCCCATAGTTACAAATTTAAAGAGATTTATAGAGCTTCTTTTCACAGAAGGTCGGCAAATGAATGCTGCCTCCATCTTGCTGGTTATTATGATCATTTTGATTCTGGGTACGACAGTCAGCGGCCATATCATCAGAATCCTGCTTGGCTCATTGCCTGGCCAGCTTTTGACATTTGAAGGGAAATATACTTTTAAAAACGAAATGATCGGTTCTTCATACCCCAATAATAAGGGGGATAGTGGTCTCTCAGAGCAATACAGCTATATGATTTTCAACAAACACGACCTTTCACGCGGAAAACTGATTGGCTACATCGAAAGACTGCTTGTCATCCTTCTTACTTATTATAGCTCTTATCCGGCAATCGCCTTCATTGTGACTGCGAAATCAATCGCCCGCTTCAAGCAAATGGATGACAGGGACTGGGCGGAATATTTCTTGCTTGGCACACTGACCTCCATGTTCCTTGGTATCATGTTTGGAATTCTCCTTAGAGAAATGATCAATTAAAAAGGACATGCCGTGACTAGCTTTTCGACTTAAAGTAAGCATTCTTATAATAGTAGACTTTGATAATTGTTTACAGGACTTGTTTTCGGCTTAGGCTGGAATATCTGTATAAACGGAGTGAACGGAATGAACATCATCCTTTTCGATAGAGACCTGCGCATTTTTGACCATCAACCGATAGCGGAAGCCGCAAAGTTGGGCGAAATCTTGCCTCTTTATATAATTGAGCCATCACAATGGGAGGATGCTGCCTATTCAGTTCGTCACTTTCAATTTGTAGTTGAAAGTCTTGAAGACCTTTCTGATCAGATTGAAGGGCGGGGCGGTAAACTCTTTTTTTCCATCGAGGAACTGAGGGAAGTTCTCGAAAAACTGCTTGAAGCTTATGAATCTATTAATGTCTTTATCCATCGGGATGCAAGGATTTTAAAAAAGGTTACAGGATGGATGGAGAAGAATCAGCAACGACTGTTTATTTATGGAGCAGAAATAGATCAGGTATCAGCCAAGGCTTTTAAAAAGCAAGTTCAGTTATATCTGGATGTGCCGCTTGCCGAAGCGCCAGAGAGGATTCATGTTCCGGAAGAAACACCATCGATTCTGTTCACTGATATGAAAAAAATCCATCATTTCCGTGTAAAAGGCAAGAGAATCCGTTTTGGCCAGCAAGGAGGCGAATCCCGGGCACTCGAGACGCTGGATTCCTTTCTTGAGGAAAGATTTGCGAACTATATTGGTAACCAGCATAAACCGCTTCCATCATCGTTTTCTTCTTCCAGGCTTTCCGCTTATATTTCCTGGGGGAATATTTCGGTGAGGACTATTTTTCAGAGAACAACCGAAAAACTTCAATTATGCGGGAAAGATGAGGAGAGGGTTCAGCTAGAAGCATTTTTATCAAAAATAACGGCCAGGGTAAGAACCGCCTGCCATCATCTGGAATATGAGCAGAACGAAGACGTATCAATAGTCAAGAAAGACTGGAATGAAGAGTGGTTCCAACGCTGGATAGAGGGAAGGACAGGAGTTCCTGTCATTGACGCTGCAATGAGATGCCTGGTTAAAACAGGCTGGTTGAACTACACATTAAGGGAAATGGTGACTTCATTTATTGCCAATACTTTATGGCTGGATGGACAGAAACCCTCGGCTGTGCTTGCACAATTGTATTTGGATTATGACCCTGGATTACATGATTTTTATGTCCAACAAATAACTGGCCTAAGCACGAAAAGGTTGAAAATCATAAATCCGATAAAAGTCAGCAAGCAGATCGACCCAGAGGGAGCATTCATTCGTCGGTATGTCACTGAATTGGAAAAAATCCCGGGCGAGTATATTCATGAACCATGGCTTTATCCTGCTTTTTATCAACTGGGCTATCCGCCCCCAATAATTGATGTCCTAAAAGCGAATAAGCTGGCGCGGCAAAAATTTGATCGTCTAACAAAACAAGATAAGCCCTCAGGAAAAAAAGGTGAAGACGAAACAGGGCAGCTATCCTTTGATATCTGAAAGGGATTCTGCCGAATTGCTCCATCCTTTCAGGTAAGTCAGGGAAACTCCCAGTAGTGTGATCATGCCGCCAGCAATGGTCAATAAGGTTGGCACTTCTCCCAACCACACCCAGGCTACCAGGAAAGAGGCGGCAGGAGTAAGATATAAAGAACTGGCTGCTTCTGATGCACCTGATTTTGCGGTAATATATGCTAAGGCGAAATAGGCTATTACTGTTGGAAAAACTCCAAGATAGACAGCGCTAATCGTCGCTCCAATGGATGCTGAAGCAATCTGAGCTGAGAGATCGGAAGCAAAGAAGCCCATGAAAATGGTCGCGCTCCATATCGTATAGGCAGTAAATGGGAGTGGTCCGTATTTTTTCAAATATTTTTTTTGGAACACGAAATAGATTGATTCTGAAAAGGAAGCAACCAAGATCAACAATACGCCGATTCCTAATTCAAGCCCTCCGCCTGAGCCGATGGAAATAAGGACAATTCCTGCCATACTGATGGCAGCGCCAGTCCAGTACCTTTTTCCGGCACGTTCCTTGAAGAAAATTCTTCCTAACAATCCAATGAATATAGGTGATGTTGATACAAGCAGGCTTGCTGCCCCTGCACTGACCGTTTGTTCCCCGAAATTCAGAGCTGTTTGGTAGACAGCAAACCCAAGGAATCCAAACAAGAAGATGACAGGCAAATCTCTAACCTCCGGCAGTTTCATCTTTGTAATGGCCGCATAGCTGACAAGCGCAATTGATCCCACCAAAAGCCGAAGAAAGGATAAGTGCTCAGCAGAATATCCCTCCAGTCCATGTCTTATACCGGCGAATGCCGACCCCCATAATAGGATGACGAGCAAATGTGCTATTGTCAGTCTAATTTTCATGTTCTCCACCTCAACAAAAACCATCCAATTTAATCCTTAGTAACCTTATGTCTTTTAAATATAACCGGGACTTGATAAAATGTATCCAACCAATATGGGTATATTGAAACCAACCAATTTTGAATGGAGCCTGTCGATGAAAGCACCAAAGTACAAGATGATTAATGACTATATAAAGGAACAGATAACAAATGGTACCTGGCCGGTTGGCAGCAGGCTTCCGAGCCAGCGCGCTCTCGCCAGCCACTTCGGAGTGAACAGGAGCACGATTGTGACTGCGCTGGATGAATTGGCCGCTGATGGCCTGATCGAAGGGAAAACAGGGATGGGGACAATCGTTGTCAACAACACCTGGACACTTATGAGATCCGAACCCCCAGTGAACTGGAATGAGCAGGTAGGGCTGGGGACTCATCAGGCAAGCATGCCAACTGTTCAGGCGATCAATCAGGCAGAATCCAATGAGGATTTGATACAGCTTAGCAAGGGGGAGCTCTCGAAGGATTTGTTTCCTCTTGAAGAGATGAGAGCTGTGATAACAAAAGTGGGACAAAATCTAGAACCATTTGGCTACGAGGAACCAAAGGGGAATCCACAGTTGAGAGAAGAGATTGCCAAATACCTTAGTCTAAAAGGGATCCATACTTCTGCGTCCTCAATCCTTGTAGTATCTGGTGCTTTGCAAGCACTGCACCTTATTTCGATTGGGTTGCTGGAAAGAGGATCAACAGTGTTACTCGAGAATCCATCTTATGTAAACTCTTTATCGACCTTCCAATCCGCAGGAATGAGGCTTCAGGGGGTACCGATTGACCAAGAGGGCATCATTCCCGGGAAGATAGAAAAGATCCACCAAAACAAGAACTCAGTGCTCTATTGTCATCCCACCTTCCATAATCCAACAGGGGCATTGATGGGGGAAACAAGAAGGCGGGAATTGTTGAGTTTGGCGGAAAATGCCCAGATTCCAATAATTGAGGATGATGTGTATGGTGATTTATGGCTCGACAATCCTCCGCCGATGCCAATCAAATCCCACGATAGACATGGAAATGTTTTGTACTTAGGCAGCCTGTCAAAGAGTCTTAATCCTGGATTGAGGATTGGATGGGTTGTCGGCCCGGAAGCTGTCATAGACCGTCTGGCAGATCTGAAAATGCAAACGGACTATGGAACAAGTTCCATATCGCAAAGGTCAGCGGCAGAATGGCTTTCAAGCGGACTGTACGAGAAGCATGCCTCAGAAGTCAGGAAGCATTTGAAAATACGCAGGAACGCTGTGCTGCAAGCACTGGATCAGCACTTGAGCCATTATGCTGAATGGGAACAGCCTGCAGGCGGTTTCTTTATATGGGTGAAAATGAAGCAGGAAATCTCTTTGGCTGACTTATACCGCAAAGCCCTTGCGAATGGGGTGCTGATCAATCCTGGCAGGATTTATTCGAACCAAAAAAGCCTGCACTTCCGGCTATCTTTTGCCAACGCTCCGGTTGAAGATATTGTTAAGGGAATCTCAGTATTAGAATCGCTGATACAAGACTGTTAGAATAGGAGAATACAAGTTTTCCGCAAGGCAGATTAATAATCAAGGAGAAAGTGATTTATGAAATTAGTATCATGGAACGTGAACGGCATAAGGGCTTGTGTCCGCAAAGGTTTTTTGGATTTCTTTCAGGAGGCGGGAGCGGATGTGTTTTGCATTCAGGAAACGAAACTGCAGGAAGGCCAGATAAGCCTCGAAATGGAAGGGTACCACCAGTTCTGGAACTATGCTGAAAAGAAAGGGTATTCAGGTACCGCTGTTTTTACCAGACAGAAGCCTATATCAGTAAAATACGGCATCGGATCAGCAGAACATGATCATGAGGGAAGAGCGATCACTGTTGAGTTTGATCAGTTTTATCTTATTAATGTTTATACACCGAACTCTCAGCGTGATCTTGCCCGACTCGGCTATCGTTTATCCTGGGAAGACAAACTAAGGGAATATATACTCGAATTGGAAAAGGTGAAGCCAGTAGTCCTGACCGGAGACCTGAATGTCGCCCACAATGACCACGACTTAAAAAATCCTAAATCGAATCGCGGAAATTCCGGGTTTACCGACGAGGAACGCGGGAAGATGACCCAACTCCTGGACAGTGGTTTTGTTGATTCTTTCCGATATCTCCATCCTGATGCCAAGGATGTTTACACCTGGTGGTCTTATATGAGTAAAGTGCGAGAAAGGAATATAGGATGGCGCATTGATTACTTCATTGTTTCCGAACAACTGGCACCTGCCATTCATCAAGCAGGAACAGAGTGTTTTGTCATGGGCAGCGACCACTGTCCTGTGACACTTGAATTGAATATATAAGGTTTTGAATCCCCTGGATGGTGTTCCAGGGGATTTATTTTCTTAACAGACAAGGTTGTACTTGAGTGAATGCGGAATTCTAAACAGTATGACCTAATTCCTCGCTTAAAATAAAGAATGACCAGTTGAAAACAACATTTTTAAAAGAAATCTAGAAATATTAAAACCTTTTCTTTTGATTTTTTATTAAATGTTATATACTATAAACTAATAAGGATAACACATTTAAAAAATCCTTGATAATGTTACATAATTATTATTGGGGGTACGTTGGTGGTGAGTTCTATTAAACTAACAAAACGGCAGGAAGAAATCGTTCAAATTGTAAAAGAGGACGGTCCGATTACTGGGGAACAAATTGCCGAAAAGCTGAAGCTGACACGGGCAACCCTTCGTCCCGACCTGGCGATCCTCACAATGGCAGGAAGTCTGGAAGCGAGACCAAGAGTCGGCTATTTTTTCAATAAGGATAAAGAGAGACTATTCGAACCGACAGAGGTACTGAATTTGAAGGTGAAGGATTATAAAGGCCATCCAATTGTGGTGCAAAAGTCTTCCTCTGTATATGATGCGATTGTCCAGATGTTCCTTGAGGATGTCGGGACTTTGTATGCTGTTGATTCAGAGGGGTGCCTGGCTGGGGTCATTTCGAGAAAGGATTTACTGAGGGCAGCGATTGGAAACAAGAACCTTGAGGACCTTCCTGTAAGCGTCATCATGACCAGGATGCCTAACATCATAACGGTAAAGCCCGAAGAAACGCTGCTGCAGGCTGCCAGGAAACTGGTTACGAACAGAATTGATTCTCTCCCTGTCGTACGTGAACTCAGCAGTAACCCCGATTCATATGAGGTCATCGGGCGAATAACCAAAACAACGATTACCAAGGTATATTTAGAAATCGCAGAGCAAAAATCTGTCTAGGAAGTGAGCGCACTTTGGATATGAAGGAAGTTGTCTATGTGGTATCCGACTCAGTCGGGGAAACAGCAGAATTTGTAGTTAAAGCTGTGGCAACACAGTTTAACGGCGGGCAGGTTGATATAAGAAGGAATTCATATGTTGAGGATGAGGAAGACATTGAGGACATTTTGATGATGGCCAGGCAAGGACATTCCATTATCGCCTACACCATTGTCGTACCTGCACTTAAAGACTATCTGGACCGGAGGGCAAGAGAGGAAGGGATTTACGCAGTCGACTTGTTGAATCCACTTATGAACGCCTTTGAAAAGAAATTCAACAAAGAGCCGAACCATCGTCCGGGCATGATGCGGAAATTGGATGATGAATATTTCCGCAAGATCGAAGCCATCGAATTTGCCGTAAAATATGATGATGGCAGGGACCCGCGGGGGATATTAAGGGCTGACATCGTTTTGGTCGGTGTTTCTCGAACATCGAAAACTCCACTGTCAATGTATCTGGCCCACAAGCGTTACAAAGTAGCCAATGTACCGATTGTGCCGGAGGTCAAACCGCCGGATGAATTATTCCAGATTCCGAGAAGCAAATGTGTAGGCCTGATCATTTCACCAGATAAGCTGAATGAAATCAGGACGGAAAGGCTGAAGGCGCTTGGTCTTGGAGCTAGGGCGAATTATGCCAGCTATGAGCGAATTCTAGAAGAACTGGATTATGCTGAAAAAATCATGAAACGTGTTGGCTGCCCGGTCATCAATGTTTCCAATAAGGCCATTGAAGAAACTGCAGGGCTGATACTTGATATTCTAAAAAGTGAGAGGAGTTAAGCGAATGTCTAAATTTGTGTATCTTTTTAATGAAGGAAATAGCGGAATGAAAGAAATACTGGGTGGGAAGGGTGCGAACCTGGCGGAAATGACACGTATTGGCCTTCCGGTACCTTTCGGATTCACGATTTCGACAGAAGCGTGCAACTCATATTATGATGCGGGAAAGACGATCCCGGCAGAAGTTCAGGCACAGGTGCTCGAAGCTCTTGGGGAGCTTGAAGAGAAAACAGGAAAGAAGCTGGGAAATCCTGAAAATCCGCTGCTAGTCTCCGTCCGCTCTGGCGCAGTATTCTCAATGCCGGGAATGATGGATACAATTTTGAACCTTGGCATGAATGACGAGACAGTTGAAGGAATGGCAAAGCTTACAAACAACCCAAGGTTTGCGTATGATTCCTACCGCCGCTTCATTCAGATGTTCAGTGATGTTGTCCTCGATGTTGACGTGTTCTTTTTCGAGCGATTACTGGAAGAAACAAGGGAAGCGAAAGGCTATAACTCAGACCCGGAGATGACGGCAGAAGACTGGAAGGAAGTCATCGAAGGATATAAGAATATCGTGACAAAGCATACGAGGAAGCCGTTTCCGCAGGATCCAAAGGAACAGCTATTCTTGTCCATCAACGCGGTATTTGACTCCTGGAACAATCAACGGGCGATCGTTTACCGCCGGTTGAATAAAATTCCATCACATTTAGGCACAGCGGTAAATATCCAGAGCATGGTATTTGGGAACATGGGAGACGATTCGGGTACTGGTGTTGCTTTTACGAGGGACCCATCCACAGGGGAAAGCATCCTTTATGGAGAATACTTGATCAACGCACAGGGAGAAGATGTCGTGGCAGGCATCCGGACCCCACAGCCAATCCAGACATTAAAAGATGAAATGCCTGCTGTGTATCAGCAATTCGTTGACACATGCAACCGGCTTGAACAGCATTACGAGGACATGCAGGATATTGAATTTACTGTAGAACGCGGTGAACTTTTCATCCTTCAGACACGTACAGGGAAACGCACCGCGCAGGCGGCGATCCGAATTGCAACAGAGCTTGTGAAAGAAGGAATCATTGATAAAAAGACTGCACTGCTGCGTGTTGATCCTGAACAGCTTGATCAGCTTCTTCACCGCAGGATTGATGAGAATTATGAACGTAATCAGCTGGCTAAAGGCCTTCCTGCTTCACCAGGTGCCGCAACAGGCAAGGTTGTTTTTGATGCAGATGAGGCAGAGCTGCTGGTAAATGAAGGACAAAAGGTCATCCTTGTGCGTCCAGAAACAACTCCAGATGATATCCATGGTATCATTTCAGCCCAGGCTGTCGTAACAAGCCGCGGCGGTATGACTAGTCACGCCGCAGTAGTGGCGCGAGGAATGGGTAAAGCGTGTATTTGCGGATGTGAAGCGATGAAAATCGATCTGCACCAAAAGCAGTTCCGGGTCGGGGAAGTGGTCGTGAACCACGGGGATATCATCACGATCGATGGAGGAACAGGTGAAATTATGCTCGGTGAAATCCCGATGATTGAACCTGAGCTGTCTGCTGAGTTTCAATTATTATTGTCATGGGCAGATGAGGAGCGGAAAATTGGCGTCCGCGCAAATGCTGATAACCCTGAGGATTCCGCGAAAGCACTGGAGTTTGGAGCTGGCGGCATTGGTCTTTGCCGTACGGAGCATATGTTCATGGACGCTGCAAGGGTACCGATTGTCCAGAAGATGATCCTTGCAGAAACATTTGATGAGCGGAACGCTGCGCTGGATGAACTCCTGCCGATGCAGCAGGGAGATTTTGAGGGAATTCTGGAAGTGATGCAGGGACTGCCTGTGACGATTCGCTTGCTTGATCCTCCATTGCACGAGTTCCTGCCTGATAAAGAAGAACTTTTGGTTGAGATTACAAAACTTCAAATTCTGGACCCGGAATCAAAGGTACTTAAGGAAAAAGAAGCATTGCTGAAGAAAGTGCGCCAGCTGGATGAGTTCAATCCAATGCTTGGACACCGCGGCTGCCGCCTTGGCATGATTCATCCTGAAATATATGAAATGCAGGCAAGAGCGATTTTTTATGCGGTGGCGAAATTAGCTGATAAGGGAATCGAGGCAAAACCAGAAATCATGATTCCTTTAGTTGGGCATGTGAATGAGCTGAAGGAAATGCGTGAACTCGTTAATGCAGCTGCTCTTAGCATAAAAGAAGAAACAGGCAAGGAGTTCGAGTATACCGTGGGAACGATGATTGAAATCCCGCGTGCAGCCCTTACTGCTGATCAGATTGCTGAGGAAGCAGACTTCTTCTCATTTGGCACGAATGACCTGACCCAGACGACTTTCGGTTACAGCCGAGATGATGC
The DNA here is from genome assembly GCA_018613055.1 of Chryseobacterium sp. ISL-80. GTDB lineage: Bacteria > Bacillota > Bacilli > Bacillales > Cytobacillaceae > Mesobacillus. The sequence goes on along the minus strand of JAGGQZ010000020.1, from coordinate 280,338 downwards.
TGAAGGCAAATTCCTGCAGGCCTATATCGAGCAAAAAGTTCTTCCTGAAAATCCATTTGCCGTCCTTGATCGCGAGGGAGTGGGCAAATTGTTGGAGACAGGTGTGGAACTGGGCCGAAAAACAAAGCCTGGGTTGAAGACTGGAATTTGCGGTGAACACGGGGGCGAGAAGAGTTCGATTGAATTCTGCTATAATGCTGGACTTGACTACGTCAGCTGCTCTCCTTACCGTGTGCCGCTTGCAAGACTTGCAGCTGCTCAGGCAACAATCCGCCACGAAAAAAATAATGAAAAAGAAGCTGTCGCAGCAAAATAATGTTCAATTGGAGCGTGTTTCAAAATCACGCTCCTTTCTTACTTTTAGCTGGCTGACGATAATATCGCCCAAATTTAGCTCTCCATTTCCGTTTATTGTAGGCTTTATTTCTTATTAATAGGTAACTGATGGAAAAAAGGGTATACTAGATAATATGTAATTCCTCGGGTCTTCTGGTGTTTCGACTTACCATGAGAAGGCGTGAGACCAAAACCAGAGAGGATGAGGAAGATGTTAATCAAACTATATCAGGCAAAAGCTGGAGATGGCAGCAAAAAGAAAGGGCTTAGGAGAACGAAATCCTATTTTTCGACACCAGAGGATGCTTTATCAGAGGCTTTTGCATTGAAGGAAAAAATGGATTCAAGATATGAAAATGAAATCGAATGGGACTATCAAGGCGATTTTACAGGAACTCCTGAAAAAATGAAGATCCTCCGTGGATATTTAAATGGTAATCGGGAGAGTACAGCATTTTACCTGGAAATTCTAAGTGTTGAAAATAATGAACAAATCAAACCTGTATCGCCGTATAAACCAAAGTCTGTTACAAAGGATGATAAAAAGATTTCAACAAAGGTCATGAAAAAGTTTAAGGTAAAGAATGCATAGTATCACACCATTCCTCTGACTTTACAGAGTATAGGAAATGGAAGGGACGCACATTCCAATTGTGCGGCCTTTTATTTATATTTAGGCAATCTTGAGGGGATCAGATATGAAACAAATTGAAACAATCTATCAGGAAGCAGTTGGAAATACGAAAAATAAAATCATGGAAGACATTGAGAAATTCCTTGGCGAAAAAGACCGTCTTCCAGACTTGGAAGAGTACCTTAAAGCAAGAGATACATACATCAGCCAGATTTGGCTGAATGTCTGGCTGACGAAATCGACAAATGACTTTTCAAAGCGTGATAAAAAGGAATTTTTAAGTGAGCGGGATTATATTGTGGAAGGTGTAGACCGCAAACTCATCAATAAGCTTTTCAGGAATGAAATAAGAAGCTATCAACCTTTTGATCCAAAAGCATGGATCACTTCTTCCATCAGTGAGGACGTCTGGCCTGAGTTGTACCAGCAAGCAAGAAAGAAGTTCCTGAAGAAAGAGGAAGAAGACCGTTTGCTTGAAAAAAAGGCGAAAGTCATCGAAACGATCTATCAACAAGCCCAGACGGTTTTAAATGAATTCCAGGAACTTGCCTATTTAAAAATCAGATATAATATGTCCATCGAGCTTAAGAGGATTTTTCAGGAAGAATCGAAATACAAAGATATAGACACCTTTATGCTTGAAGAAAAATTGACAGTGATCGGTTCGTTCAATCCAGATGACTACAGGACAATGGCTGATTTCTTCGATGAGCTGACCGGGCAAATTCACCAGACATCCCACTGGGGAAGGTATTATTTTGAGTATGAAACTTACCAGTATCATTTTGAGAAAGCGGTACTGGACTTTTTTTCCAGCATAGCAGCAGAGAAGGTGCTGGAATATCTTGACCAGGACTTGATCAATTCTTATCAAGATGTATTTGAAGATCCTTTGTCGATTCCTGGGACCCGGAGAATCATCAGTGATCTGGTCGAAATTTATATTGACGGTTTCCTTTATAAGCTTCAGGAAGAGTATATCAGTGATCTTATACGGTTGTCGGATATTCCATTTGATTATGAAGTTCATCAGGAAGTTTATGATAAGAACCTTGCCGACAGAGAGCGCAGGAGGGCGGAAGAACAGGCAGAGCTTGAAAGGATCAGGGAAGAAGAAGCCCGCATGATGGAAGATATTTTTGGCAGGGAATACAACCCTTCCCTCAGGCGCAATGTCCGATACATTATGCATATCGGTGAAACCAATACCGGTAAAACCCACCAGGCACTTGAACGGATGAAGCAAGCAAAAAGCGGCCTTTATCTCGCTCCCCTGCGCCTGCTGGCACTTGAGGTATACGAAAAATTGAATGCTGAGGGCGTCCCCTGTTCTTTAAAGACAGGGGAAGAAGAAAAACCAGTGGCAGGTGCAAACCATATTTCCTGTACAGTTGAAATGTTCCATGAAAAAGACTTTTACCATGTAGTCGTCATTGATGAATCCCAGATGATCGCAGATAAGGACCGTGGCTTCTCCTGGTTCAAAGCAATCACAAAAGCGAATGCGGAAGAAGTTCATATCATCGGCAGCAAAAATATCAAGGCAATGATGATGGATCTTCTTGATGATGGGGTGGCGGAAATATACGAATACAGCCGAGAAATCCCTCTCCAGGTCGAAAACAAAGAATTCAGCCTTAAGAATACCAAAAAAGGGGATGCGCTAGTTTGTTTCTCGCGGAAACAGGTGCTTGAAAATGCAGCGAAATTGCAGAACAGCGGCCGCCAGGTCAGCATGATCTATGGCAGCATGCCGCCAGAAACGAGGAAGAAGCAAATAGACCGCTTCATCAAGGGGGAAACAAGTGTCGTCGTAGCTACGGATGCTATTGGCATGGGGCTGAATTTACCGATCCGGAGAATCGTATTCCTTGAAAATGAAAAGTTTGATGGGACGAGAAGAAGGAAGCTGACTTCCCAGGAAATTAAGCAAATTGCTGGCCGTGCAGGAAGAAAAGGAATTTACAATGTCGGCAGGGTAGCTTTTACTTCGGAAATTGACTTAATGTCAAAGCTGCTTGAAAAAGAGGATAAACTCGTTGAGACATTTTCTATCGCACCTACTTCAGCAATATTTGAAAGGTTCCAGAAGTATCATCGAACGCTGGCTGTATTCTTCGAATTATGGGATCAATTCGAGAGTCCAAAGGGCACAAACAAAGCTTCTCTGTCTGAAGAAAGGGAGCTTTATGAATATGTGAGGGACACCGAAATCGAAGCAAGGCTGCCGATGATGGAACTCTACGGATTCCTGCATCTTCCTTTTTCATCGAGGGAACCAGCTCTTATCGAACAGTGGCTGGAAACGATCAAGGCGATTGTTGCTGGTGATGAGCTGCCAGAACCTCCTGTGAAAACGGCAAGTCTTGAAGAGCTTGAGCTTTCTTATAAAGCAATCGGACTCCACCTATTGTTTTTATATAAACTAGGGAAAAAAACAGAAGCTGTTTATTGGGAAAGGGTCCGTACAGAGCTAAGTGACGAAGTACATGAATTCTTAAAGTCAGAAGTGAAAAATTATAAAAAGAAATGCAGGCACTGCGGGAAGGGAATCCACACGGACTCTCCTTACCAAATATGTGATGCTTGCCATGCTGCAAAATACAGAAAACGCAGTGCTCCAAAGGACCGGTGGAGATGATTTATTAGCAGCAGGGCTTATTTCCTTAAGCCCTGCTTCTTAGGAAAACGAAAGTAATATATACCGGAACAACAGCCATATGATAATAGAAGGATAAAACAAAAAGGTGTGATCAAATGGCTGTCCATATAGTGAAACCAGGAGAAAACCTCTGGTCCATTTCCAAATTGTATGGTGTAACGATTCAAAATATAGTGGAAGTTAATGGTCTTCCATCCGCGAATGTTATTGTTCCAGGTCTTAACCTTTATATTCCAGACAGGCAACCGATCATCAGGTTTTATAAAATTAAAGCGGGCGACACATTGTGGAAACTTTCACTGCAATTCCAGACAAGTATAAACATTATACTAAATGCCAATCCTGGTCTGGATCCAAACAGATTATATATTGGCCAGAACATCAACATACCTTCTCCTTTCAAACCGCAGTTCTCCACCTTAGGATTCATCGTTCCAGGTTCTTCTCCAACATTCCTTACCGATTTAGCAGAAATTGCACCCCGCCTGACTTACCTGGCAGTTGCAGCATTTTCCTTCACACAAGAAGGGTATGCATATGTAGCAGGTGATGATCTCCCTATCGTCATTAAAAGCAATGAATTGAATATCATTCCATTATTAATGGTTCAAAATACAACAGCCGCAGGTTTTAGCAAAGAACTTGCAGGAAGAGTTCTCTCAACTCCGGCATATCGAAGGAATCTTGTGGCAAGCCTGGTGAATCTCGCATTACAAAGAGGATACCGGGGAATCAGCATAGACCTGGAATTTATTCCGCCTCCTCAGCGAGAGGATTTTAATACATTCCTCAGGGAACTGAAAACAGCAATGGGAAGTCTTATCCTGCATGTGAATGTTCATGCAAAATCCGAAGATATACCTTCCAACCCCATCATAGGAGCTTATGATTATAAGACAATCGGAGAGATTGCTGATATCGTCGCTGTTATGACAATTGATTATGGGTACCCGGGCGGTCCGCCGGATCCTGTCTCTCCGCTGTGGTGGATCGCGCTTGTTGTCAGGTATTCACTGACCCTTATCCCCCGTGAAAAGTTGCAGATTGGCCTTCCACTCTATGGGCATGACAAAATAGTATCAACTAGCCAGTATCGTGCCCTTTCCGTGCTGGATGCACAAAATCTTGCCATCTCAATAGGTTCCGTCATTCAGTTTGATACAGCCGCACAATCACCTTGGTACAGGTATTGGAAAGGGACGGAGGAACACATCGTATGGTTCGAGGATATCCGCAGTTATATTGAAAAATACAGACTGATCGACTTATATGGATTGAATGGAACAACCTACTGGCAACTGAGCTTCCGTTCTCCGCAGAACTGGGCTTATCTTGATAAGGTCGATATTGTAAAGGCATAAAACACTGGGTTGACACGGAGATAGTGTCATTGTAGCTGCAAGTTCAGACAAAACGCCTGCAGACAATGAAGAAAATGTCCGAAGCAGGTTCAGGTTGGGACAAAACGCCGGCAGATCATGAAGAAAATGTCCGAAGCAGGTGCAGGTTCGGACAAAACGTCGGCAAATCATGAAGAAAATGTCCGAAGCAGGTGCAGGTTCGGACAAAACAACGGCAGATCATGAAGAAAATGTCCGAAGCAGGTGCAGGTTCGGACAAAACGTCGGCAAATCATGAAGAAAATGTCCGAAGTAAGTGCAGGTTCGGACAAAACGCCGGCATACCATGAAGAAAATGTCCGAAGTAGGTGCAAGTTCGGACAAAACGTCGGCAAATCATGAAGAAAATGTCCGAAGCAGGAGCAGGTTCGGACAAAACACCAGCAGGTTATGAAGGAATTGTCCGAAGCAGGAGCAGGTTCGGACAAAACGCCGGCAGATTATGAAGAAAATGTCCGAAGCAGGTGCAGGTTCGGACAAAACAACGGCAGATCATGAAGAAAATGTCCGAAGCAGGTGCAGGTTCGGATAAAACGTCGGCATACCATGAAGAAAATGTCTGAAGCAGGTGGCGGTACGGACAAAACGCCAGCACATTAAGAGGATTTTATTCAAAGTACAAACAGGTCCGGATAACAGTACTTTCTTCGCCATCATCATGTCTAAGTAAGCAACAGTTCGACCAATTAAAACATTTTGTTATTACCCTTTAAATAACAATTTATATATCTAAACACAGCTTTATAAGTTCCCGTAGAAAATATGTGCCAATCCAAAGTATCCAAGTACCTGGTTTTAACGAGCCAGGTGCTTTTTTTATGTAAAAGGGTAATTGTCCCTGGTTTTGGGGTATTAATAAGTAAATATATTTTATATAGGAGGGCCTTGACATGAATAATTTTCTTAAAAGTGGTTTTTTACTTGGGCTTGGAGCTGCGGTTGCAGGGAAGGAAAAGGTCGATGAAACGATCATGAAGCTGGTTGAAAAGGGAAATATGACACAGACAGAGGCAGATACGATTTTTGATGACCTTTTTAAAAAAGGTGAAAGCAAAAGTGGGGAGTGGAATGATGAATTTAAAAAGATGGCTAGGAGCCAGCTGAGCGAATGGGGATTTGTGACGAAAGAAGAATTAGATGTTGTCCAGGCACAGCTTGTATTATTGAAGGAAGAAGTTTCACTGCTTCGCAAAAATAATATGAATAGAGAACTCGACCAGGCGGAGAATGGGATGGAGAATGTCCCACCTGGTTTTTCAAAAGACATTGATTAGCAGCAGGTGATGGAATGTTGACGGACCGTTTGAGACGTTTAAATAGATATAAGGAGATTGGCTCCTTATTTGTGAAATACGGATTTGGCTATGTGTTGGAAGAAGTCGGCCTTTTTCATATCTTATCTATAAAAGATAAGATAACAGCAGAGGTGAAGGATGGCAACACACAGGAAATTGGATATCGAATCCGCTGTATGCTGGAGGAACTGGGACCGGCTTTCATAAAGCTTGGGCAGCTTCTCAGCATCAGGAGCGACCTGTTGCCGGATGAGATTGTAAAGGAATTGGAACTGCTCCAGGATCAGGTGCCACCCGTCTATGTAGAGGAAATAAAAGAGAAGATCCAGCATGAATTTGGCAGACCTGTTACTGAAATCTTCCAATTCTTCAATGAAGATTATGTAGCCGCAGCTTCAATCGGACAGGTCCATGAAGCCGTTTTACACAGTGGAGAATCAGTCATGGTCAAGGTTCAGCGTCCGGGGATCAAGCATACTGTGCTTACTGACCTCGAGATCTTAAGGGATTTCGCAAAACTGATCGAACAGCGATACGACTGGGCGCAGTATTATAATATAACCGATATGGTTGAGGAACTATCTGAATCAATCAGAAGGGAACTGGATTATTCTGAAGAGGCCCGGAATACAGATATGGTTCAATTGCAATTTGAGGATTGTCACTCAATTAAAGTTCCTGTCATCTTCCATGATTACTCAACAACCCAAATACTCACCATGGAAAAGGTTGAAGGAATCAAGCTGAATGAGCTAAACGCAATGGCTGCAGGGAAAGAAGAAAAACGAAAAATTGCAGATTTACTGGTAAGTGCATTTATAACCCAGATTCTTAAAGAAGGATTTTTTCATGGAGACCCGCATCCGGGCAATATCCTCTATAACCTGGAAAAACAGCAGCTGGTGTTTATTGATTTTGGCCAGGTAGGAAGGCTTTCGGCAAGTATGAGATACCATTCCGCTTCGATGATGATGGGAATCATGCAGCAGGATACCCATCGAATTGTCAAGGCGATATTCCGGATGGCATATGTTCCATCCGACATAGATGAACAGCATTTTTATGACCACGTGGATGGCATCAGGAAAACAGTAGAACTATCATCCAAAGATGGCTTGAGTTTAGGGTTGACCGTGAAGGAGCTATTTGCCGCTGCCCAGGAACACCGGATTATCCTGCCGAAGGAAATGACGATGATGGGTAAAGCCTTGGTCACGATAGAAGGAATCATTTCTGAGCTGGATCCAACCCTGGATATGATTGAGATTGCAAAACCTTATGGAGAACAGTTGATGAGGGAGCGCTATGATCCGATCAAGATGGGGAAAAGGTTCTTGAATCAAGCAGAAGACTTATCAGATACATTTGTTAATATCCCAAATCAAGTTGAAAATGTCCTGGACAAGGCATCCAAAGGCGATTTGAAATTTGAAATCAGCCTTGCGGAAATCAATCGGATCCTCAATAAATTCGACCGGATCAGCAACCAGGTTTCTTTTAGCCTCACGCTGCTTGCTTTCAGTATTGTAGTCCTCGGTTTGATAGTAGGAGCCACTTTTGGGAATAATACGATATTGACTAGCGTACCTGCTATAGAAATAGGATTTTTCATAGCGTTCGGAATGTTTTTATTGATTATTTATTCTATTTTAAGATCGGGAAGATTTTAAGGGAATTCAGGCAATGGTCCTATCATTGCCTTTTTCTATTACAAAAAAAGATCGGAGGAGCAAAGTATGCCATGCAGAACAACTGATGAATTGAATGAGCTTGTTCAAAAAGCAAAACATTACACGTTTGGCGGAAAGGTTGCAGATTATATTCCTGCGCTGGCAAAAGCCAATCCTGAGGAACTTTCAGTCGCTATTTTCCATGATGATGGAACCTGTGTATCCGCCGGTGATATCCAGCAAAAGCTTTCATTGCAAAGTGTCTCGAAGGTCCTTACACTTGCACTGGCGCTGATGGATTATGGGGAAGAAGCTGTGTTTGATAAAGTGGGGTATGAGCCAACAGGTGATCCATTCAATTCAATCGTCAAGCTGGAGTTTAGTCCATCGAAACCGCTGAATCCGATGATCAATGCTGGTGCTCTTGCGGTAACACATATGATAAAAGGGGAGGATGCGGATGAGAGGTTCAATCGGATCCTGACTTTTATCCAAGATCTTGCCGGCAATTCCTCAATCGGATATTCCAAGGAAGTTGCTGATTCTGAATTCCAAACTTCTGACTTGAACAGGGCCTTATGTTATTTTTTGAAGCAGCATGGCGTCATTGAAGAGGATGTAGAAGAACTGCTCATGGTGTATACAAAGCAATGTGCAATCGAAATGGATTGTCTGGACCTTGCCCGTATTGGCTGTGTTTTTGCGATGGATGGTTTGGAGCCTGTCACCAACCGCCGGCTGATTCCTGCACATGTGGCCCGCCTATGCAAAACTTTCATGGTCACTTGTGGAATGTATAATGCATCTGGCGAGTTCGCAGTCAGGGTAGGGATTCCTGCGAAGAGTGGGGTATCCGGAGGGATCATGGGTTCTGTACCAAACCGGTTTGGGCTTGGTATTTTAGGACCGGCACTTGACGAAAAGGGCAACAGCATTGGCGGCATCAAGCTATTGGAAATGATGTCTGCCAAATACGATATGAGCATGTTCTAGCAAGTAGAGATTTGTAAAAATTCAGACAAATATTACCCGTGCGAGTATTTTTTTGCGTGGTAACATTAGGGGGTGGTTTATATTAACTGAAAGGAGAATTATATGTATGGTCATGGATGAAAAAGTAATTTCCATGCAGGAACGATTAAAAGATCAGGCTTTTGAGGAAATAGAGGAACTGTTTTATTTCACCAACGAATATTATGGTGAATATTTACTTCATTTAGTTGATGATTTCATTGAGTCAGAACAAATACCTGAAAAAATAGCCTCAGCATTAATTCCTCATTTTATTTCCTGGGCAGTGTTCTGCCATCAGCTCCCAAACAGGAAGAAGACAATCTTCGACAAATATCTAAATTCACCTGAATACAAAAGCAGAAGGAAGCCAAGAATCCACCGAATTATCAGTGAGTGGAAATATGCATCACCAGGTTTTTATACAATTAATGAATTTTATGGAGACCGTTTGCTGGTTGTCCATGATGTATTGCGCATGAAAGAGAGGCTGGTTGCCATCTATAATGAAATATACCATCATCCTGGTGACAGTGACTTACTTTTGGGATATCTGCTGCCGGCCGGGGATGGCACGTATTCACCAATTATCGATTTCTTCCACATACCAGCTCATCACAAAAAAGAAGCGGTCCATAGAATCATTGATTACTATAATAAAAAAGCCGTTGCCTCTGATCTTGAGTTCCACGTCCATCATTATCCTAAACTGCTTTCCATCGTTTCCAGCGTTCTTCAACAGTGAAATAGAACATATATTAACTTTCAAAAAGTGAAGGACGCGTACATAAGTACCGTCCTTTCTTTTCATATTTAGCCCCCAAATGCATCAAGGATGTCCTCAACTTCCTTCATATCGAGCAATTTAGCAGCATCTGTTTGCTCTTTCACAGCCCTTGTTTTTACAGATGGCTGAATGAAAAAAGAGCCATTTTCAAGTATTGATCGAATGTCAGCGAGCTGCTGGAGGATTTCAGCTGAACCCCCATTTAACACAGGCTTTGGAGTAAGGTAATGATGAAGGGCAGCCAGGACGAGGTGGCTCAAAGAACTGTTTTCTGCATGGTATTCAATTTGTTCGACTACCTTTGGTGATATGGAATAAGACTCGCCCGTTTTGACATCAATATATCGATCAGGGACTGTTATCGCAACTTTATTAACATAATCCGTATAGGTGTTTGACATACCGATCACCCTTCAATGGGAATTAGTTCCTCGGTATTCTCATGTTGTTTCTTAATTTGATTCATTTTCGCTAAAATCATGAGTCCGAAGACATTCAGTTTTTCCAGGTTCTCAGGAAAAGTCAGTTCAATCGGACGCCCCTTATCAGCCCATCTTACCGCTGCTTCCTGTATTTGCTTTTGGGCAAGTTTAGCTGCACCGCCAACGGCAATATAGCGGGACGCACCCTTGATTTCGCTGGAACTGCTCCTCGCACGGTCAAAATGCTCGAGGTATTTGATTGCCATGATTCTCAGTTGAGGGATCACGTATTTGCTGATATCTTTCCTGACACCTGCAAAAGGTTCGACATACCATTCTGATTGCCCTGCAGATAGTTTTTCCTCGAGTTCTGACCTGGAATCGAAGGTATAGAGTTCATTCTTGCTTACCTTCTTAATGATTGTATCAAGGAACAAATTAATGCCAAAATGGTCACCTTCAACCGAAGCCACAGGCTTGCTGTTTTTGATGCCGACAAAGTCCACCGAATCACCGCCAAGGTCACCAATAATGACTCCTTTCCTGGAATCTTTCACGAGACCGTCATCTTTAATGGCGAGTGTGTCAATGTCACGGATTAAACCTAGATATGCACATGCTCCTTCTGCCCCGACAATCACATCTTTTATCTCAAGCTTGACGATCAGTTCTTTAGGTTCGGAAATGCCAGGTACCTTATGAAGGGTGATGGTATGACTGCCAATTAAACGCTGCTTAAGTAATTCCTTTTTTTCCTTATACTGAGTTGTCGGAAGTGATACAGCTAATTGGTCCACACAGTAGCTTATTTCAATGTCCTCAGGGTTTAAGATGGAAGCATGATAGGCTGCAGCGGCGAATAGAAGGATATAGGTCCGGTCTTCATCGGCTTTTTGATTGTTGCTTGCGGTCAGGCTCACATTCCTTTGTCTTGCGGCTGCCTTTCCTGCATAAAAGACTTCCCTTTTGTTTGTGACCGCCGGGCTTTTTATCTCTACGATCAAATTTTCTTCGAGGTCAATATCTTCCTCGTCATAAGGCTTTTCATAGAACTCGTCGTCGTATAGTGCGATTGCGTTCGGCATTTGGTATTCGCTCAGCTGCCCGTGATCAGAGGCAAGAACCTTATACCAGCTGTTGCCTATGTCGACTGCAAGATAATTATAATTGTTCATTTCATCCTCCTCCTTTTGAATCCTATGCAAAAGGTATGTTCCATTGTGCAAGTACCCAATAGAAATAGAAAAAGGAAGAAATAAAGAAAAAGCCTGATAAAAGCTAAAAAATCCGCGTTTGTTCTGATTGATTCATCTAGTCCAAAAAATCTAGAAAGAATAGGATAAATTGTACAAGAAATTTAAAAGGAGGAACAAAAATGACTAATGACCATAAAGGTAAGCATGGATGTGTAAATGTAAATCAATCAGCATCCAGGAGCGAATGTACCAACGTACCTACACCGGGTTTGGGGCCGTCTGCCAATATTCCCGTTACTCTAGCGGATATTACAGTATCTGATCATCTCGTTGCCAACATCCATTTTCCGGATCCAGTCTTGGAAATCAAGGATATTAAGAAAAGAGTGAAAATCGTACAGTGCAGGCTTCTTATAGGTCCAACTTCTAATCCTGCAATGACTCTTGCTGCAGGTATCCCGCTATTTATCAAAGGGTTCATTCGCAAGAATATTCAGTACGCAACACCATGTCCTCATTCATCAAGTGACTGTGTAGCGTCAGAAATGCGATCTCTAACTGTAGACGTACCATTTGAGTGTGTAACGATTATTACAGACTTCCTGCGTCCACCAGTATTTCCGGAAAGCAATTCTCGTTCAGAATTCGATTTCTTCAGGGCACAGAACCTGGGACATGGATTCCCGGAAAAGGATCAGTTGCTATCCAGTGACTTATCACAATTCCATCAAGTGAGTACTCAAAACTACAATCAGATTCCATTCTGTGAACTGGTATCCAGCAGCATTGTTCAATGGGATGAAGCTATTGACCGTGAACCTTTAACACCACATCATGCACCATTTGAAGAAGGCATCTTCCACAATATTGTGGAAAAAACTTTCCTTCAATTCCGTATCAGAGTTTTTCAGAACCAGCAAGTCGCCTTGTAATGGCCAACCAATAACCACGATTCATTAGGAATGAAAAGGCGAAGGCTAAGGTCTTCGCCTTTTTCAATTACTCTTCTATACATATTCCGATTCTCTTCAAGCTGCCCGTAGTACTGTCGTATAAAATGAATCAAAAAATTTTTTTAGTTCTTTTCTGGCCAGTACATCGCAATGAAAATAAATGATTTAATAAGGTCCAGGCCCTTTTTTAACTAACACAGGGGGGGCATACGCCTAGACCCAAAAAATCACGGTGCATAGGATAAAACATCTTCACTCTAAGGAGTTTAAGGAGGAGCCATGTATGTTTGAATTAGATAAAAATAAAAAGCCCGATTATGAGTGTAAGCCTTCAAAAGACCATTTTGAATGCACTCCAAAGCATCATCACCCACATGTAAGCTTAGGGAAGGTCGTAACGAAAGTTCCTGTTGTCCTTGCAGAACTGACGCTGCACGTGAATCTGGATACATTAATCAATTTTCCAGAACCGGTGCTTGAAATCAAGGATATAAAAAAGAGGATTAAATTGACCCAATGCCGATTGCTGTTGCCGACCAATAAGTTATTTATCAAAGGTTTTGTAAGGAAGAACATCCAATATGCCAGCCCTAGCCAGGAAATTGAAGCTTCCTCATCCTCATCAGTAGCTTCTGACTTGCATTCGTATACAGTCGACATTCCTTTCCAGGTTGTGACAGAAGTGAAGCACTTCCTTTCACACCCTGTAATGCCGCAGGTGAATAATCGAAAGGAATTTGATTTCTTCGTATCCAAACCATTGTCAACAGGGTTTCCGGAAAAAGATGAATTATTGACCAGCGACTTGAGTCAATTCCACCAGGAAAGCTCACAGCACTATAATGAACTGCCTTTCTGTGAATTAGTTTCCAGCCAAATTATTGAATGGGATGAGGCAATTGACCGTCAGCCGCTTCCAACAACTTCACCAATCGACGAAGGATTTTTCCAGACAATTGAAGAAAAAATGGTCATCGATTTTACCGTACGCGTTCTTCAAAACCAGCAAATCCGGGTATCTTCAGCAACGAATGATCCTGATTGCTATGACGAATCAGAATAAATAACAGCAAAAGACGGGGTATTATACTAGGCAATCTATAGTATATACCCCTTTACCTTTATACAGGAAGGAGGGCAGGGATTGGTTGCAATAGTAGCAGAACCATCCAGTTAAGATGGATAACACAAATCGAATGTTTCAAGAAATGAATTTTTTCAACGGGGGTTTTAGAGATTCCTCTGGAGGACGCAACAGAGGCTCAGAGGAGTTTGAGAATGATAAGAATAATACCAATTTAAGCAAGAATAGAACAAGCAGGAATCCAAAGGGTTCAGGAAAACCATTAATACTCGCTCCGCCGACAATTAAAAGTGTTGAAGAAAAGACATCCCAGAAAAGTACACTACAGATGGATGAAATAGAGGACGAGTCAAGTGATAACATGGGAATTTCTGTTGTTGCCGAATCGGATGATATCGATCAGGAAGATTTCAAGGAAAGTCCTGATGAAGTGTTTAATGAAATATTAGAGGAATCTAGCGAATTCAATCATGATCAAGAATCTTACAATCAACCCAGGATGGACGAAGAGTCTCAAGAAGATGCATATTTTGAACATGATTTTCAGGATTCGGAGGAGTCTGATGAAGAGTCATCATCACAACCTATCAAATTAGCAACGGCTGCTTACCGTGGAATCAATAAAACGTATGAAAGGACTAAGGTGAGGCTTCCTTTACAGCTGGCAGCTGTAAATTTAGAAATAGACATATTTGATACATTCAAGCTCTCAAGACCAATCTCGTCTATATCAAATGTGGAGTGCTCTCTGCATTCACTTGATGCAGAAGTATTGCTGCCATCGGCAAACTTATTTACGAAGGGGATTCTTCTTTTGACAATGGATTATGTAAATACTGACGATCTGGGGACCATGCATTCACTCAAAATCCACTTGCCATGGAAAAAAATCATCCCGGTTCATTGGATTCATCAGCCCGAACTTTCCTCAAAACACAGCAAAGAATATATGTTCACTTCCCCGCTTGGAACGGAAGCAGGATTTACACGTGAGTATAAAGAGAGTTTAGTGGAAAAGGTGGACTTCAGTTTAGCGAATCTGCATTGTGTTTGGAATGAACAATTTGTTGACCAAGATAAAATCATGTTTCAGGGCACTGCCGGGATGAAGATTGATCTATTTCAGAAACAATGTGTGGACTTGCAAAAGCTGATCTCACGATAAATTTAAAAAGGGTGCCTCAGACGAGACACCCTTGCCTGTATGCTGCTTGATGCAGATTCATTAAACCTTTTAAGCGACACTTTTGCTCCTCGGCTGTTATCTCATTTAGCAGCCTGTATCTTAGGAAGAAGACGAAGAAGATTCGTCTAGTGCTGGTTCTGGAGCACTGCAATAGCCCAAGTTAACCTGCTGCTTTTGCAGCAATTTGAAGGTTAAAATTACTTCCATTTTTTCAGTAATACGGCTGAATCTTCCCCAATTGTCAAAGTCCTTGTAAAGATCAATGTCGTTGACGGAAGAGAATAGCAGTTTACATTCAATAGGATCATTGTAATATTCATACGTATAGGCTCCTGCAGTACAGTTATCGGCACCCATGCCTTTCTTGTCAATGAACCTTCTTTCTTTTACAGAATTCTTTTTGCTCCACAATTCTGGTGAAGGGTAATTGAAAAGGTCTACTGGCTGAATACATGTAAACGGTACATCGACACTAAAATCTTTTACATAACCGCTGCATTTCTCCACATACTGGATGTTCTTGTGCACAATACCAGAGACATAGACTTTGACTACGCCACTATTCATTGATGAAATGATCGCCTTACACTGTGTCAGGGATACATTCCTGCGCATGTGTTTGATCTCACGAGCTGGTGTTGGTAAATCAATATCACTTTCAACATCAACCTGAAGGTCTACCACTGCAAGAGGAACATCGACATCTGCAACATTATAAGTGAGATCCGTACCAGAAGGTGGTGAAGACACATTATCGCAATCAACACGAAGCGTTTTTGCCTTATCGCATGAAGTCTGTGGCGGGCAGCCATGGGAAGTGTTGCAACCTGTATTTTTTCTCATTTCTTTCACTCCTTATTTTTTTATATCAAAAGCTTCAAGGAACAGTCTGACTCTGCTCCTTTCTTTTGACTTACTATTGTATATGCCAGTACACCAACGATTGAATAGACGAATGATAGAGGGCATTCACATATTTTTGCCGAAAAGTACAGATGTGAGAAATTGATAGGTATTTATGAACTAACAGTAAATAAACCCCACAAAAGTGGGGCATTCAATCTATTCGGTTCACCCGCGTCCAGAGCATAAGAGCTTATGTGGGTCCATTTTTTTTGCTTTGACTGGCGGAAAGCAGGTAATGCCTACGAAATCTTTTAAATCGACTTCAAAGCAAGCTCCTGTTCTGATAAAGCCTTCGATGCCATGATGTTTTCCATCACATCTTTCAGGACAAAGCAGTTCTAGAATCGCGCAGCAGCTAGATCCTTTTACAAAATCAACAACGCGGAAAAAGGTAGATTTAATATCATAAAAACACCCTTCGATTTTCACTACTCCGGTACCTACAAATGTCTCGCAGTCACCTTTGCTGCAACCGCATAATAATTTGAAGGGAATGGTATCAAAGTTTGGATGCTTGCATTGCTGCAGCAGTTCCTGAATCGAACGCTCGCAGCTGACATCACAGCCATTTTTCCTTTTTGATACCTTATGCTGTGCTTCATTAATATCCCTTACCTTTTTGCAAACGCAATTATGGGAATGTTTATCATGGTGATGGTCTTTTTCACAGCCGCAATCATGGAAATCATGATCCCAGTCCTTGTGTTTATCTTTTTCCCGCCATTTTTTACGATCCTTGCGGTCATCCCAGTCATCGGATTCGTAATGGTGATCATGGTCCCAGTCCTTGTGTTTATCTTTTTCCCGCCATTTTTTACGACCCTTGTGGTCATCCCAGTCATCCGATTCGTTATGGTGGTCATGGTCCCAGTCCTTGTGTTTATCCTTACCCTTGCATTTTTTATGATCCTTGCGGTCATTCCAGTCATCTGATTCGGTATGGTGGTCATGGTCCCAGTCCCAGTCCCTGTGTTTATCCTTATCCTTGCATTTTTTACGGTCCTTGCGGTCATCCCAGTCATCCGATTCGCAATCGTGATCATGGTCCCAGTCCCAGTCCTTGTGTTTATCCTTATCCTTGTGTTTTTTAAGGTCCTTGTGGTCATCCCAGTCATCCCATTGTTTATGCTGATCATGTTTCCGTTGTTTATTTTTGTCTTTGGAATGCCAGTGGTCATTGTCGTCTGGCCGATGGTCATCCTTGTAATAATAATTCATGAATTCGCCTCTCCTTTCATTCGAATGGTGGTGTAATAACAGGATATGGGGAAAAGCAGTGGAATGTATGGGGATGTGACTATATCGTAAAACTTTAGTGAATTCTGGGAATAATGATTAAGAATATTTGCTATTTCCGAAAGAACCATTCAATATAAATAACAGTTAACCAATTATGGAGGGTAATGAAATGCTGAAAAACCAGGTGGAGAAGTATCTCGCAACACAGGATGGGACTGTCGAATTACATAATGTCGTAAAAGACTATGCGGAAAGACAAGGACTGCTTGAGGGAACAGAGGCCAAAGTTTTAGATTCGGGTACCCTTTTTGCCAGTGCATATATTGAAAGAGGGGACAAGGAAACGGAGGAATTCCTTGGTCAAGAGTCATCCGATTTCCTTGAACAACCAATCTCCTATTTTAAAGACCGGAAAAATGAATTCATGTACATGGAATCGAATTGGTTTGATTTGATTGGTGTCGATGCTGTGAGTTTTGAAAAGGATGATGTATTTGGGACCTATGATGTTATGCTCGGCCTTAAGCTGCAAAAAAAGATGGAGCCGGCCATAAAAAACTATTTGGAGCAGCACCTTCAGGATTCGGGATACGATTTGATGTTTGACGGCAATGAGGGGTTGTGGAGCCTTAATTTCGCATTGAATGGTCTGGAAGGATACAAGGAGAGCTTATCTATAAAAGATGCTTTTTCTCTAATTTATGACTTCCTCTTCAGGATGGCGGAATCTATAGAAAATAAGTAATGCAAAGCGCCTTCATGGTGCTTTTTTTAGTGCTTTAACAGAGTATCATACTACTATATTAGAATACTAAAATTTACCAAAACGGTTGACACCGGCCATCCGAAAACATAAAATTAATGTAAGTTATTAGTCAATAGTTAAAATTCAGAAAATGGAGTTAGTGATGAGTAAAATTGCGATTGGGAAAACAGCGGTCCTGCTGGCATCTTTCACAGAAGAAGAGATGGTCTTTTTTCAAGATAGGTTGAAAGATGTAAGTTATTGTCTTGGCAAGGTAGGATCAATGAATTTGCAAAAGGTTATTTCCGCAGTGGAAACAGCTGCCAAACGCCATGGACTCATACATCCACACTTATACCGTGAAACGCATGCTCTGTATCATGCAATTATGGAGGGGATGGAAGGTGTTACGCGCGGCCATCTATCCATTGGCGAAATGAGCCGGACGGTCGGTCTGAGATTTGCTGTTGTAAGAGGAACACCCTTCGAGGATCGTGCAGAGGGTGAATGGATTGCTGTCGCGTTCTATGGAACGATTGGCGCTCCAGTAAAAGGTTCTGAACACGAAACGGTCGGGTTGGGAATCAATCATATATGAAGTTGCATTGCCTATAGTCCACTAGTCATAAGGAGGCGATGATGGTTTAAGTATGCCATTATCGTCTCTTTTTTATTTTATCCGATCAGGGGGTAGCGTGAATGGTTGTATTAACAGGTGAATCATTAACCTTGGAACAAATCAGGCAGGTTTGTTATCAGGATGAAATCGTTGCGATCAGTCCGGAAAGTATGGAAAAGGTTGAAAAAAGCAGGGAAGCAGTAGAAAAAATCGTAGCAGAAAAGCGTACGATTTACGGGATAAATACAGGTTTTGGCAAATTCAGTGATGTCATCATCGATGAACGGGATGTTAACTCCCTTCAATTGAATTTGATTCGTTCGCATGCCTGCGGCGTGGGGGATCCTTTTCCGGAAGTGGTTTCACGGGCGATGATTTTGCTGCGGCTTAACGCTTTAATCAAAGGATATTCCGGGATCAGGCCAGTGATTGTAGAACGATTAAAGGAATTGCTTAACCTGCAGATCCATCCGGTTGTGCCGCAGCAAGGTTCGCTTGGTGCTTCCGGAGATTTAGCTCCGCTTTCACATTTGGCACTGGTTCTGCTTGGAGAAGGGAAAGTTTTTTATCAGGGTAAGGTGTGCGTCACTTCAGAAGCTTATGAAAAAGAAGGTCTGGAAGCGATCGAGCTAAAAGCTAAAGAAGGGCTTGCCTTAATTAATGGTACACAGGCAATGACGGCGATGGGGGTTGTCAACTGGCTGGAGGCAAATGATCTGGCATATCAGTCCGAGTGGATTGCTTCCCTTACTATGGAAGGACTGGAGGGCGTCATTGATGCATTCCATCCCGCTGTCCATGCGGCACGAGGTTACCAGCAGCAAATGGACGTAGCTGAACGTATGAGAGAGTTGCTGGCAGGGAGCAAGCTGACGACACGCCAGGGAGAAAAACGTGTGCAGGACGCTTATTCGCTAAGATGCATACCACAGGTGCATGGTGCTTCCTGGCAGGCACTTGATTATGTAAAAGAAAAGCTTGAAATCGAAATGAATGCTGCTACGGATAATCCGCTTATTTTTGACAATGGTGAGACAGTGATATCGGGCGGCAACTTCCATGGCCAGCCGATTGCCATTGCGATGGATTTCATGAAAATTGCTGTGGCAGAATTTGCGAGTATTTCTGAGAGACGTATTGAGCGACTGGTCAATCCTCAATTAAATGACCTTCCGCCATTCTTGAGTCCACAGCCTGGACTTCAGTCTGGTGCGATGATCATGCAATACAGCGCGGCTTCTCTTGTTTCCGAGAATAAGACGCTCGCACACCCGGCAAGTGTAGATTCTATCCCATCCTCAGCCAACCAGGAGGACCATGTGAGCATGGGGACCATTGCAGCCCGCCATGCATACAGCATTATTCAGAATGTCAGGCGTGTGCTGGCCATAGAATGTATTTGTGCACTCCAGGCAGTCCAATACCGGGGAATCGAAAAAATGGCGCCAAAAACAAGAGCCTTTTACGAGGATGCCAGAAAGATTGTCCCTTCGATCACAGAAGATCGCGTTTTCTCTGAGGATATTGAGAGACTTGCAGAGTGGCTAAAAAAAAATAACTGGCAGTGGACAGCTATAAAAAAGCATGGGAGCTTAGTTTAATAATCTAACCTATTAAGAGGAGTGGAAATGATGACAATCGAAGCAAAACGCAATATTAAAGCGAAAAAGGGACTGGAACTCGAATGTAAAGGCTGGGAACAGGAAGCGGCATTAAGAATGCTTTATAACAATCTTGACCCCGAGGTTGCAGAAAAACCACAAGACCTTGTTGTATATGGAGGAATAGGCAAAGCTGCCCGTAATTGGGAGGCGTTCGATGCAATTGTTGCAACCTTAAAAAGGCTCGAAAATGATGAAACAATGCTTGTCCAATCTGGTAAACCTGTTGCTGTATTCAAAACACATAAAGCAGCTCCCCGCGTGTTGATTTCGAATTCAGTATTGGTCCCTAAATGGGCAAATTGGGATCATTTCCATGAACTTGATAAAAAAGGTTTGATGATGTATGGGCAGATGACTGCGGGAAGCTGGATTTATATTGGCTCACAGGGGATTCTGCAGGGCACATATGAAACATTCGCGGAGGTTGCGAGACAGCATTTTGGCGGTACGCTAAAAAACACGATTACATTGACGGCGGGTCTTGGAGGCATGGGCGGAGCCCAGCCACTGGCTGTCACGATGAACGGAGGCGTTTGCATCGCGGTGGAAATCGACCCGCAGCGTATCCAAAAACGCCTTGATACGCGTTATTGCGACAAGATGACCCATTCAATCGATGAGGCGATTCAATGGGCAAAGGAAGCGAAACATAAAGGTGAAGCACTTTCGATTGGTCTTGTAGGCAATGCAGCAGAAGTCCATCTTGAACTTTTGTCAAGAAACTTCAAGGTTGAGATTGTAACGGACCAGACTTCGGCCCACGATCCTTTGAATGGCTATATACCTGTAGGGTTAAATCTAGAGGAGGCAGCACAGCTGCGGGAAAATAATCCTGAGGAGTATGTTAAGCAATCTTCCTTCTCAATGGCTAAGCATGTTGCATCGATGCTTGAGTTCCAGCGCAGAGGAGCGGTTACTTTCGATTACGGAAACAATATCCGCCAGGTGGCGAAGGACCATGGAGAAGAGCATGCTTTTGACTTCCCTGGATTTGTCCCTGCCTATATCCGTCCGCTGTTCTGTGAAGGAAAAGGCCCTTTCCGCTGGGCAGCTTTGTCAGGTGACCCTGCTGACATCCATCGGACAGATGAGCTGATCAAAGAACTTTTCCCTGAAAATGAAGCCCTTCAGCGCTGGATTGACATGGCTCAGGAAAAAGTTGAATTCCAGGGTCTTCCATCACGGATTTGCTGGCTTGGCTATGGTGAGCGAGTGAAGATGGGATTGGCAATCAATGAGCTGGTACGTAATGGTGAATTGAAGGCTCCGATTGTCATAGGCCGCGACCATTTGGACAGCGGGTCCGTTGCTTCTCCAAACCGGGAAACCGAAGCGATGAAAGATGGAAGCGATGCAGTCGGCGATTGGGCGATCCTAAATGCGCTGATCAATGTCGCTGCGGGCGGCTCGTGGATTTCTGTCCACCATGGAGGCGGAGTAGGCATGGGCTATTCTCTTCATGCCGGTATGGTTGTAGTTGCTGATGGAACGAAACTGGCCGAAGAAAGACTGAGAAGAGTGCTGACCACTGACCCGGGAATGGGCATTGCGCGCCACGCTGACGCAGGTTACGAAAAAGCGATTGAAACAGCGAAAGAAAAAGGCGTAGATATTCCAATGCTTCCGTAATGCAAAAAGAATTTGGAATACGATTCTTACCGGTCTAATGGCTCTTTTGGAATATACTTCCTATTTCGATATAGAGCCTTTCAAGTGCATATAGAAAGGGTGGGAAACTATTGACATATGATTTGATTCTATACAATATTGGACAGCTCATTTTGCCGATTTTCAAAAATCGACCCCTAAAAGGGGAGGAAATGAAAGAACTTCATATAAGAGAGAATGCCGCAATGGGGATCAGCGGAGGAAAAGTGGCCTGGCTCGGCTCAAGCGTTGAGGCGGAATCATTAAAAGCCTCTGAGCGAATCGATGTCCAGGGAAAAGTTGTTTCCCCCGGCCTTGTGGATCCTCATACTCATTTGGTTTTTGGGGGTTCCCGTGAGCATGAGCTTTCGTTAAAGCAGGCCGGTGTACCTTACTTGGAAATATTGGCTCAGGGCGGAGGTATTTTGTCCACTGTGTCAGCCACTAGGAAAGCATCCGAGGAGGAGTTGCTCAAAAAGGCATCCTTCCACCTTGAAAGGATGATTTCTTATGGTGTGACAACCATGGAGGCCAAAAGCGGATATGGACTGGATGCTGAGACAGAGCTCAAACAAATGAGTGTGATCCAGAGGTTAAAAGAAAAATATCCGGTTTCGATAATTTCAACATTCCTGGGAGCACATGCTGTTCCTCCCGAATTCAAAGGAAAAGAAGCTCAGTTCCTGGAGCAAATGTCTGATTTATTCGATGAAATCAAAGAGAGCGGGCTGGCGGAATTCGTCGATATTTTTTGTGAAACAGGTGTTTTTACGATTGAACAATCAAGGAAGTACTTAAAGCTTGCAAAAGACAAGGGTTTTGGATTGAAGATCCATGCTGATGAAATCGATCCGCTTGGCGGTACCGAGCTTGCAGTGTCGTTGGGTGCTGCAAGTGCGGATCATTTAGTTGCAGCTTCAGATGAAGGAATCAAAATGCTCGCTGAAGGCAGCACTGTAGCCGTTTTACTGCCAGGTACAACGTTTTATCTCGGTAAGGACCAGTATGCTCGTGCCAGGAAAATGATTGATGAGGGAGCAGCAGTCGCCCTGGCAACAGATTTTAATCCAGGCAGCTGTGTGACTGAAAACCTGCAAATGATCATGTCACTCGCAGCTTTAAAACTGAAAATGTCAGCGGAAGAAATATGGAATGCAGTTACGATCAATGCCGCCCATGCAATCGGCAAGTCCCGAGAAGCAGGGACACTGGAAATAGGACGCTCGGCAGATTTCGTGATCTGGGATGTGCCTAATTATCAATACATTCCGTACCATTATGGTGTGAATCATGCTCAAAGCGTTTTCCGTTCTGGCAAAAAACTTTGGGAAAGGATGGCTTATAGTGGAGTTCAGCTATCTTCAGCCAGGTAGGCCGGCAGTATTCAAGGACAATTTTGTCACTAAGGTCAATGAGTGCCTGGCATCTTATAAAGACGGAGCTAGAGGGGAAATCGGATTGATCGGTCTTCCGTTCTCGAAAACTTCTATTTCTTTGTCGCAGGCATCGGATGCACCTAAGTCGATAAGGGCATGCCTGAGTACATTCTCTACTTTTTCGGGAGAAAGAGACCAAGATTATAAGAATATCCAGGTCCTTGACTTTGGTGATGTGCAGGTGCATCCAACTGACATGGAGGAATCCATTGAAAGACTCCGTATAAGCGTCGGGGAGATGCTTGCAAGGAATGCCTGCGACAGGTATATCTTGCTCGGTGGGGACCATGGAGTCAGCTACCCTTCAATCCGCGCATTCAGTGAGCATTATGGAGAGATAGGAGTCATCCAATGGGATGCACACCATGATGTCAGGAATCTGGAAGATGGCGGACGGACAAACGGCACTCCATTCCGCAGTCTCATTGAAGGGGGTCACCTTAAAGGTGAGAATCTTGTCCAGATCGGGATCCGTGATTATGCGAATGCGAAGGTCTATCATGATTACACGAAGGAAAAAGGGATTATCGTCTATACAATGAACGATGTTGAGATTACAGGCATAGTGCCAATCATAAAAAAGGAACTGGACAGATTATCTAAAGTAGTAGATACAATCTACTTATCGGTCGATATGGATGTCGTAGACCAGACCTTTGCTCCAGGATGCCCGGCAATCGGTCCCGGGGGCATAACCAGCAGAGAACTGCTTACCAGCATTTCTGCTGCAGCATCTCATCAAAAAGTGAAAGCAATGGATATCGTAGAAATAGACCCTTCTAGAGATTTCCGAGATGTCACAAGCCGACTGGCTGCTGCCGCGATGTTGCGTTTTATGTTTAATCATTGATTACTATTAAAATAGACCTGCAGACAAGATATAAGGTGTCTGTGGGTTTTTTTTATAACGAGAGTGAGAAGAACTAATTGACAAAAGGTCCAGCCTGGTTATGGAGTGACCAAGGTTTGATGTATCTTCTCTTACAATTATTGTGAGAAGGGGAATGCTTGTCCCATTTTCGTCTCTTGAACTATTTTGGATTTAAAGTTAGAGTTATTTTATACATAGTAAAAGAAGGTGTCAGCATTTGAGCAAGAGGTATTTTACCATCGGGATGGCAGGTCATATTGATCACGGGAAAACGTCGTTGACCAAGGCGTTGACGAATGTGGACACTGACCGCCTGAAAGAAGAAAAAGAACGGCAAATTTCAATTGAACTGGGCTTTGCGCCACTATATGAAGATGAAGAACTGCAAATTTCGGTGGTGGATGTCCCTGGTCATGAGCGCTTTATCCGCCAGATGATAGCCGGTGTAGCGGGGATCGACCTTGTCGTTCTCGTTGTCGCTGCCGATGAAGGGGTCATGCCGCAAACTCGTGAGCATCTGGACATTCTTGGATTTCTGGGAATCCGTTCAGGAATTATTGCGATCACAAAGATTGACAGGGTGGAAGAAGAATTCATCGAACTTGTGAAAGAAGACATTCTCGGCGAGCTTAAAGGTACCGTTTTTGAAAATGCACCTTTTATGATGGTCGATAGCCTATCTAAAAAAGGAATCACCGAACTGAAAGAACTGATTATTAGCACGCTGAAAGAACAGGAAATGCGTGACGTAAAGGGAGCTTTTCGTCTGCCAATCGACCAGGTATTTTCGGTAAAAGGCCAGGGGACCGTTGTCAGAGGCACTGTTTACGAGGGGACAGTTGAAGAAGGGCAGCAATTAAAAGTCTTGCCGTCAGGGCATGAAGTAAGGGCACGCCAGCTTCAGGTACATCATCAGCCTGCCAAAAAAGCGTTTGCGGGTCAGCGGGCTGCCATTAATCTTTCAGGGGTATCCAGGGACGAACTCGAACGGGGTGAAGTGCTGGTTTCAACTGAACATTTTATCGTGACCAATACAATTGATGTTGCAATTAGAGTCGTTGAGGAACTTGACCACCTGGTAAAACAAAGGACGCCTATAAAGTGCCATATCGGTACGGCCGAAGTTATGGGACGGATTGTCTTTTTTGACCGAAACGAACTAAAAGAAGACAATGGGGAGATTCTTTGCCAGCTGCGACTTGATGAAAAAATCGTCACAAAACGTGGAGACCGTTTCATTGTTCGCAGGCCAAGTCCGCAGGAGACGATTGGCGGCGGCTGGGTGATAGACCCACGTGGTAACAAGTATCGATTTGGACAGCAGACAATTGAGGAATTGGAGAAAAAGAAAGCTGGAACACCAATCGAGAGAATGAACGCAGCCTTATATGAGGCAAAAAGCCTGACGGTCGAAGAGCTGATTAAGCGGACAGCACTGGATGAGGGTTCTATTTTGTCCAACCTTAAAGATGAACAGTTTGTCAAAATTTCCAATAAGGAATATGCCCTGACATCAGTCATTGACCTTATTGAAGAAGATATCATGGATCGACTGGAAGATTATCACCAGGAAAACCCAATGCGTCCTGGCATGAATAAGGCTGAATTACTGCAAACGCTGCAAAAATCCTTCTCTAAAACATTGCTGGAATTCATAATCGAAAATGGAATCAGCAAGGGCATATTCCTGAGGAAAGACCAATATATCTCACTTGCAGCCTTTGCTGCGCATGTCCCGAAGAACTGGGAAAAACGGACAGAGAATATGATCAACGAGCTTAGGAAAGATGGCTTAAAGGTTGCTTATTTAAATGACTATATTAAAAATGCAGGGATTCCTGATTCTATCTCCTTTGAGCTAAAACGCTTCCTTGAAGACCAGGGAGCAATTGTGCTGCTGGATGACCAATACGCCTGGTATGGTGAACATTTTGCGGATGCAGTGAGGAAACTGAAAGAGCAGACGGGAGATGAATTTGAGGTCTCTCAAGCCAAGGAAGCAGTAGAGTTATCACGTAAGTATATGATTCCATTCCTTGAA
Organism: Chryseobacterium sp. ISL-80; assembly: GCA_018613055.1. GTDB lineage: Bacteria > Bacillota > Bacilli > Bacillales > Cytobacillaceae > Mesobacillus. The sequence continues at coordinate 254,534 of JAGGQZ010000020.1, read as the reverse complement.
CGTCTCGATGCACTTGGGTACACGAGAAGAATTGAGAACAAAAGGGTCTGGAGAAAAAATTAAACTAAAAAACAGCAGAGCCCGTGGTTATGGGTTCTGCTGTATTTGTCAGGCGTTTTTACATAATATAATTATTTGTTACTCGGTTGATTTCACTTGCAGTGGTGGAGGAACCAGCCACCCTTTAGTTTTATTTAACTTTAGCATTTTAGCGCCAAATTGTGCCTTTGCCATATGGAATTGGCCGTACATCATTGCAATATCTTCTCTGATGGACTGGCCGATCATGGTACTCGCGGCAACAAGGCCTTCTGCAACATCCTTTGAGACTGCAGCCGAAATTTCAGGGTCACTGAATCTTGCTCCTGGAGGAATATCTTCCAGATGGGCAACAGGACGTTCAGGTGGTGAAGGAGGGAGCCCGATGCCATTCGTTTTAAGCAGTTCTTCAACCTGCTTATTTTCTTCCTGCATCGCCTCGATTGCTTCTTGAACAAGCTTTTTAAGGTCCTCATCACCAATGTGATTGATAAAGGTCTGGTATGCAGCAATCAGACCATGATTGACTGATAAATGAGTCCAGGCCCCATATACCTCACCATAATGCATAGGTTCATCTTTTGGATTTCCGCTTAAAATTCCCATAACCGCACTCCTTATAGTGTTTATATTCATATTGTTCCTCCTTAAGGAAGGAAATAGTCAACAAGGCTTATTTTGCTTTAAAAATAAAAATTCATACATTATTTCAGAGTAATGTTTACAGAAAAAGAAGGAAAAATGAGAGGACTATCAGATTGGGTATGAGAGCGGATTAAAACACAGAATTTATCTTAATCAGTATCGTGTTCAGACAAAATAGAGGAAATCGAAACTGGATATGTCCGAAGTAGTAATGGGTTCAGACAAAATACAGGAATCTGTACCTAAATTTGTCCGAAGTAATACCGGGTTCAGACAAAATACAGGAAACAGAACGGGAATTTGTCTGAAGCAACACCATCTTCAGACAAAATATAGTAGCGGGAGCCCAGATTTGTCCGAAGTAGTACGGGGTTCAGACAAAATACAGGAATCAGAACCTAAATTTGTCCGAAATAGTACCAGGTTCAGCCAAATTGCAGGTATCCGAGCAAGATTTCGTCCGAAGTTGAAGTATAAAGTAATTTCATGATTGATGGACCCTAACGGAATATCCTCGATATAAAAGAAAACGAGAGCCTGGATTAACCAAGCTCCTAACTTATTCTCCAAAGAATCCTTCATAGATCCTGGAGACGTCTTCCCTGAATTTCTCAACCTGGACGATTCTTGCCTCTCTTAAATATTCTCGGCCATCTGCATACAAGACGAGAACGGGCACTGTAAACGCCATAAGGAATCCTGCTATTTCCTCGACCTTTCCGGCATTGACCAGTCCAGCCTCAATTTTAGGGAAATCTTTTAAAACTTCCTCGACCTGAGGAAGCAATCCATGACAGACGCTTCAACCATCGGTCAAGACATAAATAAAGCTTAATTCGTTATCATTGATTAACTTTTTTACGTCATCCATAGATGTTAATTCTTTCATTTGAAATCAACTCCTTTCTTTATTGATACCCGTTTAAAAATAGAATAGCCACATGAACTTTTATCATACTAGAAAAAGGGTAATGGGTATAATGATTAGGAAGGAGTGATAGTATGGGGAATTCATGGCATGAACGTTTTGGCTCGGAACAGTATGTTTATGGTGAAAATCCAAATCAATTTATAAAAGAACAGTCACAAAGATTGGAAAAGGGAAGCAAAATCGTGGCATTTGCTGAAGGAGAAGGCCGAAATGCAGTTTATCTTGCGAGGCAGGGGAATAAAGTTACGGCTTATGATTATGCAGAAAATGGCTTGAATAAGACGAACGCTCTGGCCGAGCGCTATAAGGTAAACATCTCAACGGAACTAAAGGATTTAATACATGATCCAGTACCTGCTGAAGAATTCGACGCAGCCATTATGGTATTTGGCCATTTTGATAAAAATGATCAAAAAACCGTGATGGATAAGTTGATTTCAACTGTCAAGCCTGGGGGCACCATTATGTTTGAGGTATATTCAGAAGAGCAGGTGAAATACGGAACAGGCGGACCAAAGACCGTTGATATGCTTTACAACCCATCTGATGTTTTAGATTGGATTAAAGACTACAAAGTCCTTCATTTCTTTTATGGAGAAAAGGAAAGAGTGGAAGGTAAATTGCACACAGGAACAGGGCATGTTATACAGGTTATCATCAAAAAGTAATGCAAAATGGACAAAAGTGATTCTCCTTAAAGGGGGATCACTTTTTTAATTTTTACAAGGATTTTCCAAGAATTTGTCGAATTTATTAATATAGAAATTGGAAAGGAAGGAATCATGAAATTTACCATTAATAGTGGATGTTTATACGATGCACTTTCAAGTTTAAGCAGAAGTGTTTTGGCGAATCCTACTCCGCAAATTTTATGCGGCATTAAAATAGTTGCCCATTCTGAAGGTTTGACTCTTATTGTCAGCAACCATAACTTTTTTCTAAAAAAAGAGATTGTTAATTGTGACGGAAACCTGAATATCATTGAAAAGGGCACCTTTGTAGGGCCTGCTAAGTATTTGGCAGAATTGATTAAAAAGCTGCCTGGTGAGATTACAGTGGGAACCGGAAAAAACAACAAACTTTTTTTACAGGCAGATGAGATAAGGATTCAGTTAAATGGTTTCAATGTTGACGAATATCCATCATTGCCAAAAGTGAATAGTGATGAAACCGCGCAGCTGCCGGCAAACCACTTGCTTGAGATGGTTAAACAAACTGCATTCGCAGCTTCAGTAAATGATTCTCGCCAGGTTCTTACCGGGATATTGATCACATTCCTTAACAACAAAATAAGATGTGCAGCCACAAATTCTCATCGTTTGTCAATAAGTGAACTTGATTTTGATACAGCCATTGCCGGTTCATACATAGTTCCTCTGAATACAATAAGGGAATTCATTAGATTATTCAATGATAGTAGTACCATTGCAATCCATGTATCTGATCATTACTTTGTCTTTGAGTCACAAGATTTATCCTTGTACTCAAGACTGATTGAGGGGAATTATCCTGACCTTTCCAGTATTATTCCATCCGAATCAAAAACATCAATGATCCTATCTACCAGGAAAGTATTGAATGCTATTGACCGTGCCAGCCTTTTTACTCGCGACTCAAGCAGAAACAACGTGAAATTGAATGTAACACAAGAAGGGAGACTTAGGGTAGCTTCCTATTCTTCAGATTTAGGTGAAACAGAGGAAACGATCCCAATCAGGGAACTGCAAGGAGATCCCGAGATATTGATTTCATTGAATAATAGTTTTCTGATTGATGCTCTTAAATCAATTCCTGATGAGGAAATTGTGATGAGTTTCTCGGGTTCTATGAGGCCCGTTGTAATTAAGCCAAACAGCGATAAACAACACTTGCAGTTGATCTCTCCAGTGAGGGGATAAGTGAAAATTAAGGAGGAAAATGATGAAAGAAAGTATATACAGCTATGATGATTTATTGGAGATGCTTGACAAGCTTTTGAGTGATAAAAGGCAATTCAATTGGGACGTTTTTTATTCTGATCGAGACAAAGGGGTCCCTTTTTTTAAAAACTTCCCTGATGAGAATCTGGCAGAGTATGTGGAAACAAAGAAACTAACTCCTGGTAAGGTATTGGAATTGGGATGCGGTCCAGGAAGGAATGCCATTTATTTGGCTGGTAAGGGTTTTTCAGTAGACGCGGTGGATCAATCTGAAGAGGGGTTGAACTGGGGAATAGAAAGGGCACTTGCTCAAAATGTGCCGGTGAATTTTATCCTGCAAAATCTTTTTGAATTGGATATAAAAGAGGGTTCATACGACCTAGTCTATGACTCAGGGTGCTTTCACCATATCCCTCCGCACAGGAGAATGGATTATATTGACCTGGTAACTCGTGCTTTAAAGCCAGGTGGCCATTTTGCGCTTACCTGCTTTGTTGAGGGAGGTAAATTGGGCGGGTCGGACATTTCCGATTGGGAAGTTTACAGAGGGAAAAGCATGAGAGGCGGATTGGGTTATACACATGAAAAACTAACTCGAATCTTCAGTGATTTTGATGTTGTGGAACTCAGGAAAATGAATGACAAGTCAACTGAAGAAGGCCTGTTTGGTACAAGTGAATTGCTGGCAGGATTATTTAAAAAATAGGCATGGGGTGAAACCTTTGGAATATATTGCTGAGCTAAGAAAGCTGGCCGGCCATCGGCCACTGATATTGCCCGGGGCAGTTGTCATGGTTTTTAATGAGAAAGATGAATTGCTTCTGCAGCTTCGGAGTGATGGTGGCTGGGGTCTGCCTGGCGGATTAATGGAGTTAGGGGAGAGTCTTGAGGAAACAGCAAGAAGGGAAGTAATGGAAGAAACAGGGCTCATTATAGGCAATCTCAAGCTGGAAGGCGTATTCTCAGGCGCTGATTACTATTTAAAAGTGGCGAACGGAGACGAACTTTATTCTGTTACAACCGTTTATTCAACAAGGGAATATGATGGGATTTTGGAAATAGATGAACATGAATCAGTCGATCTTAAGTTCTTTCATTTGGAGCATTTACCGAAAGACTTGCAGTTAGGCTATATGAAATATATTCAAGCTTATCTTTGATAAAAGAAATGAGACTTAGTCCATTTGCAGGAATAGTTTTTCTCATAGAAGCGCACTATTAGAAGTTGAAAGTAAACGAGAAAGATGAATGAATAGGGGTGTTGAATGGTGGCTAACGATCAATGGGAAGATTTTTATTGCGATGAGGTGCTTTCTGGCAAAACGGATGTGGAGACCATCATGGAAACGGAACATAGTCTCGCATTTTATCATACGCGCCCTTATTATGAAGTACATATCATTGTCATTCCCAAAAAACATATACAATCTATCTTGACTGTCACGGCCGAGGAAAAGGATCTACTAGAGGATGTGCTCCAGGTTGTCAGGGAAGTAGCAGCAAGGCTTGAAAAAGAATATGGGGCCTGCACCATTTCTACAAATGTAGGAAACTATCAAAGCAATAAACATATGCATTGGCATGTCCATTATGGTTCGAGGGTAAGAGACGAGAAGGGACAGCTGCTTAATGGTCAAAGCCCCCAAAATAGTAGTTTAGTATAGTAAAGGTTGAAACTAAAGGACTATACGGATTTGAGCAGATGGAGGGATAAGATTGAAGACTAAACTAAATGGTGCCCAGGGACTTTTTTCAGCCTTTTTTATTGCAACCATTTTGACCCTAACTAGTGGAATTGAGTGGGATAACAGATTTTACCATGGTTTTTATGCTTTTATAATTAGTCTTGCTGTATTTTTTATATCAAAGAAAATCATTAAAGACTGACTGGAAAAGGACTTTTAATTAAGTCCTTTTCTTTTGGCATCGTATAGTAGGTCTCTAACTTTTCACACATTTAAAAATGATAGTCGTCGGAACGGCCTTAACTTTCTCCCAGTTATACCACCTGTTAGAATCTCTCGACAATAATTCTTCGGAAACTCTGATTTCTTCTATTATTTTTTCGATTTTAAAACCGGTTTTGATCATTGAATTGACATAGGTGCTGATCTTATGCTGCTGCATGATGGCGGGATGGTTCCATGCCTCATGGTCATAAGGACCTTCCTCATGATAAGACTTTGTGAATAAAAGTCCATGCTCTGTATTTCGCACCCGGCTAAACAGTGGATGCTCCCAGCTGAAAATAAACGATCCGCCCGGCTTCAAATAATGATTGATGTTAGTCAGCGTCTGTTCCAGATTGGTTGTCCAGCCTAGAGCAAAAATAGAGTATACAATATCAAAATGGCTTTCAGGAATTCCAGGGTTCACTTCCATAGGAGATTGAAATAATTTGACATTCGTCCCTTGTAATAATTCTGCCGCCGCCTGAATTTGTGAGCTGGATAGATCGAGACCCCACAGCTCGTCGACATTTTTTTCGTGCATGTATTTCAGGGAATGCCCGCTTCCGCACCCGATATCCAATACTTTTTTATGATTTAAATCCCCGAATAGGTTCAGTTCCTTTTCGTCAGGAGCAAAAGGACCATATTCCGGCAAAGCCGTTCTGCCAAAGAAGTTTTGGGCCACTTCATCCCAGCTCGTCTTATTGATTGTCAAAGTATCAGTATTCAAAATCAAAAACCTCCAATTCATGATATGACAGTATTCTTCAAAAATCTGTTAAATCCTTTTTAAAAATCATGAACAGAGGGTATAAACTAGAAAAAGAGTCTTCATATATGGATGAAGGACTCTCTGTTCATTACCGTCTTCTGCGGCGTTTGAGGGATTTCACTTCTGACTCCAGGGCCGCCAAACGCTGGCTTTTTTCTTCTAACTCGATTTTCGTTTGTTTCAATTCCTCTTTTATAGCATTCATACTGGAGGTAAGCTGATCAAACGCCTGGCTAGAAATCTCTGATTTGTCACTATTATTTTCTGGTTGATTCAATGAATTTGAGAGAAGGGATAAAGTAGCAGGATTGATGATACTTTGTGCTGTTGTTAACAATGAATAAATACTTTCTTGATTTATACGGTTTGTTTCATGCGGTTTCAGATATACCGATTCCTCACCGTTTGTTTCATGTGGCAGCTTCTTAAAGATAGCCTTGGTAAAATTAAGTACCTCATTTAAAGAGGGGTCTTTTTTCAAACGGTCAATGTCAATATCCAGGTTTAAGTCATTCTCTTTCATCCTCATCGATCCTTTCATTATATGGGTCCCCCTGGCCATTTCCGGTATAGCCAGGGAGCCAGACACAAGGTTCAGGTTTTACATCATTTGAAGAGATTAAGCAGCACCATTATTGGTTAGCATCCTTTACTTCGCCGATGCAGGTGTATAGGACATCAGCAAGTTCATCCTGGTTCAACAAGATAGCAACGACCAAAGCCAGCGCTAACAATAGTACTACGATAGCAGTGATTAACATCTCCCCACCCCCCTTCTGTTAAGAAGATAGGTAAGATCCGAACCTTACAACAACAGCATATGTAAAAATATCGGACGAGCATCAGCTTGTATCATATAAAATAAAATAAGGGCAGCCTATTTTATGAGAAGGATTTTATTTGAAAAATAATACCCTTTCCATTATGGTGATAGTAACTAAAAAAGGAGGGATCGTTTCATTGTCCGAACCAATTGCCTTAACAAAAATAACGGTAATTCAAAAGGATATTTCCAATAAAATTAAACAAGCATACATCGATGGTTTTCAAGAACCTTTGTTATTCGGTGTTCATGGGGGAGTAAAACAATTCTATGGTGTCAATCCAGAAGTGGAATACCCTTCAACCCTGGACCATATTGTTGCTGCTGCCGGCGGCTGACTGGTCGGCACTCTATCAGGCGCGCTGGAGGCGCGTAAAATACCAACTTCACCCGATAAAGTAAAGGCGCAGGTGCAAGGTACGATTGAAGCACCTGAAGGAGTATTGAAAATAACGAAGATCAGTTGTCATTATATGCTTAAGATTCCAGCAGGTAAAAGGGAAGCAGCCGAAAGGGCGTTGAATGTTTTCGAAAGAGGATGTCCGGTTTCCCAAACATTAAAAGGCAGCATACAATTTGAACATACATGGAATATAGAAGAAGATTAAAAAATGGGCCACTATCTTAATAAGATAAGGGCCCATTTTACTTTATAATGGAAAAAAGAGGAGGAAAAGTGTCACATTATTGATTCTTCTTCGACCTATCTTTTAGATAGGGGAAAATGAGGTGGGGAAAATTAGTGATAACTTAAAAGAACAAAAAGTCATGGAATGGTATGAATTGTATTATAAGGATATTTACCGTTTTATCTATTATATGCTGGGGGATCGCCAATCCTGTGAGGACCTGGTTCATGATACATTTCTGCGTGCTTATACTTCCTTTGAGAAATTTGAAAAGAGGGCGAGTGTAAAGACCTGGCTTTTTAGCATTGCAAAGCACCTCGTATTGGATGAAATACGCAGGCGGAAAAGAAGAAGGATTTTCACGTTATTTTCTGAGGGGCAAGACATAGCATCACCTCTAAACATCGAACAATATATAGAAAACCGGGATATGGTAGAAAGGAGCCTGAAAGCAATTCAACAGCTTAAGCCTGACTACCGGCTTGTGATCACTCTGAAAAAAATCGAGGAATGTTCCACTAAAGAAGTTGCCGAAATCCTGGGCTGTTCGGAATCAAAAATCAGGAAAACACTATCGAGAGGACTTGCGGCACTAAGAAAAAAGGATATAGGGGAAGGAGGCGGACATAATGAGCAAATTTTCTGAGGAACAATGGGAATTGCTAAAAAAGCTAACACCAAGTGAAAGCGAAAGGGACCGAATGAGGATGCATTTAAGGTCATCCATTCGAAATAGTAAAGCACAAAAAAAGAAGCAAAGAATTTTTGACTTGAAAAACGTGGTGTTAACGTCGCTATTCCTGCTTTTATCTGCTGGCTTGTTGTTTCAAGTTCAAAAATATGATCAACGTGAAGACAGAGCAGGTCATTCACAGGCTGTCAAGAAGTTCATTCTGACTTGGGATTTAGATACTGTATACAGTGAAAGAAGTCAGGAGGGCTATGATTTTTATAAAAAAGGAGAATCTGAAAAGGTTGGTTTTGCCGAATTCGTGAATGATGGTAAAAAGAAAGAAATCCTTAGTTCTAAAGCAATGAATGTTGAAGATGAACTTCAGAATTTTCCCTATCCGACAAAATTATATATTGAACATGTAAAAATGATGGATGTCAGCCTCCGGTATCACTTCTTTGTGGAAGCGGGCAATGAAACATTATATTTGAGCTTTGATTATCCAAAGCTTGAATATGCAGATATATTTCAGATTATTGGGTCACTTAGACTCAAAAATCCAGCCCCTTATCATCACGAAAAGCCGCTATATGTTACACATGGCTATGGAAATCTTCCTTATCCAGTAGGGTTACAGCCGGCAGAAATCAATGGGGACACTGAAAAATATATATGGGACCGAGGTACGGACCGAAACATGAAGGATTATCTTGCTAAGATACAGGCAACAGATGTTTGGAAGCAGACTGGAGGAGAAGGTTCATCCTTTATTTTTGAGTCTGCTGATGGCATGGTAATAGTTAAGATAACAAGAGATGTGAAGGAGCTTACCTATCAATACACTTATCCTGGCAGAGAGGAGTAAAAAGGAAAGCGGGTAAAGAAAAAAGGGATTTCCTCTTATTTTAACGAATAATTATATGTAAAAATTCAGTTTTAAAAAGGGGAATCCTTGTGATCGATTTGGTACGTGTGAAACAGGAGGATGAGGCGATCCTCCAAAATCTGATTCAATTCTATATTTACGAGTTTACAGTATTTCAGGAAATCAAACTTGAAGAGAACGGAAGTTTTGCACCGTTTGATTTGAAACCATATTGGACCGACCCGATTCTCCATGCTTTCTTCATCATTCATGAAGGTGAAAATGCTGGATTTGCCATGGTTGAAAGCGGAGAGTCTAATGTCATCCTGGAATTTTTTATCATGAGGAAATTTTACAGAAGAGGGTTTGGCAGAATTGCGGCATTAAGACTTTTTGATCAATTCCCGGGCAGATGGAGTGTCCTTCAGGTAGAGAAGAATGAACCAGCGAGGAGTTTTTGGCGGAAGGTTATAGGAGACTATACCGATGGAAATTATATTGAAACCTTTAATGATAACAATTGTTCAACCCAGGAATTTAATACAGTATTAGCGGTAAAAAAATGATTGCAAATGATTAAAGTTGTTGTTTATAATGGTAAAAATATCTAATCGATGAGAAAGAGAGTAGTTATCCTTCTTTGCATTAGCGAGCCAGGGTCGGTGAAAGCCTGGTGCAACAGGGTAATGAAGCGCACTTTTGAGATGCCTCCCTGAAAACCAGTAGGGTTGGCCGGAACGAACTCCGTTATCAATGAAAGCAGGTTCTTTTTCAGGAACAATTAGAGTGGTACCGCGGGATTAAGCTCTCGTCTCTTTTTAGAGGCGGGAGTTTTTTTATTTTTTAAAAAGGTGGGTCTACTATGAAATACGGCAAAAAATATTCTGAATTACTCGCCCAAGAATTCAATGGAATACTTTCTTTGAACGATATTGAACGTTTGATCGAAAAACCGAAATTCCTTCAACAAGGAGATTTGGCCTTTCCTTGCTTCCAGATGGCAAAAATCCTGAGAAAGTCTCCTGTAGAGATTGCCAAGGACATCAGCCATAAGTTGCAGTCCAGAAATGAATCTGACTTTGACCGTTTTGAAGCAGTTGGCGGATATGTGAATGCTTTTTTGAATAAATCAAAAGCAGCTGCTGAAATCCTCCATGAAATTACAGAAAAGAAAAACCATTACGGAGACCGTAATTGTGGACGTCAACAGATCGTGACTATTGATTTTTCCTCTCCTAATATTGCCAAACCCTTTTCCATGGGGCATTTGCGTTCAACCGTTATAGGAAATTCCCTTTCGTTAATTTATGAAAAGTGTGGCTTCAGGACGATTAAAATAAACCATCTGGGAGACTGGGGGACACAATTTGGCAAACTGATTACTGCCTATAAGCTATGGGGCAGTGAACAGAAAGTGAAAGAGAGTCCGATAAAGGAGCTTCTTGCCCTTTACATTAAGTTTCATGAAGCCGCAGAAATCAACCCTGAACTCGAACAAGAAGGCCGAAATTGGTTCAGGCGCCTTGAAAATGGGGATGTAGAGGCTCTCGAACTATGGAAATGGTTCAAGGAAGAATCATTGAAAGAGTTCAAAAAGATTTATGATCTGCTGGGTATTGAGTTTGATTCATACGCTGGGGAAGCATTTTATAATGATAAAATGGAGCCCATCGTAGAACTTTTAGCCGAAAAAGAACTGCTTGTGGAATCGGACGGGGCTATGGTCGTTCAATTGGAAGATGCTGCCCTGCCTCCATGCCTGATTAAGAAGTCAGATGGCGCTACATTGTATGCGACCCGGGATTTGGCCGCGGCCAAGTATCGATATGATCAGCATACATTTGTCACATCTTTATACGTTGTGGGAAATGAGCAAAGTCTTCATTTTAAACAGCTAAAAGCTGTGCTCGCAAAAATGGATTTTGAGTGGGCGGATAGGATCATCCATGTCCCTTTTGGAATGATGCTGAAAGATGGCAAAAAAATGTCGACGCGCAAAGGGAAAGTTGTTTTACTGGAGGATGTCCTTAGAAATTCGATTGAGCTGGCAAAAAAGAATATCGAGGAAAAAAATCCACTACTCGAAGATAAGGAAGAAACAGCTGATCTGGTGGGTACAGGAGCAATCATTTTTCACGACCTGAAGAATTTTAGAATGAATGATATTGATTTTTCCCTGGAGGAAATGTTGAAGGTAGAAGGAGAAACAGGTCCATATGTGCAATATACAAATGCCAGGGCCAAAACCATATTAAGAAAGGCAGCAAGCTCAGTAACCGATGTGGAAATCAAGCTTGAAGGTAATGCTGAATGGCCCGTTGTCACCGAACTTATGGCTTTTCCTGAAACGGTTATAAGAGCTTTCGACAAAAATGATCCATCGCAAATCGCAAAATATGTGCTGAATCTCGCCCAGGCTTTCAATAAATATTATGGAGAAGTACGGATTCTGCAAGAAAATGAGGAAAAAGATGCACGCCTGGCTTTGGTGAGTGCAGTCAGCGTTGTTCTTGAAGAAGGCCTTAGACTTTTAGGAATCAAGGCTCCAAAAGAAATGTAATAAGAGCTCCTGGCCCTGCCGGGAGCTCAACTTCATTCTTTATGCAAGGATTGCTGCTATTTATAGAGTGTGTTTAATGATGCTCAAGGTATTTTGTAAATATTTCACCGGCAGTATCGCTGTACTTTATTTCTACATCTGTCTGATTAAAGAACCAGGTGTCATTGGACTCTACATAAAATGTAATTCCGTCAATTTCCTGCTGTTCTGCGGCAATGGCTGGAGCTTCTAGCGAAAATGCCAGGCTGTAGCCTTTATTCTTGTCGCCAAACCCGGCATATTGAGGATAAAGGCGGATGTGAAACGGTTTTGGTGTGTCGAATTCTCTTTCAAACCATTTAAATGCTTCTTGATCAATCTTGATTGTCATATTTGCACCATCCTTTCGTTAACTTTATTGTAAAACTTGGATGGTATTGTTTTCCGTGCTTTATGTCACAGTAAAAGGTGATGTCATAAAAGGTTCAATATTGTCCAAAGAAGGATTCTAGATTTGAATTAGAACCGAACACTAAATAAAGAAAGCTCCTTGAACAGGGGCTATCGGCATGATATCGGCGATTTTGTTTTGCGCATTGCCTCCGGGATATAGACACAGAATGGCTCGCTGCCCATGTAGTCGCCTGTGATTGCATAGGTTCTTGAACGGGACCCTCCGCAGACATAGCGGAATTCGCAAACACCGCATTTTCCTTTGTATTGATCGGGATTACGCAGGTCCTTAAAGATTGGAGAGTTGCGGTAAATGTCCGCCAACGGCTTTTCACGCACATTTCCGCCAACTAAAGGAAGCAATCCGGATGGCATTACATCTCCTGTGTGAGAGATGAAAACAAATCCATTGCCATCATTGACACCTTTTGGGGCACGTTTCAGGCCATCGATGACTGAAGCCATATCTTTCGTTAATGTGTCTTCATACCGGATTACATCCTTGTTCACGCTATGTTCCCTGGCTTTTTGTTGGAAAACCACACGGCGGTAATGCTGAGCTGCCGTCGTTTTAATATCATATGGAGCAGTCTTGCTTAATTCATACAGCCAGCGGAACACTTTTTCATGTTCTGCAGGTGTCAGACAGGCATCCAGCTGGCCTCGGCCGGTAGGGACCAAAAGAAATATGTACCACATCACAACTTTGAGTTCTTTCATCAGTTCAGCCATTTGTTCAAGGTACTCATAATTATACCGTGAGATGACTGTGTTAAGCTGCAATGGCATTTTTAATTCATTTAGGTATTTAACTTTTTCGATTGTCAGATTGAATGAACCAGGAGTTCCTCGAAAATGATCATGTACTTCCGGAATAGGTCCGTCCAGGCTGAAAGCCCATCTGGATAATCCAACTTCCTTAGCTCTAAGCATTTTATCTTTTGTTACATTATCTGTAGCGCTTGGTGTCATCGACACACGCATGCCTTTCTTCACCGCATATTCAGCAAGCTCAAAAAGATCTTCTCGCATCATACAGTCTCCACCTGTAAACACAAGCATGGGGTTGCCCATTTCATGGATTTGATCGATTAGCCTCAGTCCTTCCTCAGGGCTTAATTCCATTGGGTCAGGCCTGTTTTGTGCATCAGCCCGGCAGTGGATACATTTTAACTGGCAGGCCCTGGTCACTTCCCAAATAACAATATAAGGGTTTATGTTAAAATCAATTGCAGCTGGATGGCTGCCAGTGGAAAGGTTATGTCCTGTTTCAGGCACTTTAATCACCTACTTTTCATCATTTATTCATATATTATAAAGTAGGCGGGAAAATTTTCATGTAAGGAATGTTACATAATAACGACAAAAGGTTTATGCGAAAAATGAACCATTGAAGCCCCTCAATATTAGTTTCGAAAAAAACTGAAAATTTGAAACTTACTTCTCCGCATAGCCGTCTAATTAATTAGAGGTAAAGATTCATAACTTTTTGAAATGGGGGAGTTTGGTGAAAACAATTCTATTGGGAATCTCAGCTTTATTATTGTTAGCCGTAATCGTTGGCTGGAATACATATAAAAGCTATAGACCAACTCCTCCTGATTTAGAAATGATTGTAGACAAACAAACGGTGGAGGTCAAAGCTGCAACCTATTCATTGAGAAAATGGGGGAGGGCAGCAGCGGCAGATGCCAATACCGATCCTGCATTATTTGTAAGAGAAACTCCTCCGATTAAGGTCGGTCGTAATGACAGCATTAACATGCAGTTTGAGCATTCACCCGTTTCTGTGACATGCTATTTATGGGATATGGAAACAGGAGGACTCGCATATAAAAGCCTGGATGGATTACCATTGGATCTTGCTCAATTGAAAGTTTCTTCGGGTGATTATGCAATGGAAATCCGGGCCAAATGGGAAGTTGGCTACGCACTTTACAATACGAGGATACAAGTGAATGAGGAATAGTCATGGAGAAATATTGTTATATCAGCCGAAATGGCTATTTTTTTTTGCATAAAATAGTCTGAAGCAGGGATCAATGAAAAAGAATATAGCAGAGAATAATTCAATCCATAGTAGCAATACTAAAACAGTACCAATATTATTTCAGAAAGCAGGGGATAGGATGACAGTTGGAGCTCAGGTTAAACAAACAATGGCAGGTTTGAAAAGTGCCCAGGCTAGTTTGGAGACTTTTGCACTCGGTACAGAAAATCAGCAGGCAAAACAGATTTATCAAACTGCAGCACAACAGACACAAGCAGTAATTGACAGCCTTCAGCCTCGCCTGCAGGAAATTGAACAAGAGGAACCACAATATAAGCAGTAATCAGGGAGGGCAGGGCAACCCGCCCTCTTCTGCATCAAAGAGGTGATGATAAATGACAGTAGGTTCGAATGTGAATCAAGTTTTATCGACGATAAAAGGGATAGAAGCGCAACTGTCTGCAATGGCCTTAAACTCAACGATTCCGGAAGCAAGCAGGGTTTTCCATGAAACCATGCTTGTCATCACGGAAATCAAGACAGATTTAGAAAAACGGAAAATCCAGGTAGAGATAGAAGAACCCCAATATAAAAACTAGAAGGTGAAGCAATGAATGATATTACACATATTCTTGTCTCATCCATATTGTTTGCAATCACCTTGTACGCAATTACCAAGATAGGCGGGAAAAAACAGCTTTCCGAGTTGTCATTCTTCGAATATATTTCAGGAATTACAATAGGTAGTATTGCCGCGGAAGTCATCATGGGACTTGACGGGAATTTCTTCCATGGTGTATTAGCGATTATGATATTTGGTGCGTTTACATATTTTCATGACGTCATTGGCGTTAAGAGCAAAAAGTTCAGGGATGTATTTGAAGGAAAAGCAACAGTGTTAATTAAAGATGGGAAAGTCCTTGAAGAAAATCTTAAGAAAGAAAAATATACCATCGATGAATTGAACTCTTTATTGCGCCAGAAAAATGTTTTTAAAACAGCAGATGTCGAATTTGCAGTTCTGGAACCAAAAGGGGACCTGAGTGTCTTGTTAAAAAAAGAACTGCAGCCTCTTACGGCGAAAGATTTGAATCTGACAGTGGCTCCAGAGAAAGAACCGTATACCGTAATCATGGATGGAAATATACTGAACGATTCATTAGCTTCTGCAGGCAAGAACAGAGGGTGGCTGGATATAGAATTAGCAAACTTAGGTGTAACGGTTGATAATGTATTTTTGGGACAGGTGGATTCATTCGGAAAGCTCACCATTGATACTTATGATGATCAGTTTGAGATTCCAGCTCCGCAGCCGAGGAAACTATTGCTCGCGATGATGAATAAATGCCAGGCAGATTTAGAATTATTTGCTCTCGGGACAGAGTCTTCTGGAGTGAAACAAATGTACAGTAAAAACGCTAATAAGCTGCAGCAGGCTATACAGAAATTGAAGCCATTCCTTAATGAGTAAACGGACGTCACTGTAAAACTTTTACCGGTATATTGAATGACTAGAACCTAATACTAAAGAGTGGAGGGGATGTTTCTCCTCTAATTCATAAAGGGGTGCTGCCGATGAATAGATCTGCATGGATGTCTGCGTTAATGAAATCGAATATACCTCAAAATCTGATGAAGATGTTCGGATACAAACGCAAGAAATCTCGCTCCATGACGTTTTCCATCATGGGTGTTGTGGCAAGTGCAGCTGCTGCATTTGCTTTCAGGAATCGAATGGGAGATGGAATGAAGCAGCTTTTTCAGAATACAAGCACAGGAAATTCATTCAATCGGCCGGTTTCAGCGGGATTAACGGAATTCGCAAAAGAAATTACTTCAGGCATGACGGATTCCCAAACAACAAACACTAATTCTGGTTACCATGCTGCGACAAACCCGGAAAGCAGTCAGTTAATCAGTCAAATTGCTTCAGCCGCAAAGCAAGAAGGAAACAGCCAGCAGGTTGACCAGATGGCGGAACAATTAATCAAACGGAATCTCTAACATGAAATAAAAGAAAAGCCCACTGTGTGATTCCACAGTGGGCTTTTGGCTGCGCAGGTATTCTCGGATCAATAATAAATTGCCTAACAATGATTATGAGCTAATGTGAAAAATTCACCATTTTGACATGTTATTAGTTCTTTCTTCCCTTGTAATACAATCTTAATAGGAATAGTTACATAGGGTAATTAAATTACAACAAAGTTAAGCTTATGTTGCAATTTTATTACAAAAGATGAAATTTCAGTGGAAAAAACAGGCTGAAATCCCTGTAATTAAAAGGATTAGGAGGTATTCTGGAAAGAAAACGAATTATTTACCAAAGGAAAACAATTCCTTGTAAACCAAAATTTATAGATTCAAAACTAGTTTGGGAAACTCTACTATTAATTTGTAATCGAAATCAAAGGGAGTTGCTCAACATGAAAAAACAAATTCTGACGGTGGCTGCAACAGCCGGATTTTTATTTACATCGTTCAATGGATCTGCAAGTGCACATGAAAAATTACACACAGTTCAATCTGGTGATTCTTTATGGAAGCTTTCTAACACATATAATGTTGCAATTAATGATATTCAAAAATGGAATAACCTATCAGGTTCTACAATCTATGTAAATCAAAAACTTTCAGTCCTGGCTCCTCATAGTCACTCAACCACTGCTGCAACAAGCACAACTGTCGATGGCTATATCGTGAAATCGGGCGATACTTTATGGGGAATTTCAAAATCATACGGAATGTCTATCAATGGACTAAAATCCCTGAATGGACTAACTTCTGATGTCATTTATCCTGGTCAAAAATTGAAGGTTTCAGGATCTTCGGCTGCACCAGCTTCTGTTGCACCTGCAAGTACATCAAGCACATACACAGTCCGCAGCGGTGATAATTTATCATCTATTGCTGCTCGCCATAATGTATCGCTTTCGCAGTTGATTTCTATCAACAATCTTAAATCGTACCTTATTTTCCCTGGACAGGTACTAAAATTATCAGTGGCAACTTCAACGCCAGTTGCTACAAAGGTCTCAACAGCATCTACACCTGTAGTAGCATCATATAGCTCAGCTTCACAGGTGAGTTCATTGATTGCTGAAGCAAAAAAATACATTGGAGTTCCGTATGTTTGGGCTGGCAGCACTCCATCTGGTTTTGACTGTTCTGGTTACCTGAACTATGTTTATAATAAGGCAGGTATCTCTATCCCAAGAACTGTTGCCTCCATTTGGGATGCAACCAAGTCTGTTTCTTCACCACGTGCAGGAGACCTAGTATTCTTTGAAACTTATAAAGCAGGTCCATCTCATGCTGGTATCTATCTAGGAAACGGCCAATTTATTCATGCAGGATCCTCCAGAGGAGTCGAAATCAGTGATATGAATAACTCATACTGGAAACCTCGATATCTTGGTGCAAAAACTACTTTTTAACTTATACCCGTTTGTTTAGTGATTGAAACCTCCTTTTTAGGAGGTTTTTTAATTTATTTTTTTCTTAATGCTTAAAGCCTATTTAATCATATAAATACTGCTTTTAATTTGTAAAGCACTTCTTACATAGCGTATAATCCAATTAAATTCTTCTTTACAAATGCAAAGTGGATTTCTAGTGAGTTTAATGATTTGGAGGCATATAAAGTGAGGATTCCTATATTAAAGCTAAAAGATTACCTGCTGGTTTCTATACAAGTGGAATTGGATGACCAGACCGTACTTACGTTCCAGGAGGACTTGTTGAATAAAATAAAAGACACAGGAGCAAAAGGTGTTGTGATCGACCTGACTTCTGTCGATATGATTGATTCATTCATTGCAAAAGTTTTGGGTGATGTCATTGTCATGACAAGCTTGATGGGCACAAAAGCGGTCCTGACGGGCATACAGCCAGCGGTTGCCATTACACTGATCGAGTTGGGCATAACAATGGAAAATGTCCATACTGCTCTGGATCTTGAACAAGGAATTTCGATATTAAGCCATTTGTTAGAGGTTTAGCCATATGACAGAATCGATTGTAATAAATATAAATAATGAATTTGATATAGTGCTTGCCCGACAAAAAGGGAGAGAAGTTTCAAAAGAGCTTCAATTTGGAGGGGTGGATCAGGCAAGGATCACGACTGCGATTTCCGAGCTTGCCAGAAATATATACCTTTATGCAGGCAGCGGCGAGATTACGATTCAGGTCTTGAATGAAAATGGCCGAAAAGGAATCCAAATATCTGCTGCTGATAATGGACCAGGAATAAACGACATCAGGATGGTTCTGCAGGATGGTTTTTCGACGTCAGGCGGACTTGGTGCAGGCCTACCGGGAGTTAGAAGGTTAATGGATAGTTTTGATATTGATTCCATGCCAGGGGCCGGTACGAAAATCACCATTACTAAATGGGCAAGGTAAAAGGAGATCTCGATGAAGTTAGAGAAAATTCATCACGTCGCCATTATTTGTGCTGATTATGAAAAGTCCAAGGAGTTTTATACAATGGTTCTTGGCTTTAAGGTCATTTCGGAAGTATATAGGGAAGAAAGGAAGTCATATAAATTGGATTTAAGTGTAGGAGACGGTTTCCAGATTGAATTGTTCTCCTTCCCAGAAGTTCCAGCGCGGGCCAGCTATCCAGAAGCAGCAGGCCTCAGGCATCTGGCTTTTTCCGTTAAGAACCTTTCCGCACATGTTGATTATCTTGCAAATCAGGGGTTGAAAGTGGAGAAAATAAGGATCGACCCTCTGACTGGAAAACGATTTACATTCTTTGCGGATCCCGATGGATTACCTATTGAACTGTATGAAGAGTAAATTTTCCTGTTTCAAATTTTAAACCCCTTTTTCCACAATGGTATATTTCTATGCCAATCTCCTTTTGTACATCCCCTTCTTATGGAAAATGAAAAAGTTAATATCACCAAAATGGCCATTAAGAAAAGGAGGTTCAGCCCTTGTAAACTGAACCTCCTTTTTTAGGGTTGTATAAATCAATTTAAAACCAATCAAAAAAAGCTGCTGACTTGTTTAAATATTTTTCGAATTTAAAATAACCACTGTTCTTTAATTTGCTTTCTTGCCGTCTCCATGATTTCTTCTTCTGATGTATCATGATCAGCAATAACATTGGTTAAATAATTTTTCCCCTTAAAATCTACAGTAACTGTAATTTGTCTCATAAAACATTTTCCTTTCTAAATGTAGTGCAAATTGAAGGATTCCCTCCGTGCTATTTAAATTACCATCTAAACCGCTTAAGTAAACATAGTGATTACATGGTATATATAGAAACCCCTTAAAAAACTCATTATGTTATTAAATTTTATAAAGCCTTTAAAATGATGGAAGTAAAATTTTAATGCCTCTGCTGGATGACAAAAAGCGGTGTTTGTTCCTGCTTTAAAAGGGAATAGAATAATAACAAAAACAAGGAGGGAAATGCTATGGAAAATTCGAAAAGTAATCAGCAGAGCCTTGTGGAATATGAACGTGAGAAATTAGGAGAAGGAAAAAAGATTGATGAGTTCAAAGATCAAGGCAGAGTTCCTGACCAGCAAAACAGATTAAAGGATCAGGAAAATTTAAGAAAATAAAACGAAGCAACCAAGCCGGCAATATTTCTGGCTTGGTTTTTTTACGGGTGCTACAGATGCCTTCAAGAGGAGTTGGGGAGGGAGTGCCATTAATATCCAGCAGCTATCTTGGAACACCTTCCTTTAGTTGATATATTACCGATAGAAAAAAATAGAGGGGCTGGTATACAGGTCTTGTTTCCGTAGAGGTAGATTCAAACCTCCACTTTACTTGCCGCTTTGTAAATAGTTAGTTTCTAGAAAAAATAGTAAATAAATATTTGTTTTGAAGAAGGAAATTTTTTACTTATATTGAATATATATTATGGAGATATAGAATTAGAAAAGGGGAACAATGATTTGAGCGCACATAATGCTGATCGTGCAGGGAGTTTATTGATTACAGCCGCAGTAATCCTGCTCTTCGCATCTGTACCAATTGGAATCTTTATCGTTTCTTTCGTACACCAATCAATTTATCTGGATAGGTCACACTGGTTTTTTGACAGCCCGATGTCATCCTATGTAACAATGGTAACCGTACTATTGGTCATTCCAATTTTTCTGATCATAATCGCTATCTATCTTTTCAGGACAAATGAATCGAGGAAGAGGAATGTGAATGTCTTGATTGCCTCATTTATCACATTGTTCGTAATGGTTTCAGGCAGCTACCTGAGTCTTGACAATTATTATTATATCGATAAGACTGGATTGCATTATGACGAGCTTTGGAAGCTGGACAAAAGCTTTTATTCATGGAATGACATAACCGCCATGAAGCAAATAAACAAAAATGATGGGGGGTCTCTAACGCCCGAGAAATTAGTTTTTACATACGGGAACGAAACTATTGAGTTACCATTGACTCCGAAACTCCGGAATGAAATCGACCCAGTCATTGATTTTGTTGAAAATGTCGAAGGGGTCGAGCTGGTCATGGAGAATATAACCACAGAAAATTAAAAAAGGCTGTTTTCGTAAAGATTGTTGTTAAAATCCTAAAGCCGATTTTAACCTGATAATAGCCATTTTGTATGTCGGTACTAAGTTTGCAAGCTCTTTTTTCATAATAGTCATGAATTGTGTGAAAAATCTTAGGTAATTCAATCCTATTTTGTAGCCAATAGCAACAAAGTTTGAGAAAAGAGCCTTAAAAAAAGACCTTCCATTTTTCGTGATGGAAGGTTTTTTACATTAACGCCTGCCGCCTCTAAAAAAATATTGGAAGCCATATGCCAGGATTGCAAAGGAATAAATAATGCTGAAAAAATATAAAGGCTTCAGCCTGTCCAATTGGTAAATATTCATCTTCTTAAAGAGACTGCTAACTGGGTATGCTAATAAATAATCGATCACGAGATTAATGCCTAGGTATTGCCAGATGGTGCCGTAGGCGAGTCGGAACACCCAGAGATTAGCAACAAAGAATGGACCGAGAGTAAAGCTTAAATCATTGAAGATTTTTGACTTCAACCCTCCTGATACTCTCCATAATCTATATGGACTAGATAAAATCAACAAAATAGATACCAGGCCTGTGACGAATACAGTAACTGGCAAAAAACGTTTGAATTCCTTTTTGGGATAAAGCAACAAAGTTGACCAGGATACTAAAACCATACTTAACCTGAATATATTATGTAACATATCTGCTCCTTTAAATTCAGTTTCATTAGGTATAGTTTCTCCAGATTTACAAAATATAATAATGTACATTGGAAAATTTCCGTTGTGTTCTGGAAATATTTGTGTTAACTTTTAACCACACATGACTTTTGTCCTGTTAAGGAGAACTTTGCCATGATAAACGATGAAGAAAAATTAATCTTTTTAAAAGAACTTGGACGATTGATCGATGACTATAAAAGATGCTGTGATGATGAATATCAAGAGCAGATTTATGAAGATATCATGCAATTAATCAATGTGATCCATTGAATATTCAGCTTTTTCCAGGGAAGGGGTTTTTGGCTATACAAAGCGGAGGTATAAATGTATGATAGAAAGGTAGATAAACAGAGATTACTGCGCTTTTTAGGGGGTTTAGTACAGCTTGGAAACGAATAGGCTGAAAGAACTCGAAGAAAAAATTCGAGAGTATGAAACAATTATTTCTGAAATGTCCGCGCCAATTATCCCTTCGATCGTACCTCAAACCATCCTAGTACCATTAACAGGATTAATTCGAGCAGAGCGGTTCGATAAAATACGTGTAAAGCTGCTTGACTTTATTCACAATAAAGATATTGAAACAGCAATCATTGATTTGACAGATATCAGTGGAGAAAGCGTTGCTGACCTATGCCTCGAAGAGATTGGGCGAGAGCTTCATGAAATGGCTTCATCTATGTCTTTGATGGGTGTAAGGACTTTATTTGTTGGACTTAATCCGGGGCTCGTCAAGAAAATGGTACTCGATGGTATTCGATTGGAAGCGCAAACCTTCGCAAATTTTCAATCTGCATTATCTCATTTAATGAAGGAAAAAGGGCTGGAATTCAGACAAATATCAGACGAAAAAAACCCCGTTGTATGACGGGGTTTTTGAATTGTTTTATTTTTCAGGCTCTGAAGGAGTCGAGATATCCTCCAAGGCATTTACTGCATCATCCTCGAGATTATCTGTAACTGCAAGATCTCCTAATGATACAATTCCGATCATCTTTCCATTTTCTACGATAGGCAGTCTGCGTATTTGAACATCTGCCATCAAATCTGCTGCTTCCTCTGCTGACATATGGACGGTCCCTCTGACAGGATCAGTTGTCATTACATCAGAAATCGGGGAATCCATTGAAGTGTTTTCAGCTACAGCTTTTAAAACAATATCTCTGTCAGTTGCCAGGCCTGTTAATTGGTCACCCTCACAAATTGGCATGACTCCAACATCCAGTTCTTTCATTTTTGCTGCTACCTGATGAATCGGTGTATCAGGTCTGCAATATTCTACATCTCTTGTCATTACTTTTTCAATATTCATAACAATAATCTTCCTCCTTGTTGAATGTATAAAGGCTCTATTTTAACCTTGTAGCTCTCTTATATAAATAATATCCGGCGACGAGAAGCCCAAAGTCTGTTAATTAATATCGAAACTACCTTTTTAGAAGAATCAGCCTTTGTTAAGGAGTTACCCGAAGGCAGATGAAAAGAAACTGTTAGTTTTTTGCAGGTTAGGTTGTTAAAATAAAAGATATTAGAAAACTTTACATAGAAATGAGGGGTAAGGAATGATCGATTTAAGAAGTGATACCGTTACAAAACCGACTGATGAAATGCGCAGGGCAATGTATTCTGCAGAAGTGGGTGATGATGTATATCAGGAAGATCCCACAGTAAATGAATTAGAAGAAATTGCTGCTGAAATACTTGGAAAAGAAAAGGCATTATTTGTTACAAGTGGTACACAGGGAAATCAAATTGCCGTGCTTTCGCATTGCCGTCCGGGTCAGGAATTGCTGCTTGAAGAAGAATCGCATATTTTTTATTATGAATCAGGTGCAGTAGCTGCACTTGCCGGAGTCCAGACGAGGACCATCAAGGGTAAAAAAGGGGCTATGGATCCTAAAGATGTTCTAAGTGCCATCCGTACAGAAGATATCCATTATCCGGAAACAGGATTGATTTGCCTCGAAAATACCCATAATAGGGCTGGAGGAGCAGTAATCCCAGTTGAAAACATGGAAGCCATTTACAATGTAGCGAGAGCGAATAACGTGCCTGTTCATCTCGATGGCGCCAGATTGTTCAATGCTGCAGCAGCAGCTGGAGTCGATGTAAAGGAATTTGCTAAACACACCGATACCGTTCAAATATGTCTTTCAAAGGGATTAGGGGCCCCGGTGGGTTCCATCATTGCCGGAAGTTCCGAATTTATTAAAACAGCAAGAAAATGGAGAAAACGATTAGGTGGAGGGATGAGACAGGCCGGTATCATCGCTGCGCCGGGTTTAATCGCTTTGACGAAAATGAAAGACCGGCTTGGAGAAGATCAGTGGAATGCCAGGGTTCTCGCAGAAGGAATCGAATCGATTCCGGGAATGAAACTTGCGAGGCAGCCGGAAACAAATATTGTAGTTGCCGATGTTACAGATTTAAATATCACCTCTGAAGCTTTTGTTGAGAAATTGCGATCAGAAGGAGTGATATCAGGAACTTTTGGTCCAACCTTTGTTCGTTTTGTTACGCATTACGATGTAACGGAGGACCAAATCCAGAAAGCAATTGAAGCAATTGCCAAGGTTGCCAGAAATTAAAGTCAGGGCTGGATGTTCGGCATCCAGCCCTGATTTTTATCTATACATTGTCCACATGCCGATATCTGTAAAGCCCAGCCGTTTATAAATCCTGCCAGCCTCAGGGTTATCATAGAATAGGCATAGAAGCTTTCCTTCATCCATAACATCTTTGAAAAGCTTTTGCATCACAGCTGATGCAAGCCCTTTTCTCCTGTATTCCTTATGTGTACAAACACCAACGATCATCGCTGATCGTGAATTTTCCGCTGCAGTTGATGCTGAAGCGGCCATTTTTCCATCGATTTCAATATAGTAAGTTCTCCCAGTGCCAGATTCCAGCGACTGTAAAAAAATTTCACGTGCATTCGGATTAGGAAAGAACTCCTCAATACTGGCTCTTAACTCGATAATTCGATCCACATCCTCAGGACCTGCTGTGAAAATATCAAAGTCAGTCTCTTCTAAGCAGGAATCCGTTGTGCACTCCGCAAAATAGGTAATCTGCTTTTTACCAAGATCTATTCCAGGTATTCCCTCGAATTGTTCAACGAGTTCACTTTTTCCTGATAAAAAGATTTTTCCTGAGTAATTCTTGATAATTTCTGAGAATCCCTTAACGGGAAGCCTACCATTATTTGTGTAAGGAATGAAAGAATTATGGAATCTGAGCAATACCGCCGAGAGCTCATCGTCATCGAAGAAGCCCCATAGTTCCTGGAAATCAGATTCGTATCCGAATGCCTCAATATCACCTATGATAAATAGGTTGAGTGCTGCTTCTTCCATTAAAAATTTCATTGCTATTTCGTTATCTCTTTCATTAAGTTTTCTGATCATAACCAAAATCTCCCTTTAAATAGCTTTTTAGTATGATAGTCTAAATGGAGAAAAATGACAAGTGTTTTTTCAGTTGGGCATTTTGGAAAATGCATAATTTGATAGGCGGTAAGAGGATATGTATAATTGGACTATGTTTGCAGATAAGAACAGGAGGAGATCGAACATGTATATCGTTCATTCAACAGTGGTTATTCCTGAGGATAAAGTTGATGAAGTGATTGCATCTATCAAAAAAGATCTAGATTGGTAGATGAGTATGAGGGGTTCGTTTCCTTCCAATTGCTCCAGAACGAAAATAATCCAACAGAATTGACTGTACAAATATCATGGGAAACAAAAGAAAATTACATAAAATATATCACAAGTGATGCATACAAGAAGGTTCATGAACTGGAAAAAAATTATCCAGACCAGGAACTTGCAGCCATACGTCCCTCGGTTGGCCGTTATAAGGTGGTAGCAAAATGAATGAGGCTGTTATATCGTCGATCATTGAGGATGTTACTGAAGGCATATACAAAGATTTCCCCTTTCTGCTTGAAAAATATGGAGAGAGGGGACGCCAGAAGTGCAGAGAAGACAATGGACATCACATCAAATATCTGCAGACTGCAGCAGATATGAATGAGGACAAATATTTCATTGATTATGCACACTGGCTAAATGGGATTTTGACCTCCAGAGGAATGAAGACGGAACATTTGGTTGATAATTTTGTGAGATTGAAGACGGCTTTTGAAAAAACAGAAGAAGATCATAAGGGAGTATTTATCAACATGCTTGAAAGTGCGATTAATTCATTAAGGGGTGTGAAATAACACCAGGATGAGGTGAGTGCCAATGGAAAAAGCAATCGAATTAGCCCGGCTTTTGCTCGAGGGCAATCAGGATGATTCATGGGCACTAATTGAACAAGAGTGCGAGGAATCAAAAGAAAGTTTATATATCTATGAAAAAATCATCACCCCTGCAATGAGACATATCGGTTATATGTGGGAAACAAACAAAATCACTGTTGCTGATGAGCATTTGGCGACAGCAACCTGTGATTATCTGCTTGCTCGTTACAATTGGGAGAAAAGAAGAACACTGCAAATTTCTCCTAATGGGAAAAGAGCGATGTTTCTTTGCGTTGAAAATGAACAGCACTATCTCGGACTGAAAATGGCCAGCCAGCTATTCAATGAGTATGGTTGGGAAACAAAATTCCATGGTCCCAATCTTCCGCTAGAATATGTGATGAAAGCTGCACAAGAATGGAAAGCAAATGTTATATGTCTCTCTTTTTCAATTCTGTACCATGCTGAACATCTAAGCCCATATATCCAAGCATTGGAAAAACTTCCAAGCCAGCCGGTTGTAATTGTTGGGGGCAGGTTGCTGGATCAATATGAATTTCATCGCTACGGGTCAGACCGTACCCTTTTCCATAAAAGTATGGATGACGTGAAAAAATGGCTTAGCCATCAGCATGGAGTGAAAATGAATGTCGGATCTTAAATATTTGCCATTACCGTATTTTTTAATAGATATCGAACACAATATTCTTGCCTATTCTGATGCAAGTGAAGAGGTTTTTTCGGTTGGGAAA
Source organism: Chryseobacterium sp. ISL-80 (assembly GCA_018613055.1). Taxonomy (GTDB): domain Bacteria; phylum Bacillota; class Bacilli; order Bacillales; family Cytobacillaceae; genus Mesobacillus. The sequence goes on along the minus strand of JAGGQZ010000020.1, from coordinate 228,068 downwards.
AAATTTCTGGAACTAGTGGATTGGGAAAGCCATAGAAAGATTAAGAGCCTTTTGGAACTCAAAGAAATCAAGGCAGAAGGCGAACTGATCATGAAAACAAAATTTTCCCCTTATGCCTTGTTTGATATTAGTGTAAATTGGCATGAAGATAGAGGCCATGTCATTTGTATAGAAAAAGATCATCGATTATCAGAATTGGAAAGTATTGTTGAGAAACATAGGATCAGACTGGCTGAAACAGATTTGGAGCTGCTTGAAAAAAAAGAGCAGGTAGAAAAATCACTTATGGAAATAAAAAGCCTTTCTTGTCCATTTATAAAATTAACAAGGACCTCAGCATTGGTTCCGCTTTTTGGAAATTTAGATGATAAATTGATCAGGCAGAATGAAGATCGAGTGCTGAATCGATCACAGGAAGGTGGATATCAAGAGATTCTGTTTGATTTAAATGGTGTAGGGGAACTGACCATAGAGGGAGTAGAGGCATTCATCTCCTTAGTTAAGGAACTGCAAATGATGGGTTTGCAGCCGTCTATAATTGGTGTTAAACCCAATCATGCCTTTTTCCTGAATCATTCAACATCCATTCCTGATGTTCCGTATCTGAATAGTCTAAGCAAGGCCTTTAAAATATCTCAGTAAGATGAACACTTCGATGGGAATCGAGGTGTTTTTTCTTGCTCATTTTTCCTCAACGAACGGATAAAGCAAGCGTTTTCCCGATAAGTTAATATTCTTTTTTACCATTTTTTGACCTTGGTTCCTTAACTCTCTTTGTCATCACATTTTTACGTTATATATATTGAAAAGGATAAATACAATTTGATGATTCCTAGGTGTAACAATGAGAGACGAATTGGTAAATCAAATAGGAAGGTAATGGTAAAAATACATTATTTCAACCTTTTTGCTTTTCGTTTTTCCCAATCATGTATGCCTGGTTATTCGTTGATAAACACAGAAAATTTGCAATATACTTAATCCTGCAGCCCGGCAAGCTGCAAATTTTTCAAAGGTGAGAGGAGCAAAAGGATGAAGAAGAAAAGAGTTTTCGGATCCGCTGTACTTAGTTTGGCAATGGGGGTTTCCATGTTCGCAACTGGCGCTTTTGGTGCCGGTGCACAGGAAAGCCAGGATACTTATCGGGTGTTAATTCAGGGTCCGAGTGCAGAAAAAGCAAAAGTTAAAGAACAATACGGCAAGCGTTGGGATTTTGGAAAACAAGGTTTCACAACTGAAGTGAACAGCAAGCAATATCAGGCACTTTTGAAAAATAAGAATATCGAAATCGCTCAGGTTGGTACGTATACAGTCGATGCCCGAGTCGAAGGAAATAGCAATGGAAACGGGAAGGGCAAGGGTGACTATACTGTCCAGGCATCCTACCCTTCCGACCAGACACCATGGGGCATCCAGGCAATCTATAACGATAACTATATTCAATCAACAAGTGGCGGAGACGGAATCAAGGTAGCTGTCCTAGACACAGGCATCAACCGAGACCATATTGATTTGACAGACAATGTTGAACAATGTAAAGACTTTACCCAATCTTCTTCTTCAATGGTCAATGGATCTTGTACAGACCGTCAGGGCCATGGCACGCATGTAGCCGGTACGGCTGTAGCTAATGGTGGTTATGATGGAGCAGGTATCTATGGAGTTGCTCCTCAAGCAGAACTCTGGGGCTATAAAGTCCTCGGGGACAATGGATCCGGATATTCCGATGATATTGCTGGTGCAATCCGCCATGCTGCTGATGAAGGTGTCCGAACTGGAACACGGGTTGTCATCTCAATGTCATTAGGCTCAAGCGGCAAGGATTCAATGATCGCAAGTGCAGTTGACTATGCATACAGCAAAGGTGCTTTAGTGGTTGCCGCGGCAGGGAACAGCGGTCCAAGTGCCAATACAATTGGATATCCTGGTGCACTTACGAATGCGATTGCTGTTGCATCACTGGACAATACATTTGTAAATGGTACCCATAAAGTATCTGACTTCTCTTCTCGTGGCAACCCAAATACTGATGGTGATTACTATATCCAGGAAAAGGATGTTGAAGTTGCAGCACCTGGCGGCGGAATCTATTCTACTGCAGTAGATGGCAACTATACGACAATGAGCGGCACTTCCATGGCAACTCCACATATCTCTGGACTTGCAGCTAAACTTTGGTCCGCAAATAAGTCATGGAGCAACGCACAGCTACGTTCGGAAATCCAAAGGCGAGCAAAACTTTATGACATCAAAGGTGGTACAGGAGCAGGAACTGGTGATGATTACGCTTCAGGATTCGGTTTCCCTCGCGTAAAATAATTTAATGCACTCACTTGCAAGCCATCCGGATTAAATGATTGATTCGGGTGGCTTTATTTTCTTATTTGAGGTAATATATGAAGAAACAATTTTTAATATATAGAATTTTATAAAAATAGTTCTTTTGGACTGTTTAAATTGTTGGAAAAGATGGTAGATTAATAAGAAAACAGAAGGTGAACGTATGCAGTTTGGACCACTAATCAAATTTTACAGGATCCAGCAAGGTTTAACACAAAAGGAACTGGCTAATGGCATATGTTCAGTTCCACACTTAAGCAAGATTGAAAGCAACTCAAAAGAAGCCAATGAAGAAACCATGGGCCTCCTGCTTGAAAGGCTGGGAGTCAACCTTTCATCCATTACAGAAAACGAAGAGCAGATTAAGCAGTTAATTAAAGAACTTAATGAAAAAATTGATTTCATTCAAGATGAAGAAGCAGATACTGCAATGGAAATGCTAAAGGAATTTGAAGGAATTATTCCATTTACAACAAATCTACATACATATGAACTTACCAAATTCAGGTATTTAATATTCAAACACAAATTTACCGAAGCTCAGCAACAATATGAATTATTAAAGAAACAGAAGAAAATATTTTCCCAACCTCAGATGGCTTTATTTTCCTATCTACATGCTGTAATGTTATTAAAGAAGAGATTGTATAAGAAAGCAGATGAGATCTTAGACACCATTAACAGGGGATCAAAGTTTGATATACCCGATGGTGAATTACTTTATCATCGTGCTCTGGCTAAAACTTCTCCTGAAGATTTAGGATATGCCATTTATTATGGAAAGATGGCACTTCAGGAATTTATGGAACAACACAATTTTAAAAGAATCCTACATGTATTGATGTTGCTTGGAATTAACTATACTAATTCTAAGATCTATGAAGAAGCAGAGGATTGCTATAAAAATCTCATCAGAAACGCAGAGATTTTACAGGAGAAAAAATTATTACCTGAAATATATCACAATATGGGTTATCTACAAAAAAAGCTTAAGAATTATCGAGAGGCTCTTTTCTTTTTTGAGAAAAGCTTATCTTTACAAACAAAAGGAACACAACACTATCTTATTACTCTTTATTCAATTGGAGAAATCCAATTTGAGCTGCAAAATGAAGAACAAGCAAGGGCATCCTTTGAAGAGGTATACCAATTATCTAAGGATACTGAAAACCGTAAGTATAGAATCTTAGCAAACTATTATTTAATGACGCTGGACTCTCCAGAAAAATCGTTAGATTACTCAGAAACCAAAGTAATACCATTTCTTGAGGAAAGCGATGGGAAAAGTGAAGAATTAATTTGGTTTTACAAAATGCTATCAAATCACTATCGAGAGATGGGAAGATTTGATCAAGCAGTAAAATATATAGAAAAAATCAATTGAGGAGGAATTCTAATGAAAAAGATTTTGACTGCATTATTGTCAAGTGCTATCGCACTAGGTGTATTAGTAGCGGGTATGCCGCCAATTTTACCTCCAGCATGAGTAGCTACCAAAAAGGCCTAATTAGGCCTTTTTGTTTTTAAAGCAAAAAAGAAATGAATAGAACTGTCTAATAAAAAGTAATTGTCATGTCCTTCGAATTCCCTTTTGTAAAACTTTTCAAAAAATCATATCAAATTAACAACAACTTGGGAAAATTTTCACTGCGTTAAATGACCCCCAGAACCCTCATATAATAAACGAACTATTTTCACGAGGCCCACATGGACAATGGATGGCCAAAAGTGAACGAGGAGGTTCGGTATGGGAAGAATTAGCATGGATATTGACGAGCTGTTGGAAGATACAATGGAAATTGCTGAGGATGATTTGAGTTTTTCACTGAACCCGATTGAGATTGACAGTTTGCTTGAAAATACACGCCATTGGTAAATAGATATCAATCCGTTCCAGGTTTCCTGGAGCGGGTTTTTTATTTTATTGAACGTGAGGGAACATATGTACTATAATGGAGTTGGAAGTTAGGCAGGAGGTGAGCAGGATGGAGCATGTAATAAAAATTCCGGTAAGGATGCTGGCTGAATATGTATTTAAAACTGGAAGCATTGAATCCGGTTTTAAAACGGCCTCATCCTTCTCTGAAGGCTCAAGGATCCATCGGGAAATCCAAAAAACTTATCAAGAAATGGATCAGAGTGAAGTCTTTTTAAAAACAGAAATTGAATTTGATAACCTCTTATTTCTTATCGAAGGCCGCTGTGACGGATTGCTTTTTTCAGGAGAGAAAATTACGATTGATGAAATTAAATCGACTTCTATGCCTTTGGAAAGTATCGGAGAAAATTCAAACCCTGCTCACTGGGCGCAAGCAGAATGCTATGGCTATATGTATTTAAAGGAACACGGTAACGATGAGATTGATATCCAGCTGACTTATGTTCATAAAACTACTGGTGACAAGAAGTTTTTTAAAAGGACATTTACCAAAGAGAAGTTGGAAAGATCTGTTAAAGGAATGCTCGCAGATTTTGCACCATATGCCAGGTTGCAGGTGGAACATGGTTTGAAAAGGGATCAGAGCATTAAAAAGCTGGACTTTCCTTTTCCTCAATACCGGCAGGGCCAGCGACAGCTTGCCGGGGGTGTCTATAAGACCATCGAGGAAGGAAGGACATTATTTGCCAATGCACCCACTGGGATCGGCAAGACCATTTCAACGATATTTCCTGCAGTTAAGGCAATAGGGGAAGATCAGATTAGGAAGTTATTTTATTTAACTGCGAAAACGACGACAAGACAGACCGCAGAGGAAGCGTTCAGTCTCATGATAAAAAAAGGCTTGGAAATAAGGACTGTGACAATCACAGCAAAAGATAAGGTATGTTTTACCAGTGAGGGAAAGTGCAGCAAGGATCATTGTGAATTTGCAGATGGATATTATGACAGGATCAACGATGCGGTACTTGATATCCTCAGGAATGAAGCAACCCTGGATAGATACTGTGTTGAAAAGTATGCCAAAAAACATAAAGTCTGTCCTTTTGAGTTTTCATTGGACCTGGCATACGCAGCAGATGCGGTCATATGTGATTACAATTATATTTTTGATCCAAAAGTCTCTTTGAAAAGACTATTCGATGAACAAAAAAAGAAAACCGCCCTCCTTGTCGATGAGGCACATAATCTCGTTGACAGAGGGAGGGATATGTTCTCTGCGACATTGGAAAAATCAGCTTTTCTACAGTTGAAAAGGGAGTTTAAAGAAAAAAATCATTCTTTAGGTGACATATCCAAACGTTTAAATGACTATTTTATCCAATTAAGAAAACAGGCTGGAACCTCAACAACAATGAAGTACGAGGAGCCATTCGAGGAATTGAATCAGTTAGTGGCTGAGTTTATTGAACATGCGGAAAAAGAACTCCTAAGAGGAAGTACAGGAGATTCAGACTTGTTGCTTGAAACTTTTTTCGTTGCCCAACATTGGCAACGAATCAACAGATTATTTGATGAACGCTTCATTTTATATGCTGAAATCGAAAAAAATGATGTGCGTATTAAGCAGTTTTGTCTGGATCCTTCTCATTTGATTAAACAGGCAGGAAAAAGCTTTAAGTCTCGAATCTTTTTTTCTGCCACTCTAAATCCTATGGGCTATTACAAGGATATGCTTGGCGGTAATAACGAGGATTATATCTCTTTGATTCCTTCCCCTTTTTCTAGTGAACAGACTGATGTGAAGGTTCAAGCGTTATCAACAAGGTACAAGGATCGGGTAAAATCAATTAAACCAATAGTCAAAACAATGACTGATCTAGTTCACAAGGCTCCGGGTAATTATCTGTTTTTCTTTCCATCCTACCAATACCTAAATATGGTTCTTGAGGAGTGGAGAATCTCCAATGAGGATATCACTACGATTGTCCAGGGGACAGTGATGGATGAAGAAGAACGTGCCGCATTTCTAGAATCTTTCACAGCTGACAATCAAGGAGCACTCATTGGTTTTGCTGTTCTTGGTGGTGTGTTTTCTGAAGGCATCGATTTAAAAGGGGACAGGCTAAACGGGGTAGTGATTGTTGGGGTAGGACTGCCTCAGATTGGATTCGAAAGAGACTTGATTAAAAAACATTTCGCTGGTACTGGTAAGCATGGTTATGATTATGCCTATGTCTTCACTGGAATGAACAAAGTACTGCAAGCCGGAGGAAGACTGATTCGGTCAGAAAGTGATACAGGCAGGATAGTGTTGATTGACGACCGTTACCTCCACCATAAATATCAGGCGCTTCTCCCGGATGCCTGGAAAAAATACACGCTTCTGCCTCGATGAACATCCTTTCTTTAAAGGGTGTTTTTTTCTTTTGCAAGACGACTGGATTTACATTCCGCTACATTTGAATTTTTTTACAGGATATTAAAGCCAAACTGGCGAATCTAACGTCTAATGGATAACAAGGAGTACAAGGGAGTGCATCTAATGCTGAAATTGATAAAAAAAGCTCAAAAAGGCAATGATAAGGCATTTTTGGAGTTGTTCCAGCAATATGAACAGGATTTGTACAGAATGGCGTTCATCTATGTGAAAAACCAGAATGACGCCATGGATGTTGTCCAGGAAACGGCTTACAGATCGTTCAAATCCATCAAGGAGCTTAAGGAGCCAAAATATTTTAAAACCTGGCTGATTAGAATTGCCATCAGTTGTTCCATTGACTTATTGAGAAAAAGAAAAAACATTGTACCTTTAAAACCTGAATTTGCTGAGTATACAACAGAGGTTGCTCAAGATGATGATATCTCTGGAATTGATTTGAAGAACTTAATTGAAAAACTTCAGGAAGAAGAAAAAAGTGTCATTCTCCTGAAGTTCTATCAGCAAATGACATTTAAGGAAATAGCTAACACTCTCCAACTTCCGCTTGGCACAGTAAAGACCATTCTTTATCGCAGTCTGGGGAAACTTCGAAAGAATTTAAAGGAGGAAGAAGCTAATGAACAATAATATTCAATCAGAGATTAATAAAATCGATATACCAGAGGGTTTAAGCAGAAGAAGTGAACTTGGAATTCAAATGGCTAAGACCGAAATGAGCAGCAAAACAAAAAAACGGATAGTGCTGGCTGCCCCGGCCATCGCAGCAGTCATCGCACTTTCAGTGGCCGGATCAGCCTTGTTTTTAGAAAATACTCCGAAAAATCCGGAAGTACAGAACATCCCGGCGAGCTATGCATTTGATGTAACCGACCAAAAACAACTCGTTGGATGGGCGGATAATGTTTTTATCGGGAAGGTAGAAGAGACGAAGGGAACAAGTAATGAAGATGGAATACTTGAAACTCAATACGAGGTTGAGGTAGCTGAAAATATCAAAGGCCAATTGAACGGCAGGATCATGGTGAACCAACAGGGGGGATTTGAAGGGAATAAACTGGTCTTAGTTGAAAATGATCAACTCCTGAAAGAAGGTGAGAGCTATTTATTCGTGTCACGCCAAAACAAACAACACGGATGGCACACGATTGTTCCTGCTTATGGAGATATTATGATAGAAAATGAAACACAAAAAGAGGAATTGATTGCCATCTATAAAGCTGCCTATGAAAATGAAGTTCCGTTTGAATGAGGTGATTGGTGACGACAAAACTTACGATTTGAGGCTATGGATCATAGCCTCTTTTTTTATTATTCTTTACATGCTCAAACAGCTAGTTGTTTTTAAAATCACTGGAAAAAGCCTGTAATGGTATTTTTCATTTTATCTTTGTTACTGGTAAATTGCTGCAGGCGGTGTCCGTTTGCACCTGAAGGGTGAGGGAATCCAAAGAGAATATTATTTTCTTCCAGAAGGCCTTCACTCACATACACCCTCATGATTTCTTCGACGCTCTTCCCAAGTGGGATCACAAGCGCATTCCTAAGCATGGCCGCCTGTGGTTCAAAGTAACTCTTTAAGAAATTCAAAAGCATATTATTTTTTAGAATCTTGGGATTATGTCCAGTGTAATTCTTCCCATCATTAAAAACAGCATATGGAATGAGAGAAGTTGTATGCAGCAGGTTGTCTTTCTCATTAAAAAGATGAGAACAAGATTCTAGCGATAACCAGTTTTGTAAGCCGAGATCATCAAGCATCTCAATGATATGATTGCGAAGTACCCCGGAAAATCTTGCTTCACGCTTGCAAAAATAAGGAATATCGGAAACAGGAAATCTCTCTTCAATCAGGGAGCGGGCAACAGCAATGGATTTGCTCATTTGTTGGAAACCAGGAGTAATTCCTACGATAAACACCTTTGCATTTGGATTTACGTATTCATTATGCGTACAATAATAGACCGCAAGGCGGCGTTCATTTGCCAATAAAAATTCCTGTGTCAACAGTTCATCTCGAGAATAACTTTCTTTTAAAGGGAGCTCAGCAATCTTATCTATGTATTCTACCAGTCTGGCCATGAATGACCCCCTTGTGTTTAGTAACTTTATTATGATCGTACCTTTTTAAAAATATCAATTATATTAATCGGCTGGCAAGCGACATTAAGGCTGGGATGGCTAATAGGCGGTCTTTAATAGACATTTCAGCAGTGGAAGCAGGACAAAATGTCCAAGAAATCGGATTTAATAGACATTTCAGAAGCGGGAGCAGGGCAAAATGTCCAAGAACCCAGATTTAATAGACATTTCAGAAGCGGGAGCATGGCAAAATGTCCAAGAAACCGGATTTAATAGACATTTCATAAGAAGGAGCATGCCGAAATGTCTATTAAAATAAGAAGTGTAATTGAAAAAACTCAACCTTAGACAATCAGTTGATTATAAAAATATTATGTAAACATCAAAATAATTGCAACTCTCTATTGACCCTAACGTTAGGTAAGGGTTTACGCTATACATGTGGAGGTGATCAAGACAACATGTTCAAGGTAAAAGAAGTTGCCGATCTGACAGGAGTGAGTATACGAACACTGCATTATTATGACAGGATTGGCCTGCTTCACCCAGAGGCCGTTTCTGAGGCTGGGTATCGGCTTTATTCAGAAAGAGATCTCGAACGCCTGCAGCAAATATTGTTCTTTAGGGAAATGGATTTTACCCTGCAAGAAATAAAAGATATTTTGGACCGGCCGGACTTCAACAGGAAAGAATCCTTGAAAAAGCATAAAGCATTGCTTTTAAAGAAAAAGAAGCGGCTGGATGAGATCATCAAGACAGTGGAAAAGACGATTCATTCAATTGAAGGAGGATATCAAATGAAGGAGAAAGATATGTTCGAAGGCTTCGATATGAAAGAAATTGAAGAACATCAGAAGAAATATAGTGATGAAGCAAAGACAAGGTACGGAAAAGAGACAGTTGAAAAGGTAGAAAAGAAGACAGCTAATTATACGCCAGAGGATTGGGGAAATATTCAGGCGAAAACAGAAGAGATTTACCAACGGTTGATCTCCGGTATGGAAGATGGCCCGAATGATCCGGCTGTTCAGGAAGCAGTTGCGGATTGGAGGCAGTTCATCACTGATCATTATTATGAATGTACCATTGATATTTTTCGAGGGCTGGGGGATCTTTACGTCGATGACCGGCGCTTCACAAAGAATATTGATAAATATCAGCCTGGGTTGGCTGCATTCTTCAAAAGGGCAATCCATCATTATTGCGATCAACAAGAAAAGTAAGAAACTGGGCGGCCATTGAAGTGGCTGCTTCTTTCTTTAATTGGCTGTTTTCGAGCAAACATGCAAAAACCCTTATTGCTTTTGGATGAAATCAATGATGTTTTCGTTAAAATGAAACGAATCCACCTGCTGATTCGTAAATAAGTATGTCCCAAGTAGGTTTTAAATCTGACAAATGGTGAAAGAAGGATATAATAGTCTCTATAAAAGGGGTGGATCAGAATGAAGAAATTCTTTAAAAGAATTCGGTTGGTTTTTAAGGTGAAAAAATTCGTTCCCTTTCTCATAGAATTTTTTACTACGGGAAGTGTTCCGGTCAAGCAAAAAATAATTTCAGCTGGCTTAATCATTGGTTATTTTTTGCTTCCATTTGATATCATTCCAGACTTTTTGACACTAATTGGCATCGTGGATGATGTTGGTGTGCTGTTAATCGTTTTTCAGCAAATTATAAAGATGGCACCTGCAGAATTAAGGGAGAAGCATAAACTAGAGTAAAGCAGCGCGTTTAAAATTTTTCAATAGGAGAAGGTTTGTTATAATTGTACTAGGCTGAGTTCAGCCCTATACATATTTTTCCATCTGTTGCTTCCAGACAAGGGGGGATTTCTTTGCATAGAAATCAGGAATTATACACTTTTTTAAAAGGAAACAGTCGGAACCTGACTGAGGAATGGCACGAAAATATCGATAAACAAAATACAGCGGGTGTATATGCATCTAGTGACCCTGATGTTGTACATGCATTGAAAGAACAAAATCATGAGTTTCACCTTCATTTCATTGAATTATTCAAAAAGGAGGAAGGGGAATTCTTTAAGGACTTTAAGCCATGGATTGAGAAAATTGCTAGTGATGTTGAGCATGTTAAAACTCCGATTCAATTTGTGATCAGGGAATTTAAAAATGTAAGGAACCAGTATTTTGATTATATCCGCCGATTTGCAGAGTTACATCCTGAAATAGCAAGAAAAGAGGTCGATATCTGGTATGATATCATCCTCAAAGAAATGGATGAGGTGATCCTGCGGTTTATAGAAGCTACTTATAGATACTCCCAGGGTGTGTTGAAAGCCCAACAGGAAACAATCAATGAATTAAGCGCCCCTGTCATTTCGTTGACGAACCACCAGGGATTGCTGCCGCTGATTGGTGATATAGATACTACAAGGGCTAAAATGATCCTTGAAAATACGTTGCAGCAGTGCTCTCAAAGGGATATTCACCATTTATTTGTTGATTTATCAGGTGTCGCAATGATTGATACCATGGTTGCCCATCAAATATTCCAGCTGTTGAATGCCTTGAAACTAATAGGTGTAAATGCGACGCTTTCCGGCATGCGCCCTGAAATTGCCCAAACAGCCGTACAGCTGGGAATTTCCTTTAAAGAAATAGACATTAAGACAAATCTTGCCCAGGCTATTGACCAGCGTAAATAAAAAAGGATTTCCGAAATTTTATTCGGAAATCCTTTTTTTATAAATCTTTTACACCATTACATATTGATCTTCACGAAAACCAGCTTGATCCTGAACAATTTCATCTACTTCGGAGCCTTCGAGTGTCTCCTTCTTTAGTAATGCATCGACAAGTTTTCCAAACTGATTTTGATGAGACCTGATAATTATTTCGGATTTTTCAAGTGCGTCATCAAACAGTTCTTGCATTTTTGTTTCTCTTAACCCTTTGCTGAATGTGAGTGAGAAACCTTCCTGCAACAAACCGGTGTCAACCATTTGTTCAATGATTTGTTTTGCCTGTTGAACATCCCCGCTTACGCCGATACTATGCTCGCCGAGGAACATCCTTTCAGCGACACCACCAGCAAGGATCATTGCAATGCGGTCTATCAAATCGCTGTGCGTCGACAATTGAAGCTCTTTTGGAATTGGTGCTACATATCCAAGGGCCTGGCCGCGCGGAATAATGGTCGCTTTCCGGACAGAACCAGGTTTGGTGACGGCAGACACAAGAGCATGTCCAGCTTCGTGTATGGCAACCCTGCGCTTCGTGTCGGCATCCTGGAGAGTCCGGGATGTGCTGCCAAGGATGGTACGGTCAAGGGCATAATCAATATCGCTTTTTGAAATGATATCCTGTCCGTTTCTCAATGCACGCCTGCTGGCAGTTTCAAACAATGAGTTGAGCTCGGCACCTGAAAAACCTGAAGTGCTTTCTGCCAGGTCATCCAGTGATGAGTATACATCTGGAGTAAGATTTTTACCTTTAATATGGATATCAATGATTTCCCTTCTGCCTTTAGTATCCGGCAGAGGCACATTGAAAGAGAAATCAATTCGTCCAGGGCGAAGGAATGCATCATCCAGCATGTCCTTTCTGTTTGTTGCCGCAATGAAAAGGATGCCATCGTTTGAATGTCCGCCATCAAGCTGGACAAGCAGCTCAGTAAGTGTCTTTTCGCCTTCTTCACCGCCATGTGGTTTACGCTTGCCCGCAAGTGCGTCAACTTCATCAATGAAAATGACTGCAGGACCTTGCTTTCGTGCACTCTGGAACAAGCTTCGCACCCGTGATGCACCTACTCCGATAAACATTTCATTGAAAGCCGATCCGCTGGCTGAGAAAAAGTTTGCATTGAGCTCATGGGCAATTGCCTGGGCAAGGAGAGTCTTGCCGGTACCTGGAGGACCATACAATAGTATCCCCTTGGGTGGCTTGATTCCCATCCTCGCTGATTTTTCTGGGTTCTTCAGGATGGAAAGTGTCTGGCTAATCTCTTCTTTCATTTCTTCTTGCAACCCGCCCACGTCAGTTAGCGTGATGGAGGGCAAAGGATTAGGCTTTGACAGGCTATTTTTCATACGATTACCGGCACCAATCCCTCCGGTTTTCTTCTGGATTACAAATGCACCACCCATCAAGAGCAGCAGAACACCGCCAAGAATCCATGCACCATACTTACTATTGTTCATGTATTCATAATTAATATTATATTTTTCTACTAATTTATCGACCATATCACTGCCAGGGGGAACTTGGGAAACAAATGTTGAATCTTTTGTTTTGAGTATAAGGGTTCCATCTATTTTTTCAATCAGGGTTGCCTCATGGCCGTTAAGACTTTCTACTGACTTGACAAGGGAACTAAACGGAACCGATACTTGATCATCATTATTTTGAACGACTATAGTCGCTGCTATTGTAACCATTACCATAAACGCCGCAAATAGCGGAAGGACCTTAGAAACAAATTTCTGATTTGAATTCATACTTTCAGCTCCTTATCGAATCTATATACCATTATAAGTAATATACCAATGTTATAAATGGGTAAATTGTCGTGGAGAAGGTGGTAAATATATGAAACTTTTAATAGAAGAGTTTTAGGGCGTCGAAAATGCGGGTATAATGCATATTTCGAATAATTTTGTTGGGAAAATTAATATGGACAAATTGTGACAAACTTTATAATTGGGATAAAATGTAAATTTTAAAAGAATAGGTACTTGAAACTTTTGGAAGTTACCGCTAGGATGAAAGAGAAAAAGGTTAATAAAATTCCGACAACTTAGTCTATATTCAGGAGGGGTTTGCTTGAAGGGATGGAAAAATCCCATATTATTGATTCTGGGAATTGGGATTTCGAATATTGGCAACTGGATTTATTTTGTGGCAATTAACTTATTGGTATTAAAGATCACAGGATCAGCAGCAGCTATTGCTGGTTTGTTCATCATCAGGCCCCTGGCGATCCTTTTGACAAACACATGGGCCGGAAGCGTCATCGATCGTGTAAATAAAAGAAAATTGATGATTTGGATTGATATTCTGAGGGGGATCTTCATTGCAATCATTCCCTTTTTCACCTCACTTGTTCCTATATATAGCATTATGTTTTTGACTAATATTGCTGGCGCATTTTTTGGCCCCACTTCGGAAACATACATAGCAAAGCTGGTTCCCCCTGAAAAAAGAAAACGGTTCAATTCCATTTTTTCATTTGCGACTTCCGGAGCCATGTTGGTTGGGCCAAGTGTTTCTGGCTTGCTGATCATGTATGGAAGCATAAATACCAGCATTTATATTAATGCGGTAACATTCTTTTTCTGTGCAGCGGCAATATACTTCCTGCCGGACGTCGATGAGGAAGATCGGAAAGAAAAATATAGAGATACTATTAGTTTGAAGATGATTGCTGCTGATTGGAAGGCAGTTGCCGATTTTGGAAAGACAGCGGTTGGATTCATGGTGGTTTTCCTGATTTTCCAATTCATCACACTGATATCATTTGCGCTTGATTCACAGGAAGTAACCTTTATCCAGCAGGTCATCGGCTTATCAGAAAAGAATTATGGCTTGCTTGTCAGCCTTACAGGCGCAGGTTATGTGGCAGGATCCTTCGCAGTATCTGCGTTGGCAACGAGGCTTTCAATCCGGACGCTGCTGGGTTTGGGATCTGTTTTATCCGTGACAGGATACTTTATGTTTTTTCTCGCCTCATCAGATACTGTGCCTATGGCTGTAATAGGCTTTATCATAATTGGATTCTTCTCACCATTTTCATTTACAGGATACACAACTTTTTTTCAAAACAATGTTCCTTTAGATTTGATGGGTAGGTTTAGCAGTGCTTTTGCATTTTTTCAGGCGATGCTCCAAATTCTGCTGACACTTTTGTTGGGATACCTGGCTGAAATCATAAAACTGCAAACAGCAACCATCGGATTTTCGGCAATGGGACTGCTATTGGCAATAGCGTTGACATCTGTCGTTTTTCTTCAATCAAAAAAGAATCTTTTTGTACTGGAATCTGATAGGAATTTGAATTAAATAAGATCTTTAAGGCTGTAATGGTGTTATAAATGCCATTACAGCCTTTTTTCTTTGTTATAGAGATTTGTTGGGCCATACATAAAATATGAATGAGAGTTAAAAAATACCTCTGATTAATGGGTCTATTTAGGGTCCTTAGTAAAGGAGGGTGAAAGCTTGTTCCATGCAGCAGTTATTGTGGGCGGGGTTTTGTTGTCATTTGGCAAGGGGAATTGGCAAAGATGGAGAGAGTTTTTACCTACCTTTTATTATTGGGCATTGTTTAGCTGCTTCTATGAATATATATCGTACATTGGAAATAAACATTTGTGGGAGTTTGACAGGAATTTCATCAGTCTGTTTGTAACGGAATCCTTGTATACATTTCTTTTTTATCCGAGTATGATCATTTTGTTTTTGGGAAATTTCCCTGAAGACCGAAACAAGAAGGTTAGGCATTATTTAAAATGGATCTCACTGTCCGTCCTGATAGAGGCTCTGGCGTTAAAGTATGGAGCCATTAAATTTGATCATGGATGGTCGATCGTATGGGAATTCTTCTTCTATAGTACGATGTATCCCATGCTAAGGCTCCATTATAAAAAGCCTTTGACGGCATTGGTCCTATCAGTCTTTTTTGTGATCTTCTATCTGATTGTCTTTGATTACCATCTTTTCTGATAAAAACAGACTAGGAAGTTGATTAACTTTTCAGGGAATATTTTCTGTCATTGTGCAAATCTTAAGAAGGCGAACATGGGATTTGAGGTGTAATTTGATTTGGCTTATTTGCAGGAAAAAGAGAATAAATTCATCATACTATCTCTTCTCGTTATTTCAGTCTTCGTATCGCCGTATTTTATCTTGGGGAACGATGCCCATATTCGGGTCCATGATAATCTGGATTCCAATTTGGCATGGTATAAAATCCTTGCTGAGAGTGGCCAAATCGCTGGTTCAGCCGAATCTGTTATTCCTCAAGTAATTAATGGACTTCCAAGAAATGCGCTTGGGAGCGAATTCAGCCTGATTGTTTGGCTATATGTTTGGTTCCCGACTATGATCGCTTATGGAATTAGCCAGAGTATTACTAGATTTTTTGCCTTTCTTGGTATGTATTTACTTTTAAAGGACCATTTCATTCCAGAAAGGGAGAGAACCCTGATTCGTGTCGGTACGGCATTGGCGTTTGCCTTAACTCCTTTTTGGCCCTCAGGGATGCTGAGTACGTTAGGAATGCCATTGGCACTATGGGCTTTTTTGCATATAAGACAAGGCAATGGAAAGGGGAGTCATTATCTTACCCTTACACTCTTGCCTTTTTACTCTAGCATTGTTTTGGGTTTTTTCTTTTTCCTCAGCGCTATGGGTATACTCTGGATTAGTGATGCCATCCGCAAAAAAACGTTCAACTGGCGTTTCTTGGTTGCGATTGTTTATATGACATCAGTTTACTTGATTGCAGACTACAGACTTGTTTACTCGTTTCTATTTGATAGTGAGCCGAATAGTCGGGATGAATATTTCCACGCCCGTCTGTCGTTCTTTCATTCTGTAAAGCTTACGTTTAAGAACTTCCTTTTCGGTCATACCCATGTCATGACGGTACATACGTTAATCATTTTGCCGGTTATTATTGCGGCCATGCTGATCGTATGGAAGCACCGGAGATGGAAAAATGAGCGTATTTTTGTTCTTTTATTCCTGCTGAATTTTCTATTTTCTGCATGGTACGCATTCTGGTTTTATAAAGGATGGGTTCATTTAACAGAAAGATTCCACTTTCTTGATACTTTCAATTTTGCCAGGTACCATTTTTTGCGGCCATTGATCATTTATATTCTTTTTGCTGTTGGCCTTAGGATTCTCTGGGAAGAAAAGGTACTTCATAAATCTGTTCCGCTGTTGATTGGAGCACAAATTATCTTATTGTTGTTCAGCAATGAAGAAATTGTTCATAGCAAAAAACCGAGTGTAAGTGAATTTTATGCTGAAAAACAATTTGAAGCAATAAAGGACCACATCGGGAAACCTCAAAGCAGCTACCGAATAGCCAGTATTGGGCTGCATCCTGCTATCGCCCAATATAACGGATTTTACACACTTGATACCTATAATAATTTTTATCCCTTAAAGTATAAGCATAAATTCCGCAAGATTATCGAAAACGAGCTGGAAAAGAACAAGAAAATCCGTACTTATTTTGATGAGTGGGGTGGAAGATGCTACATCTTCACAGATGAATTAGGCAAGCATTACATGTTCAAGAAAAACTCCAAAAAAAGAATCAAGAATCTGGATATCGATATCGAGCCCTTCAAACAAATGGGAGGCGAATACATTTTTTCAGCAGTCCCGATCGATAATGCAATCGAGAATGATTTAAAGCTTGATGCTATTTTCACTTCAGATGCGAGTGCCTGGAAAATTTATCTTTATCAGGTTTTATAACACCAAGGAGGTCCATCCATGAATTTGCCAATCTTATCTATTATCGTTCCCTGCTACAATGAGGAGGAAGTGTTGGAAGAGACTATTGAGCAGCTAACCGCAAAACTTGAGCAAATGATAAGTGAAAACCTGGTATCGAAAAACAGTAAAATTCTGTTTGTTGATGACGGGAGCAAAGACAATACATGGCATTTGATATACAAAGCAAGTCTTAGGAATGAATTAATAAAAGGGTTGAAGCTTTCAAAAAATGCAGGCCATCAAAATGCATTGCTCGCAGGCCTTTTTGCCGCAAAAGATTCTTCAGATTGTCTCGTGAGCATTGATGCAGACCTTCAGGACGATATCGATGCAATCAATGAAATGGTAAGAAAGTACATTGAAGGTTACGAAATTGTCTATGGTGTCAGAAGCAGCAGAGAGTCGGATACATTCTTCAAACGGTTTACTGCGGAGGGATTTTATAAGGTAATGGACAAGCTGGGGGTAAAACTGATCTTTAATCATGCTGACTTCCGTTTAATGAGCAGGCGCACGGTAGATGAATTGGAGCGATTTGCTGAGAGTAATATGTTCTTGCGGGGAATTGTTCCGTTAATTGGATTCAACTCTGCTAATATCTATTATGAAAGAAAGGAAAGGTTTGCGGGGGAAACAAAGTACCCATTGAAAAAGATGCTTGCATTTGCCTTCGATGGCATTACATCATTCTCTGTCACTCCAATCAGGCTCGTCATGCTTGTCGGATGCCTCTCATTTATTGTCAGCCTGTTGTTTGGAATATATTTTTTGACTTTAAAGCTTTTTGGAAATACTGAGCTTGGATGGACGTCGTTGATCACTTCGATTTGGCTTATTGGCGGCTTGCAGCTAATTGCCCTCGGGTTGGTTGGGGAATATATTGGGAAAATCTACAAAGAAACTAAGCGCAGGCCCAAATACATTGTCGATGTTGACCTGTTCAACCTGCCTGTACCAAGGAAATTGGTGAACATGGAGGAGGACGAGTATGAGTCAATCATTGAAACAAGGAAGCTATCTGAGAACAACTAGCCAACTGAATAAGTGGATCCGAGGCTGTTTTGTAAATTCCATGCAATTCTTAAGATTCATGCTAGTCGGCATGCTTAATACCATGATTGGAATGGGTTTGATGATTTTGCTGAAAAATGGGCTTGATTGGCCCTATTGGCATGCCACCTTTACTGGCAACACGATTGGAGCTGCTGTCAGTTTCATATTAAATAGGGCATTTACCTTTAAGAGCAGTGTTTCCATACGGGAAGGGGCACCTCGATTCATTTTAGTGGTACTGATCAGTTATATTCTTTCATTCTCCGTAAGTCACAGTATAACGGAAAGAATAAATGAAATTACGATAGCTAATATTTATTTAAGTTTAGACACTATTGCAATTATTTTAGGGTCAATTTTCTATACTATAACGAATTTCATCGGCCAGAAATTATTTGTTTTTAAAGAAGGGGAATACTGCAGCTCTTGAAGCTGCATTTTTTTATTGTTAAAAAATTATAAATTACCCTGGTTGTTGATAACTATATATGGTTTTCTTAATCCAGCTCCAGCGCCTAGTCCCTCGAGACGCTTCGGTCCGCCCAATGAAGTCAAAGAACGACTTCACCGGTCGGCCCTCCAGCGCTTGTCGGGGCTGACCAGGGCGCTTGCGCTTTTTGTTCTTGACTATTTTGCCTATTGGAGATAAAACTGAAAGAGTGCATGCTGATTTGGCCCCTTTACATTTCACATAGTGGCGGGAATAGCAACATACTTTCATCTTCTAAAGGAGAATATACTTAATGGATATTTGGGAATTGTTTGTAGCATTCATTCTTGGTCTGGTAGAAGGATTAACCGAGTTTGCTCCTGTTTCATCAACAGGGCATATGATTATTGTCGATGACCTTCTTTTGCATTCTAAAGACATATTTACGGAACCTGTTGCCAATACGTTTAAAGTCGTCATCCAATTAGGATCTATACTTGCCGTAGTAATCGTGTTTAAGGAGCGATTCATAAACCTGCTGGGCTTGCAAAAGGGAGTTTCCATCACGGATTCCAAGGGAAGACTTAGTCTTTCAAAAGTAATCGTTGGTTTGATTCCTGCAGGTGTAATTGGTGTTTTATTCGAGGATTATATTGATGAGCACTTATTCTCTGTGGAAACAGTCATAGTTGGATTAGTAATCGGTGCCGTCCTGATGATCATCGCTGACCGCTTACATCCTCGTGTGGTTAAGATTGATGATGTCGATCAAATCAGCTATAAGCAGGCACTTGGTATCGGCTTATTCCAATGTCTGGGTTTATGGCCAGGGTTTTCAAGATCAGGATCCACGATTTCAGGTGGTGTACTGCTTGGTTTGAACCACCGTGCAGCTTCTGATTTCACTTTTATCATGGCGGTACCAATCATGCTCGGTGCAAGCGGGATATCATTATTGAAGAATTGGCAGTATTTTACCTTGGATGCGCTGCCGTTTTTCGCAGTAGGATTCATTAGTGCATTTTTATTTGCTTTACTTTTCATCCGATTCTTCCTTAAATTGATCAATAAAATTAAATTAATGCCATTTGCGATTTATCGAATCATTTTGGCAGGTGTAATTTATTTTATTTTTCTTTAAATCTTGTCAGTTAAAGCTTTTTAAGAAAAGACGCCCTGGGGCGTCTTTTCCTTTTTGGTTTCAAAAATTCAAAAACGGTGTGCTTTCGCATTACCTCTTGCAAGTATAGTGTTTTTGGTAACCTGGGTTTCACCATTGACCTGCGAATTGGTATGCTTCCGCCTAGTCCAAGTGTGGTGGAATAGTTGTGAGTGTGGATCCAAATGATCTTTGTAACTCATACAATCACCTCATGATTGGATTTTTGAAACACAGGATATTCGCTTGAATATCACTTATATCGTTTGTATTATTGACGGGCAATATACTGGCCATTCAGAGGCGAGATAGAATCTTTTTAGTCTTTTTTGTAACTTTTTACAATATTCTTCGTATTAATCATAGGATAGAAGTATTTTTTTTGATGAAGAGAGGAGATTCTATGTCGCATTTTGCATTAGAAGTGAAGTCGCTGACCAAGACGATTGGTAAAAAAACAATCGTGGATGACGTCAGCTTTCAAGTAGAAAAAGGCGAGATATTTGGACTTCTTGGCCCAAATGGCGCAGGGAAGACAACAATCATCCGTATGATTGTCAGCCTGATCAACCGCACGGGTGGGACAGTGCTTGTGAATGGGCACGACCTGGACAATTCATTTACGGCAGCAATGAACGAACTGGGGGCCATCGTAGAAAACCCTGAGTTTTACAAATACCTGAGTGGTTTTAAAAACCTCAGGCATTATGCCCGTATGGCTTTGGGGGAGGTAAGTGAAGAGCGAATCAATGAAGTCACCGGACTCGTAGGACTGGAGAACGCAATACATGATAAAGTTCGTACCTATTCTTTAGGGATGCGTCAACGGCTTGGAGTGGCACAAGCCATTCTGCATAAGCCGTCCATCTTGATTTTGGATGAACCGACTAATGGACTGGATCCCCAGGGAATCAGGGAATTCCGTGATTATTTGCGGTTACTTACCAGCCAGGGAACATCCGTATTAGTATCATCTCATTTATTGTCTGAAATGCAGTTGATGTGTGACCGATTCGCAATTATTGAACAAGGCAAGCTCATACATATCTCATCCATGCATGAGAATGAAATATCAGAGACAGAGAAGACAAGAACGGTTGTTGTGGAAATATCAGACCCTGTCATAGCAGCCAGGCTGCTGGCAGAGCATATGCCAGACATTAAAGTGACTTCAAGAGATGGATCGCGACTGACATTATCATTGAGAAAACAACAAATACCTGGCCTTAACAAACTTTTAGTTGAAAACAATATTGATGTTTTTGAAATATTGAATGTGAAAGCCACGTTGGAAGATCGCTTCCTGGAAATCACAAATAAAGATAGAAAGGAGCAATTGACATGATTGGTTTGATCCAAAATGAATTAATGAAGATATTCGGGAAAATGGCAAGCTGGATTTATATGGTCATTATGGTTTTGGCTATATTGATTGCTGGAATTATCTATATGAAATTCAGTGCTGATCCAAATCCAAATTGGCGTCAGGATACAGAGGCGGAAATCGCCATGCTTGAAAACCAGTTGGCTTCTGCCTCTGATGATGAAAAAGCGTTGATCCAAAGCCAAATTGATCAAACGCAGGAGTTTTTGGATGAGAACATCAATCCAAATGCCAAGACTAACTGGCACTTCATGAATGATGTCGTTGTCGGCGTCAGCTCGCTTGTCACGTTGTTCGTAGTTGTAGTAGGGAGTGCCAATGTAGCAGCAGAATTCTCTGATGGAACGATAAAGCAGTTATTGATCCGCCCGCATCAGAGATGGAGGATCCTGCTGTCAAAGTACATAGCCGTCATCATTTATGCATTGCTGTTGGTCATTACGTTGATTGTTTCAGGTTATATTATTGGATTGGTTCTATTCGGAAACGGTGATTTTAATATGAAAATCTTTGAAATCACATTAGAGGGAAGGAAGGTAGCAATTGTCGGTGAACAATTCCTATTGAAAATGCTTTACTTCATTCCGAGCCTGCTCATGATCATGACGATCGCCTTCATGCTTTCTACGTTATTTAAAAGTCAGGCTCTTGCAGTAGGTATCGGTATTTTTGTCCTTTTCTTTTCATCGACACTTGGTGGCATAATCCTCATGCTTGCTGACAAGTATACTTGGGCGAAGTTTTTAATTTTCCCTCATCTGGATTTAACAGTCTATGCTCTTCAGGAAAGGATCCTGGAGGATATAACACTGCCAGTATCACTGTCGATACTAGCTGTATATTACGCAATATTTATGATGTTAACCTTTTTCTTTTTCCAAAAGAGGGATATCAGCATATAGGGAGAATAATTAGAGAGCGGCTTTGGCTGCTCTTTTTATATGGGGGAATTAGAGAAAGGAGAGGTAGGTATGGTGAATCCTATTTTGTTGGAATTTCCAGGTGAATTTGAAACAAACAGACTTTTGATCAGGATGCCGCTTCCCGGAGATGGTGCGGTTACATGTGAATCAATCAACGCTTCTTTAAAAGAACTTCAACCCTGGATGCCATTTGCCCAAAAGGAACAAACAGTTGAAGAAACAGAAGTGGTGATCAGGCAGGGTCACCTGAATTTTTTAAATCGCACAGACCTCAGGCTGCTGGTATTCAAGAAGGATACTGGGGAATTTGTAGCCTCATCTGGTTTACATAGGATTAACTGGGACGTTCCCAAATTCGAAATAGGTTATTGGATCGACACACGTTTTAGTGGGAAAGGGTATATGACAGAGGCGGTACAGGGAATAACAGACTTTGCGGATAAGGAGCTTAAAGCTCGCAGGGTTGAAATCAGATGTGACTCATTGAATCGTAAGAGCAGGGCAATTCCCGAAAGATTAGGATTTTCCCTCGATGCTATATTGAAAAACGAATCTGTTTCTGTTGATGGTGATCTGCGGGATACTTGTATTTATTCTAAGACTTTTTAAAGATTAGGGAACAGAATAAAAAATGAGAGCAGCTCGTCAAAGCCGCTCTCTCATTTTTTACTGACCTTTCCATTCGCGTAATTTGTCGATGACTTTATCGCCGACTTTACCGGCATCCTCCTGCATCTGATCAAAAACCTTTTTCCACTTCGGTGCTTCCTCTTTTAACTTTTCTTCAACCTTACCAGCACGAGCTTTTAATTCTTCTTCTAATTTATCCGCTTTTTCCTTGATTGCCTTTTCGGTTTGTTCATAGTCTCCAGAGTTGCTTTCATTGATTGATTTGACTGCGAATTCCTCTTGCTCCACATGGGGCAAGGTTTCTTCCATAATGGCCCTGAATAAAGGAACGACATCTTTTGAACTGCTGCTGGATAAATAATGCTTGCGGTCTGTCTGATCATATCCGAGCCAGACAGCTCCGACGATATTCGGTGTATATCCAACAAACCATTGGTCCTTTGTCCCATTGATGTCTGCAAAAGGGAGCTGCGTTGAACCTGTTTTTCCGGCTAGATCGACTCCTTCCATATACGTTCCTTTGCCGGTACCTGATTCCACAACATTCAATAGCATGGAGGTCATTTTATTGGCCACTGACTTAGAGGTTACACGAGTGGTGGTGCCATCATGCTCAGCGATTACTTTGCCTGTTGGACCGACGATTTTCGTAATCAGGTGCCCATCTTGCCGTTTTCCGCCATTCGGAAATGCAGAGTAGGCTTCCGCCATCTTAAGCGGTGAAACTCCGTTATGCATGCCACCTAAAGCCAGCGCAAGATTCTGATCTTCTTTCTCGACCTTGATGCCAAACCTCCTGACAGCATCGATTCCTTTGTTCAAGCCAATTTCATTTAATAGCCAGACAGCAGGGAGGTTTATTGAATTTTCAATTGCCTCATACATTGGCACTTCTCCCTTGTAGGTATCTGAGAAGTTTTTGGGACTGTAATTTTTAAAGCTCATCTTTTTGTCAACCAGCATAGAATCATACTCATAACCTTCTTCTAGTGCGGGTGTGTAAACAGCCAGAGGTTTCATGGTCGAGCCTGGTTGGGCCTTCAAATGTGTCGCGCGGTTGAATCCGCGGAAGACCTTTTCGCCGCGGCCGCCGACCAGGGATCGGACTCCGCCACTTTTAGGATCGAGCAGCACGGATCCGCTTTGTACCAGTACATCTCTGGTACGGTCAGGGAACAGGTAATCCTGCCGGTATACCTTTTCAAGGCCAGATTGGATATTTTGGTCAAGTTCCGTGTAAATCCGGTAGCCTCTTGTCATGATTTCATCCTGTGTCAGGCCGTATTTGCTCGTAGCTTCATCCAATACAGCATCGACATAGGAAGGATATTTACGATCTGCAAGTGAACCGCCGCCGTCTTCTAATCGTATCTCCTCGGACTTTGCTTTCTTAAACTCCGAATCAGTGATCATCCCTAATTCGTTCATTTTCGCGAGAACCACATTCCGGCGCTTAATGGCAGCTTCGTAATTATTATAGGGATCAAGAGCGGAAGGAGCTTTAAGCAAGCCGGCGAGCAATGCCGCTTCACTGATCGTCACATCTTGAATATCCTTGGCAAAATACTTCTTGCTGGCATTATTGATCCCGAATGCACCACTGCCAAAATAAACCTGGTTCAGGTACATTTCAATAATTTCATCTTTTTCATAGACTTTTTCAAGTTCTACGGCCAGAAAAAGTTCTTCCACTTTACGTTTATAAGTCCGTTCAGAAGAAAGCAGGGCATTTTTCGTCAGCTGCTGGGTCAGCGTACTGCCGCCTCCAGTAATTTGTCCTGCAAACAGGTTTCCAAAGAACGCACGAGCAATCCCCTTGATATCAAAACCATTATGTTCGTAAAATCGCTCATCTTCAATGGCGACTACCGCATTAGGCACATGCTCTGGCATATCTTCAATCGGCACCCCGCCAGTACGGTTTGTCGCAAGTTTGCTGGCTTCCTCTCCATTTTGGTCATAGATTGTGGTAGCCTGGCTTAAACCATCCTTTAACGTTTGGACATTGGCCCGGCTGGCAATAAAAGCAAACCAAAGGATAGACAGCAATACAAAAATCAATAAGATCAATAACAAAATTTGTGTCAGGTGGCGTCTCTTCCAGAATCGGACAATAGCCTCCCATAATCGTTGCAACAATTGCATATAATATCTCCTTTTTCAAAATGAAGCTTTATAAATTCAGGTAGCGTTTTGACAGCTATGGGTTCCATTGCTGTTTTCTTGACAGCTTTGGGTACCTTTGCTGGGAACCTGTCAAAATAAAGATGTTTTCTTGACAGCTTTGGATTCCTTTGGTGGGAACCTGTCAAAATAAAGGTGTTTTCTTGACAGCTTTAGACTCCTTTGGTGGGAACCTGTCAAAATACCGAAGTTATCTTGACAGCTTTAGGTTCCTTTGGTGGGAACCTGTCAAAATACCGAAGTTTTCTTGACAGCTATAGGTTCCTTTGGTGGGAACCTGTCAAAATACCGGTGTATTTTTGACAGCTTTGGGCTCCATTGCTTGGAACCTGTCAAAATACCGGTGTTTTCTTGACAGCTTTAGGTTCCTTTGGTGAGAACCTGTCAAAATAAAGGTGTTTTCTTGACAGCTTTGTGTTCCTTTGCCGGGAACCTGTCAAAATACCGGTGTTTTTTTGACAGCTTTGTGCTCCTTTGCTGGAAACCTGTCAAATAAACGATGTTTTCTTGACAGCTTTGGCTTCTCATCCATAAAAGCTGTAAAATAAAGGTGTTTTCTTGACAGCTTTAGTTACTTTTACTTGAAAGCTGTCAAAATAAAAATTAGGCCATCAACCTAATTTATCTTTCATTATATCTATTTTTGCAGTTGCGGAAAAGCTGGAGCTATTTGTGCCTGTACTGTTAGTATGACAATAAATGAAAAATACTTGTATTAAGCGGTAATTATATGACTTATTAATGAATGGAACATATATTAGAGGATGATCAGCGCAAATTTCACTTTTTTTCTTCACAAATACCCTAGAAGAGGAGAATATCACTGGGAACAAATTCAAAAAAGAGGGGAAAAATATAACCCCAAAAGGGCAATCTACCATAAAAAAAGGCGAACCTCTAAAGGTCCGCCTTTTACATTGATCTTACCAGCCTGCTGGAAGCATAGCTACAGGTGTAAGGTAAACTTTATAAGTATACCCACCATCTTTTGTACCTGTAGGCCATAATCCGGTAGCCATGTAGATTACTTTGATGGTATTGTCCTGCGAGAATTCAGTTACATAGACAATTCTGTCTGCCATGAAGCCGATCTGTTGTTCAGTCCATAGGATTCTGTCAGCCATCATACCGATTGAGTCGACTGTATATAAAACGCCATCCAAAGTTTGGGAATAAGAATCTGCACCCTGTTGGCCGACAGTAACCAATACATCCGCAGCGGTTGTGGCAGCTTCAGCTTTTTGCTGTGCGGCACCACCCATTGCTATCATGGAAAAAACAAGTGTAAATGCTATAACTGTTTTTGCAATCATATTCTTCATTAATTTTCCTCCTAATTTACATACCATATGGGGTATTTGTAATATCTTTAATATATACCCATATAGGTATATTGTCAATATCCTAATTGAATTTTTGTGGTTACTTTCTATTTCATTAAGGCTGTTCCCGCAGTGATTGCTGTTTATCGTGCTATTTAAAGTAGCTAATTGACAAGATGCCGATTACTTGAATTGTCATTATGGGTGTAAAAGCAACAAAGCTTACGAATAGACCCTTAATTGAAAAATACCATTGTACTTTAACGCAGTCAGGAGTAATATGTAAGAGGTGAAAAAAGAGAGGAGTTGGTATCTTTGGGTTATTCAATAGAACCTGATCCCGATAGGCGCGGGGAAGTCGATAATCTAGTAGATTTGATACAATTGAAAGCTGGAAGACTATCAACTCTGATAAACGGTAATTGACTTCCTCATTTAAAAACGAGGAGGTGGCGGAAATGTTAGAAATCTACAAAAGCAATGAAGATAGACGTTTAACACTTGTTGAAGAAATCTCAAAAGGCTGCTGGATCAATATGGTTCATCCATCTGAGGATGAAATTACGAGAGTAGCCGGTGAAACGGGGATAGCGGTTGACTTTATCAGGGACGCCCTTGATGACGAAGAACGCCCCCGGATTGATAAGGAAGATGGCAATGTATATATTATTGTCGACTATCCATATATTACCCATGATGAATCGGGGTTTCCAATTTATGAAACAATCCCTGTAGGAATTATCCAGACCTCCAGCTGTATCATTACTGTTTCTTTAAAAGAAACACCAGTACTGGAGGAATTTCGCACTAACCGGGTAAAGGAATTCTATACATTCAAAAAAACAAGATTTGCTCTGCAGATCCTTTACGTAATTTCAATATATTATTTGCGGTATTTGAAACAAATTAATAAAAAGACGAATGAAATAGAGCGGGAGTTGCACCAATCCATGAAAAACAAGGAATTATATGCCTTCCTTGCTCTTGAAAAGAGTCTTGTATACTTCACTACTTCATTGAAATCCAACAAGGTAGTGCTCGCAAAAATCATGCGCTTTAATTACTTGAAAATGTATGAAGAAGACAAGGATTTACTCGAGGATGTCATCATCGAAAATACGCAAGCGATTGAAATGGCTGAGACATACAGCTCCATTTTAAGCGGTATGATGGATGCTTTTGCTTCTATTATTTCAAATAATCTTAATATGGTGATGAAGTTTTTAACCTCCATCACCATCATCCTGTCGTTCCCAACAATGGTGGCAAGCTTTTATGGGATGAACGTCGATTTGCCTTTCCAGCACAATCCACATGCGTTCTTCCTGGCTATCAGCATGGCCGTCCTCCTGGCGGGAGTCACAGCCTTCATTTTCTGGAAAAAAAGATATTTTTAGAGTAAGAGGAAAGTGCATGAAGATAAAGCGGATTTTAAAACGCCTGGACATATGTCCAGGCGTTTTTTAGTCTAAAATCTTGTTTTTTACATATTCATGGATTAAAAGAATTCGTATCACATGCAAAAGGGTGATTGAATGACTGATATATTTGTTAAAATATACAGAAAAGTTTTGATGGTTTTCCTTATTCTGATCAGCACAACGGGTTTGTTTTTGGTCGCAGGTCTTTTATCTTCTTCGAATATCAGCTTTTTTAAGTTCAAAGTAAACGGTGATATCGGTGCTGAGGTTTTCCTGCGTATTATCGGTTATGAGAATCCGCTTATAGGACATGCTTTAACGGGTGCAAATACAGATTACCCGATTTTTTCCACAGGATTCAAATTGCTTACAAACATTGAGATGAATGATATCAGGAGCTTGATTAGAAGTGAGATGCCAGGTTTCATGTCCTTTGATTCAAATTTCATCATCGCAGAAGAAGGTGTGGATTTTACGGATATACCGATTGAATCTGCTCCGCCTATTGATGTGCTTTTGCAGGAAAGGAATATGGCAGCGAATGAGCTGAAGGAGCTCAATAGTGGAAAGGTGTATTCAGGGTCTTCACCATCAGAAAAATCTGTTTTCATTTATCATACACATAGTTGGGAATCTTACTTGCCGTTGCTCGGCATGGAGGGTGCGGAGAATGAAAACGAAGCTGTAGATGGCAAGACCAACATCACCATTGTGGGTGAACTGCTCGGACAGGAATTGGAAAAGCGCGGTGTGGGAGCCAGCGTGGATAAGACCAATATTGGCCAGGAGTTGGATAAAAAGGGATGGCAGAGTTTTAAGTCTTATGAGATTTCACGTTCATTGGTCCAAAAGGCGATGGCGGGTAATCAAAAACTGAATTATTTCATAGACCTGCACCGAGATTCAGTCAGAAAGGATTCAACCACAACGGTCATAAATAATCAACCATATGCGAGGATTGTCTTTGTCATTGGTGAGGAAAACAAAAACTTCCAAAAAAACCTCAAGTTTGCGAACGAGCTTCATAAAATCCTGAATAAGCAATACCCAGGCATAAGCAAGGGGGTTCTTCCCAAAAAAGGTATTGGCGTTGATGGGATTTACAATCAGGATTTGAATGCCAATTCTCTAGTCGTGGAAGTTGGCGGTGTCGATAATAATATGAAAGAATTGAAAAATACAGTGGAAGCACTAGCAGAGGCCATCAGCCAAATTTATTGGAAGGCGGAAGAGGTGAATGGCTGATCATCGGGAGAAGTACCTTTGGCTGGTATTGACGGTTGTCTTTTCTCTTTTTTCTTTTCATTTTTTTTCTTATGAGACCACTATTGCCTGTTTCCTGTCCGGCCTTCTTGTGAGCAGTAAATGCCTTGTGGATGATTTTATCCGCTTTCATGAAGATGATGAATAGCAAAACGAAAAAAACCATTGAGATTAGGTCTTCAATGGTTTTTTGTCCTGATATGGCACTTTATTTAAACCAGCCTTTTTTTCTAAACCAGAGAAACATGCTTATTCCAATGATGAACATGGCGAATAAAGCTCCAAAGTAACCATATTCCCATGAGAGTTCCGGCATTTTCCCAAAATTCATTCCGTAGATTCCGGCAATGAAAGTAAGAGGCATGAAAATGGTTGTGATTACAGTGAGTACTTTCATCACCCGGTTCGTTTCATGAGCGTTCATCGATAAATAGCTATCACGAATATCTGTGGTCAACTCTCGGCTTGCTTCAACCTTTTCAGCCAATCTCAATAAATGGTCATGGATGTCCGCAAAATATTCCTTTTGCTCAAGAACACCAGAGAGACGATGAGAATTGATCATCCTGTATGCCAGATCCCTCATAGGGGTGATGGTATGACGGAGTGAAAGGAGTTCATGCCTTGTGTCGAATAGGTCCTCGAGCAATTCTTCCATTGAACGGTCTGCTGAATTTTCGTCTATTTCGTTCAATAAATCCTCAATTCGATAGACATGCGGAAAATAATTATCAACTATTTTATCCAAAACATGATAGAGAACAATCGAAGGGTTCCACTCTCCAGGTGTCTTGGACAACTCTAATCTCTTCCATACATCCTCCACTTCACGTGTATTGTCACTATGGAAGGTGATGATATAGTTCGTTCCCAGGAACAGGTCAACTTCTTCCTTTTGCATAGATTCTGAATTCAATGCCTGAAACACAAAAAAATGATAATCATCATAATAGTCCAACTTGGGTCTTTGCAAGGTATGGATACAATCTTCAATCGATAAAGGATGGAATTTAAGCGGCTCCCTTAAAAATTCAATTTCCTCATCTGTTGGTTCATTGAAATCAATCCAATACCATAAGTCATCGTTTGAAATTAATGTCTCTATGGTTTGGCCAGTTCGGATCTGACCAGTATGACTAATTGAAATTGTACGTATCATTAGAATCTCCCTGAATGAAAGTTTCGTCTTTAATCACTTTTCATTATTATAGTAACAAAGGCGAACAGGAAGCAAAGCTAAAGGCCGGAAAACTTACCTATTTTAAATCCTGGAATGATGGATGGTGGAAATATAACAGAAGGATAATGATTGGAATCGCGAGCAATAAGCCTGCTAAAGAGCGTTTATAGTGAACCCCAAGCACCGTGAACATAATGCCGTTGAACATTGCTGAACGCATGATTCCCCATCCATTTTGATAGATAAATAAGTCCATTTTTTGAAAAAAATACTCGATGACAGTAAACAGCACAACCCATCCTGTCCAATAAAGAAGTTTCTTTTTGAAAAATGCAGGAATATGGTCAAGGTAGATCATGATAATAATTGGCATGATGATTAAACTGAAAACCAGATCAATAACCGTGTGATTCAGCCACGGAGCCCTCGGATTGTATGCCCACAAGGTATGGTTAAAGAAAATAAAGTTATACATTAAATTGCATATTATATAAAATTGTATTGTTGGATAAAAATCCCGCCAACGTTTCCAATCAACGACAAAATATCCTAGTATTAAAAATACAGCGACGGTTATAACCAGATACATAACATGACGTCCTTTATAATTTTATGATATTGTTTCCAATTATAAGGTTCCCGATACAGAAGGTGGTATAGAAAGGGAGAGAAATCAGATGCTGCATCATATTGAAATCAATGTAACTGACCTTAATAAGACAATTGCGTTTTGGGACTGGTTTTTAAGCGAATTACGTTACGAGCTTTATCAAAAATGGGATCGGGGAATCAGCTGGAAATACCAGTCGACGTATCTGGTCTTTGTGCAAACAGATGATCAGTATATAAAAAAAGGATATCATCGCGCCAAAGTCGGTCTGAACCATCTTGCTTTTCATGCAAGTTCAAGGGAACAAGTAGATTGGATGACCGAGAAACTCAAAGAAAAAAATATCCGTATTCTGTATCAAGATAGGCATCCTTTTGCCGGAGGGAACGGACATTATGCGGTCTTTTTTGAAGATCCCGATCGAATAAAAGTAGAATTGGTTGCTCCATGAAACTACATATAATAATTTTTTCCAAGTGTAATTTCCCTATTTTAAGGGAAATAGTATTTTACTTTTGTAAAATAGGAGGCATTGGAAAAAATTATGGCAGAAGCTTTTTTGGGCATTGTCATCTCTGCGATGGCAACAGGTTTAGGAGCAATACCAGTTTTATTCTTAAATAATGTCTCTTCCAGATTGAAGTCCCTTCTTCTTGGATACGCATCAGGCATCATGATGGCAGCGACAACATTCAGTTTGATACCGGAGTCTTTAAAAGCATCCAATATCTGGGTGTTAAGCATTGGTATGCTACTGGGTACATTTGTTTTGAATTTCATCAATTCAAAAACGGAAGATCTCGATACAAGTGACTTTAAACTTTTATCAGGTGTTGATCGTAAAACATTAGTAATAGTAACAGCGATCACGCTTCATAACTTGCCCGAAGGTTTATCTGTCGGTGTCAGCTATGGATCCGGAGAGGATAATCTCGGTGCCATCATAGCGTTTGCAATTGGTCTGCAGAATGCACCCGAGGGATTCCTTGTTGGGATTTATTTAATACACCAGAATATGTCCAAGCTGAAGTCACTTTTGATTGCTACCTTTACAGGTGCTGTTGAAATTGTAACAGCGTTAATCGGGTATTTTCTTGCAGCGGATGTAGACGGACTGGTACCATACGGTTTAAGTTTTGCGGCTGGGGCGATGCTTTTTGTTATCTACAAAGAGTTGATCCCAGAAAGCCAGGAGGACCACCATGTGAAGTTTCCAACATATTCTTTTATCCTCGGCTTGATTTCGATGCTATATCTAACCATTAAATTTAGTTGAATCAGGAGTGAAGTTTTTCGCCAGGCTTAATAAGGGGATCCAAGTAATAAATAAAGTGAATTGAAGTAGGAATTCATTGTTTGGTATGCTAACAGTATCCATAGTAAGGAGGGATTTTTGAAATGGGAGAATGCAAACTTGACCATAGCAAGGAAGATGTCCAAAAAAAATACGAGTCACAGAAGGAGTTCCTGCCACAGGATATCCAGAATTCATTCAGCAATTTTCTGGAGGAAGAACATACTCAGGATATCCTGAATGAGGTATTCCATCTGCTGAAAAAGTATGACCTTGCGACCGAAGAGGAAAGAAATGAGCGGAATAACAGATTGAATTTGATTTTGAAAAACGTTTAATCGAAAAGGAGCATTTAGCTCCTTTTTTTGTGCCTTAGGGAAGAAATTCACAGAATAATCTTTGTTTATATAATGGATGAAATTCTTATTGCCAGTAAAAAACAGAAGGAGTAAAATTAGGTGGAAATTTCGATATACAAAATAATTTGAATCATTTGAAAGAGGAAGAAGATATGCAAAGTCCTTCTGAACAGGCAATGCGGAATGAGAAAAATAGTATCTTAAATGGTGTGGCCTCGACGATTGTAACAAGCATGAGCAATAATTATTTTGCCCTTTTCGCGATTGGTGTCCTTGGTGCGACGAATTATCAAGTAGGTTTAATCAGTTCCTTGCCGCAAATCATTGGGATGTTCGCCATGATTCTCGGCACCGCAATTATGAGCCGGCTTCAGGAAAAGAAGAGGTTCACCGGGTTATCAATTTTATTTACACGCTTCTTTTTGCTTGCGATGTTCCTTGTCATTTACCTGCCTCAGGAGTACAGGGCCTGGACGTTTGTTATTTTAATCGGCCTTATGAATCTTCCCGGCTCATTCGCTATGCTCAGCTGGCAGTCGTTTATTGGAGATCTTATTTCTGATAGCAGGCGGAGCGGTTTTTTCAGTGAGAGGAACAGGATACTGACAATCGCTGGCATGTTCACGACATTGGCAATTGGTATTGGGCTGCAGTGGTTTGATAAAGCCAATCCTTTGCCATATCAGATCCTGTTTATTCTGGCATTCTTCTTTGGGATCGTGGAAGTTTTTTATTTAAATAAACATATAGAACCGAAAAAAGAATTTAAAAAAGAACTGAAAAGAGTAAATTTCGGCTGGGACGCCTATAAACATAAACCATTCATTTATTTTCTGGTGTGCGGCTTATTCTTCAACTTTGCCTGGCAGCTGGCTTGGCCGTTGTTCAATATTTATAATATTAAAATTGCCCACATGACAGGGTTTTGGATCAGCATCATCACAGTGGCAAATCAGGTTGGACAAATCATCAGTTTCAAATGGTGGGGAAGGATGGCCGATAAGCACAGCAATGCCAAAATGCTGGCAATTACAGCCGTTGGCATGGCGACCGCACCTTTTTTAACGATCCTTTCGACAAATATGTACTATTTGACATTTGTGAATTTCACTTCAGGCCTGTTTGTTTCTGGAACTGTGCTTTTACTATTCAATCAACTTCTTGAAGTTACATTGGAGGAAAACCGGAGCAGCTTTATTGCACAATATAATATCAATTTAGCTATAATCGGTTTTGTCGCTCCGCAAGTTGGAGTGTTTTTGCTGCAGTTCAGTTCAATCAATACGGCTATGAATCTTGCTGCCGGTATGCGTCTAGTCAGCGGTGCTGTTTTTCTAGTATTCTACTATTATATGAGGAAGAAGCAATACTTCAGACGCACTATAGTTTCTGTTCAGAAATCCTAGTAAGGAGCCGGTCACAGGCTCCTTTTTCTAATGGATGATCATTTGAAGGAATTTATGTTTTTTTACCGAATAAGCTTTAATAATCATTTAAGACAGGTTGTGTCTATATTGGCTATAATTATTTTTTATGTATGTTCATACTTATTGGGAAGCTTGATGGCCGGTTTCCTTGTAGTAAAGCTGCTGGGAAAAAAAGATATAAGAGATGAGGGCAGCGGAAATGTAGGAGCACGCAATGCAGGACGGGTAAATGGGAAGATTTCATTCATTCTAACATTTCTTGGTGATGCCCTTAAAGGTGCGATTGTGATTATCGCAGGCCATTACTTTGGATTTTCATCTGAATTAGTTCTTGGAGGGTTGGGATTTGCAATCTTAGGTCATGTAAAACCCATTACTTTGAAATTTAAAGGCGGGATGGGTATCTCCACATTCATCGGCGGGATGCTCGCTTTTGAACCGTTTACTGCACTTGTCATCATCACAGGCTTCCTGTTACTTTATCCTTTTTTGAAGAGTTTTACGTTTGCCGGACTTGGTTCCTTTCTATTGATTCCGTTTAGCTTTTATTTTCTGGGAACCGACCCTGCAGTTATTGTGGTCACCGGATTTCTCGTATTGGCAATCATTTATATCCACCGTGAAGATATCATGGAGAGATTAAGATAAGGAAGGAAATGTTTTTTTGTCTGTGGTAATATCCAATGTTTATCTAATGCACATGTTGAGGTAAAGAATTGAATAGGATAATATATCCGTTCGAAAGGAGCCTGAATGATGTGGACGTGGGGATGGTACTTGATTCTGCCAATCGTATTGTTGCTGTTAATAGAAGAGATCAGTCAGTTCATTTGGCGGCGTTATTTAAAAAATACGGAAGAAGATCATGAATCAAGGTTTATTCGAATCCGAAATAGTATGAAAGGCACATTGAAAAAGTATCGAAAGGATCCTTCACATTAAGGTGGCGGATTCTTTTTTTAATATAATAAGGTACTACTCTTTATTGAATTATTCAGTGTATTAAATTATGATATAGATATTCAGAAAATTTTGACATGCAAAGAAAGGATGATAATATGAGTAAAGTGGTTCCTGAAAGCTGGTGGGATCAATTGACAGTACCAGCTATAGCAGCACCGATGTTCCTGGTTTCCGGGCCTGACCTTGTGAGCGCATGCTGTAAAAACGGAGTGATTGGGTCGTTTCCAGCCCCTAATGCCAGGCCAATCGAGGTACTTGATGAGTGGATGGGCAAGCTGAATGAAGAGTTAGCAGATGCGAGAACTCTTGAGCCCGAACGGAAAATCGCACCATGGGCAATGAATATGGTCGTGCATAGTACATACAGCCGTCTTGATGAAGAGCTGGCATTATTAAAAAAGCATAAGCCGCAGCTCGTCATCACTTCTCTGGGAAGCCCAAGGAAAGTAGTTGAAATTGTCCACGAATATGGCGGATTGGTGTTTTCTGATGTAAGTGATGTGAAGTTTGCCAGGAAGGCAGCAGAAACCGGAGTAGATGGCCTTATTCTGGTTGCTA
Organism: Chryseobacterium sp. ISL-80; assembly: GCA_018613055.1. GTDB lineage: Bacteria > Bacillota > Bacilli > Bacillales > Cytobacillaceae > Mesobacillus. The sequence continues at coordinate 192,696 of JAGGQZ010000020.1, read as the reverse complement.
ATGGAGCTGGAGGGCATGCTGGAGAATTGAACAGCTTTGCTTTTGTCGATTCTGTCAGGACCTTCTGGGATGGAATCATTGTGCTGGCTGGATCTATTACTACCGGAAAATCGATTCTTGCTGCCCAGGCCGCAGGAGCAGATCTTGCCTATATGGGAACAAGATTCATTGTTGCTGAGGAAAGTATGGCAAATGAAGAATACAGGAAGATGGTCGTTGACGCAACACAGGAAGACCTTATCCTTACTGATGCTTTTTCAGGTGTAAAAGCGAACATGCTAAAGCCAAGCATCGTGAAAGCCGGACTGGATCCAGAAACACTTAAGAAAAAGGACAGTGTCAATTTTGATTCCATGCAGAGGGAGACCAATGCAAAAGCGTGGAAAGACATTTGGTCAGCGGGCCAGGGGGTTGGGGCCATCAGTAAAATTCAGCCTGCATCTGAGATTATTAAACAATTAGAAGCTGAATATCATGAGGCCTTATCTGTTCTTAACGGAAAAGCGGACAGATTGGCTGCCAATGCCGTAAAATAAACACCAATTCTCCACCTGTTTTTTATTTTTGTTAAATAGTAAATGTTCCTGATTATGGCGGTTGCTTGATTGGGAAAATGGGTCTGTCATTAAAATGAAAACCAAGATTAATCGATTATTGGAAGGAAGTATGATAAGATAAGGGTTATATTTGAATATCTGAATTCATTGTTTGTTTCCCTTGAATTCCGGAGGAGACTGATAACAATGCACAATAAAATCCAGAACCTGATTTCGTCTGTTGAAGAATCTGGTGCCCATATCTTTTATTCATTCAAGGATGACCAAAAATATATTAGCAATCTTTTAGTCTATATAAATGCTGCGATTGGACTTGGGAACCATGTCATGATTATTGAAAATGACCGGTTTATGCCAGAAATCCAAAATAGGATCAAAACCGAGTTTGATGAGACGCAGCAAGAAATGATCCATACCCTTAATAATTACGATTTCTATTGCTATCGAGGCAACTTCAATAAAGAAACGATTTTAAGTTATCTTGAAAATATGATTGAACCTTTCCTCGAAAAAAATATTCCAATCCAGACTTGGGCCCATGTAGAATGGAGAGATCAGGAAGAAATCTTCCAGAATCTTGGCGAATATGAAAGAGAAGCTGATATTATGCTTAAGGAAACAAAGCTGATTACAATCTGTGCCTATGATTTCGAGAGGGTTCCAGCCTCACTGGAAAAAACACTTATGGATTGCCATGATTACCATATGACCGATGACTGCATAAACCTGATCGAACATAAAAGCAGCATAAACTAATACATCACCTGCCTAATATAGGCAGGTTTTTCTTTTGACTGGTAGTTTCCCTCAAACAGAATCCCTTTCGATTAATTGAAAGGGCAGGGTGATCTTATTCGCAAATTCTTTTTCCGCTGAGCGCTTGATCAAGGCTTTTAAGGCGGTGGTACCTAATTGTTTGGTGGGTATGCTTATTGTCGTGATGTCCAGGATTTCTGATACAGGATGATTGTCAAAGCTGATTATGCCCAGATCTCCGGGAATATCAAGTCCAAGTTTATGTGCCGCTGTCATCATGCCTGCTGCGACCTGGTCATTACCAACAATGAAGGCAGACGGCCTTACCTCCATTTTCAAATATTGATCAATCACTTCTTTACCATCTTCTATCATTAAACATTGACCAAGGATCCACTCTGAACGCACATCCTCGCCAATCATCTTCATCTTCTTTACATATGCATTTTTTCGTTTCCGGCTATTGGTCCCTTCAAGCCTTCCCAGGCATATCGCAATTTTTTGATGACCTTTTGTGATTAAGTAGTCAAGCCCGAGATTGAACGCGTCAACATGTTTTATCGATATTGAAGGAAACTCATCTTGATCAGAGTCTTCACATAACACAATTGGACCCGCACCCTTATAGTTCATTAAAGTTCCAAATGGAATTGCCCGTGATGCGAAAATGACTCCATCAATAAGCTGGCCCCTTAATTGTTCTAATGCTTCGAACTCTTTTTCTTCATGATAGCCTGTCTGGAATATGACCAGCTGGATATTATGGTGCATCGCCTCCTCAGCAATACCTTCGAGCAGCTCAGAAAAATATGGGTGGTTAATGGTTGGCAGTACGACTCCAACCATATTCGTCCTGCCGCGCGATAAGTGGACAGCATTAATATTAGGGCTGTAATCCAGCTTCTTCATCGTTTCCAACACTGCATCCCGTTTCTCCGTACTTACATATGGATGGTTATTCAACACCCGGGACACGGTTGAAACAGAGACTCCAGCCAGTCGGGCAATTTCTCGTATATTAGCCATTTGAAAAACCTCACAAAAATATTCTTGACCTGAAACGCGTTCCATAATTTATGGTATAAGCAAATAGAATTTAAGGGAGCTGTCATTATGGTTACAGGAATAGTTACGTTAGCAGGATTATGCCTATTAGAAATTATTTTAGCAAAAATTGCATTGGGAAAGTCAGAAATAGAGGATTTTAATTTTGAGGAGTTCTTTAATGGGGAATCTTAATTGCAGAGGACTTTAGGTTTCGAGATCCCTGAAGATGCCTTAGCAGGAAGAAAATCGGTCAATGGCGACAGATCTACGTTTATCAAGTACGGTATAGATGAGATCTGTAATAAGCATCGATTTACAGAAAAGAAATGTTAGAATGAAAGATGGCACAAAATTATGAAACCTTTTTACCTAGGTTGCCGTAAATACATCTGTTGAATAGGAGGTGAAAAATATGAATAAAACAAAAAAGGTCATGGCTGGGATTTCAGCAACTGCTCTTTTAATGGGGGCTACGGCATGTAATAATCCACAAGCACTTCCAGACAGAGATTGGGATGAGGGCTCATCTGCAGGTGATGGAGAGGATTGGAGTGCCGCACAGGATCAGGATATTCCGCCTGTGCCAGAAGGAACAGATTGCAGTGACTGGGAATGGGATGCTGAAGATGGAGTTTGGGAATGTAACGATAACAATTCACCGTACTTTGGCCATTTCTTTTTTGCTGGTATGTTCTTTGCCAATCGATCGATGCTTTATAAGAGCAATGATTATATGAAATATAAGAACAGCTCATCATTTAAGGGAGCCAGGCTGGACAGCAATTATAAAAACAGGACGCCAAAGGGCAGCTCAGGATTCGGAAGCGGGTCAAGAAGCACTACTGGCGGCTAAGGGAGAGAAGGAATAATGAATTTATATATGAATTTTGCCTCATATTTAGGACTTGGATTGCTTTTGCTGACCGCAGGGGTAGGATTATTCGTGCTGGCTACTCCTAAAATCAAGGAATTCGAACTGATTGGCAAAAGAAACGTTACAGCTGCTCTTTCGCTTGGCGGGAAAATGTTGGGACTCGCGATTGTCCTTGGGGCTGCGGCGGAATATTCAATTTCCCTCCTGGATATGGCAATTTGGGGCTCTATTGGGATTTTCACTCAAATCCTGGTGTTTTTTATCGCCGAGGTTGTAACAATCAGGTACAGCCTTCAAAAAGCGATTGAGGAAGATAATCGTTCCGTTGGTGTCATTCTTTTTTCACTTTCCCTCGCTGTTGGCTGGATTGTAGCCAAGAGTCTATCGTATTAAGGGAGATCAGCAGCCATGAAAAAACTGACTTATTTTATCCATGATGGAAAAGGCGGCTATGAAGCTTTATATGAATATACGTCTGCGGCTGTTGGCATTGATGAATTTTATGCCCGGCAGTTATGCACGTATTTCGTGATCAAAGGAAACCAATATGAATTAGTGTCCAATGAAATGAATGGAGAAGAAGAAATCCTAGTCCTTGAGGACCGTGGAAGGAACAATTCATTCATTGACGAGAAAAATTATAGGGGATTGGGCATTCACGTCGAATTTCGCAGGTACCGTGAAAGTGAGAATTACAAATTGCTCTCCGCTGTCCCTTGCCAAACCCATCTCGATGTCATCCGCTATCTTTTAAAGGATGTCACGGATGTCCCGGAAGTTGGCCAAATGGTGGTTACTTCGACTGAAATTGATGAGGACCGCGGAGTTTATGTTCTGTATGTGAAAGATTTGCATGAAAACGACATGGAATAGGAGGCATTCCATGGAAGACCATCGAATAAGACGAAGGAATTTCTATAGAGGGATCAGGAATTTCTGGCCTGATTTATATGGAGAAGAGTATGCTTTATATGATGTAGCCGCCATTCCCCAGAAGGAAGCGGATGAAATCAGGCTATGTACTTCAAGGATTGGAAAAGTATTTTTCAAAATTTGTGACCTGCTGAGAAAGGTGGATAAAAATACCTTACTCGACTTAGGGTTTCCAGGAGAAACCGTAGATTTTATCCGGCTAAAAACCTTGAATCCTGAAAGTGTCATTGCAAGACTTGATCTCATAAAAACGGATGATACATACAAATGCATTGAAATTAACGCAGATACTCCTACTTTTATTAAAGAGTTGTTCCACGTCAACGGGCTTGTTGCACAGGATTTTGGCTATGGGAATCCAAATGAATCAAAAGAAGAGCAGTTAGCATTAGCTGTAAGGAAAGCCATTAAGGCATCTGCCAATTGGCTTGCAGAAATCGAACCATACGTAATTTTTACAGCACATGAAGACAATATCGAGGACAAGAATACTGTTCTTTATTTACAAGAGTTATACGGATTGCCTTCAAGGTTTATTTCACTGGATAAATTAAGAATCCAGCCGGGAGAGGGCCTTTTTGACGAAGATGGACGAAAAATCGACATTCTCTACAGGCAAACTTTCCCGATTGAGAGCCTGGTCCTGGATGAAGACCAGTCAGGGAATAGAATCGGGCTCTGGTTGATGGATCTTATAAAAACAAAGAAATTGGCTGTGATCAACCCTCCATCTGCGTTCCTATTGCAAAACAAAGCAGTACAGGCGGTAATTTGGGGGATGCATGAAAATAAAGATCCTTTCTTCACCAAAGAAGAGCATCAGTGGATACAGCAATATTTTCTGCCGACGTATTTGGAAGAGGACCATTTTCTCGAACAAGAAATGCCTTATGTGAAAAAACCGATTTTCGGGAGGGAAGGCGACACAGTCCAGATTTTCGATTGTGCCGGTCAATTGGTCCTTGAAGAGCAACAGAGAAATTACGATCAAGTACCATCAATTTTTCAGCAGTACATCAAATTGCCTTCCGCCAAGTACCTTTCTGAAAAAGGGATACAAGACGGGCATATACTGACCGGGAGCTTTCTTGTCTATGGGGAAGCATCCGCATTTGGTTACAGAGTTGGCGGCAAGATCACTAACAACCTATCTTGCTTTTTACCGGCAGGCTTGACCGTCTAGGATAGGAGGTACAAACATGTGGATTTTACAAAGATTATTCACAAAGATGATGAGAATCAGTCTGTGGAAAATCACACTGATTGTTTTGACAGTAATCCTGTTGAGCAGTCTGATTATTAAAACGCTGGAACCTGAAACCTTTCCGAGATATCTGGATGCTGTCTGGTGGACAATGACAACAGTCGTCACAGTTGGTTATGGAGATTACTCTCCAAGCAGTGACATCGGAAGGATTTTCACAATGATACTGCTCTATACTGTTGGAATCGGAGCAATGGGGATTATCATTGGCAAAATTTTTGACAGCCTGGCACTGTATAAGAAGATGAAGGAGGAAGGGAAATTGGCATACAAAGGAAAGGACCACTATATTCTGATAGGTTCATCCAAAGATAAGCTGATAAATGTTGTTGAAGAAATCCTGAACTCCAATAAGAATTGTGATATCGTAATTGTCGACCATAGCAATGAGTCACCAGTACAGCATGAACGAGTCCATTTTGTCAGTGGCAACCCTGCTGAGGAAGAGGTGCTGATGCAGGCTAATATCCTGGAGTCAAAGTCAGTGGCAGTATTTACAGATGATCGTATCGAGCTGCCAGAATATGCTGATGGGAAAACTTTGCTTATTGCTTCAAGGGTGGAACATATATCCAAACAGTCTGGAAAAAATATATACACAATTGCCGAGATTATGAAGGAAAAGCATATTGCACTGTTCGAACATGCAAACGTCGATGAATTCATATTAGCGAATGAATCAGTATCCAAACTGATGGCTCAGGCAGCAATCTTTCCTGGCTCAAGCAAGCTATTCAAACAATTGCTCAGCAACATGGAAGGTGAAAACTTGTATGAGGTCGAAAAGAAACCGCATTGGGGCACATACAAGCAGGCAGCGATGGAGCTGTTCGATTTAGGGGCGACGCTCATTTCAGACGGCCATGCACTTGATGTTGCCAGAAAGCATAATGAACCTATTCCAGACGGAGCAAAGATGTTTGTCATCTGTGATGAAGACACTTTTAAGAAAATCAGCAGTTGAAAATGAATAGAAATCCGTTGTTGGTTTATCGTCCTTCCTCAAAAAAATTCGTTTTTAGGGTTTAAAATAAACATAAATGGATATAATAATCACGCAAGGTTAAATTGCAATTTTTTTAATCGCTAGGAGGCAACAATAGTGGAACGTGGCAAGGTAAAATGGTTTAACAGTGAAAAAGGCTTTGGATTCATTGAGCGTGAAGGTGGAGACGATGTGTTCGTACACTTCTCAGCAATCCAGGGTGAAGGCTACAAATCTTTAGATGAAGGACAAGAAGTATCGTTTGATGTTGAACAGGGCCAGCGTGGTCCGCAGGCAACAAACGTACAGAAGCTCTAACTAAGGATATCCAGAACAGACTCAATTATTTGGGTCTGTTTTTTTGTGTATACAAAAAAAAAAACACATCCTTGATGTGCGGTGCTTAAAATCCAAAAAAGGAACTGATGAAGTTTTTCTTTTTAAATTTCCTTAGAGTTGAAATTGACGTTGATAATTCTGTCTTTGCCTCCGCTGCTTCATTTTCCCTTTCAGCGGCAGATTCCTGCATGCTGACTATAAGATTCTTAAGAAGGGCTATCTCACTCTGTAGCTCATCTATTTCCCTTCTATGCTGGAGAATCTGATAGGCAACCACCTCATCAGCCTTTCTTTCAAGCCTTTGATCAAATTCATCCATCCGCCTCACCAACGGTCCAAGAGCCACCTCAGTTGCCCCGCCCTTTATGGTTGCTTTTCTAGGCTGTCTCCCCTTAATCTTCAAATCCTGAAGCAGAACACCATTATTAAGCTGGTCTTTGATATCCCTCAAGATTTCGATGCTCTCATCTGAAAATTGATAATGACCTAGCTCGGTACGTTCCATTTGAAGGTTCGCCTGTTTCACCCAACGCTGAATCGTACTTGGCGACACCGCAAGCAACTTTGCTACTGCACTAGTGTTCATGTTCATCCCTCCCATAAAAAAATTTCGCCATTACAATAGACGATTCCTTTGTGCCTGACAAAACTAGTTGTCTTTCGTCAAAGATAGTGAATAAGCAACAGAATGTGATTGATGCTTCATTTTAAGGACTCTAAATCTGTTCGTAATAGTCAGATTTTTGTCAATATTTTTGTGGAATACCATACAATTACCAAAAAAGGATGGTAATATGGAAGTAATCATTAGAAAGACAGGTAAATAAGATGAAGATAAAGGTAAAAAAGGTTCTCCAAAAGTGGTTCTCTGCTGGGCTTGTTCTTTTCCTTTTATACTGCGGCACCCTCCATTACCAAATCATCCAACATGCAAATAAAGATGTACCAGAAAATGCAGATTACTTGATCATTCTAGGTGCCAGGGTGAAAGGGACAACACCATCACTGGCACTTCAATTCAGGATAGATTGTGCGGCGGACTATTTAAAGGCAAATCCAAACACAATCGCCATAGCGTCAGGTGGCAAAGGTCCAGGTGAGGATATATCCGAAGCAGAATCGATTAAACGGGAATTGATCGAATTCGGGATTGAAGAATCTAGAATACTTCTCGAAGATCAATCGACAGATACATATGAAAATATAAGTTTCTCGAAAAAGTTAATACCGAAAAATGCTGCGACAGGACTGGTAGTTACGAACGATTTTCATATTTACCGCGCCAGCATGATTGCAGAAAAAGAGGGGCTGGAGTTGAACGGACTGCCAGCTGATACCCCCGTACAAGCAGTAGTAAAATCGTATGCAAGGGAATATTTTGCCTTGACAAAGTATTTTCTGGTCAACGCATTCAATTGAAAAGATTTAAAGGGATTTGAGGTGTATAGATGAACGCTACAGCTTTAGTTATGAATCTTGTATCCTGGGTGCTAATTCTATTTATCGCTCTCAGGATTTACCGAAAACAGGAGATTAAACCAAGATTATGGAAAATGGCGGTGGTTATTTTCATAGGTTTATTTTCATTTTCTATTAATCTGCCGTATATGAATCAGCCGATTAAAGTAGCTGTCCTTCCACTTGGTGCCTGGATTTTGTACGCTCTTTATCATAAAAGAAACGAAGGTACTGGCTGGGACAGATACCGGAAATATGCGTGTTTAGGATTCCTGGCTAATTATATCTTCCTTTTGTCAGCATTATTGAGTCCACTGATTCAATCGAGCATTTATCCAAAAGGCGAGTTAACAACGTACATATCAGACACTAGTGGAGCACACATCCTGAAAACTCATCCTTCTGGAATCGATAAAGTCCTCGATGCAGAGTCGTTGAGATCTGAAATCTCAAATATGGAATTGAGGCAAATTTCAAGCGATGCCTGGTATTATGATTCAGTGCAGAATGTTGAACACCTGGCTCAGGCAGATGAACGATTTCCTTATCAAATGACCGGGGTAAAACCAAGAATGGGCAGTGGGTTTCACCCGGTCATCTTTGTGGAAGAAGATGGGAAGGGAATTTTAATTTCAACAGTGCAGGAACAATTTTATTTTCGCTCTCAAAAACCTTTTTTAAAGGAGGGAGAGTAGGGTGGTAAATAAGAGAAGAAGGCTATTCCTTGCGAGTGCCGCACTGTTACTCCTGTTGATTCTGGTTGGCTACTGGTTCTATTTCGCACCCCCAGGCGGATTTCCTGGTAAACAACAGGCAATAAAAGAAATGATGAAGGAATATCCTGAGGCAGACATAGAGTTGATTCAAGATATCATTTTTATTGATTCTGAGCATGTACTTGCCCCTTTTATCACTAAAGATGATGGGTATGGATTGAGTTATTGGGAGTGGAGAAAACACAGGTGGGAATTTGCCCGTATTGACTCAGGGGCAACTCCTCAATTATGGAAAACAAACCCTAAAGATCCGGGGAGTTACTATATCACCTGGAATTTTCATCCGGATAATCAGCTTGCAAACCTGAACTTTTATTTAAAGAAGGACGGAAACTTCAGCATTTCCGATGGAAAGCACCACTACTTTCCAAAGGTACAAATGGAATTAAAAATAGACGTAGGCGAGAAGTCCAGTTATGGGTTCACTAAAATCCCGGATGAATGGAATGAATTTATCACCGGAGAAAATCAATTGACTGCTTCCAGTATGCCGAATACAATTTTTTCTGACTTTTTTCCGCCCGCACAATTCTATATTGGCTGGAGCTTTATGAACAAAGATGGAAGCGGTGAGTATCCTCCTTTTCCTGGGAACTCACATGGTTTTGAGAGTGGAGACAACCATATTGAACATATCAGGTACTTGAATAAGGAGGAAATTTATCAATAATTTTCCGGATCCCATCTGGAGCAGCAAAATTACGTTATGAACTTACTTGAAACTTTTATATCATTTTGGTCGTACATATATATGTACTAAAAAGGCAAGTGGCGAGAAAGCTTGAATCTGATGACAAATGAGATAGTTTTTAAGAATTAGGTTGAAAAGGAGAAACATATGATGAAATTGAAACATTTGTTAAAAATCACAGCAGTATTCAGTCTGCTCATTTTGGGTTTAGGGATGATTGCTGTACCAGCATTTGCTTCCAATGATGATGATGAGGAGGCCATTAATGAAAAATACGGCCTTCCGATTGTTGTATACGGTGAAGCTCTTTCCGAAAAACAGAAGGAAGAAGTCAGAGAGCTGCTAGGCGTAAAGGATTCCTCAAAAGTTAAGGAAATCATCGTAACAGGAAAAGACCTGGTAAATTATATCGACGGTGACGAACATTCAAACATGTACTCATCAGCCAAAATCACCAGGAAAGATACAGGAGAGGGACTGGTGATTAACCAGGTCACACCCGAAAATATTACAGAAGTAACCGATGAAATGTATGCGAACGCCCTGTTGACGGCAGGAATTGAGGATGCAGTCGTGGATGTGGTGTCACCGGTGAAAGTTACAGGGCACTCAGCGCTAGTAGGAATTTACAAGGCATATGATGAAGGTGACGGAACCGCACTCAACAAAGACCGCACAGAAGTAGCGAATCAGGAATTGAACCTGGCGACAAAACTGGCTAAAAAAGAGGGCCTTGATCAGGATAAAGTCAGTGAACTCCTGACAGAAATCAAGAAGGAAATTGCCGAGCAAAATCCGGCAACAAAAGAAGAAATCGAAAAAATCATTGATGAAAAGCTGAAGACCCTTGAAATTCAGCTTAGCCCTGAAGACAGGCAGCTGCTAATTGACCTGTTCAATAAAATGAGGGATCTGAATATTAATTTTGACAATGTAAAAACCCAATTAGAAACGCTTTCAGATGATATCCAGAAGAGGATCGAGGAAGCAGTGGGCGATAAGGGGTTCCTGGAATCTGTCTCCAACTTCTTCAAGGAACTAATTGAAAGCATCAAAAGCATATTTTCATAAAACAGAGGACTCTTCCTCTGTTTTCTTTTTCTAAAAAACTATAATGATAGAGGTGTTCGCATGGAGATCAGACAAGCCGAGGAACGGGACGCAGATAAGTTTGCAAGACTGATACAAGAAGTGGAAAATTCCTCTGATTTTATGCTTTTTGGGCCAGGTGAAAGGAAGTTCAACCCGGAAGCCCAAAAGAAAATGATTCATGTACTTAAATCAGAACCAAACTCAAATATCTTTCTGGCAGAGACTGCTGGTCAATTAACTGGATATTTAATCGCAAAAGGCGGAAGTGCGCCAAGAACAAAGCATTCAGCCTATCTGGTAATCGGAATAAAAGATCTTTATCGCGGAAAAGGGGTTGGGACCAGTCTCTTTACTGAATTATTGGACTGGGCGAGCGGCATAGGGCTGCGCAGACTGGAATTAACCGTTGTAACGGAGAATCAGGGAGCCGTCTCATTATATACAAAAATGGGATTTCAAATAGAAGGAACCAAGAAGGATTCAATGTTCAAGGATGGTCAATTTTACGACGAGTATTATATGTCGAGGATTCTTTAGAACAGGGGATTCTTTCAGGATTTTTGGCTTATTTGGAGTTAGGCATTCCATTGGAGACCACTTTTACAGAAATACGCAGGTTTAGGTCACCAATCCATTGTCCTGACGAAAATATTGAGATCCAACAAAAACCACCCGACAGATGCCAGGTGGTTTTGTTGGATTATGAGATTATCCTTTGTACCGTGCTTCCCATTCTTCTCTTAATAACCCCATTTTGATTGAATCATAGTATTTTCCGTTATAAAGCCTGCACTTTCTGATTCTTGCCTCTTCTACCATCCCGAGTTTTTTGCCGACAGTCAGCATCCTAGAGTTTCCAGACCAGGTGGTAAAGCCTATACGGGGAATGGGGAAGGTGTCGAAAAGATGCTGAATCCAGACAATAAGAGCATCAGTCCCATATCCCCCATTCCAAAATTCAGGAAGATAGATGACGATTCCGAACTCAAGCCACTGGGAAGATTCGTGTTCCCAATAATATGTGACCATTCCAATGATTTCATCATCGACTTTAATTAGGTATTTCCGATCATATCCCTGTTGAATCAAGTTGCTCATCTGTTCCCTGAACTTCTCATATTCAATATGCCTCAACGGATAATATGGAGCATCCCATTTTTTCCACTCGGGGTGTTCATCATTATGGATGAGGCTCCACCATTTTTCTAGATCTTCTTCTTTCACCTTGCAAAGTACGACCTGTTCTCCTGGCAATACATCTGGGGTTTGCATGAATCCGTACCTCCTTCATCGAAATGAGGCTAGCAGTTTATGCTTAAGTATTTCTCTTTTATTCTATTATTTCCTGCGACAGCTTAAAAATACAATAAAAGTTTCAAAATTGCCACAGAAAAAAGAGACGCTGCACTAGCGTCTCTTTAGTTAATTGCTTCGTCATCTATAAATGCATTTTCATCATTCACTGCAAAGAAATTTAAACCAGCGGCGATTGCGAAAGCTCCACCAAGTAATACAAATGTAGTCATCATTATGTAATCGCTCCTGTCATCGTTTTGTTACTTATAATATTCCCATATATAAATCTATTAAACCTGATATTACAAATTAATGACAAATCAGCAAAATTTTTTTCTTAAAGAAGGAATTTTATGCTTCCTGCTGAAATTTATGTTTGTCCATAAAAATGAAAGAGAGGGGGCATAGAGTTGGAATTCGTGAGCGAAAAGATGAATAGAGACCTGGCAGTAACAATTCTGAACTGGAAGTATGACACTCCTTATGACTTCTATAATAATGATGTCAGTGAGGAATCAATAGAGGAGCTTTTGAATGAAGGTTACCGTGCCGTAGTAGATGAGGCAGGTTCATTAACCGGTTTTTATTGCACAGGACCTTCCGCGCAAGTTCCTGCAGGAAGAGCGGAAGGGGTTTATCGTGAAACGGCAATCGATATAGGGATAGGGATGGCTCCAGAGATGACTGGAAAAGGATATGGTTATCTATTCTTTTCTTTTGTATTGGAAGAATTGGAGTGCAGCAGACAAAACCACCCACTTAGGCTGACAGTAGCGAATTTCAATAAAAGGGCCATTAAATTATATGAAAACATCGGATTCAGGAAGGAATCAGAATTAAAAACATTAACGAATGATTTCATTACCATGGTAAAGCGATGAAAAGATAATGCATTGCTGCTTCCATGTAAGTGGGGACTTTTTTTAAAAAAGTAAATAAAAAAATTGATTTTTGTTAAATAATCCCTTTATAATGAAAAAGCTGTGTGAAATTTCGTTTTCACTACAAGCATATATATAGATTGAAGGGGAGTATTAGGATGAAAAAGTTTTGGATTTTATTTGCAGCAATTACATTTGCACTTGGATTGACAGCATGTTCAGCGGACAAAGAAGCAGAACCAGAAAAAGCTGAAACGGAAAAAGTTGAAAAGCCGGCTGTAAACCCTAAGAGCGCTATGTACAAATTCTACATGAGCGTTGTAAACACAATCAATGAGGCAGATGCAGACCTGAATGCATACGAAGGTGCAGAAGAGCCGACACCTGAAGATAAAGCAGCGGCAAGTGAATCAGCAGCTGCAGTTGCAAGTAAAGTTGAAGGCCTGGAAGTTCCTGCTGAATTGAAGGATCAAAAAGCAGACCTTGAAGCTGCAATTAAAGATCTTGCAGAATCATATAATATGAAAGCTGAAGAGCTGAAGAAGGATGCTCCAGCAATGGAAGCAGCCGATGAGAAATTTGCGCAGGCTGAAGAGAAAATTGGTGCAGCATTTGAAAGTGTTGAGATGAAAAAGCCTTCTCTAGCAAAAGAATTGTAAAAACAGAAGAAAAGCTGTGCCAGCCGGCACAGCTTTTCTTATTATTCATCCGCCGGCTGTTGGGAGGCGTTTTTCATGTTAAAATAAGCGTCCATCACCGCACGGCCTATTTTTTTATTGGCTCCGTGGTCAACACTGCCCTGGTAAGCCCATGGAACGATGACCGCCATGGCGATTTCCGGATTTTCCGAAGGGGCATAGCCAACTAGGCTAATATTCATTGTTTCGATGAGTGGGTCACCTTTTACTCTATACTGGCCATCATAAAAGGCTTCGGCTGTACCCGTTTTTCCTGCCGGTGAATAGGGGGCATTGCCAAAATTTCGATAAGCTGTACCACCTGGTTCCTGCATGACTTTTTTAAAGCCAGTGTGGACGCGTGCAAGCCATTGTTCTTCCATGCCAATATCATTGAGAACTTTTGGGGAGAAGGATTTATAAACAGGTCCAACCGGATCGCCGTTCATGGCTGGTTCACGGATCTCCTTTACAATCCTTGGCTGCATCCGGTGTCCTCCATTGGCAATCGTAGAGATATACTGGGCTAGCTGCATATTCGAATAGGTATCATACTGACCAATGACCAAATCGAGTACTTTACCGACTGGAGAGTTTGCGCCTTTTGCACCGGTTTGTTCGCTGGGCAAGTCAATTCCTGTCCTGATACCTAAACCGAATGAAGCGAATGAGTTGCGAATCGTATCCCAAACCTGTGGGTCCAGATTCAATGGCTTTTGATAGCGATAGACCCCATTCCCGATCCTAATTGCCGTATGGAACATATAAACGTTGGAGGACCTTTTCAAAGCTTCGATATCATTCAGGACACCTAAATAACTGTACGATTTCTTTATCGGTGTACCTTTAATGTCCAAAGCCCGATCATCGAATGGGGTTCCAGGACGGATTGCACCTGTTTTATAACCAGTCAGTACGGTCGCTCCCTTGACGACGGATCCAACATTATACGTGTTGATGATATTACCTAATGCGTCATCTTCCATTCGCATTTCTTTCGTTTTTTTATCTTTTACGATCTTTTTTCCGGCCATGGTCAATACTTCACCAGTATTGGGATCCATCAGTACGACATAAGCGCTGTCCAGCAGTCCTGTTCCTGGTGACCTCTTGGCAGCCCATAATTCCATTTCGATGATTTCTTCAACAGCAACTTGCAGGTCCATGTCTATACTTAGAATTAAATCTTTCCCGCGCTGGCCTTCTGAGATTAATTCTTTTTCCAACAGAGCGCCTGCTTTATCGGTAATATTTATTACCCGCTCTTTTTGGCCTTGCAAAACATCTTCATATTCTTGTTCCAGATAGCTTTTTCCTACCCTGTCATTTCGGGTATATCCTCTTGAAATGAAATAATCAATCCTGTCAGCTGGCAGTCCTTCACTGCTCGTCGTAACTTTGCCTAGTACAGGTTTGAAGGTGTCTTCATATTTATACTCCCGGTCCCAGTCTGTTGTGGCGTTGACGCCTGGAAGGAGAGCCAGGTTTTCGTTGACCATCGCAAATTCATCTTGTGAGACATCTTTATTTTTAATGATTTGCGGAACGAACTTATAACCGCTGTTCATGATCCTAAAAATGGCCAGCTCTTCAATATCCTGTTCTGATAATTGTTTAAGTTGCTTTTCTGTGATCCTTTCTATTTGGAGCTTATATAAATCCTTATTTTTCAGCTTTTTATTTCTGAACAGCTCCATTTCTTTTTCCGTTATCAGATCTTGTGCTTCCTCCGGATGTTTTAGCATCCAGAAATCCTTCATATCTCTTTCACGGACTTTATCAGTATCTTTGTCGATGATTTTGGCAAGCTTTGCTGCTACATCGAGCATTTCCTCCTGGGAGGCACCTTCATTGGTATATGTAATAGCATTCAGAGGTTTATTGTCCACAATGAGCTTCAGATTTCTGTCCAGCATTCTTCCTCGCGGCACGGGGTTATTGACGGTAACATCTTCTTTCCGGTTGATTTCCCGTTTATAGTCCTCACCATGTACAATCTGAACAATCCCGAGACGCAGGACCAGCAGTGAAAAAAGGAGAAAAACAGAAAAGAACAAAACATTGACTCGAATGGGTGTTGTATTCTTTTTTTTAGGCAAATTTCTCACATCCTATGCAATTATATTTCTATAAAACTAGTTTCTTGAGATTTGCAGATCTTCAAACGTTTTGATTAAATCCTTGGCTTTGATGTATGGGCAGGAAGAACTGATATTCACATAATAAGTTTGGGCTAGGTTGAAACCATCTATTACCATTAGTTTACGGAATTATTTACTCTAATGTAAAGGTTTTCCTGTAAAATAAAAGGAATCCTTAATTGAATAGGATTCCTTTTGACACTTATAATGGTTCTTCAAGAATGATGGCATTACTATCCGTACTCGGCACTTTACGTTTTTCTACATTGATTTCCTCGGATGAATAAATTAAGACGACCATTTTTCCAGGATAGGTTTTTGCTCTGATCAAGATTGGCTGGTTATGTTTGTTTTTAAATGTAAAGTCCGGGCCATACCAGCTGACAGTTGCGTCTCTCCCAGGAGGGACATAAGGGACCTGCTTACTGTGTGAGTATCGTTCGAGAATTTTTAAACCTGAGCGGTCTGCAGCATTGAAAAGGGTTGAAGACACTTGGCATATGCCTCCGCCGATCCCTTCCGATAGTTCTCCTCTCACAATGATCGGTGCGGGCTGGTAACCACGGGAAGCTGTTCTTTTTCCGACAACTTTATTAAAAGAAAATATTTCGCCAGGAAACACGACATGATTATTGATTGCTTCTGCAGCAAGGGAGATATTATGGGTTCTCTCTTTATTGGCACTGTTGAAATAGGTTATGTAATGGCCAATTAGTTTTGTCCGGATGTTGGAGATTATTTCACTATCGACCTTGGGGTACACGCTAAGTGTCGGGACAAGGATTCGCGTGGGCCCGTGATCGAAAAAACTTTCAGCGAATCTTTCTTTGAATTTTTTTTCGTCAAGAATGTATCCAACCTTTTCAGGAATGATATTTCCATAATCATCAAGTCCTGCATTCTTCGGTTCTTTTTTAATTTGATTGGAAAGTTGCTTATTCAATGTGTCAAGCAATGTATGGTTAAGGATGGGGAATCCGAACCACGGAATGGAAAAATCCGTTCGATGTACTTCTGCAACCGGCTCATCTTCCCAGATAATTGAGATATCATCATGGCTGTCCGTAGTACTGCTCGATAATATAATTCCTATTGCCAGCAACCATTTCATAGAAATTCACCTCCCGTAATATTATGGATAAACAAATTACGTTTCATGTATTTTGGGATTGATGGTGTTTTTTGGAAAAACGAAAAGGATTATTATTAAATTTTGTCGAAATACATTCATCACATCTGGTTTTTTATATTGTACCGCGCGGGATAGTGCCCGAAGTTTGAGGAAAAGTAGGATCGAAAGGGTGAAATCATGAATATTATTTTGTCGTTATTATCAATGGTTGATGCAAAGGCGTTATTCGATTTTGAGAAAGAAAACAAAGAGTTTTTCGAGAAGTCTGTTCCGGCAAGACCTGATTCATATTTCGTATATGAAGAATTCATCCATATATTCGAAGCTCTTATGGAAGAGCAGAGAAATAAAACGTCTCTGTTTTATGCAATAAAGAACGAAAGTGGTAAAATCATTGGAAGGATGAATCTCGTTGATATTGATTGGGAAACCAGAATAGGTCATGTCGGTTATCGAGTAGGCAATCAATTCACTGGCAGAGGAGTTGCAGTCAATGCACTCGAAAAGCTGAAGTCAGAAGCCGCGTTAATGGGAGTAACTGAATTGCAAGCAAAAACAACATTAGACAACATGCCTTCACAAAAAGTATTAGAGAGATGTTTATTTACAAAAGACCACATAGACAAAGAAAAATTTATACACTATTCATTTTCACTCTAGCTGAATGCTAGGGTGTTTTTTTTTGCAGAAGAGAGAGATTCCGAAAATTTCCATCATAACTATTGAGTTTAATGTTAATAATTGTGTAATATTACACTGAGAGGAAATTTTAAATTGAAATCAGCATGCTCGCATTTCTTAATTTTTCTTAAGAATTTATTAAGAAAATTCCCCCTATCTTTTTGGAAGAGGCTGGCATATAATTTAACTGTATTAATAATAATAGTACACTTAGTACAGATAGGGGGTCATTATGTTTGAGCTTGACCTGAGAAGCCGAAAACCGATATACGAACAGCTGGTGGATAAGATGAAAGAGTTGATCATCAATGAAGTGCTCAAACCTGATGAACAATTGCCTTCCGTACGACAGATGGCACAGCAGTTGACTATAAATCCGAATACAATCCAGAAGGCATATAGAGAACTGGAAACACAGGGGTTCATTTATTCTTTAAAAGGCAAGGGGAGTTTCGTTAAGCCCATGGAGACTGGGAAAGATGTCGATAAGATTCTGCAGGTGAAGCAGGACTTGGAAAAACTCCTGCATGAGGCATTATACCTTGGCGTATCTGCAGAGGAACTCCATGAAATGGTCAAAAGCCTGGAAGCTATGAAAGGGGGACACGGACAGGATGATTCAAATGATCGCAATCAATAAAGCATTTGAAAAACAAGAAGCTGTAAAAAACGTCAATATGACAATCAATAAAGGTTCAATTTATGGTTTAATCGGTTCCAATGGAGCAGGTAAGACGACCATCATTAAATTGCTTGCCGGGATTTACAGACAGGATTCGGGGAAAGTGTTGCTTGAAGGAAATGCCATATATGAAAACCAGGCATTAAAGCAAAAAGTTTTTTACATATCCGATCAGCCTTATTTTTTTCCTCAATACACGGTAAGGCAGATGGCGAATTTTTATAAAAGTATTTTTCCATCCTGGAATGAAGCAAGATTTTTAAAATTAGCTCAAGTCTTTGATTTCAACATGAAAAAGAAATTGCACACTTTTTCAAAAGGAATTCAACGGCAGGCAGCATTCTGGCTTGCATTATCCGCGATGCCAGAAGTTTTGATTCTTGATGAACCAATGGATGGGCTCGATCCAGTGGCAAGGAAAAAAGTTAAAAACCTATTGATTCAGGATGTGGCAGATCGGGAAATGACCATTTTGATTTCTTCCCATAATCTGCGTGAAATCGAGGACATCTGTGACCATATTGGAATTTTGCATCAAGGCTCACTGCTTTTGGAAAAAGACCTTGATGATCTTAAGTCTGATATTCATAAAGTACAGGTTGCCTATAAGGGAGAAGCACCGGAATATCTCGAACAACGCCTGACAATGCTCCATTGCGAAAAAAGAGGAAGCGTAATGGTATGTATCATCCGGGGGAAAGAAGAAGAAATCGTAAAGGTCTTCAATCAATCTCACCCTGTCATCTTCGACTTGCTTCCATTGACCTTAGAAGAAATCTTCATTTATGAGATGGGGGATATCGGTTATGCCATCAAAAATATCATTGTTTAATAAGGAAATGATCCTCCAGGTTGGAAGGAATATCGGCTGGATATCCGTCATCTATTTTCTTGCGTTATTTTTCGCCATACCATTAAGGATCATGATGCACTATTCCGGTGATGACTACCGTTATTTTACACCTGCAGAAGGATTATTTGACTTCGAGTTTGCGATACAGTTAGTCATGATCATCACCGTACCTGTGGTGATGGCAATCTTTCTTTACCGTTTCCTGCATGTTAAACAGGCAGCTGATTTAATGCATAGTTTGCCTTTGAAACGGGAAAATATTTTCCATTTTTATACACTGACAGGGTTTGTATTTCTGATTATCCCAGTCGTATTGATTGCTTTGATTACGGTTATCATCCACGGTGCATTAGGGTTGGATTTATATTTTCAGCTTGGTGACATTCTCAGTTGGACCGGAATCGTCATTTTATATAATGCTGTATTTTTCCTATCCGGAGTATTGATGGCAATGGTTACTGGGATATCGGTGGTCCAGGGAGTTTTAACCTATATCATGCTGCTGTTCCCGGCAGGCTTTACTTTGCTGGCAATCTAT
This sequence comes from Chryseobacterium sp. ISL-80, assembly GCA_018613055.1. Lineage (GTDB taxonomy): Bacteria > Bacillota > Bacilli > Bacillales > Cytobacillaceae > Mesobacillus. The sequence continues at coordinate 173,043 of JAGGQZ010000020.1, read as the reverse complement.
AATCTTGGTCTGTTGTTATATGGTTTTCCTAGTGATTATTTTCAAATCAGGAATATTGAATATCTTTCACCGATTTCTCACCTAGCCTTGCTTGAGAGTAAATCGATATCTGCTCAGGCAGTACTCCTTTATATAGTCATAGTGATAGCAGCCTACATATTGTCTCTATTAATCTATAAAAAGAGAAATATAGAATCAGCGTCAGAAGCCATTGCTTTTAATGGCCTAAAAAAGGTCTTTAAGTTTGGAGTTGCGTTTTGCATGACGCTCCTGGGCGGTATGTATTTCGATGCCATGCAAAATGAATTCGCCTGGCTGATCTTCGGTTATGCTGCCGGGGGGACAATCGGTTATTTCACTGCCGAGATGGTTCTGCAGAAAACATGGAGGGTATTTGGCAGGGGAAGGGGTCTGGTGTCCTATGCCGTTGTATTGGCAATCTTGATCATGATCACGCAAGCATTTGCTCCTTATGAGAAAAAGGTGCCTGCACTTGATGACATCAAAAGTGTCATCTATGCGAACAATGTTTATTCCGATCCGAATGACCCTTATGCTCCAAAACCAATGTTTCAGCGAGAAAACATAGAGGCTGTAAGGGAGTTTCATAAAAGTATCATTCAAAATGAACAAACAAATGAACAGGGAATGAAATCACAGGAATATTCTCTTTTTATCTATGAATTAGAAAACGGAGACAAATTGGTCCGCCAGTACACAATCGATCCGAACGATTATGTACCACAATTAAAAAAGATTTATGAATCAATCGAGTATAAGCATGCTCATAATCCAGTTTTCAAAATAAAAATTGAAGACATTACTTCCATCAGGATTAACAAGAAAATTACCGACGTTCCGTTGACAATTACCGACAAAGAGAAAATTAAACAGGCCATATCAATCCTTAGGAAAGAAATTGAGCGGGAACCATATGCTCTGGACTCCTATCCAGTCGGGAATATGTCATTGATTGAAATCATGTCCGGCATCAATAACTATGAAAATTTAGAACTAAAACAGTCTTATTCAAGCTTCATCACCTGGCTGGAGGCAAACGGCATGCTTGAGGAAGCCATGGTGACTCCAAAGGATTTGGACTATATTGTCGTGACAAATGAATCCATAAAAGCAGATCAATTCAAAGAATATCCAGAAGAAGAATTATTGAATCAAATATTGAAGGATGGAAATACGCTGAAATTAACGGATGAGGACCATTTGCGTACTGCAATCGAAAAAGCAGGGTATGGCTGGTTTAATGAGGAACCTTATACCGCTGTTTTTGTCTACAAGACAGGAAACCACAAAGAAATCCGGACATTCAGCAGTAAAAATGTTCCACCGTTTATTGAGCAGTACTTTAAATAGGGCGCTTTAAAAACGGCAATGGAGATATTGCAGCGGAAAGTGATGCGCCTGAAATCAAAAAGAACAGCCTTGTTTAACAGGGCCTAAAAAATAAACAAATAGAGACAGGAAAGGTTGAAGTTGAAATGAGATTCAGCTTCTGGGCAAGGGGGGATCGATATGGCTTATATTGATTTTGACGAACTCTATAGGATACATGGCAAAAAGCTTCAGCAAATCGCTTTCAGGATTACTAAAGATCGACATTTAGCTGAAGACGTGGTCCAGGAAACTTTTATAAAAGCATATAAAAAAGCCGATACCATTGTTGACGAGTATAAGATCGGTTCATGGCTTGCGGCAATAGCTGCCAGGACAGCAATTGATTATTTACGAGCAGAAAAGCGGAGAAGATGGCTTCCTTCAGACCAAAGCATCATGGAGCAGATTTTTAGCGACCACGACGTTGAACAATCTCTAGAGAAGGAAGTGGAAATACTTCTGTTCAAGGAGCAAATTCAGCATCTTCTATATCTTTTGACACAAGAATATCAGCAGGTGCTTGTACTCAAAATTCAGTATGGCTTAAAGGAAAATGAGATTGCCAGTAAGTTGAACATTAAATCAGGAACGGTCAAAACAAGGCTGCATAGAGCCAGGAAACAATTGAAAAAAGTCATGTTAGAGAAATATCCAGCCTGATAAAGGATTTAGGCGATGAAAGTAATCGCCTATTTTTTTTCACCTTTCATACTGGTAGATAATGCTTAATATTCAAAAAAATGTATGAGGAGTATGAGTATGATTTTAATAAACCGTTTGAGTCATGAATTCGAAATTGGTAAAAAAGGGAGGAAGACAGTCATCCCTGTTTTAAAGGATGTTTCATTGCAAGTTAGGAAAGGGGAAATCGTCACCATTGTTGGCAGAAGCGGTTCGGGAAAATCAACACTGCTTAATCTAGTCAGTGGCTTCATCCGACCGAAACATGGGGAAATAGCCATTAATGGAATCAAGACATCGACATTGTCTGAGGCGAAGTTTGCAGATTTCCGGATCCAGCATCTCGGTTTCATCTTCCAAAGCTTTCAGTTGATTACAAGTATGACTGCATATCAAAATATTGAGCTGCCATTGATTTTAAAAGGTGTGAAAGAGCAAGAAAGAAAACTTCGGACAAGTGAAATTCTGGATATGGTTGGATTGGCAGACTATCAGGATCATTACCCCGGAGAACTATCAGGTGGTCAACAGCAAAGAGTGAGTATTGCCCGCGCCCTGATAGTCAATCCGCCGATTATTCTAGCGGATGAACCGACTGGCAGTCTGGATTCGGAAACCGAAGAGGATTTGCTTAGGTTTATCAAAAAGTTGAATAAGGAACTTGGCATCACTTTTTTGATAATTACTCATGATGACAAGGTTGCAAAAATTGGACACCGAACGATTGAATTAAAGGATGGAAGAGTTGTTGAGGAGGTAATGGCAAATGAGGCTTAAAGACCAATTCCGTTTTGTCAGGCAAAACATGAAAAAGAACAGGACAAGGCTGTTCATGACCATTCTTGCCACTGCGATGAGTGTTGCTTTCCTGATTGTACTTGCTTCTGTAGGGTTCGGGCTTCATAAATCGATCGTGAAAGAAACTCTGGAAAGAAGGATTGTGACAGAGATTGAAGTTCCCGGGAAAGAGGACCCTCAAAATGGGTTTAAACAGCTGGGCGAAAAAGATGTCGCTTTTTTCGAGAAAATTAAGGATGTTAAAGCTGTTACCAGACGGAAAAATCTCCAGGATTATCAATTTGAAGTTGGTGAACACCAGACCTATGCGCGGGCTGTGGTTGCCGATATGCCTTCTGAAATGAATTCAGGGCTAGAATTGTCAGAAGGGCGTCTGCCAAAATCGGATCATGAAGTGCTTGTTGGCTACCATTTTGTTGAAGATTTGCGACCTAATGGAGATGCAACAGAAGACGTATATAATGAAAAAGGACAGATTAAAGAAGAATACAAATACAAAGGCGAACTGGTCGGCAAGAAAATCAGCATGAATGTCATTAAGTTTGAAAATGGCAAAGAAATAAAGGAGAAACTGGAAGTTACCATTGCAGGAATCCGTAAAAAGCCCACGAAGGAATGGGTCTATGATAATGTTGTGTTTGTTTCCAATGGAGTATTGAAGCAGGTTGAGGAGTTTACAGGAACGCCACGTGGAATGATGAAGGACCCGAACAACCCGGACATGGAGCAGCCAGACATACCGGCTGACCAATATGACGAGGTTAAAATATACGCTAAAGATATGGAAGCAGTTAAAGATATTACCGTTAAGCTAGAAGAAAACAATTATCCATCCTATTCAGTCATTAATGAATTGAAGGATGTGAATGTAATGTTCACGATCGTGAAGGCTGGCCTTATTTTCATCGGAACGATCGCCATCATCATTGCCTCGATAGGAATTTATAATACAATGACCATGGCCGTTACTGAAAGGGCCCCGGATATTGGGATCATGAAAGCGATTGGTGCCAATCCAAAGACCATCAAAAAAATCTTTCTCCTGGAAAGCAGCTATATCGGCTTGATTGGAGCAGCGATTGGAACGCTTGTCGCCTACGCTATCAGTTTAATGGTTAATTTTGGGCTTCCAATCATTATCAGACAGGCATTTGGCGAAGAACCGCCTGAGGGCTTAATATTTAGCCATATTCCCTATACTTTGCCAATAATTAGCTTCATTATTTGCTACCTGGTCACAATCCTGTCTGGTTTGCGTCCGGCACAGAGAGCTACAAAAGTAGATGTGCTTAAGGCTTTGAGAAGGGAAGTATAACAGGGTGCTCTTAATCATTAAACCTCCTGACTAGGTATGAATAGATTTTCTTGCTTTGGAAAAATCTAAACCTATCGACCATTTTACAGGGGGATAGGATATGTCAGTCATTGTTATTCAAACATTTGAATTGAAACAAGATAAGTTCCCGGAGGGGATCAAGAATCTGCGCTTGATTCAAAATTTCCGAAACGAACAGTATGACCATAGGGTTGAGCTCTTGTCCCCTATATCAGGAGAAGACCATACCTATGTGTTGGTTTCCACCTATGAAGGGTTGGCAGAAATGGAGCTTCAAAATAAGAAAATGTTTGAAGATGAGGAGTATAAAGAGCTAGTTGGTGAATTCTTTCTGGAAAATATTGTGCAAGGCAGCATGTATACACAGTTGTATCGCACGATGACTGGATTGAGCAAGGACTCGGAAAATGATAAAAGCAAAAATTAACACAAAAAAAGTCGTTCCTTAAGGAATCGGCTTTTTTTTTGACTTAACACTTAATACATAATATCGGGTCGATTCTCGAAAGATAATACTTATCGAGAAAGGGGAGAAGGGAATGGACTTTTTTCTGCCGTCTGTTAAATCGAAAGGCGGGGATCAATCAAATGAAGGAGATCTGAAGTGGTGGCAATTGTCCCTTATCGGTGTGGGATGTACAATCGGTACAGGTTTTTTCCTGGGGTCGGCCATTGGAATAAAAATCACCGGGCCTTCCATCGTTTTCTCATTTATCCTTGCGGCAATTGGTACTTACCTGGTCTATAATTTATTGGCAAAAATGACTGCGGAAGACCCACAGGATGGTTCTTTTTGCTATTATGCCAATAAGGCTTACGGAAAATGGGCTGGTTTCAGCTGCGGCTGGAATTATTGGAGTTCCAATATCCTGATCATGGGAAGCCAGCTAACTGCTCTTTCGATTTTGTCCCAATTCTGGTTTCCTGATATCCCTCTATGGATTTTTGCAACTGGTTATGCAGTTCTCTCAATCGGCGTTGTCTTAACTGGAAATAAAGGCTTTGATAAGGTCGAGGATTTGCTGGCAATTATTAAAACGGCAGCCATCATTATGTTTATACTTATTGCCGTTGCGGCTCTATTCGGATTGTTCAATCTTCAAACGCATAAAGTGCATACACCAAACTCAGTACAAGAACTCTTTCCTGGTGGACTTAAAGGCTTTTGGTCATCACTGATTTACGCTTTTTACGCATATGGAGGAATTGAGGTAATCGGATTGATGGCGACAAGATTGAAGAAGAAAGAAGATGCCCCAAAAGCGGGTGTGATCATGCTCATTTTACTGGTCATTGTGTATGTGCTTTCATTGGGCCTTGCAGTCATTCTGGCTGCACACGGAGCTTTTAACGATAAGGAAAGTCCATTTGTAACTGCCTTCGGTCAATACAAGCTTCAATTCTTTCCGCATGTGTTCAATGCGGCAATCATTCTTGCAGGTTTTTCGACCATGACAGCTTCTTTATTTGGAGTGACAACCTTGCTCGTTACACTGGCTGATGATGGCGATGCTCCGAAGATTTTCTCCAGGAAAATCGAAAAGTGGAAACAATTGCCGCTTCCTTCCCTGGGACTCGCAGTAGTAGGACTGATTGCTTCCATTATTACCGCGTTGCTGCTTCCTGGAAAAATTTATGAGTATATTACTACTGCCGCAGGTATCCTGATTTTATTCAACTGGGCTTTCATTATTCTGTCAGGACTTAAATTAGTTGAATTAAAGGTATGGGGGAAAACACTCTCCATATTCGGCATAGTCCTTATTCTGGCTGCAGTTACAGGTACTCTGGCTGAGAAGACCATACGAATGGGTTTCTTTATCAGCATTATTGTTGTTTTCTTAATTGGTTTGATCTCCGTTGTTTTGCAGAAAAAAGTATGGAATAAAGCAAATCGAGCAAAATAAGATTAATCTTAAACACAGGAGGAGATGGATTTGGAACACCTTAGAGCTATAGGGATAAAGTTCTTCGTCAGCCTGGCGCTGCTGTATGTCATCCTTGGTATGATGTATGATATGTCATTTACTAATGTACTATTGATTTCCCTGGTCCTTAGTATAGCTTCATATGTAATAGGGGATCTATTCCTTTTGCCAAAGACAAATAATACGATTTCAACTTTAGCAGATTTTGGACTTGCCTTTATGATCATTTGGATTGTAGGAGAAAGCTTGACCTATGGAGAGAGCTTACTGCTTCCATCGCTATTTGCTGCCGCCGGAATTGCTGTAACTGAGTACTTTTTTCATAAATACGTATCAAGGAGTGTTTTTGAAGAGGGAGAACAATATAACGCTGCAAATTACCGATTCCAAACAGAGGCATCCGAAGAATTATACCCTGTCAGACCCGACGTTAGAAGTGACGAAGATTCAGATTAATAAAGAAGGCCACAAAGGGCTGTGTTTTCCAGCTCTTTTGTGGCCTTGCTGTTTTTTTACTCTTTTACGTAAACTGTTTCCGATCCTTTAGCCACTTTGAACTCCAATACATCAAAAACAATGCCGTAGATGAAAGAAGTCAAGAACATGGAGCCAAACATATCAAGGATATAGTGCTGTTTTACGAAAAGCGTCGAGATGATGATCAATGATCCCATTAAAGGTATGAAAATCCTGTGGATGATATGCTTGTTTTGAATGTGTAGACTGCCAAGAATGATCGTGAATGTAGTCAACACATGGATACTAGGGAAAGCATTGAAGGGTTGGTCATGGCTATAGATCATTCCGACGAGGTCGATAAGGATTCCATCTCCTGCCAATCCTGGTCTGGGGACGGTTGTTTGAAAGAAGAAATAGATCAGGAAACAGATTAATTCTCCCACGACAATCAAAGTCAATGTCTTTATATAAACACGTGTATCCTTAAACCAAAAATAAACCAAATAGCCTAAAATAAAACCGTACCATATGATATAGGGTATGATAAAAATCGGAAGGAAGGGAATCATTTTGTCCAAGTCAGTTGAAAGGATTACTGCCTCCCTGGGATTGTTATTTATTAATTTGTAAATCATGCCCAATACTGGCATGACCAGTAAAAGTAATAGATAAGGCAAATCTTTCTTTTTATTTTTCATGTCGTATCCCCCTTGCTGAATTGCTCATGGTGTATAAATACCACAAACAGTTCATTTTAATCCCCATTCAATCGTTAGCTTTTATCTAACCACTTATATAGACGATTTTAATAGGCTTTAGTTCCATATACTTATCAAAAACTAGTATTTCTTTGAAACAAAATTTTAGAAAGAAAGTTTAAATGATAAGCACAAAAATAAATTTTTGCAAGAAATAGATACATTCTCCTTATCTCTTTTTCATAACCTGAATTATGGAAGGTTGGGAGGGAACGTAAGATGTATAAAAAGGAATATATTGGAAGAGATTTACTTACGATTCTTTATTTGACCGTAATCTTTCTCGGGATCGGCTTTTACTTTGGAGCAGGGAGTATCACCTATTTCTTTGGGAAGATGCAGTCCCTGTTTCCAATTGAAGAAATAGTCAAAAAGATGCATGACTTGTTCCTCTTGGCTGTTTCGGAGGGATCTTTAGGCACAACAAGGACTGGTGAACAATTTGAAGCTGCAGTTGATACATATTTGTTCAAGAGTATGCCCATCATTATCACAGCGTTTGTATTAGCGGTACCCTTTGGGATTGCAAAAGGAATCTTTGATTATCGCAAAAAAAATGTACTGACTGGCCTCGGCCATGGTCTAACGTCGTTTGTAACTTCATTGCCGGATTTCTTTCTCATCTTATCCCTGCAATGGATCGTCCTGTACCATTTTAGGTTCATCGACTGGTTCGGGGGTGAGGAATGGTACAATTTTCTTCTTCCTTCAGTATTGGTCGCATTGTACCCGCTAATGTATCTTGCGAGAGTAACTTCTGCAGCATTATCAAATGAGGATGGCGCCATGTATATTCGAACGGCAAGGGCAATGGGGTTTCCGGAAAAGGCTGTGATTAAGAAACACATCTTGAAAAAATGTATGTTAACAATTACCCAGCATATTCCCTCGGTCATGACATATATCCTGTCGAACTTATTGATGGTCGAGTGGCTGCTGGATTATAAAGGAGCGGCATGGAGATTATTATATGCAATTCAGCGCAGTAACGATCCCAAACATAATGAGATGGGCCTGGCTGTCGAGTTTTCCATATGCTTTATGCTGGTTTTGTTCTTATCCCAATTGCTAAGTATCCTGCTGCAGCATAAATACATTGCTGAAAAGTTTAGTCCAATCGCTAAAATCATGATGACGGGAATCAGGTATCTTTTTATATTAATCTTTATCTGTCTTCTGTTTGTGCTCATAAATATCACACCCAAAATATAAAAATTGTTTTTATTGAGCCTTAGTTATAGAGAGAAAGCAGGGGGTTAGTGATGAAAAAGAATTGGTCTTTTTTGCTGGGATTGTTGATGCTGGGATTGCTTGTGTTTCTAGCGTTGTTTGGTGAAGAGTTTTCATTTGTGAATCCAAGTCCTGCTGACAGCCGCATGAGGTTTTACGAGGGTGGAGCGATGGCAAGGGCACCATTCCCTCCATCATTTGAAGATCCACTTGGTACTGACAGTGACGGCAGGGATATGTTAAGCCTGCTTATCATCGGGACTAAAGACACATTGCGTTACATATTTTTAATTACTTTTCTTAGGTATTTGATTGCCCTTCCGTTAGCGATCCTTTCTTCACCAAAACGTGGCTTAGCAAATATCATTTCGAATGGCTGGAATTCATTATTCAGCAGCGTGCCAGCCGTTTTTTCAGCAATCATTATTTTGGTGCTGTCAAAACCTATTTGGCAGAATGAAACAGACTCCATGCTGCCTATGTACTGGTCCATTCTTCTACTAGCACTGATAGAAGTTGGCAGAGTGAGTACCCTTCTCTCAAACGATTTGCATGATTTGTCTGAAAAGGAATATGTCAAAGCTGGAATTGTTATAGGAAACAGTCCGTTTAAATTATTTTTGAACTATTATCTGCCAAATATTTCACAAATCATGATCGTTAACTTCTGCAATGACCTAAGCAGAGTAACTTTGTTAATCGGCCAGCTTGCGCTCTTTGGATATTTCATAGCTTCAAAGACTTTGATGCTTGAGGGAGGGGTATTGGAAATTTCCTCAGCGACCTATGATTGGCAGGCACTTTTGGAAAAATCGAGGAGCGATATTATAAAAGCTCCCTGGATTCCCATTTTCCCGGCTTTAGCGATTACTTATACGATTTTAACCTTTAATATTCTGGGGGAAGGTCTTCGTCAAAAATTTGATGTGTTCTCATTATCAAAAGAACGAACTTTGATTAAAAAGATAAAAAATATATGGAAGATTAAGCATTATTTATAACAAAAAATAAATAAAATCAAAGAAAGTGAAAATAGAGTGTAAGCGACTAGGCAAACCGGAAAAGTTGAAAAATTAATATTATCTGACCAAATAAAAAAACCTTGATTCATGATCAAGGTTTTTAAGCGTCCCAGAAGAGATTCGAACTCCCGACCTACAGTTTAGGAAACTGTTGCTCTATCCTGCTGAGCTACTGGGACATGATATATTGGTTTGTGCATTTCAGCGACTTAATTATTATATGACGAATCCAGAAAAATTTCAAGATGATTTTTCCTGTAAATTTTCAGAGGGCAACCAAGAAGCGGATTTTCCGGCTTCTTGATTGGGGTTTAGTGTTGTTTTCGGTGAAAAAGGCCCATTACTTCCAGGGTTTCTGTTATATTCACAAACGCCTCTGGATCAATTTCTTCTATTAGTGTTTTGACTTCGGTAAGTTCATACCGGGAAATGACCGTAATGATGACATTGCTTTTCTCATTGGAGTATCCGCCAACAGAGTCGACAACCGTCACACCGCGATAGACATTTTTAAGCAAATGCTGCTTCACTTCCTCGCCTTTTCTGGTAATGATCATCAAAGTAAGCTTCACGTGATAGGTATGCACTTTATCTATCACTTTTCCCAGTACGAAAATGGAAACAAGAGTATTCAATGCCGCATCCCAGCTGAATAAGAAGCCTGATAGCAAAATGACGATAGAATTCATTGCAAACAAAAGTGTTCCCATCGGGAAGTCTTTACGTCTGGTAAGAAGCATGCCGATGATATCAAATCCGCCAGATGAACCTGACGAGCGAAAGATTATACCAATTCCCAAACCGACGATTGCCCCTCCGAAAATGGAAGAAAGAATCGGATCTTCCGCTAGTTTGAATACGGGTATAACATAAAGTGCAATGGAGATTGTAATGACGGAAAGGATTGTGTATAAAATAAATTTTCTTCCTAATTTCAAATAACCAATAACCAGCAGGGGAAAGTTCAACAGGAAATTGTAAATACCTGTGTTGACGGAAGTTAGCATCGATAAAATGATGGAAAGACCACTGATTCCGCTGCTCATGACTCCATGGGGAATCAGGAATAGGTTGAATGCGAATGAAACGATGATTGAGCCAAGAATGATACCAGCTGTCTTCAAGAAGGGCACCTCCAAATAACGTGTGTGAGAAATATTATATAGATGAAAATGAAGAATGGGATTTAAAAGTTTATTTTAAATTCATTCATAATTTTGATTTAGATGTTTTATTTTCTGCCAAACAATCGAATAAAATGAAAATTTATATCAATTGTGAGAGAAGGGGAAAATAAAATCATTAAATGTTGGAGGTGTGCAGCTATGGATCACGATTCAGTCAGGGATCTGGTAACCGTAAGGGATGATAGGGGAAATGAGAGACAGTTCGAAGTAGAAGCATTATTTGAAATGAATGGAAAATCTTATGCGATGTTGAGAGATGGAGATGACACTGTGGTAATGAAAGTTGAGGACCATGGTGAAGACCAATTTCTCGTTGGCCTTGAAAGTGAGGGTGAAAAGTCCAATTTACTTGATGCCTATCAAATTGCTGTTGATGCAGCACCAGCGGAAGAATGATGAGGCTGTCAAATTTATTGATGGATAAACCAAAAGCCCAGATATGCTCTGGGCTTCGCTTTTTGATGCGGTGTAAAGAATCACTAATGGATATTTCGTTTCTTGAATCTTCCCCCGCGTACTTCAGCAATGTTTCCTACAGCAAGGAATGCAGTTTCATCAAGCTCTTCGACAATTGATTTTAGTTTCGCTTCTTCCAGACGGGTAATGACACAGAAAATGACTTTCTTGTCATCCCCGGTGTATGCTCCTTCACCAGTTAAATAGGTTACACCCCGGCCAAGCCGGGCAAGGATGGCTTCACCGATTTCCTTATGCTGGTCACTGATGATCCAAGCTGCTTTTGATTCATCCAGCCCGGCAATCACGATATCAATTGTTTTAAAAGCGATGAAGTAAGCAAGAATCGAATACATCGCACGATCCCAGCCAAACACAAATCCTGCGGTTCCAAAAATGAAGATATTAAAAAACATGATGACTTCACCGACTGAAAATGGGAGTCTGCGATTCGCCAGTATTGCAAGAATCTCAGTGCCATCCAGAGATCCGCCGTAGCGGATGACTATGCCTACACCAGCACCGAGAACGATTCCTCCGAATACGGTGGCCAGTAGCAAATCTTCAGTGAAAACAGGCACTTCATGAAGAAAGCTTGTTGTTAATGACAAAATAGTGATTCCCAGAAGGGTAGAAAGTGCGAATGTTTTTCCAATTTGTTTATACCCAATGAAAAAGAAAGGAATGTTCAATACAAAGATAAAGAGGCCGAGGCGCCAGCCTGTTAAATGTGAGAGGATGATCGAAATGCCAACAATTCCGCCGTCCAAAATTCTGTTGGGGACGAGGAATTCCTCAATTCCTACTCCCATCAGGACGGCTCCCAAAATGATGAAAAAGATTCTTTTAGCTAGTTTTGTTTTAGTAATACCCTTGTGCTGCTGCCGTGCAAGAGCTGCTTCTTGACTGCTGTTCATTTCTTCCCCCTTAGTCTTTCTACCGAATAGAATATATAGTTTATTTTATCATAAAAAAAATAAATGTACTGTTTGAAAGTATGGTTACATTTAATGTGTGAATCTTCAATAGTTCTCATCGTGTCAGTGAGTAGTTCAATTTTCCAGTGTTGAAATGTAATGATTTGGGTAGAAAATAGGAAGGTAAATGCTTTTTAAAAAACGAAAAGGTGATGTTTGGTATTGAATTTGACCTTAGTCATTGGAATATTTTTATTGGTGCTTTTTCTGATCGGCATGGTTGGCATCAAGTTGATCAAAATTCCAGATATATTATTATATATTTTACTTGGACTGGTTTTATCCTTAGTTATTAAAGAATCCAAAGTAATTGAAGTGGCAGGGGAGATTGGATTAGTCCTGTTGTTTTTTATTCTAGGAATGAAATTCCCAGTTAACAGGTTGATATCCAACAGTGCCAGGGTTTGGAAGGGCGGCTTGCTGGATGTGGTGCTAGGGGTTTTTGTAACTGCTGGGATCAGCGTGCTGTTTGGACTGGACTGGGTATCATCCTTGATCGTTGGGGGTATTGTCTATGCTACCAGTTCGTCGATTACGGCAAAACTGCTGGAGGACAAGAACAGGACTGAGAATAAAGAATCCGAGTTTATGCTTTTGATTCTGGTTTTTGAGGATTTGATAGCTCCCGTCCTTGTAACAGTACTTATTGGTCTCTCTGGTAAAGGATTGACGGTTACTGATTTTTTAATGATTTTATTGAAGATAGGCATTCTCGCCGGGATTGCCGTGTTTTTTGCAAAAGTTGTCTTTAAAAAGGCAGAATCAATTCTAAAAGAAATTAACCAGGATGACATATTCATCGTTTTGATTGCCGGAATTGCCCTCACCTACGGAGGAGTTGCCATAATGCTGGGGCTATCTGAGGTAATCGGTGCCTTCCTCGCTGGTATGATGCTTTCTGAGTTAACAATAAAGGACAAGGTTGAAAAAGCAGCATTGCCAGTAAGGAATATATTCCTTCCATTCTTTTTCCTGAATTTTGGTCTTCACATTCAATTGACGAGCGATATTCCTTATTTAGGACTGCTGGTCGTTCTCGTAGTGTGGTCATTGCTCCATAAATTAATTGTTGGATTCATAGGAGGACAATGGTATGGGCTGTCCAGAAGTGATTCGTTAAAAGCAGGGTTATCCCTGACTCAGCGAGGGGAGTTTTCCGTAATCATCGCTGCGCTGGCGACAGGTGAATTAAAGGTTTTCGCAAGTATCTACATTCTGGTGATTGCTTTTATCGGAACAATCTTGTTCCAGCTCGCACCGCGATTGAATAACTTGATCGTTGATAAAGTAAGAGAAAAAAGAAGTTAAGCATTAAAGGTGCCATCCTTTAATGCTTTTTTTTATGCGGTCGGTAACGGGGAGGGAATATCCTTTATTCCAGGATTTCTTTTACACGTCCAACCTGACCGTCTTCCAGCCTAACCTTGATTCCGTGTGGATGTGTGTTCGAATTGGTCAGGATATCTTTAACGATGCCCTGAGTGAGTTTTCCTGTTTTCTGGTCTGCTTTAAGGACTATATTTACTTTTGAACCAGGTTTGATATCAATCCGATTCTTGCCTTCTCTACTCTTTGTCATCACTCTTCCACCTCACTTTCTTTTCAATGAATTTTGAGTATTCTATTCTACCATCTTTTGCATTATTATAAAGGAAAAAAGCAAAGAGGGATTGCCTTGAAGGTTGGAAGAAAGCCATGGTTGATTTTTTTTGTTCTTTTGTTAGCTGCCTTACTATTTTATTTTCAACAAATCCAAAAAGAAAAATACGAAGGGCTTGAGCTGATACCTGAACGCACAGAGGATATTCCCCTCTATAGCGGGCTGGAAGCAGATAGCCCAGTCTATAAAATAAATGGTGATCATTGGCGGCAGGTCATGGAGTTTTACGAGAAGGAGCTTCCGCAAAATGGGTGGAGTTTAATTATGCAGCAGGCCTCACCGGATTCAAATGAAGATGGAGCCGGCTTTATCTCAAACTGGGAAAAGAAAGGGACTGATTGGGTATTGTCAATCAGCGGATCATATTTCAAGAATATGGACCAAACGGAAGTCACATACGATAAAAGGGTACCAATAAAAGCCATGAAATGGGTTGAATCTGAGGTATCTGAGGTCTGTATAAATGAGCAGCCGGACCGAAGTGAGGATTGCTTCAAGATGACTGACAGGAAAATAATCAGCCAAATTGGAGAGATGATCAATGAAGCACCAGATGCAGGAAGTCAACAACATTTATATAGAGAGAAAAGCACTATTGAGTTTGGTGGATTGACTATTACTGTCTATTATGACCTTGATGAAGGGATTTATTTTGTTTCTGATAAGGGAACAAAATGGATGAAACCAGAGAAAGAGTTTTTTGAATTGACTCGAATTTCAAAAGAATATTAAATGCGGGACTAGAAAACAACGGAATTTTATTTGTTACTATTTAACTAGGCCGACCCGATTATTTTCTATTACATGTATGAATTAGCAATTTAAAAAGAGATTATTTTTCGCTTAAAGTGTATCCTATTGATAGTAAGTGATAGACTTTTATTATTATTAGAAAAGGGAAGTGACCTTTGTGAATCCAACAGCTGCGGTGGCAAATGAATTACAACAGAATGCCGAAACTATCGCAAAGGAATTGGTAGATTCAATAATTGGAATGGTTGGTGTCGAAATCCCAAAGAAGGAAATTGATCAGGCAATTATTGTTTACACTGAATACCTTGGGTTTCTTGGTGACTCTATCAGGAATGCAGATGATACCACTCCACAGGGATTGATTGAATGGAGCAAGGACAATGGAGAGCGGGAAGCTGCTAGAGGGGGACAAATTTCTGACATCCTTCTCAGATATCCGCCAACAAGAATGGTGTTTATTGATAAGATGGCAGGCATAAGTCTCAAACATGGTGTAGATACTGAAGATTTAATATGGATCAATAAAAAAGTAAACAATATGCTTGATATCAGCATTAATGAAACTGTGTTTGCCTTCGAACGGAAAGCTGCGAAACTGATGCAGGAAGTCCAGGATGAGGTGGATATCTTGTCGGCCCCTGTGGTACCGGTCCAGGAAAATATAGCAGTCTTGCCTTTAGTCGGAAAAATGGACCATGACCGTGCCAGATTGATCATGGAAAGGGCGATCCCACAGGTTGCACAGCAAAAGGTCCAATCGTTAATCATTGACTTTTCTGGAATCGTCACGATCGATGCAGCGATTGCCAAGCATATTTTTGATATTCATAATGTCTTGCGTTTGTTGGGAGTGGACTCGTTCGCCACTGGGATGCGGCCTGAACTTGCACAGGCTGCTGTGGAAGGCGGAGTTGATTTCTCCAGAATCAATACATTCGCGACCGTAAAACAGGCAATTGATAGGATCAATAACGAAAATTAATGTTTTTTAGGAGGATCGATTTGAATAGAAAAGAATCAACTATCAAATTAATTGCACTAGATATGGACGGTACTCTCCTCAATGAAAACCATGAGGTTACAGATGAAAATAGACAGGCGATCAAGGAAGCTGAACAACGAGGGTTGAATGTGGTACTCAGTACCGGACGCAGTCTCAAAACAGCGCGGGATTATGTAATCTCCCTCGAATTATCTTCCTATCTTGTGACTGTTAACGGTGGAGAAATATGGGGACCAAATGGTGAGCTTGTTGAAGTTAATCCGGTCGATACAGAATATATCCAATGGATGTATGAGCTATCCAGGAAGCATAAAACTGGTTTTTGGGCTACAAGCAGTGAAGACGTTTGGAGGAATAACATGCCAGAGGACCTGTTTTCACAAAAGTGGCTCAAGTTTGGTTTCCATATTGAAGAGGATGAAATCAGGGAAAGTGTATTAAAAGAATTAAAAGAAAAAGGTTTATTTGAAATAAGCAATTCCAGTCTGAAAAATATTGAAGTCAACGCATTAGGAATCAATAAGGCCAAGGGCTTGCAGAAGGTCTGCGAATTATTGGGGATTTCAATGGAAAACGTGATGGCAGTTGGAGACAGCCTGAATGACATTGCGATGATCACTGAGGCTGGATTGGGAATCGCGATGGGAAATGCCCAGGATGTTGTCAAGGAAGCTGCGGATGGTGTTACAGGTACGAATCGAGAAAGCGGGGTTGCTCAGGCAATTCATAAATGGGTACTCGCTTGAATGGAGGAAGCAGTTGTGCTGCTTCCTCTTTCTGTTTCACATCATCAAACTGTGATTTCATTACCGGAGTGGCCCGAGATATTTTGCCTGAAGCCTTTTGATTGAATATCCTTTATCACGGCCTCATTTTCAGCTATTTGTACAACTGTCCTGCCATTAACAGCCTCAGCAAAAACCTTCTCAACTGAAGATTTTGTTACGCCCTTCCCGATTTCTATTGCTTTTGGTGCAGAATGTGTTGTGACCACATTTCTGATTTTCACATTGTCAGCATGATTATTGCCTCCGAAAACCTTAATGTCGGCTCCAGCGGTTGAAAAACCCCGTAGTTCTATATTTTTCAACATGACATTTCGGGCTCTGTACTGGACGGCTAAGACAGGCTCGCCATTATATTCATACGATGGATCACCGATTGCAGTGAAATGGTTGACGGCCACGTTTTTGTACGCAGAAACAACCATAGCCCTGGGTGCTGAATAGGCATATAGTTCGGTGTAAACCGGATGGATGGAGATGATATTGGCTGCTGTTATGTTAATGGCAGTTTTTGATTCAGGATCATTCTCCTTGTGATGGCCGATATGCCGAAAATTATAGGAGCGATTATCGTTCACCGATAAATGGCCTATGATGACAACATTATTTGCGGCAGAAGAGGTATGGTGGGCCTTAATTTCAACTCCGCCAAAGCATCTTGTGGTTGAGTTGTTCAATAGCCATACATTTCTCGAACCATCGTCTATTTCTATTCCGTTGGAGTTCGAAAATCCTTTTTTATGTGCTTTACCGCTTGGATCACTCATATGGCAATTTGAGATGAAAATGTTATCGCTATGATGAGTCGTAATGCCATCATCGCCAAAACCGAAGCCTGTCAGATTGTCCAACCAGATAAATTCACTTCCGCCCCTTGCCCGATAGCCATCTCCATAGTAATTGTATAGAGGTGACGAAATGTCGAAGCAATGAAGCCCGGGGTTGATACCTTCGACATCTTTTACCCAGCCGTATTTTACATTTGCATACAACAGGCAGCTGGAATGATTTCCCCACGTGCTTGTTTTTTCAACATGTCCGAGCCGTTCAACATTCCAATCCAGTGTCATTCCGCTTACATAAATGTTGCGGTTTCCCGTTCGGTGATGTTTATTCGTTACAAGTCTCTTTCCTTTTGGGGCAGAGTCGTGAAGCTTGATGACTGTTTTTCCTTTTCCGGCGCCGACAAGGCTTGTATAGGATGGCAGTTTTATTTCTTTCACCATGAATATACCTTCTGGTACATATACTTTCACATGCCCATGTCCAAGGGCCATCCTGAAAGCTTCGGTATTATCTGTCATACCATCTCCGACCGCTCCGAAGTCTTCAATATGAACCTCCCGATTAATTTCTTTAACCAGATGTTTATACTCTTCATTCAATTTTTCCATCCATTCCGGAAAGACATTGCCATTTACGTCAACGATCGTGTCATAATGAACAGAACCATCGAAGGCTGATTTAGTCTGGAATACTCTCCTCACGCTATTCCGGAAATTAGTGAAAAAGGATGATAGATTTTTATTCGAATCCATTAATAGAGGTTTGTAATCCTCGCTGGCTTCCCTGAATAATTGGTTTGTTTCACTGATCAATTGATCCGTCGATAAGTTTTTCCCGGTTATGCGTGAGATCAATTCAGCATTTTTCCTGGGGTCATGATTTCGTTCTAATTTCAGCATCTTGTTCCCACCTTTTAAAAAAGCTGCTAGAATATTATTCCCGATAAAGGGAAGGATAACCTCTTTGTCTGTTAAAAACATGATATTTAAGAGAGTGTTTAGCCCCAATGAGTTTCTATCCTGCCTATCAAGGTAATGATAGAATAGATAAATTTTCTTTTAAAAGAAAGTGGGTTTTCCATGATTACTTTAGGTCCAAGAGTGCTGAAAACAGGAATCGCAGTAGCCCTGGCCTTATACATAACAAAATGGATTGGATTAGAGCCGCCGGTTTTTGCGGCCATTGCAGCGACATTTACGATCCAGCCGTCGATTTATCGCTCCTGGAAACAAGTGTTAGAGCAATTCCAGGCTAATTTAGTCGGTGCAATCATCGCAGTGGCCTCCATATACTTATTCGGAAACAACCCTGTTGTCATCGGCCTGGTAACAATGATTGTCATCATCATTAGTCTGAAGCTTAAAATGGAAAGTTCAATATCCTTAACAGTTATTACGGTCTTGATCATGATGAGTTCCCAGGAGTTTGAAGGTATCATTACAGCCGCCAATAAGTTTTTGATAGTCCTTGTAGGAATGGGATCGGCATTTCTCGTGAACCTCACCGTTTATCCGCCTAATTTCAATAAAAATTTCACCGAAAAAATGGATAGCAGCTTTAAAACATTGTCATTGCTGATCAGGACAGCAATATCCAATGAACTTACTGAAAAGACATTTAAGACACAGTGGGTTCAAGTGCGAAAAGATATTGCCAAATTGGAAGAACTATATAAAATACTCGACGAAGAGAGAGAGAAAATATCAAAGGTCAAATCTCTGGATGTGAGGGAACTGGTAGTTTTCAAGCAAATGCTTGCTTGTCTTCACCACGGATTGAGACTTCTTGATATCGTGGAGGACCATTTCTTTCAAATCCGGCCACAGTCGGAGGAGACCAGCGAGTTTGATGATCATCTTGAAGAACTGATCCAATACCATGAACTGATTCTCCTGAAATACTCTGGCAAGATCAAGGAAGTTAATGTAGATCCTATTGTCCAGGAAAGCGGATATTTCCTTGAATCGATCATGGAGGATAAGGAAATGGAGCGAAATGACAGACTGCGTCTTACGATTATCGGTTCAGCTATTTATGACTACACCTTTCAGCTCAAAAGGCTTGATGATTTGATCGATCAGTACCAAAAAAGAAAAACATGAATGGACTGATGGTAATAAGCAATTAGACCGGCAGAGCCAAACAAATAAGAATAAATAATCCATATTTGCATTAAGTATTAATATGTATGACCACAAGAATCCGCTCAATGCATTCTCATGTGTAAAAAACAGTGGATTCATTTACTTCTAGGAGGGAATGTTATGGGCAGACCAGCAGGTTTTTGGGTGAGGCTAGGAGCAGCAATCTTGGATGGTTTGATCATCGGTGTACCACTTTCACTCATTAGTTACCTGATAACAGGCAACGCGGAAGATAACGCATTTACTTCCACAATCAACCTGCTATACACTGTTCTAGTGCCAGTAATATGGTCAGGGTATACCGTTGGAAAGAAGATTGTAGGAGTAAGAATTGCGAAGGTGAATGGCGAAAAGCTTGGTTTTGGTACGATGCTGATGCGTACAGTTGTCGCGGGGCTTGTTTATCTTTTGACATTGGGGATTGGGGTCATTGTCAGTGCCTTCATGGTAGGATTGCGCCAGGATAAAAGAGCGATTCATGATTTTATTGCGGGAACATATGTAACCTATGAAAAACCGGATGAAATAAACTATGAACATTAAGACCTTTGCACTTGAGGCACCTGGGATACCAGGTGTCTGTTTTTTCGTGTGGAAAAACTTGGGTTGAGATAGTATGATAGATTGAAAAAGATTCCGAATCAAGAATGGGAAGTGAACAAATGGGTCCAATTTTGTTAGGTGTTCTAGCTGCCTTCTTTTTTGCTTTTACCTTCGTCCTTAATCAGTCAATGGAATTATCAGGTGGAAGCTGGATTTGGAGTGCTTCATTAAGATACATATTCATGGTCCCGTTCCTGCTGGCAATAGTAGCCGCAAGGAAGAACTTAAAACCATTACTCCAGCATATAAAACAAAATCCATTTCCATGGTTTTTATGGAGCTTTATTGGATTTGTCCTGTTTTATGCACCACTGACATATGCGGCTGCCTATTCACCTGGATGGCTGATTGCAGGTACTTGGCAAATCACGATTATATCTGGTGCTTTTCTCAGTCCCCTGTTTTATGAAAGAAAGCAGACTAACGATGGTTTAGTAGCTGTCAGAGGGAAAATTCCTTTTAAAGGACTTGGGATGTCCGTTGTCATCTTAATGGGCATCCTGTTGATGCAGATCGAGCATGCACGGCAGATTCCTCTCCATATGGTATTGCTTGGAGTGATTCCAGTATTGATTGCATCTTTTGCTTATCCACTTGGCAATCGAAAAATGATGGATGTTACCAATGGAAGTCTTGATGCCTATCAGCGAGTGCTTGGCATGACCCTGGCCAGCCTGCCATTCTGGCTCTGTCTTGCTGTTTTCGGTTATGTTACGGAGGGACCTCCGTCCATGAGCCAAAGCCTGCAATCCCTCCTTGTAGCCATTGCCTCAGGAGTAATCGCTACCGTGTTGTTTTTCAGGGCAACAGATTTAGTGCGGGGGAATATGTCCAAGCTTGCCGGTGTCGAAGCGACCCAGTCAATGGAGGTGCTCTTTGCGTTAGCTGGTGAATATTTAATCCTTTCGATGCCGCTGCCATCTCCTTTATCCCGGGCAGGTATAGTGCTTGTCATGCTAGGAATGGCATTACACAGTTACTCTACGCTTAGAAGAAAAGATGAAAACCTGAAAATAAGTGCGTAAATCTAATAACCTTCTCTTATTAATTAAGCACTCGATAAAAATGGTGAAGGGGGAGGCAGAATGCAGTTGAAACTTACTGAACAAATGAATAAAGTCTTGGAAATTGCGGAAAAAGAGCGAGAGGATTCTTTTAGTCCATGCATTTTGCCGGGTCATCTATTGCTTGGCTGTCTGAATGATGGTTCGTTCCCGGTATGGGAGGCAAAGCAGAAAAGTGGAATTGACCCTTCATTTGTGAGGAAATCTTTAATTCCCCATGAAGAAACCATGCCATATGAGTTCTGCCAATCATTTAATCTGCCAGTTTGTCCATCAACTAAACTAGTACTCCGGCAAGCGGTCAACTATATGAAAAACTACAACCAAATTTTTCTCAATGAGGGACATGTCCTGAAAGCACTGATCAAGACAGGGCAAATAGAAGGATTATTAACCAGGGATCAGGCAAGTTCTCTTTTGAATATAGCTACCAGTTCAAGGGACATGATATTATCTTTGGAAGGGTACGCTTCTACCGGAGGAAAATACAAATATATCAAGATGTTAAGTAATCAGGATGGGGAAAAATTGATACGATTCATCCATGAAGAATTTGGGTCCAGATGGATGGAATCTATCCAGGAAGCCATAGCACTGCAGAAATCATCCATATATGTTGCCTTTGACCAGGATGGGGAGGAGATCGTAGGGTTTGCAGCTTTTGATATTCAAAAGCCAGGATTTTTTGGACCGATGGGTGTGGGAAAAAACAAAAGAGCAGAGGGTATTGGAGAGTCCTTGTTGCATTTTTGCCTGGAAGAAATGAGCAAGATGGGGTACAAAGAAATTATCATTGATCAAGCGGGGCCTATTGAATTTTATGAAAAGACCTGCAACGCTAAAGTCATTCCCGCCAATGACTTTTGACCGCAATTGAGACCATTAGATGGTCTTTTATTTTTGCCCAGGCTATTACTTATTTACTATATTTTCCATCGGGGAAGTAATGCTTTTTAATCATTTTAATCTGAAAAGTATAAATATTCAAAATAATTAAAGGTTTTTACAATATTTTGCAGTATTCCTTCGGTAATCAAATTTTCAGGGGGTGCAAGAAACTTGGGAAGATTATCGAAGAAGAAGACTGCAAGGAAGCTTTCAGCGGTAATACTGGCCTTCATCATGGTATTTTCGACCTTTTCATCACAGCTAGCCATTGCAACCACACAGAAACCAGCTAGTTTTTCAAAAGAAGAACTCGTACTCGAAAAAGAACGGGAAAAAGAACATGAATCAAGTAAAACAACAGAGAACAAAACTGCGTCAGCCGATGATAAAGAGCTGACGAACCTGTTAGATGGACTGGGGATTGAACCGCCACCATTGAAAGGTGATAAACAAACAGCGGCTGAAAAGGAAAAGGATAAGGAAGCAGTTCTCCTTAAAGCCTTGGAGAAGAAGCAAGAAATTGATGTCATCATCAGGATGAAGGAACAACCTGATCTTAACAAGATTTATCCCCAGGTAAAAGAAAAGAAAAGTCGTGCAGAAAAAATAAAATCAATTCAAGACCATCTCAAAGAAAAAGCGGACAATTCCCAAAAGGGATTACAGCAGGCACTTTCAGCAATGGAGACAAAGGGAAAAGCCAAAAAGAAAGAGACACTCTGGATCATCAATGGAATCACTGCTTCGGTCACAAAGGAAGCTTTGGATGAATTGAAGAAACGTGAGGATATTGCGGAAATTTCCCTTGACGAAACCTTAAGCCTTCCGGAGGTGACAGTAGAAGAATCTCCTCCGCGACTGCCTGAATGGGGACTTGAAAAAATTCATGCCACAAATGTGTGGGGAAAATACGGGTTGAAAGGTGAAGGGATTGTCGTTGGGATCATGGACTCGGGAGTTGATGGAAACCATGAAGCCCTTAAGCAAAATTATCGCGGTCGGGACGGCAGCCATCAATACTCCTGGATTGACTTGTCGGGTCAGGGGTATAAAACGCCGAATGATGGATTTGGCCATGGAACCCACGTAGCGGGCACTGCAGTTGGAGGAGGGGCCGGAGAGCCGATTGGTGTAGCTCCTGAGGCTGAATGGATTGCCGCTAAAATCTTTAATGACGGCGGTTCGACAACCCTATCTGCCATCCATCAGGCATTCCAATGGTTCATGGCTCCAGGCGGGGACCCTTCAAAGGCTCCGGATGTGGTCAACAATTCATGGGGAAATGCCAATACTTATAATCTCGAATTTTATGAAGATGTTAAAGCATGGGTCTCAGCAGGGATTTTCCCAGCTTTTGCAGCTGGCAACGATGGACCTGGCTCACAAACAATTGGTTCACCGGGAAGTTTTCCGGAAACATTCGCTGTAGGTGCAACAGATATTTATGATCAAACAGCTTATTTTTCAAGTCGGGGTCCCGTTTTTTGGAAGGATGAGAATGGAAATGAGCAGAGACTTATCAAACCGGATATCTCTGCTCCTGGCCACAAGATCTATTCAGCCTGGCCATCACAGCGAAATGAAGGAAAATACAATACGATCAGCGGTACCTCGATGGCCACTCCGCATGTCACAGGGGCAATCGCGCTTTTATTGCAGGCGAATCCAGGCCTGACAGTGGACCAGATAAAAGAAACACTTAAACAGACTGCCAGAGTTGAACCTCATATGGGTACTCTGCCCAATGATTCTTATGGGAGCGGAATCATCAATATTTACCAGGCTGTCACCGAAACAGCCTTTGCCGGGGAACTTGCCGGAAAGCTTACTGACAAGGATGGAAAGCCATTACCTGGAAAACTTGAAATAGCGGAAGAAGGTTTGTCCTATGACATTGGAAAAGAGGGGAGTTTCAAGTTCAAAATCAGGGAAGGCAGCCATCATGTCAAGGTCACTTCCTTTGGCTATAAGGATTTGGAATCCACCATACAGCTGAAGAAGGGCGAAACAGAATCTGTGAACTGGGTATTGGAGAATGCTGATACTTTTAGTGTAAAAGGAAGTGTATCAAATGAAGAAGGAGAAACAATTCCTTATGCCTTTGTAAGGGTAAAAGGAACTCCTCTATCCACTTATCGAACGGATGCAGGCGGCAAGTTTGAAATCAAGAATCTGCCAGCTGGGAAATATGCTCTCCAGATTTCCGGCGAAGGAATAACTGGCCAGGCAAAGGAAATCGAAGTCAGCAAGAATCTCTCTCTTGAACTGAAGGTCAAAGCGAACGCCTCACAGACAAATAAAGAATGGAGTATGGCTAACGGCAATATGCACCGGAATGCTGTCTCCGGAAACGCCATAGACCTGGATGCCCTTGTTGAAGGATGGAACTATGATACAACAGGGAAAGGACAGATTTTATTTTCCACTCCTGCAACAGCCAAAGGCAAATTGATTCTGGTCACTGACAGCGGATCAGTTATTGCCGTGGATACTATAACCGGAAAAGAGCTATGGACAGTGAAGATTGGAAGTTCAAATAGGTCTTCACCAACGATAGAAGGGGACAAAGTCTACCTTTCAGGCGGACAGGATGGAAAGATTTATGCCCTCGATTTAAAATCAGGCAGCATTATTTGGACAGCAAACACAGGTGCAATAGGTGTCTATGAATCTCCTTTATATATTGACGGAACACTGTTTGTTGCATCGGACCTTGGAGAACAGGCAAAACTGATCGCGTTGAATGCTGAAACAGGAGAAAAGAAATGGAGCGTTGAACTTGGCGCACCTGCTTATTTCGGTCCAAGCGCAGGCGACGGGATGTTATTTATCGGCAGCTATGATAATCAAAAACTAAGAGGTCTTAGTGTAGAAGACGGAAGTGAAGTATGGAGCAAAACGCTTGTCAATGAAGGAGTTGCATCGAAGCCGGTATACGATAAAGGAACACTTTTTGTTGCAGGTACCAATTTCAATACAGAAGGCGGCACACTGTATGCCCTGGATGCGAAAACGGGCGAAGAAAAGTGGAAAGCAGGCGGAATCGGAGATACTCAGGCAGGGTCTCCAATTGTCTATGAAGATATCGTTGTGATCGGTTCAGCTGTACAGCTTGCATTGCGCGCTTTTGATGCGAAAACTGGTGAGGAACTCTGGAACAACCGTGCCGTCGGAACGACGCTGAACAATGGTTCTGTATCCGCTAATGGGCTTCTATTCTTTGCAGGCACAAGCGGAAACCTTTCTGTCCTTGATGTATATACCGGTGAAAGATTGAAGGATTTCAGCCTTCCGGTTTACAGTACTTCTGGTATTCCGATTCTTCCAGGGCAAGTATTCGTGCCTTACCAGAACGGTGTTCAAAGTTACAATTCACCAGCGTCTGTAAAAGGTGCATTGAAAGATACCAGTGGAAATGCCATTCAGGGTACTGTCACTGTTGCGGAAACAGGAAATTCAATTGAAACAGATAAAAATGGGGCTTTTCTATTAGAACAGACTCCAGGAGATTATACGATCCGGATCTCATCTTACGGCAAAAAACAAATTACTGAACAAGTTGAGTTATCTTCCGGGTATGTTTTAACAAAAGACTATGAACTTAAAGATGCTGCTAAAGGCTCATTCTCCATCCAGGTAAAAGACCAGCGGACTGGCAGGCCTGTCGAGGGAGCAGGGGTTGAATTAAAAGAATCACCAGTAAAGGGTAAAACAGACAGCAAAGGGGTGTTTTCACAAGAAGAAGTGTTTGAAGGAACCTTCATTGCTTCGATCTCTATGAATGGATTTAAGTCAGGCAGCAAGGAAATAGTGGTTAAAGCCGGTGAAAATACGGATATGACATTCGAATTGCAGCCAATTGACATTGCGGTTTTGAATGATTACAAGGGTGAAATCACGACTCTGCTGAACGTAAATGGGTATACAGCTGAAGAGCGGGAATGGGACGTGGCTGGGGAAATCGGCCGTTATAAAGTGGTTTACTTAAATGGAGGCTATGGTTCAGATGGAATCAAGCCAACAGAGGCACAGTTTAAAGAATTGGTTGAAAAAGCAGAAGCGAATCATGTCAGCATCATCTTCACTGACCAGTGGGGGGGGAATTATGGATCCATTCACCATTTAAAAGACTTCTATAATAATCCTAAAGAGCTGGGCCATGATTATGATGTTGGAGATATCAGAATCCAGGTTGAAGCAGAACATCCTATCTTCAAAGGATACAAAGCAGGAGACAGAATCAATGTGTTAGAAAAGAACGCTGATTTTGCCTGGTTCAACCAGTATTCAGGAAGGACAATCGGAAAAATCGGAAGCACCGATCTTGGTTTTGTCGGGTCGGGTGTCGCTTATAATGCTGTCTCTGAAAACAGTGCCCATTTATTGTTGTCAAGTCATGCTACAGTTCCATGGGAATCATCGAAAGCCTGGCTGCGCGGACAGCAGCAAATCCTGTTCAATAGCATTGACTACCTGTACAACACGAAATATGGAATGGTCACTGGTACAATAACCAATTCAACAGGACAACCTATTGAAGCATCTATCGAAGTAGTGGAAACTGGCGTAAAAGCGAAAACAGACGAAAACGGAAGCTTTGCCCTTTTCCATGATGAAGGAACCTTTAAGCTGGAAGTACGTTCGAAGGGGCTGGGCTCTAAGTCAGAGACGATCACAGTAGCCAATGGATCTCCAGCATCTGTTCAAATCGCACTTGGTGAATCCGAAAAAGGTGTCCTGGAAGGCATTGTCAAGGATTCAGTATCTGGCATGGAGCTTTCCGACGTCCTTGTTTCTGTGAAGAACCAGACGGGAGAAACAGTAGAACAAGTAAAGACCACAGCGAATGGACGATATACAATCTCAGGATTAGCGGAAGAGGTATTCGAAATTACTTTCAGCAAGGATGGGTACATCACCAATAAGCAAAGCATTGATGTGGCACGTCATACAGGGGATCTGGATATCAAAATCAATCCAATGCCATCTGTTGGAGTTGTAGGTGACTACTATTCAACAGAGAAAAGCTTCAAGGCATTATTTAAAGAAATCGGAGTTGAAGTCAGGGATGTACAGCCTGCAGACTTAAGTGAAAAAATGAATGAGTTTGATGTTATTTTCTTCAATGATCCTAGTTCATCAGCTATAAACGATGAAATGTTTGCTGCTGCCGACAAAGCACAGACCAGCCTGATCTTCGGTGATGCGGTTTGGGGCGGCGGAATCAAGCAGCTTGTGAGTTACAGGAATGATCCAAAAGAGCTGAAAACAATAAGGAAAACGACAGAAGCTGCTCAATATAAAGTTCTCGAAGAGCATCCTATCTTCAATGGAGCAAAAGATGGAGAATTGCTTGAAATCCTGTCTCCGGCTGCCAGCTATATCGGATATTTCAAGGACTACAGCGGTTATCCTCTGGCTGAAATCAAACATGAAGGTTCTGATGCCTCCCATGGTCTAGGAATCGCTTATAAACCACGGACGGCCAGAAGTGCAGAATTGCTGATGAGCGGCCACGGTTTTGGTTATTATCATGGAGCGAAAGACTACACAGAGGAAGGAAAACAGCTACTGATCAACTCGGTATTATGGGCTGCCAATGTCGAATATCCCGTAATCAGCGGGAAGGTTGTCGATGAACAGGGCATTCCTTTGAAGGCGGATATCAAGGTAAAGGGACAGCCGTTCCAGACTCAGTCAAGCAGCGAGGATGGAGGCTTTACGATCGCCATCCTTCCAGGAGAATACGATATTGAAATCAGTGCCTATGGGTATAGTGCTCAAACCTTGAAGGCTAAAGCAGAAGTGGATAGTGAACCGAAGGAGATTAGGCTTTCTCCGGCTGAGAATGTCGGAATGATTTCCGGAACAGTAGAAGATTCTAAGGATGGAAATGCTCTAGAGGGTGCGAAGATCACCATCCTGGGAAAACCAAGAGAAGCAGTGACAAATTTACAGGGACAATATGTGATCTCCAAGGTTGAGCCGGGAGATTACACAGCAAGGATTGAAAAAGATGGATATGTACGCCAGGATGTTAGCCTGAAGGTGACAGATCAACAAAAAGTTTCCCTGAAGGTGAAATTACGTCCTTCTCCAACAATTGGAGTGATTGTGGACCTGACTGCTTCGGGAACATCGTATAAGCAGTATCTTGAGGAAAGAGGTTACAAGGTGATGTACCTCAATTATCAGGATATAGACAAATTGGACGAGGTGGATGTTGTTTTCGCCAACTCGGATTATGCACCGAGCCTTGTCCCGTCAAAGGAGGATTTCCTCGCATTCCAAAAAGCCCTGGATGAAAAACGCAAATCGGTCATTTGGACTGGCCAGGCGGGTGGAAGAGGTTCCATTCGCTATTTGCAGGAATTTAACCAGGATCCAAAAACTATTTTTGAACATAATAACAAAGCCGGAGCACAAGGGGCTGTACTTGAAGACCACCCATTGACAAAAGAATTCAACATAGGGGATACCGTCAAGATTCCAGGAAAGTCGGGTTACTATTATGGGTTTGACGGTTATTCAGGTAAAACTGTCGTCGACTTCTCGCATACCGCAACCGGGGAAAAGGGAAGCATGGTCGCATACAAGGGCAGAACAATCGATTCAGTCGAAATCCTGCTCGCCAATATGACAATCAGCCATGTATTCAAGCCGAATGATTCCTTTGACCCCGCAAGAGAGCGTCTCTTGAATAATGCACTGAACTGGGCACTCGACGAGAAAGTCGCCCTTGTCGGTGAACTCCATGGTACTGTCCAGAATGAAACTGGACCAGTCATGGCTTCGATCAAAGTTAAGGAAACGGGCAAAACCTATCATACAGATGATAAAGGGAATTTCTTCGCTGCATTTGAGGAAGGAACCTATTCGCTGACTGTGGAAGCTTTTGGTCATGAGCCAAAAGATTTTACTGTAACGATTACCAATGGGAAAGCTGTGTCTGAAGCTTTTGTCATCAAACCTGTCAATTCCGGGATCCTGGCAGGTAAAATGGTTGATGCCTCTACAAAAGATGAGATTCCCGGAGCTAAAATAGAGGTGATTGGCACACCGGTGACAGTCAAGACAAATGAGGAAGGAAATTATCAGACGACACTGCCTGCAGATACTTACGAAGTTAGAGTGATTGCGACAGGCTATAGCCCGATTTACCAGTCAGTCGAAATTACAGAAGGGCAACAAACTGATTTTAATGCATCTCTTATTGAATCCGAGAAGATTGCGATTCTTGCCAATCCTGCTCAGAAGGATAGAATCATGCCATTCCTAGAGGAAAATGGTTATGATCTTGAACTCTATCCATATACGGAATACGAAAGGTTGATAGAGAACCTGCAAAATTATAAAGCAGTCATTGTCAATGACACTTCCTATACCATGAAGGAAGATCGATTCAAGGCCATGGTTGAAAAGGCGAACGAGAATGAAGTCAGCATGATTTTCACTGCGAATTATGGAGGGACAATTGGTGATCTTAGTGACGCATACGGTGATCCGGAATCCCTTGAAAGAAGTTATGTTGACAAAGAGCTCAATTTGAAAGTGGCAGAAAATCATCCTATCCTGAAAGGTTTCAATAAAGGAGATGAGGTCCAGCTCCTTGTCAATCCTAAAGGTGTTGTTCAGTACTCCGTGTATTCAAATTATAGCGGAACGACGCTTGCATCTCTGACGAATCCTGAGAAGGGGGAACTGGGGAGCACGATTGGCTATAAGTTCAGTTCATCCAATAGTGTCCACATCCTTCTTTCTGCACTTCAAATTAGTGCATATGGCCACCCGAACGATCGCTGGACGGAAAATGCTAAAAAGGTATACTTGAATGCGATTGATTATGCCTTGACAGCAAGCCAGGGAGAGATTACTGGGGAAGTAAAGGACAGTCAAGGGAAGCCGATTGCAGGAGCTCTTGTCTCCATTGAGGGAACCAGCCTCAAAACGACAACTAATAAAGCTGGCCAGTATAAATTTGGCATTGGTGTTGGTGAGTATAACTTAAAAGTCCAGGCAAGAGGCTTTAAAGAACAGACCAAGGAAGCGAAAGTCGAAGATGTGGGAAGCAGTGTTGATCTGCACTTTACCCTTGAAGCAATTGATGGAACAGATTTGAAGGGTGCCATCACATCAAAGAAAAGCAAGGAACCGGTAGCTGGAGCGGAATTGATTTTGATTCCAAAGGATGAGCCTGACTTTAAGACCGAAAGCTCCGCCAATGGTGATGGAACCTATCAAATTAAAGACTTATTGCCTGGTGACTATACACTGCAGGTAATTGCCGAAGGTTATCTCCAGGAAAGTTTCGAGTTCACTATAGGCTCCGATAATTTGGAATTCAACCTGGAATTGAATCCATTTGAAGCAGCTGTGCTTGGTGACGTAAACGGAGCAATTTCAAATCTGCTGAATGAACAAAAACTGTATGCAGAAGAAATAGGCTGGGACATCCTCGGAAATGTCGGGAAATATGAGGTCATCCTGGTCAATACGAACAAAGGAACAAGTGAACAGTTCCAACAATTGATAGAGGAAAGCGATGAAAATAAAACCAGCTTGGTGTTCACAGGAACATGGGGTGTCGAGGAAGGTTCCATCCCAATGTTGAATGAGTTAGTGGGCAGTCCGGAAATCGATAAGCAGGGCTATAATGAAGGCGCTGTTTATATCGATGGTGTCGATGGACACCCAATATTTGATGGCATTCGTTTTGATGAGAACGGTCTGGTCAAAATCCATACCGCTAAAAGTCCTTACTCTACTTTCAAAAATTACTCAGGTGTACCGCTTTCGAGCTTATATATCGATAGTGAGAGAAAAGGTGATTCGATTGAGTTCGAATTCAGAAGCAAGGAGCATATGCATTTGCTGATGTCTTCATTTGCGGTCACCAATATGATCGGACCTGATTATGGATGGACGAAGAATGGGCGAAATTTATTCGTAAATGCGCTGCGCTGGTCGAAGGATGCAGAGCAGGAAACCCCTGAAGAACCATTATGGGAGCAAGAAGAAATGATGGTGAAAGGAGAACCTGCCTTGGTAAAGGGGACAGCCGCCAAGGGCACCTCTGTGAATATTTACGAAAAACACGGAAATGAAATTATCCTGATTGAAACTGTTAAAACAGGACGTGACGGTACCTTCCAGGCCGAACTGAAACTGGATAATGGTACACATACTTTGATTGCAGAGAGCGAGAACTTCGCAGGTAAAACAAAGGCAATAAAAACAATGAAATTGATTGTGACCGGGAAACCTGAGAAAAAAGACAAAGCAAGCTGACACCAAACCCTATCATCTAACGACCAATTCATAAAGGCTTCCCCTTTTGGGAAGCCTTTTGTTTGTGAAAAGAACATTTACGGGTACTATGATATAGTAGTACTTAAACTAAAATTAGGGATTATTTAGTAACAAATATTTTTGGCTGTTTTTTCTCAATATGCTTATCATTTCACAAAGCAGGTGCTTTTGTGATATATTAATATTTAAAATATTCTCACAAGTTTTAGGAAGGTGACAAAATGACATCAGGAATTGAAGTAAATGACAGCAGTTTGCCATTGCGCCGGGATGTGAAAATGCTTGGAAACATCCTTGGGGACATACTTGTCTATCATGGCGGAGTGGAATTGTTTGAAAAAGTAGAGAAGATCAGGGCAATGTGCAAGACGCTCAGAAATCAAAATGACCCTGATACATACTCCGCTTTAAAAACGGAAATAGCAGGAATGTCTGTTCCGATGAGAAAAAATATCATTCGCGCGTTTTCTGTGTATTTCCATTTAATCAATGCAGCAGAACAAAACCACAGGATCCGCAGACGCCGCGACTATCTGCTTGAGTCAGAAATAAGCACACAACCAGGTTCAATTGAAGCCGCTATCCTTTCACTAAAAGACAATTATATATCCTCTGATATTATTCAAAATGTCATCAATGCCATTTCGCTGGAATTGATCATCACAGCCCACCCTACAGAAGCTACCAAGCGCTCAATCCTTGAAATACAGAAGAGGATTGCAGATATCCTTAAAAGCCTTGATAATCCGCTGTTATCCAAGAAAGAGCGTGAAAAGGTAGAGAAAAGCTTATTCAATGAGGTTTCTGTCCTGTGGCAGACAGACGAACTCAGAGACCGCAAACCGACAGTCATTGATGAAGTCAGGAATGGACTGTATTATTTTGACAAGACATTGTTCGATGTCCTGCCTGAAATCCATCAAGAGGTGGAAACTAGTTTGAAAGACCATTATCCGGATCATGAATGGAAAGTTCCTCATTTCCTGCGCTTTGGATCATGGATTGGCGGTGACAGGGATGGGAATCCAAATGTCACACCGGAGGTTACATGGGAAACATTGCAAAGACAAAGACGTCTTGTGTTGAAAAAATATAAAGCTGTATTGGTTGATTTGATGAAACGATTCAGCCATTCAACTACAAGAGCAGCTGTAAGTGAAGAATTACTGGAATCCGTCAAGCGGGATGAAGAAAAATACCTGGCTGAGGATCAAAAGTGGAATGTTGAAGGCGAGGTGTACCGCCGAAAATTCGCGGTCATTATTCAAAGGCTTAAAGAAGCAGGAAAATCGGATATTGGCTACAAAGCTTCTGAAGAATTGCTCGATGACCTTCTTATCATAAAACGAAGCATTTATCAGCACCATCCTGTCCATCATGAACTGAAAACACTACAAAAATTGATCAGGCAAGTACAACTATTCGGATTCCACCTAGCCACGCTTGATATCAGAAACCACAGCGGGGAACATGAAGCAGCGATCGCCGAGATATTAAAAAAAGTAGGGATCACCTCGGATTATCCGGCTTTATCTGAAGGTGAAAAGCAGGAACTGCTTGTGAAGCTTCTGGAAAATCCAAGGCCAGTGCTGCTTCTTCATGAGGATTACTCAAAAGAGACACAGCAAATGATTGAGGTATTCCAGATGATCAAGCGGGCGCATAAGGAATTCGGCAAACGTTCGATCTCCGTTTATCTTGTTAGTATGACGCAATCTGCAAGTGATTTGCTTGAAGTACTGTTACTGGCCAAAGAAGCAGGTATTTACAGGCTCCATGCTGATGGAACGTTGGAATCGGATCTTAATGTCGCTCCGCTTCTTGAAACAATCGATGATTTGACAGCTGGCCCAGTGATAATGGAAACATTATTCAATCTGCCTTTATACCGCAACCACTTAAAGAAAATGGGCGAACAGCAGGAAATCATGCTGGGATACTCAGATGGAAGCAAGGATGGCGGAACTTTGACAGCAAACTGGAAGCTTTACAAGGCCCAGCTTGAGATTAATGAAATGGCAAAGAGATATCAAATCGCACTCAAGTTCTTCCATGGCCGAGGAGGATCACTGGGACGGGGTGGCGGACCATTACACAGAAGCCTTCTTTCACAGCCGGTTGAGACACTCGGCCAGGGCGTGAAAATCACCGAACAAGGGGAGGTTCTCTCATCCCGATACCTGTTGAAAGACATCGCTTATAGAAGTCTTGAGCAAGCTACTTCGACGATGATGAAGGCGGCAGCCAATGTGTTGAAAGAATCGGAACAGGGGCACCTCCGCGATAAAAGATGGGTAGATGCGATTGAACAAATTTCTGCTGTTTCGTTAAAAAAATATCAATCCCTGGTATTCGAGGATCCCGATTTCCTTGTATATTTCAATCAGGCAACCCCGCTTAAAGAGCTTGCGGAGCTTAATATCGGTTCACGGCCAATGAGCCGTAAAAACAGCAGCAAATTCGAAAATTTGCGTGCTATTCCATGGGTATTCGCCTGGACACAGAGCAGACAACTATTCCCGGCTTGGTATGCAGCTGGATCTGGGCTGCAGAGCTTTGCAGAGGAAAGTCCGGAGAATCTTAAGCTTTTGCAGGAAATGTACGCTGAATGGCCATTCTTCCGCAGCACGGTTGATAATCTGCAGATGGCTTTGATGAAAGCGGATATTACTACTGCCCAGGAGTATACGTCCCTTGTAGAGGACAAATCCATTGCCGACCGTATCTTCAGTAATATCCTAGAGGAATATGAACGGACAAGGAATATTCTTCTCCAAATCTCAGAGGATGAAGAGCTGCTTGACCATACACCGAACATCAAAGATTCTGTCCATAGGCGAAATCCATATGTCGATCCACTAAACTTCATTCAAGTGGAATTGATCAAAGAACTTCGCAAGGATGAAAATCCAGATGATGAATTATTGACCCAGGTTTTATTGACAATCAGTGGAGTTGCCGCTGGTTTAAGGAATACTGGTTGACAGGAAGACCCGCCGATTGGCGGGTCTCTTCAGTTATAAAGACAAATGAATGGTTTATTGAAGTTTCAACCTGGGAGTTTCATTTGCCTTTCCAGAGTCATTTGCGTTAAAATTTCATGATTAAGAGTCTTAGCCATCTTCAGTGTAAGATTAAGGATCTTACGGATGCCTTCTTTGTGGCCGTTTTTGATTGCAAGGTGATCGCAATGAATTTCACTATCAATGCTGACCTGCTGTTCGGGGACCGGATGTTCAATATGCCCTATTTCATGCCAGATGATCGCTTCTTTTATGTCATTGTCCATACAGAAAGAGGGATAGTCGTATACAACGATGAACCAATCACACTCATCTTCATAGGATCGATAAAAGAGAGTCAGTACCCGGGGGTCAATATCCCATAAATCAAGCCACTTTCGATTTTTAAAACCAAATACCTTCAAGATGGCCTCCTTATTTTCAATGATTGCGATTCTTCCATAGGCATTGTACTTCTCATGTTCCAAAAATTCGCCAATGCACTTCAAAAAAATCCTCCCTTTTCTATAAAGCCTGTTAATATTGTTAAATATATTAGTCGATCCTAATCAACATGCGTAAAATAAAAAGGGCAGGGAAAAAGGAAACGTGAAAGGAGGAAGCTGTTTATGCTTTGTTCACATGGTTATTTGAAAGTGAGTCGAAGAATAGAGGATAATGAGCAAATTTATGAAGAAAATGAACAGTTCATCACAATGTATCATGATCGAATAACAACAGCTTCTGATATTTTTTATCTTCAT
The DNA here is from genome assembly GCA_018613055.1 of Chryseobacterium sp. ISL-80. GTDB lineage: Bacteria > Bacillota > Bacilli > Bacillales > Cytobacillaceae > Mesobacillus. Next base: position 138,058 of record JAGGQZ010000020.1, on the reverse strand, counting down.
GATATCCTTGATATTACTTTTAAAAATATGTCAGGAATGAAAGGATTCCTTTATCTCCATACCACAAGAGGAGTGTATTCCTTTTATACCAATGCCAAGCCGGACCGGCTGATCAAGGTTTATAAAGAAATAAAACATCAAAGTTAACTGCTTACTACATATAAAGCAGCATAAAATCACACTCTATCTACAAAGGGTGTGATTTTATGCTTTCTTCCATTATTAATGCAGCAGGAGAACCTTTGAATAGATATCTTATTGTTTTAGGCACCATCTCGCTGCAGCAATTATTGGATGCCGAAGCAAAATATCATAAGATATTAAGGGCATATTGGCACGAGAATAATTTTTTGACATATGAATGGTGGTTTCTTGTTGTTCTTTCCATTGTGCCGGCTATTATCTGGTGGATTAAGGTCGATAAAACAAGACTGATCGAAAATACTTCATTTGGTCTGTTTTATGGAGTCACAGCCATCTTCCTGGATTCAATAGGAAGCAATGCCATGGTGTGGACATATCCAGTAAGGCTGACTCCGTATTTAAATCCGCAGTTGTATCCCTATGATGTTGGAGTTGTTATCATCCCTTTCATGCTCGTATATCAACGGTTCAGCAGTTCGTTTAAGAAGTTTTTCATCGCAACAGGACTATTATCTCTTTTCCTGGCTTTTATGGCAGAACCTTTCATGGTCCATCTAGGGATTTACAAAGAATTTACGTGGAAACACATTTATTCCTTCCCGATTTACTGGTCGTTGGGATTGATGTGCTGGGCAATCATTAAAAAATTTAAATCTTATTCCATATAATTGAAACCCCTGGCTCTAGAGCCAGGGGTTTCATGATATATTGTTGTGAGAAGGATGTGGTACAATGACGCAGTTTACGAAAAATGTAATTGAAATCATTAAAAATATCCCATATGGTAAAGTAATGACATATGGCCAAATAGCAAAAGCTGCTGGAAGTCCACGAGCAGCAAGGCAGGTTGTCCGGATCCTGCATTCCATGTCAGAGAAATATGATCTGCCATGGCATAGAGTTATTAATTCCAAAGGGGAAATTGGTTTCCGGGATGAGGAGATGTTTCAAACCCAGAAAACTTTGCTAATTTCAGAAGGCGTTGAATTCAAGTCCGATCGAGTGATTTCCCTTATGGTTTATATATGGGATATAGATTGGGAGTTTGGTGAATAACATTTGTGGTGCGTTTAAAAATCTATAGATAGCCCTATCCATTGACAGAGGCGGGAAATCAAGACTATTTTGTTGAAATGATGGGACATCAGGGTAATGAAGGAGGCGCGGCGGAGAAGACTTAAAAAAGCTTTCGCCGCAAAGAAAAGCCGCTATATTAACATTTAAGCCCACCTAAAAGAAAAAACACCCAAGAGGGTGTTTTTAAAAAAATTAACTTTTAGTAAGATCCTTACGGTCGACTGATAAGGGTGGCTGCTCAAGCCATTCGTTCGCAATCATGATATTAATTCCATCTTCTGAATATTTGAGTACCTCTGCATTCAAGCGGGAATAATCCACGACAAGGTCACTCCTTTGGCTCTCCGATATGGCGATTCCATAGTTTCCGATGCCGGCATAAATCATGAGGCTGAAATGGAACATCATCAGCTTTTCTGAAAATGGAGATTCAATTGACGATGTGACCTCTTGTTCAAATCCAGGCGGGACAGGGAGCGAGTTTTTTTCTAAATAATCCTTGAATACCTTCTGGTGCTTTATAGCAATTTCTTTTCCCCTTAGGAAATAGTTCTTAACTTTTTTCGTCTTCGCAGCCTGGCTGAATCCAGTTGATATACTTGCGCCTAATTGGTTCGTTTCAATATTGAAGTGAAGGTGGGAAATTTCTGTTCCAGACAGTGACCCTCTTCGTCCGAGGCCTTCAAGAAAGAAGGATTGTTTATGGACAAATTCCACCTTCTGTGGGTAAGGAATATATGACGGCCGTGTTGCCACGCCTTTTTCAAGGGCAAGCACGGTGGCCTTTCTCTCAAGTTCCAAAGAGGAGGTCAGTGCTTTAGAATAAAAAGTTTTAACATCTTCACGATAAATGTTTGGAAGCATCCTGCTATATCCGCCAAGGCCACCGCCGGCCATATTTTTTATGTATTTTAGATAAAAGATATCAGAGAACAGTCTTTCGGCTTTTAGATTGACATCCTGTTCTGTAAACCCCTGTGGAACAGAAATGTTTTCATTGATGAACATCTCTTTGATTTTAGCTACATGCTGTTGCGAAAGTTCAAGTGCATGCTCCACAAGTACTTTGATTTCAGGATCTTCAATGTTCTGCAAAAAATAATGCAGGACACATATTGACATGCTGTCGTTTATGTAAGTGGCCCATAGGAAAGATAATTCTGCTGCTGTCATTTTAGTTGTATTATGATTGCTTTCCAAGATTCCGCCCCCTTCCATTCAAGAAATACTATTCCCATTACAAATCATAAATATTACGATGAACCATAATTAAATGACACATAATTCAAGAGATTAATCCTAAATTTAAATACGATTCATAAATGGTTTTATTGATCCTTTTAAAGGGAAAAAACAAATAGGAGTAAATTGCATTGTGAGGTAGATTATGGATTTTGCAGAATTAGAAAAAGAAATCAGTGGATATATTGGACGTTTGTTAAGAGAAAACTTTGGGCGGGGTCCTGGCAATGTTTTTTGCACGATTTCAAGCCCGTTTGTTTCAATTTATATCACAAATTTTTTATCCCCAATGGAAAACACACTTATTTCAAATCAACAGAGTGTCTATGTACAAAAAACAAGAGACTTAATGATGGAAACACTCGAAGAACAAATAAAACATACATCGAGATGAATACAAAAGACGAGATAAAAGAGTTTTATTATGACTGGAACCTTGAAGCGAAATCAGGAATGTTTCTGTTTATTTTTAAAAATGACCGCCCTTATCACTTCGGATGCTTTGATAATAAAGACTTAATCGAAAGCGAGACTGTCGAACTCAGCATGGAAATACAAAAGGCGCCAGAAGAAACACATTGCAAGTTGTTAAATGAACGGACCTTGATCATAGTCCGGCACGGTATCCTCATCAGTCTGGAAAAGGAATTCATTCAACTAGGCTTTTCGGAAACCTTGAAAATCGCTAAGCGAAATCTTGAGAAGAAGGTCATCAATGATCATCGGAATGCCTATGAAAAATATCTCAACGCAAGGATCACCGATTATTTTGTGGACTGGAATTTCGAACAGGATAAAAGCTATACTTTATTCATTTTGAAGCCTTAATTAAACCTTGTATTAAGACAGATATGATGGTACTATACTTATTAGGGTAAAGATTAAAACTCTTAATCTTACTTAAAAACATTTTGTTCTATTTTAAAAAAGAATCAAATAGAGGGTCTTCTGATTGTAATGAATGGGCATAGAACCAGAACATAAGTCAGAAAAGGATTAATGTGATTACTCCTTTTCTGGCTTTTTTTATTGTCATATATTGGATAAAATAACTGCTGAAAAGGGATGATTTTAAAACATAATGAATATCAGCAATAGAGATTTAATTTCATGTATCGAGAACTTTATTTCAGAAAAGAAGACACTCTTTCGGACACACCGAATACAATCAAGAAAAAAGAGCTGGAATCTTATTTAGAAGAATTTGCTGCCGAGCAGGGCATTGATTTTGAAAAAAAGGAAGAGCCGACGAGAACCATTTATTCCTTTACAGTCCAGGGACAAGTGGCGCTAGTGGAATTCTTCTATCGATACAGCCATTTTTACACCAGACATTCTATTACTCTTAAATAATCAAGCTGTTCCTATGGAGCAGCTTTTTATATTTTGTTATTGAATTCAACATGATGATATAGGATAATTTTGTCAATGCGGTTTTAGGGGGTTGGAAAATGGAAGAGTCATTTAATCGCTTTTTTGAAGAATATCTGAAACAATGGAAGAATTCTTCTTTAACTCAATTTAAATCGATGATTTCAGGGGAGTACCAGGCACGAGAAGTAACAGAGGGGAAAATTCATGATTTTGGATTTGATGAATCCATCCAAGGATGGGAGCATGGTTTCAATTTTGTCAAAAGCAACAGTGCAGAATGGGATTTAACAGAGATAAAGAGAATCCAGCTGAGAGAGCATGAAATCATGGCTGTAATCATTGCGAAATTGGTTATTGACGGAAAAAGGATGAAGACTTGTAATCTTTTCTTTCAAACATTCACCTATGACTTCGGCTGGAAGTTAATCAGGAGTTACATAGAGGCAGGCATCCCTGTCAGCCAGTTTCATTAGAGAAGTACCGCAAGGAGGATAAACGATGAACATCGCAGTAAAAGGTATATTGATCATCATTGGGTCGCTCTCAATCATTTTGGGAGTGATTGGGATCGTGGTTCCTCTTTTGCCTACCACTCCGCTAATCTTGTTAGGTGCAGCTTGTTATGTCAAAGCGTCAGATGAACTGTACCAAAAATTGATCCGAAATAAATGGCTGGGCGGTTATATAAGGGATTTCCGTGAGAAAAACGGAATCACGCTGAAGAATAAGATTTTAAGCATCAGTCTTATGTGGATATCAATAACTGCAACACTATTAATAGTCGATTTCCATTTTTGGCTTGCAGCTGTTCTGATTATCATAGCTGTAACGGTAAGTGCCTATATTCTTTCATTCGATACACTCTAAAGAATGCCATTCAAGAAGGGCATTAGGCTTTAACCAAATGGCTTTTTGACTTAAATTGAATTCAATTCCTGTAATCATCACTAAGTAAGGCAGATGCCCCAGAGCGGATATACCAAAAGTTTGATAACGCTAGAAAGAGCAATGTGATTCCATTGCTCTTTTAATATTTTATTGATTATGAATAGTAAGTTCAACCAATATAGTAACGTTCAAAAATAAAGAACCTGATGATTTTAAGGGACAAAAAATCACGCTTATACAAAAAGGCTCTTTTGTATAATGTATTGCTTTTACACCGAAACCTAGAAATCTGTATGAATTCGGATAAAAGAATCAACAATCAATGAAAAAGAGCCTGCATTATAACAAAAGTGGCTGATTAGTTGTAGGCTTGGGTTGTTAAGTCATCTGCACTTAGGGAAAGGAATTGTAGAGTCATGTGATAGGCATTAGTAGTGGAGGGGCATGGGACGTAAATAAATATTAATGGTGTTGGGCATCAAGCTGTCTTCCTGAGCTTGTTTAAAACTGTTGTACATAGCCTTTCCGCCTGAATAGTTAGCGGAATGGATGGTTATTCTATTCGCAAAAAGTTGTTTACTAATCATTATTTTCACAAGCATTAACCCATTCCTTACATGACTGGTTAGGTCATGGTCCAGGGAAAGATGGTCAATATCGTAATTATTGAGAAGGTACAGACATTCATCAATCGTTTCGGCCAAAATATAACCGTCAGGTGCTCGGCGATAGTCATCCATAAATACACTTATTTTCTCCATTTCTAGCACTCCTTCCTTAAAGAGGGGTGACTAAGAAAAGTCGGATGTCCCAAAATCTTTCTTAATCTAAAGCCTAACACATATCGCAACAAAGAAGGGGATTTTTAGATTGGGAAATCCTTCTATTTTTAAAAATCTGTGTTTTTATTTATTTTATTAGGTTTTTTTGAAGTCATGCTAAAAAACCGGAAGTTCTTTAAAATAATCAAAACCCCGAACAGCTTTATCGTCGGGGTTTCACTATTGTTGGCCGAAATATTCTTGCGAGCAGGCTTGGTTTGGCCAGGCTGACAGGGTGCGATTTTAGGTGCAGCACCCTGATGAACTGAGCGTAAACTTTTTCATCATGGGAACAAGCCAGTGAGACCTTTTTGACAAACCACTGTAAGAAAGGAAGACCAGCAGGTTTATAGCCCCTTGTAGTGCTAAAACGGAAATCCTCTGTTAAGGCAATTAGCCAGGGCATATCGACAATCCTGCTAACCTTTCTATGAAACTTCTTAGTTAGGTCTTTTTTTGACAGCCCTTTTGATAAAAGTGTTCTCAATGCTTTAGCTTCCATTGCAGCGAGACTCATTCCCTGTGCGAAAACAGGGTCTACACGACAAAAGGCATCCCCAATAACCAATAATCCCGAAGGTGCGTTATTTTGTCTTTCGAAATGAAACCTCCTCATAGAGGGAAATCGATAGACTTGAACAGTTTCAGATCGCAGAAGACCAGCTTTTATCGCTTCAAAAAAATCTGGCTCATCAAGCGTCTTTGAATATTGCAGAAAAGAGTCTCTGTCAGTTGGAACATTTTTCTCTCCATAGCCAATCAGCGTTACAAGCATATGGTTTTCTTCTAAAGGTGAAATTGTGCCTCCACGGTTAAGCAACGGGGGAGCTGGATAGGAGAGGAGACTATGCCAATCCCTTGTTTTAGAAGAAAGCTTTCGGTAGACCATGCTGGCATAAAATAAATCCACTTTGATTTCAGTTTTAGCCGGCATGCGAAAGCCAGAATCTTTTAGCCATTTAGTATGTAGTGCTGCTGCACCAGACGCGTCGATAATAAGATCTGCAGAAATCTCAGTTACATTTCCGTTTTGTTCTTCGATTACAACTCTATCAACCTCATTGTTTCGGTATAAAAGATTTTGAACCTTACATGAGTAGCGGAAAACGATATTTGGCAGGGTTTCGAGTCTTTTTTGTATGCTCCACTCCAGCAAAGGGCGGCTTTGCTGGCTGATGGATACTTTTGACTCAAACCTGACCTTATGACTTCCGTGATGGGACCATGTAAGATCTCCGGCAAAATCTGAAAGTGTTGCACCTTTTTGAGATAATTCCTTTAGAAGTCCAGGGAAAAGCTCTTCTAATATTTCTTCTCCACTTTTTAGCAGAACATGGCCCTGTTTCCCCTGCGGAGCGCCCTTCCTGGCAAAGGCATCCTTCTGGTTCTTATCCTTTTCTATTACAATGACTTCGTCAAAAAACTCCGATAGCACTCTGGCAGCCAGCTTGCCCGCCATACCGTTCCCAACCACCACGGCTCGATTTGCTGCTTCCTTTTTAGAATACATCCGTTGCCCCCTGGTATATATGTAGAAAATTATGTTTCTTCAAGGTCTATAAGTTAAAATGTATGTATCTGAATAACATTGTACAATACGGTCATTTTACCTAAAGAGACAGGGAAAAGAAAGAGTTGTTATATGTCAATCCAGGCTCATGGACAAACTACATTACCCTGCGCCTTGTTTAAGAAATCTGCATCCCTGATGATTGGAGAACATGCTAATGAATGAGCAGCTGTTTGATAGAATGCTGAATGTTAGAACCACAGGCCAACAGAAAGGCTTTATGCCATCCTTGCATTATCATCGCTATGAACCTACTCCATACAGCGCACTTGAGTTATTTTTTCGGGAGTATGAACTGAGTCGTCATGATAAAATAGTTGACTTTGGGTGTGGCAAAGGGCGTTTGAATTTTTATCTTAATCATCAATTCAATACAACTGTCACTGGTATTGAAATGAATGAAATTTTCTATTCGGAAGCGCTTGAAAATAAACTTAACTATTTGAAGAACCATCGTAACAGAGCCGATGCCCTCCATTTTCAATGCATTTTGGCAGAGGATTATGAAATTCGCCAGGATGAAAATAAATTTTACTTTTTTAATCCTTTTACTGTGCAGATTATGATGAAGGTTGTTAATAATATTTTGTTATCATTTGAAAGGGAACCGAGGGAAATCGACTTGATTCTTTATTTTCCTTCGGAGGATTATATTTTTTATTTGGAGTCACAAACACCATTTGAACTGGTTTTTGAATACAAATTGCCGGACCCTAACCTGAATGAAAGGTTTTTAGTATACAGATTGAAGGCTTAAAGCAAGTATTGAAGAAAAGAATGCTATTAGCAAAATCCTCACTTTTTAAAGGGATTTAACAGTATATAGAGAAATTATTACTGACTATGGATTGATAAGGGAGGAAACAAATTGGAAGACAAGGTGATGAATGCAATACAGGATGAATACCCTGAGGATTTTGCCTGGTGTTATGGGTGCGGAAGGATGAATGAACACGGCCATCATTTCCGAACAGGCTGGGACGGTGAAAAGACAATCACAATATATAAACCAAAAAAAGAACATATGGCTCTGCCGGGTTTCGTATATGGCGGATTGATCGGTTCACTGGTGGATTGCCATGGCACTGGTTCAGCTGCCCTTTACCTGCATCGCAAAAATGGAAACGAACCAGGTGATGGGGCAGAGCCTCCAAGGTTTGTAACAGCATCGCTGCATGTCGATTTCCAGAAGCCAACACCTAATGGTATCGAATTGAAAGCGATTGGCACCGTCCACGAGATTCATCCCAAGAAATATCGCGTAGAAACAGAAGTATATGCTGGAGAGACCTTATGCGCAAAAGGGGAAGTAGTGGCTGTTGTCATGCCTGATACTTTTTTGAAAAATAATGCGTGAAAAAAGACCCTGATAACCCTCAGGGTCTTAAAACTTGATTATTTTACAGGTTCAAGCAAATTCGTCGGCAGAAAGCCTTCTTCGCCGGAATCTTTCATTTTCACCTTTGTGCGCCGGAGGTCTCTTTCGATGATTTCCGCTTCACTGCCCTGCTTGGTTTCCTTGACATCTTGATCTTTTACGATCTTGTCCACTCCTTCTACGTCATTCAATTCAATCAATTTATAAAGTTCATCATAAGCTTCTGCTGAAAGTGCAAGATAGGCATCTTTTTGGACTGTGGCCGTATCTTCGGGCTGCAGGGTGTTATCTTTTACTTCCTGTTCACTTTCCTTGTACGTATCCTTCATGTTCTGGATGATTCCAGGTGTTTCTTCTTTTACTTTATCAACGACTTTTTTTGACTTTTCCTCGGTTGCTTCCGCGGCATTTTTTGTTTCTTCTTCTAATTGTTTTGCGCCCTGTTCAGCTTCGTCACTATTGCATCCTGACGAAAGTATAACTGCCAAGCCAGCAGGAATCATCCATTTTTTTAATAAAACGGCCATAAGTATAATCCTCCTGATTCCACTATTAATATATTGTAGGATACCACTGGGTCAACCAGTTAAAACCTTCATTAAAACATCGACGAATTCCGAATATTAGATATAATACCGATATACATTAATTTTCGGGGGGGATTTGCATGGAAGAGAAAAGGGTGTCATCTCCAATTGCGGCAGCTAATAAATTCATTGAAGACCGCTTTCCTGGTTGTGACGCAGCGCTTCTGGCCGGTAGTGTAACCAGGGGGGAAGCAACCGAAACCTCAGATTTAGATGTCGTGGTCTTTATAAGTGATATCCGCTCCGCATACAGAGAGTCATTGGAGTTTTGTGGGTGGCCGATTGAAGTATTTGTACATAATCTGCACACCTGCAGAGAGTTTTTTCAAAACGATATTAGCAGAGCCAGGCCCAGTTTGCCGAGAATGGTTGCTGAGGGAGTGATCATCAGGAATGGTGAATTACTGGCCGAAATAATGGATGAGGCAAAAAGTATCATTGAAGAAGGACCTGCAGAATGGACGCAAAAAGAGATCGAGTTTAAAAGATATTTCATCACCGATACCCTGGATGATTTCATTGGATCAAATAATAAGGCTGAAGAAATTTTCATTGCCAATGAATTAGCTAACCAACTTCATGAATTTGTTTTAAGGACCAACAAACGGTGGATCGGCAAGTCAAAATGGGTAGTGAGGGAATTAACGAGGTATGATCCTGAATTTACTGGTAGATTTATTGGAGCGTTTGATGCCTATTACAAAACCGGAAACAAGCAAATCGTCATAAAATTGGCGGAGGAAATATTAGAAGAATACGGTGGCAGATTGTTTGATGGTTTTTCAATTAGATGAAAAAGCAGCCAAAAAATTGGCTGCTGTTGATTGCTTATTCTCAGTCTTATAGAATATTGACAGGTTTGAAGGTGGAGAGCGAGACTTGTCAAGAACCCGATGTTATTTTGACAGGTTAGATGATAGTGAGTGAAAAGCTGTCATGAATCCGGCGTTATTTTGACAGGTTTAAAGGTGTAGAGCGAAAAGCTGTCAAGAACCCGCTGTTATTTTGACAGGTTTGAAGTAGGATAGTTAAAAGCTGTCAAGAACCCGACGTTATTTTGACAGGTTTAAAGGAGTAGAGCGAAAAGCTGTCAAGAATCCGGTTTTATTTTGACAGGTTTAAAGGAGTAGAGCGAAAAGCTGTCAAGAATCCGATGTTATTTTGACAGGTTTAAAGGAGTAGAGCGAAAAGCTGTCAAGAATCCGATGTTATTTTGACAGGTTTAAAGGAGTAGAGCGAAAAGCTGTCAAGAATCCGAATGTTATTTTGACAGGTTTAAAGGAGTAGAACGAAAAGCTGTCAAGAATCCGATGTTATTTTGACAGGTTTGAAGGAATAGAGCGAAAAGCTGTCAAGAACCCGACGTTATTTTGACAGATTTGAAGGAGTAGAGCGAAAAGTTGTCAAGAACCAGTCGTCATTTTAAACAAGCTTTTAAAAACCTGGAATTTAAGCTTTGTAAATTCTAAAGGCAGCCAGGCAAAAACAGCTGATGATGACAATCTCAATCGTGAGAAGGAACATAATCCCTTCAGAAGCAGCAGCTCCTGCCATTGGTGCCATGATTCCCATGATCACACCAATTAGATATCCAGTCAATAATGTTTTGTAGTTAAATAGATTGCCGAACAGGATTCCTGATAAACCTCCAATAATCACCGAAAGCAAAGCGGCCTCCAGGAAGTGTAACGGATATAAGTTGATAAAAATTAGCCCTGTTCCCAGCGCTAATCCGGCGGCGGCCACCATTGTTATATTTCTGGCCAGGTGAAAATCAATATGCGTTCTTCGATTGTACAAATAAATATAAAGAACGTAGGCAGATAAAAAATTTATTGGGTAAAAAATCACTATCCACTCCGGCAAGATTCATCACCTCTACATTCACTTTATTCATGTAGGGAGTAGAGGTGCTAACAATTAAAATGGTGCCAAGTCGATTGTTCTTAACCCTATAAAAATTTATAATTAATGCCATGATGAGTTGACACTGAAAGGATGAACTTTATGGATGAAATAGTTAAAAAGCTGCGATTTAAAGAAGGCAATGCATTGGTATTGAATGCACCGGATGGATTCCGTTTAGGGGTGGAAGGCGAACAGCAGAGTGATAAAAATGATTTCTTACTTTTGTTTGTGAGCAATAGGGACGAAATCATGACATGGTTGCCAAAAGCATTGGAAGCATTGAAGCAAGACGCGGTTTTCTGGATTGCCTTCCCAAAGAAGAGTTCAAAGGTTCAAACGGATATCAAACGTGACTCACTTTTTGCGATCGTAAGTGAACGATCAGACTATAGAGCAGTCAGCAATGTTTCCATTGACCAAAAGTGGTCAGCTCTCCGATTCAGGCAAGAGCACCTGGTGAAAACGAAAAAATGATGGAATAAATTAAGCTTTCTTTTTATAAAATGTGTGATAAAATGAATAAGTCAAAATTACATATTCCGTCTATGCGGAAGAGGTTCTAGCTACCCTCTCAAAAAAACTAAGGGAAAACAGTACTGCTGACTTAGTGGTGCTGTTTTTTCGTTGTAAAGGAGAATTTTTCATGAAAAACGAGAAAGCCGTAGTCGTTTTCAGTGGCGGGCAGGATAGTACAACATGCCTGTTTTGGGCTCTAAAGGAATTTAAAGAAGTAGAAGCAGTCACATTTGATTACAACCAGCGTCACCGGACAGAAATCGAATGTGCAAAGGACATTGCAGCTGAGCTTGGAATCAAGCATCATATCCTCGATATGGGCCTGCTGAACCAATTAGCACCAAACGCATTGACCCGGAACGAAATTGAAGTGAAAGATGGAGAGGACGGGGAGCTGCCATCCACGTTTGTTCCAGGAAGGAACTTATTGTTTTTATCATTTGCTGGAGTTCTGGCGAGTCAGGTCAACGCAAAACACATCGTAACCGGTGTTTGTGAAACGGACTTCAGCGGCTACCCTGATTGCCGGGATGTTTTCATAAAATCCTTGAATGTTACCCTTAATCTTTCAATGGACGAAAACTTTGTCATCCATACACCTCTAATGTGGCTGAACAAAGCAGAAACCTGGAAGCTGGCCGATGACCTGGGGCAATTGGAATTTGTCAGGACAAAGACATTGACTTGCTATAACGGGATCATCGCTGATGGGTGCGGGGTATGCCCTGCCTGCAGGCTGAGGAAAAAAGGACTGGATGAGTTCCTGGAAGGAGCTGAGTCATGATGTATGATTTCCGTATTGTCGACCAGCTTCAAAAAATAGATGAAGATATAAAGAGAGAGCAGTTAAAATATCACTCAAAACGTGTCCTTGTCAGCAAGGAATTCACCTTTGATGCCGCCCATCATCTTCATGAATATGAAGGGAAATGCAAAAATCTACACGGACATACGTATAGAGTCATTTTCGGTCTGAGTGGTTTTGTTGATGCCCGCGGCCTTATGATTGATTTCGGAGACATAAAGGATATTTGGAAGTCAGAAATAGAAATATACCTTGACCACAGATATTTGAATGAAACGTTGCCACCGATGAATACGACGGCTGAAAATATGGTTGTCTGGATTTATGAACATATGGCAGAAGGCCTTGCAAACAGGAAATACTTATATGACGGAGCAAGAGTTGAATTCGTGAGACTCTATGAAACTCCTACAAGTTATGCAGAAGCGAGACGGGAGTGGATGGAGATTGAGTAAGATTCCCGTTATGGAAATTTTTGGACCGACCATCCAGGGTGAGGGAATGGTTGTTGGCCAAAAAACAATGTTTGTACGGACCGCAGGATGTGACTATTCATGTGCCTGGTGTGATTCAGCGTTTACATGGGATGGGTCCGGAAAAGATTTAATCAGGCAAATGGATGCAGCGGAAATTTGGAATGAGCTTACATCACTAGGTGGAGAAGGATTTTCATATGTAACGATATCAGGAGGTAATCCAGCGTTGCTGAAAAACATGTCAAGTCTTGTTCATTTGCTTAAGGAAAAAAATATCAAGATATGCCTGGAAACCCAGGGTAGCAAATGGCAGGATTGGTTCCTGGATATTCATGCGTTGACTCTGTCGCCAAAACCGCCTAGTTCAGGGATGGAAACTGATTTTCAAGTCCTGGATAAAATTGTCGATCGATTGGCTGAAGAAGGCGCAATTCAGAATGGAAGCCTGAAGATCGTTATTTTTGATGATATTGATTATGAATACGCCAAAATGGTTCATAAACGATATCCTGCCCTGACTTTTTTTCTACAGGTTGGGAATGACGATATTGTTACCGAAAACCGTCAGAAGCTCATGGTTTCCTTGGTTGATAAGTATGAATGGCTGGTTGAAAAAGTGATGATTGATAACGAAATGAAGAATGTAAGAGTTCTGCCACAGCTTCATGTGTATATTTGGGGAAATAAAAGAGGGGTTTAAATAAACAGGAGGTAAGACTATGAGAATCTTTTTATACTTGATTTCAATTGTAACGGCCAACGTGATTACAGCGGCACTTGCACCACTTCAGTTTGGCATGTTCATTGTTCCGATGGGGACTTTATTGATAGGAGCCACTTTCATTTTTCGTGACCTTGTCCAAAATAAGTATGGCCGGGCGAAAACGTACATGTTCATTGGTTTGGCTCTTGTATTATCCGCAATTGTTTCTTCCATTCTTGGTGACACTCTATGGATTGTGTTTGCATCGGCATTGAGCTTTGCTGTTGCTGAAACGACTGATACTGAAATTTATACAAGACTAAAACTGCCAATGAGCTGGAGAATTTTCTACAGTGGATTGGTCGGCGGACTGTTGGATTCGATCATATTTGTTGTGCTGGGATTGAGTCCGTTGGGAGCAAACTTCCTGCCATGGGAAGCCGTCCCTGCTGCGATTTTAGGCCAGGTAATCGTTAAAACCATCATCCAGGGAATAGGTGCCATGCTGCTTAACCCGATTAATCATATTTTCAACAATAAAGCGATGTCTAACTAGACAAAAAAGGTGCCCGATCTATTGATCGAGCACCTTTTTTTGAAGAGGAGTGAATCTTTCAGGACTTTTATTACTAATAGTTTCCGTTTCCTTTCGTTTCTTCGTTTTCGAAAAGAATCTGCCATATTTCTGACTTTGTCCTTCCATATTTGCGACCATCTCATTTTTAATAATAATAACCAGGATAAAGATAACCAAAAGCAGGCCAAGGGAACTGAAAGCCACCCAGGGAGAATATTTCAAAGTCCAGAAGTTTTGCCCGGTCAAACCGGCAAGTTCGTTTGTGATTGATTTCTTATAAGGTGTATTATAAATCTTTTCCTGATGAGGACCGCCCAGGAAGAGGCCGAACATCGCCAGACCCATCATCACCTGGAGTGTCTGCAATATTTGCTGTACAAATAATAAGGCGAATTGCGGCTTTAGATGTGGCAGGATCTGTTTGAGAAGTATATGAAGCCTGCTTCCTCCGAGAAGATAGGAGCTGGTCACATAAGACTTCGTATTTATTTCCTTGACCAAGTCTGTTGTAAAGAAAAAGACTGTGGGAAATCCGAGAAGGAACAAAACGATCATCTGATATTCAATCTTCACAATCACAGGGATCTCATTGTACATAAATACGACCGAATCCATTAATAAAACTCCGATCAGGAGTAATGGAATGTAATGGAAGGGCAGAAAAAATGCTTTGAAAAATGCTTTCAGGGCTGGGGCCCAGGTCTCTACGACTATACCCAAAAAGGCACCGGCTGCCACCCTTAACAGTGAAACAATCAAAACAGATGCGATTGTATATTTTAACCCATCAATGATTAGAAGCAGATTGTCACGCGCATCACGGTCTGTTCCAAGAAGATAATCTTTACTGGGCGGGTAAGGAGGGTTTTCCAATACATTGCCTTTTTCATCATAAAGCACGTCCAGCATCGACCGATAGTCTTCTGGACCAACAAAATCATATAAAATGCTGGCAGCAAGCAAAGCAAGAAGGATGCCGATGCTGATTTTTGTTTTTCTGTATTTATGTTTTTTCATATCTGTAACGCACCTCTTTTCCTGATGACCAACATTTTCACACTTAACTTAATGAGGTACTCAAGAATGATTGCCGGTGAGATAAAAATCACAATACTATAGATCAGTGTTAATACGTGTTCTCCTCTGAACATCTCGAACATAATCAGGTTAGTGAGAGTCGTCTCGTAATGATACATATGCTCTACAAGGATGAGATTCGAAAGCAGCATGTATATGATCATACGGAATTTTATCGTAAAAACAGGCAATATATTGCGAATCATGTAAATTGAATATAGATAAATCTTTGTCAGACCTTTTGCCATTCCAAAATGGATATAATGTTCTTCCTCTTCATCCTCCATATTTTTCAGTAGGTATAAGCCAAATAGGACAGCAGGAAGAAATGAAACCACGATAACAGGAAATGCGACCGGACGGGCTGAACCGAAGCCATACATCGGAAAAATTTTATAGTTAAATTCCTTTAAAAGATAAATATTTAGCATATTGATGGCGAAAATGAACAAGAGATCTGGAAGACCTTCGAAATAATCAAGAAAGCGATGGAGCATGCTCCTTAGCCTGAGCGGTGACAGGACGACCAGAAATGCTATTAAGCTTCCAAAGACAATAATGGTAACCAACGATATTCCAAGAATCTTATAGGAGTTTGAAAAAGCATTTATTACCTGTGTATTTCCTATATAATCAAGAAAGCTTTTTAGAGTAAACTCCTTTAATTGGGAAAATACCGTTTCCAGCCTTTCATAAAATGGTTTAACTGATAAGCCTAGATGTTCACCTTTCTTTTTATTGAAGTCAAAGAAGGCTGTAAAAGCAATAAAGCTTGCGATTCCGAATAGGAATGTTACTGTTAAAGCCGTGAGATAGACAGCTTTGACTATAGTTCTTTTTAAAATTTTAAATCCATTGACCATGTAAATTCTCCTTTCAGCCTAATAACAATTCTACTGAGTGGTAAAAAAAACCTTTTTTTTGCATAAAAAAACCCTTTTCCAGTGAAAAGAGTCTGCTGTGAGGATTAAATATTCAATTTTTTCATCACGAATTTCTCGATCGTTTTCCACGGAAGGAGATTTTTAATGAGCAAGGTGTTCTTAATGCCTTTACCAATTGGATATCTCAACTGCGGGGAGTTTGCAGATGCTATCCCTGCAACAAGCCTGGCAACATCGTGAGGATTCCCATAACTGGCTTCAGCGTTTTTTAGTTCGTACATGATCGCTTCCAAAGAAGATTCATACGGGGATTGGTTCCGTATTGAAACTTCTTCAATGCTTTTCCATATATCCGTTTTATAGGAACCAGGTTCGATTAAGACAACATTGATTCCGAAAGGCTTTAATTCCAGCCTTAGGCTTTCACTGTATCCTTCCAGCGCATGTTTCGATGCTGCATAGGCAGACAGGCCCGGGAATCCAAACCTTCCGCTGATGCTGCTCATATTTATGATTTTTCCATATCTTTGCTGACGCATGATAGGGAGGACCGCCTGAGTGACGGCAATCACTCCAAAAAAATTCGTCTCAAATTGCTTTCGGTACGCATCCACTTCAAGTTCTTCCGAAAAGCCACCTTGTGCATAGCCGGCATTGTTGACTAGCAGATCGACTGAATCCAGTGATTGCAAGAACTTCTTAAACTCTTCGATTGATTCATTAATTGTTACATCTAATGGAAATAAATGAATCTGATCAGTCACTTTTTCAGCCGCTGCAAGCTCCATCAAACCATCTTTCTTGTTAAGATTCCTCATTGTGGCAATCACCTGATAGCCTGATTTGGCCAGTTCAATTGCGATCAATTTTCCAAATCCGCTCGAGGAACCCGTAATAATTGCATGCTTCATATGTTCACCCGCCAAGACAGCTTTTTCTCTCATTTTACATTGATAAAGGTCAAGTTGCTATGTATCTTTACGGCCAGCATGGAAAAAATGTATTACTGTTGAATGAAAGGATGGTGGAGGAAACGGTGACGAAGGAAGAGGCATTAAAACTAATGGCTTTAATCGAATACATATATCCAGTTGTAACAGTAAAAAGCGAGTCAATTTTAATTTGGATGTCTATTTGTGTTTCTTTAAAATATAGTTTCACTTTTGAAAATTTGGTTAAACATATAAGGGGAAATCCTTATCCCCCAACGTTGACAGAACTCATTGATGGCACTGGAAAGAATCGATTAAGTTTTGACTGGTTGAAGGAATATTCGATAAAAGATCAATAGCGGGAAATATTAACTAAAAAAAATATTAGTTATTGCTAGTACCAGGTAATAACCTTCAATCCTTGAAGTATCAATCTTTTTATTGAAAAAACAGATCGACACATGACATTTATCATGTGTCATACATGACACCTGCTACTGCACAAAACCATTTCCCTTATTTATAATTTGAGTAATAAAGAAATCCGAAAGGGGAATTATTGAACAAGATGACAACTCACAACGCAAAAGAACTTAGAAAACAGGTCGCCCCTTATGAAAATTCGAACACAAAAATGAGTATCATTCAAATAGTCAACACGGTTATTCCATTTTTGGCGTTATGGTATTTTGCCTTTCAAAGTCTTTCCATTTCATATGGATTGACACTTGTGTTTGCTGCTTTAGCAGCTGGTTTCATGGTCAGAATCTTCATCATCTTCCATGACTGCACACATCATTCTTTCTTCAAAAACCGTACCGCAAACAAAGTGGTAGGAACTCTCACCGGAGTCCTGACATTGTTCCCTTATAGCCAGTGGGGTCATGACCATTCTGTCCACCACGCAACAAGCAGCAATCTGGATAAACGCGGAACTGGCGACATCTGGGTCCTGACAGTTGATGAATATATGGCTGCTCCTATGTGGCAGAAGCTTGCCTACAGACTGTACCGCAATCCGTTTGTGATGTTTGTATTGGGGCCAATTTACGTCGTTTTACTCAAGAACCGTTTTAACCGCAAAGGTGCCAGAACGAAGGAGCGCCTTAATACTTATTTAACAAATGTTTTAATTTTTGGAATCTCTGGGCTCCTGATTTGGGCCATTGGATGGAAAGCGTTCATAATGGTAGAAGGACCGATTTTCTTCATCGCAGGGATGTTTGGCATCTGGCTGTTCTATGTCCAGCATACCTTCGAAGATTCTTATTTTGAAGCGGATAAAGACTGGGAGTATGTAAAAGCTGCGGTGGAAGGAAGCTCATACTACAAGCTGCCAAAACTATTGCAGTGGATCACAGGAAATATCGGCTACCACCACGTTCACCACTTAAGCCCAAGAGTGCCGAACTATAAGCTGGAAGAGGTCCATAATAATACAAAGCCTTTGCAAAATGTACCGACCATCACTCTTTCAACCAGCCTGACTTCATTGCGCTTCCGTCTCTGGGACGAACGTAAGAAGCAATTCATAAGCTTTAGGGAAATGAAAGCATTGCAGCAAAACAAGAAATTGTCGGCTCAGACTAAACCGGAACTATAAAAGTTGCTCCCCTAATTCTGGATGTATGATGGCATCTGGAATAAGGGGAGTAATTTTTTGTAATTATATCCATTTCCATTATGATAGAATAGAATCACCAATCATAAAGCAGGGGTTTTTATATGTTTAAAAGGTTATTCAATTCACTTAGAAGTACAGGAATTTCCCCATACATATGGACTATACTCGGTATCCTTCCGTTTTACTTCATTTGGCAGATGCCAACTATGGCGGGGAAAGCCGCAGGAATCATCCTGACACTGCTGTTTTTTCTCGTTTACTGGCTCGCTTTTGTCTCAAGAGGATGGACAGTATACCTATGGACTTCTATCCTGATCGGTATTTCCATTGCATCTGCAAGTCTTTTCAGCTATGTTTACTTCGCTTTTTTCATTGTTTATTTTATTGGGAATATAAAAGACCGTATTCCTTTCCTAGTTTTATATTTCATCCACCTGGTAGGGACTTCGATTATCATCAATTTTGAAATCGTCCTCCAGGAAGAGTTTTTCATAAAACAGCTTCCTATCATCGTGATTGTGTGGATCAGTGTGATTCTGCTTCCGTTCAGCATTCATAACAAAAATGAAAGAGGAGAGCTCGAAGAAAAGCTTGAGGATGCAAATAAGCGAATTTCTGAACTTGTTAAGCTGGAAGAGCGTCAAAGGATCGCCAGGGATTTGCATGATACTCTTGGCCAAAAATTGTCACTAATCGGTTTAAAAAGTGACTTGGCCCGCAAATTGATCACTAAAGATGCCGAATTGGCAAAAGAAGAATTAAAGGATGTACAGCAGACAGCAAGGACTGCATTGAATGAAGTAAGAAAAATGGTCGCAGAAATGAGAGGAATCCGCGTCCGTGACGAGCTGGTCCACATTAAACAGATTTTAAAAGCAGCGGAAATCAAGTTTGTCGGGAATGAAGAAGAATTTAACCTCAATAACGTATCCTTGCTTTCCGAAAACATCCTCAGCATGTGCCTTAAAGAAGCGGTTACGAATGTTGTTAAACACAGTTCAGCAACAGAATGCAGCGTTTCCATCCAGCAAACAGAAAATGAACTTGCCGCTGAAGTGAGCGATAATGGTGTCGGCAATATTACGGAAGAGGATCTCTACAAAGGCAGCGGGCTTCAGGGCATGAGGGAACGACTGGAATTTGTAAATGGCACACTTGATATTTTTTCAAATAACGGCACTACTCTTAAGATTAAAATACCTAAAGTATTAAAGCAAAGCGATAGGGAGGACCAGCTATGATACGTATTGTCATTGCCGAGGACCAGCGTATGCTCTTGGGGGCATTGGGGTCCCTGCTGAGTCTTGAAGATGATATGGAAGTCGTTGGCAAAGCGAGCAACGGGGAAGAAGCAGTCGCACTGGCTAAAGAGATAAAGCCGGATGTATGTGTAATGGACATTGAAATGCCAGGAAAAACCGGACTTGAAGCGGCGGAAGAATTGAAAGGGCTGGGCTGCAAGATCATCATTTTAACGACATTTGCCCGATCCGGATATTTTCAGCGAGCGTTGAAAGCAGGTGTGAGCGGATATTTATTGAAGGATAGTCCCTCAGAGGAACTGGCGAGCACAATCCGAAGTGTGATGGGAGGAAGACGAGTGTTTGCCCCTGAACTCATGGATGATGTATACAGCGAGGAAAATCCGCTGACCGAACGTGAGATGGAGGTCCTCGAACTTGTTGCCGATGGCAAAAACACGAAAGAAATTGCCGGACAGCTCAGCATTACGACAGGCACGGTCAGAAATTATATTTCCACGATCCTGGGTAAACTCCAGGTTACAAACAGGATAGAAGCCATTACCCAGTCAAAAGAAAAAGGCTGGTTTAAGTAATAAGAAGAGCCTGCATGCAGGCTCTTCTTATTTATAAAATACTTTATCGATATTATACTTGGCTTTAAGTACGTTAATAGCATACGTTTCATAAATCTCTCTGTCGATCGGATCTACCACAGTAATGACAGCAATTTTGTTCACTTCATGACGATGGTTTTTAATTGGGGAAACATTATCCTCGAAATGTTTTTTTACACGTGGTCTAAGCTTACGTGCTTTTCCGACGAACATCAATTCATCGTCAGCGTTGAAGAACATGATGATTCCGCCTTTATCCCTTGGAATCCGGTGGTAATCAGTAAAACCATATTCACTGCTGATGACAGCTTCAACTTTTTCTCCTAATTGTTTGCTCCTTGTGATGACTACGTCTGGTGCTGGCAATTCAATTTTAATCACTTATAATCACTTCCTATTCTTCAATTAGTAAATCGTACCACAGGCAATATCTAAAATCCACATATTATTATTTTACCCAATAGTTGAAGCTTGACCACTCAGATGAATCTGAAAAATCATTTGCAACATAACCTTGATATTTTCAAACAGAAACAGCAATAATGAGAAGGGTGGTTGGGTTCATCCAGCCGAATAAAGAAAGCAGGGATTAATATTGAATCATTTTAGATCATTAGGTATATCAGAATATATTGCCGACACTTTAAACCGGAATGGAATATTTGAGCCAACTTCAATTCAGGAAAAAGCAATACCATTATTGCTCGATGGCAAGGATGTGATTGCCCAGTCACAGACAGGCACCGGTAAGACTTTTGCTTTTGTGCTGCCCATCATTGAAAAAATCGATATCCATAATCCTAATATACAGGCTTTGATTGTTACACCTACGAGGGAGCTAGCTTTACAGATTACACATGAAATCAAAAAGCTGACGGAAGATATAGAAGGGATGAATGTTCTTGCGGTATATGGCGGACAGGATGTCGAAGCGCAGCTAAAAAAACTCAAGAAAAACATCCATATTGTCATTGGTACTCCAGGGAGATTGCTTGACCATATCCGCAGGGAGACCGTCGATTTTTCCAAAGCCGCGTTTCTTGTACTTGATGAAGCAGATCAAATGCTTCATATCGGTTTTCTGAACGAGGTTGAAGAAATCATCAAGCAGACACCTAAAACAAGGCAAACATTGCTATTTTCAGCAACAATGCCTGATGAAATCAAAAGGCTGGCTAAACAACATATGTTCAAACCTGAATACATCCAGGTAGAGAAAACCCAGGCACCCCTAGAAAACATCAAACAATTGGCCATCAGTTCAACTGACCGGTCCAAGCAAGGTGATTTGATTGAATCCCTCAGATCCTATCAGCCATTTCTGGCGGTGATTTTTTGCAGGACGAAAAGAAGGGTCAGCAAGTTGAACGATGTGTTAAAAGCGAATCATTTCAATTGTGATGAGCTGCACGGCGATCTGTCCCAGGCAAAAAGGGAGCAGGTAATGAAGAAGTTCCGTGAAGCAAAGATTCAGTACCTTATTGCCACCGATGTAGCTGCAAGGGGACTTGATGTGGAAGGAGTCACCCATGTTTTCAATTATGACATCCCCCTTGATACCGAAAGTTATATCCACAGGATCGGACGAACAGGAAGAGCAGGCAATGAAGGACTCGCGCTAACCTTTTATACAGCCAAAGATCGATCATTATTAGAACAGATTGAATCGGAACTAAATATAAGGATCGAAAAGAAAAATATCGGAAACGCCAAAAGAGATGAAGTTCAATTTGAAGATAAGAGAGTTTCGAGAGCACATAAAGCTGGCGACTATAAGGGGAAGAATACAGGCTCGAGACGAAGGAGTGACAGGAAACCTGAAAGAGACCACCGCGGCGAAAAAATAGCTGATGGAAAATCGTCCTCTCGAAATGGCAGTCGTCTCTCACGCTTAGATGGACAGCGACGCACAGAAAGGGAGCAGCCATCCTCAAGGCGGGAACAAAGAAGGAATCCAGAAAGCCAGGGATCAAGAGCAAGCCGTTCCGACGAAGGAAGAAGAGGAAAGGCTGAAAATTCTTCAAGAAATGAGCGGACAAGGAGCAATATAGGAGAAAAGCCTAAAAGGGATAGCAGGAACAGAACCAGCTCCAGTTCATCGACATACCGGGTGGGACTCAGGAGCAGTTCAAGAAACCGCCGAAAAAGATAACATTAAAATAGACCGCTTTTAAGCGGTCTATTTTAAATGTAATACATGTATTTTTAATGTTGTTTGTTGGGAAGCTTGTCACTCGGGTTTTCTTTTCCCTGGCGCTTTCTATTTTGTTCATCTTTCTGCTGCTTATCATGCAGTTTCTGGACAAATTCGTGTGTGTTCTCCATTTCTGTACCTCCTCATATAACTGGCTCGTCGTTAATTTTTCCATTACAGCGCCGGTTCATTCATGTGCTACCATAAAAAAAGACGCCTATTTATGCGTCTGGTTTTCATATATATAGATTAGGGAGTTTTCAGGCCTGTTGAATTTCGGGCCTTTAAATCCTCTTTTTAGCATTTCCTTCCTCAAAAACATCATGATTCCGCCATGCCCAACAATCAAAACATCTTCCCCATGTGCGATAGCCTGGTCCAAGACCTTGTTAATCCTTGCAATGACTTCAGGTTTACTTTCCTTCTGAGATTTGTGTCCAAAAAACCACGCAATTCGTATTAAGGATACATGAAGCCAAAGAGGGAGGCGCAAATCAGTTGGAATGACTGGATATAACGAGATTTCTCTTAGTTCCTCCAAAAAAATAATATCTCCATCATATGCCTTGTATGCGGTAGTCTTTGCTCTTGGTAGATCACTGGAATAACACTTACTCCATTTTTGACCTTGATGATCAATAACTACTTCCTCGATACTTGATTCATTATATTCCTCCTGCCATGTCAGAAGCTCCTGAGAAGTCACAAACTTTGCTGGATAGCCTAATGTCACTTTAAAATGTCTTAATAACCCAATCTTCATAAATTACCACCTATAAATTTCATCATGATAATTAATTCAACAAATCACTCGGAATACCTGCTTAAATTATTTGTGTTAGTTGCAATAAGATAAGGAACATTAAGGGCAGGGGGTGTCTAAAAATGCCAGGAGGAAAAGAGCTTGAACAGCTGCCAATGGCTAATTTATTGCCGGGTATGGGTGACGATCGCAGTAATTATAATCGGGAAGTCCTTACCGGTATAAGTGAAAATGATGGAGCCAAACCTGAAAAAGTTACCGAAAAAAACGGAAATAATTGGTGAAAGAAACCTGAGGGCCAGGGCCTTCAGGTTTCTCTTTTATAATAAATGGTTGATATAAGATTTAAACCATATTATGATTATCACAAGTACGTAAACGTTTACGCAAAGGGTTTGATGGGTTTATGAGTTATACAATAAAAGATGTCGCAAAACAAGCGAGAGTCTCTACCGCTACTGTTTCAAGGGTTCTTAACGGACTGAGTGGTTTTTCAAAAGAAACCGAAGAAAAAGTACTGCAAAGACCTTGGATACCAGCCGAATGCAATCGCCCGTGGATTGGTCAGCAATAAGTCCAATACAGTAGGAATCCTTTTTCCTGAGGTTTCCAGTCAATTCTCATCAAAAATCCTCCGTGGGGTCGAAGAAGCGGTTCATGATCTGGGATCGAGTGTGATTGTCTGCAATACAGCCTCACAAGGAAAGCGAACCATGAAGTATTTACAACTCCTATCAGAGAAAAGGGTAGATGGTATCCTGTTCGTCAGTGAAAAGATGACTGAGGAATATTATAAGAAGCTAAAGTCGCTGAATATACCTGTTGTACTTGTTTCGACCGAATCCTATCAATTCCCTTTGCCCTTTGTAAAAGTAGATGATAAGCATGCAGCATTCACTGCAACTGATTATTTGATAAAAATGGGGCACAGTAAAATTGGGATGATTGGCGGAAACATTCAGGATCCGATAGCCGGCCAGCCAAGAGTGGATGGATATAAGCAGGCTATGTCTTATAATGGGCTCACCATAAAAGAAGAGAATATCATCCATTCACATGGATTTTCGTTTGAGGATGGTTATAATCACTTTCCAAAACTCATGGAACAGTCACCAGATTTAACCGCGATATTCGCTGCAAGCGATGAGCTTGCCCTAGGTGCAATATCTTCAGCGCATAAAGCTGGAATCAGCATACCAGAAGAACTTTCAATCATTGGTTACGATAATCTTCCGATTGCAGAAATGGCAATACCGCCATTGACGACTGTAGCCCAGCCATTGGAACAAATGGGGCGAGTCGCTGCAGAAATGCTTTTTACGATGATGGCCGATGGCGCAATTGTCGAAAGCAGAATCATGCCACATTCAGTTGTTGAACGGGAAAGTGTGAAAAGGATTTCGGAGAGGTGATGTAGGCTTTAATATGCACCTCGAAATAAAAGGAACGTAAACGTTTACTAAGGATTCTATTAAGGAGTGACTAGTATGAAAAAACATTGGTGGAAAGAATCTGTGATATACCAAATATATCCCCGGAGTTTCAAGGATTCCAACGGTGATGGTATTGGCGACATCCCTGGCATTATTTCTAAGCTTGATTATTTAAAAGAATTGGGGATCGATGTAGTCTGGCTATCTCCTGTCTACAAATCTCCTAATGATGATAACGGATATGATATTAGCGATTACCGCAATATCATGGATGACTTTGGGACAATGGACGACTGGGAGCTTCTCTTGAAGGAGATGCATGATAGAGGACTTAAGCTGATCATGGACCTGGTTGTAAATCATAGCTCTGATGAACATCAATGGTTCATGGAGTCGAAAAAATCGAAGGATAATCCTTATCGTGATTATTATATTTGGAGACCAGGGAAAGATGGCAAGGAACCAAATAACTGGAAATCCACTTTCAGCGGCTCTGCCTGGGAGTACGATGAAAATACTGAAGAGTATTACTTACATATTTTCAGTAAGAAACAGCCTGATTTAAATTGGGAAAACCCAAAACTTCGCCAGGAAGTGTATGACATGATGAAATTCTGGCTGGATAAAGGAATTGATGGATTCAGGATGGATGTCATCAATTTCGTTTCAAAAGTAGATGGACTTCCTGATGCTCCAAATCCTGACGGGAAAAAATATGTTTCCGGAAGCAGATATTTCATGAATGGACCGAGAATCCATGATTATCTTCAGGAAATGCATAGAGAAGTACTTGCTGAATATGATGTAATGACGGTTGGCGAGATGCCTGGTGTCAATGTGGAGCAAGCCAAGCTTTACACTGATGAATCCAGGAACGAAGTCAATATGGTTTTTCAGTTTGAGCATGTTGATCTGGATTCCGGTCCAGGTGGAAAGTGGGATCTTAAACCCCTTCAGCTTACTGATTTGAAGAAAAACTTTACTAAATGGCAAACAGGTCTTGAGGATATTGGATGGAACAGCCTGTATCTGAATAATCATGACCAGCCGCGGATGGTTTCGAGATTTGGAAATGACAAACAATACCGAGTGGAATCAGCGAAGATGCTGGCTACCTTCCTGCATATGCTGAAAGGAACGCCATATATTTATCAGGGTGAAGAAATCGGGATGACCAATGTCCGTTTCGACTCGATCGATGATTATAAAGATATTGAGACCCTGAATATGTACGATGAGAAGGTCAATCAGAATGGGGAAGATCCTGAAAAGGTCATGGAATCGATTTATGTAAAGGGGCGTGACAATGCGCGTACACCTTTCCAGTGGGATGATAGCGAGCATGGAGGTTTTACCACAGGCACGCCTTGGATTCAGGTAAATCCAAATTATTCAGAGATCAATGCCAGGCAGGCAGTCGGTGATGAAAATTCCATCTACCACTATTATCGGAAGCTAATCCAGTTGAGGAAAGAGCAGCCGATCATTGTCCATGGCGGCTATGACATTCTGGTCCCTGAAGATGAAAACATATATGTCTATACGAGAACATTGAATTCGCAAAAGCTCCTTGTTATATTGAATTTTACTGGAGAGGAGCGTAGCTTCACATTACCAGCGGACCTTCAGGATAAGAAAAGCGATGTTCTGGTCTCGAATTATGAGCCAGCACCAGAATGCTTGTCTACAATCCCATTGAAGCCATATGAAGCGATTGTATACCTTCTGGATATTTAAATATGTAATCTATTAGAGGCTGCCTTTGTGCAGCCTTTTCTGATTTTAACAGAACAACAAACAGTTAACTTTTGAAAGTTCAGACTAAAGTCGTAGTACAATTCAAGCTTCTCTACGAGGATTCCTTTTCTTGTAAATCTTATGATAAAGACAAGAAGGAAAACACAAGGAGGAATTTGACAATGGTAAAAAACAAAGTGGTGATGATTACGGGTGTCACGAAGGGACTCGGAAGAGCATTGACGTTAAGGTTTGCGAAGGAGGGTGCGAAACTGGCAGTGTGTGCCCGAAGGACAGAGGAGCTGAACAGGGTCAGGGAGGAGGCGGAACGTTATGGAGTAGAAGTGCTTGCCGTTACGGCTGACGTTTCGGTTCCCAGGGACGCAGAGAAATTCGTCGCTCTCACACTTGAAGCATTTGGACGAATCGATGTGTTAATCAATAACGCTTCCATTCTGGGACCTAGCCCCATGCCACTTTTACTAGATTTTCCCGAAGAGGATTTCACCGAGGTGCTCAAGGTTAACAGCATAAGCCCCTTTTTGGTCACACGAAGGGTCCTGCCTTCCATGCTGGTGAATAATGAAGGGTCTGTTATCAATGTGACATCAGAAGCAGGTCATGTTGGATATGCCGGCTGGGGAGCATACGGAATCTCAAAATTTGCCGTCGAAGGGATGACCGAGACATGGGCAGATGAACTAAAATCGACGAATATAAGGATCAATATGGTCGACCCGGGAGAAATGGACACCGAGATGCATGCACTTGCGGTCCCAGATTGCGATTATGAGTTAGCCCATCCAGATGATGTCGTTGACGTCTTTCTTTACCTTGCTTCAGACGCCTCAAAAGGGGTCCATGGCCAGCGATTAGAGGCTCAGGCATTTAAGAAGGAGGGATTATCATGCAGATAAAAACAACTGCCGATCCGTATGATTTTTATCTGCCAGATTATCTTAATGCTTCCCATCCTCCGGAAAGGCGGGGGCTTCGCCGCGATCAGGTCAGGATGATGGTTTTAAACAGGGAAACTGGCCATGTAAGTCATGATCATTTTATTCATCTCGAAAATTACTTAAACCCAGGGGATGTACTTGTTTTGAATAACAGCAGAACCATCCCGGCTGCCCTGAAGGCAGATTGGTTGCGTGACGGAACGGTAATTGGCACTGGCGTTGAATTACGACTAGCCAGAAAAAGGGATGGAGCCGTTTGGGAAGTCCTGTCTACACAACCGTATGTAAAGGTGGGGGATTGTTTTAAAATATCCGAAACATTAGAAGCGAAGGTAATTGGAGAAGTTTTTAACTCCCCACTGAGAATCATGCAATTCACTCTTCAAGGGGAAGCGTTTTATGATGCAATCTATTCAGTTGGCTACCCGGTGAGGTATGAGTATATCGAAGTTCCGTGGCAGCTTGATTATTACCAGACTGTTTTCGCAAGCCAGCCAGGGTCTATAGAAATGCCATCTGCAGGCAGGGCGTTCACTTGGGAAATGTTAATGAAGCTGCAGGAAAACGGGGTAAAGGTGGTCTATCTTCAACTTCATACCGGGCTTGGTTATTTGCTTGATGACCTGAATCCTCATTCGCCGGAAGATCTTTATGAAGAATATTCAATAAGTCATGAAGCAATGGATGAAATACTCAAAGCGAAAGCTGGAGGAAGGAAGATTATCGCTGGTGGAACGACAGTCGTCCGGGCGCTTGAAACTGCGGCTTCTGAATCAACTCTGAATGGCTGGACCAATCTATACGTTACATCTGGATACCAATTGCAGCTCATTGACGGGATCATTACCGGATTCCATGAACCGAAGGCCAGCCATTTGGATATGCTGACAGCATTCGTGAATGAAGAAGCTCTATTTGAGGCTTATACTGCCGCGATTGAGAAACAGTATTTCTGGCATGAATTCGGTGATATCAATCTGATTATTTAACAGTTTAAAATAACACTGTCGGATTTGGATCATGAATCACCTGAAAGGAGAGCGGGGAAAAATGATGTTTCATCATTTAGGGATTGAAGTGAGTGATTTACAGACCGCAAAAACTTTTTTATTAGAAGTTTTTCGGGTTTAAAGAAAATGGACGGTGTCAATTTGGAGAAGAGGATATTTTCTTCATGGAAAAGGATGGCTTCATAATTGAACTGTGTGGCAATATGTCCGGATCAGGAAGTGAAGGATCTAGTCATTTTTGTTTTGAGGTGGATCATCTGGATTCTGTTATGAGGGAGTTTAGTGATCGAAATATCTTACCTGTAGAGGGTCCTTATCAGGTGGGGAACTGGAGGATTGTATTTTACCCGGGCCTTGATCGAGAATTAATCGAATTCCTGGAAGTCATATAAATAAAAATAAGGAGCAGAAAAAATCTTGAAAGTTTTCCAGCTCCTTATTTTTTTATATCCCATTTCTTTACTATATTAAGAAAGCTTAATCGGTACTTTCTCATGATGGTATAAACGACATAATAGACTATAAAACCGAAGAGAATGATATTAATAATCATGCCAATGAAGAAAACGGCACCTAAATGCATTCCCGCATCCATTCCATGTGATGTCATTTCAACAGGAGAATGAAGGTTCCCACCTGGAAAGACAGTCTCTCCGACAATCACATTCAGATAAAACAAAAATGGAAACAGCCAGATTAAAGCTACGCCGCTTATAAAACCCGCCATAGCATTACCCTTGAACACCTTCGCACTTACGGTAGACAGGATGGGCCCCATCCCGAAAGATGGTATGAAGTGGATTAAAAAACCCATGGTAAATCCTATTGAAACATTGTGTGCGTTTTCCTTTATTCTTAATAATTTTATAAGAAGGAATTTTATCCTGCGCATATATTTGTTGATCATAATTCACCAACCCCAGATAAGTATACAATTAGAAGAAACATTTTTAAAGCATTTTTTACAAAGGCGATCTTAACATTTCTTTCAAAAATCTTTTAGGAATTTTTATGATTATATTCTACTCCGGATGAGAATTAATGATATAGTTAAACTATATTTTCGTCGATTAAATGAAAAATTAAACATGTTTGCTAGGCTGCCAGGGTAAAAATAGGCATATGCAGAATTAGACTATGTTCGGAGAGTGATGACAACTGATGCGGTTTACAAAGATGATTCCCAATATGTTCACACTGGGGAATCTGTATTGTGGTTTTCTTTCGATTGGATTTGCGGCTACTGGTCAATTTAACAATGCGGCCATTTTAATATTGATCGGCATGATGCTCGATAGCATGGATGGAAGACTTGCGAGGATGTTGAAGGCGGATAGCCAGCTTGGCAAGGAGCTTGATTCACTTGCGGACATCGTGACCTTCGGTGTAGCACCGTCATTCCTTGTGTATTATACATATTTCTACCAATTTGATATTTGGGGTCTGATGGTTGCAGGACTATTTCCGCTTTTCGGAGCTTATCGCCTGGCAAGGTTCAACATCAGCACGGATAAATCATCCCTTAATTACTTTATTGGTGTTCCCATCACTGCTGCAGGAGGAATAATGGCCATCCTTACATTATTCGGGCACTTGATTCCGAATATCGTTACGACGGTTGTTTTTACAGCTCTCAGCTTCCTGATGGTCAGCAGGGTAAGAATTCCAAGCTTTAAAGAAGTACCACTCCCAAAATACGGAACCATTGTAACCGTTTTTCTTGGGTCCTTGCTATTCGTCATCTGGAAAGGGACGTATGGACAATTTCCATATCTGATTTATATTGCAACACCGTTATATATAGCTTATCTTGCATACCGGTTTGTAAAAGGGAAAAATAAGAACAATGTAGAATAGCATATGAAAAAGCCTTCGCTAATTGCGAAGGCTTTTTCATGCTTATCGATATTAATCTCTTGAAGAATCATTAAACGCGCGGGATACGTCTTCTTTCAAATCCCCGGCAGTTTCTTTTAATTTGCCTTTTCCTTTATCAAGACGGCCTTCCGCTTCCATTGATTCATTGTCGGTCATTTTGCCAAATTGCTTCTTGGCTTCACCTTTCACTTGATCGAAAGCGCCTTTTGTTTGTTCGTCATTCATGGTTTTGGCCTCCTTTAATTGTGTATATTCTTATATACCCGTTTAAAGGAAGGACAAACTCATCAGACTTCTGTGAGAGTAACTGCAGTGGAAAGGAGCCTGATTTTGAGAAGTTTACTCGAATCGATAAGCATTTAATTCTTTAGATGAATTGCCTTCAAGTACATTGATGGTTAAAGAGTAAATAAATTACTTTATAAAGTAATTTTCTTGTTGCTTTTAAAAGTAAAAACCTTTACTCTTAAAAGTAAGGAGGTGGAAGCAATGGAAAAACTTAGATTGAATGTGGCTTTATTGAGGAAGCGCGTACCTAATCTTACGACCGCAGCAAAATCTGTAGGGCTAAGACCAGCTACTGTTTCAAACCTATCTACGGGTAAAATTCCCGTTGGCAGGGCAGAGGTACGGACAATTGTGGCACTGGCGGAGCTTGCTGGCTGCAGCCTGGATGAACTCATTTTAAAAGGGGAGAGTGTGGAAATGATCGAAACTGGTATTAAAACCTTGGACTTATTTGCTCCAATTGCAAAAGGCGGGATAGTTGGCCTGATCGCCCGGCCGGGTATGGGTCAATTAGTAGTATTGGCAGAAATGCTGCACCGATTGAAAAAGGAAGGATATACAACCATTCTTATCAATCCAAAAGGCAATCATCCTGAAATGAACGACATCCTTGATGATGTTGACTTAGTTGCCAATAGTATAGAAGGGACTTTTAACATGATGGTCTCTGCAGGTGTCGACAAGAAATTTGTACTTACAGCTGATCGTGCATATGTTTTATCTGGAGAGATGTACACCCTGCAAGAAATGCTTGATGATAAAGGGATTACAGAAGTAACAACATTCTTGCTCGATCTAAAAGGAGAAGCCGTTGATGATGACCTTCCATATGGCCCGCTCGACACATTGTGGCAATTCGATGCTGATTTAGCTGCAAGACATAAATACCCGGCTGTAAATCCTATCTACTCTACATCTTCCATCCTTGAGGGATCTTATCTAGACCCCATTCACCATAGCATACAGCAAAAAGCACAGAAACTACTCCGCAGATACCGGGAATTGCGTTCGATCGTCACAGTTCACGGTGTTGGTCGCCTTCCAGATTCCGAACTTCAGGTCTACGAGCAAGGAGAGAAATTGGAAGCCTATTTGACGCAGCCCTTTTATGTTGCTGAACCTTTTACAGGAAAAAAAGGTGTGTCAGTAGGATTAAAAGAAACTTTAAATGATGTAAAAAACATTCTTGAGAGCTCACCAGGTGAGTTTAAGGCAGAAGACCTCCATTTTATTGGTAAAATAGAATCTTGATCCGATAATCAACGAAAAGCCCAAAGGTTCCCTTGGGCTTTTAATCATTCGCCATCTGAATATTCATGCTTAATTTTGACGAACTTAAGATGAGTACTTCATGGCAATGACAGGGTAGGTGAGAAAGGTTTGATGAAAAGGAATAAAAACTATCTTCCATTTCTAATACTCTTAATCGTTCATACTTGGATGCTGGCATTCACCTTTTATAGAAAAAAGGACAGAAAGAAACTTTTCATCACCCTTTTATCTGGAATGGGACTTTGTTTCATCTTTGAATATGTAGTATTGAGTCTTTTCAGGGCCTATCGATATAAACCGAGGATTTTTCTCAATAAGGACCTTGACAATTTTCTTGGAGCCATTCATTCACAGGCTGTCTTCGTCCCTTTCACAGCTTTGTTCCTTACGGCTTTTAAAATAGGATGGAAGGGTAAAGTCTTTTTTTCCTTATATTTTGCTGGAATTGAACGGTTATTTTTAAAATGGTCCATCCATCAAAACCATTGGTGGAAAACGACCTATACAATGACGTTAATTCCTCTATTTTTTTATATTAATGATTTTTGGTATGGCCAGCTTAGGAAAGGATCTCCTATTTTCAAATTCGGATCATTATTTTTGGGCATCCTTGTTAGTGGGCTGAACCTGATGTATTCTATGTCGATTTTCAGGAAGTTCAAGTTTGGACGGGGCAGGCGGCACAGCTGGAAAGAGCATTTCAGGGTAGCACCACTGTACTCATTTGCCTTATCATTCGTGACGGCAGTCATCATCAAAAAGAATTCTGGCATGAAAGGTATACTTTATTCTTTTGCTTTTTCTAAGTTCATGGATTTTTCCGTAATGAAGACGGGGATTGCAATGAAGAATTTCCGCCATGTATTGATCAATAATTCCATTCATTTTTTGATGATTTATTAGGCTGCTTTATTGAAAAAATGGATTTATCGTGATCTGAATGGCCCGGACAAAGATTCACTTAATGAAATTGAAAGAGCCGGCAATTAATTCAACCGGCTCTTTTTATTTTATAGGTTATTTGACTTTTGGCCACATTAATAACGGCCTACCTGCAGCTGCTTGAACACCTCATCCCGGACCTCTTGCAAAGTGTCGGGGTGGAGCAGCTTTGTGGTACTGATTTTTAAATAAGCCTTCTCATCAATACGGCCTTCTTGCTGTAGCTTATCTAAATGGGGAAGCCGGAAATTGCCGATTGGCAAATAGGCAAGATATAGTTTTTCTCCATCATGGTCCAAAGATATTTTTATTCCCTTTAGCTCAGGATAGAAAAAGGAAGAGTAATCCTGCTCGATGATCAAGTCCTCTTTCACCGCCGCTTTTATATAAGGAAGAGTCGTGGGAAGTGAGATGAAGTAGATCATCTGGTCATAAGAATAATGCAGGTCAGCGACTCTGAAGCCATATCGAGCTGTGACACGCTTAGAGTAATTTTTCATCGAAAGTGTATACATCGGCCTGCTTATCAGGATAGATGTCAGAACAAAGACCAACGCAGCGATAATAAATGTCAGTTCAATCAATGCAAACGAACTCCTTAAATGTGACCACCGTATTTTTTCCGGATCTTTTTGCTTTATATAGGGCTTGATCGGCTGCTTCAATGAGTTCATTTTTACTATTGATGGCAGGGTGATCTGTACATGCTGTCCCAATGCTTACAGTCAAAATACCATGAGGTTGGGTTTCCTCCCCGGGAAAGCTGGCAGCTTCTACATTTTTCCGGATGGTTTCTGCCATGATTTCTGCTACGGAAAGGCGTGCACCTGGTAAAAGTACAACAAATTCCTCACCGCCAAACCTGAATGAGAAATCACCTGGTCTTAATGAGTTTTCAATGACCTGAGCTAGTTTCATCAACACCTCATTACCAAGCAGGTGTCCATTCTTATCATTAAAAACCTTGAAATAGTCAATATCGAAAATAATCAATGACAAAGGCACGGCACCCTTTGCATCAGATGGGTAGTAATCATCAAGAATTGTCTGAAATGCCCGCTGGTTGAGGAGTCCTGTCAGCCCATCCCTCAAGGCCATTTCCTCAATCTGTTGATAAAGGCTGGCATGGTCAAGCGCGATGGCAGCCTGGTTGGCAAGCGGCAGGATATTCTCGGTATCTATCAATGTAATCGGACGCTTGTTAACAATATTGTCTATCAACAGGATTCCGATGTTTTTCCCTTGATTGATCAAGGGGATGACGGCAAATTCTTCGGTTTGGAACAGCGTATTAATCAGTGCCTGGGAGGAATCGGATTCATCGATCTCCTTTACAATCACAGGCTGTTGCCGGGTTAATGAGCGGCTAAAAACATTATGGCCATCAAGCGGAATATCGAGTGACCTAAGGATTGCATTCAATTCTGGATCGGTGAAGTTGCTGTCAAAATTGTGTTCGATCAAGTCGCGCAGCTTCAATTTATCCTGGGATATCTTCTCCCAAACTTCATAGCCTTTTTTTACATCCATCGGTCCCATACCGACTACACCTTTTAAGGAATGTGTTTCATTTGATGACAAGAAAATCATCGCACGGTTGAAGCCTAGTCCATGTCCTGCAGTAACCGAAGTCAGGATTACTTTTAAGAGCATATCCTGCTGAAGAGTGCGCTGCATGGTCGTACTCACTTCCCGGAAGACTTGTAAATGCTTCGATTGATTCATAAGCATATTAGTCCACAACTGATGATTGGTTCCCTTTTTATCGATGTATAGTGAAACATAACCAGTTGCTGAACCAATTGCAAAATAAACCGGGATAATGAGTATTGGGAAAACTTCAGACTGTAAGAAAACAAGGGAGGTACTGAATACAGCAGCAGTTAATCCGCCCGACAGTTTGAAGGAAGAACCTGCTAATGCAATAAAAAAGAGAATCATCCATATCAAATGGTTTGTTCCAAGAAGCAAACCAGAAACTTCGACGAGGACCAGAGAGGCTATGACCAGGATCAGTCGATTTAGATAAGCGCTTACATGGAATCGGATGATACTTGCTAATCCAGCCAACCCGCCGGAAACAAGGATTATTATAAGAAGTTCAATCAGCGTGCTCACTCCTATACAGGACATCATAAGTCCATTTTACTATTTATTTCATAAATGGACATCAAAGATTTTTAACTATATTTAGCTAAAGCAAATAAAATTACCTGAATCAGAAATAATAATTATATCATCGAAGCTTTGGGGTGAGAAGATGGAAGATAAGACGAGAATCGACTTAACCGCTGCAGAAATGTCCAGTCTTTGGACACAGTATTTAAACGATACGGTTTCAGTCTGTGTATTAAGCTATTTTTTGAATAACATCGAAGACAACAGGGTGAAAGAAATAGTCGATTTCGCCCTTAACGCTTCACAAAAAAACATATCTCTTGGAAAGGAAATTTTTGATAAAGAAGGATTTCCCTATCCGATCGGTTTTACTGGAAAAGACGTAAATGTCCATTCCCCAAGGCTCTTTTCGGATACTTTCGTGATGATGTACATTAGGCATATGTCCATTCTTGGCATGGCTGCAAACGCAGCGGCAATTGGCCTCGGTACTCGGCCTGATGTCATCGACCATCATAAAAGCGTTTTAAAATCGGCAATCCAGCTCCAGGATATGACCAGGACGTTAATGCTTGAACAGGGTACTTACATAAGGCCTCCGTTTATATCGGTTCCAGATAAAGTGGATTTTGTAGAAAAACAAAAATTTCTTTCCGGATTTAAAAACAGAAGACGAGCCTTGACTTCAGTAGAAATAACTCATTTATTCATGAACATCCAGACG
Organism: Chryseobacterium sp. ISL-80; assembly: GCA_018613055.1. GTDB lineage: Bacteria > Bacillota > Bacilli > Bacillales > Cytobacillaceae > Mesobacillus. The sequence goes on along the minus strand of JAGGQZ010000020.1, from coordinate 102,299 downwards.
AATCAAATTGGAAAGGCATTGATTATGGGGTTCATCCAGGTTGCACAGGATAAGGAAGTAAAGGGATACTTACAACGAGGAAAGAAAATCGCGCAAAAGCATGTCGATTTATTCAGTGAAATCCTGAAGAATAATGATATACCAGCTCCGATGTTCTGGGACTCGGCAGTTACAGATACGACAACACAAATCTTCTCAGATAAGCTGATTATGTTTCATGTTTCAGCTATGATAGCTGCGGGTATCGGCAATTATGGTGCTGCAATGGCGGCCAGTCCGCGAAAAGATATCGGGTTACAGTATGCTAATTTAATCCCTGAAATTGCCTTGTATGCAGAAGACGGGGCGAATATTATGATCAAGAACTCCTGGTTGGAGGAACCTCCGATGGCAGATGATCGGGACGTGCTATCCGGCCAGAAATAAGAGTGATTTGGTACCATTAGAAAACGATACTCCAAAATTGGCAACAGCTTCTATTTTCGATACAAGACTAAATTAACGCGTTAAAGAGCAGTCCAATTCACAGTTGAATTAGACTGTTTCTTTTTGTTGATATTGCAGAGAATGTAATCAAATAGAGGAAACGATTCAGACACGGCGACAAATTTATATGCTAATTTCTATGGGAAAAGATATGTAGCTTAAAATTAAGGAGAGCTTTTTCAATCAACCACCGGTGCAGCTTAGACAAACAAGCCATTAATTTTCATTGAAAAGGAGTTTATAAATTGTCTTTGAATCACTTTCGGAAAGAAATGTATTTTTATCGAGGTTATTAATTTGTACCCTTAAATTATTGTTAGGAGTTAGTGTCCATATCGAATACTTACTGTTTATCATAAAATCGGGATAACTACTCTTGCCGAGACTGTCTTCCCATCTTGCATTACTTAAGATATTAAAGAAAGTATCTACCTTTTCTTTGTCCGTTATTTCTTTAATTTGCTGGTATTCTCCCGCATTTTCATTAGAAAGTTCCTGGACAATTAGACTTTCTTCAGTATCAAAGTTAATTCTTACATCTTTGCCCTTTGAACTAACTTCCTCTTTGCAGCCTCCTAGTAAAATAACTGTTAACAATAAAAAGAGTGTTAAAAATCTATTGTTCATTGGATTGCCCCCTGACATATTTCGCTTTTCCTAATTATACCAAGTAGAGGTAAATTACTTAAATGATATTTATTATTCTTGAGGGTGTGACTTTTGAAGGATTTACATCCATTTTGTTGAATTTTTTCTTATCACTCCTAAAAAGCAGGTTCGGTTTAAAAGATAAGATAATAATTGGAGGAGATTCATATAGAGAGGGTCAACGAGGAGACTTTTTGGTATTAAAAACCGATAATTTTAAAGTTAATCTCATTAAATACAAAATGAACAGAGGAATAGGAGAAAAGGATGAATAAACAAGTCAGTCAATTTTTTTATTTACCACTATATTTAGGCGAACTCATAAAAAATAAAATTGGAGTTGGCAAAAAAGGGATCATTGTATACGCATTGTTATATTTTAGTTTTTCTACATTCCTGTCAATACTCACTAATGGATTTGATCTATGGTTAATTAAGGTACTTATCCCTTCTCTTATTAGCAACTATTTTCTGTTGGGGATGCTGTATGTCTTCTTTTTTGTATGGAGGAGATAGAATTGTAAGGAAACTATAGTGTGATGATTCAGGGAGGAATAGCGGCCTTCTTTTTTAATTCCTTATTGAGCAAAATGGAGCATTTTGTTTAAGAAGAAGTTGGAGAACAAAGGGATTTTAATTGTCTCTTGAACTTAAAAAAGCTCAGAAGTAAAAAAGGGGACAGTATTTTGGGTTCAAGAATAATGCATTAAATTATTGCTGCACAGGCTGACATTTTCTTTATGTAATACCTCATCTGAGAAATACTCATCCTATGTGACTGTCGTTCCGTTTCAAGAATAGCTGTCCCTCCTATTTAATTGGATAATAAGAGGGATTACTGCCTGTTTTATAGAAATAAAGACTCAAAGTATAGTGTAGAAAGATGTATTCCAAGACTATTGATGTAAAGATAACTAGATAGGTAAGGAGAATTAGTAATGACCTGCTGGGAAAGGAAAATAATTAATACCGCACGCGGAAGCTTTGAGGTCTTTGTAAAAGGAGAGGGCAATCCAATTTGCGTCACTCATCATTATTCAGAATTCAATCATACTGGTGATTACTTTGCAAATTCTTTTACAGAGAATAATATGGTCTACCTCGTGAACTTAAAAGAAGCTGGAAATTCAGGTAAGGCTCATGAGGCTCATGAGTTGAGTATGTTTGATGCTGTTTATGACCTTGAAGCAATCCGAGAGACGTTGGGTTATGCCAAATGGACCTTTGCCGGGCACTCGACAGGAGGTATGATAGGAGTCATCTACGGTATTCATTTTTCCACGTCTCTTACTTCATTAATAATTGTGGGGGCAGCTGCTAGGAAATATGCTAATTCATCCGCCGAATGTATCTATCATCCAGACCACCCACACTTTGACAGAATGCAGCACCTTATTGAGGTGTTAAAACGATCAGATTTATCACCTAATGAAAGGGAGCGTTTCTCAAAAGAGAGAACTAAGCTGTCTCTATTCCATCCAGATAAGTATGATGAATACTTTTCTTTAGGCATACATAAAAAGATGTCTGCTCCAAGAATGAACTTTTTTATTAGGGAAGAAATAATATTTGATGTAACCCGTGAGTTAGAAAAAATCTCAACTAATACTTTAATTTTAAGTGGCCGATATGATGTACAATGCCCGCTTTCTTTCTCCATAGAAATGAATAAGTTAATTCCAAAATCAGAACTAGTTATTTTTAATGAAAGCAATCATTACCCTTTTCTTGAAGAAAAGATGTTGTTTAGTCAAGTCATCTCAACTTACTTAAAAGAAACGGTTTCTTATTAAGGGAGGTTTGTTAAACAACAATAACAAAAAAGAGGGGGATTATTATGGTACAAAGTAAACAACAAATTTACACACCACCAAAACATTTTGTTTCAGCTGCAACTATTGTAATCAATGATGAAAAGGAAATTTTGTTAATTAAGGGACCTATTAGAGGATGGGAAATGCCGGGTGGAATAGTTGAAGAAGGTGAGTCTTTGAAAGATGCAGCAGTAAGAGAAACTAAAGAGGAATCTGGTATTGATATTGAAGTTCTAAAATTCTGTGGAATATTTCAGAATGTTAACAAATCAATATGTAATACTTTGTTTTTGGCTAAGCCAATCGGAGGTGATTTAACAACTTCATCAGAGAGTTTAGAAGTAGGGTTCTATCCAATTGAGAAAGCATTAGAAATGGTAACCGTGGGAAACTTTAAGCAAAGAATTGAATACTGTCTTGATAATAGCAAACACCCATTTTATATAGAATTTTAGGTAAATGGAAATGAGAAATAACAGTATTGCTTATTAAGGGCACTAATGTTAGAAAAACTAATGAGAGAAAATGCTTGGAGATTCACTACCCCAAGCATTTTTATATATTTTTCTTGCCAAATTGCCTGCTAATTATCATTTGCGCTTAAGACCAGAACCAGTTACAAAATTTGCAAGGAATCCTTTTTTACGATCATTGAGTTTGGTTCAAATCCGGAAATTTGACCGGGGTATTTAATGATAGATGATCCCTGTATGAACGGTAAGCGATGACACTGTGAAAGTTTGAATGAACATCTAGCTGTAGAATCTTAGGGCCATTTGTTTCTAGATAGTACTTCATTTGTCCTTGCTCAAGCTCATAGAATGACAAAGTAACCCCCAAATAGTGTTTACTGGTCACTTTAACGTCAGGATGATTCATGACATAATCTGCAATCTGCTGTACAGAAGCTGATGGTGTAGAGGTGATTGAATAGAGGGTTTCCTTCGCATGGCTATACGCTTGGTTCAAAGTGTTTCTTGCTTTTGCAAGAAAATGGTTAACGGCATTGTTCATTTTTATACCTCCAACTCTATATTTAGATGTTAATTAATATACCCTTGTGTTTTAAATAGAATCCATATACTGGTTTAAATTTGGGGAGAAAAAGGGCGGAAGATTAGTTGCAGAGGAAAAATTAATGCCTAAGCAAAGTACGATGATTCTAAGGATGGCTTAAAAAAATTAGTTATAATTTTATTATAATGTAGTGGTATGGATTTACATAAACTGAAAACGGGAGATGAGGGAATTGGATCATACGATCAAAAGCTTTGAGGAATTAAGGGAACGATTCGGGGAGCCAAGTGAGCTGGCAAAGCGCAAGGTCATTTCTTATGTTGACGAGCATAGCCGCAACTACATAGCAAAATCACCGTTTTTAATTTTGTCCACATCTGATAAAGACGGCTTCAGTGATGCCTCACCCAGAGGAGATTCTCCAGGTTTTGTGCTGATTCTGGATGAAAATAGGATCGTGATACCAGACCGTCCTGGTAACAAAAGAATGGATTCACTGAAAAATATTCTATCGAATCCTCAAGTTGGCCTACTATTTCTTATCCCTGGTATGTCAGAAACTTTAAGAATTAATGGTAGGGCAAGCCTTACTCTTGATCCTGAATTGTTAGGAAGGATGGCAGCAGGAGGGAAAAATCCTCTATTAGGAATAGTAATAGAGGTGGAGGAATGTTTCATACAGTGCGGAAAAGCATTAAGACGATCTGAATTATGGATTCCTGAAAGCTGGGCAGATCCATCTACATTGCCCTCTGGCGCTGAAATACTGGCTGCCCACTCCAAGTTGCCTGGCACGACAGTTGCCGAAATAAAAGATAGATTGGAAGATGGGTATAAAAATAGATTATATTAGGGATTGAAAAAGCTGCCCTTTGGCAGCTTTTTCTACACTTCATGAATGGATCATCCTTTTTTCGATTCTTCCCCGGATGACTTCGTCCAGCCGGTCAGGATAATTAGTGAACATGCCATTCACACCCCAATCGAGAAGCATTTCCATATCTTCCTTTTCATTGACTGTATAAGGAAAAATCAGTAATCCAGAGTCTGAAATCCTTTTTATATACGCAGGATTGGCCGCTGTGAAATGCAACCCAACACCTACAGCATATTCTTTCAGTTTCTTGATTTCACTATCTGTAATAGTAGCTGGAGCATAATAGGATAGTAATTGGATTAAAGGAATCGATTCATTCATGGCATGGATTTTCCTCAGGCTTTCGGCACTGAATGACTGGATGATCACGTTATCAGCTTCACTTCCAGCACCAATCAGTTGATACTCATTCAGAACATCGAGAAGCTTATCTTCCATACCAGGATAGACATCCGGAGATTTTGTTTCGATAAAAAGCTTTGAATCAGAGCCGAACTGGTCAAGGACTTCTCGTAGCGTTGGGATCTGAAGCCCCTTAAATTCAGTTTTCGCTTTATCGGGAAAAGCTTCATTGAACCAGCTGCCTGCGTCAAGACGCTTGATTTCTTCTAATGTTAAGTCTTTAACCAGTCCCTTCTTGCCAGTAGTCCGGTCAATCGTTTCATCATGAAGGGCGATCAATTCACCGTCCCTGGTCATTTGCAGATCGATTTCAATGTAATCACCATTCAATGCCATTCCTAATTCGTAGGAAGGGAAAGTATGCTCAGGGGCATGGCCAGAAGCTCCACGGTGTGAGATATTAATATCCTTCATTTCCGTAATTGAGGGACTGGCTGCCTGTGGAGACTGACCCCACGGTAAGTATATGACCAAAGCTATCATTCCCAGCCATCGATTTATACGGCCCACTAGTTACCCCTCCAGATTCATATCCTTTAGATGTGTGATTTTCTTTTGCTTGAATCCTGTTCTAGTGTAACTATTATTTACAAATTGCCTGGTTATATGCTGAAGCTACTTCCAGACCTTCCACCAATTTCGTTTTGCCTGTTTTGAAGCGGCTGTTTCCCTGAAACTGTCAACCATATCTTTGAACATTTCATCTCGGTTTCTGATTTCCCGCCTTAATTCCTCTCGTTCGTTTTGAAGGGTACGGACAAGATATTCACGTTCTTGATTGATGACTTGATTCAGGTTTGCCAACTCCTGATTTGTAGTTTCCCGGCTGTTAGAAACATAATCGGCAAGAATTTTGAACTCCTCGGAGACCGTTTCGGTTGTCTCATTCAGACGTTTTGCCAGAATGGATAGGTCCCTGTTAGTGCCAGAGGATAGCTGATCAACTGTACTCGCCAATTTTATGATTTTCTCATTCGTTCCTTTATACGTTTTAGTCATATTGGATGTCAGTGACGCGATTCGTTCGGAGGTGCCTTTTGAAACATTCGAAATGCTTCCGGTAAGTGCGTTTATTTTTTCAGAAGTACCCTTTGAAACCTTCGCAACACTCTCAGTCAGTTTGGTGATTTTATCACTTGTACCTTTTGAACTCTTCTGGATACTGTCAGATAACTGGGTTATTTTTTCGGAAGTACCTTGTGAAGCTTTCGAAACCCTTTCTGATAATTTGCTGAACATTTCGTTCGTACCCTTTGAAACCTTCACAAGATTGGTATTGATCTCGGAAGTGCCTTTCGAAACATTCGTAAGCTCGGAAGAAATGGTTCCGAGTACTTCGGAACTTTCTTCTGAAGTCCTGTTCACTGTTTCTGAAAGCACCATTATATGCTCATTTGTTCGTTCACCGGTTTTATAAATGGAATCAGACAGGGATTTTACTGTAGTGAGAGTCCCTTTGGAGATTTCCTTTTTCACCTCTTCAAGTACTTCCTTTCTAATGCCATTCCTGATCTCTGCTTTGAGTTCTTCAATCAAGGATTCTTTATATTGTTCCATTGCTTTCATGAACGCTTCGTATTCACTTTGGCTGTCAGAGAGGGAAGTGCCAGGCGATTCAGGCTGATGAACTGTAAGGCTATTGGGATTGTATTGCTGATCGGGAACCTGGCTTGTCTCCATATGATGCTGCAGAAGGTCCCTAATCATGTCTTTGCTGAGATTTTTATCCCTCATCTGTTTTACTTTCATCAGTTGATCTATTTCAACATCCGTATAGAATCTTGCTCCCTGCTTCGTTCTTGGAACAACGAGCAGGCCGGACAGGTCCTTTTCCCATTGTCTGATGGTACCGGACGGAACATTAATTTTCTTGGACACCTCTTTAATTGTATATGCCTTCATGAATTGAGTGTCAGTCATCATGCACATTCCTTTCTGTATTGTTTTATGGAAAAATCGATGTCCTATTACAATTCAGCAAATGTATTCCTGTTTTCCTGCATGATGACAAAAGCTATCAAAACTAGTGGGATTTCTGCATAACTTCCAGAAAAGGTACAGAGTTCGCATTGGATATCCAAGAAAAAGTTTGTTTTGTGGTGATGAATTCCTGATTTTGATTTACAATAGTCATGTAAGCGCAATGTTTAGACTGAGGGGGATAAATGTATTAAAAAATTGTCGGAAATTGTTGCCCTATATACTTAATCTAAATCTGAAGCTTTTTGGAGGGGTAGGAAATGACTGAAGTAAAAGTCAGGATAGAAAAAGATTTCCTTGGAACAAAGGAAGTATTGGCAGATGCATATTATGGCATCCAGACATTAAGAGCAGTGGAAAATTTCCCGATTACCGGATACAGAATACATAGTGAATTAATTAAGGCAATGGCCATGGTAAAAAAAGCAGCGGCATTAGCCAATATGGAAACGGGCAGGCTGTACGGCGGACTGGGTGAGGTAATCGTAAAAGCTGCTGATGAAATCATCCAGGGTCAGTGGCATGACCAATTCATCGTTGATCCGATTCAGGGTGGTGCCGGGACTTCTATCAATATGAATACGAATGAGGTCATTGCGAACCGTGCTTTGGAATTGCTGGGGGAGAATAAAGGGGACTATTTTACTCTGAGTCCGAACTCTCATGTAAATATGGCGCAATCAACAAATGATGCTTTCCCTACTGCAATCCACTTATCCGTTTTGTCCCTGTTGGACAAGCTTTTAGACACCATGAACATCATGCGCGATGTTTTTTCACAGAAATCAAGAGAATTTGATAGTGTGATCAAGATGGGCAGGACTCATCTGCAGGACGCTGTGCCGATTCGCCTCGGCCAGGAATTCGAAGCCTATACCCGAGTAGTGGAACGCGATATTGAAAGAATCAAGCATACACGCGGCCACTTATTCGAGGTGAACATGGGCGCCACAGCTGTTGGTACAGGCCTTAATGCCAATCCAAAGTACATCAAGAATGTTGTCCGCCACCTTTCTGAAATCAGCGGATATCCATTGATGAATGCTGATCATCTAGTCGATGCCACTCAGAACACAGACGCATATACAACGGTTTCAGCGGCATTGAAGGTTTGTATGATGAATATGTCAAAAATCGCCAATGATTTACGATTGATGGCTTCTGGACCCAGGGTCGGCTTTAATGAAATTTTCTTGCCATCCAGGCAGCCGGGTTCTTCGATCATGCCGGGGAAAGTGAATCCGGTCATGCCTGAAGTCATCAACCAGGTCGCATTCCAGGTCATTGGGAATGATCATACAATCTGTCTTGCTTCCGAAGCAGGCCAGCTTGAGCTTAATGTCATGGAACCTGTTCTCGTTTTCAATCTGATCCAATCGATCAGCATCATGAATAATGGTTTTAAGGTATTTACAGATCATTGTCTTGTTGGAATCGAAGCAAATAAGGAAAAGCTGGAAAAGGATGTAGAAAGAAGCGTTGGCATTATCACAGCTGTTAATCCCCATCTCGGGTATGAAGCGGTATCACGAATCGCAAGGGAAGCCATCCTCACCGGAAAATCGGTAAGAGAGCTATGTCTGGCATATGATGTTCTGACAGAGGAAGAACTGGATCTGATCCTGAACCCATATGAAATGACGAATCCCGGGATAGCAGGGGAAGAGTTGCTGAATAAAGATTGAATTTTAACGAGCCGTTGTCATGCTGACAACGGCTCGTTTTGTCTATGCTCCAATACTCTTTGCTTCAACGTTTTTTCTCAAATTGATTGCTAAAGCAATTGTGCCAAGGAAAAAGGTTGCTATACCAGCACCTGCCAGCACCCCTGATACACCAATCCATTTAGCCAACATCGCTCCTGCAGCCGGAGCGACGAGCATCGAGAATGTTTGCAAGGAAGCTGCAGCAGAAGAAACCCTGCCCATGATATTCTTAGGCGTTTCTGATTGCAGTACATATCCATATGGAACACCTTCAGCAGCAGCAAGGATCCCAAGCAGGAATGCACCAGCCATCCATAAAATCTTCGGAAGTTCGAAAACACCGTACACACCTACTCCAATAAGAAGGATGAGAATGCCGCTCATGACAGAAGCCAAAGCCATCTGCTGGATGGGCTTATTTTTCCAGCTTGTAAATCGACCGAGGAGAAGGGCTCCGACAACGCTGCCGAAACCAACAGAACTGACAAGCAAACCGAATTCTTCTCCAGCAAAACCAAGATTTTGTGCGACAAAGACAAACAAACCATCATAGAGAAAAATAATGAAGAAGGCAATGGAGGAAAGGATGATTGCTGCCTTTAATATCCTGGCAGAGAAGATGTGCCTGACGCCTTCTTTGAGATCGTCCAGATAAGAACTTTCTTGTTTTTTGGCAGAAGATTCCGACTCGATTTTTGGCAAGGCCATCAATATTACAACTGCGATCAGAAAGCCTGCTGCTTCAAAGATAAAGGGACTCCTGACCCCGTATAGGGCAATCAAACCACCGCCAAGGGCAGGACCGACGATTTTCATCGTATTGACTGATAGCTGACTTAGAGTCACAGCTTCGGGCAAATCTTCCTCAGAGACGGTATGCCTGATTGCGCTCTGTCTTGCAGGATCATAGAGAGCTGCGACAGTGGACTTCAGAAATACAAACAACAACATTACATAAAGATTCGGCGCGAAAAACATACCAGCAACAAACAGGACTCTAAGTAATAAACAAGTGATCATCAATATCTTCTGGGGAAGTCTGTCAACAAAAACACTGGCTAGCGGGCCGATGATAACCCAGGGAATTCCCATGATGATGATTACCGAAGCAATTGCAGCTTCGCCAAGACCCCAATGGTAGGCAACGATCACCTGTATCGCGATAAAATCCAGCCAATTTCCCAAATCTGAAAACACCTGTGCCCCAAAAAGTGAACGATATGCTTTGTTCTTCAGCGGTTTAAAGATACCAGCCTCCATATATTCGGTCCTCCTAATGGCCTTTTTTCAGCGCAGTGTTTCTTCGTTCCATTTGTTTTTCTCCAAGCTTCTTTGGATCTTGGCCTTCAGGCAGCTCATCATTTTCAAGGAAGGAGAGCGATTCTTTTATCCAGGTAAGCTCAGCCTCAAGTTTTAACTCGGCAAATCTCATAGCAAGCATTCCGACACTGTTAATATACGAGGTATTGTTTTGCTTCCATTCTTTGACGAAATTAAGGATTTCCTGTGAATCCTTTGCTCTTTCTTTAAGATGTTCAGCCAGGATTTTCAGATCCATTTCGTTATGCCAGGCTGCCATCTTCATGAATAATTCATCCTTTATGGCTGGTGGTTCAGGCTTTCTGGCAAGCCAGCTTTCCAATTCAGTCCAGCCTTTGCCAGTCAGCTCATAGAGTTTTTTCTTCCGGCCTCCTGTCTCTAATTCAATGGTGGTGATGAATCCCTCTTCTTCAAGTTTTTTAAGTTTTGGATAAAGACTGCCATAACTCATGCCCCAGAATAGACCCGCTGCTTTATGCTCAAATTCGGACTTGATATCATAACCGGTACTTGGACGGAAACTGATGACTGCAAGGATGGAATGTTCAATTGACATGTTCAACGCTCCTTAATGATTATATATTATATATATCGTTTTGATATATCAATATGATATGTTTATTTATAAAAAATGTCAAAAAATATTCAAACACTGTTTTTTTGTTGGACAAAGGGGAATTAATCCATTAAAGAAATGTTCAATTGTCAAGAGGAAATAATGCATCTAATGGACAGGAGGAATGAAATTGGCATTTCGTAAACCCCAGGAAATCGCACAAGTGACTATTGACTCTGGCACATACAAGGCTGCTATGCCCGTGAAGAATATGCTTGCATTAGGATTTCTCGGAGGAGCTTTTATCGCTATTGGCTATCTTTTGGACATCAGGGTGATCGCGAACCTGCCGCATGAATGGGGGACATTCGGAACATTCCTGGGTGCCTCGGTTTTTCCTTTAGGGCTGATCTTGATCCTTCTTGCCGGAGGAGAACTGCTTACGGGGAATATGACAGCCATTTCGATGGCCAGTCTCGCGAAGAAAGTGAAGATGAGTATGCTATTGAAAAACTGGTTCTGGATTACTTTAAGCAATTTTGTAGGTGCTCTTTTTGTAGCCTATTTTTTTGGCCATATTGTCGGTTTGACCGAGACAGGTGTTTATCTTGACAAGACGGTCGCTGTAGCAGGAGCAAAACTGGATGCTGGCTTTTGGGCAGCTTTTATTTCTGGCATTGGCTGTAACTGGCTTGTTGGTCTTGCAGTATGGCTATCATATGGTGCATCCGACATGACCGGGAAGATTTTGGCGATCTGGTTCCCGATTATGGGCTTCGTCGCCATTGGATTCCAACACGTTGTTGCAAACATGTTTGTCATTCCGGCAGCAATTTTTGCGGGATATTATAGCTGGAGTGAATACTTCACAAACTTTGTACCAGTATACTTGGGCAACGCAGTAGGCGGAGGTGTGTTTGTGGCTTTGATTTATTGGATGAGCTATAAAGATGCCATTAAAAAGCAAGCTGAGCAGCCCGAAGATCAATTTTCAAAAGCAAGCGCTAAGAAAAGGGCCGCAAGGTAAACACAAAATGGAACCTCTTAAGTTGAGGTTCCATTTTTATGTTGCTGGTTTGGTTTTGGGGCTAGTATTCAATCAACCCAAGTGACTTCAAACCTTTATAGATTCCCGAATCAGTGACAGAGGTCGTTTTATGTTTTGCATGCTGAAACAGATCCCGATGTGCATTTCCCATCGCAAATCCTTCTCCTGCATAGGCCAGCATTTCCTTATCATTCATTCCGTCTCCAAAAGCAATCGATTCCTCACGTTTTATACCCAGCTTTTTCAGAAGAAATTCCACGCCAATCCCCTTGTTCACATGATCTCGAATGACATCGAAACAATGCTGCATCCCCTCGATGTTCACTTGTGATAAATGGATTCCATTATTGAACTGGTAAAGTGAGTCACTTTTGTTTCCGGTAGTGATGATTGTCATTCCTAGAACATTTCCAATGGCATCCTCGGTAAAAATATCATTTTGGCGCAAATGAAATTGTTTTTGAAAGGCTTGTACCGCCTCCGTTTCCAGGCTGGTAAAGTAATTTTTTGAATTCGTATAAAATACAACCTCGTGGCCATTAGCTATGGCAACGTCCAGTATGTACTTTACATCCTCAGGGTTCATTGGTTCTGAAAAAGTGGTCTCACCTTCATATATCCCCAACGCACCGTTATATCCGATAAAAGAAGTGATTTGGAGTTCTTCTGCAAGGTCCGATATTTCGTGGAGCGGGCGTCCTGTAGCCAATACAACCTCTATATTTTGTTTCTTCATTTCCTTAATGGCTCTCCTGGTAGAATCCTCAATTGTGTCATCAGGTGTTAAGATCGTTCCGTCTATATCCAAAAATAAAATCTTGTATGGTCCCATGTGAATTTCTCCTGTCTTGAATGAATAGTTTAAGTTTTACACAACGACACCTATGTTATCAAATATTTGTCATGTCTCAAGTTAGAGAGCAGCTTGTTTAAGTAAATTATCAGGAGGGTAAACTTTAACCAAGACAACAGCAGGGAAGGAGTTGTTTGCCAATGTTATGGACAATAGCGGGAATATTGCTAGTGCTCTGGGTACTGGGGCTGATTTTCAAGGTAGCCGGCGGAATCATACACATCCTCCTCGTTATTGGTATCATATTGATTGCATACAAAGCAATCAAAGGACGATCAACAGGTTGATCATCGACTTAAAGACAGCGGCAAATTGTCGCTGTCTTTTAATTTGCATGGGTATATGAGTGAGTTGGATTATTGGTGCCCGTTTTTTCTAGTATGGGGGAATTTAGGCAGCCAATGAGGGGTTTTGGAGTCTCGTTTTTCCAAGTAAGAGGAGATTCATAACACCAATAGAGCTTATTGATTACCTCTTTTTTGAGAATATGGAGATTTCGGTACCCAATGAAGCTTATTGGAGCCTCATTTATCCATTATATGGGGATTTAGGTCACCAATGGAGCTTATTGGTGACTTGTTTTTCCAGTATGTGGAGATATGGGTACCCAATGAAGCTTATTGGAGCCTCATTTATCCATTATATGGGGATTCAGGTCACCAATGGAGCATAGCGGTGTCTTGTTTTTCCAGTATGTGGAGATATGGGTACCCCATGAAGCTTATTGGAGCCTCATTTATCCATTATATGGGGATTTAGGTCACCAATGGAGCTTATTGGTGACTTGTTTTTCCAGTATGTGGAGATATGGGTACCCAATGAAGCTTATTGGAGCCTCATTTATCCATTATATGGGGATTCAGGTCACCAATGGAGCTTATTGCTGTCTTGTTTTTCCATTATATAGAGATTCGTGTCTCCAATTGTGTTTATTAGTGACCTGTTTTTCCGACATATGAAGGTTCAGATCACCAATGGAGGTTTTCAAACCCACAGATCTCATATACATAATTTAAAGAGGCTTCTTCTCTGTTAAATAACAAGAGCCGTTTCCTTTATTTTCAATGGTTTTTCATAATACAATGAAGACACATACTTATTCGGGGGAGAGTGGATGTCCAATAATGAAAATTCAACAAATATCAGAAGCTTTATTGGGGCGTACACCCTCAATATTGGGACATGAACAATTTATGAAATTCGCCGTGCTGCTGCCGTTAGTGGAGGTCAATAATGAGGTTCATATCCTCTTTGAAGTACGGGCACTTACACTTAGAAGGCAGCCTGGTGAGATTTGCTTTCCCGGCGGCAGGATCGAAAAGGGTGAGGACCCTAAAAAGGCTGCTGCAAGGGAAACTTCAGAGGAACTGGGCATTAAAGAGAGCGAAATCACCAATATGATTCCATTGGATTTTATGGTGTCGGCTTTTGGTACCATCATCTACCCGTTTGTTGGAACGATAAAAAACCCGGGAGCAATCAAGCCGAATGAAGCGGAGGTAGGAGAGGTCTTCACTGTTCCACTGGCTTTTTTCAAAAAGAATCAGCCAGCTACTTATAAGATCAATTTCCAGGTGGAACCTGAGGATGGCTTTCCGTTTGACTTAATTATCGGGGGAGAGAATTACAATTGGCAGACCAGGTCAATGGATGAATATTTTTATCGAGCAAATGGCAAGGTGATCTGGGGCTTGACAGCACGGGTGCTGACTCATTTCCTTGAACTGATGGAACAAGAAAATATGAGAGGGTAGGAGTGCCAATTTCTGGCGCTCCTTTTTCTTACTTCTTCATACCATTATTTTGAAAAAACTGTTTCGGAACCCAAAGCTTTATAAAATACTAATTCATTATTCAGTTTTTATCCCTATTCACTAACCGGAAGCCCCGAAATTATTATTATTAAGATAGTTTTTTACGCATATTTACTCTAAGTGACAAAACTACTATTTCTTTGTAAATACAGAAATTTATAGGAGAAAAGGTTGCGGTTGGTAGATTTATTATTTATAATTTTAAGATAATTATTTATTTATAGAAAGTTGGTTGAAAATGAAATTGTACCTATCAGTGGACATGGAAGGGATCACCGGATTGGTTGACCATACCCATGTGGATTCATCAAAACACAATTACGAACGCAGCCGAAAAATCATGACTCAGGAAGCGAATCATGTGATCACAAAGGCTTTTGAAAGCGGTTGCGAGGAAGTCATCGTCAATGATAGTCATTCCAAAATGAATAACCTTTTGATTGAAGACCTTCATCCTGAAACCCAGTTGATCACTGGTGATGTAAAACCGTTTTCAATGGTTCAGGGATTGGATGAAAGTTTTAAAGGGGCCGTGTTTGTCGGTTATCACGCTAGAGCTTCAATGAGCGGCGTAATGTCACATTCCATGATATTCGGTGTCCGCCATATGTGGATTAACGATGTTCAAATCGGGGAACTCGGATTCAATGCATACGTAGCAGGTTATTTTGGGGTTCCAGTGATCATGGTGGCTGGCGATGATGGAGCAGCAAGGGAAGCAGAAGCATTGATTCCCAATATCACCACTGCCGTTGTAAAGGAATCGATTTCGAGATCTGCGGCAAAAACATTGACACCTGTCAAAGCTGGGGAACTTCTTGCTGAGAAGACAGCCCAGGCTATTCAAAACATCGAAAAAGTGAAACCGCTTACTCCTCCGGAAAATCCGGTTTTGCGAATCGAATTCGCTAACTTTGGGCAGGCAGAGTGGGCAAATCTGATGCCGGGAACAGAATTAGAAGAGGGAACGACCATTGTCCGTTTCCAGGCTAAGGATATTCTAGAAGCCTATCAAGCGATGCTTGTGATGACAGAATTAGCCATGAGAACAAGTTTTTCGTAAGCAGTATTTTCTCTATGCCTGATGGTCGAGCTTTTATTAAAACCGTCAAAGATATTTGCTGACATGAAGACATGATAAGGAAGTGAGTTAATGCTGCAATACATAATCAAACGGCTGGGCTCTATGGCGTTGACTTTATTAGTCATCATTACATTGACCTTTTTCTTAATGCACTCCATACCTGGTTCGCCTTTTAACGAGGAGCGGGCGACAAGCGAGGCAGTACAAAAAAACCTCGAGAGTTTTTATCATTTGGATGAACCGCTTTATGTCCAATATTTCTTGTATTTAAAATCGGTTGTTACTTTCAATTTTGGACCATCTATTAAAAAATCTTCTCAAACCGTAAATGAAATGCTGGGCAGAGGGTTCCCGGTTTCGTTTGAACTGGGAATGGTCACGCTCATTGTGGCTATCTTCTCAGGTATTCTGTTGGGAATCATCGCCGCCCTGCGGCATAACGGCATTATCGATTATCTTGCAATGACCATTGCAGTGGTCGGGATTTCCGTTCCTAACTTTGTCATGGCGACGCTTTTGATCCAGCAGCTTGCCGTGACCTGGCAGATCTTGCCCGTCGCCACCTGGACCAGCCCGAAGCATATGATTCTGCCTACATTGGCACTTGCGACCGGACCCATGGCGATCATCGCCCGTTTGACGAGAGCGAGCATGCTGGAGGTTTTGACCCAGGATTATATCAGGACAGCGAAAGCAAAAGGGCTTTCACCTGTAAAAATTGTCTTCAAGCATGCGTTAAAAAATGCTTTGCTTCCGGTAGTGACGATTCTTGGATCACTGGCGGCGAGCATTTTGACAGGAACCTTCGTTATCGAAAAAATCTTTGCGATTCCGGGAATGGGCAAGTACTTTGTCGAGAGCATCAACCAGCGTGACTATCCTGTCATTATGGGAACAACGATTTTTTACAGCACAGTGCTGATCGTGATGCTGTTCCTGGTTGACCTGGCGTACGGAGTCCTGGATCCAAGAATCAAACTTCATAAAAAGGAGGGGAAATGATGGCTCTGCGAAAACATCAGGAACATCAGTCAAATTCGTCGATTCCCGATGACTGGTTTGTTCCTATAGAAAAAAGTGACTCAGAAGCAGAAGCCGTTGTCAGGCCCAGCCTGTCGTATTGGCAGGATGCCTGGAGACGCCTCCTGAAAAACAAACTGGCAATGATGGGATTGTTTTTTTTATCAGGTTTGACCTTCATGGCTATTTTCGGGCCGCTCATTTCACCACATACAGTCGACCATCAGGATTTAATCAACCAGAACCTCCCGCCATCGAGTGAACATTGGTTTGGGACCGATGAACTGGGGCGCGATGTATTCACGCGTACGTGGTACGGAGCACGGATATCCTTGTTCGTTGGGATTGCAGCGGCCTTGATCGATTTTCTCATTGGTGTCATCTATGGCGGTATCGCTGGCTATAAGGGCGGCAGGACAGATCATTACATGATGAGGGTCATTGAGGTCCTTTATGGACTGCCGTATTTGCTTGTTGTCATTCTAATCAGCGTCGTAATGGGACCAAGCCTTGCAACGATTATCTTTGCGTTGACGATAACAGGATGGATAGGAATGGCAAGGATTGTCCGCGGACAGGTATTGCAAATCAAGAATTATGAATATGTTTTGGCTTCTAAGACATTCGGTACAAAAGCAGCGCGGATCATCCGCAAAAATCTTCTTCCCAATACGATGGGACCGATCATCGTCCAAATCACTCTTTCCGTTCCATCAGCAATCTTTGCTGAAGCATTCCTTAGCTTCCTTGGTCTCGGAATCCAAGCACCGCTTGCGAGCTGGGGTTCAATGGCCAGTGATGCATTGCCGGTCATATTATCGGGTGATTGGTGGAGGCTGTTTTTTCCGGCATTCTTCATCTCTTTGACGATGTTCTCATTTAATGTGTTAGGCGATGGGCTTCAGGATGCACTTGATCCGAAGCTAAGGAGGTAAGCACCATGGAAAAAGTACTTGAAGTAAATGACCTTCATGTTTCATTCAAGACATATGGCGGCGAGGTAAAAGCTGTCCGCGGTGTCACTTTTGATTTACATAAGGGGGAAACCCTGGCGATCGTTGGAGAATCTGGATGCGGTAAAAGTGTAACTTCACAAAGCATCATGAGACTGATCCCAGAACCGCCAGGGAAGTTTGACGGTGGGTCGATTCTTTATAAAGGGAAAGACTTGACAAAATTGAAAGATCCAGAAATGCGAAAAATACGCGGTTCGGATATTTCAATGATTTTTCAGGATCCGATGACGGCACTGAATCCAACTTTGACGATCGGTGACCAGCTTACTGAAGGAATCCTGCAGCATATGAAGCTGACTAAAGAGCAGTCGAAAACAGTAGCGGTTGATATGCTGTCGCTTGTCGGGATCCCCAGTCCGCATGTCCGGATGAAACAATATCCTCACCAGTTCAGTGGAGGCATGAGGCAAAGGATCGTTATTGCGATGGCGCTAGTATGCCAGCCGGAGGTTTTAATTGCAGATGAGCCGACAACAGCACTTGATGTGACCATCCAGGCACAAATTCTGGAATTGTTCAGGGATATTCAGAAGAAGACAGGTGTATCGATCATTCTGATTACGCATGATCTTGGCGTAGTTGCCCAAGTGGCTGACCGGATTGCCGTCATGTATGCCGGCAAGATCGTCGAAACAGGTACCAGAAGAGAAATCTTCTATAATCCACAGCACCCGTATACAAAAGGATTATTGAACTCTGTGCCGCGTTTGGATGTAGAAGGAGAGGAATTGATTCCTATTGGTGGTACGCCGCCAGATTTGTTTTCTCCGCCAGTGGGATGTCCGTTCACAGCAAGATGCCCATATGCGATGGCGGTATGTGATAGGGTATATCCGGATCAGACCAGCCTTTCGGATAGCCACGGAGTAGATTGCTGGCTTCAGGATGAGCGGGCACAAAAGCTGCTCGCAAACAAATAATGGTCAAACAGGCTATTGCCTTTTGATATAAAAAACTGATCTACTTAAGGGGGAAACAGAGTGAAGAAGATTTTAACGATGTTAATGGCAGCATTGCTAGTGTTCACGATGGCGGCATGTACCGCCAGTGATGAAGCAGGCAAAGAGACAGATGAAAAAGACAGTGGGGAAAAAGGCATCGAAAAGGTACTTTATCTTAATAACGGCCAGGAGCCAACATCTTTTGATCCGCCAATCGGTTTTGACTCTGCATCATGGAATTCTTTGAACAACCTGATGGAAGGCCTGACAAGACTTGGCAAAGACCATCAGCCTGAAGCTGCGACTGCAGAAAAGTGGGATGTATCTGAAGATGGTAAAACGTACACATTCCATATCCGTAAAGATGCAAAATGGTCTAATGGTGATGATGTAACAGCAAATGATTTCGTGTTTGCCTGGAAACGTCTGCTTGACCCTGCCACTGGATCATCTGCAGCATTCCTGGGCTATTTTATCGAAGGCGGAGAGGATTTTAACAGTGGCAAGGGTTCTGCTGAAAATGTCAAAGTAAAGGCTGTTGACGATAAGACGTTCGAAGTTACTTTGACAAGCCCACAGGCATACTTTCTTAGTGTAATTGCTAATCCGGCTTTCTTCCCGGTCAATGAAAAAGTTGCGAAGGAAAATCCAAAATGGTTCGCCGAAGCGGAATCATTTGTAGGCAATGGTCCTTTCAATCTGGCAAGCTGGGAACATGATACAAAATTCGTCATGGAAAAGAACGACCAGTACTGGGATGCGGAAAACGTTAAACTTGACCGCGTTGAATGGGCGATTGTTGATGACACAAATACAGAATATCAAATGTATCAGGCAGGGGACCTTGACGTTTCAGACGTACCTGCTGAACTGAGCGAAAAGCTTTTTAAAGAAGGAAAGGTCCAGGTTGAAGACCAGGCAGGAGATTACTTCTACCGCTTCAACGTTACGAAGGAACCATTCCAAAACGTTAACATCCGTAAAGCGTTTGCTCTTGCTGTTGACCAGCAAAAGATCGTTGACTTTGTAACAAAGAACAAAGAAAAAGCTGCTTATGGATTTGTATCTCCGGGATTCCAGGATCCATCAGGCAAGGATTTCCGTGAAGTAAACGGAGATTTCAACAAAACAAACGTTGAAGAAGCTAAAGCATTGCTAGAAAAGGGAATGGAAGAAGAAGGTTATTCTGAACTTCCAGACGTTACCCTGACTTATAGCACAGACGATACTCATAAAAAGATTGCTGAGGCATTGCAGCAAATGTTCAAGGAAAATCTGGGAGTGGAAGTCAAGCTAGCGAACATGGAATGGAATGTTTTCGCAGAAGAACAAAAAGCACTGAAGCACCAGCTTTCACGCAGTTCTTTCCTAGCAGATTATGCAGATCCAATCAACTTCCTGGAAAACTTCCAGACTGGACACTCCATGAACCGTACGGGCTGGGGAAATCCGAAGTATGATGAATTGATTCAAAAAGCGAAGAACGAATCTGACGAAACGAAACGTTTTGAATTAATGTACGAAGCTGAAAAGATTCTTTTTGAAGAAGCACCATTCTTCACCGTTCACTTCTACAATCAGGTATATCTTCAAAACGAAGCTGTAACAGGTGTTGTGCGCCACCCAGTAGGATATTTGGAATTGAAGTGGGCCGATAAGAAGTAACGATTCTAAGAAAGGGGTGTTCGTCTTGGAACACCTCTTTTTTTACTAGTACATACTTATTAAATAATATTCTATAACATTCTATAACATATGAATCTTTGTTCTCCCAGAACCATACTGCTTTACATATATCATATGAACAAATCCAAAATAATCCGATGATAAAAGGGAGTTGATTGACATGGCAATTAAGCATGATCGCTTAAATAAAGGTGATACTGTTGCAGTCATTGCGCCAGCAAGCCCGCCTAATAAGGAAAACTTGAAGCGTGGCCTGGACTTTCTTGAAGAACTTGGTCTGAACTATAAATTAGGTAAATCATTGTATGAAGAATATGGTTATCTTGCTGGGGATGATCAAGCGAGGTTGAAAGATTTGCATGAAATGTTCCTTGATGACGAGGTTAAAGCGATTATCTGTGCAGGAGGCGGATATGGCACGGCTCGAATCGCATCATCTATAGACTATAAACTAATTGAAAAAAATCCAAAGATATTCTGGGGGTACAGTGATATCACTTTTTTACACACAGCCATACGGCAGCAGACCGGCATCGTCACATTCCATGGTCCGATGCTTGCCTCCGATATCGGAAAAGAAGGCGCCCATCCACTTTCCAAAGAGACATTCCGACAACTATTCCAGCCGACAGACTTGCAATATGATCAGGATCTTTCGAAAATAGAAGAATTAGTAAAAGGTTCTGCTGAAGGCCCATTGGTCGGCGGTAATCTGTCACTCCTTTCAAGTTCGATGGGAACGCCATTTGAAATTGATACAAAGGGCAAGATTCTGTTGATTGAAGACATTAATGAAGAACCACGGGCTGTAGATCGCATGCTTAATCAGTTGTATATGGCAGGGAAACTGCAGGAGGCCTCCGGAATCGTTTTAGGTGACTTCAATAATTGTGTTCCGGAAAGGGAGCTGTCGTTATCCCTGGAGGAAGTCATCGAACACTATGTTAAGCTCGCGGGCAGGCCTTCACTAAAGGGGTTTAAAATGGGGCATTGTTCTCCGCATATTGGAGTTCCATTCGGAACGATTGCGAGAATGGATACTGTAGAAAAAAGGTTATTCGTCGAGAGTGGCATTAACTAGTACCGAAGGAGACAAGGAAATGATTATTGAAAAGATTGAGACATTCCGGACAGCGGTCCCTCTGAACAAGCCTTTCAAAACGGCTCTCCGCACAGTTACGGTAGCTGAAGCGATTTTTGTTAAAATCACCTGTGATAATGGGATTGTTGGCTGGGGTGAGGCACCTCCGACTCTGGTTATTACTGGAGACAGTCTTGCTGGCATTGAAGCAGGAATCAATGATGTAATCCGCCCTTTCTTATTAAATCAAAATCTTCTTGGCTATGAAGCTATCTTCCAGGGATTAAAAACGATTCTTGTCAATAACACGAGCGCGAAGGCAGCTGTAGATATGGCATTGTACGATTGTATATCTCAACATAGCGGTCTTCCACTCTATCAATTTCTTGGCGGCTTCAGGAATGAAATTGAAACGGATTTTACTGTCAGCGTGAATAGTCCCGCAGAGATGGGTGAGGATGCAGTAGAATACGTGAGGAATGGATTCAATGTCCTTAAGGTTAAGGTAGGTATTGGCGAGATATCTACAGACATGGCGAGGATCAAGGAAATCCGCAACAGGGTCGGCAAAGAGATCAAAATCCGTCTGGATGCGAACCAGGGGTGGAAACCAAAGGATGCAGTCAGGGCGATTCGAAGCATGGAGGATGCAGGTCTGGACATCGAACTTGTAGAACAACCCGTAAAAGCGGAGGACCTCGACGGCCTGAAACAGGTCACCGATTCGGTTGATACATTGATCATGGCCGACGAAAGTGTATTTTCTCCAAAACAGGCATTTGAAGTGATCAGAAGGAGAAGTGCAGACCTGATTAACATAAAGTTAATGAAATCAGGCGGAATTTATCAGGCTCAAATCATCAACCAGATGGCTGAAACGGCCGGCATCGAATGCATGGTAGGCAGTATGATTGAAACCAAGCTTGGTATCACGGCTGCTGCCCATTTTGCCGCCAGCAAGAAAAACATCACCCGTTTTGATTTTGATGCACCGTTAATGCTTGCAAAAGAATCGATTTCTGGCGGCATAAAGTATAATGGCAGAAAGATAGCACTTCCGGAACGAACAGGTCTCGGGATTGAACAAGTCCTTTTAGAAGGAGGAATGATGAATGGAAAGCAATAATTTTTGGCTCGTCAATGTCCCGGTAGCAACTCTATGGACTTCATATGATTCTTCAAGGGAAATCGATGAAGAGGCAGTATCAGGAACTGTTAAAATTGAAGAGTGGCTGGAAAAGCTAACCTATGAACCGAGACTGCAATTATGTGATGACAACCTCGTTCAATCACAGGTTTTATTCGGCCAGGAGGTTCTGATCATTGATGAAAAGGATGATTGGGCTCATGTCTTAATCCCGGACCAGCCGTCAGGTAAAGACAAAAGAGGTTATCCGGGCTGGATCCCAAAAGCTCAGCTGATTCAACAGTCTGATTGGTATACAAAGAAGGGGCAAGTCGCTGTGGTAACATCCAAGAAAGCATTGCTTTACTCAGAGCAAAATGAAAAGTTGATGGAATTAAGCTATCAGACAATGCTGCATGTCGTTGAGGATGTCGTCGACCGCATCCGAGTCAAGACGCCAACTGGAATTGGAATTTTACGTACAGAGGATGTAGAAATCCATCCATCTGAAAAAGAAATTCCTCAAAGGAATGGTGATGCGATCGTTGCAGCTGGCGAACAATTCCTTGGGCTGCCTTATCTGTGGGGAGGCATGAGCAGCTATGGGTATGATTGTTCTGGATTCACCTACAGTATATGCCGGGCCAATGGCTACATTATTCCGAGGGATGCGCATGAACAGGCAGCAGCCGGGTTGAACATCGAAATTCAGGATATCCTGCCAGGTGATTTGCTTTTCTTCGCATATGAAGAAGGGAAAGGACAAATTCATCATGTAGGCATTTATTACGGTGATGGAAAGCTTCTGCATTCTCCTAATACCGGCAAAAAAATCGAAATTATTGCGCTCAAAGGAACAATCTATGAAAAAGAACTCTGTGCAGCTAGACGCTACTGGATGAATACGGAGGCATAATGATGAAAAATGAAGTTCTATTAAGTGTCAGAGATTTGAAAAAGCATTTCAGTATGAGTAAAAATGAAGTATTGAAAGCTGTAGACGGTATATCCTTTGATATTTATAAAGGTGAGACATTCGGGCTTGTTGGAGAATCCGGTTGTGGCAAATCCACTGCCGGAAGGACCATGATTGGCCTTTATGACCGTACAGATGGAGAAGTCATTTTCAATGGCAAGAATGTCCATACATTATCTGAAAAAGAGAAATTCCAATTTCACAAGCAGATGCAAATGATTTTTCAGGATCCGTACGCATCTTTAAACCCGAGATCCACAGTCAAAGAAATCATAGCTGAACCAATGGAAGTCCATGGATTATTTCCAAATAAGAAGGAACGTCTTGAACGCATCTTTCAACTGCTCGAGGATGTTGGCCTGAATCGGGATCATGCCAATCGTTATCCCCATGAGTTCAGCGGTGGTCAGCGTCAAAGGATAGGAATAGCAAGAGCACTTGCGCTTGACCCGGATTTCATCATTGCGGATGAGCCGATTTCAGCCCTGGATGTATCTGTACAGGCGCAAGTAGTGAACCTTCTGAAACGGCTCCAAGAGGAAAAAGGGTTGACATATTTATTCATCGCCCATGACCTTTCTATGGTTAAGCAAATAAGCAACAGGATTGGTGTCATGTATCTTGGCCACATCGTCGAGCTGACCGCGAGCAGCCAGCTGTATAATAAACCGCTTCACCCATATACCCAGGCATTATTATCGGCCATCCCAATTCCCGACCCTGATGTAGAAGACCAAAGAGAACGCATCATTCTTGAGGGAGAACTGCCTAGTCCAATGGATCCGCCAAGCGGATGTGTTTTCAGGACAAGATGCAAACACGCAATGGAAGTCTGCGCCGAGAAAAAACCGGTATGGCAGGAAATCGATAAGGACCATTTTGTAGCTTGTCATCTATATAATGAGGATGTAACTAACGATGGGAATAAGGAAATGCTAGTAAATATCAGATAAGGGTTTTGGTATGATGCACATTGAAAAATTAGAGGATCAATTAGCAAAAGAACTCGCCAGGTGGAAAGGCCGGGCGAGTTTGTTTTTAGAAATTGAAGACAGAATCATAGAGTTTAACAGCAACGAAGTTTTCCAGTCAGCGAGCTTGATTAAACTGCCTATCTTGTTTGAGGCTTTGAGGCAGCTGGAGGTTGGAATCCTGCAGCCAGACAGGCTGATAAGTGTCAGGGAAGAAGACAAAGTGGGTGACACAGGGGTCCTGCAAGCAATGAATACGAAGCAAATATCCGTTCATGACCTGTTGACCCTTATGATCATCGTTTCTGATAATTCGGCAACTAATTTGGTTATCGACCTGCTTGGGATGGAACGAATCAATTCGACAATCTCAACAATCGGGATGAAAAAAACCGTTTTGAAGCGGAGAATGCTGGATTTCAAATCTATTCGAGACGGTAACGATAATCTCACCACTTCTGCTGATATCGTTCTTTGCCTAAAAGAAGCTGCTGAAGGCCAATGGTTAACAAAACCATCCAGTCATCGATTCAATGCTTTGCTCCTTCAGCAGCAGTTTAAGGAAAAACTGCCTGCTTATATGAATCAATCATTATTAAGCATTGGAAACAAGACTGGAGAATTGTATGGTATTGAGCACGATTGTGCTGTTATCACTTATGGAGACAGAAGAGCATACGCCGCTGTCTTGATCGATGGCCTGGAGGATAATGAGACAGGAAAATCGATGATCCGACAAGTTGGGAAGCTGATTAATAGCTATATATCAGGCATTCCGACAGTAAAAACCACAGATTGATAGCTTTCGATATTATAATGATATAAGTTGCTAGCAGTTTGATATGGGATAGTTATTGTTTTTGACTGCCCGTGAATTATCAAGTGCAAGCGGATTTGTAAGGATAATATAACACGCTTGGTTTTAACCCTAAGATTCTCTACAGTTAAAAAAGAACGAGGATTCGCTCTCGTTCTTTTTTCATGTCTGCAGTTCTTCATCAAGTAACCTTTTGAAGCAATTTTGCTTTCTCCTCATGCAAGCTGTACTTAAGAGCCCAAAAAATGAAGATCGCTCCGGCTAATATATACAGCATTCCGCCAAATAACCCAACCCATCGAGGGCTGTACCATTCTAACGCTGTTCCAGTAAGAAGCATTGAGATCCCTATGAATGTGTTCGACATCATTGACGTTAAACCAAAATACATTCCGTGCCACTTTGGAGGTATGGTTTCCATTGCTACCGTATCAACGAGTGTGTTACCAATTCCGCTGAATATAGCTGTGATTCCAAAAAGGATAGCTGCCATCCAGAAAAGTTTGCTCTGGCTTATAGCAGAAAGAAATAATCCTTCACCAATGATACACAGGAAAGAAACAAGCAGATAACGGTTTTTTATTAATCTGGTTAACATTGGACTGATAATCAGTCCTAATCCAAGAATACTATACAAAA
The DNA here is from genome assembly GCA_018613055.1 of Chryseobacterium sp. ISL-80. Taxonomy (GTDB): domain Bacteria; phylum Bacillota; class Bacilli; order Bacillales; family Cytobacillaceae; genus Mesobacillus. The sequence continues at coordinate 76,421 of JAGGQZ010000020.1, read as the reverse complement.
TGCCGACTCCTAAATCTTGCATGCCGAATGTTTCTACGGCATATACGCTTAACAATACGTTTTTTATGCCGTTAATCAGCGGTATGATCATTTCAAACAGCATAAGCATGATCAGGAAAGAAGAAGTGGCAATAACCGGTAACAGGTCATGGTAACTTTCCTGTTTTTCTGTCTTAATAAACCGGGGCCTTGTCTGGTGCCCTGTTTTAGGCAATGTCGATATAATCCAGCCGGCGCCTAGAAAGGATGCAATGTTGATAAGAAAAGCAGCTTTTGCCCCGAGGAAATATGAAACAATCCCGCCACTAAAGGCCCCGATTACCAATACTAAGCCTATTAACACCTGTTCCCATGCATTCACTTCCTTTAAGTTTTTAGCAGATACGAGGACAGGAATACTAGATTTCCTGATTGGTGAATAGATGGCCTCACCGGAAGCGAGGAAGAAGGATGCGGCATACACAATCCACATATCATCCGCACTGTTGATTGCCAGAAAAGATAAAGCAATAAATGCTCTTGCGATATCTGTTATGACCATCACGTTTTTTCGGCCCATTTTTCTTGAGAGGCTGCTGCTGATTGGACTGAAAAGCAAAAAAGGAATCATTCTGAGGGCCATCGTTATCCCGACAGCGAGACCTGACCCTGTCATCTGGAGAATTAATGTCAGCAGGGCCACCTGACTGAAGCGGTCTCCAATACCATTTATAATCCCGGCAAGGAATAGCTTTCGATACCAATTTTCTGTTTTTAGAGTATAAAACATATTATCCCTCTTTATAATTAGAAGTATATCTAATTAGATTATATTCTAATTTGTAAAAAGATGGAACCATTATTTAGTGTTCGATTTTCATATTGTAAAAAGGTTTAAATCTGGTTGATTTTTTAATCAAAAAATATATCCAAAGAAAATAAAATGTACTATAATGATTTTCGTATTTCCGAAGTTTTGAATTCAAGAAGCTATTTCTTTATGATACAGGGGGAATGATGGGTGAAAATGAGAGTTTCTGCAGTCCAATACCATCTTCACACGATCAGGTCGTTTGAAGAGTTCGCTCAGCAATGTGAGCATTATGTTAAAACAGCACAGGAATATGGTTCTGAGTTTGTATTGTTTCCTGAGTTCTTCACTACTCAATTGTTATCAATCGGCAGTGAGCAGGGTACAAGGCTGACCATCAATGAACTCCCTGGTTTTACTGAACAATATTTAGACCTGTTCCAGAATTTTGCTTTAGAAACAGGCATGCATATCATCGGCGGGACACATGTCATCGCAAGAGAAGGAAAATTGTATAATGTCGCACATATGTTTTATCCCGATGGCAGGATCGTTGAACAGGCTAAGCTCCATATTACGCCAACTGAAGTAAATGAATGGAATATGAGTGCGGGAGAGGATTTCAGGGTATTTGATACAGAAAAGGGACGAATCGCTCTTTTGACTTGCTATGATATTGAGTTCCCGGAAATTGTGAGAATGGCTAAAGCAAAAGGCGCTGATGTTATATTTGTTCCATCCTGCACGGATGACCGCCATGGTTTCCATCGTGTTCGTTATACTAGCCATGCACGGGCAATCGAAAATCAGGTTTATGTAGTTTTAACCGGCACAGTCGGTGCATTGCCAACAGTTGATTTTATGCGTGCGAACTTTGGTCAGGCGGCAGTCATCACACCAAATGATATCCCGTTCCCTCCTAAAGGCCTTCAGGCAGAAGGGGAACTGAACGATGATATGATTATTACTGCTGACCTGGACCTCGAACTTTTGTACGAAGTCCGGGAGCGAGGTTCTGTGACAACTTGGCGTGACCGTCGAACAGATTTATATCCAGACTGGGAAAAAGCAGAAAAAATCTAACTCGAGAAGGAGCAGATTAGATGGAGTATATCCGTGTTAGCAGCATTGAAGATCCCCTTTTTGCCAAACTCCATAGCTTAATGAAAGAGGTATTCCCTCCTGAGGAAGTTTTGGAATTTGAACTATGGAAAGAACCGCTTGAAGATCCGGGAATCCGTGTTTTTGTTGCCGTCGATGAAGATGAAGTCGTTGGTGTGACTGAATACCGTTATTACCCAGACTGGAACATCGCAATGACAGACTTCACGATTGTCGGCAAACCGGGCCTTAGCATTGGGCGCTTCCTTGCCAATAAAAGAATGAGTGATCTGCAAAGCCTTGCAGCTGAGCAGGGTGTAGAATTATTCGGGATGTTTGCTGAAATTTATGATCCTTATCGTAAAACAGACCACGAGTTTGGCGGCGTAAAAACAATGGATCCATTTGTTAGGCGCGAAGTTCTTTCACACCTGGGATATAAGCGATTGGATATAGATTATGTCCATCCTTCATGGGAAAACGACGGAGAAGCTGTAGAAGGGCTGGATTTATGCTTCATGCCTGGTGACGAGGAAACCAATGAATTACCGGCAGCGTTAATCACAGACTTCTTGACGACTTATTATTCTGTACTGGAAAAGAAGCCAGAAAAATGGATTAAGATGGTGGAGCAGCTCAAGGGTAAAGAAACAGTGGCCTTACTGCCTTTATAATTCATGGACCAGCAGTGATTGGAACTGCTGGTCTTTTTAATGTGCAAGCGGGATGAATTGATGTATGGCAGAAGCAATATCTGCTTTGTGCAGCCGTTAAAGGATGGAACCATTTGGTTTTATCTTTTTTTTTGCCCAAATGCGTTAAATGGAAGATACAGTGAGTGTCCGCGTGAGGCATACACTAATGAACACTACTAGTACCTGGTGATAATTTTATCTTTATTTATTGTTGCAGAACGCTTAAAAACCACAAAAATTTGAAATTGTTATATTAGAAAACGCTATTGTTATTTCAGTATAACGTTTCTAAGTCAATAAAAAAACGGCCTAAACCGTTTTAAAATGCGTATTGGAAAATTCCATAATATAATGGTGCAACTGTAATTAAGCCACTTAATTTCGCTGCCAGCGGCATTGGTTCCTCATCCTCATCTAAGCCGAAATCACCGGCAAAACGTTCAGCAAAGAAAATCGTAAATACTGCATCCCAGAGCAGTCCGAAGATAAAAACCATTTTCCACACCAAAGGTACCAGCATTTCCGTTTCTGTCACATATCCGAATAGACCAAGCCAGGTTATGATCGAAACAACAAAATCAAATCTAGTGATATTGTTCTTGTATTTGCCTTTAATTAAAAACCAGATTGCTGTTGTCCCGAGGAACCCCAGATAAATTACCCATAAAAAATCAGCCATTTTATAACCTCTATATCTCTTATTATTTTTTGTGGTTTTATATTATTACCTATGCCACTTAGCTATTATAAAGGGATTTCGTTATGAAAGGAACAGTGTTTGTCGAAAAATGATGAATGGAAATCACTGATTAAATATTGAATTATTTTATAAATTGTGTAAAATTACACTAAATGATAATAATAGGATTATACAGGAACAGGGGGATGAAAATGGAACTTACTCCTAAAGAGGAAAGGCGGAGAATCTTCCGTGATGAGCTCTACCATTTAAAAGAGCTAGGTTATGTTTCTGCACAGGAATATGACACTATCGCTGAAGCCCATAATGAATATTTTCTTGATTTGCTTGCCAGGGAACAACAAGAGAAAGAGAAGGTAACAGGTAGAAACCCGGATCATCATAGTATCAAAACGGTAAAATCAAAACAGCAGATCAAACACCCAAGTGATGTTCATCTTTCAACTGAAATTGAAATGGAAACGAAGCCGAAATCCGTTCCGGTGAAAATCAAGCCGAAGAAAACAGCAGAAGAAATTCGGGAACGGAATATTTCCTGGTCATTGAATATAGGGGTAATTATGCTGTTAATCGGCGGCCTGTTCGTGGCGACAAGCAATTGGGACACAATGACCCCCTGGATGAAAGCTGGATCGATCGCCCTTGTCTCCGGGTTATTTTATGGTCTTGCCTATATAAGCTACACTGTGCTAAAAATTGAAAAAACCGCATTCGCGTTTGTGGTACTTGGAAGTCTGTTTTTGCCAATTTTCACTTTGTCGCTGGGATGGTTTGAATTGCTAGGCCCTTATTTATCATTTTATGGTGATGGACGATTCATTTTAGGGACGATCAGCAGTTCAATTTTGATTCCGATTTATTTTATGCTTGCAAGGAGACTATCATCAAGATTATTTGTCTGGTTTACACTTATTTCATCTTCGATTGCCGCTGCTTACGTGCTGAGGGCAACAGGCCTTGAATCAGATGGATTTTATCTTGGTCTGGTGATTTTCAATGCATTGTTGATCACGGGGTATCATCAGCTCAAAAAGAAAGGCAGGCTGCCGCTTTTCACAAAGGAACTTGCCATTTATTCACAGGCAAACTTAGTTTTATCGACATTGTTGATGCTCTTTTTCTATGAGAATCATTTTTTCAATGGATTCAGTTTGATTTTAACTTCCATTGTTTATCTATCGATGATTTTTGTGATTGGCCAAAAGCAATACCATTTTGTGTTCAGTACTATGTTAGTTTATGGTGTCTATCAAATCTTAGAAAATTGGCATATTACAGAAGTAAGTGCGATCGGCTATGCGCTTCTTGGATTTGTTTTTCTGTTCGTGCCGAGATTGTTCGGGGACCAATTCGCTTTGAAAAAGGCTTTCCAAATAACAAGTGCAGTTGTGTCAGGACTTGCGTTCGTCTTCATTACAGCTGAAGGACTGATGCTGCACTCGGAAAATCCGTCCCTGGTTTTATTTACAGCTTACCTGCTGATTGCAGCGAATTTCATTTATCTTGCAAATACAAATAGAAATATAATCTTTGAATATTTAAGTCCGTTATTTCTAGCTTCCGCATTGTTTGAAATGGTGTTGCAGTTGCAAAACTGGCTAGGGTTCGAGAATCTGACCCTGCCGTTATACTTTATCGGACTGGTCCTTTTTATGACCTCTGGCTGGCTGCTTCAACTTAAGCAGCTTCAGGTGATTAAAACAAGCTCGCGGGATGTTGGGTTGTTGATCATGCTTTTTATGGTCCTTATTACTTTTTCGATGTTTGTATGGTGGGAACTAGGCCTTATGTTCATGCTCACGAGCTTTGTATTCTATATCATGCGGAAAATTGATTCTAGAGCGCTTATCCCTATCTTGGCGCAGTGGGCTGTCCCTGTCTCCCTTGGCTTGGCTGTTGCCTCATTTGGAGAGGAAATCAGGACACAAACAAGCATGTATGACGATTTTTTTGGCATGGCAGGAAACTTTGCGATAGCAGGAATCTTGCTTTTAGCTGCCCACATGGCATTTAAGAAAATAAAAGATTCCGTTCTTGCCAAAAGTTCCTTCTTCACTGCTCATGGTTTTTATGCTGTCAGCCTGTTCCTTACGTTCGTCTCACCTATTGACAGCATATATGGAGAGTCACTCATCTGGTTTGGCGGCATCTTCATGTCACTGCTGCTTTACTTTGCAGTCAGGGAAAGAATATTAGCGTTTTTGCCGGGAGTTATTATCCTTGTCTGGTATCTGATCACTGTAAATTCAATTAGTGAAGAGATCATATTCTTCACTGACATAGCAAAGTCACTTTTAATGCCATCAGGAGGCTGTCTGCTGCTGGGCATGGCAGCGCTACTGCGGGTTAAGGAAAAGCTGTTGGCAGAGGGTTTTGCCTGGGTTGGGAATATTTATTTAATTCCTCTCATGGCATTTAACTTTATATTCTTTTCTGAGAATGCAGTCTGGAGCTATCTGGTCGCAACAGCTGTATATGCCGCCAGCGTAATGTTCGCAAAAAAAGAATGGATGATCAAATCCTTCCTGTATGGCGCGTTCACTACATTATTTTTGGCAACCTGGACTGGCATAAGTAATTTTGCGACAGCAGAATCGAGTCAATATGCTTTTCTGGCCGTCAGTATGTTGATCACAGTCTTCTGGTTCTTTTCATCCAGGGATTATAAAAAAAGAGCACAGTTTTATCTGATTCCGTTTTCGCTTTTGGGAATCTCAAGCTTTCTCGTCGCTTATCCATATACATGGCTTTTATATAGTATAACGGTTGGTTATGCGGTGATGGTACTATTCCTGCTCCACCGATTTAAGTGGGATTTGGTTGCCATTGCACCGTTGCTGATGATTTTTTACGGAACAATCCAGATAATGTTCCTGTCAAATCTTCATGTCTTTTTCGAGATTGCCATTCTGGCTGCATACGGCGTCTCGACTGTTTTACTGGGAACATGGCTGTATAAAGATTTTTGGGAGAGTGGCGGTGCTTACGGGCTAAAAAGTCTTGATGCCTTTTCAATCGTTGGTTTCCTGTTCATCTGCTCCATCGCACCACTTCACACTGAAACGTACTGGGCACTGATTGTCCATGGGCTGCTTGTTTCAGGAGGTTTATGGCTTCAGAGAAACAGGATCAACGGTGTGGATTCTGTGTGGATCCGTTTTTTGGCAGGAGCTTATTTGCTGGTTCCTTATTATACAGCCATTGAGCAAATGGAAATTCCAGCTTTATTAGAAAGGGAAGCGTACGTACTGCCATTCATAGTGCTGGCCATCTTCATGCGCTTGATGTTCAGACAGCGGCATGCAAAGATTACGAGCTATATTCAATGGGCAATTCTCGTGCTTGTCTCTCTGCTGCTCATTCAGGATGGGCTGGCTAGCAACACGGTCTATGATGCGTTGATCATTGGTTCTTTATCGCTTGTTTCCATGCTTGCGGGTATGTGGCTGAGGGTCAAAGCCTATTTCTTTGTAGGAGCAGGGGTTTTGCTCTTAAACGTGTTCCTGCAAACAAGGCCTTTCTGGGGAAACCTTCCGTGGTGGGGTTACCTCCTGATTGCTGGTTCGATCCTTATCATTGTCGCGAGTTTTAATGAATGGAACAAACAAAAGGGCGCTAAAGGAGAGAAAACCTTTTTAGTAAGGGTGAAAGAGAGTATAAGAAAGAGGTTGAAGGACTGGAATTAACGACAGCTGCCGGCAAAGGGACCCCTTTGCCGGCCTTTTTTGACGTTAGTAAGATAGGGAAGGTTTTAAATGTGCATTTTTCCTTCACTTCTGTTAACATTCATAAAAATAAGCAAATCACTATAGAAGGAGGTCAGCCTATGAGAGATGTCACTCTTTTGGATATATATGAACACCATATTGCCCAAAAGTATTTGAAGCGTTCTGGAATGGCGCATGCAATTGCAGTTGCCTATCATGCGTTCCAGCTTGCCAAAGAGCATAAAGTGGATGTAGATATGGCTGCCAAAGCTGGGTTCCTCCACGATATCGGCCATTTCACCTGGTACAGGAACGGAAAGTGGGACTACGAGTTATACCGGAAGAACGATATCCATCCGATAAAGGGAGCAGAAAGAGCACACAAGCTCCTGATCAGACTGGGAGAAAACCCCGTACAGGCGAAAGCCACTTCACTTGCCATCCTTTTCCATACAGATTCTTTTTTGCCTTCGAATGACATTGTCCGGACGCCGCTTCAAAAAGTCGTGAAATGGGCAGATGAAAAAGACGAAGAAGAAGGCGGTAAACATCATTACCGAAAAATAGATCAAGACCGGGCAAAACAAAGTATTATCCGGCTTGATAAAATGATTGATGAAGAATTATCGAAAGGGGCGGACGGCGGGGAAACCAGTCTGCCTGTTTAAGAGTTGTTAAGGGCACCGGATATACCCCGATGCCCTTTCATTCCATCTTAATTTAACGATTGGCAGGAAAAGTTCTTTCTATCGTCCCATTAAAATCTTCAGCAAGCCCCGGGATGGGTCTTCCGCTCTGCAGCTGCTCCCGATAGTCTGTCATTTCCACAACAAAATCTGCATTTGATGATACATACACTTCCGAAATACTTCCATCGGCGGCTTTAATTTGGCTGGTGATCTCATCGTACACGTCGTCTGGAACAGAATCTGTATTGCCATCCTCCAGCACAACGGCAACATAGGCTTGTCTCTGGACAGAAATAACGGCAGCACTCTGCACATCTGGGAGCTTTACTACTTGATCCTCTAAGTCATCCTCGACCTTCATCCTGTATGTCTGATTATAAGAAGCAGAGCGATATTCCTCATTAACATTTTGAATTCGCGGACCATTTCCGCCGTAAGCCTGAGGATTTCCTGCTCCTTCATCAGTATAAGTATCGCATCCAGCAAACAAAATGGCCGGCACAAAAAGTGTTAACATTGACAAGTTGATGCGTTTCATTGGCAAATCCTCCCTTATATCAAATTGGGAATAGACTGCCCAAATAAATCCCTTTTTATACGGTTTCAAATTTAATCTTGGTGAATTCATATTTTTTATTATGGAATTTTACGAAATCAATGCCATAAGATTTATAGATTATATAATTTGGAGGATTGATATTAATAATGATCAGGGGATTTATAAGTTTATCTGTTTCGATTGTCCTTCTTTTTGTTCTTGTTTCACCCGCCGGTGCAGCCAAGAGAGTTCCGGTGGCTTCTGACAAAGACCCTGTTGTATTTGTCCATGGCTTCACTGGTTCATCTTCGAGTTATGATGACATGAGACAATGGCTGGTCAGCCAGGGATGGCCAGCAAATTATCTGTTTGCTATCCAATATTCGGATACAACGGGAAGCAATGTAAAGAACGCGTATGAATTGCAATCGTTTATTAAAAATGTCCTTCGGCAGACAAAAGCATCGAAAGTAGACATAGTCGCCCATAGTATGGGTGGATTAAGCACTCGCTATTATGTGAAGTACCTTGATGGTGCCCAGAAAGTTGATGATGTCATAACTTTAGGTTCACCTCATCATGGAACCAATTCTTCTTATTTTGGCTTATGGACAGAGGGAGCAAGGGAAATGGTGCCAGGTAGTGCTTTCCTGAATGATTTAAACAGTGTTGATGAAACACCAAATGGAAATGATTCTACCTCAGTTATCCAATATACATCGATATTCAGCAGTGCCGATACGGTCATTAACCCGTATACGAGTTCGATTATTGATGGAGCAAATAATGTGGAAATCAGCGGTGTTAGCCACAGTGGACTGCTTACAGCATCTTCCGTTCGACCGCTGATTCTTAATGGACTCCAGGATGGCGGGCAGAATTCAAATTAAGGATAATTAAGAAAACATTTTAGCTTCAAGGCACACGAAACAGATAAAGATTACAATTTCAATAACAGAAAAGACAGCCAAAGGAATCTGGCTGTCTTTTTCAAATTAAATCTTTTTATCTCGAAGCTTATAAAACTTCCAAACATCCTTGATTACGATTTTAACCACAGAATAAAGTGGTATGGCGATCAGGATTCCAATGAAGCCATACAATGAGCCGGCTGCAATCAAAATCAGGATGACGGTAATTGGATGGATGCTTAGCTTTTTCCCCATCACCTGCGGAGTGACAAGATTACCTTCCAGCTGCTGCACGACCACCAGTACAATGAGTACCTTCAGTGCCATAAATGGACTGTTCGTCAATGCAATGAACAGTGCCGGAATGATTCCTAGAAGAGGGCCTAAAAATGGAACGATAGTTAAAAACATTGCCAAAATCGCAAGCAAGAGAGCGTAGTCCAAGCCGATAAATAAATATCCTAAATACATTAAAATTCCGTCAACCAGTGCTATGATAAATTGTCCTGTTACATAGGTGAACAAGGTTTTATCAATATCCGTTAAAATTTTGTTTCCTTCCTGTACATGTTCACTGGGTATATGCTTTAGAATATATGGTCTTAATTTTTCATCATCCTTCAGGAAGAAGAAAGCCAGAAAAGGAACTACGACCAGAACAGTTGCAATACTTGTAATCACGGAGAACAATGTCATGATATTTTCCCCAAGATTTTGTGAAAGCTTGCTTAAATAATTCAAAGCCTTCTGCTTGATTTCATCTGCCTTTATTCCCATTTGATTGTCATTGATGACTTTTTGGGATTCTTCTGTAACTTCATCGATTTTTTCAGGAAAATTTTCTGTCAGGCTGCTAATCTCTTCTCCCAAAAGGGAGCCTGCAAAATAAGACAAGCCTGTAAATAATCCTGCTACAAGGGCGAACACGATTAAAATACTGACGATTTTAGGGAGATAGCGGCTGATCCATTGGACAGGCTTGCGCAGTATATAATATAGCAGGCCTGAAATCAGGACCGGAAAGAAAATAGCGATTATAAAATTTTGCATAGGCGAAACGAAGTAATCAATTTTACCAAAAAGAAAGATGATAAGCAGAATCAGGATGATACCTGTCGCATACTTAAAAAAAGGACGTTGAACCCACATTTCATTACCCCCTGGATTGTATATCTCCTATTTACTTCCCTTAAAGGTCTATTGGTTAAACAATGGTTGTCATATTGTGGACAGCTGCTGCATATATTTTTAAAAATTGGTAGTTTGATCGTTTATTTTACGGGTAAATATTTGGGTCTAAGGAAAATGGAATTACAGCATTTGCCAATGGTCATCTTGTGTGTAAAGGGGTCTCTGTATGGTTGCAGTAGAAGAACATCTTTTGTTTATCAAGGAATTAGGCCGGTTGTTCGATGAATATGCAATTTGTGAAGACAGTGAACTGAAAAACGAGATCTATAAAGACATTCAGTTAATAGGAGAAGCGATTAACATTAGCAACTAACATAGATTCTGGCAGGCCATTGATAATGGGCCTGCCGTTTTTATTTTATTCGTCTGGGAGTCATGGGTAGGTAATGAAAAAGTCGAAGTTATCAAGGATTTTTGGAAAATCGGCTGCACTTTCGTCATATATATGAAACAAGCATATGAAAGGGGAGGGTTTAATGGGAATTGACCTTTCAAAAGATCAATTTTTGACGCTTGTCAAGCTGCTGCAGCTTGGGAATTGGCCGCTTGGACTGACTGAAGCAAACCATGAACTGGCAGAAAAAGCAGAGGATCTTGAACAGTATATTTTTTCCCTGGCCAGGGATTTTGAAGCGGGTGAAGAAATTTACTTTGATAACGAAGAGGAGTATTACTATCTTTCTGATAGCCTTAAAGAAACAGTCGAAGCGATTATCGATGAATATGAGGAAGATGTTTTTTGGGACCAGCTTACGCATAAACTGGCAACCATCGATTTGAAACGCGAAGTCAATTTCAATGCAACAATTGAAGAAAAAATCAATCGACTGTTCCAGCTGAAGGCGCGTTATGAAAAATACTTCCTTGAAAATGGACTGGACAAGATGGATCTTCTATAAGGTGATTCTAGATCTGAAAGAATAAACCCGGCCTGTAAGAGGCCGGGTTTATTTGATGAAGAATCTTGCTTTTTCCGAAATATAATCTGCAGCGAAGACAAGAACAAGATAGAAGAACAGTAATAGTGTGATATCAGTATAATGGAAGAAGCTCATGCTTAGCTTGAATTGCTGGCCAAGTCCGCCTGCTCCAACGAAGCCAACAACGATAGTGGTCCGCATGATAACTTCCCAGCGATATAGTATATACGTCAGGAAGCGGGGGAGCGCAGCCGGCAGGACACCATATAATAAAATTTGAACCCTGCTTGCCCCGCAGGCCGCCAGATTCCTTACTGGGCGGGAATCTAAATCCTCTACGACCTCAGCCAAAAGCTTGCCTAGAATTCCGTAATTATGAAGGGCAAGTGCTATCGCGCCAGGCAAAATTCCAGGCTTGAAAATAAAAATGATAATCATGGCCCAAACAAGTTCCGGCACAGCCCTTGTGAAAATATAGCCAGCCCGCACAATACCGAATGACAGCCATCCATGCCATTTTTTTGACAGTGTAAGCGACCCGTCTGCCACATTCCTGGCTGCAGGAATCATTGTTAATATGGCGGCAATGGTGGCAAATCCGGTGGCCAATATACTCATCACCAATGTCTCCCATGTAAGGGAAAAAGCAGTGGCCCAGCTATCGATGCTCAGAAAAGCAGGGTGATCTTCACCAATCCCAATTAGCCCTTTAAAGAACTGACTGGAGTAATGGAGATTTTCTTTTGTGAATAACATCGTCAGGCTTGCATTTTCTATCGTGAAAATGGATAGCCAGGATCCAAAGGTGAGAAGTATCATTGAAAAGAAAGAGATCTTCAGCTGATTTTTCACTCTGTTTGCTGAATTCAGGTTTTTCCTTAAGAGATTGCTCCAGACATCGATGAGGATGACAAGAAGGATCAGGAAAAACACAAAGGTCCAGACTTCATTATACTGTAAATCATCGAGGCTTAGTTGTATTTGGTAGCCGAGCCCGCCGATGCCAACAAAACTCATGATGGCTGATGAGCGAACCGCGCATTCAAAGCGGTACATGGCATAGCTGACAATACTTGATCTGACCATTGGAAGGTAGCCGTACATTATTGTCTGCAATTTTCCTGCGCCAGCAGCTTCCAATGCCTTGATTGGTCCAGTTGGTACGTCTTCAAGCATGTCTGCAAAGATCCTGCCAAGAATTCCCCCGTAGGGAATGGCCAGTGCGAAAATGGCGGCGAAGGGGGACAGTCCGATTGAGGCAACGAATAGCCATGCCCACACAAGCTCGTGGATTGCTCTCATGAAACCAAGCTGACCTCTAAAGAATGCTTTTACATGGCGCTTGTTTTTTAAATTAGAGACCAGGACTCCAGAAGCAAGGATTCCCCAGAAAAAAGCGATAATCAGGGCGAGACTCATCCCCGCCACTGCATAGCTTAGCGTGGTCCAGTTGGACTCCAGGGCTAGCTGCAGGATATCCTTTGATAAATCTGGACTGAAAAATGCTGTTGCAATTTGTTTGGCGGTTTTCAGTCCTCCGCCATGAAATAAGTCCTGGCTCCAATGTATGGATGTCAGACTCCAAAGAAAGGCCAGCAAGAGGAGAAGGCTTAGAATCTTTCTTTTATGAAGTTCGAAATTCCACCAGCTTCTCTCCATGTTACTCATGCTCCTTCAGTTTGTACAAGCTGGCCATTTGGGCGTCTGTGACTGATGAGGCAGGCAGGTCGAAGAAAATCTGCCCATCTTGTAAAGCGATCAATCGATCGAAGTACTTTTTTGCGTAATCAACGGAATGCAGACTGGCAATCAATGTCTGATTTTCCTCAGATGCAATTTTGACAAGGAGTGCCAGGATGTCTTCAGCACGAGCAGGGTCAAGTGATGCAACAGGTTCATCCGCCAGTACGATTTCAGGACTCTGGACAAGCAGCCGGGCAAGGGCAACACGCTGCTGCTCCCCACCTGAAAGCGCGGAAGTTCGTTCATATAGTTTTTCTCTCAGACCTACTCGTGTAAGAGCCCGTATTGCATCATCCTTATCCTGAGGAATCAACATGGATAGGAGAGATTTCATAATGCCCCATTCTGACAATTTTCCTGCAAGCACATTATGAATCACTGGCAATTCCCCTATAAGATCAAACTGCTGGCGAATGATTCCGATCTTTTTGGCCCGTTTCTTCTGGTCGTTCATTTCTGCCAACGATTGGCCATCAATCAGAATTTCCCCTTGATCGGGTGTTAAAGTAGCGGCAAGCAGATTCAGCAAAGTCGTCTTTCCTGCACCACTTGGCCCGATCAAAGCGATTAATTCACCCTTTTTTACCGACAAAGAAAGGGAAGATAAGGCTATCTTCCGCTCGTAAACTTTTTCTATATTTTTTACATCAATGAATTCGCTCATGAAGTCCACCTACTTGATGATCTTTAGTTGCTTGGCGACCTCTTCGATTGCTTTATAATTTTCATTATTTGTTTCAATGAATCGATCGGTTTGCAGTAATTCCATAATTTCATTGTCTTCTTTAGTCATTGATAGAATTGCATCTTTAACTTTCTTTTTTGATTCTTCATCGGCGATGTTGATAGTCCAGTTGTAGTCAAAGTACTCAGGTGTTGTGTAGAAAACTTTCACCTTTGATTCATCGACCTTGCCTTCTTTAACAGCAGCTTCCCATACAGAAATATTCAATGCTCCTGTCTCATAGGCTCCTGATTCAACTAGCTTATAAGTTTTATCGTGGGATCCTGAGTAATTAGGTTTCCCATCAAGGTCTTGATCAGCGTCAATGCCTGCTTCCATCATGAAGTAACGCGGCATCAGGTGTCCCGAAGTTGAACTTTCGCTGCCAAATGTAAAAGATTTACCTTTTAAATCTTCAAGACTATCAATCGCACTATCTTTTTGGGCAATAAAAACTGATTTGAATTTTTCATCAATCGGCCTTTGTGCAAATGCTTCAGCCTCTGGAACTAAATTTCTCGCCTGGACACCCGTCAATCCGCCAAACCATGCAAGCTGAATTTCTCCGCGTTGAAAAGCAGTTACCAAAGCTGAATAATCCACCGAAGGGACGTACTCAACATTCATTCCGGTTTTTTTGCCCAAATCTTTTGCGAAGTCTTCCATGCTCCTGTTCAAATCCGCGGCGTTTTGATCGGGAATCGCGCCGATTTTGATTGTTTCCTTCTTCGCTTCGTCGCTGTTATCTCCTGAACAGCCAGAAAGAGCAGTTATCAGCAGCAGGGCTGCCACGATCATTAGTTTTTTCATTTTCTCATCACCTATATAAATATTTTTTATAACCTTTATAAAATTTATCAATAACCAGTCAATAACTCAATACATTTCGTCAACTTTTTTCCTGGAAGGTGGGATATACTTGGCCAGAGCTGAGTCGGTAATTTGTTCCTATTTGGTTTTTATCTGTGGAGTGTGAGGGTATGGACAATCCTGCTTCTATTTAGATAGTTTTTGTCAGAAGGCTGCTATGGTTCGGACATTTGATTGGGTTTTAAATGGCATTTTGTCTGAAGTAGGTTCAAGTTCGGACATTTCAGTCCCTTTCCGAGGAGATTTTGTCCGAAGTAGGGGGAGGTTCAGACATTTCAAGGGTTATTTGTTGAGGTTTTGTCTGAAGTAGGTGCAAGTTCGGTCATTTCAGTCCCTTTCTTATGGGATTTTGTCCGAAGTAGGTGGAGGTTCAGACATTTCAAGGGTTATTTGTTGAGGTTTTGTCTGAAGTAGGTGCAAGTTCGGACATTTCAGTGGCTTTCCGATGGGATTTTGTCCGAAGTAGGTGGAGGTTCAGACATTTCAAGGATTATCTGTTGAGGTTTTGTCTGAAGTAGGTGCAAGTTCAGACATTTCAGCTGCTATCTGATGAGCTTTTGTCTGAAGATGGTACAAGTTCGGACATATCGGTAGCTTTCAAAAAGTTTTTTGTCCGAAGTAGGGAATAGTTTAGACAATTCTACCTCTTTCCGTTGAGATTTTGTCTGAATTCCTTCTAGGTTTGAATTTTTCAGCCGAAGTAGAAGGATGGATCAAATACAGAGTTGATAATACACAATAAACCTGCTGGTTCATGTACCAGCAGGTTTATTCTTTGATTAGTTATTAGCATTTGCTGCCCATTCTTCCACGTTCCAAACTTTTGTAACCCAATCTTCGTAGAAATCAGGTTCGTGGCTGACCAGGACGATTGTTCCTTTATATGCTTTTAGTGCGCGTTTTAATTCTTCTTTTGCTGTGATATCCAGGTGGTTTGTCGGCTCGTCGAATAACAGCCAGTTACTTTCGTTCATAAGCAGCTTGGTCAGGCGTACCTTTGCCTGCTCGCCGCCGCTCAGCTGATTGAGGGGGCGTGAAATATGTTCGTTCTTTAGACCGCTCCTGGCCAGTGCAGCCCTTACCTGATGCTGGTCCATACCAGGGAATTCACTCCACAAATCTTCAATTGGAGTAATGCTACCTGCTTTAACTTCCTGTTCAAAGTATGAAGGGAAGAGGAAATCGCCTCGCTCGATTTTGCCGCTCAATGGAGGAATCTTTCCAAGCATGGTTTTCAGTAAAGTTGATTTCCCGACTCCATTCATACCAACAAGGGCAATCTTTTCACCGCGCTCGATTGTAACGGACAGTTTCGGAAGCAGCGGATGCGTGTAGCCGATTTCGAAATCTGTGCCTTCGAATACATAGCGGCTGCTAGCGCGTGATTCTTTGAACTCAAAAGTCGGTTTTAAAGCAGTCTCTGGTCTGTCGATCCTTTCCATGCGATCAAGTTGTTTTTGGCGGCTCTTCGCACGGCCGGTTGTCGAATAACGAGCTTTGTTTTTTGCGATGAAATCTTCTTGTTTCTTGATGAATTCCTGTTGTTTTTCATATGCGTTTAGATGCTGGTTCTTGTTAATCTCAGCTAATTCCAGGAATTTTTCATACGTCGCAGTGTATCGTGTCAGTTTTGAAAACTCCAGCTGGAAAATGACGTTGGATACCTGGTTCATGAACTCTGTATCATGCGAAATCAAAATGAAAGCGTAAGGATACTCTTTCAGGTACCTGGTCAACCACTGAATATGCTCAACGTCAAGATAGTTCGTCGGCTCATCCAGCAGAAGCACCTTGGGCTTTTCAAGCAATAGTTTGGCAAGTAAGACCTTCGTGCGCTGTCCGCCGCTCAATGCAGATACATCCCGGTCGATGCCTATTGCGTCAAGGCCAAGACCTCTCGCCGCTTCTTCCACTTCGATATCAAGTGAGTAAAAACCTCCAGCATCTAGAGCATCCTGGATTTCCGCCATTTCCTCGAGCAGCTGTTCCAGTTCCTCTGGAGTGGCATCTGCCATTTTGCCGGTAACTTCGTTCAGCTCTTCTTCCTTTTTAAAAAGAGGAAGGAAGGCATCACGTAACACATCGCGGATTGTTTTTCCTGGAGATAAAACTGTATGCTGGTCCAAATAACCGTACTCAACACCCGGTGTCCATTCTACTTTTCCCGAATCGTGGATCAGTTGTCCGGTGATGATGTTCATGAGGGTGGACTTCCCGACACCGTTTGCGCCAACCAGGCCGACATGGTCCTCAGCTAGCAGACGGAATGACACATCTTTAAAAAGCGTGCGATCCCCAAATGTATGGCTCAAATTTTCTACATTCAATAAACTCATTGTTTAAATCCTCGCTTTATCTATTTTCAGTTCATTCATTCATAATCACATTCATTAATCATACTAAAATCTTTGCTTTTGTTCTAGAGTTTTGTGGGCAGGAAGTAATGGAAACGAAGAATTTAATAGTTGTGGAAATTTACCTACTTCGATATTCGTAACAATTACCATCGTCTTAGGAATTTTTTGTAAAATTAGGAACTATTAACTGAATTTACAAAATATACAGTTTTTCGTTTGCTGGTGAGTTTCTACCTTTGCTATATTGTTATTCAATACATAAGAGGAGGTTTTTAATAGTGAAAAAACGATTGTTCCCTAGCCTGATTCTTGCTGGAGTTTTAACTGTTTCTTCTGTTCCATTCAATGTCCTTGCCCATGACGAACTTGGTGATGTAAATATTGAAAAAGGAGAAAGGACAGGCTATAGCGAAGTATCGGTCCCTGTCATGGAGGGAAATAAAAACCTCAAATTCTTGCATGAAGCCGCTGCTCCTGAAATGAATACGGTCAGGGCAGATGGAAAGCAGAATAGTTTTGCAGATGTATTTGCTCACAAAGGATATGCTTATCTCGGCACCCATACCAAAAATGGCGGAAATGGCGGCGTACGTGTATTTGATCTCAAAGATCCCGCCAACCCAAAAGAAGTGTCCGTATTCGCGAATAATGACATCCCTGGTACATGGCAGGAAAAGGTAATCGTCAAGAGTGTGAACACCCCATCTTTTAAAGGGGATCTTGCAGTTGTAAGTGTCCAGCAACTTAATAGAAATAATCCTGACTCAAAGGGTGGATTTTTACTATATGATGTGACAAATCCAGAAAGCCCTCAGAAGCTAGGATTCTATGAAGTGACCAAAAAAACAAACGGAACGCATGAGCTGTATCTGACAATGCAGGGCAACCGTGCGATTGTACTTGCGGCTAATCCGTATGCTGACTATTACAGCCATGGGGAGGAGAAGGATTTCCAGATTGTCGATGTAAGCGACCCGTCGAATCCTGAGAAGCTATGGGAATTCGACCCTAGGACAATGGAAGAAATTCATGAGGATTTTAATGGCTACCACTGGAATTCTCCTGATGGGAAAACCCGTCCTGTTTTCAACCACAGCACAATGATAGATGAAACCGGTAAGTATGCATATGTATCAATGTGGGATTTGGGAACGGTGATTTTTGACATCAGCAATCCTGAACATCCGGAATATCTGGGAAGGACAGATTTCGCTTCGAACCAGCAAGGATCGGCCCATTCAGCTACACTGGCAAAAGGCGGCAATGTATTGATTGAGACAAGGGAAGTTTATAGTCCAGTTAAAGAAGGCTATGAACAATCTTATGGTTATACAAGGATTTTTGATATCAAAGATAAAACCAACCCTAAATTGCTTAGTGAGTTTAAGACTGATTTAGTAGATAATATCGAAAATGGCGTTACTTTTGCCAACACAGTCCATGACCCTAAAGTACAGGGGAACACTTTGTACCTGTCACACTACGCCGGGGGAGTATATGCGGTCGACATCACGGATCCGGCAAATCCTAAACAAGCAGGGCATTATGTCCCTGAGAGGTCAGATGTATGGGGTGTATTTGTAGACAGGAATTTTGTTCTAGCATCTGATATCGGATCTGGTTTAAAAGTATTATTGAAAAACAATGGTTCATCCCATGAATTGCAGGGGATAGAATAGACACTTGGAAAGCACGCGTGATGCGTGCTTTTTTGTTTTATATATTGAAAAATAATTTAACCAGACCGACATTTTTTAAATGTAAATAAATGCCTCGTTTTGCTATAATTGTATTGGGCTAGAATCGTTTCACAGTACAGACATCCAAATCCCACATAGTTTGGAAGGGGAGGATGCAATATGAAGGCTACTGGAATCGTGAGGAAGACGGATCAGCTAGGCAGGGTGGTCATTCCGATGGAGTTAAGGAAGAAGCTGAGTATTGGTGAAAATGATCCGTTGGAGATATTCGTTGATGAGGATATGATCATCCTGAAAAAATACCAGCCGGACCAGACTTGCCTTATAACCGGCATTATCAGCAATGACAACATGTCGCTTGCAGACGGAAAAATTGTGTTAAGTAAAAAAGGTGCTGAACAATTGGTTAAAGAATTGCAAAGCTACCTTGCTGCCTACTAGAATATACAAGTTAAAGCAGTCCTGAATTGAATCCGGGACTGCTTTTTTGTTTTTATTTACAAATCTTCCCGATAGATCGGCATGCTCATGCATCGAGGGCCTCCGCGCCCACGTGAAAGTTCAGAACTTGGGATTTCAATTACCTCAACGCCGTTTTGCCTTAACAAATCATTGGACACATAATTTCGATCATAGGTGACCACGACTCCAGGTGCAATGGCCAGTGTATTAGAGCCATCGTTCCACTGCTCACGGGCAGCAGCGATTTCATGACCGCCTCCGCAAGGTATTAAGATTAAATCCTGAAGGCGCAGGACTTCCTTCAATGTTTCAGTTAAGTTGGACCGTTCAGAGATAGTGAGTCTGTCTGGATCTGTCCCTTTTTCGAGAATATATATTTTCATAACACCGTTAGGCCCCTCGATTCCATGATGGATGGTGAATTTTTCATGGTCCACCATTGTAAAAACTGTATCAAGGTGCATATACGCCCTTAATTTAGGGATTTCAACAGCAACGACCTTTTTTATTCGATCATTTTTGGAGAAAATTTGTTTTGCCAATTTTTCAATTGCCTGGGCAGAAGTCCGCGCACTTACCCCGATGGCAATAACTTCGGGACTGAGCACGAGTTCATCACCGCCTTCAAGAGGATAGTCCTGCACCCGGTCGTACCAAAAAGGGATATCATGGGAGGCGAACCTCGGATGATGCTTCATAATGAAATCCATGAATAGTGACTCCCTTTTCCTTGCTCCTTCACACATTTTGTTTATGGAAATTCCATTCCCAATCACGGCTGCTGGATCCCTTGTAAAATAGAGGTTTGGCATTGGATCAAGGAAGAAAGGATAATAGTCGTCAAGGAGTTCATGCAAATGCACCTTCTTCTCCGGTTCGATTTCTGATTTCAACACGCCAGACATCACTTTTTGAATCATTTCATCAGTGGAAGAGGAATGAAGATAATCTTCCACTGTGCTTCTTGAACCGTTCAAGTTGCTTTTACTCTCATTGAGTACCTGATCAATGAATTCTTGTCTTAATTCTTCTGTATGTAATGCCTCTTCCATTAATTTTTCCAGATAAAGAACCTCTACGCCTCGGTTTCTTAATACATCAGCGAAATAATCATGTTCTTTTTGGACTGCAGGAAGATACGGGATGTCGTCAAAAAGGAGCCGTTCCAAATATTTTGGTGTCAGGTTTTCGACTTCCTTGCCTGGCCTATGCAGGACGACTGACTTCAATTCTCCAATCTCTGAAGTTATATTAAGTGGATATTTCATTAAAATTAACCTCCGGAGCTCAGTTTCTATTTCTATATGAACTATGAGGGAGTGATGATGTAGATGTAAGGTTACTCACTGCCCTCGTTATGCCTGCCTGGTTACAGACTGGCCCTCTTCTATTTACCCTTTAAAAATTATTCAAACCTCGTTTCAATAAAATCATGTTTTTTAAAGAACAATAGGGAAAAATAATAAAAAGTAAGCGTTTTCTGTCCTTCATAGATGTACATATAAAAGAAATGTGATAAAGTATATTTTATAAATACAGATTATATGTGGTTGGCGGACTAACATATTGTCCTCTCCAAAAAGACAGTTGTTTCCGTAATAATGACATGCCGGTCTTCGGCAGAAAGGGGATTTCGATGTCTAGCAAAACATTGGATCAATTTTTAAATGAGAACCTGGAGGAATTGAAGGGGAAGGGGCTTTACAATGTAATTGACCCGCTTGAAAGCCCTAATGGACCAGTGATCACGATCAATGGCAAAGATATGATCAATTTATCTTCTAATAACTATCTGGGACTTGCTACAGATGAAAGATTGAAAAAAGCTGCCGATGAAGCGATCTCCCGGTTTGGGGTTGGAGCAGGTGCTGTAAGGACGATTAATGGCACACTCAAACTTCATATTGAACTTGAAGAAAAGCTTGCCAAGTTCAAGAAGACAGAAGCAGCCATTGCTTATCAATCCGGCTTCATGTGCAATATGGCCGCGATTTCCGCTGTAATGGATAAAAATGATGCGATCCTTTCTGATGAATTGAACCATGCATCGATTATTGACGGCTGCCGTCTGTCACGCGCGAAAATCATCCGTTTCAACCATTCTGACATGGAAGATCTGCGTGCAAAAGCAAAAGAAGCCAAGGAATCCGGGCAATACAATAAAATCATGGTCATCACAGATGGCGTATTCTCCATGGATGGAGACATTGCAAAATTGCCAGAAATCGTTGAGATAGCCGAAGAATTCGATTTATTTACATATGTCGATGATGCACACGGTTCAGGAGTTCTGGGGGAAGGCGCAGGGACGGTCAAGCATTTCGGACTTTCAGATAAAGTCGATTTCCAAATTGGGACTTTGTCAAAAGCGATTGGTGTAGTCGGGGGATATGTCGCTGGAAAGCAAAACCTGATCGACTGGCTGAAAGTGAGAAGCCGTCCATTCCTGTTCTCGACTTCACTCACTCCTGCTGATGTTGCTGCCAGCATGAAAGCAATTGAAATCCTGATGGAAAGCACAGAATTGAACCAGCGTTTATGGGAAAATGCAAACTATTTGAAGGCTGGACTGCAAAAGCTCGGTTTTGACATCGGACATTCCGAAACGCCAATTACTCCATGCATCATTGGAGACGAAGTAAAAACACAGGAATTCAGCAAGCGTTTATATGAAGAAGGGGTATACGCGAAATCAATCGTATTCCCGACAGTCCCTAGGGGAACAGGACGGGTGAGGAATATGCCTTCTGCTGCGCATACGAAAGAAATGCTGGATCAGGCATTATCTATTTATGAAAAAGTCGGAAAAGAACTGAGCATTATTTAATTTGCATATGCCGGTTTGCCTGACAAACCGGCATATTTTTAAGGAAAAGCAGGAGGAGTACATAGAATGAAAAAGATTTTGATTACTGGTGCACTTGGCCAGATAGGTTCAGAATTAACAGTTAAACTTCGTGACATATACGGCCAGGACAATGTCATAGCGACAGACATCAGACAGACTAATTCAGAAGCTGCAGTCAACGGCCCATTCGAGATTCTCGATGTCATGGATGCCAACAGGATGGTCGAATTGGCCAAAGAATACAATGTTGATACGATCATGCACATGGCCGCACTGCTTTCTGCTACAGCGGAGACGAAGCCTGTTTTTGCATGGAACCTGAATATGGGCGGTTTGATGAACGCGCTTGAAACAGCAAGGGAACTGAACCTGCAATTTTTCACGCCAAGCTCGATCGGCGCTTTTGGACCGAACACGCCTAAAGACAATACACCTCAGGATACAATTCAACGTCCTACTACGATGTATGGAGTGAACAAGGTTGCAGGAGAACTGCTTGCGGATTATTATTTCCACCGTTTTGGAGTTGACACCAGGGGAGTGAGATTCCCGGGATTGATTTCCTACGTTACACCTCCAGGAGGCGGAACAACTGATTATGCGGTTGAGATTTATTATGAGGCAATCAAAAAGGGCCAATACAGCTCCTATATCAACAAAGGGACTTACATGGACATGATGTATATGCCTGACGCGCTTGGGGCGATCATTGATTTAATGGAAGCAGACCCTTCTAAGCTCATCCACCGTAATGCTTTTAATGTAACCGCGATGAGTTTTGATCCAGAGCAACTGGCTGCTGAAATCAGGAAGCACATCCCTGGATTTGAACTGTCTTACGAAGTCGATCCTGTCAGACAGGCAATTGCTGATAGCTGGCCGAATTCGATTGATGCATCTGCAGCTGCTGAAGAATGGGGATTCAAGGCAAAGTATGACATTGGGAGTATGACTGCCGATATGCTGGAAAAATTGAAAGTCAAATTATAATGCTCTTTTCTAATACTTTGTTGCTATTTGCTGCAAGGTTGCATTAAATGACCTATGTAATTTCAGTATGGAAGATTTAGGCAATAAAAGAGCTTGCAAACTAGATACCGACCAGCAAAATACCTTATCATACGTAAAAATCGGCCTTAGGATTTTAACAACAATCATAACGAAAACAGCTAACTATAATGAAGAAAAAAGGTGAAATCGAATTTGATTTCACCTTTTTACATAAATCAGTTTATCCTGCTTTTCTGTGACTTTTCCTATGATGGCGGCATGATTCAAACCTTTGTCTTTGAGTGCTTTTACATATTGATTGGCCTCATTCTCAGGCAGTGATACGAGAAGGCCGCCTGACGTGATGGCATCACACAGGACCAGTTGTTCTTCAGGAGAAATGTCTCCATATTCAACATCGTTCTCCAGCCACTTATGATTTGATTTTGAACCGCCAGGCACAACGCCTTTAGCTGCCAATTCATATGTACCTTCCAGGACGGGAACACTTGATAATTCAATCTCAAAGCTGACATTGCTGCCACGTGCAATTTCACTTCCATGACCCAGGAGGCCGAATCCTGTTACATCCGTTACTGCATGAGGATTGAAGCTTTTGAGTGCTTCCGCAGCGGTTTTATTCAATAAGGCCATTGTTTCGGTCACGGCCTGTTCTTGTTCGGATGTGACTGCATTTCGCTTGATTCCGGTCGTTAAGATTCCAACCCCGATTGGTTTCGAAATGACCAGCGCATCACCTGGTTTAGCGCCGACATTTTTCCAAATGGATTCAGGGTGTGCAAGACCTGTTACGGATAAGCCGAATTTAGGTTCCTGGTCATCGACTGAATGTCCGCCAACTGTAACGGCGCCAGCTTCCTTCACTTTGTCGCTTGAACCTCTTAATATTTCGGCCAATATATCCGGGCCTAGCTTTTTGACTGGATATCCTACTATATTCAGGACGGTTTTTGGCTCCCCACCCATTGCATACACATCGCTAAGTGCATTGGCTGCAGCGATTTGGCCAAACATATATGGGTCATCCACAATAGGGGTGAAGTAGTCAATGGTCTGAATCAGGGCAATATCATCTGTCAGTTTATATACACCTGCATCATCGGATGTTTCATGTCCGACGAGCAGTTCAGGAACAGGTTCCTGTTCAGGTAATAGACGCAGAACCTGCGTCAAGTCCTCGGGACTGATTTTACAGCCTCAGCCAGCTTTTGTTGACAATGAAGTCAATCGGATTTTTTCATGTTCACTCAACCTTATCACCTCAACAGCAAGTATACTCCTTCTTGTTTTTAAAATCATCCTTAAGCTACTATTATTTGCACAGAGTCAGACTTTACACTAAAATGACAGTAAATATATATATAAGGTTAATCAAGGGGGATTTTTAATGGAAAAGTATCAAGTCGCCGTCGAATTTTGCATGATGTGAAACTACGCACCAAAAGCTGCGAGTCTCGCGGAAGATTTATTCACTCATTTTAGAAGCCAAATTGAAAAAATGGAATTGATACCAGGGTCCAAAGGAGCTTTTGAAGTTACGGTAAACGGGAAACTTCTATACTCCAAACTTGATACAGGCGTATTTCCGGATGCCGACGAAATCATCAAGCAAATAGAAGCGTAATCAATGCCTGGCAGTTGCCAGGCATTTTTTTATCTTCAAGATGGATGGCTGCTGGAACGTCTCTGTAATTAATTCACCTGATTGAAATAACTTCGGTTGGATATTAATGATATAATGAAACAATGTAGATTTGTTTGTGGGGGCATGCGAGCATGAAGGAATTATTGAGAGCCTTGCCTGCAGTTCATGAATTGCAGAAAGATAAAAGGTTTACGGGTTTAATTGAGCAGTATGATCTAGATGAAGTCTATCTGACTGATGTGTTGAAATCAGAAATAGATAGGATCAGGACAGAACTGCTCAAAGGGAACTGGAAAGGGGCCGAACCAGGGACGGAGGCATTTATTGATCAATTATTTGAAGCTGTTGGCCATTCTGCAGCGAAACGATCGGATTATACGCTTAAAACTGTCATCAATGCTACCGGTACCATTTTGCATACAAATTTGGGCAGGGCGCGGTTGAGCGAAAATGCCATAAAGCATGTAGTCGAAACAGCTATGAATTATTCCAATCTCGAATATAAGCTTGACGAAGGCAAACGCGGCTCTCGGCACAGTCATGTGGAAGCGTTGGTCAAGGAAATTACAGGAGCAGAAGCGGCTATGGTCGTCAACAATAACGCTGCGGCTGTTTTTATCATTCTTAGTGCACTTGCCAGGGGGAAAGAGGTAATCGTTTCTCGCGGGCAACTGGTGGAAATAGGCGGTTCCTTCCGAATTTCCTCGATTATGGAAGAAAGCGGAGCAAGATTAGTTGAAGTGGGTACAACGAATAAAACCCACTTATACGATTATGAGAATGCCATTTCAGAAGATACCTCCATGATCCTCAAGGTTCATACAAGCAATTTTAAGATATATGGTTTTTCAAAAACTGTAGAAACTGAAGAGTTAGCACAACTGTCAAATAAGCATGATCATGTTATTTTTTATGAGGATCTCGGCAGTGGTGTTTTGTATGATTTTCAAAAGCATGGTATTGGAGAAGAACCTGTTGTGAGTGAAGTGCTCAGAATGGGAGCGGATATTGTATCTTTCAGTGGAGATAAATTGCTGGGCGGTCCGCAGGCTGGAATTATCGCTGGTAAAAAAGAGCTGATCGATCAGTTGAAGAAGCATCAGCTGGCCAGGGTCGTAAGAGTTGATAAGATGACTCTTGCAGCACTAGAAGCAACATTGATGGATTATCTAAAGGGAGAAAAGGGATTGGGCCATATTCCGACTCTTCGGGATTTACTTGTGCCTTTACCTGAACTGAAGGCAAGGACTGAAAAATTCGTCCAGTCTATTCAATCTTTTGGCGGAAAATTAAGTGTAAAGATCACTGAAGGGACTAGCCAGGTGGGCGGGGGAACAATGCCGGATGTTGAGCTGCCTGCTTACCTAGCCACCATCAGCCACCCTGAAGTCAGTGCTGAACATATTGCCAGAAAGCTTAGGACCGAATATTCACTAGCCATCATAGTGAGAATTCATAAAGAAGAGGTGCACGTCGATCTCCGTACCGTTACAGCGGGAGAAGAATCGCAGCTTTTGGAGGCACTGAAATTAATATAGCATAATGGCTGCCAGACTAATTGGCAGCCATTAGTTTTTTACATATCGTGGCCAGAATTGTGCTTTTGGCGAGTATGGTTGCGGTTTTTAACCTTTTTGGATCCGCTTAGTGGAGCAGGCTGGCTGTCTTGGTCACCCTTGGGAGCATTTTTGCGCATATCCTTGGAATCGTTTTTGTTCATTGCTCATCCCTCCTGATTTTAGGATTAGATTTTCACGTGAATTTATACTGAATAAATAACTTTTAAATGTGCAATTTAACGGTATAGATTTTACTACATCAGGAGGAAATCACACATGCCTTACAATAAAGATAAACAACAAGCTTTCCAGGCAGCTCAGCAAGGGTTTGAAGACGCACAGGGTCTTTATTCGGAAATTGTGCGGGATTCAGCAAGCTATGGTCACCAGTTAAAGCATCTTAAAAACGAAGTGAATGAAGCATTTCAGCAAATTGAAAATGCGCTTGAAAACGCTTCTGAACATCAAAGGGGACAATTAGAAAGGTTCCAGCAGGATCTGCGGAGCATTGTGAACGAAGTAAATATGGAATAAAAAGTGAAAGCGGAAGGCAATCCTTCCGCTTTTTCATATACCAGGCATGTTTTTAACAAGCGTTAATATTTATTGATTCTTTTTGCGCTTCTTATTATTTTGTTTTTCTAGTTCAGTCATTGGTTCATTGGCCATTTCTTCGTTAAAGCCAGCACCATTTCCCTGGGCTTTCGCCGCATTTGCACCGGGGATGACATGATTTGCTTTTCTTTTTACCACATGATTCACCTCCATCTGTCATATTTTTTCCCATTATACACTTCACAATCCCGTTTTTTCACTTTTGTAAAATAGTTTCAGATTAACTTTGATTAAAGAAGGAATTGATTTCCTCTTTGATAAAATCCCATTCAGCTTGTTTTTATCATGAATACAGTTTTTATAATAAGAAAAACTTATCAATCGCAATAACTTTCTTGTTATTTACTTATATACAAGGTTATATTAATATGAAATTGTGAGAAAAGTTAGGATGGAATACAAGATTCAAACTTTTCGACAATTACTTTTATTTAGTTTATGATGTTTACGTAGAAGAAGGGGGTAAACATATGTCAAACCAAGATGTTTTTAACGCCCGCAGTTCATTTGAAGTTGACGGGAAACGCTATCATTACTATAGCCTGGCAGCATTAGAAAAGGCTGGAATCGGCAATGTATCAAAACTGCCTTACTCTGTTAAGGTATTGCTTGAATCCGTGCTTCGCCAGCATGATGGCTTTGTAATCACAAAAGAGCATGTTGAAAATCTAGCAAAATGGGGAACCAGCGAAGTGAAAGAAGTGGATGTGCCGTTCAAGCCTTCACGTGTCATTCTTCAGGACTTTACTGGTGTACCAGCAGTCGTTGACCTTGCTTCTCTAAGGAAAGCAATGGCTGACATGGGTGGAGACCCAGACAAAATCAATCCTGAAAAGCCGGTTGATCTAGTTATTGACCACTCTGTACAGGTTGATAAATACGGAACTCCAGACTCACTTAATGTGAACATGGAACTTGAATTCGAACGTAATGCTGAACGTTACCAGTTCTTGAGCTGGGCACAGAAATCATTCGACAACTACCGCGCTGTTCCGCCGGCAACAGGTATCGTTCACCAGGTGAACCTTGAGTACCTTGCAAGCGTTGTCCACGCTGTAGAAAATGCAGATGGTGAATTCGAAACATTCCCAGATTCATTAGTAGGTACTGACTCTCATACTACAATGATCAACGGTATTGGCGTTCTTGGATGGGGCGTAGGCGGTATCGAAGCAGAAGCTGGAATGCTTGGCCAGCCATCATACTTCCCAGTACCAGAAGTAGTAGGTGTTAAATTAGTAGGCGATATGCCTAACGGCTCTACTGCAACTGACCTTGCACTTAAAGTGACTCAGGTTCTTCGCAGCAAAGGCGTTGTTGGTAAATTCGTTGAGTTCTTCGGACCTGGCGTAGTGACACTTCCGCTTGCTGACCGTGCGACTGTTGCCAATATGGCACCAGAATATGGCGCTACTTGCGGATTCTTCCCAGTTGATGGAGAAGCATTGGATTACATGCGTTTAACTGGCCGCTCTGAAGACCACATTAAAGTGGTTGAGGCATACTGCAAGGAAAACGGATTATTCTTCGATCCTTCATTAGAGCCAGTTTATACTGATGTAGTAGAAATCAATCTTTCTGAAATCGAAGCAAACCTTTCTGGTCCTAAGCGTCCGCAGGATTTGATTCCGCTTTCTGCAATGCAGAAATCATTCCAGGAAGCATTGACTGCTCCTGCAGGAAACCAGGGATTCGGCCTTGGTAAGAAGGAAATCAATAAAGAAGCAGTTGTTGAGTTCGCTAATGGCGATAAAACTACTATGAAAACTGGTGCTATCGCGATCGCGGCGATCACTAGCTGTACAAATACATCTAACCCATACGTACTAGTAGGTGCAGGCCTTGTTGCCAAGAAAGCTGTTGAGCTGGGAATGGAAGTTCCTAAGTTCGTTAAGACTTCATTAGCACCTGGTTCAAAGGTTGTAACTGGATACCTTCGCGATTCAGAATTGCTTCCTTACCTTGAAACTCTTGGTTTCAACCTGGTTGGTTATGGTTGTACAACATGTATCGGTAACTCCGGTCCATTGAAGCCTGAAATTGAAAAGTCTGTTGCTGAAAGCGATCTTCTAGTTACTTCTGTTCTTTCCGGTAACCGTAACTTCGAAGGACGTATCCACCCGCTTGTAAAAGCAAACTACCTGGCTTCACCGCCGCTAGTTGTTGCATATGCACTTGCTGGTACAGTGGACATCGATCTTCAGAATGACCCAATCGGAAAAGACAAAGATGGCAATGATGTATTCTTCAAGGATATCTGGCCATCAACAGCAGAAGTGAACGAAGTCGTTCACCGCGTAGTAACTCCAGAGCTATTCCGCAGAGAGTACGAAACTGTATTCACTGACAACGAAAAGTGGAACGAGATCCAAACAAACAGCGATCCGCTTTACACTTTCGATGAGGATTCAACATATATCGCAAACCCACCATTCTTTGAAGGTTTGACTCCAGAGGCTGGGGAAGTTGCTCCATTGAACAACTTGCGTATTGTTGGTAAGTTCGGTGATTCTGTCACAACTGACCATATTTCTCCTGCAGGTGCGATCGGAAAAGACACACCAGCTGGAAAATACCTGCGTGAAAAGGGTGTAGAGCCACGTGACTTCAACTCTTACGGTTCACGCCGCGGTAACCACGAAGTCATGATGCGCGGAACATTCGCGAACATCCGTATCCGCAACCAGATCGCTCCTGGCACAGAAGGCGGCTTCACGACTTACTGGCCAACGAACGAAGTCATGTCCATCTTTGATGCTTGCATGAAGTACAAAGAGCAGGGCACAGGCCTAATGGTTATCGCAGGTAAAGATTACGGAATGGGATCATCCCGTGACTGGGCTGCAAAAGGTACTAACCTATTAGGTATCAAGACTGTTATCGCTGAAAGCTTCGAGCGTATCCACCGTTCAAACCTTGTATTGATGGGCGTACTGCCACTTCAATTCAAAGCTGGTGAAAACGCTGAGACTCTTGGCCTGACAGGCAGAGAATCATTCGATGTCCAGATCGATGAAAATGTCCGCCCACGCGACATCATCACTGTGACAGCTACTGACGAAGAAGGCAACAAGAAAACTTTCGAAGCTCTTGTACGTTTCGACTCAGAAGTAGAAATCGACTACTACCGTCACGGAGGAATCCTGCAAATGGTTCTTCGCGATAAATTAAAAGCTTAATTAAATACACAGACCCCCCCTGGTTATTTTTCCGACCAGGGGGGTTCTTTTTTTGGGTGTAAAATCTGTGAGTATCCCAGTTTGATTTAACAGTACTTCGGTTTTTTTGTTAGGAAGCGCCTGAACAGGGCATTTTTTTGCCTGAAAGGTACCCTTATGAAAGAGGAAGCGTCTGTATAAGGGCATCTCTCTGTCTGAAAGGTACCCTTATGAAAGAGGAAGAGAGGAAGCGCCTGTATAAGGTCATCTTTCTGCCTGAAAGATACCCTTATGAGAGAGAAAGCGCCTGCATAAGGGCATCTCTTTGCCTGAAAGGTACCCTTATGAAGGAGGAAGCGTCTGTATAAGGGCATCTTTCTGCCCGAAAGGTACCCTTATGAGGAAGGAAGCGTCTGTATAAGGGCATCTTTTTGCCTGAAAGGTACCCTTATGAGGAAGGAAGCGTCTGTATAAGGTCATCTTTCTGCCCGAAAGGTACCCTTATGAGGAAGGAAGCGCCTGCATAAGAGCATCTCTCTGCCTGAAAGGTACCCTTATGAAAGAGGAAGCGTCTGTATAAGGGCATCTCTCTGCCTGAAAGATACCCTTATGAGAGAGAAAGCGCCTGCATAAGGGCATCTTTCTGCCCGAAAGGTACCCTTATGAAAGAGGAAGCGTCTGTATAAGGGCATCTTTCTGCCTGAAAGGTACCCTTATGAGGAAGGAAGCGCCTGTATAAGGTCATCTCTCTGCCTGAAAGGTACCCTTATGAAAGAGGAAGCGTCTGTATAAGGGCATCTCTCTGCCTGAAAGGTACCCTTATGAAGGAGGAAGCGTCTGTATAAGGGCATCTTTCTGCCCGAAAGGTACCCTTATGAGAGAGAAAGGACCTGCATAAGGGTATCTTTCTGAGTGAAAGATTCCCACATAAGTGAGGAAATGCCAGCATAATACGTCTCAATTCTCATAGTCTTTCATTTTTTACCCTTGTTCACTTTCATTATTAAAATATCCTACATAATTCACGAAAACTTCTGATAAATCGACAAACTCTCCTATTGAAATTTGCTGATAAAGAGGTATGTTTAAGGTAGGTGGAACATAAGGAGTGATTACTATGGGCCTTGTATCGATTGTAGCAAGAGAAGATTTTATTTCGTTGGTTACTGATTTGCGGATACAGCAGATGACCGATGACATCCATTTCAAAGAATTGATCCCGGATACAGCGTTCATTGCTTTTTCAGGAGATTTGGAATATGCAGTGATGGCGGCAGATGCCGCTGAAACCCTGATTAAACAAGGATTCAGTCTCAAAGAACTGGCTGAATCGATCCAGTCATCAATCAATAATCCGATGCTTTCAAGAGATGGCCGTCCTTTTGAGGCGGTTGTGGCTGGGTATTCTCAAAAAGGTGAAGCTCAGTATCATGTCATTTCCAACATAAAGACACTTGAATCATATTATCCGGGCAGCGGTGAGAGTCTTTACTATGTAAATGGCCACGAACCGATGCTTGTCCTTGAGCGATCATTAAAGATGTATGGAATGGGTACAGTTGACCAGGCCCAGGCAGCTCAAATTCATCTGCTGCAAGAGGCTTCAAAGTTTATCCCGAATGTTCAAACAAACCCATCTTCTTATATTCTAAAAAGAGCAAACTAAAACAGCCCTGGGACCCAGGGCTGTTTTTTATCTGGTTATAGAGCATATTGCAGGACAAAGTTACCCAGGAACAGCAAGGCAATCATATAGAGTGCAGGCTGAATCTCCCTACCTTTACCCATTAACAGCTTCATTAAGGGATAAAGTATGAAACCAATCGCCATTCCGTCTGCAATACTGTACGTCAAAGGAATCAGCACAATGATCAGCAAAGCAGGGAAGCTTTCCAGTAAATCATCTAGTTTGATATTCGTGATATTCTGCAGCATTAGGACGCCGATTAAAATTAAGACAGGAGAGACTGCGCTTTCCGGTATCATTTTAATAACAGGGATTAATACAATGGACGCAAGGAATAGCAAACCAGTTACGATGCTCGTTAAACCTGTCCGTCCTCCAGCAGCAATTCCCGCTGCACTTTCGACAGATGCAACGGTCGGGCTAGTGCCGAATATTCCGGCTGTTGCTACTGAAATTGCGTTTGCCTGTAAAGCTTTCTTGGATTTATGAGTCTGGTTTAACATCTTTGTATGTCCATGGATTAAGCCGATATTTTCAAAGATAACAACCATTGCCAATGAAAAAGCAGTAAGCCAGAAGACAAAATCCCCCGCTTTGGCAAATGACATTTGGCTGAACACTTCCATATACCCTCCAAATGATGGCATACTCCATGATGCTCCATCACTCTTAAAATCACCAAAAATCAAGGCAAGTGCCGCAGTAAATGCGATACTAAGCAAAAGGTTGCCGGGCACATTTTTAATGAATAATACGACAGTGACAACCAGGCCAATCAAAGTGATAAGTGCTGTTGAACTGCTTAGGTCTCCAATTGCAAGTAAAGTGTGATCGGAGCTTGTAATGATTCCGCTATTATCGAAACCGATCAGGATTAAAAGGATGCCAATACCAACAGTGATGGCTTCCTTCAGGGAATCAGGAATGGATGAAACAATCGTTTTTGCTAGTGGAGTGAAAGCTAATAGCATGAAAATGACTCCAGAAACAAACACCATGGCAAGTGCTTCCTGCCATGCGAAACCGCCTGACTGTACGATTGTGTATGTAAACATCGCATTCAATCCCATACCCGGAATTACCAGAATAGGTGTATTGCTCCAGAAACCCATGAGTAGGCAGCCTGCGAATACGGTCAAAATGGTTGCTATAATCCCAGCTTCCAACGGGATTCCAGCTGCTGACAGAATGGTAGCATTAACAATGATGATATACACAACAGTTATATAAGAGATCAGGCCAGCTGAAAACTCTCTTCCGATTGTTGTTTCATGTGCTTTTAATTGAAATAATTTATCCATTTTTTCTCCTCTCTCTTTATATAGATAAATTTTTCGCTTTGAAGCGAATGAAAATATCGTAACATAGACAATTGGTATATTGAAAATATATAATTTATATATTAATCATATCTTTTTTAAATAGAGGGATTTTATGGATATTAGACAAATGCGTTATTTCATTGCAATTGCGGAGGAAAAAAACATCACAGCGGCTGCAAATCGTCTTCATATGTCACAACCGCCGTTAAGCCTTCAATTAAAACAAATGGAGGAAGAATTAGGAGTAATGCTCGTTGAACGGCATGGAAAGAAACTGGAGCTAACTGATAAAGGAAAATTGCTTTACAGGCATGCACTGAATATTGTCCATTCATTTGAGGAAGTAAAAAATGAACTTCAAGAAATGGATGAAGGAAGGAAAGGGAATTTATCAGTGGGAATCAATACACTCTCCGTTCCGCAGTTTCCGGAATGGCTTGACGAATTCCATTCTTTATATCCTCTTGTATATTTGCGTATTGTTCAAAACGATTCTACCTACCTGGCTGAACTTGTTAAAAATCGATCTATTGAATTGGGGCTTGTCAGGTTGCCCTTATCCAATCAGGATTTAAGTTATCTACATTTATATAATGAGCCATTTGTATTTGTTTGCAGGGAGAAGATCGGTGACAGTATATCATTAGAAACAATCAGCCGTTTCCCGCTCATTCTTCCTTCGACAGAGGGACTTGGAAGCTATAATATCATCAACGAGGCAATAACCAAGGCACAGCTGCCCGTACAGATCATCTGTGAATGTTCTGATATGAATGTCCTGATGAAGCTGGTTTCTTCGGGGATTGGCGCGACCATTGTTCCTGAATCGGTATTCCGGTCATATGGGCAAAGCAATTTGTATGCCAGAGAAATAACAGGTTCGAACCTTACTTCATCGATGGGGTTAATCTGGTTGAAACAGCATCATCTATCCAGGCCAGCACGCAATTTCATTGAACTGGTGAAGCAACGGCTTGGTATTAATGAATCAAGCATTCAATGAATGCACCTTTTATAAAAGAAAACAGCTTCTAACTCATAAATTTCACTTGCTCAAAACCTGTAAATTGGTAAAATGATATTTAGTTTCAGAATTGTCGTAAAAGGCAGAAGGAGGAGCAGCATGGAAGAGATATTTTTACAGTCGGTAAAATTTGACGGTGAAAAGCTTTATATATTGGACCAAACAAAACTTCCACAGGTGACAGAATTCCTGGAAATAACAGATATAGAGGATGTATGGGACGCAATTAAACAGTTAAAAGTCAGAGGGGCTCCAGCCATTGGCATTGCAGCTGCCTATGGATTGGCCCTCGGGATCAAAGACGCGCCGGAGTCAGACTTCGAGACATTTTATAAGTATTTCAAGGAAAAGGCAGATTATCTAGCTACCTCCAGGCCGACTGCAGTCAATTTGTTCTGGGCTTTAAATCGAATGGATGCACGCGCGAAGGCTGAAAACGGGCAACCAGTTTCAAGTATTAAGAAAATGCTGATTGAAGAATCTCACACAATTCGCCAGGAGGATGAAAATGTCTGCAGCTCCATCGGTGAAAATGCGTTAAGTTTATTTCAAGATGGGATGACGGTCCTGACTCACTGTAATGCAGGCGGGATTGCGACAGCAAAGTATGGAACGGCTCTGGCTCCGATTTATTTGGCGAAGGAAAGAGGCATGGACATCAAGGTATTTGCCGACGAAACGCGTCCATTGCTGCAGGGAGCCCGACTGACTGCCTGGGAGTTGATGCAGGCAGGAATCGATGTGACTCTTATTACGGATAGCATGGCCGCCATGGTGATGCAACAAGGCAAGGTACAGGCAGTCATTGTTGGCTGCGACCGTGTTGCAGCTAACGGCGATGTAGCAAATAAAATTGGCACTTATGGTGTTGCCTTACTGGCAAAAGCCCACAATATTCCGTTTTACGTGGCGGCACCATTATCAACAATCGATCTTGAAACCAAAACAGGCGATGACATTCCAATTGAAGAGCGTGCTGCAGAAGAAATCACGGCCGGATTCGGAAAATCAACTGCTCCTGAGGGAGTCAAAGTTTTCAATCCAGCCTTCGATGTCACACCTCATCATTTAATTACAGCGATCATCACCGAAAAAGGAATTATGCGCGGGAATTACAGCGAGGAATTGCCGCGACTATTTGAAAAATAATGAGGAAGACCGCCGGAGATATGAGCTCCGGTTTTTTATTTGCATACAAGATTATAAAAGTATTTTTCTTTGGCTAACTACATATGGGTGTCTTAATCCAGCTTCAGCGCCTAGCCCCTCGAGACGCTTGGCTAGCTGCGGCTCCTAACTCCTCGAGACGTTTCGGTCCTGCCAATGAAGTCAAAGAACGACTTCACAGACAGGCCCTCTAGCGCTTGTCGGGGCTGAACGAGGCGCTTGCGCTTTTTGTTCTTGCAGCCCGATAGAATTCACACAATCATCATATATTCTGACATATCCACTTTCATTATCTTAGTATACTTGGGATAACCTACTTGTAACTAAGACAAAGGAGGGTTCTTCATGATTAAAAAGGCGATTGGAGCTGGAATTCTTGCTGGATTGCTGTTATTTGCTGTTTTTCAGCATTTCTACAAGGCAGATGATCCTGCCGCCATTCAAGCTTCAACAACATCTGCAGGAATTGACATTGGCTTGATGGCGCCATCTTTTACATTAAAAAACTTTGCAGGGGAAGAAATTGACCTTAAGAAATATAAGGGCAGGAAGATCATGCTCAACTTCTGGGCGACATGGTGCCCGCCATGTAAAGAGGAAATGCCTGCAATGGAGAAGTTTTACAAAAATCACTCTGGTCAGATCGAAATTCTTGCCATCAATCTGGATCCCCAAAATGATGTGAAAGGATTTGCTGAGAAAAATGACCTGTCATTTCAGATCCTGCTTGACGAATCTGGCACGACACAGAAGTCATACCAGATTATATCGATTCCGACTACCTTTATTATTGACGAAAAGGGAGTGATTCTAAAAAGACATATTGGTTCCATGAGTTATGAGCAAATGGAAGAACTGTTAAAATAACACATCAGGTACCCATCCTGGTGTTTTTTTATGGGAAAAATTGCATGGAGAGTACACGGCAAATACGGGTATGAATAAAATACGATTAAATTTTCAAAAAGTTGTAATAATTGCAACCGTTTCCGGACATAATAACTGTTAGAATGATGATAAAGGATGGTGAACACGATGAGGAAACCTAGAAAACGTTCTTTTCAAGAGCTTGTTATGGAAAATAAACGTCAACTTCTGAATGACCGTGATGCACTCGAAAGAATCGAGGCAAAATTAGAGCAAAAACACTTAGGTAAAGCTGAGTAATTTTCATACATTACCATTCATGATTTACTCTTCTTCTGGTAAAACTTAATCTAGAGGAGGGATGGTCATGAGTAATCCTAAAAGGGACAGCAAGCACCATGTTCCGAGCCACCTTGGAACCCAGCCGCGCGGTTTCAGCGGGAACAAGGGCAAGAAGATGAACGATAAATCTGGAGAACATGCACAGGTAATCCAGACTAAAGGTGAATAGATCATGGAAGAATGCCTGCCAATTAGATGGCAGGCTTTTATTTTCCAATTGGCTAGATTATTATTTAAAATTCTTATATGCAATGCCCTGGTGCAGCCTTGACCTTGATCTGAATGCTTAAAAAGTATCCACTGTTTTCCGCTTATAATCACTTTCATTCATCACATACTATTGTTGTACTTTTTAAAAGGAGGTACATGACAATGGCAAACCATACACCAAAGCCAGACGATCGCAGTGATAATGTAGAAAAGCTGCAGTCCATGATTCATCACACCATTGCAAACATGGAAGATGCTGAGGCTGCAATGGTCAATTCGAGTCCTGAAGACCAGCAGCGGATTCAGCAGAAAAATGAGCGCCGCCGCGAGAGCATTGATGCCTTCAGGGCAGAAATTAAGGATGAAGCGCACAGACAGCAGTAATGGGAGAGACCCGTCGTGAAGGCGGGTCTTTTTTCGTTTGGGGGAAAATGTGATAATATACGGAATGTAAAGTTGAAAAGGTAAAAGTTAAATTATAGATAAAGAAGTGATTCGGATGGAACAACACAAAAAGCAAATTCCTTTAGATGAACAGCTGTTACTTTGGGAGGAAGAAATTCATTCTAAGGGGTTCATTCATGATGAAGCTGGTTTGATCACGGCCATTAAGCTACTGACAAAAAGTGAGGAACCAAAAAAACTGTCACATGTTTTAACGCTGGCAGCTCAATCAAGAGCCAAAAGGAATGGCTTTGATTCGCTTGTCCTTGAGTGGCTGAAATCAGCGGTTGAACAAGATGCTGCAAACAAAAAAGCTAAATCTTTGCTGGCGTCAAACCAATGGAAGAACAAAGGAAATCTTTTCGAGGACCTGGTCTACCCGCGAATCAGGGAAACAGACAATCGGGCTCTGAAAAAGAAAACCGCAGAACAATATATTGATATTTCCCAGCAATTCCTTGGACATGCCGAAGAGGTGCTGGATGAGCTAAAAGACCAGACGCCAGGAGATGGTTCCGATGTAAGCGGAAAATTTGGCAGGCTGACAGAATTACTGGAAAGAGCAATCGAAGAAACAGCCGCACTCCTGAAAGCAACAGAGCTGTACGAAGAGTCAGTGACTGGCGTTTTCCATACGGCAATCCACTATGAAGAAATGAAAAAAAGACTTCTTATCCTGGATGAGATTAAGCATCAATGGCAAGAAGAATTCGCCGAGGAAATAGACACTCAAAACCAATCTGAAAAGGATCCTTTGTCTGAACTCAATCAGATGGTTGGCCTTGAGTCTGTCAAAGAGAGAGTGAATGATTTTTATCGTTTCCTAAAATATCAGCAAAAACGGAAAGAACTTGGTCTGCAAACAAAGGATGACCAAAGCCTGAATATGGTGCTCACAGGGAATCCCGGAACTGGAAAAACATCGCTGGCACGATTGCTGGCAAAAATTTATCATCAACTTGGTGTTTTGCCGCGAGAAGAAATCTTCGAGGCTGACCGTTCACAATTAGTCGGCGCTTATGTGGGCCAGACCGAGGAAAATGTCCGCAAGATAATCGAACAGGCTCTTGGCGGCGTGTTATTCATCGATGAAGCTTATAGTCTTAAGCGTGAAGGCCAGACAGGGAATGACTATGGCCAGACTGCAATCGATACATTGGTTTCTCTAATGACCGGAAATGAATATGGAGGCAAATTTGCGGTCATCCTTGCTGGATATCCCGAAGAAATGCGCCAATTCCTTGATGGTAATCCCGGATTAAGGTCTCGTTTTCCTCAATCGAATTTCATCCATTTGCCTGATTATACGGAAGATGAACTGATGGAGATTGCCGAGCAGGCAGCGCGTGATAATGATTATGCCATGACCGAACCTGCAAAGCTTGAGCTTAGGGAACGAATCGAAAAGGAAAGAGTCGATGATACATTTGGCAATGCCCGGACAGTTCGTAACCTAGTATTGGAAGCAATATTTAAAAAAGGCTCAAGGAAGACTGAAGAGGATGATTTTTCAACCTATACGCTGCTGGAAAAAGCAGATTTTGAATCTTCTTCAAAGCCTTCAGCAGAAAAGCCGCTTGATCGCCTCCAGGCGTTAGTAGGTTTGGATACAGTAAAATCGGAAGTCACCTCGCTTATTTCTTTTGTAAGGATGCAGCAGCTTAGAAAGGAAAAAGGGCTGCCGGCTGTTCCAATCCAGCTGCATTCTGTCTTCACCGGGAACCCCGGGACTGGTAAAACGACTGTTGCAAAGATTTACGCTGAACTGTTGAAGGAATGCGGGATGTTAAAGCGCGGACACCTGATCACCAGCAGCCGGGCGGATTTCGTCGCTGGTTATGTGGGGCAGACTGCCATCAAGACAAAGAAGAAGATCCGTGAGGCACTAGGTGGGGTTCTCTTTATAGATGAGGCCTATTCACTGCTTGGGCAAAGCTCTGGTGACTTTGGCAAGGAGGTAATTGATACGCTTGTGGATGAGATGACCAGGCATAATGAAAATCTTGTCGTCATCCTGGCAGGCTATCCTGCCGAGATGGATATGCTGTTGGAAAGTAACCCTGGCCTTCGATCACGATTCAAGAAGTTTTTTCATTTTCCTGATTATAGTGTGGATGAATTATTGATCATTATCAGGAACTATGCGGGAAAATATCAGTATAAAATCAATGACCAGGCCATTGAATTTTTATCCGAAAAACTTTCGGAAACAGAAATCAAGGGAAACGGACGATTTGCGACAAATCTAGTGGATGAAACGATACAGTCCCAAGCCTATCGCTTGATGGGCGGCGGATCGGTAGAGAACCTGGATCAGGATGTTATATACTTGAAAAAACAGGATTTTGAAGCGGTGCTATCAAAAATACTGTCATTATAAATGTATCGAAGATTTTTATTGAACAAGACAATCAAGTAGCAGAAGGGGAATGAGGATGCAGATTTCAACAAGAGAAATAGAGGTTAGATATGCAGAAACAGACCAGATGGGTGTCGTATACCACGCAAATTATCTGGTTTGGATGGAGCTGGGCAGGACGCAATTGATCAAAGAGCTCGGTTTTAATTATGCTGAGATGGAGAAGGACGGCATTATCTCTCCGGTCCTTGATATCCAGGCTTCTTATAAAAAACCTTTGCGGTATGGAGATATTGCAACAATCAAGACATGGGTGGAAGAATATGATGGTCTCCGTTCTGTCTATAAATATGAAATTTTTAATGGCGAAGGAGAACTTGCGCTCACTGGCAGCTCAAAGCACGTCTGTGTTAAAAAGGACAGTTTCCGGCCCATTTCATTAAAAAGGACATATCCGGACTGGCATGAAGCTTATCTTAGGGCCGTGAAAAAGCCTGAGGTTGAAAAGGAGCAGGTCTGATTGGCATTCGGGATCAAAAGGCACGAATTAGCAGAGTGGAAAGAGAAAATCCGCAAAGGAGAGATTGCTTTTCTCACTCACTACTGGATCGATGACCGTTTCCCTGGCTGCAACACAGTAACAAAAGCAGGGTGCAGGGATATTGAGAAGCTGGCAGAGTGGGGAAGAAAATACGGTCTTAGCCCTGAATGGATAGACAATAGAAAACCTGATTACCCGCATTTCGACCTATTTGGCATGAAACAGGAAGAGGTATTGAAAGAGGAAGGGATTAAGAATTATCTTGGCAAAAAATAAGGCAGGCGCAATGGCGCCTGCCCTATTTTTTTTCAAACTTAAACTCAGGTTCCTGGCCTACAGGGTGAAGATCCACAATCATATCGTGGCCGTCAAAATACCAAATGTCTTTTTCTTCAATATAATAAGTGATTCCGTTTTTTTCTGTTTTCACGCCGATATGATCAGGTTCCTCTTTCGAAACGCCAAGTGAAAAACCTTTTTGGATCGAACTGAAGCCTCCATACCGTACAAAAAAGCGTAAATAGCTTCCGGTGGAAAGGTCCATTTCGTTTTCATACCAGGCTGCCGCATCGTCATTGATTGTAATTTCCATATCGTTCTCCTTCCATACCAGATGCCCCGATTATAACATAAGCAATGCCCGGTCATCATTTGCCGGGCACTGACAGGATTATTTTTTAATGTATTGTGTCATATGATGCATGATTTCGTTATATTTATTTTCTGCGTCTGCAAGACCGAATCTTCCTGCTTCCCTCAGTGGGACCACCCTGTAATGGCTTTGTCTGCTGCTGGAGACGAAGGTAGGAAGGAATTCTGGATTATGCAAAGCGATATCCGTACCACCGGGAGTGATGCGCTTTGTAACCTCCACCGTTGCGAGGCCTCCGATATCCTTGTAATCCCACATTTGACCTGACAGGAAATTGCCGAGGGAATACACTACAAGACCCTTCCTGCCATCAGCGGCGGTCAGCCATTCCATTGGCTGCAGGACGTGTGGATGATGTCCAAAAATGATATCTACACCTTCGTCGATCAGAAATTGGGCAAGTTCCTTTTGATCATCTGTCGGAAAGCGCTGGTATTCATTTCCCCAGTGAATGCTCATGACTACAACATCCGACTCCGCTCTTGCCCGGCGGATCTCAGCCTTCATTGCTTCGCGGTCAATCAAATTGACGAGATGGTCTTTCCCGAATGGAACCGGAATTCCATTTGTTCCATAAGTGTAAGACAAATAAGAAACCTGTACCCCGTTTTTATTTAATATCCTTAATTTATGCTGGTCGGCATCATCTTTGAAAGAACCTACATAAGGCAGCCCGGCAGCTTCCATATTTCGTATTGAGGTCATAACCCCTTTTTCAGAACGATCCAGCGAATGATTATTCGCATTTGAAACAATATCGACACCTGCGTCGATCAGTGCGTCCCCAATTTCGACAGGACTATTGAACGCCGGGTAGCTGGACAAACCGATCTCGACTCCGCCGAGAATGGTTTCCTGATTGGCCAGCAGAAGATCAGGCTCCGTTAATTGCTGTTTTACATTCGTTAGCATCGGTTTAAAATCATACCCTGATTTAGTGAGAGCGTCTTCATAAACCGTGTCATGAATCAAGATGTCGCCGATTGACCCTAATTTCACGGTTTCCTCAAAATTTTTACCGGATACGTCCATACTTCTCGCTGAATGATCTTTTTGTATGACAGTCAAATTTGGTTCTTTTGCCTGTGCTTCATGATACATCTGAAATGTTAATGTTCCTGCTAAAATGCTTAACCCCGTAACCAAGGTCATGCTTAAAAAGGTTTTCTTCTTTTTTCTCATATAAATCTCCCCAGTATATGATGAGGCTTATCTATTTTTTGCCCCTAAAGATAATATAGTATAAGATTGATGTTAAATATATATGTTTCATGATGATATTCAAAGTTTTGTCAAAATTCGATCCTTTCATGCCACGAAAATGCGAGAAAAATGCAGAAAGAGAGGATGGGGAAAGATGTTCAAGATCACGTCGAGCGCCCAAAAAATACTGGAACATGCAATCCGAAAAGAAAGCAGCGAAGGAGAAAAACTTTTCATCCGCCTTACGATGGGACTTGGCTGAGGAGGACCCCAGCTCAGAGTTGCTCTGGAAGAGCGGCCATTAGACAAGGATCAAATCTTCACCTTCGATGATGTCGACATCCTGATCCATGAGCGTGATTTGG
This sequence comes from Chryseobacterium sp. ISL-80, assembly GCA_018613055.1. Lineage (GTDB taxonomy): Bacteria > Bacillota > Bacilli > Bacillales > Cytobacillaceae > Mesobacillus. The sequence goes on along the minus strand of JAGGQZ010000020.1, from coordinate 34,304 downwards.
TTTATTTTAATGGAATCAAGCTCGATTATATTAGGGATGTGTTTGGAATGGGGAAGTTTAAATTGCTGAAAATATGAAAATGCGACTCCATCAGGAGCCGCATTTTATTCGTTATCCATTGTTTCTATAAAATCCATTAATTCATCTAGGTTCTTGATCTTGATAATCTTTGGGTCCGTTTGTTCATGTAAATCAGCCAGGAATTCTACTATAAAGTCATCTGGAGTCGTTACATCAGCTGTTGTGGTTGAATATACAAATTGGTCTGTCAGCTTCATAACTTCTTCCATGCCAGTCCGCCTTCTTTCCTGTGTTCTTATCTTTATTTTATCAACTATAATACGATTAGACCGAGTTCAATTTGACAATTTTTTGACTAATCGAAAAGCTGATTATTTAAGGGCGGGTAGTGCGATCTTGAATATAGTTCGCGTAGGCTCACTAAAGACACTCATTTCACCGCCATGATTTTCAATTAATTGTTTGCTGATTGCCAATCCAATTCCTGTTCCCTCTGTCTTTGTTGTATAAAAAGGGGTGAATATCTTCTTAAGGCTCCATTCATCAATTCCGCTGCCATTATCTATTACACTGATCGTTGCAAAATCCGCATCCTTTCCAGCAATCATTTTAACGGCTCCATCATTTCTCCCGCTTCCTTCAACAGCCTCCATTGCATTTTTCAATAAATTGATTAGAACTTGTTTTATCGAATTTTCCTCGGCCATTACATAAAGTTCCTCTTCCGCGAGTTCAACACTTATGTCGACTCCCTTCAGGATTGCCTCGCTTGTATATAAATCCTTCATGTTTTTAATCAGGCAGTTGATTGGAAGCTTTTTTTTCACTGCAGGAGCTGGTTTTAACACAGAGAGGAATTCAGTTAATAAGCTGTTTGCCCGATTGATTTCCTCTAGTGCTACATCTGCCAGTTCTTGCTTGCCAGCGGAATGAAGATCAGGCTTCAATAATTGGATAAAACCTTTGATTGTTGTCAGTGGGTTCCTTATTTCATGGGCTAACCCGGCAGCCAGCACGCTTGAAGAAATAGATTGATAGTCCTTGGACACATCGTTCATAGCCTCTTTCAATGCTTTTAAGGTTTGTTGTTTTTCTAGAATCTCCTGGTTCAAATTTTGAAGTTCACTTTCCAGCTCGGCCTTCTTCTTGTCTATCATAATGGCTAACTCATCCTTTACCATTAATTTGCGTAAAGCAATTGATCTGTTTTCAGAGGAGAGAACTGTGCCAAAAGAGAAAATATGTGAACCGGTCTGGGAAGTAAAGTCAGTTTTATATGAAGATTTCTGTTCAATCTTTGATTGAAAACTATAGGCGGAGGAAGGATTATTCATTTTCATCGGGATCCCTTCTTTTAAAAAATTCAATACATCTGTTTGTTTGATTGCATCAGGATTTGGGTAATTTCATCAAGAATTCGCAATATTAAATTAGACAGCCAAATTCGATTCCTTTCGGATATATATGACATTTTTATATAAATTATACCATTAAAAACGCAATATTCATTATATAGAACAAAAAATATTTGTATAAAGAACACCAAGATTACTACAAAGGGGAGCCAACATGTCAAAGGTATTCTATGATTTACTTAAAGAAAGAGAAAAAGATTTAGTTGATAAGTTATATGATTCGATTAATGACAACCAGCCAGATACGTTCCTGAAGCTTGCAGGAAAACCACATACGGAAATGTATAAAGGACAGCTGGGAAAGTTAATTCATCTATTAGAAAGTTTTCTGGCAGGGGAATCGGTCGATCAGGACATACTTGATTGGGGAACAAGGGTAAGTGAGGACAAGGTAAGGCAAGGACTTTCACTTAGTCAATCGATTAAGCATTTTCTTGTCATTCGCGATGTGCTGTGGGATGAGATTATTAGCATAGCAGAAAATAATGGTCAGATGACCAGGGAAGAAGAATTGAAGATAGGAAAAGTCATCAACGGATTCATAGATGATTTGATTCTTATTTTCTCAACCTCCTATACGGGAATGGCGAATAAAAGATTAAAAGCTCAACAAGCAATGATCGATGAGATCAGTACTCCTGTTATTTCAATTGTTGATGGAGTGGCAGTGCTCCCGATTATAGGCGACATTGATACCCATAGAGCAAGGGTTCTTCGGGAGCATACCTTGCGTGAAACAAACCGCCAGAAAGTTGATTGCCTGATCCTGGATCTTTCGGGTGTATTTATCGTCGATACAATGGTGGCCCAGGAACTATTCAAAATCATCAACAGTCTGAAGCTCACTGGAGTGGACGTGAACCTTACAGGAATGCGGCCTGAACTTGCCCATTCGGTTGTGAGTCTTGGCATCAGCTTTGATAATGTAAAAATGTACAACAATCTGGAACAGGCATTAAAGGCCTTTGGAGTCGTCCGAAAATAAAATACCGGCAAACCATCTTCTGGTTTGCCGGTATTTTTTTGACTTTTTACAGCCACTTGATTTTCGGTTCTGTTTTATTGCGGATTCTCTTTATATTTGCCCTATGCCTGTATATAACGAAGGTTGCCAGGACCGCAACGACCAGAATGAGAGGAAGATCCCGGGTGAAAAGTGAGTAAATGAAGGCAGCGATCCCTGTCAGAATGGAAGAAAGAGAAACATATTTTGTTATGTACAAGCTTATGAAAAAGAAGATCAGCATGAACAAGAATAAAACCGGTGCATAGGCCAGCAAAACGCCGCCTGAAGTAGCGACCGCTTTTCCGCCGCGAAAGCCCGCGAATATAGGGTACATATGGCCGATTACTGCAAAAATACCAACCAGCAGCGTGTGGATGTCTGCATCGAGAAGTAAAGGCAGGCTTGCAGCAAGAGTACCTTTAAGCACATCAGCGATACTCACGGCCATTCCTGCTTTGACACCTAGTGTCCGGAATGTGTTTGTGCCGCCTAAATTCCCGCTTCCATGTTCACGGATATCTTTGCCATAGAATACTTTTCCCACGATCAATCCAGAAGGAATCGATCCGAGCAAATAAGCTAGAAAAATGATAATTGCGTTTAATGCCATGAAATATTCTCCTTTAAAGATTTTACGGTTCTTTTATTTTACCACGTTCTCCTGAAAACTCCATGCAATTCTTGAAACAATGGTGTCGGACGGCTTAGTATATCTCGCAGGGGTATGCCTGCTAAGTTTATAACTTGCTTAAGAAGTGAATAAGTATACTATCAAATTCTAAGGAGCCCTGCCCGATGGTGAAGTTGAAAAATATGCTGAAAAGTAAAAAGATTATATTCTTGCTGGTCATCGGGTTATTGGTTTTCCTGACAGCATACTATCATACACATAAAGACCTTCCGCCTGGCCTTTCCTACGAAGGAAAAGTTCATAAGGCGGAGAATGTAAGCTTCTTATATGATCTCACCTACGAAGGAAAAGATGGCAAAAGAAGAACTGAACAGGAAATTTTTGATACTGTTTTGAAAAGGATCGAAGAAGCAGAAGATTTCATCGTCCTCGATATGTTCCTGTTCAATGGTTATTATAACGAGGATCTTGGATTTCCAGAAATAAGCCGGAACATCACCGATAAACTGATCACCCAAAAGAAGAAACACCCTAATCTCAGAATTGTTTTCATTACCGATGAAATCAACCTGACATATGGATCCCATAAAGCCAAGTTTTTAAAAGAATTAAGGCAAAATGATATCGAGGTCGTCTTTACTGACCTGGATCCTTTGCGGGATTCCAACCCGCTCTATTCAGCAGTCTGGAGAATGATTTTCCAGTGGTTTGGTCAATCCGGTGAAGGCTGGATTCCGAATCCCATGGCAAAGAATGCTCCTGATGTAACGCTCCGTTCTTATCTCGAATTAATGAACCTCAAGGCGAATCATCGGAAAGTGTTCGTGACCGAAAAAACGGCCATTATTGCATCCGCGAATCCTCATGACGCAAGTGGTTTCCACTCCAATATCGCCATTGAAACAAGTGGAACTATTATTGGAGATATCCTGGAATCAGAACAGGCTGTGTCTGACTTTTCTGGAGGTCCTCAGCTGCCTGAATACAAGCCTGAAAAAGAAAATGGTCCTTTTAAAGTCCAGGTACTGACAGAAAGCAAGATTCTCAAACATATTCTGAAAGAGTTAAGGAAAAGTGAAGAAGGTGACCAAATTTGGATCGGAATGTTCTATCTTGCTGAAAGAACAGTGATTGACGAAATCGATAAGGCGGCAGATCGAGGGGCGAAAATAAAAATCATTCTCGACCCCAATAAAAATGCGTTCGGAAATCAGAAAACCGGTCTTCCAAACATACCGGTTTCAGCAGAGATAAAAAACCTGGGCAGTGATAATATAGAGGTTAAATGGTACAACACGGGAGAAGAGCAGTATCATACGAAAATGATTTATTTTGACCGTAAGGATAAGGATGTCATTTTAGGAGGATCAGCCAATTTTACCAGAAGGAATTTGGTTGACCTTAATCTTGAAACCAATATGAAAGTATCCGCTCCCTCCGACAGCAAGCTCACCAAGGATGTTGACCAATATTTCAAGAGAATATGGTATAACGAATCTGCGGTCTACACACATGAGTATGAAGAAAACAAGGACAAGATGACACCATTTAAATATATTGTCTACTGGATTCAAAGAATATTATGGTTTACTAGTTATTAATCAAAAGGACACCTCCATTAGGTGTCCTTTCTTGTTTGAAGGCTTGCACTGGCAAAAAACTATTCCTACTAACATATATCTTTAATTAAAATATTATTATAGACTAAATACATCAGTGCTCTGCACCTGGGTAATACATTTAGAATTGTTTAGAACGGAGATCTTTACATGAAAACTTTTCTTTCAGCCATACAGTGGGTGGCTTTTATTATTGCCGGATCAATTGTCGCACCGATTGCGATTGCAGATGTTTTTCATCTTAATGAATTACAGACAACCGGACTGGTTCAAAGAACGATGTTTGTATTGGGAATCTCAAGTCTTCTGCAGGCATTGATCGGCCACCGGCTGCCGATTAACGAGGGACCTGCGGGTTTATGGTGGGGTGTCTTCACGATCTATGCCGGGTTAAGTACGGCCTTGTTCACTTCCAATATTGAGACTCTTCAGGCACTTGAGGGCGCCATGATCGTGAGTGGATTGGTCTTTTTCCTGCTAAGCTTTTTTAAGCTGATTGACAAACTGGCAAAATTGTTCACGCCTGTCGTCAGTGGCATTTACCTGCTGCTTCTGGTCATCCAATTAAGCGGTTCATTTCTTAAGGGGATGATGGGGATTGGGAGGGGCAATAGCGAAGTGAATCTTCCAGTCGCTCTATTCAGCTTGTTTCTGGTTGCTTTGACATTTTACTTAACCCGTCACCGTTTAAAACTAATCAGCCAGTATGCGATATTGATTAGTTTGGCTGCAGGTTGGCTGCTTTTTTCACTGCTTGACCTGGGAGAGGTTTTTCATCAATATGAAGGACATGTATTTGCTTTTCCGGATGTTTTCGCTTTCGGGTTGCCTGTTTTTGATTCAGGTCTGATGGTAACCTCTGTTTTCATAACCTTCTTGCTCATAACCAATATGCTCGCCAGCATCAGGGTAACAGGACAAGTGCTGAATAACCTGGGCGCTGATCATCGTGAATATCGTTACCGTGCCAGCGGATATACTGCGGGAATCAATCAGATTCTTGGAGGGGTATTTTCTGCCATTGGTTCTGTGCCGATTTCAGGAGCAGCCGGGTTTATTGCTACGACAGGCATCACAAAACTGCTTCCGTTCATCATTAGTTCTTTATTCATAATCGGGGCGAGCTTCCTGCCACATGTCATGTCTGTATTTGCCGCATTGCCAGCACCTGTCGGGTATTCTGTCACATTTGTAATTTTTGCCAATATGATTGGAATTGCTTTCACTGAATTCGATCGGGAAAATGACAAACATAGAACCCGGATGGTTATTGGAACCTCTCTGTTTGCTGGCGTAGGGGCCATGTTTGTACCAGCAGAAGCTTTCACACATGTTCCGCCTATCCTGGTTTCAATCTTGAATAACTGCTTGATTCTGGGGACGTTAATATCGGTTATAACTGATCAATTCACCAAAGCCAGGAAAAGGAAAATACAGACTTTTAAAGAGGCTTCCTAGTATACAGTTCATTAGTAAGTTAAATACATTCTTTTTGAGGGTAGGATAAAAATAAAGATACTAAACATTGGAGTGATGGAGGATGGAAATGAAGTATCCAAGTCGAGAGGAAATCGGCAAGATTTTAAAAAAGTCAAAAAGGATCGCGGTGGTGGGCTTGAGCGATAATCCGCAGCGAACTTCATACATGGTATCTGAAGCCATGCAGAATGCAGGATATGAAATCATCCCCGTGAATCCTACAGTGGATGAAGTGCTTGGCGTAAAAGCGGTTAATTCACTTAAGGAGATAGACGGTCATGTTGATATCGTGAATGTCTTCCGCAGATCGGAATACTTGATGGAAGTCGCACAGGAATTTGCAGAGATTGATGCTGATATTTTCTGGGCACAGCTGGGTCTCGAAAATGAAGAAGCTTACCGCTTCTTGAAAGAAAAAGGGTACACAGTGATTATGGATCGTTGTATAAAGGTAGAGCATGCTTTAACAAGATAATATCATTTCGTGAGGGGGAACAGCCTCCTCACGTTTTATTTTTTAATAGTTATCTTATGAGTTCGGTTAGGGTCGCCTTCAGAAAAAACCAGGAGAAATCGTCGTTGTTTTGTCTGAACCAGGGCGAACTTCGGACAAAAGCTGGAGAAATCGTAGTCGTTTTGTCTGAACTAAGATCAACTTCGGACAAAAGCTGGTGATATCGCCGTTGATTTGTCTGAAGCATGGTCACCTTCGGACAAAAGCTGGTGATATCGCCGTTGATTTGTCTGAACCAGGGTTAACTTCGGACAAAATCAGGAGAAAACGTCGCTGATTTGTCTGAAGCATGGTCAACTTCGGACAAAATCAGGCCGAAGCGCCACTGATTTGTCTGAACCATGGTCGCCTTCGGACAAATGCTGGAGAAATCGGTCTTTTTGTCTGAACTAAGGTCAACTTCGGACAAAACCTGGTAGAATCGCCGCTGCCTAGTGTCGACCTCTGATAAAATCTCAATAGTTCATCTTTGTTTTATTATATTTCTTATATAATGGTGATAAAGTAGATACATATGTTTTGCAAGGCGGGATAATAGGATGGATTTTTTAGACAAGCAGCTGGCCCAGGAGATTGTTGACAGAACGATGGGCATCATCGGGAAAAATATCAATGTGATGGATAACCGGGGTGTCATCATTGGATCAGGCGACCTGAATCGCATCGATGATATACATGAAGGTGCAGTCAATGTCATCAAACAGGGATCAGGCTACGAAATAACCGAAAAAGAGGCAAAGAATCTACATGGGGTGAAGGCAGGCATCAATCTTCCCATTCACTTTGATGGACAAATTGTTGGTGTTATCGGGATCACGGGTGCTCCTGAGGAAATCAGAAGTTTTGGGGAACTTGTACGGATGGCGGCTGAACTAAGTCTGCAGCAGGCAGTGCTAATGAATGAAATCCAGTGGGACGATAGGCTGAAGGAAGAGCTTGTCAGTCAAATCATCCATTCTGAAGGGAAGATGGATCCGCTTTTCCTTGAAAGGGCCATGCGCTTGGGCATTAATCTTGATCTGCCTCGGACAGCAATGGTTATTTTGACCCGTGACAGGAAGAAAACCTACACCTTTCTTAAAAGCCGACTGGAAAAGGATGACCTTTTGTTAATGCAGCATGACAGGATTGTTATTTTAAAAAGTAGGCCTTCTGCCCAAAATGCCAATCAGATTCGAAAACTTGCAGAAGGGTGGATTAGCGGTTATAAATCAAGCAATGCTCTGTACATAAAAATAGGCATTGGACAACATCACCCTGGTTTGACAGGATTGTCAAAATCCTATCAACAGGCTGATCACACCTTGAAAGCAGGCTTGAAATTAGCGGCTGACAAAGATATCTTCGTGTATGAAGATTATTATCTGCCTGTATTCCTGTTAACTGCTTCGAATGTGGGATTGACTGTTGGTTTAGAGCCTTACTATACAAGGTTAAAATCCAGGGATCCTAAAGGGGAATTGACTGAGTCTTTAAAAGCGCTGATTGATACGAATGGTGATATGAACAGTGCAGCTAAAATGCTTTTTATTCATCGGAACACACTGAGGTACAGATTAGACAAAATAACAGAAATAACCGGTAAAGATCCTCGCAAAACCACGGATTTGCTCCATCTTTACTTGTCTTTTCTCAATAATGAACTTGAATGATTGTGCAAATGCACGAAAGATCTGTATTAATACAGGTCTTTTTTTGATGGTTTGACCAATGAAATAATATAAGACAGCGCTTACAATTAAGGTAATCAAAGATTGTAGGAGGAATACATCATGGATATTCAAGTAAGCGCTTTCGGCGCATTAGTAGCCCTTATCGTAGCTATATTCTTAATTCTGAAGAAAGTCTCACCTGCTTACGGAATGATCGCTGGGGCATTGATTGGCGGTCTCGTTGGCGGCGTTGATGTTACAAATACGGTTACCTTGATGATGGAGGGAGCCAAAGGAATTATTCCTGCAGTATTGCGCATCCTGGCTGCAGGTGTGCTGGCTGGGGTCTTGATTGAATCAGGCGCTGCAGCAGTCATTGCGGAAACGATTGTTAAAAAAGTCGGGGAAACGCGGGCGCTTCTTGCTTTGGCGATTGCGACGATGATCCTTACGACAGTTGGTGTATTCATTGATGTGGCTGTTATCACGGTCGCTCCAATCGCACTGGCTATCGCCAGCAGAGCAGGCATCTCGAAAACAGCGATTTTGCTTGCGATGATTGGCGGAGGTAAAGCCGGCAACATCATGTCACCAAATCCCAATGCGATTGCGGCAGCCGATGCATTCGGTGTTCCATTGACTTCTATCATGGCAGCAGGAATTATCCCAGCTGCATTTGGACTTACAGTAACATATATTTTAGCTAAAAAATTGGTTCGTAAAGGTTCAAGCGTTTCAGCTGAGGAGAGCGAAACGAAAGTTAATGGGGAGCTCCCACTTGTGGTACCTGCGATTGTCGCACCATTAGTGACGATTATTCTGCTAGCCCTTCGACCATTGTTTGACATTAACATCGATCCGATGATCGCCCTGCCAGTTGGCGGGATTGCAGGAGCACTAGCAATGGGACGGATCAGGCATATCAATGACTATGCTGTATCAGGACTTGGGAAAATGTCCGGTGTAGCGATCATGTTGCTTGGTACAGGTACTTTGGCGGGAATCATCGCAAATTCGGGCTTAAAGGATGTTCTTATCAACAGTCTGGATGCCCTTGGACTTCCGGCCTTCGTTCTAGCACCTGTATCGGGTATCTTCATGTCTGCTGCTACGGCTTCGACTACTGCTGGTACAGCTGTTGCTTCACAGGTATTTGGAACAACCATTTTGGAAATGGGCGTAACTGCATTGGCGGGTGCGGCGATGGTACATGCTGGTGCAACTGTGCTTGACCACCTCCCGCACGGAAGCTTCTTCCACGCAACTGGCGGAAGTGTCAATATGGAGATCAAAGAGCGCTTGAAATTGATTCCGTATGAAACAGCTATAGGTTTGACACTTGCCATCGTTTCAACCCTGATTTTTGGAATCTTTAAGTTCTTTGGATAGATTTAAATCTCTTTAAAAGCTTTCTATAAAACTACAAAGAACAATATACGGTCTGGATTATTAGTAAATCCAGACCCTTCTTTCCACATTACTCCGTTAGTTAATGAGAGGAGAAACAGAGTATGAAAATCGTAATTGCTCCAGATTCCTTTAAGGAAAGTCTGACGGCACTTGAAGCAGCGACTGCAATTGAGGCAGGCATGAAAAAGATTTTGCCAGAAGCAAGCTTTGTAAAAGTTCCAATGGCGGATGGCGGTGAAGGCACTGTTCAATCTCTTGTTGATGCAACTCAGGGAAAGATCATTTCAAAAACAGTGACAGGTCCGCTTGGCGAGCCAGTTGAGGCATTTTTCGGTTTATCAGGTGATGAAAAGACCGCGATCATCGAGATGGCTGCAGCTTCAGGACTTCATCTGGTTCCCAGGGAAAAACGCAATCCACTTGTCACTACAACGCGCGGCACTGGAGAATTGATTGCTGCAGCTCTTGATTCTGGTGTGGAACAGATTATCATCGGGATTGGCGGCAGTGCCACGAATGATGGGGGAGCAGGAATGGCGAGAGCCCTTGGAATCAAGTTCCTCAATGCTGATGGAAAGGAGATCGGCGAAGGCGGAGGATCTCTTGGTGAATTGGCTTCCATCGATATGACCCAAGCAGATAGCCGTTTGGCAGCGGTGAATATCGAAGTGGCCTGTGATGTGGATAACCCATTAACCGGTCTTAAAGGCGCTTCCCATATTTTTGGTCCGCAAAAAGGCGCAACTGCAGAAATGATTGAAATACTGGATAATAACCTTCATCATTACGCAGAAATTATTCGCAAGGATCTTGGTAAAGATATCGAACATATTGCTGGTGCAGGAGCCGCAGGTGGACTTGGCGGAGGACTGCTGGCATTCCTGTCTGCAGAATTGAAAAGAGGCGTTGATATCGTTCTTGAGGCAACAAAACTAGAAGAGCAGCTGTTGGATGCTGATTTTGTCATTACCGGAGAAGGAAAAATTGACGGACAAACGATTTTTGGCAAAACACCAATCGGGGTAGCAAAGACGGCAAAACGGCACAGCGTCCCGGTAATCGCAATCGCTGGCCATGTAGCACAGGATAGTGAGATTGTCCACGAACACGGTATTGATGTTTTATTCAGTGTGGTACCAGGAGCGATATCTCTTGAAGATGCATTTGAAAATGCCAGTACGTATGTCAGTAATACTGCTGCGAATATAGCTTCTCTGATCAAATTAAGCAAGTGAAAAGAAAAACCGCGATGCTGAAGTCTGCAGCTCGCGGTTTTTTGATGTTTAAAATAGGTGGAAATCGAATAAATATAAAAAAGGAACGTGTAAAAAATAAAAAAACACCATTAAAGGTGATTTTGCTGAGAATGTATTTGAATTCGAAATATGCAAATAGTAAAATGAAAGTTGATGCAGTAAATTATATTTTAGCATGCACAATAAATCTATTATAACAATAACACAAATACAAGGCGCTGTCAAGTAAAAGAGGATTGATTTGGGGAGTGAAATTCATGGAAGAAAAGCAGCTAAAAGCCTTAAAACTGGAACAGGATCGTGTACATTCCATCATTGAGGAAATTGATAGGAAGGCCGCAAAATGGAAAGCGAGTTCAAGTGATGTCGGCTCAGATGCCCTTCAGATCAGGAAGACGTTTTGGGAGGATGTAACCGTCAACTTTGATGAAGCAGATGATGTAGCGGAAACCTTCACAAGCATCAAACAGCAGGCTGCGCTTTTATCAGAGCGCGAGCGTACACAAACTCAAATGGTCAAACAGCTGAAGACGCTTTCCCAGCTAAGGTTCTCCCCTTATTTTGGCAGAGTTGATTTTAAAGAAGAAGGCGAAAACGAAGCAGAGGAAATCTACCTGGGTATCGCCTCGTTAATGGACGAGCAGGAAGAAAACTTTCTGATCTATGATTGGAGAGCGCCGATTTCAGGCCTTTATTATGACTACTCCCCGGGCCCTGCCCAATATGAAACAGAAACAGAGACCATTCAAGGAGATATGGAGCTCAAGCGCCAATTTGTCATCAAATCGGGAAAGATCAAGGCGATGTTCGAGACCGGTGTTACAATCGGTGATGAGATGCTTCAGGAAGTTCTCGGCAATAATGCAGACACTCAGATGAAAACCATTGTTGCGACCATTCAGAAGGAACAAAACCAGATCATCCGCAATGGCTCAAGCAGTCTTGTTGTTGTCCAAGGGGTAGCAGGGAGCGGTAAAACGTCTGCTGCGATGCAGCGTGTAGCATATTTACTCTACAGGTACAGGAATATCATTTCTTCAGAGAATATCATGCTGTTCTCTCCGAATCCGCTATTCAATAGCTATGTGGCGACCGTCCTGCCTGAACTTGGGGAAGAAAACATGCAGCAGGCCACATTCCAGGAGTATCTACTGTCACGTTTTGGTGCTGAATATGAGTTGGAGGATCCATTTGAACAGATGGAGTACCTGCTTGCAGCAAAAAGGGATGAGAGCCACCGGGAAAGGGTTGAAGGCATCCGTTTCAAAGCCAGTCTTGAATTTAAAGAATTACTGGACCAGTATGCAGAGAAGTTATCAATGGAAACACTCGTCTTTAAAAGCTTGAGGTTAAAGAAAACAACGATTATTTCAAGGCAGGAGATTTCCCAATTTTATGATTCACTCGACAAGGCTATTTCAATCCCGAACAGGATTCAGTTGGTAAAGGAATGGCTGATCAAGGAACTGAAGAAAAAAGCCAGGACAGAAAAATCCCAGGAGTGGGTTGAAAAAGAAATTCAATTCCTTGAAAAAGAAGATTATCTCGAGGCTTTTAAACAGAGCCAGAAAAAGCAAGGCGAAGCAGAAGATACATTCCACGATTATGACCGTGAAGAAAAGTGGTTATCTGAGCTAGTCGTAAAAAGACGTTTCAAACCATTGTTCAATGCAGTGAAAAAACTGAAATTCATAAATAACAGAGTCATTTTTTTGAACTTTTTCAAGGATGAAAGTCTTCAGTCAGAGGCGACTCCTGCTAATTGGTCTTCCATTTGTGACCAGACAATTCAGTCTCTCGAAAGAAAGGCTATCCGTTATGAGGATGCAACGCCCTTGCTCTATCTTCAGGATCTGATTGAAGGAAGGAAGTCGAACACATCGATTCGCCATGTCTTCATTGATGAAGCGCAGGACTATACGCCTTTCCAATTTGCCTATATTAAAAATCTGTTCCCGTACAGTAAAATGACACTGCTCGGCGATATCAACCAGGCAATCTACTCTGGTCCGACCGGGGCTCCGACCATCTTTGCCGAGGCAACGCTTGATTTCGGGCAAAAAGAAACCTACAAGCTTTCAAAAACCTACAGGTCGACAAAGCAGATTGTGGAATTCACCAGGCAGCTGATTGAAGGCGGAAATCTGATTGAACCCTTCAACCGTATAGGTCCCAAGCCGGTAATCGTGAATCACAGAGACCATGCTGACCATATTGGAAGGACAAATGAGCTCATTTCAGATCTTGAGAACAAGGGTCATAAAAACATCGCCATCATCTGCAAAACAGCAGCGGAAAGCAAAGAGGCTTTCGAGTCCATTAAGAAAGCACATGATGCAAGATTGATTGAAAAAGGCACTTTGACCTTTGAAAACGGCGTCAATGTCGTACCAACATACCTGGCAAAAGGTATAGAGTTTGATGCGGTCATCATTTTCGATTCATCTTCCTACACAAGAGATGAGGAAAGGAAATTATTATATACGGCTTGTACGAGGGCAATGCATGAGCTTTATATTCTTTCCAGAAGTGAACTCAGTCCGCTTTTAGAGAATGTCGATGAGAAACTATATCAAGTCATTTAAAAAACAAGCCGCCAAAATTTCTGGCGGCTTGTTTTTTTTGATTCATTTTAGCCATTTTAATAAAGACTTTTGTGTATTGCCTCTGGCAGGCTGTTCTTTGTTCGCCTCCTGCAAGGCTGAATTCACGTCGATCAAGCCATTTCCGTAATCTGTGTCTTTTCCCTGCTCACCAAGATCTATCGCAGAGGTCTTTATGATGTTGATGACCTGGGAGCTTTTTAAGTCCGGGTTAGCTGATTTAATTAATGCAGCCAAACCTGCGACATGGGGAGCAGCCATGGATGTTCCAGACAGAGCTGCATACTGTGCATTGAAAAAGGTGCTCGGTATATTCACCCCAGGAGCAGCGATGTCTATATAATCCCCATAATTAGAAAAGTTCGCTCTATTGCCGTTATAATCAACTGCAGCCACGCTCAGAACCTCGGGATATGCCGAAGGGTAAGTAGGCTGATTGGATCCGTCATTACCGGCTGCAGATACCATGACGACATTTTTGTCATAGGCATAACGGACAGCTTCTTCTAAGACCTTGGATGGCTGGTAATTGCCAAGGCTCATATTGATGACATCCGCGCCATGGTCGACAGCCCAGATGATACCTTTGGCGATATCGAATGTAGTACCATAACCTTTCGCACCCATTGCTTTTACAGGCATAATCTTACTGAACCATGTCATGCCGGCAACACCTTCACCATTATTTGTTTCTGATGCAATGATCCCGGCCACATGTGTTCCGTGGCCATTGTCATCATCCGGCTCCCGTTTTTCGTCTATCACATTATAGCCTGACACAATCCGGTTCTTTAACTCGGGGTGATCCAGGTCAACACCTGTATCGACAACGGCTATTTCAATTTGTTCTTTTCCCCGTGTAATATTCCAGCCTTGCTCTGTTCCGATTGCTGGCAAATTCCATTGATAATTCTCCTGGTAAAGCAAATCATTTGGCCCGTTTGCTTCGTTTTGCATCAGGATAAAATTAGGCTCGGCATACTCAATGTTCTGCCTCTGGTTAAAATATTCTATCATTTGCGGTGTTTCCAAGGATGTGGACCTGAAGATATAAACCGAATTCAGGTGCTTTATGACCCAGCCCTTGATGTCGCGGGTAATTTCATCTATTTCATCAGCACTTGGCTCTGTTACGAAATCAACTGCAGCCTCATGATCATAATAATGACTCGTATCCTTCTTGTTATGGAAAATAAGCGTGATTTCTTCTTGTGTATTGAGCTGCCTCTTGATTTTCTCTCCCATTTCTACATTGTTTACGTTTGCCATCGATTGTATCATCATGATTCTTTGGCCAGTAGAATGAGTTTTCGCACCAAGTTTATTGCTGTGAACAGGATCATTCCTGAACACACCGGCCGCCGTAAGGGCAAGAACGAGAATTAATGATGCCCCCAGGATGAAAACCTTCGTGCTTTTCATGATATGAGCCCTCCAAAAAAAAGATTTGTTCTTATATTGCAGAACAAACGGTAAAATTAACGGCGGTAATCAATGGCAGTTCCTTTCAATTCAAAATAGGAACATGTAAAGTGTATGGAGCAATTTTATAGGCTTAAAGTTTTGTTTTTCATGATCGTAAGTAACCCAAAATCCTGTTTTTTATGACAAATTTCCAAATTAATTCTTTAAATCCGTTTGCCAAATCCCAATTAATCGCTACAATTAAGCATAGACGCCATTATTATGGTAAAATAAACAAAGAGAACAATTGTTCTGATATTGATAAAAGGCATATTATTTAATATCATTTTGACAAAAAAGAGGAATACTTAAGGAATTCATTGACACTATACATAAAAACCGTCAATGTTGTTTGCAAGAAATGAAAGGGGTATGTTCGTGGCAAGAAATCAGCAAGCTTTTGATTATAATGATGATGCCATTCAAGTACTAGAAGGCCTTGAAGCGGTCCGTAAAAGGCCTGGTATGTATATTGGCAGCACAGATACCCGGGGACTTCATCACCTCGTGTATGAAATCGTTGATAACTCCGTTGACGAAGCACTTGGCGGCTACGGAAATCACATCATCGTCAAAATCCATAAAGATAATTCGATCAGTGTCCAGGATAAAGGTCGTGGTATGCCTACAGGGATGCATAAGCTAGGAAAGCCCACACCGGAAGTCATCCTAACTGTCCTCCACGCAGGCGGTAAGTTTGGACAAGGCGGTTATAAAACAAGCGGCGGTCTGCATGGTGTCGGCGCGTCAGTCGTAAATGCGCTATCTGAATGGCTTGTAGTCACCATAAAACGCGATGGCTTTGTTTATGAGCAGCGTTTCGAAAACGGCGGAAAGCCGGTGACAACTCTTGAGAAAATCGGCAAGACAAACCAGACAGGAACAACGATCCATTTCAAACCAGATGCCGAAATTTTCTCTACTTTGACATATAACTATGACACATTATCTGAAAGGCTTCGCGAGTCAGCATTTTTGCTGAAAGGCTTGAAAATTGAGCTGATCGATGACCGGAATAACGAGAAAGATGTCTTCCATTTCGAAACAGGCATCCAGGCATTTGTTGAATATTTGAACGAAGAAAAAGATGTTCTGCATCCAGTGGTCAGCTTTGAAGGAGAATACAGCAAAATAGAAGTTGAGTTTGCCTTTCAATTCAATGATGGATACTCGGAGAACGTTCTCTCATTCGTCAACAATGTCAGGACGAAAGATGGCGGAACACATGAAGCAGGTGCAAAGACTGCGATGACCAGGGTATTCAATGAGTACGCCCGTAAGGTTGGACTGCTCAAGGAAAAGGACAAAAACCTGGATGGAGCGGATATCCGCGAAGGACTGGCAGGGATCGTATCTGTCCGAATTCCAGAGGAACTGCTTCAGTTTGAGGGACAGACCAAGGGTAAGCTCGGAACAAGTGAAGCCAGGTCAGCGGTTGATTCGGTCGTATCGGAACATCTGTCATATTTCCTTGAGGAGAATCCGGATGTAAGTACCTTGCTGATCCGAAAATCGATCAAGGCTTACCAGGCCCGTGAAGCTGCCCGTAAAGCACGAGAAGATGCGCGCAGCGGGAAAAAGAGGAAAAAATCGGATGCAATGCTATCAGGCAAATTGACTCCGGCTCAATCAAAGAATCCGGCAAAAAATGAATTATACCTTGTCGAGGGAGATTCTGCCGGCGGTTCTGCCAAGCAGGGCCGGGACAGAAAATTCCAGGCCGTACTGCCATTGCGCGGTAAAGTCATCAACACGGAAAAAGCCAAGCTCCAGGATATTTTTAAAAACGAGGAAATCAATACGATCATTCATGCCATTGGTGCGGGAGTGGGATCGGATTTCAACATAGATGACATCAACTATGACAAGATTGTCATCATGACAGATGCCGATACTGACGGTGCCCATATCCAGGTGCTGTTGCTGACATTCTTCTACCGGTACATGAAGCCGCTTATCGAAGCTGGCAAGGTATTCATTGCCCTTCCTCCGCTGTATAAAGTCAGCAAAGGGACAGGCAAAAAGGAAATCATTGAATATGCCTGGAGTGATGATGAACTGAAAGGCGCAATCAAGAAGATTGGCAAAGGCTACATCATCCAGCGTTACAAAGGTCTTGGCGAGATGAATGCTGATCAGCTTTGGGAAACAACAATGGACCCTGAAACAAGGACATTGATTCGTGTCCGGATAGATGATGCCGCAAGAGCGGAGCGGAGGGTCACTACACTTATGGGTGATAAGGTAGAACCCCGCAGGAAATGGATTGAATCCAATGTCGCTTTCGGTCTTGAGGAAGACGGCAATATTCTGGAAAATGAAAACATCTCAGTTGCAGAGGAGGTTGCAGGCGAATGAGTTCAGTAGAAAAATTTCGTGACCTCCCACTAGAAGACGTATTGGGCGACCGATTTGGCCGCTATAGTAAATATATAATCCAAGAACGTGCCCTCCCGGATGCCCGTGACGGACTGAAGCCTGTACAGCGCAGAATTTTGTACGCTATGCATGTTGAAGGCAACACAAGTGAAAAAGGATTCCGAAAATCAGCCAAGACAGTCGGTAACGTCATTGGTAACTACCACCCGCACGGTGATTCTTCTGTATATGAAGCTATGGTCCGTATGAGCCAGGACTGGAAAGTGCGGAATTACCTGGTTGACATGCACGGGAATAACGGAAGCATCGATGGTGACCCTCCGGCGGCAATGCGTTATACCGAAGCACGATTATCAGCGATTGCCGGTGAACTGTTAAGGGATATCGAAAAGAGGACGGTTGAGTTCATCCCGAACTTTGATGACACGTCCAGTGAGCCTACTGTGCTTCCGGCGATGTTCCCAAACCTGCTCGTGAATGGTTCGACAGGGATATCAGCTGGATACGCCACAGATATTCCGCCTCATAATTTAGCGGAAGTGATTGATGGGGTTATCATGAGGATGGACAACCCTGCCTGTACGGTCGAAGATTTGATGAATGTGATCAAAGGACCGGACTTCCCAACGGGAGGAATTATCCAGGGTGTTGAAGGAATCGCCAAAGCTTACAAGACTGGCAAGGGAAAGATTATTGTTCGCGGCAAAGCTGAAATCGAGGATATCCGTGGCGGCAAACAGCAGATCGTCATCACGGAAGTTCCATATGAAATCAATAAGGCCAACCTCGTCAAGAGAATTGATGAATTCCGTTTAGACCGGAAAGTTGAAGGGATTTCAGAGGTTCGTGATGAAACTGACCGCACAGGCCTTCGTGTTGTGATCGAACTGAAGAAGGAAGCCGATGCAAACGGTGTTTTGCACTATCTTTACAAGAACAGCGATTTGCAGATTACCTATAACTTCAATATGGTTGCCATCAACAAGAAACGTCCGGTATTGATGGGGCTTGCTGAACTTCTTGATGCCTACATCGGCCATCAGAAGGATGTCGTTACAAAAAGATCACAGTATGACCTTCAAAAAGCCCGTGACCGCCAGCATATCGTCGAAGGCTTAATGAAGGCATTGTCCATCCTGGATCAGGTGATTGCGACGATCCGTGCTTCAAAGGATAAACGAAATGCAAAAGATAATTTGATCCAGAAGTTCGAATTTACTGAAGTCCAGGCCGAAGCGATTGTTTCCCTCCAGCTTTATCGCCTGACGAATACTGATATTACTGCCCTCCAGGCCGAAGCAGAGGAGCTTGCCAAGAAGGTAGAAGAACTAACCGCCATTCTTGGCAGCGAGAAAAAGCTTTTGGCAGTCATCAAGAAGGAATTGAAGGATGTCAAGAAGCGCTTCTCAGATGAACGCCGGACGAAAATCGAGGAAGAGATTGAGGAAATCAAAATCAACCTTGAGGTGCTGATCGCGAGTGAAGATGTGATTGTCACGGTAACGAAGGATGGCTATGTAAAACGTACTAGCCAAAGGTCCTTTGCGGCTTCCAATGGACAGGATTTTGCCATGAAGGATACTGACAGGCTATTATCCCAATTGAATATGAACACAAAGGATGTCCTGCTGTTGTTCACCAATAAGGGAAGCTACCTTCATTTACCTGTCCATGAGCTCCCAGACATCCGCTGGAAGGACCTTGGTCAGCATGTGGCCAATATCGTCCCGCTCGACCGTGATGAAGAAATCATCAGAGCAGTACCTGTTACCGATTTCGAACAGAAACTGTTCTTTGTGTTTGTCACGAAGAATGGCATGGTGAAAAAATCCGAATTGAGCCTCTATAAAGCTCAGCGCTATTCTAAGCCATTAACCGCCATCAATGTCAAAGGTGATGATCGAGTTATCGATGTCCATCTATCAAACGGAGAAAAGGATTTATTCCTTGCCTCTCACTATGGCTATGGCTTGTGGTTTAGCGAAGAAGACATCAGTCCAATAGGAATCCGGGCAGCCGGAGTTAAGGGAATGAACCTTAAGGATGGAGACTATGTTGTGGGTGGTAAAATCATTGATGCCAACGAAAATCCATCCATTGTCATTGCAACCCAGCGCGGTGCAGTGAAGAAAATGAAGCTTTCTGAATTCGAAAAAACTTCACGTGCAAAACGCGGAGTCGTGATGCTTCGTGAATTGAAAGCAAATCCACATCGCATTATCGGTGTTGAAGCTGTCCGTGGTGAGGATGAAATCTTCTTCCTTTCCGAAAAGCAGCAGATTGTTTCGCTAAAAGCAGCAGATTTGAGGAATAGTGACCGCTACACAAATGGGTCATTCATTGTTGATGAAAGCGAAACAGGTAAGCTTTTAACCATTTGGAAAAGTGAAACCGAACAGGAAAAATAATAAATAACTTAAAAAACACAGCAATTGAGCTGTGTTTTTTGTTTTTAATTACGAATTTAGGGGTAAATGCTTAGAGGTTCATGTACCCATTAAAGGTACATGGTAGTCATGTACCATTGTAATGAGGGCGCCCTTTTGGTACATTTAGAACTATATCAAAATAACTTTACTGTAGATAAGGAGTTTTATATGGAGCTTTTCAACAATATCATATCGGAATTAAACAACTATATGTGGAGCTATATCTTAATTGCTGTTCTAGTCATATTAGGTACATATTTCACTTTTAGAACAAGATTTGTCCAGTTTAAGTACTTTCCTGAAATGATAAGGGTACTAAAGGATCCAGCAACTGTCTCATCTGAAGGAAAAAGGGGCCGGTCTTCGTTTCAGGCGTTCACGGTAAGTCTTGCTTCAAGGGTCGGTACAGGGAATCTTGCAGGTGTAGCGACGGCTATTTCTGCCGGTGGTCCGGGGGCTGTCTTCTGGATGTGGCTTATTGCGTTTATTGGAGCAGCTTCAAGCTTTATCGAAAGTACATTGGCCCAGATTTATAAAGTAAAAGACAAGGATGAATACCGCGGCGGTCCGGCTTACTATATGGAACGCGGGCTGAATAAAAGATGGCTAGGAATACTATTTGCAGTCATCATTGTTTTTACCTTTGGATTGGTATTCAGTTCTGTTCAATCCAACACCATTTCTCTGGCATTTGACCAGGCATTTGGATTTGATCGATTTTGGATGGGAATCATTCTGTCCATTATGACAGCCGCTATCATTTTTGGCGGGATCAAAAGAATAGCGTTTGTATCCCAGATCATTGTCCCAATTATGGCAGTTTTGTATTTGATCTTGGCATTGTATATCGTTTTCACAAATCTCAGCGAAGTTCCCGCGATGTTCTCACTAATCTTCAAAAACGCTTTTGGACTTCAGGAAGCCGTTGGCGGAGGTATGGGAGCAGCTGTCATGATGGGAATCAAACGAGGGCTATTCTCAAACGAAGCTGGTATGGGCAGTGCACCAAATGCAGCCGCTACGGCTGCAGTGACTCATCCTGTAAAACAAGGATTAATCCAAACACTTGGCGTTTTTACGGATACAATTTTAATTTGTTCAGCAACTGCCTTCATCATCATTATGTCTGGAGAGTATATGAATGCTGATTTAGATGGTATTCAGTTAACCCAGGCGGCCTTGACAACACACGTCGGTTCATGGGCACCAGCGTTTGTTGGAGGAGCGATTTTCCTATTTGCATTCACTTCGATCATCGGGAACTATTATTATGGTGAAACGAATATTGAGTTCATCAAAGAAAGCAAGACAGCATTATTGGTATATCGACTTGCTGTCATCGCAATGGTCTTATTCGGTTCAATTGTCGATTTAGCGATTGTCTGGAATCTTGCGGATTTATTCATGGGAATCATGGCACTAATTAACCTTGCAGCCATTACCTTGCTCGCAAAAATTGCCATGGCAGCCCTAAAGGATTACAGGGAACAGCGGAAACAAGGGAAGGACCCTGTTTTCTATGCTGACTCTATTGAAGGTCTGAGTGGCATTGAATCATGGGATTACCGAGAGAAAGCACAGAATAAGAATTAACCTTCTAAACCCTCTGGATTGATCAGAGGGTTTTTTTGTGTATCTTTTTTCCATATTTAGAGATATTAACTATATTGGAGGGATGCACAATGAAAAAGGAACTATTGATTACATTCACCGCATTCTTTTTTATGTCGTTGACTGCTCTGACCGGCGCGTATGCAGGTGATTCCAGGGAGAAGGCGACGGTGTCAGTGTCAGTATCGGAAGAAAAGGTCGACATCACAGGTGATGGAAAGAAGGATATAATTTATGTAAAAGGTGTGCCATTTGAAGAAGGTACACAGTTCCTTAAGGAGATTTATTTAAAAATCAAAGCGTCTAATGGCAAAACATACAAGATTGATCTCGAAGGGGGATATGATCCCTCTACTGAATATAAAGACCTTAATGACGATTCTGTTAAAGATATTTTCATCAGTGTACCAACTGGTGGAAGTGGAGGTCTGTCGAATTTTTATTTATATACATTAAAAGATTTTCAGGTTGTCAATCTGACCGTACCGGAACCTTTGTCAGTCAGCAGTCAATTTGAAGACGGCTATAAAGCGTCTGTCCGCATCGAGCAAACAGGCCAGTCTTACAGCTTTGATTTAAGTGACAGGAAAGCGGATTATGACAGGCTTGGTCTTTATCATGACGGGAAGCTAAATGAACCGACTGAATTGATGGTTCTGCCATTTGGAACTTTAAAGCCAATCAAAGTCAAGGCTGGACAATACGGATTAATCGGCAGCCAGCGAATAAATGGAGCCTATAACGCAGACGGAATTGCAAACCTGGAATCAACCTGGTTATACGAACAGGGAAAATGGAAACTGCTGAAAGCAGAGGTAATCAATCTTACCGCACAGTAAAATAGGCAAATGTCACGAATGAATGCTATTTGGCATACGCTATTGGAAAAGGATTCTTTTTTCAGGAAGGAGCCTTCTGCCATGAGCAAATTCAAGCCAGAGAAATTAACCGTCACTTTTATTCCGCCAGCAACAGCCTACATGCCTATTGACAGCAGGAAATATACATTGACGCACTCAGATTTGACCGGTGAGTTGTTTTTAGCAATCGGGAATGTTTATGATTACCAGGCCATCAACTATAAAATGCGGGATGAAGTATTGGCAGACTGGGTAACGATTAACGGTGAATATATTTTGTATGCAAATGTATACGTCAGCAATGGGGAATATGACCTGAATATGTCGCGGATCCGATATATGATTTTCAAACGAGAATTGGATTTAGCATTGACAGCGATGATTTATGGAGACAAGAGCTTTTTTACCTATCATCCATGGCTGCTGGATGCACCAATCTACGTACAGTTTGCATCCAATTATCCCGAATTCAATGAAATCGCTTATTACGGAACACCAAGATTCTATTTAAACAAGGTGAATAGCAAAAGAGTAACAGAAACACAGGTTTAGGCCTGTGTTTTTATGTTTTATTCCGAAAGGGAGTAGAAGTGCGTTTTAAATAACATAATAATATTATGTAAACATGACTTTTGTAATCTAGGGATTCTTAAGAGGGCTGGATTAAAAGAAGGATTAGGTTTGATAAATTAAGAATCTAATGATTGCAAATCAGAATCCAATTGAATCAGCTTAAAATATCAAAACAAATGAATTTAGCTGCAATTGCGGAAAGATAAGTGAAACATAATGAATTACATGTAAATTGTTGATCTGTAAATTAAATATGAGAATTGTTAATCTAATATAAAATCTATTAGCAAACAAAATATTGTTAATTTAATACAATGAGATTTTATAGAGAAAGTTTAATGAATTTTCTGTTTCTGTCTCACTGATTTGAGTATACTTAGATATTGAGATGAGATGCTTGATTTTTGGTATAACTTCCGAGAATTTATGTTATGTAAACTAGATAATAAATTTTTAGTGAAGTATTAATAACACTTCTCCTCTCACCTGTCCGTTGAAGAGAATCTACCTACATAAATGAAGAGAATCTGCCTACATTCTTTCCTTTTTAGTGTTTTGGAGCAATAACCTAAGTTTCTGCTCCAAAACCAGTAAATTTTTTTTAAAAAGAACTTGCCTACATAGATAAATCTTGAAGTGAATTCACCTACATACAAAATTATTGAAGAGAACTTACCTACATTAGCATTATTGTTCTTTTGGCATATTAAGTTTATTGATAGCATTTTTTAAATCCTCATTTTTTAAATGTGTATATATCATCGTAGTTTCAATTGAGGAATGGCCTAATTGTCTTCTTAATTTGGGTACATCGTTTATTTCAGAATGGTACCTGGTTGCGAAAGAATGTCTTAATTTGTGTACTGATAAGGATGGTTTCCCAAACGCTATCGCATATTTTTCAATCAATTTCTCGATAGCTCTTCCTGACAGTCTTCTGGTCGTTCCTTTAGGACCCATAGGAGCTGCAACAAATACAGCTTTATTTTCTCTCGGAATATTGTATTTATTACTCCTAATACTCAGATATGCTTTTAAATCAGTCATTGCTTGCTCACTAAAGTATACGTATTGTTCTTTGTTTCCTTTTCTTATTACTCTCACACAGTTTTTATTAAAATCGATATCCTCTATATTTAACCATACTAATTCAGATAACCTTAAACCTGATCCTAAGAATAATGATACAATTGCTGTATCACGTTCTTTATTCATTTCATGAAATGTAGTAATGCGTTTATTTGATTTATTTATTTCACCGTAATTCTTAGCAACAAATACTCTAAAGTCTTCATATTCGTCTCCAATTAAAATTTTTCCTTCCATTCGGTTTGCGATTGTTTCAGGATCCTCGGACACATCATTAAATTCAATTTTCGCCATTACATTGCGGATTAAATATGGTTCTAATTTCTCGGTTTCAGCTATATTTTGCAAATAATTGAACAGTGATTTTAAAGATGATAACTTTCTATTAATGGTTATTTCTCTGTTGTCTAACTGGAACTTTAAGAAGCTTAGAAAGTCCTCAATTTGTTGAGTAGTAAGAGTCTCAAACAGTGAGAGCGGAATTTCTTTTATTTCTCCATTATAAAAACCCTCAGACACCAACCAATTAAAAAAGATCTTAAAATCATGACAGTAATTAAGCAAAGTTCCTGGTGATAGTTTTCTTTTTTTCTTATCAATATATTCTTCTACATACCACGGGAGATCTTTAAGTATAAAATCAAGTTTTTTGTAATTTTGTGACTGCGAGTTATTTTTCATCAAATTACTCCTAAGGAAAAAAATAATATTCATTATAATATTACATCAAATTCATATTTTACGTAATAATATTTTTAAATCCTTGGGGTAACTGTGCAAAAAAATGTATACCCCTATTCTTTGATATGACTAAACTAGGCAACCATAAATATTTCGTATTTTTTAAATTACTTTGTTCTAAGGAACTTCTCCAAACCTGATTGATTCTATTTAGCTAAATAACCAACTAATGATCTCCTCCGGTGCATCAATAGACACTTATCATTTATTTCTCTGCTTGGTTCTTAGCTACACAAGTTATATAGGTATATAATATTATTATTCTATGAATAAATTTATCTAAATTATTGTTTAGTTTAGGAAAAGGGATTCCGACACTTTATCGCTAATGATTTAAGGACCTCCATTGAAATACTTCCACCCTTATCTTTAACTATTACCTGAATCTTATTACTTTAAAATAAGCCTTTTTCCTATGAAAAGAGCTATTCTGCTGGCCACCAAATCTGCAATTATAATAATCCTTTTAACAGTTTTTGTTGCTCTTCTATAAATACGCCTTTAATTGCATGAATGTCCCAATTAAACTTTTCAAATAAATTATTTAATACCTCAATTGCGATTGTACTACCATTAGATATTAATTCTTCAACCCCAAGGTTTATTTCTAAGTGTGCTTCGTCCTCTATAGTTGAAATATAGTCACGGAAAAGCGCTCTTGTAGCTTCATAGAAGAAAAGTTGTCTTCCTTTAATTCCATAACACTCTATTCTTATTGTAATTTCATCGCCTAGTATTTTTCTTTGTGCTAACCTAGTTGCAAATTCAAATATTTCTGTAAATAAATAGAGCGAACTAATAATCTCTAATCCCTTCCCATTCACTCTTTTTTGATATCTATCATCCATATACTCTTCGTACATGGAATTATAATAAATGAATTGACCACTCTTATAAAATCTTAATAGCTCTTTGAATTGACCAAAGTTTTCTTTAGATTGGACATAATTATTTCCATTCGCAAAACCGTTCAAGTGTGGAAAATCCCACCCTCTCAAACTCAACTTGTTGTCTTGTAAAATCTTTTTACAATTTACCAACGTTTCAATTCTATCTTCTTCATAAAAAGTAGGTCTTATTGTAATTTTCCAATAGCCTTTTTTCTTAATCAGATTGACTATTTCATCATCTTCAATTCCAACTAACTCTTTCGTATAACTCTCCTGGGATGTATCGTCGTCAGCTAGGTGTAATCCAGAATCTCTTACCCTCATATAGAATTGTCTAATTCCCTTATTTATTGCAAGATCCATTAATTCTCTCATTTCGGATTGAGACCTAATAAGAGCGGATTCGGGTTTATTTTTTGATCTTGAAAATACCGCTCCTTCTTTTAGTCCTTGTTCTCCACTTCTTTTACAAATTATGGGCAATTCATCAAACTCAGGGATCCTCATTAAAATAAAGTACTTATTATCCTTTTTAATTGGATATATATGGAACGATATAGGAGGATCTGCAAATTTATTAACCTCAACTACTACATGATCATAGTTTAATTTTTCGTAATGCTCCTGTTCCATACCCGTTAACTTCTCTAAGCCTTGTTTTTCATCGTCAATGCCAAGGATAAGATTTCCACCATCTTTAGTGTTACTCATAGCTAAAATACATTTTACGATTTTTGCTTTATGTTGTGGATTACCCCAATCGTAAGTTTTCTTAAATTCGATATTCCTCGTTTCTCCCCCAGCCTCTAATAATTCTAATATTTTTTCAAACATTAAATCAGCTCCTAATAAATTTTATTATCAATAGTGATATTTTACTATTTATTGGATAGAAATGACTATGAAATATACCATTTTATAGAATCGGGGGACAAAATTCTAGGTAGTTTCATTAAGTATTAAAAAAAACAAAGTATACAAGCACATTAGTACCTGTATACTTTGTTTTTTCGATGTTATACTTTATTATTCTGTTTTTTTACTCAATGGATTTTAATTCACTTTCAGTGATCCATTTATGATTCTCTACTTTTTCTCCATATGTTGTTGTAAAGTCAAGCATATAGACAGTGGTATCTACAGCTGATTCGATGATAGCCGTAGCACCATCCATGCCTTCCATGTGATCTGCGTTAAGGGTTACTTCTGTACCAGGTTCAAGAGGTTCTTCCCCTGGGTTTTCTAACTCTTCATGAATTACCCATTTATGATCTTTCACAGGCTCTCCGCCAGTTGTAGGGTAATAAGTAATAGAGTATGCAGTGGTGTCATATGCTCCTTTGATGGTTGCTAGAGCACCTTTCATGCCTGGCATATGATCTGCTTCAATAATAGCCTGGCTTCCGATTTCAAACTTCGGATTCTCTGCTGTTGCAAGTTCTTCAGGAACTTCACCTGAACTGGACATTGTTTCAGCCAGTTGAGATTCCATTGTTTCCTTGACCACAATAATTTTAGAGCGTACCTCGTTTATCCATCCATAAATCTCTTCAGCAATTGGTTCAGGATTGCTTTGATTTTTCACCTTGGCATCTAACTGGTTTTCTGCAGCGTTTAAACGATTAAGTAAGGGATTTATATCCTCTAGGTACTTTTCATACATTTCTACCTCTGCAGCTGTTAGAGGAGCTTCCCCCAGTGAAGTTTCGATATCCTCGATTTTAGTTTCAACAGCTATCACTTTTTTTTCTACAATAGCTAGTTTTTTCTCATCGTTCAATTCAACTACAATCTGATTATTGGGTTGGAATTTAGCTCCGGGATTATGAGCTTCTGCCGATACACCTGCAGCTGAAAAAACGAGTCCTAAAGCCGCTAAGCCTAAGCCTGAATTTCTCAACAGTTTGTTATTGGTCATTAATTTTCCTCCTTAAAAAAGATTCTTATGTCCTTTACCTCTTGGACACTTGGTAAAACACCAAAAAACCAATAAGAGTGAATTTCATAATTTTAACAGAACAGGGAGTTTGATTTGGTAGCCGGAAAGAAGATTACTGCTAAGACATCTCTAGTTATACGGTATAATTCTGTTTTTTTTGCTATTAATGTGTTTGATACAACTTGGTCTAACGACTTATTATTTTTACTAGACACCTTTTTAAGTAGGAATCCCCTTATGATAAGGTTAGATTCACTTTAATAATATTGTTACCTAAAAAAAAGCATACAGATTGATAACTGTATGCTCCTTATTAATAGTTATTAGCGCAAGCTGACATGTTTTCTTTGGTTGTTTGCGGATGGCAGTGAGATTCTGGCTCTGGTGCTTTTTCAAGTGCCATCCATTTTCCACGTTTGAATTGGATTACCAATACTATTGCACGAAATGCGATATCGGCTCCGATTGCTATCCATACTCCCGCGAGTCCCCAGCCCAGCTTGATTCCAAGAAGATAGACAAGTACGGTTCGTACCGCCCACATCCCGAATCCGGTCAGGTACATCGGGAATTTCGTGTTATTTGCCCCCTGGAAAGCTCCTGTAAGCACCATTAATACAGCGAGAAACGGCTGGAAAATACCGGATATTTTCAATGCGGTTCCTATATCATCGATAACTTGCTGTTCGTCGGTAAAAAAGCTGCCAGCCCAATCACCGAGGAAGAAGAGCAAGGCACCGAGCAGGGTCATCGCTCCTACTGTGAGGTAGGTGGATAGTTTGGCATAATGCTTGGCTTCTTCAAGATTGCCCGCACCGATTTGCTGGCCAACCAAGATTGTGGCGGCTGTAGCAAATCCATATCCAATCATATAGGAAAATACTTCGACATTTCCGGCAATCTGATGAGCGGCAAATGCATTGGTACCAAGGGCAACAACGAAACCGAAATAGACGATTTGGCCAGCACGCATGACTAATCTCTCGCCTGCAGCTGGGGCTCCAAGAGTAGTCAGTTCCATAAGATGTGTCCTGTCAATACTCCAGTAATCTCTTCTGAAAGTAAGAGTTTCTGTTTTATTGACATAGTAAAACAACGCAATGCTTCCAATCAATCTTGAAATTACCGTTGCAATCCCTGCTCCTACGATGCCCATTTCGGGTATGAACAAAAAACCGAAGATAAGGACATAATCCAAAACTGCATTGACAATATTGATGACAATACTCACCTTCATCGGCGATTTTGTATCGCCTGCTCCCCGCAGGATAGCGCTTAACACAAACATGAAGCTCATCACAATCGAAGGGATTCCAACAATCCGGAAATACAGAGCACCGGCCTCGAGGACCTCTGCCTCTATTCCCATTAGTTTCAGCAGTGGTTCAGCGAAAATCCAGGTAATAATCCCTGTTAAGATACCAAATATGGCAGCAAGGACGATTGATTGCTGTGATATATGCCTTGCTTTTTCCGGAAGGTTAGCACCAAGGAAGTTTGCAATCCTTACATTGGCTGCTACCCCAATTGCCATAAATAATGCAAAATATATCGCAAGGACTGCATTGGTGACCCCTACCGCCGAAACTTCTGCCAGACCGATTTTAGATACAAAGTATGTATCGACAAAGCCGAGGATCGTCTGGAAAAAATTTTCAATGACTGCGGGAATAGCAAGCACCGTGATAATTTTCAATCGTCCTTTGTTCGTTTGCGGCATGTCGATTTTCCCCTCAATATCCTTCACAGTTCCACCTCCTTTACTAGAAAATTGAACAATAGCACACAATTCTGTGTGCCATTGCTGTACTGCTACCTATTACTTAACTTCAATCACAAAAGGCACCGTATAAAGTTTTTGTTTGTACTTGAACTGTCCCCAAATTTTATACAATCCACTACGAGGAAAGCTGGTCATATACTCAACATCTGGTCCTTTTGTGTTTTCATCTACTGGATGGACATGGAGAAATTCATTCATATCCTCACTGACAATCACGACATGTCCTGCAGAACCAAGATAAGGTTCAAGTTCAGTAATTGGGTTTCCATTCTTATCCTTTAGGGTGAAAATCAAACTTATATGCTCATCCACTTTCGCTTCTGGGAGAATGAGCTCGATTGTCAGGTCGTCCATCTCCTTTTTCAAAAGCTTGTCGGGAACAACCTCTTCCTTGGTTTCTGAGCCCTTTACGACAAGCTCATGAGAAGCAAGCTGCTGATTTGCCCCCTCCGGCAGGAAATCTGCATAAAATTTATATTCCCCTGCCTTTGGGAAGGTTGTCTTCACCTGAAATCTGCCTTTCCCACGATAATGCGGATGAAGATGCTGGAATACAGATAAATCCTTTTTAATTGCCAGTAGGTGCATTTCTTTTTCATGCACAGCTTGAAAAGTCTCGATAACCTTCCCGGAGAAATCTTTTATGTCAATAAAAATTTCTGTTTCTTGATCCACTTTGACCGTATGAGGGTTTGAGGTCCAATCAACCTGTACTTTTGCTATGTTCTCCTTATGGTCGGTGTGTCCCTGATGGGAGTCCATCATGCTATGTTCTTGATGATGTTCATGACTGTCATGTGGTGTTCGACTGGACTGGCTACTATCTTTAGTCATACTGCTGGTCTGACTGTGGTCATGATTGTTTACAGTACTATGTTCATTTTCAGTATTCATCTCTCGACCTCCAATCAAAATCTATTCTTCCATCATATGACTGAAATGATTCATGACTTTCTTTTGTTCATCTGGCGTACCCATAGGCGTTACATCTGCTTCAATCTCCTTCAGGAATTCAGTAACCATATTAAGCAGCTTTACTTGCTGAAGTGCCATTTCAATATGAGTCTGTTTGACCTGCGGGTCCTTCATTTTAAGAGCTGAGACGAAGTTATCCTTCGCCATTGCCTCTGTAGAAGCCTTAATTTCCATTGCGATGTGCTTGTCCATCAGCTGTGACCCTCTAGATGTAGTTTCGAGCTGACCCTCCGGAAGCTCATTGAAATCCGGAAGCTTCTCAAAATCACTACTGTCAGGATCAAGCATATCCATCATGATACGCACATGGCTTCGTAAAATCCCTACCTTAGTATTTAGCAATTCAAGTAATTTTTCCTCTTTTGCTTCTCTTGCCATAAGCTTTACTTTCATGATCATGCCGTCATGGGCAGGTAGGTGAGTTGAAATTAACCCTAAGTCAGATGCAGGTAATAGCATATTTTTATTCCTCCTTAATTTTATTTACTTTATAGTTTCTACCACAGGTTTCTCGAATTAAACTCCATAGAAAATGCATATTTGACTACAGTTAGCATTATTGTTTGCAATTATAAACCGGCGCTTATAAAATACACAGCGAGGTATTGTGTATTCAAAAATAAAGTCATGTAAAAGCTAGATAAGTACTAAAGGAGGTAAAAATGATGAAAAAAATAGTTATGGCCGCACTTATCTTATTGATTCTGCTCATTGTGGGCGGCTGGTTTTTTATGAGAGGTTTTGGCGGCATGAACGGTAACATGCCTGGACAAGGGGGAGGAATGATGGATGGTGGTATGATGGGTAACGATAACGGAGAGGTTGAAGACATGAAGAATGACTCACTCGCTGATGGAGGAACCTCTCTTCCCATTCCCCCCATCCTAAAAGACGAGAATCCTGACCCAGGAAAAGCAGAGTTCACTCTTGTTGCCCAAAAAGGATCCATGGAGTTTATAGAAGGCAAACCAACAGATACGTTTGGATATAATGGCGATTACCTAGGACCCGTGATTCGTGTAAAAACTGGAGATGATGTTTCAATAAAAGTAAAAAATGAGATTGATGAAGCAACCACGGTCCATTGGCATGGACTAGAAGTTGACGGCGACCAGGATGGCGGCCCTCATTCCGGCATCCAGCCTGGAACCACGTGGAATCCGCAATTCAAAATTGAACAAAACGCTGCTACTTTATGGTACCATCCCCATCTACTCCATGAAACTGGCGAACACGTATATAAAGGACTTGCTGGTCTGTTTATAATTGATGATGAAGACAGTGACAACCTGGATCTGCCTAACGAATATGGGGTGAATGATATACCATTAATTGTCCAGGATAAACAGCTCGATGAAAACGGTCAGTTTACCTATGATTTGAGCATGCACGATGTCATGATGGGACTGCAGGGAGATACGATTATGGTGAATGGAGCCATTAATCCTTATGTTGAAGTTCCTAAAGGCAAGGTCCGTTTCCGGCTGCTGAATGGCTCTAATGCACGGATTTATCAATTCCAACTGAGCAACAATCAGAAATTTTACCAGATCGGGACAGATGGTGGACTCCTGGAAAAACCCGTAGAAATGGACAAGCTTATTTTAAGTTCTGCAGAACGTGCTGAGTTGATTGTTGATTTTTCAGAATATGAAGAGGGAGAAACCGTGGAATTGACCGATAAGGGAACTTCATTTATGAAATTCATCGTCACTGGCGAGGAAAAAGGGCCAAATAATGTTCCATCAAAATTGGTTGACATTCCAGATCCAGATGAAACCATGGCTGCACGTACTCGGAAATTCGTCATGTCAGGAATGGGCCGTAATGTCAGCATCAACGGCAAACAGATGGACATGGATCGCATTGACGAGCAGCTTAAGCTTCATGATACCGAGATTTGGGAAATTTCGAATGAAGGAATGGGCATGATGGGTAATAATATGGGCATGGCTCATCCGTTCCACGGCCATGGAACCCAATTCCTGATCCTTGATCGTGATGGGAATCCCCCGCCGCCAAATGAACGCGGATGGAAGGATACTATTTTGGTTGCACCTGGTGAAAAAGTCCGAGCAATTGCAACATTTGATCATAAAGGGTTATTCATGTACCATTGCCATATTCTCGAGCATGAAGACGCAGGGATGATGGGGCAATTTAATGTGGAATAGGCTGAAGGCTCCGGTGATTTACCGGAGCCTTTTGGTTGACCACTGTTTTAGGGTTTATGCATCTCAGATTCGCACCTATGCAAATAACGCAACTATAGCAGAAAGGCTGTCGCATTTTAAACGACAGCCTTTCATGCATGGGAAAGATTATATTAAAAAAGGGGGGTCCTAGTAATTAAATATAACGAATCAACGTGCATTTAGTGTGCAATTAATATTACATATGCATTACATTTCTCTTTATTAAAATTGATGAAAACTTTCTTGTCATAGAAGTTCGCATTTTTACATTTGTTAGAAAGAAAGATTTACATTATCCAAAAATCACAAAATGTGTATGGATGGTTAGCTAGTAGGTATTAATTAAATTCGTGCTAACCTAATTAACACCTTTATTCAGAAATCTGAGAATCAGGTAAAATGATTATGGCTTGCTTGCCCATTTGCTCCCAGGCCTCTTCAAAACTGTTGTATGGTTCTTTCCTGTTTTTTAATCCCGTGATAGGATCGTTAAAGTATATATATTTATCGTCGTAACCAGTAATTAGCACTGAATGTTCTTTGTATGTGATTGATACCGGTCCAGAGGGTGTTATCCATTCCTCAAAAGAAGAGGCCGGCAACTTCTTATAGGTTGTATTTATGATCACCCATATCGGAAGGTCCAAGGATAAATAGGTTTTAATTTCGGAAAAGTCAGCCCCCGTTATATCCTTTACTTTACCAGGTAAGTATTTTTCTGCTAGCTCAGTTATTGGTCTGTGGTAAACACCAAATCCGGGTTTCTTATAGGTATACATATCCCCAATATAGCCATCGTTTGGATGTCCCCAGTAAGTTACACCCTCTCTTTTTTTGAGCAACACTGGATTCTTCTTAATGCCTGAAGCTAATTCCATTTTATCCACATCAATATCATTGTATTGAAGCAACATTGCAAGACTAGTTACTTCACATCCTCGTGGAAGTTCCGGAAATTGTTTAACCACCGGTGCGTCAAGAAGCACTTTGTCCTTTATTCTTACAATTACGTTTTCCTTTATTGGTCCCTCGTTTTCATCCGATTCCTTTATTAAAGTTGCTTGGCCTACAACATTCCCCCCCATTGCCAACACCTTATCAAGTGATTCACCTCTGTCATAAAACATAAAAATCGCACCTATTAGGAAAGCAGATATGAGAGTTATCATAATGATTGCATGGCTCAATATAACGGTCTTAATCTTAGTACTCCCCCTGCCTGTAAATTTTTTAACCATGTTATCATTTAATTTAGGAGAAATTATGCAGGTGTCATATACATTTATCCCCCTTTTTTGAGGTGTTAGTGTTCTTATATTTATAGTTCTTAAGAATAACTAGCGGTATCGGATGGTAAGCAGTATCTATACCACTAAATTTAAGTCAGAAAAAATTTCCAATTAAAAAAGACCAACTATAAAGTTAGTGGTCATTAATATAATCTTCTCAAACTCTGTTGTTTTCTCAGCCAAAAGAAAAAATCAGGTTTTTAATTTTTCATTACTGCTCACACATTTTGAAAAAAAGTGACCTGATCATTTCATAATCTGGCATGGCATGTATGAAAAGTAACAATCAATGCAAAAACACACTAAATAAAAAAAAAACGGGTTTACTTGTGAGGTGCAAAACGGTATTTCACAGACATAATCACATATTAATTCACGCCAATTTCACAACACTATTCACAATACTAAAAGGCTTAGAGGAATTTTCATCTCTAAGCCTTTTTTCATATTACCTTATTGTGCTAAACCAGCTAATAGGAGT